>NZ_JBHTGN010000017.1:0-640 GCF_042666755.1 Rossellomorea sp. GCM10028870 | reverse complement strand
CCCGTCCTTCGTCGGCTCCTAGTGCCAAGGCATCCACCGTGCGCCCTTCATAACTTAACCGAATTGGTTGTTACATCAGGTTTAAAACCTAAAATGGCGATACTCGGTAATTTCTTGACTATCAATTTATCTTTATCTAGTTTTCAAAGAACAAACCATGATCTCGAAAGAGATTGTATGGATGTTTATTTTACTCCGCTTACGCTTCGTAAAAAAACTTGGTGGAGCCTAGCGGGATCGAACCGCTGACCTCCTGCGTGCAAAGCAGGCGCTCTCCCAGCTGAGCTAAGGCCCCAAGTGAGTCGAATATGGTGGGCCTAAGTGGACTCGAACCACCGACCTCACGCTTATCAGGCGTGCGCTCTAACCAGCTGAGCTATAGGCCCATATTCCATAAAAATGAATGATAAGCAATGCTTACCATTGTTTGTAGATGGAGAGTTGTTTTGCTTTCGCAAAAAACTTAGTTGAACCATCAAAACTGAACAAAACTTCGACGTGTCAAACGTTTTAGTTAAATCTTCCTTAGAAAGGAGGTGATCCAGCCGCACCTTCCGATACGGCTACCTTGTTACGACTTCACCCCAATCATCTGTCCCACCTTAGGCGGCTGGCTCCAAAAGGTTACCTCACCGACTTC
>NZ_JBHTGN010000016.1:0-768 GCF_042666755.1 Rossellomorea sp. GCM10028870 | reverse complement strand
GCCGCAAGGCGTGGGGGTTCAAGTCCCTTCACCCGCACCATTATATTTCGCGGAAGTAGTTCAGTGGTAGAACACCACCTTGCCAAGGTGGGGGTCGCGGGTTCGAATCCCGTCTTCCGCTCCAGAAAATTTTGCCGGGGTGGCGGAACTGGCAGACGCACAGGACTTAAAATCCTGCGGTAGGTGACTACCGTACCGGTTCGATTCCGGTCCTCGGCACCATTGATTTTTCGGAAGAAAACAACATATTTAGCGCCCGTAGCTCAATTGGATAGAGCGTTTGACTACGGATCAAAAGGTTAGGGGTTCGACTCCTCTCGGGCGCGCCATATAGATCGGGAAGTAGCTCAGCTTGGTAGAGCACTTGGTTTGGGACCAAGGGGTCGCAGGTTCGAATCCTGTCTTCCCGACCACCTTATTTGGGGCCTTAGCTCAGCTGGGAGAGCGCCTGCTTTGCACGCAGGAGGTCAGCGGTTCGATCCCGCTAGGCTCCACCAAAATTTTTAAAAAAAGTCATTGACACTGATTGGGTGGAAATGATATGATTATCAAGTCGCTTCAAACAGAAGCACTTACACATTGAACCTTGAAAACTGAACAAAACAAGACAATACGTCAACGTTAATTCTAGATTTATTTTTAAGAGCTATTCAAACTTTTATCGGAGAGTTTGATCCTGGCTCAGGACGAACGCTGGCGGCGTGCCTAATACATGCAAGTCGAGCGGATTGATGGGAGCTTGCTCCCATCAGTCAGCGGCGGACGGGT
>NZ_JBHTGN010000015.1:0-1219 GCF_042666755.1 Rossellomorea sp. GCM10028870 | reverse complement strand
GTTTTGTTCAGTTTTCAAGGTTCAATGTGTAAGTGCTTCTTTCGAAGCGACCCTTACTATGTTACACGATCACCAACTTGGTGTCAATAACTTTTTTCAAGAAGTTTTGATCAAGTTCGTCGTGTTTCGTTGTCCGTTTGTGGCAACAAATAATACTTTACCAGTTAACTTCGTAGAAGTCAACTTCTTTTTAAATGTTTTTTAACTTTTATATCTACTAAGTTAGTAAACACTTAAACGAGCCTAAAAGAGATTAAATTGAATCCCCTTATAAAAGGCGGAAGAACAATAATATCACAAACATCTACTTAATAACAATACCTTTTTTACTATTTATAGATGTCTGAGAGTTCAGTTTAGAATGCCTACACTATATATATACACACAGAGGAGAATCTTAAACATATCTGCTTGACTATTTATTTCCGGTTATCTAAGTATCCATAAGTTTAGATGAGGTCTTCCGAAGGAAAATATGACGCTGTTCTTCTGCTGGATTACTAAATATGTAGAGTCCCAGATCTGAAGTTGGTCAAAATTATTGCGAATGAGGTTTGTCACTCTCAGGTGAAAGCTAATTTTAGTTTGTTTTGGAGGTGCAATTTTGATATTTATTTTATCTTTCTAATAGATTGATCGTTTAAGAGTAGAATTCAGTGCGTGTTTTCAAAAGGTTGATCATTAAAATAGAGAGATTTAGCCCTATTCATATGAGAAATCCGTAATAACCTGGCCAACAATATAGGTTGTGGCTACTATTATGAGAGCAATAAAGGTTCTATTAAATTAATTGCGTCAAAATAGAGCGGAATTGCGTCTTTTTTATTTTTATTGCGTCGTTTACATCCGTTATTGCGTCACTTTGCTTAAGAATTGCACCATTTCCCAAATCCATCCAAGAACATTGTCCCTATTTCACTTTCAATCTGTCCTTCGATTCTGATTTTAGTTGTACGATCAGCCTTCAATAACATTTCTCCAACAAATAAAAACGTAAAAAAGCAGCCCTCTTTATCCCATAACCAATTTGTTCTTCGAACCAAGAATCCATTTACAAGTAAACACAAAAAAGAGTAGCCCCTAAGAGCTACTCTTTTTTCACATTTGCCTGGCGACGTCCTACTCTCACAGGGGGAGATCCCCCAACTACCATCGGCGCTGAAGAGCTTAACTTCCGTGTTCGGCATGGGAACGGGTGTGACCTCTTCGCCATTGTCAC
>NZ_JBHTGN010000013.1:0-1635 GCF_042666755.1 Rossellomorea sp. GCM10028870 | reverse complement strand
CCCCCTTTCGTATTATAAGGTCAGCAAGATATTTCTGGTTGACCATTTTTTATATCGATATATGATTACGGTAGCCGGGGTAGAACGGAAGCCCCCGTGGGACTTGATCCCGTCCATTAAACTGTTCGCCCCCTACTTGTAGAAACATGATTGAGGCTGGTTGGGACTAGGATCCCGTATAACAAGCGAAGCTATGACACTGCAAGATGGAGTTAGGGGTTACCGGCAAGTTTATTCATAAGGAGGAGATTTTAGAATGAATCCAGTCGTTGGTCTGGATGTCTCTAAGGGAGAAAGTCAAATTCAAGCATTCTTAGAAAAAGGAAAGCCTCACCGAAAGAGTTTCAGTATCCCACACACAATAGAAGGTCTTGATTGTCTAGTAGAGTATCTTGAAGAAATAAGGGGTTTTACTGGGATTAGACCTCCGGTCGTATTAGAATCTACAGGTCACTTTCACATTCCAGTCGTTCAATATTTAGAGGAGCGTGATTATCTATTAATTATTGTTAATCCCCTTGTCTCCTATAGAGCCAAAAGTTCAAATTTACGGAAGGTAAAAACCGATGTGATTGATGCCTATCACCTATGTGAGCTGTATTATAAGGAGGAGTTAGAGCCCTACAAAAAAAGAGGAATCCAACTCTTGAACCTTCGAAATCTCACAAGGCAACATGAGAACATTACCGAACTTCATGTACAGGCTAAATTACAATTCCAATCCCTACTTGATCAAGTTTTTCCGGAGTATAAAGGGGTTTTTGGCAGCTTATATTCAGTGGTATCACTACTGACGTTAAAGGAATACCCTTCTTCTGAGGATATATTAAGGGTTGACGAGAAAGAGCTTTCTGATAAGATAGCTGAATTATGTAAGTCTCGATCTAGAGCATGGGCAAAAGAAAAAGCTACTGAATTGAAAGAGGCGGCAGAGCGTAATCCAATTCAAAAAACACTTTATCAAAGCCATATCTTGAGCATGAATATGTATATTCATATGCTTCTACAGTATAAAGAGCATCTATCAAAGTTGGCAGCTGAAATAGACGCTCTCGCAAAAGAAGTAGAAGAATATGAACTTATAAAATCAATCCCTGGAATTGGAGAAAAAATCGCGGCAACGATTATCTCTGAAATCGGGGAGATTGAACGGTTTAGTCACCCAAAAAAGCTTGTAGCCTTCGCAGGAATTGATCCAAGTGTCTTTGAATCTGGCAAATTCAGAGCCACGATCAATCGCATAACCAAAAGAGGTTCAAGCCGTCTTCGCCAGGCGTTATTTATGGCGGTGAAGTGTGCCATTCGTGACTGTCGCAAAAAGAAAATCACCAATGAGGTTATCCCTCGAAACAAAAGATTAAGAGCCTTTTATGATAAAAAGCGAGACGAAGGGAAACCTTACAAAGTAGCCGTGATAGCCTGTGTAAACAAACTTTTAAGATGGATCTTTGCCATTTTAACAAGCAAAGAAGCTTTCCAAGATATAGATTAAAAGATAGACTTGTCCACTTAATACAAAACCTTCCATAACAAGCATAGTGGAAGGCTATTTGGTATGCCCAAATTTAGTGTAACATGTTTATTCTGAACTTTTCATTGAAAAATGTTGACAAACTATTAGCTGGTTTAATGGAA
>NZ_JBHTGN010000012.1:0-2900 GCF_042666755.1 Rossellomorea sp. GCM10028870 | reverse complement strand
TACGTGATGGGAAATCTCATCTCGAGGGGGGCTTCATGCTTAGATGCTTTCAGCACTTATCCCTTCCGCACATAGCTACCCAGCGATGCCTTTGGCAAGACAACTGGTACACCAGCGGTGCGTCCATCCCGGTCCTCTCGTACTAAGGACAGCTCCTCTCAAATTTCCTGCGCCCACGACGGATAGGGACCGAACTGTCTCACGACGTTCTGAACCCAGCTCGCGTACCGCTTTAATGGGCGAACAGCCCAACCCTTGGGACCGACTACAGCCCCAGGATGCGATGAGCCGACATCGAGGTGCCAAACCTCCCCGTCGATGTGGACTCTTGGGGGAGATAAGCCTGTTATCCCCGGGGTAGCTTTTATCCGTTGAGCGATGGCCCTTCCATGCGGAACCACCGGATCACTAAGCCCGACTTTCGTCCCTGCTCGACTTGTAGGTCTCGCAGTCAAGCTCCCTTGTGCCTTTACACTCTGCGAATGATTTCCAACCATTCTGAGGGAACCTTTGGGCGCCTCCGTTACTCTTTAGGAGGCGACCGCCCCAGTCAAACTGCCCACCTGACACTGTCTCCCACCCCGATAAGGGGCGCGGGTTAGAATTTCAATACAGCCAGGGTAGTATCCCACCGATGCCTCCACCGAAGCTGGCGCTCCGGCTTCCAAGGCTCCTACCTATCCTGTACAAGCTGTACCAAAATTCAATATCAGGCTACAGTAAAGCTCCACGGGGTCTTTCCGTCCTGTCGCGGGTAACCTGCATCTTCACAGGTACTATAATTTCACCGAGTCTCTCGTTGAGACAGTGCCCAGATCGTTACGCCTTTCGTGCGGGTCGGAACTTACCCGACAAGGAATTTCGCTACCTTAGGACCGTTATAGTTACGGCCGCCGTTTACTGGGGCTTCGATTCGCACCTTCGCTTGCGCTAAGCACTCCTCTTAACCTTCCAGCACCGGGCAGGCGTCAGCCCCTATACTTCGCCTTACGGCTTCGCAGAGACCTGTGTTTTTGCTAAACAGTCGCCTGGGCCTATTCACTGCGGCTCTCTCGGGCTTGCACCCTACCAGAGCACCCCTTCTCCCGAAGTTACGGGGTCATTTTGCCGAGTTCCTTAACGAGAGTTCTCTCGCTCACCTTAGGATTCTCTCCTCGCCTACCTGTGTCGGTTTGCGGTACGGGCACCTTTTTCCTCGCTAGAGGCTTTTCTTGGCAGTGTGGAATCAGGAACTTCGCTACTATAATTCGCTCGCTATCACAGCTCAGCCTTCACGATGATGGGATTTGCCTCATCATCAGCCTAACTGCTTAGACGCACATATCCAGCAGTGCGCTTACCCTATCCTCCTGCGTCCCCCCATTGCTCAAACGGAAAAGAGGTGGTACAGGAATATCAACCTGTTGTCCATCGTCTACGCCTATCGGCCTCGACTTAGGTCCCGACTAACCCTGAGCGGACGAGCCTTCCTCAGGAAACCTTAGGCATTCGGTGGATGGGATTCTCACCCATCTTTCGCTACTCATACCGGCATTCTCACTTCTAAGCACTCCACCAGTCCTTACGGTCTAGCTTCGCAGTCCTTAGAACGCTCTCCTACCACTGACACCTAGAGGTGTCAATCCACAGCTTCGGTGATACGTTTAGCCCCGGTACATTTTCGGCGCAGAGTCACTCGACCAGTGAGCTATTACGCACTCTTTAAATGGTGGCTGCTTCTAAGCCAACATCCTGGTTGTCTAAGCAACTCCACATCCTTTTCCACTTAACGTATACTTTGGGACCTTAGCTGGTGGTCTGGGCTGTTTCCCTTTCGACTACGGATCTTATCACTCGCAGTCTGACTCCCATGGATAAGTCTTTGGCATTCGGAGTTTGTCTGAATTCGGTAACCCGATGAGGGCCCCTAGTCCAAACAGTGCTCTACCTCCAAGACTCTTACACATGAGGCTAGCCCTAAAGCTATTTCGGAGAGAACCAGCTATCTCCAAGTTCGATTGGAATTTCTCCGCTACCCACACCTCATCCCCGCACTTTTCAACGTGCGTGGGTTCGGACCTCCATTCAGTGTTACCTGAACTTCATCCTGGACATGGGTAGATCACCTGGTTTCGGGTCTACGACCACATACTCATTCGCCCTATTCAGACTCGCTTTCGCTGCGGCTCCGTCTCATCGACTTAACCTTGCATGGGATCGTAACTCGCCGGTTCATTCTACAAAAGGCACGCCATCACCCGTTAACGGGCTCTGACTACTTGTAGGCACACGGTTTCAGGTTCTATTTCACTCCCCTTCCGGGGTGCTTTTCACCTTTCCCTCACGGTACTGGTTCACTATCGGTCACTAGGGAGTATTTAGCCTTGGGAGATGGTCCTCCCAGCTTCCGACGGGATTTCACGTGTCCCGCCGTACTCAGGATCCACTCAAGAGGGAATGAAGTTTCAACTACAGGGTTGTTACCTTCTTTGACGAGCCTTTCCAGACTTCTTCGTCTACTTCATTCCTTTGTAACTCCGTATAGAGTGTCCTACAACCCCAAGAGGCAAGCCTCTTGGTTTGGGCTACATCCCGTTTCGCTCGCCGCTACTCAGGGAATCGCAATTGCTTTCTCTTCCTCCAGGTACTTAGATGTTTCAGTTCCCTGGGTCTGCCTTCCATACTCTATGTATTCAAGTAAGGATATTGTTCCATTACGAACAATGGGTTCCCCCATTCGGAAATCTCTGGATCAAAGCTCACTTACAGCTCCCCAAAGCATATCGGTGTTAGTCCCGTCCTTCGTCGGCTCCTAGTGCCAAGGCATCCACCGTGCGCCCTTCATAACTTAACCGAATTGGTTGTTACATCAGGTTTAAAACCTAAAATGGCGATACTCGGTAATTTCTTGACTATCAATT
>NZ_JBHTGN010000011.1:0-21575 GCF_042666755.1 Rossellomorea sp. GCM10028870 | reverse complement strand
ACGCCGCCAGCGTTCGTCCTGAGCCAGGATCAAACTCTCCGATAAAAGTTTGAATAGCTCTTTAAAAATAAATCTAGAATTAACGTTGACGTATTGTCTTGTTTTGTTCAGTTTTCAAGGTTCAATATAACGTTGGGCTCTCTTGAGCACCTCTTAAATATAACATTTTTCGTCATAAAGCGTCAAGCTTTTTTTGAAATTTGTTTTTCGCGTCGTTTTGACGACAAGGAATATAATAGCATCTTCTACTATTGAGAGTCAATACTATTTTTCACCTTTTACATATTTATTTCAGGGAGTGTTCCAGTTTATAAGATAAACTAGTCTAACTTAAATAATTTGAGAAACAAACAGCACCTGCCCTCTACTAATGAACAGATGCTGTCGACTTAATTTTAATCGGCTAATTGTATATACTTAAACGCTCTCTTAGGATAGATTCCATCTGCAAAAACCAGTTTCCATACGAGTTCATGACCTCTTTTCCCTAAGCATGCCGTTAAGATCATTTCCGAATCTACTTTATTCCTAGGTATGCCATTCGTGAAATACGTGTAATGTGAATGCAGATCCAGAAGCTGAATCCCATCATCAACCATCTGCTTCACTCGGAATACTCCGTAAACTGTTTCTTCATATTCTTCCATTAATTCATCAAGGCGTTCCAAATCTTTCGTAAAGTCCCATTCAGGATTGTGAAAACCCGGATGATTTTTCAAGAAGAGCTCAGAGAAAAGCGTTTCATAATTCTTTAAGATTGGTAACGCCTCAGTAATGTAAGGATCGACAATGTCGAGAAAGGTTGTATTGTGTCTTTTATCAAGCCACCGGACGAACTTTTTCAGTTGTAAGAGGAAATCTTGTGTGTGGTTTTTCTTGGGGACGACTTTCATGTGGTGTGGGAGATAGGCAAATATCAATTCTTCCCAAAAGGAAGGAAGACACTCTTTCCAGGAACGGGGCCAATCATCTTCTAAATGATCCGTCATATAGTAGGCAAAGTCAGTGAGGAACTGATTACGCTTTTTATTGGCCATCTGTTCACGTTTATAATCGATGAAGTCATTTCCATAATACTCTACTAATCCACGCGACCTCAGATTGAATTCTCTGCCAATCTTGAATTTTTCCAGCATTTCGAGATGCTCGTCGGGATGATTGAATTCCTGTAACCATACTCTGATTTGAGGACTGTCTTGAATTAGTCTACTTTTCACTGTTAAGACCACCAGCTTTCTGGATTTTTTTGTTGAAATGGAAAATAAAACAGGAAGGGAGGAGTGAGGTTAACCATATTATACCAATCACTACTAATAATGAAAAGTGTTTTTACCTTTATAATTGTAAAAGGCTCTTTTTGTAAAGTTTGTTGCTATTGGAGATAAGAAAGTAATAGTTGATTTCCGCTACAGGATGCTCGCTTTCCGCGGGGCTGGCGGTGAGCCTCCTCGGCTGCGCCTCCGGGGTCTCACCTGTCCAGCTATTCCCGCAGGAGTCGATCATCCTGCAGCGAGAATCAACTTTCTGAGCATGAATCCTTAATCGAAAACAATTAAAACAAGCTTTTTAGCAAACAATCTCTTTTAAGGTAAGTAGAGATTGTTTGTCTTAATGAAGCAGAATTATTTTTTCTAGTTATTTTGTTTTCTGGTACACCTTGAAGCTCTGCACAAAGATCCTATTAAAGATGGTGAGGGGAACTGCGCAGACTCCTGTGGAAGTACGGGCGTGCCGAGACCCCGTTCGGCTAAGCTGAGGAGGCTCGGCCGAACGCTAGCTGCAAGCGGAGCAGTTCCCCTCACCATCCAGCACACACTAATTGACAGAGCCTTGCAGAACTTATGTTAAAAACATAGAGATCACATATATCAATCCAATAAAGGGATTTCAGCACGTTTATAGAAGAGTACTAGAGAAAGAGTTTGTGTTGAAGGGAGAATATACAATGAACGAAGTCATTCGTGCCATCCAGGATGATTACCCAGATGATTTTGCGTGGTGTTATGGCTGCGGCCGACTCAATAAGGAAGGGCATCATTTTCGTACTGGAATGGAAGATGGTCACACGGTCACGATCTACACGCCTAAACCGGAACACACTGCTTTACCGGGCTTCGTATATGGCGGGTTGGTTGCTTCCTTAATCGATTGCCATGGCACTGGTTCAGCTGCGATTATTCTTCATAGAAAGAACGGTGGAGAAATCGGTGATGGTCAAGAGCCTCCACGTTTTGTCACCGCTTCCTTACAAGTGGATTTTATGAAACCGACACCTCATCATGTCCCATTAAAAGCAGTTGGTACGGTTCATGAAGTTCATCCTAAGAAATTCAGGGTGGAAACAGAAGTATTTGCGGAGGGGAAATTGTGTGCTCGTGGTGAAGTAGTAGCTGTTGTGATGCCAAAAACGTTTTTAAGTGAATAGTGTAAAAACAGCAAGTGCCAGTCCCCCCTCCACCCCGGAAGGAAGGACGGGCACTATTAATATACAAAATTAAACTGGTTTGTTTCTCATCTCGGCAAATAATTCATATGTCCTCATCAACCTTGAAGCCGATTCTTCCAACAAAATGCTTCCGCTTGTCATTGCAACTCTTAAAGACATAGGCTGACTAACGATCGGAAGCAGTAACTGTATACCTTCAGCATAAATTTGCTCTAAATCCCCTTCTATTTTCCCTGCAAACACAGCTACCGGAACTTCATACTTTAAAGCTAATCTCCCGATGCCTACGGGTACCTTTCCATAGAGGGACTGTGCATCGATCTTCCCTTCCCCAGTCAAAACGAGTGCCGCATCTTTCAAGTGATACTCCAGGCAGCTCTCTTCTGCGATAATACTTAATCCGCTCTTAAAAACTGGTTGAAAAAAGGAGTGAAGGGAGTAACCAAGCCCACCGGCAGCTCCACTTCCTTGATCGAGGCGGCAATCCAGTCCCGTATGTTCAACTACCTTTTCAGCAAAGTGTTCCATGCCTCTTTCAAAGTCTGCAAGTTTCTCATGTTTGACACCCTTCTGCGGTCCGAACACGGTCACAGCCCCTTCATTCCCTAACAGAGGGTTCGTTACGTCTGAAGCGACTGTCCACTTAACGGCCTGAAGCCTTTGGTCGAGTTTAGTGGAGTCAATCGAGTCAATTTTCCCCAGCATGCTTCCTCCAGCTTCGAGTTCTTGTCCTTTCTTATTGAAAAAACGGATTCCTAACGCTTGCAGGAACCCTGCCCCTCCATCTACGGTTGCACTCCCTCCTAACCCAAGAATAACGTGCTCTGCTCCAAGGTCTAAAACGGATTTCACAAGCTCACCGGTCCCGAATGTAGAGGCCACGCCCGGGTTCAACTCACTTTCTGTTAACAAAGTAAGCCCGGATGCTGCTGCCGTTTCAATTACGGCTGTCTTTGTTTCAGATACCCACCCAAAAGCTGCTGAGATTTTACGTCCCAGGGGATCTCTCGCTTGAACCGATCGTGTTTCCCCATTCATGATGGTCATCATGGCATCAACCGTTCCTTCACCACCATCTGCCATCGGGATCATGACTGTTTGGTGTGTAGGATTAATACGGTGAATCCCTCTCCGAATCGCTTCGGCCGCTGCTTTACTTGTCATGGAACCTTTAAAGGAATCCGGTGCAATGACGATTTTCATAGTTCTCCCGCCTCCTCTGTCTTTTCTATGTAAAAAAGCAGCCAAGATCAGAGGTAAGAAAAAATCCCACCTGATACTTCGACTGCCTTTCTTCTTACTATTCTATTGATCCTTATAGGATCCACATCTGAATGACGGTTAGTCCCACTACTCCGGGAATACCTAAAATCCCTGAAATAGATGAGGTTGCTAAATTAATAGGAACGTGGATTCCGTACTGACTGCCAAAGGCGTTCAGGAAAAATAAAAAGAGTGCTCCGATCATGACCTTCATGGCAACTTGTCCGACAAACCGAAGTGGCTTGATGGGTGTGCCGGTGGCCAATAGAAGTACAATCAGTCCGCTGATCACCGCAATGACGATAACTGGGCTCATACCCTTCTCTCCTCTCAACATAGAACATAAATAGTCTCTTATTGAAAGGATATGAGGGTTGTCTACCTTTTTATGACGATCTTTCTATGTTTTGCTTCTCTAAAGAGAAAAAAATATTTAGCTTCTGCTATTTTCGAATGACAGTGGATGTTCAGATTATAATCCACACTCATCTCATCGATGGAACGTTGCTGATTCCAATGATCCTTGGTTTCGTCTAAAACGTGTAGTAAGGATTGGTCATACTCTTTTTTCAGCTTTCCTTTTTTTCGGAAAAACATAGGTATCCTCTCCTTCGTTAAACGTCTCTTCTTCCTTCAAGAGCTTTCGATAACGTTACTTCATCTGCGTACTCAAGATCTCCACCGACAGGAAGACCATGGGCAATCCTCGTGATTCGGATACCTGATGGTTTGACGAGACGTGAGATGTACATTGCTGTCGCTTCCCCTTCTATGTTCGGGTTGGTAGCGAGGATGACCTCCTGGACCTCGTCACCGTGAAGACGCTTTATCAGATCCGGAACATTGATGTCCTCGGGTCCAATCCCATCCATTGGGGAGATGGCTCCGTGGAGCACATGATATTGTCCGTTATATTCTTTCATCTTCTCCATTGCAATGACATCTTTGGGATCTTGAACCACACAGATGATGCTGCGATCTCTTCTTTGGTCCTCACATATATAACATGGATCTTGGTCGGTGATGTGACCGCAAACGGAACAGTAACTTAGATTACGCTTTGCATTGACCAATGCCTTGGCAAAATCAAGGACAGTATCTTCTTTCATACTAAGAACAAAAAAAGCCAGTCGGGCCGCAGTTTTCGGCCCGATTCCCGGCAATTTCATAAAGCTGTCGATCAGCTTCGATATAGGCTCAGGATAATGCATCGTATTGCCTCCTAGAACATTCCCGGTAGGTTCATTCCTTTAGTGAATTGACCCATAGTTGAGTTCGTTAATTCGTCTGCTTTCTTCAGTGCATCGTTTGTCGCTGCAAGGACTAAATCTTGTAGCATTTCTACATCATCCGGATCAACAGCTTCTTCGTTGATCTTTACATCGATTACTTGTTTGTGACCGGAAACGATAACAGTCACCATTCCGCCGCCAGCTGTTCCTTCAATTTGCTTTTCCCCTAATTCTTCTTGTGCTTCCGCCATTTTCTTTTGCATCTTTTGCATTTGCTTCATCATATTTTGCATATTACCATTTCCACGCATCATATTATTACCTCCAGTTAATTTTTTTTAGATTAATCGTTTAATTCTATTAAATCCATACCGACAAGCTTTTCAGCTTCCTTCAAGAGTGAGTCTTCACCTTGATCCTCACCAGATGATTCTCCATCTTCTGATTTAGAGTTTCGGATAAAGTCTTCTCTTATGGACATCCACTGATCTTCAGGAATCCCAATCGCTGCATAGCTGTTTCCTGTAAGCTCTTCCAGTATGGAAGCAATCGCTGAAGTGAAAGCTTGATTCTCCATTGCCATCTGACAATGAATATCGTATTTAAATTTTAACACAAATGAGCCGTTTGTAGCTGCTACAGGTTCAGCATCATTTAACAGTGCTGATTGTGAGCGCATTTGACGCTGGTTCAATGTTTCGACCATATCTCCCCAGCGGCTCTTGATCAGATTGAGATCTTCTTTCGTCGCCGTCCGGAGTACTTCCTGAATTTTTCCCGTAGGAGCCCGGAAGCCTTTCTTTGCCCTGATCGGTTTTTTCGCCGGTTGTGAAGCCGGCTCTGCTTGAACCTTGACTCCATTCGCCTTCAGCTGTTCAACCTCTTTTTCAAGAAGTTTGATCTTTTTCATCATATCGTTCACTTCAGGTGAGGAAGCCGCTGCCGGTGCTTCCATTTGACAAAGCTTAACAATGGAAACCTCGAGGTAGATACGGGCATGATTGGTGAACTTCATTTCCTGACCGGCCTGATTCAAGACATCGATATATTGATAAATCTGCTGAGCCTGGGTTTGTCCGGCTAATTCTTTAAAATCATCATCGAGCATGACACGTTCCAGTGATTCTTCAAGATTAGGAGCCGTCTGGTATAGCAGCATATCCCGAAAATAAAGGATAAAGTCCTCTGCGAACCTTGCCGGGTCCTTACCTTGGAACAACAGTTCTTCCAGCGCACTTAATCCACTTGTGACATCTCTTTCCAAAATCGCTTTCGCAAGGGTGTTTAAATAGCCTTGAGAAACAGCCCCTGTTACAGTCAAGGCATCGTCTACCGTTACCTGATCCTGACTAAAGGAGATAGCTTGGTCGAGAAGACTTAGGGCATCACGCATTCCACCCTCAGCTGCCCTTGCGATAATCGTTAGGGCATTTTCTTCATAATTCACACCTGATTCTGTGGCAATATGACTCATTCGTCCCACAATATCCCTGGCTGTAATTCGTTTGAAGTCAAAACGCTGACAGCGTGAAATGATCGTAAGGGGAATCTTATGCGGCTCTGTAGTCGCCAGGATAAAGATGACGTGCTTAGGCGGTTCCTCTAAGGTTTTCAGCAGCGCATTAAATGCTCCGATAGACAGCATATGAACTTCATCTATGATGTAGACTTTATACTCGACTACGTTTGGAGAATATTTGACTTTATCCCGTATGTCCCGGATCTCTTCCACCCCGTTATTGGAAGCAGCATCGATTTCAATGACATCCGGGATCGAACCGTCGGTAATTCCTTTACAGGCATCACATTCATTACAGGGTTCGGCTACAGGAGAACGCTCACAGTTAACTGCTTTCGCCAGAATCTTCGCTGCACTCGTTTTCCCTGTTCCCCTTGGTCCGGAGAATAAATAGGCATGAGAAATCTTCTGATGAAGGAGGGCATTTTGCAACGTTTTCGTTACATGCTGCTGTCCAACTACATCAATAAATGACTGAGGACGCCACACACGATATAAAGCTTGATATGCCAAAATACTCCCCCCTCTTGTTTTATGTACTATAGTGTCTATTATAACGTAATTTAAATCCCTTTTACAAAGAAAACCGGAGATCAATTCAGGATGACCTCTTTTGTCTATAAAACCCTTTTACATACAAAAAACTCACCCGATAAAGGATGAGTTGTTGTTTATTTATTAAACTGCCGTGCACCTTTCGTCGACAAGCATCCATAGGCGTTACTCAAGCAGTTAGCTCGGCCCAGGCAACCCTGCGGCACATGGGAGCTTCCACTTAATGCTGCTTCCTTCCGGACCTGACATGGTTCATGGATTCCCATTGCGCAGGACCCAGGCGTCAACACCACTTACTTGAGGCAGCCCTACAGAGTGCGAGCCTCGGAAAGGAATTCGGTCTCGCTAGAGCGGATTGCGAGTACAGGGCACCGCTACCTCCCCACCTAGCACGGCAAAATTGATACCATATTTAGTTGCGTCATTAGTGCGACGCAAGATTAAGTATACTAGGATTTACGGTAAAAAGCAATGATGGAATGCTGTAAGTTATTTACAATCCAGAAGTCCTATTTTTCTTCTCCTGCTTCTTCCGCTCTCGCAGGTCCTTAAAAAAACGGGAAAGGATTCCACCACATTCTTCCGACAGCACTCCTGGTACTACTTCACACTGATGATTAAATCGATCATCCACAAGTAGATTCATTAACGTTCCCGCACAGCCTGCCTTTGGGTCTTTTGCCCCGTAAATGACTTTCTCAATTCTGGAAAGGATGATGGCTCCACTGCACATAGGACACGGTTCAAGTGTGACATAAAGCTCTGCGCCCTCAAGCCTCCAAGTGCCAAGCTTCTCACATGCCTCTTGGATAGCTAATGTCTCGGCATGGGTGATGGCATTTTGACTCGTTTCTCTCAGATTGTGAGCACGGGCGATGATTTCATTACCCATTACAATGACCGCTCCGATCGGGACTTCCTGAATCGCTGCCGCTTTTTCCGCTTCTTTTAGTGCTTCCATCATAAATCGTTCTTCTCTTATACCCATTATATACTCCCGCAAATTTATTTATCTATTCTTTATAAAATATCCCCATTCACTCCAAACTATAAGAGAAAGGGGCTTTCAACATGATACCTAAAGATACCGCTCTTCTTGTTATAGACATTATGAATCCATTCGACTTCGAACACGGTCACACACTGGCGAGCCATACCAGCAATATTGTTGAACCGATTAACTCATTACGTCACTATTGTACCAAACATCAGCATCCTACCATTTATATTAACGACCATTATGAGCTTTGGAAAGCAGATTACAAAGAGATCTATAAGAAATGCCATAATGAAGTCAGCGATAGCATCATGACGCCGCTCCAGCCGACGGATAAAGATTTTTTTCT
Organism: Rossellomorea sp. GCM10028870; assembly: GCF_042666755.1. NCBI lineage: Bacteria > Bacillati > Bacillota > Bacilli > Caryophanales > Bacillaceae > Rossellomorea > Rossellomorea sp. GCM10028870. Next base: position 13,214 of record NZ_JBHTGN010000011.1, on the reverse strand, counting down.
CATTAAACCTAAACATTCCGCTTTTTATGGTACTGCTTTAAATACACTATTGCATCACCTGTCTGTAAAAAATCTTATCATCACGGGTATTGCAGGAAACATCTGTGTACTCTTTACAGCAAACGATGCTTATATGAGAGAGTTTAACCTCATTGTGCCCTCTGATGCCATTGCGTCAGTCAGTGATGAAGATAATCACTATGCGTTAACGATGATGAAAAACGTATTAAAAGCAAGGATAGAACCGACCGATGAGATCTTATAAAATTCACTCAAAAAACATATCCACCTCTTTCATTTCATAAGTTGAATATAGTGAATGAAATATAGGAGGGTCTGTTTATGCAAATTCATGTTGTCCAATCAAACCAATCATTATTTGGTATCGCTCAAGCGTATGGATCAACAGTTAAGGATATAGTAGACGCCAATGAACTGCCAAACCCTGATAACTTAGTGATTGGCCAATCATTGGTTATCCCTATTATAGGAAGTTTTTATTTTGTGCAACCAGGGGATAGTCTTTGGGCGATCAGCCAGAAGACAGGTGTCCCCTATCAGGAGCTGGCAAGAGTGAACGGAATTTCTCCCAATCAACCTTTGCAGGTAGGGTTTCGATTATATATTCCACAGAAGCCTAAAGTAAGGGCTGAATTTAATGGGTATGTTGAACCCTACGGAAAAGAAGTGGCCCCAAACCTGGAAGAAAGCGCGAAAGAAGCAGCTCCTTATCTCACCTACCTGGCTCCATTCAGCTTCCAAGCCAAACGGGATGGAACACTGCAGGAACCACCCCTTGGAAATTTGCTTCAAACAGGGAAAGATAATAATAATGTGTTAATGATGGCCATCACCAATCAAGAAGAAGGAACGTTCAGTGATGAACTTGGGCGAATCCTGCTAACCGACCAGGCAATCCAGAATAAATTCCTCGATAATGTTGTCCAAACCGCCAAGAAATATGGCTTCAGGGACATTCACTTCGACTTCGAATATTTACGTCCACAGGACAAAGAAGCCTACAACCAATTTTTACGAAAAGCAAAGCAGCGGTTCAATCAAGAAGGATGGCTGCTTTCAACCGCCCTGGCTCCCAAGACCAGTGCCGATCAAAAAGGAAAGTGGTATGAAGCACATGATTATAAAGCTCACGGTGAAATCGTCGACTTCGTCGTGATCATGACCTATGAGTGGGGGTATAGCGGTGGTCCAGCCATGGCCGTTTCCCCTATCGGACCTGTTCGGGAAGTGCTTGAATACGCCATTTCAGAAATGCCTCCATCCAAGATTCTCATGGGGCAAAATTTATATGGATATGACTGGACCCTCCCTTTTGTACAAGGAAGTACAGCGAAAGCCATCAGTCCACAACAGGCAATCAAGATTGCCGCCGACAATAACGTCCCGATTCAGTATGATCAAAAAGCACAGGCCCCTTTCTTTAAATACCGGGATGCAAGCACCGGAAAAGATCATGAAGTATGGTTTGAAGATGCCCGGAGCATCCAAGCGAAATTTGATCTCATGAAAGAGTTAAAATTAAGGGGAATGAGCTATTGGAAGCTCGGGCTCTCCTTCCCTCAGAACTGGTTGTTAATATCCGACAATTTCAATGTTGTAAAAAGATAATAAATACTAAAAGCTGACGGACAGGTGAATCTATAAACACCTGTCCATCAGCTTTTTGTTTGTCTTTTCCTTAATAGTTGGCCACTTAAAGTCGATATAGTGAACGTAGCATAATTTCAAAATCCTTGGAAATAACCTAAACAAACCATCCATCTATTGTGTTACAATAATTCCTGTCGTAATTTTTTATTTTTATTTTTTCACACAAGAAAAGATTGCCGTAATATGAGGAGGAAAATTAATGGGGCGCATTCCTTTCATTACCGTTGAAGGTCCGATTGGAATAGGAAAAACCTCTCTTGCAAAAGCGATTTCTGAGCACTTTCATTTCCACTTACTAAAAGAAATTGTGGATGAAAACCCGTTCTTAGATAAATTCTATGATGACATCGAAGAGTGGAGCTTTCAAACAGAGATGTTTTTCTTATGCAATCGTTACAAACAGCTAGAGGATATTGAAAAACACTACCTATCTCAAAACAAATCTGTTGTAGCAGATTATCATATTCTTAAAAACATCATCTTTGCTAAGCGTACATTGAAGGATGAACAGCAGTTCAAAAAATATCACAATATTTATGAGATCCTAACGTCGGATATGCCGAGGCCCAATGTTGTGATCTACTTGAACGCAAGTCTTGATACCCTTTTAAAGCGCATTGAAAAAAGAGGAAGAGACTTTGAAAAGAAAATCAGCCCTCTTTATCTAAAGCAGCTATCGTTAGATTATGAAGAATACATGAATACATTCGAAGAAACTCACCCTGATATCCCTGTTCTTCGCTACAATGGCGACCACATAGACTTCGTTCAAAATAAAGAGGACCTGGAACACATTCTCACTCAATTAGAGACTACACTAAAAAAAGGAGTTCACTATCATGAATCTTCGCACTAAATACGGGATCCCGAACAATGCCGTGATTACCATTGCGGGTACAGTCGGCGTCGGTAAATCCACTATGACAAACGGCTTGGCCAATGCCTTGGGTTTCCGAACGTCATTTGAAAAAGTTGATACCAATCCGTACCTCGATAAATTTTATCAGGACTTTAAAAGCTGGAGCTTCCACCTTCAAGTTTACTTCTTAGCAGAACGCTTCAAAGAACAAAAGAAAATCTTTGAATACGGTGGAGGCTTTATTCAAGACCGTTCCATCTATGAAGATACAGGCATCTTTGCCCGCATGCATTATGAAAAAGGGAATATGAGCGAAATCGATTATGAAACCTATACAAGCCTTTTCGATGCCATGGTCATGACACCATACTTCCCTCACCCTGATCTTCTGATCTACCTTGAAGGATCCATTGATAATGTCGTTGATCGCATCCGTGAGCGCGGCCGCCCAATGGAACAACAAACACCTGTTGCCTACTGGGAAGAAATGCATGAGCGTTACGAAAACTGGATCAACTCATTTAACGCCTGTCCAGTACTCAGACTGGACATCAGCGAATACGACCTGGTGAACGATCAAAACTCAATCGAACCAATCGTTGAACGAATCGGGTATTTCATTGAACAGACGAGAATGCTGAAGAGCTAAACGATAAGCGGAGGCGCCTTGGCCTGGCTCGACAAGCATAAGACGAGCCTTCCGGAAAGGCGGCTTTTTGGATGGCTTGTCTTATAACCTCGAGGGACTAGGCGCCGAAACTGGATCAGAATATAGAAAAAAAGACTACTCTGTGCTTTGCGGCAGGAGTAGTCTTTTTTTATGGTGGCCGGAAAACATCCATCCGTTTATTTCCAGCCAAAAAGAGGTATATGTACAAACAAACAGATTTATAAGGAGTTGGATTAATCATGGAATCGAAACGAACTTATTTTGTAGATATAAGCAGCGGGGATATCCTGCAGGATCCGAATCAAAATGCCAGTCCAAGCTTTCGCATATTCGCTACCCCAACCGAAGTGAACGAGCTTAAAATGCTCTTTAACGATAACTATGATGATGACATGTCGACCATGAGACGGGCTCAGGTTCCTTTCCGCCAATATCACAATTCACCAGAGGACGATCAATATGATCAATCGATGAAAAACATTTATTCAATGATCTTTAAGCTGGGTGACGTAGAAGCACGGAAACATATTACAGAAATAGGTGTACTTGGCCATACTTCCGATCCTCACCTAAGAGAGGACATCGAAAACCTTAAGTAAACGGTCATATGTATAAATTAAAAAAATTCGTTACATATAATATGTAACGAATTCTATCTCCAATGTTTATGCGCTATGGTTATAAAAAAATCAATGGAGGAGGAAGGGGGATTCGAACCCCCGCGGGCTGTTACACCCCTGTCGGTTTTCAAGACCGATCCCTTCAGCCGGACTTGGGTATTCCTCCGTATCGACAAGAACTATAATACCATGGTGTACAAATAGAGTCAAGCATATTTCCGAAAAAAATTCAAAAGGTGCTTCACAATAATTCGTGAGGCACCTTTTGTTTGTCTTCCATCTTCAGTTTTGTCTTATGCTTTAATGACTTCTGCTCCACCCATATATGGACGAAGTACTTCTGGAACCACGACTGACCCATCTTCTTGTTGATAGTTTTCTAAGATAGCGGCAACCGTACGTCCGATTGCCAAGCCAGATCCATTCAATGTATGAACATGTTCAGGTTTCCCTTTAGCTTCTCTTCTGAAACGAATGTTCGCTCGTCTTGCCTGGAAGCTTTCAAAGTTACTGCAAGAAGAAATCTCACGGTAAGTTCCGTAGCTTGGAATCCATACTTCAATGTCATACTTCTTGGCAGCCGTGAAACCTAAGTCCGCTGTACACATAGATAGCACTCGATATGGCAGACCTAGTAGCTGAAGGACTTTTTCAGCATGACCTGTCAACTTCTCAAGCTCATCATAAGAATCTTCAGGCTTCACAAAGCGAACAAGCTCTACTTTGTTGAACTGATGCTGACGGATCAAACCACGTGTATCACGGCCTGCAGAACCCGCTTCAGAACGGAAGTTTGCACTGTACGCTACATAGCTTACAGGTAACTCCTCACCCTTCATGATCTCATCGCGGTGATAATTGGTTACAGGTACTTCTGCTGTAGGAACCAGGAAATAATCCTCGCTTTCTATTCTAAACGCATCTTCTTCAAATTTAGGAAGTTGACCTGTTCCTGTCATACTCGCTCGATTCACCAGGAATGGAGGGATCATTTCTGTATATCCATGCTCATCCATGTGCAGATCCATCATGAAGTTAATCAAGGCTCTTTCTAGTCTTGCTCCTAACCCTTTATAAAAAACAAAGCGGCTTCCGGTCACCTTCCCGGCTCGTTCGAAATCCAGGATCCCGAGGCCTGTTGCAATGTCCCAGTGAGGCTGTGCCTCAAAATCGAACTCACGGATCTCTCCCCATTTGCGGGCCTCTATATTATCATCCTCAGTTTCACCAACTGGTACAGTTTCATGTGGAATGTTAGGGATGGAAAGCAGGATGCGCTCTAACTCCTCTTCAATTCCTCGTAATTCATCATCCAGTTTTTTCACCATGGCCCCGACTTCACGCATTTCAACAATCAGGTCCTGAGCATCCTTTTTCTCTTTCTTTAGCTGGGCAATTTGCTGTGATACGTCATTACGTTTGCTTTTTAATTCTTCACTTTCCACAAGCAGCTCTCTTCTTCTTTTATCAAGCTCTTCGAATTTACCGAAATCCTCCAGGTTCTCACCGCGATGTTGTAGACGGGCTTTTACATCTTCCAGATTGTTACGTAAATACTTAATGTCTAACATGAGATTCTCTCCTTTTTTATAAAAAAATAAAAAACCCCCATCCCTGGTAAAAGGGACGGAGGTTTCCGCGTTGCCACCCTAATTGAAGACGCAGAGCATCTTCCTCTTAAGAGATGGTAACGGAATCACCGAAAATACCTACTTCATTCAGTACTTCACTCAAGGATGGATTCATAAAGCTCTTGCGTCGATTCTCACCAGCCACCGACTCTCTAAAGCAAGCCTTCTTTACTACTATTTCCTATCAACGATTTAATTTTTTATTGGTTATTTCATAATCTACTACAATGTTTTCCATTTTGCAATAAAATTATGCGATTGTTTTTTCCATGCTTTCTTTCACCATCTCAACAAAGAAGGAAGTTAAACGGTGATCATCCGTTAACTCTGGATGGAAAGAACAACCGAGGAATTGTCCGTGTCTAGCAAGGACAATTCGACCATTATGCTTTGCGAGGATTTCAACATCTTCTCCCGCTTCCACGATATGAGGGGCACGGATGAAAACGGCATTGAACCCTTCTCCAACATGAGCAATCGAAAGATCCGCTTCAAAGCTTTCTTTCTGACGACCGAAGGAATTACGCTCGACCGTTACGTCCATCACACCTAAATGAGGTTCCTCATACCCGACAATATGCTTCGCTAAGAGAATCAGTCCCGCACACGTCCCGAAGATCGGTTTGCCATTTGCAGCAAATTGTCTCAACGGCTCCATAAAGCCGTATCGATCAATCAGCCTTCTCATGGTCGTACTTTCCCCGCCTGGCATGATCAGACCTTGAATCTCTTCCAGCTGTTCTACACGCTTAATGACGATTGCCTTGGCACCAGAAGCTTCGATTGAACGAACATGCTCTCTGACGGCACCTTGAAGTCCTAATACACCGATGTTCAACATAGAATCACACCTTACCATCCACGATCTTGCATACGGTTTTCAGGTAAGATAGAAGAAATTTCTACTCCCTTCATTGCTACACCAAGCTCTTTTGATAGCTCTGCGATTAACTTGTAATCTTGATAATGAGTAGTCGCTTCTACAATAGCTCTTGCAAATTTCTCAGGGTTTTCTGATTTGAAGATACCAGAACCCACGAATACTCCGTCAGCTCCTAATTCCATCATAAGAGCCGCATCAGCTGGTGTTGCAATTCCGCCTGCAGCAAAGTTTACAACAGGTAAACGGCCGTTTTCTTTAATTTCTAACAATAATTCGTATGGAGCTCCCAGTAACTTCGCTTCTGTCATGATCTCGTCTTCATTCATGCTCACAAGCTTGCGTACTTGAGCATTTACCTTACGCATATGACGAACCGCTTCAACGATGTTACCTGTTCCAGGCTCACCCTTTGTACGCAGCATAGATGCACCTTCACCAATACGGCGGGCAGCTTCACCTAAATCACGGCACCCACATACGAATGGAACAGTGAAATCTCTTTTATTTAAATGATACTCTTCATCAGCTGGCGTCAATACTTCACTCTCATCAAGATAATCAACACCCATTGATTCAAGAACTCTTGCCTCTACAATATGACCAATACGAGCCTTCGCCATTACTGGAATCGACACAGCGCCCATAACTTCTTCAATAATACGAGGGTCTGCCATTCTTGCTACCCCACCTGCAGCACGGATGTCTGCTGGAACTCGTTCTAAAGCCATTACTGCAACTGCACCCGCAGCTTCAGCAACTTTTGCCTGCTCTGCATTCACAACGTCCATAATAACGCCGCCTTTTTGCATTTCAGCCATACCTCTTTTAACACGATCTGTACCAGTCTTCATCATATCTATATCCCCCTTATATTTATCCCATGCCTGTCCCATTTCCATCCAAATAAGGAAGAAAACGCGACTAAAACAATCGGAATGATTATGTAACCCTACTGCTAAATAAACAATAAAAAAAGACTTATGTCAAGACGAAAAGCGGAAGCGGCTTGGTCAGGCCCGACAAGCATAAGATGAATCGACCGGAAAGGCGCTCTTTGCTTTTTTGGTCGATTTAGCTTATGACCTCGAGGGACTAGCCGCTATAGCTGGACATCTCGAAAAGCGGAAGGGCTTTGCCCAGAGGCGACAAGCATAAGACGAACATGCCGGAAAGGCGTTCTTTGCCTTTTTGGCATGTTTGGCTTATGACCTCGAGCCTCTAAGCCCTGGAGCTGGACATCTTGAAAAGCGGAAGGGCTTTGCCCAGAGGCGACAAGCATAAGACGAACATGCCGGAAAGGCGTTCTTTGCCTTTTTGGCATGTTTGGCTTATGACCTCGAGCCTCTAAGCCCTGGAGCTGGACAAGACGAAAAGCGGAAGCGGCTTGGTCAGGCCTTGCATGTATTTCTTGGGAACTTCTAAAGGTGCTCTTAGGAAGATGCCTCTTTATCACCCTGCCTATAAAAAAACACCAAGACTTGTCCTAATGTAAAAGTCTTGGTGCTGAATGAATCATTTCCTAAGGGGGTATTAGAACCAGCCTTTAACCGTTGATGTAACCGAGTTCCAGATGTCCCCGAAGAAACCACCTACAGCTCTCATTGAAAGGACAAACCAGTTTGCTTTTTCAACCCCATCTACAGCAACAACAGATGCTTTAGAAGCATTGGTACCTTTATCTGTAAGGTAGCCTAAATCTTTTTTATCTTTTGATTCTAACGTAACATATCCAACTTTTTCTCCTTTTTTAACTGGAGCTGTCAGTTCACTATCATCGTTCAGCTTTTTCTTATCTACTACAAATTTCGGTTTATATTGATCTTCTTCACCGTTCTTGATCACCATGCTCAATGAAGAATCCGTTTTGATTTGAACTTCTTTTTCTTTCCCTTTTTCAACCGGAAGTGTCTTTTGACCTTTTACTTGGTAGTCAGCAGGGAGTACTTCCTCTATTGTATAATTGTTAAAGGCATAGTCCATCATTTTTCTTGTTTCACTAAAGCGGGCATCATAGGAGTTTTCACCAGCTGGAACTTCAACGTCCATTACAACCGTAATGAATCTCATTCCGTCCCGTTCTGCTGTTCCTGTGAAGTTGGCACCCGCAAAATCAGTCGTACCTGTTTTCAGTCCGTCCATTCCTTCGTATTCGCGGATCAGCCCCGGTAACATCCAGTTCCAGTTATCCATTTGAGTGGGGTCATCCGTTCCTTCCGCAAATACCTTCTTCGCAATACTGGATGTCTCAAGTACCTCCGGATAATCATGCAGCAAGCGATACGCGAGTGTTGCTACATCCTTTGCAGACATCACATTTTCTTCTTCCGGACCACCTACCACCTTTTCTACATAAGGTGCCAAGTCTTTATTGTTTAAACCCGTAGAATTCACAAATTTATATTCTTCCAGACCAAGTTCTTTAGCCTTTGCATTCATCATTTTAACGAAGTTCGCTTCTGAGCCGGCAATCGTTTCAGTAATCGCTATCGTCGCTGCATTAGCTGAATAAATCGCCATTGCTTCATACAACTCTTTAATGGTATAAGTACTTTCTACTTCAAGACTAACATTACTGAGACCAGTATTATGGGACATTTGAGAAAGGTTCGCAGGTACCGTATACTTCTGGTCCCATTTCACTTTACCTTCTTCAATTGCTTCCAGTAACAAGTACTCTGTCATCATTTTCGTCATACTTGCAATGCCTTGAGCATTTTCTGAGTTCTTTTCATAAAGAATTTTGCCAGTGCTGGCTTCTACTAGAATCGCAGCTTTTGCGTTAACGTCCAAGTCTCCTTGAGCATTTGCAGGTCTCCCTACAATACCCATTGCCATCATTAAAACCATCATACAAACAAAAGATTTTTGAATCCAACTTCTTTTCACTTTTAGCCCTCCAAGATTTTATGTACACCTTCGTTATTTTATCATAGTTCGAAAGGTAAGAATAGACAGAGAATATGACTAGTTTTGGCATGGGTCAAGGGACTTGCGACCTCTGATAAAAGGCGGTAAATATCATTTTTATACAAATTAAAAAATGCTGATCAGGAGTATCTGATCAGCATTTGGAATTATTTTCTTATAATGAATAATTCGGTGCTTCTTTCGTAATTTGAACATCATGAGGATGACTTTCTCGAAGTCCGGCACCCGTCATTTTAATGAACTGTGCCTGCTCCCTTAACTCGTATAGGTCCTTCGTTCCGCAGTATCCCATGCCTGAACGTAAGCCTCCGATTAGCTGATACAATGTATCTGCTAAAGGACCTTTGTAAGGGATGCGGCCTTCGATACCTTCTGGAACGAACTTTTTATTTTCTTCCTGGAAATACCGATCCTTCGATCCTTTTTCCATGGAGCTGACTGATCCCATACCTCTATATACTTTGAAACGACGTCCTTGGAAGATTTCCGTTTCGCCTGGGCTCTCAGATGTACCTGCAAGTAAGCTTCCTAACATAACGGCATGTCCACCTGCTGCCAGAGCTTTTACGATATCACCTGAATACTTGATGCCGCCATCAGCAATGATGCTCTTTCCGTGCTTTCTTGCTTCTGTCGCACAATCATATACAGCGGTAATTTGTGGAACGCCGACACCTGCAACGACGCGAGTCGTACAGATTGAACCAGGTCCAATCCCCACTTTGACTACATCAGCACCAGCTTCAATCAATTCTCTTGTCGCATCTGCCGTTGCCACATTTCCTGCTACGATATTTAACGTTGGATAAGCATCGCGGATTTCACGAACAATAGAAAGAACTCCTGCTGAATGGCCGTGAGCTGTATCAATTACAATGACATCCACATGTGCTTTCACTAGGTGTTCAACACGAGTCATCGTATCTTTCGAAATACCGACAGCTGCTCCCACTAATAATCGTCCTTGATCATCTTTAGCAGAGTTGGGGAATTCAATTACTTTTTCAATATCTTTGATCGTAATTAATCCCTTAAGTGTCCCTTCCTGATCAATCAGAGGAAGCTTCTCAATTTTGTACTGCTGAAGAATTTTTTCCGCTTCTTCTAGGGTAGTGCCAACAGGAGCTGTAACGAGATTTTCCTTCGTCATGACATCCGAGATTTGAATGGAATAATCCTGGATGAAACGAAGGTCACGATTCGTTAAAATCCCTACCAGCTTTTGCTCTTGTTCGTTGTTCACAATCGGAACACCGGAAATTCTATATTTGCCCATCAAGTGTTCTGCAGAAAAGACTTGATGATCCGGAGTTAAAAAGAACGGATCTGAGATAACTCCACTTTCGGAACGTTTTACTTTATCAACCTGTTCAGCCTGCTGTTCAATACTCATATTTTTGTGGATAATACCAAGTCCACCTTGTCGAGCCATTGCTATCGCCATTTCAGCTTCTGTAACAGTATCCATTCCTGCACTAATCACAGGAACATTCAATTTTATTGAATCTGTCAACTCAACAGAAATATTTACATCCTTTGGTAATACCTCTGATTTGGCTGGTAATAATAGTACATCATCAAACGTTAAACCTTCTTTAGCAAATTTAGAATCCCACATGTTTTCGGCCTCCCTAGTCCCAAAATATTATTAGTAGGTTATCAATTGGTTAAAATACTGTCAAGATGAATAGGATTAATTTAATTTTTCAGAATAATTAGAAGGTGATCACTTGAACGAATTACGTCAACACTGGGACTTCATCCACTATTTTCAGTCAGCAGAATACTCCCAGAAGTTTCTAAGAAAATGCTATGAACAAATGGGGTCTTCTCAAGCTGAAACGAAAAGCTATGATAACTGTTATCCATTCATGTACTACTTGGAGCAAGGCGAACTTTATTACAGACAAGCTACGCAATCGCCTATATCACTCAAACCTATTTTGCTTTTCTACGGATATATTCATTTTATAAAAGCGATTGTTTTAACAGAAGATCCCTTATACCCAGAAACAACCACGGTCCTGGCCCATGGGATTACATCCAGGAAAAGAAAAAAGCAGCAGTACCGTTTTTTACAAGATGAAGTTAAGGTGCAGAAAAATGGTCTATTTTCACACTTTTCCAACCTGGTGTTTCACGTGAAACATATCGTGGGGGAAAAATACAAGATGGAAGATTTACTCGTACAAATACCCGAGCTTGAAGAAGCATTTCATGTATTGCTCAAAAAGAAAACCATGTTCTGGTTCAATCAACAACATGAGCTGATCATTGATGAGACATTACTATCTTACTTTCATATGTCAGAAAGCTTACTTAAACAGTATCTGAATGAAAAGGTGACAGAGGAATTCACCTGGAACTCGGACAATTCGTTACAAGCACCAAATGTCCAAGAGCATCTTCCCTTTAGATGGCATTTCAACAAAAACAAACTAGCTCTTCCCGGGATTCGGAATGAAGCCACTACTATACCTGAAGTTCTCATCCATTATGCCATACTATACAACCTAAGCATGATTGCCCGATACGAAACAGAATGGTGGGTGGAACTTTTAAAAAACCGAACCAATGAAGACTATCCTATTATCAACACATTCATCAATGTCACAACAGAAAAAGCACCATACCTTTTACTTAAATTACTCATGGATAAAATGTAGGAAAAAGAGGAAGGATGACGGGCTGCCTCTCCTCTTTCTCTATTGTTCTTGAAGTAACTTCTTAATGTCCCCCTCGATTTTGCGTGGATTGGTTTGCGGAGAATAGCGATCATAAACTTCACCATTTTTCCCGACTAAAAATTTAGTGAAATTCCACTTAATGTTCGAAAGAAGGACACCCTTCTTCTCTTTCGTTAAAAACGTGAATAGAGGATGAGCTTCCTTCCCCTTCACATCGACCTTCGCAAACATCGGAAAAGATACCCCGTAATTCACCTGACAAAACTCCATGATCTCATCCTGATCATTAAACTCCTGGTTCATGAACTGATCACATGGAAATCCAAGGACAACAAGTCCTTCATCCTTATACTCTTCATACAGGCCCTGCAGCTCCTCAAATTGAGGTGTAAAGCCACACTTACTGGCAGTGTTCACGATAAGCATTACTTTCCCCTGGTACTCTTCTAGAGACGTTACAGATCCATTCGCTCTTTTTACGGTGAAATCATAAATTGTCGTCATGTTCTTCTCTCCTCGTATATACTCTTATTTAAATAATACTTTAGAGAGTTGGTGGATAGCAATTTTGAGCATGTGATGATGGAGGTTTGTGGTTGTTTGAGATACAGTGGGTAGGTGAGGTGTTGGGTGTTGGGTGTTTGGTGTTGGGTTGTCGGACGTAGGATATCTAATAGAATTATTAAATTGAATAGTTGATGGAAAATAGGATTTATATACAAATAATTAAGGATGATTTGGAGTAACATTGCATTTGCTGGCCACCAGGAAAGATTTCGAGGATATCGTGTCTCTCAAAATGAAGTTTTATATGTAATAAGCACTAATAAATGTTCCTATCTATCTAAAAATTCTTCTTTATATTAACGAAGACTATTTTAGGGTGGTAGATATCAATATTTTCATAGATATAGAGGCGGGTTAAGCTTGAAGCTGTATGTTAATTGCGTCGATTTTTCATTTTATGCGTCGTTTTTGAATGTTATTGCGTCGAATTCATCCCTTTATGCATATTTTTCCATTTTCTAACATAAAAACTATACCAGGGTAGTGTACTAACCCCTTTCTTCATTCCTAATACCACCTGTATGAAAGATAGATGCCTGATTCACCTTCCAATAACATTTCAGATAAAAAAACAAAAAAAGAGTAACTCCTAAGAGCTACCCTTTTTTCATATTTGCCTGGCGACGTCCTACTCTCACAGGGGGAGATCCCCCAACTACCATCGGCGCTGAAGAGCTTAACTTCCGTGTTCGGCATGG
>NZ_JBHTGN010000010.1:0-30878 GCF_042666755.1 Rossellomorea sp. GCM10028870 | reverse complement strand
TCGTCCTGAGCCAGGATCAAACTCTCCGATAAAAGTTTGAATAGCTCTTTAAAAATAAATCTAGAATTAACGTTGACGTATTGTCTTGTTTTGTTCAGTTTTCAAGGTTCAATGTGTAAGTGCTTCTGTTTGAAGCGACTTGACCATCATATCAAGAATGCAGTATGTTTGTCAACAACTTTTTTTCACGATGTTTTAAATTCCTGTTTTGAAGTTGTTATGTACTCGCTGCTCTCTTGCGACGGTTTTTAAAGTATATCAATCTATCAGACATACGTCAATACTTTTGAGAGACTTTTTTTCGAGAAACTTCCTTTAGTCTTTCTATTATTTATTTTTCATTACGACCACACCCCCCACAACACAGGCTGGAAACTGACATTCTTGGCTTTGAAGCAGAGACTCTCTGCTATTTTCCTTCTATATATTAAGCAGCTATACTTCACCCACTCCCTCTAGTAAAAGTTCAAATACTAACAAAAAAACCATTTCCACCCTCATAGTAAGAGGATGGAAATGGTTTTTGATTATTCATTAATCGATCTTGATGATGTTTTCGTCGTTACGGTTTACCTTACCTGACTTCTCGATCGTTACTTGCTGACCTTCTTTAAGGTTAGTGAATACAATCGGTGTCATGATTGAAGGCGCGTTTTCTTTGATGTAGTCAAGATCTACTTCTAGTAATGGTTGACCTGCTTCTACTTGGTCTCCTTCTTTTACTAGCGCTTCAAATCCTTTACCTTCTAATTTAACCGTATCGATTCCTACGTGGATCAGAACTTCACGGCCTGCTTTGGACTCTAGTCCGATGGCATGCTTCGTCGGGAATACGTTCACGACTTTACCCGTGATAGGAGAAACGATTGTTCCTTCTGTCGGTACGATCGCGAAACCATCACCCATCATTTTCCCTGAGAATACTTGGTCAGGAACTTCCGTGATGTCTTTGATTTCTCCTGTAATTGGTGCTACGAACTTTTCGTTCTTTTGTTCTTCTGTTGTTTGAAGTGCTTCTGGGTTCACTTCTTCAATTTGTTGCTCAACTTCTTCATTTGCGCTTGTTTCTACTCTGCGTGGAGCTTTTCCACGGATGATGTCTTGCATTTGCGATTTGATTGTGTCGGATTTAGGTCCGAAGATTGCTTGAATATTATCTCCAACTTCAAGTACACCTGAAGCACCTAATTTTTTCAGGCGATTCTTATCAACATTTTTCACATCATTTACAGAAACACGGAGACGAGTGATACATGCGTCTAAGTGAGCGATGTTTTCTTGTCCACCCATTGCTTCCAGGATGTTGTAAGGAAGGTCTCCAGCTGAACTCGCCGGTGATCCATCGTCATCTTCGTCCACATCTTCACGACCAGGAGTCATGAGATTGAACTTACGGATAGCGAAACGGAATCCGAAGTAGTAAATGACAGCAAATACTGCCCCTACCGGAATAACGATCCATGCGTTTGTTTGTGGGTTGATCAATCCGAATAGGATGTAGTCAATTAATCCACCTGAGAATGTCATACCGATTTTAACATCTAATAGATGCATGGTTAAGAAAGATAAACCTGCAAAGATTGTATGGATACCAAATAGTACCGGTGCTACGAATAAGAATGAGAATTCGATTGGTTCTGTGATACCTGTTAAGAAAGATGTTAAAGCTGCAGATCCCATGATACCTGCTACAACTGCTTTTCTTTCAGGTTTTGCTTCATGGTAGATCGCTAATGCCGCTGCCGGAAGACCAAACATCATGAATGGGAATTTACCAGTCATGAAGGTACCTGCAGTCAGATCCTGAACACCATCTTGAATCTGCTTCATGAAGATCGCCTGATCTCCACGGACGATATTCCCTGCTTCTGAAGTATACGAACCGAATTCGAACCAGAAGGGTGAATAGAAAATATGGTGAAGTCCAAATGGTATAAGAGCACGTTCGATTACACCGAATATGAATGCAGCAAATGCTCTGTTTTCACCAAGCATAAAGTTAGAGAATGCATTAAGGCCATTTTGAATCGGAGGCCAGATTAATAACATTAATAGTCCTAGTACAACAGCAGACGCTGCCGTTGCGATTGGAACAAATCGTTTACCCGCGAAGAATCCCAGATATGAAGGGAGTTCGATTTGGAAGAAACGATTGTACATTGCCGCCGCGAGTATCCCGACGATAATACCACCGAATACCCCGGTTTGAAGGGTAGGAATCCCCAGGACAAGTGCGTATGCAGGATCTACACCATCACCTGTTACATCTCCGATTCCCAGTCCTTCAACTGTTCCCATTGTTACGTTCATAATCAAGAAACCAACGATAGCCGCTAAACCAGCGACCCCTTCCCCACCAGCTAAACCGATGGCTACACCCACTGCGAATAACAGGGCTAAGTTTCCGAAGATAATTCCACCTGCTTGTTCCATGACACTTGCGACCATTTCAACGCCGCCGTTTGAAAGGAATGGAGCAATTTCTAATAACGTCGGATTTTGCAATGCATTACCGAATGCAAGCAATAGTCCCGCTGCTGGCAAGATCGCTACAGGCAGCATAAGAGCTTTACCGACTTTTTGTAAAACGCCAAAAGCCTTTTTAAACATGAAGTTTCCTCCTTTTATTTCGTTCTTTTTTTCAACTAATTAGATGATGATTGCAAACAAAAAAGGCATGAGAAAAGAGGATAATGAACGTATAAGGATAGACTTCCCCAAAATATACGTTTCAATCATCTTCTTCACTCATGCCTGATCGTATCAGTAACACGTAAGAAAGATAAGTGCTTTATTTAACTTTACTCTGAATACGCTGCAAATGCATGGTTAAGTAAACAGCCTCTGCATCGTAGACGGGTTTTTGTAATGTTTGCTGCATCATCTTGATCAGCTTCCAAGATAAATTATAGCAGAGAGGGTATTCCTCTTTCAACAGTTTTGCGATTTTTTCTGGTTCTTCCACTCTTTCTTCCCGGAGTACACGTTCTATTGTATATCGAATATGGCGTACAAGCCTCATATAATCGACGCTTTCCTTGTTAATTTTCACATCCAGCTGCTGTTCGATCATCCCGGTCAGGCGTCCAATCAACTGGGAGTGTTGATTCACTTCAGACAGATCCTTGTTCATCATGGCACTATGGATATGGAGGGCAATAAACCCTACTTCCCCTTCCGGCAAATGAACATCTGTCATTTCATTGATCATACTTACCACTTCTCTGGCTATTTCGTATTCGAATGGATAGAGTGTCCTCGTTTCTACCAGAAACGGATTACGGATTTCCATCCCTCTCATCAATCGGTTAATCGCAAACAGGATATGGTCGGTCAGGGCGATGTGAATATGCTCATTAAGAAAAGAGTTGGTTCTTTTTCTGATTAACTCGATGGCAGAAATAATGACGTTTGACATATCATCATTTAAGAAAGGAAGGAGGTTTTTGTATTGCTCCTGCTCTTTCTCTCCTTTTAACACAAACATCTTTTCTGCAATATCATTCTGGATGGGGTCCCCTTTTTTGCGGTTGAACCCTATTCCTTTTCCGATCAGCACGACTTCACCGTAGTTCTCGTGATCTGCAATCAATACATTGTTATTTAACGCTTTTTTCACATTTAAAGTAGACATCGTCATTCTCCCCATAATTTCGACCATTTTCGACACTATCCGATTTCATGATTTTAACGAAAACCCTCACTTTTTTCAATTCATACTTACTCTATACGTATATCTTCTCTAAATCTCCCTCCGACTCCTCTATTTATGTTTCACACTTTTCCTTTATTAAATAAGAAGGCTCTTTTCGTAAAGTTTTTGCTATTGTAGAAGAGAAAGTACTAGTTGTTTTCCGCTCCAATCAACTTTCTGAGCATGAATCCTTAATCGAAAACAATTATAAGAAGCTTTCTAGCAAACAATCTCATTTAAGTTAAAGAGAGATTGTTTGTCTTAAGGAAGAAGAATTATTTTTACTAGTTATTTTGTTTTATGGTACACCTTGAAGCTCTGTCACATAGATTCTGTTAAAGATGGTGAGGGGAACTGCGCAGACTCCTGCGGAAGTACGGGCGTGCCGAGACCCCGGAAGCGTAGCTGAGGAGGCTCGGCCGAACGTCCGCGGAAAGCGGAGCAGTTCCCCTCACCATCTAGCACACGCTAATTGACAGAGCCTTGCAGAACTTATGTTAAAAGCAACAAGCTTTGAGAAAAGAGCGAATAAGAAAAAGCTGATCTGCGAGAGACCAGCTTAAAGAATTTTTTATTTTAAACTAAGAATATAAAATACATAACGAAGATAACAAACAAGAAATACATGATCGGATGGATTTCCTTTACGCGACCCTTCATGATCATCGTAATAGGGTAGAAGATAAATCCGATGGCGATACCTGTCGCGATGCTGTACGTTAATGGCATGGCCACAATCGTTAAGAATGCCGGCACAGCTACCTCAAACTTCTTCCAATCAATTTCACCCAGTGACGAAACCATCAACACCCCTACAATGATAAGTGCTGGAGCTGTCACTGCCGATGTAATGACGGCAAGGAGCGGGAAGAAGAAAATAGAGAGTAAGAATAGTACCGCTGTTACCACTGAAGCAAATCCTGTTCTCGCTCCTGCTGCTACCCCGGCAGAAGATTCGATATAAGACGTTGTCGTTGAAGTACCCAGGATCGCTCCCACTACTGTTGCACAAGAATCGGCAAATAAAGCTTTACCAGCGCGTGGTAATTTATTTTCCTTCATTAATCCTGCCTGATTGGCTACCGCTACAAGGGTGCCCGCCGTATCAAAGAAATCAACGAATAAGAATGTTAGAATTACAACAAGCATTTGTATGGTGAAAATACTGCCTGCATCATTGAATAAAGGATCTAGTGCTGCTCCAAACGTAGGAGCAAGACTTGGTGCGGCGTCTACTACTTTTTCCGGCGTGTCGATTAACCCAACGATCATTCCGACGATTGCCGTAACAACCATCCCGATGAATATACCGCCTTTAACGCCTCTTGTCATAAGAATAACGGTAATGATAATTCCAAAGATCGCAAGAAGAGTCGAACCATTCGTTAAATCGCCAAGACCCACTAATACTGCATCGTTATTCACAATAATTCCTGCATTTTGAAACCCGATAAAGGTAATGAAAAGTCCGATACCCGCTCCCACGGCATATTTCAATTCTGCCGGGATTGAGTTAATAATTTTTTCCCTGATACCTGATAATGTGAGTACGATAAAAATCAAACCTGAAATCAATACTCCTGTTAAAGCTGATTGCCATGGTACACCCATCGTTAACACCACCGTGTATGCGAAGAATGCGTTCAATCCCATACCTGGAGCTAAAGCAATGGGATATTTCGCAATCAAGCCCATGATCAACGAGCCGATGGCAGCAGCCAATGCCGTAGCGACAAATACCGCTCCATAATCCATTCTCATGCTATCCGGCAGATCCGGTACAGACTGAAGGGTTAACGTAAGTGGATTAACAATTAAAATATAAGCCATTGAAAGGAACGTTGTTAATCCCCCGATGATTTCCCTTCTGTAAGTGGTTCCCAACTGATCGAACTGAAAGAAATTTTTCATTCTTGCACTCCTCCTATAGAGTCGTCGTAGAATCTGACATTTCAATAAAAAAAGCCTCGAACTACCAGAGTTCAAGGCTTTGACTGTTAAGATCATGATGAATAGGTAAATGGAGATAAAAAATGTTCCCCGGTCCTATTCTCAATCACCTCGTAGTCAAGCCATTTACGGTAGCTTGGTAGAAACGCTCGGGCCCTATTCCCGAAATTATACGACGTAAAACTTTTATAATGTTTTGTTATGATTACAGTACTATTGTACCAACCAGACCCACGACCGTCAACACAAAATACGAACATTATATATATTTTTTATTTAAATGTTCGTTTTATACACAAAATGACAGGCACCTCCCGATTTCTGTCGAATCTTAAATGTTACCCATAGAAGATTCGACACTTTACGGATGGTGCCTGTCATTATGTTTTCATTTCTATTCCCACTCAATCGTTGCAGGTGGCTTACTCGTCACATCATACACGACGCGGTTGATATGATCGACCTCGTTTACGATACGCGTCGAGATTTTCTCCAGTACATCCCAAGGGATACGAGCCCAATCTGAGGTCATACCATCAATGGATGTTACAGCACGGATTCCAATCGTGTAGTCATATGTTCTGGCATCTCCCATTACTCCGACGCTTCTGATGTCAGGGAGCACAGTGAAGTATTGCCAGATGTCTCGATCAAGTCCCGCTTTCTTGATTTCATCACGGAGGATGTAATCAGACTCACGAACGATTTCAAGCTTCTGCTCAGAAATTTCACCAAGTACACGAATGCCCAGACCAGGACCAGGGAATGGTTGACGCCATACGATTTCATCTGGAATACCCAGTTCAGATCCCAATGCGCGCACTTCATCTTTGAATAACGTGTTCAATGGCTCAATAAGTGTGAACTGCATGTCTTCAGGCAGTCCACCAACATTGTGGTGAGATTTGATTGTCTGGGCAGTGGCTGTTCCACTTTCAATGATGTCTGTATATAAGGTACCTTGAGCAAGATACTCGATACCCTTTAACTTAGTTGCTTCATCATCAAACACGTAAATAAATTCATTCCCGATGATTTTACGTTTTTGCTCAGGGTCGGAAATACCTTTAAGTTTATTTAAGAAACGATCTTGAGCATCTACTTTAATCACATTCATGTTAAAGCCATCAGCGAATGTTTTCATTACGCTGTCCGCTTCACCTTTACGAAGAAGACCGTGGTCGACGAAGATACATGTTAATTGATCGCCGATCGCTTTATGGATTAAAACGGCAACAACAGAAGAATCCACTCCTCCGCTTAATGCGCAAAGGACTTTTTTATCTCCAACTGTTTGACGGATCTTCTCCATTTCAATTTCGATGAAATTCTCCATGGACCAGTCGCCTGCACAGCCGCACACTTCGAATACGAAGTTTTTCAGCATTTCATTTCCGTGCACTGAGTGACGAACCTCAGGATGGAACTGAACAGCATACAAGCCTTTTTCTTCGTTACTCATGGAAGCAATCGGACAAGAAGGGTTTGTTGCATTCACATCAAAGCCTTCAGGAGCTTCTACAACAAGATCTCCATGACTCATCCATACGACTTGCTCCTCGGGAAGGTTAGAAAATAGCTTGGACTGCTTTTCAATATTGATAGCCGCTTTCCCGTATTCACGGTGCTTCGCGCGTTCTACCTTACCGCCAAAGTGCATCGTCATTAGCTGCATCCCATAGCAAATACCAAGAATCGGGATGTCCAAATCAAAGATGCGCTCATCACAACGGAACGCGTCTTCACCATAGACACTGTTCGGACCGCCGGAGAAAATGATACCTGTCGGGTTCATTTCCTTAATCTCTTCCAGGGTAACTGTATGCGGGTGGAGCTCACTGTAAACACCAAATTCACGAATTCTTCGTGTGATTAATTGATTGTATTGACTTCCAAAGTCTAAAACGACGATCATTTCTTGATTGTGCAATTCTTCTTTACCAAGCATTCAGTTCACCTCATTAGTTTTTTCTTGGGCAAGGATGGGCTAAAGTCTTCATCCACCCTTATAGTACCTGATGTTGTTAGCATTCCTAAAAAAATAAAAAAAACCAGACTCCGCCTTAAAAAAAGGCAGAATTCTAGTTTTTTTGCATACACGTATGTCAAATTAGAACACTGCCTTCATAGTCCAGTCATTTAAGGTGACCGGGTAGATACTTTCGAACCGTATTATCGAGGATATACGAAGGATGCTAACGAACGCTATTATGAATTTGACATCATTTTATACCTTGTTTTCAAAAGGGTCAACCAGTTGTCCTTTTAATTAAATTTTCCCATAATTCTCTCATCTTCGGCCAATCTTCTTCCGCTTGCCTCTGACCATATAAAATACGTTCATAATTATTGGTCAGGCTCGTCATTTCATGGGTACCGAAGAATGAGTCGATATATCTCGAATAGCCTCTTAATGTTTGTCCGTCATCCATTTTCAGTCCGTATCTTTCAAGCTGTTTGATTAAAGAAAGATAGGCTTCGGAAAATGCGCCATCCGATGATTTTCTGCGATAATAGAAAATCAGGACATACGGCATCCAGCGTCTTCTTACAACGTACAATGCGATTGCTATGATAAGCAGGAGTATGAATCCCATGACAAGCTTGCCCCAGTTTTCCACAAAGAATGTTTGCATGTCATCCCAAAGCTTCGACAGAGAAAAACCGCTTCCAGCCGCTCGAGAATCATCCTCTTCAGGTTGAATCGGCTGTTTCGGTGTTTCCTCTTTCTCCGGAACAGGGACTTCGCTGTTATCCGCCACAGGTACATCCAGGTCATACTGATATGATACGTTATTACTGAATCCAACAGTAGGCTCAAACGGAACCCAACCTACCTCAGGGAAGAATACCTCCACCCAGGAGTGAGCATTATTATTGGACACTTCATACAGCTTATACGTCGTATCCACTTGTCTACTGTATTCCCCTTCTGTATATCCCTTTGCCCATCTTGCCGGAATGCCAAGAGCCCGGACTAACACAACCATGGAAGTAGAGAAGTTATCACAGTATCCTCTCTGGGTTTCAAATAAGAACTGATCAACGTAATCCTGTCCTTCCTCAGGAACCGGAACGTCAAATTGGTCATACACATAAGCTTCTTTCGAAAAATAATTCTCGATCGCCCTGACTTTGTCGTACCAATTATCTTCTCCCGATGTAATCTCAAAAGCCAAGTCCTTCACACGCTGGGGAGTCGTTTCCGGAAGTTGTGTATAGCGGTCCACAAATTCAGGATTCTGCATGATTTCCTGACCTTCATTAGCTGCTTTCATCTTCTTTTGAGAATAAGAAGGTGAACGGTAGGAAAGTTCATAATCCTCTAATTTAATGGTTTCGTCTTCCCCTTCATAACTTGTAACCTTTTCGTTAACGGGATCAAAGGAGAAATAACCTTCTTCATTTCCGATTATTCTTTCTATCCCATAAGGATAGACAACATGAGAATAGGTTCGTTCCACCATTACCCTCTCTGTTTCCAATTCCCGTTCTCCATCCGGTTCGTTGGTTGTAAAGGGAACCATTTCCTCTGATTCAAAAGGGGCGGCAGCCTGCTGGCCATCAGGAATGGATTGCTCCCAGCCCTTGCCTGTATATAAATCCTTCGTTTCAATTCTCCAGTAGTGTTCTCTCGTGACTTCAGCATTGAAAATGACAGTAGGATCACCGACAAAGGGACCCCCAAGCTCTGAATCATCTTCATCATAACCTATTTTGTTCACTCCGCTGCCCCCGGCTCCCTCAGCAAAGGATTGAATATATGGAACGGGGTCCGGCCAGATGGGATCCGCTTTAGGAGCTGCAAAAGCGACAATCAAGCTCAACCCAAGCATAACGGTAAGGGGCACAATCCAGCGGTGACGGCTCATCTTGGCTCCAAGCAGATTCTCCTTCTGAACCAGTCGTTCAAGTGCCAACAGTCCCATTAAGAGAAAGCCGAAAATGACCACTCGGATAATCGCTTTATCCCCTTCATATATGGTGAAGGTATCAATAAGGCAAACATATGTTACAGTCATCACATAAAAGAGAAGAATCGTTTTTCGTACAGCTAACCAGTAATAAATCAAGTACGTCATCAGCCATAGCAAAATAAAGAATAATAAGCTCCTGTACTCAAATGAAAGGCTTGGCCACTCGCGCCCAAGCGTCAATCCGATATTCAGCCACAAATCATTCCCAAACTCTTTCAGCCACGTAAGAGAAAAGAAAGATCCTGTATGATAGTACAACCCATGAAGGCTAAACAAAATAAAAAGGATTTTAACCGGTGCCGTTATGAAATAATGAATTCTTAAATACGACAGGACGAGGGATAGAGCAATAAATACGATGAAGTACGTCAAACTCCCTGTATCCGTCACAACCTGAAGGGGCTTCAACCACTCCCATAGAAGCAGGAATCCAAACAGATAAACCATAACCGTAAAAACCCGGTGTTTCGGTGTTTCAATACTCATGCCCGTTTCACCTCCATAAAGGCTGAAGAGAAGTCCCCTTCAAAGCATACCTTCATTCGAATACCACGGGAGGAAGCATAGGCTTTCAATGATTTCTCCTCAGCCGTATAAACGTCCCCTTTTCGCTTCACTAAAAAGATGACAACCGAACTATTCCGCTTCGCATATTCATTCGCACTCATAATCATCTTCTTCGAAACAGATGAAGTTACAAACAGCACTGCGGCAGATTGAGAGTAATTCAAGCCCTCTCCTTGAAGGATTTTTCCTAAAGCGTAAGGGCTGTCCTGCCTGACTTTCGCTAAATGATAATAAAGCTGGCTTTGGTGTTCTTCCCCACCGCGAATCGGAAATGAGACATGATCTTCCCCGATTGAGACAAGGCCGACTTGAGCCCCTTTTTTCAAAATGGAGCGAATCATAGAAGCCGTGAACGTCACCATTTCTTCAAAAGCAGACGACGCCTCCCGGTCCAATACAATCAGAACATCATGGGATTGACGCTCCTCAAACTCTTTCGTCATCAGTTCATTTGTTCTGGCAAAGGTTTTCCAATGAATCCATGAGAAGCGGTCCCCTGGTTGATAGTCACGTATACCCGTTGCCATGGTGGTGTCTTTTTGAATCTTCACATTTGAAGTGGTCATCCCTTGATCATAGCGATTTTCTAAAGGACGGTAAGGTACATCCACAAACGACGGATAGACCAAGAGCTTATTGGTACACTCCACCGTTGCTTCCTTTTCAAATACGCCAAAGAAATCACCTGTACGGAGCCGTGCAGCGGAGAAAATATGCTCTCCACGAGGCAGCTTTTCTATGTAATACGTAAGCTTGATTCGTTTCCTGAATCCAGGGTGAATCATCGCTTTCGCCTTTTGAAAACCGGAATGATGAAACACGGAATCCGTTACCACATCCTCTAACACCATGTAAAATAAGGGAAAGGGTATTTTTCGGGAAAGGGTGATCGTAACCTTCAACTCATCCCCGGCTTTGTACTCATTCGATTCGAACCCCCTCTCTACATAAAACTCCGAAAGAGGATATAAGAATACGAGAACAGCATAGAGAGCAAACGGTAGAAAGCTATAAAACAAAAACCAGCTGACAAATCCACCCTGGAACATCGCATACGAAAACGAGATCCCTACCAGGATGAGCAGCAATATGAACTTCCCAAGTGGTTTAATAAATTGAAATTTCGTCTTCATCCTATCTCACAAGCCTTTGTACGGGAACCGGGATACGCGCCATCACTCTCTCCACTACTTCTTCCGGAGTGATGCCTTCATATCTAGCTTCTGACTTCATAATGATTCGGTGAGAGAAAACAAACGGAGCCAAGTATTGAACATCGTCTGGGACCACATAATCCCTCCCTCTTAAAAATGCATAAGCCTGACATGCCTTCATTAACGCAATCGAACCACGTGGACTCGCTCCTAAATAAACATTGGCGTGAATCCGAGTTCGATTCGCGATTTCGACAATGTATTTCTTGATGGTGTCATCGACCAATACATCCTTCACTTCTCCTTGAATATACCTCAATTCCTCAAGGGTCATCACAGGCTCCAACTCATCGATCGGCGGGTTTTTCTGGGCACGATGCAGAACCTCCATCTCTTCTTCCGGTTCAGGATATCCCATTTTCATCTTTAATAAGAAGCGGTCAAGCTGCGCCTCAGGCAGAGGATACGTCCCTTCATACTCAATCGGATTTTGGGTCGCCATAACGAAGAAAGGCTTATCAAGCTTTCTGGTCATTCCGTCTATCGTTACGCTGCTCTCTTCCATTCCTTCGAGTAAAGCAGATTGTGTCTTCGGAGACGTTCGATTAATTTCATCCGCTAAGATAATGTTCCCCATGATCGGACCGGGCCTGAACGTAAATTCCATTTCCTTCGGGTTATATATCGAGACACCAATTACATCAGAGGGCAATAAATCCGGTGTAAACTGAATTCGCTTAAAGCTCGCCCCCACCGACTTAGCAAGTGCCCGGACCATCATCGTTTTCCCAACGCCCGGAACATCCTCAAGCAGCACATGTCCACCAGCTAACAGGGACACTACGCTCAGCTCCGCTACCTTCCTCTTTCCAATCATGACTTTTTCTATATTATCAATGATACTTTGCAACTTCGGATTCACCATTTCAAATGACATCTTACCCCTCCTGAAATCATCTTTAACTATTATTACTTTCGTTTTAAAAGTCGAAATTCCTCTAAAAAATGGCACATTCATACAGAATTTTTAGGAAATTGGTAGGATATAAGGTGTTGTAGATAACGGTCACCTTGAAAATCATAAAAAAAGAGCCAATCCTCAACAATGTGAGAATCGGCTTTTTCACTGATTATTTCCAAAAATCATCAAACACCGTAACAGGCAGATGACGTTTATGCTGCGTTTTCAAATAATGACCTTCAATGGCTTTCTTCGCTTCAAGAGGTACTTCTTTACCTTCCAAGTAATCATCCAGCTGATCGTATGTGACCCCCAGCGCCTCTTCATCCGGAAGTTGCGGACGGTCTTCCTCAAGGTCTGCCGTTGGTTTCTTGTTGTACAAGTGTTCCGGACAACCCAGCTCCATTAAGAGCATCTTCCCTTGTCGTTTATTAAGTCGGAAAAGTGGAACCAGGTCTGCCGCTCCATCACCATACTTCGTATAGAAGCCGGTAACCGCTTCAGCAGAATGATCGGTACCCAGGACAACACCATCCTTCATGGCAGCAATGGCGAATTGAACCTTCATCCGCTCCCGAGCTTTTTCGTTGCCTTTTACAAAGTCGGAAAGATGAATCCCATTTTTACTTAATGTTTCAACACTGGCATCAACCGCCGGCTGGATATTAACCGTCAAAGAAACGGATGGACTGATGAACTCGACCGCATCAATGGCGTCCTCGGCATCTCCCTGCTCACCGTATGGAAGTCTCACTGCGTAAAAGGCATAATCCGATGACCCTGATTCCTCGTTCATCTCGTTAATCGCCATCTGTGCAAGTTTTCCTAATAAAGTAGAATCCTGGCCACCTGAAATGCCAAGGACCAGGCTTTTCAAAAATGAATGCTTTTTCAAATACGATTTCATAAAATCAACACTGCGACGTATTTCTTTTTGCGGATCGATTTCCGGGGTTACCATCATTTCTTCTACAATTTGCTTTTGAAGAGAATCCATGTTTTCACACTCCATTTAGGTTTTATCATTATTTTGATTGCCACTTTTCGCAAAGTTTGTGGTTATCTTAAGGAAGAATGTAGTAGTTGATTTCCGCTCCAGGATGCTCGCTTTCCGCGGGGCTGGCGGTGAGCCTCCTCTGCTGCGCCTCCGGGGTCTCACCTGTCCAGCTACGGGGCTTAGGGGCTCGAGGTCATAAGCCAAGTCTGCCAAAAAGGCAAAGAGCGCCTTTCCGGCAGACTCGTCTTATGCTTGTCGCCCCTGGGCAAAACCCCTCCGCTTTTAGTACTGTCCAGCTATTCCCGCAGGAGTCGATCATCCTGCAGCGAGAATCAACTTTCTGAGCATAAATCCTAATTAGAAAGAGAGAAAAACAAGAATTTTTAGCAAACAACCTCATATAAGGTGAGGAAAGATTATTCTCCTTTTTTAAAGAAGAAGCATTCTATTTTTAGTTACATTGTTTTTCTCAGACACCTTAAGCTCTGCCACAAAAAATCTTTTAAAGATGGTGTGGGTAACTGCGTAGACTCTTGCGGAAGTTCGGGCGTGCCGAGCCCCCGTTCGGCTAAGCTGAGTAGGCTCGCCCGAACGTCCCCTGAAAGCGGAGCAGTTCACCTTACCATCCAGCACATACCGATTGGCAGAGCTCAAGCAGACCCTTATGTTAAAAGCAACAATCTTTACGAAAGCCTTTTGATCTGATTATTTTCCCCATCTTTTTTATCGGGTTTACATCGTTTTGTTGAATTTCTCTTTTACCTCTTCCTTAACCTTTTGTATCAGATACATTTTGTTTGTCCAGCATTCTTCACTTAAATCCACGGGATATCCCTCTGGGTTCATGGAACGTTTATACTCGTCCCACAACAGGTCGAGGTTTTCATTCACAAAGGATCTCATTGATTCAAGTGACGGAGATTCATAAACCAGCTCCCCATCTTTAAAAATATCCTCGTGAAGCTCTCTCGCCTCGAAATTGGTGATGAATTTACTGATATAGGTGTGCACAGGATGAAACATTTTCAGTCGGCTTTCATTTTGAGGATTTTCATGCTCCAGGGCAATATATTCCCCTTCTGATTTATGATTAACCGTATTGATGATACGATAAACCTTTTTGAGTCCAGGAGTTGAAACCTTCTCGGCATTACTCGATATTTTAATGGTATCTTCCATTTCCCCCGACTCGTTTTCAATGGAAGCGAGTTTATATACAGCACCTAAAGCTGGTTGATCATAGGCGGTGATCAGCTTCGTCCCCACACCCCACACATCAATCCGGGCCCCTTGGGCTTTTAAATTCAGTATCGTATATTCATCCAGGTCATTTGACGCAATGATCTTTGTTTCGGTAAAACCTGCTTCATCAAGCATTTTACGGGCTTTCTTGGATAAGTAAGCCATATCACCGCTGTCCAGACGAATACCCTTGAAATGAATCCGGTCGCCAAGCTCTTTTGCTACTCTGATGGCCGTAGGTACACCGGATTTCAATGTATCGTAAGTATCCACTAAAAACACACAGTCCTTATGGCTCTCAGCGTATTTATGGAAGGCCTGATAGTCATCCTGATATGCCTGAACCATTGAATGGGCATGGGTTCCTGATACCGGTATCCCAAATAACTTACCCGCCCGAACATTACTTGTCGCATCAAAGCCGCCAATATAAGCCGCACGCGTCCCCCAAATGGCCGCATCCAGTTCATGGGCCCGTCTCGTCCCAAACTCCATCACGACTTCATCCTGGACCACTTGCTTGATCCGGTTCGCCTTCGTCGCAATCAGGGTTTGATAGTTCACGATATTTAAGATCGCCGTCTCCAGTATCTGAGCCTGGGCCAAAGGAGCCTCGACACGGATAAGAGGAACATTCCCGAACGCGATCTCCCCTTCCTGCATCGAACGGATCGTCCCCGTAAATCGAAGGTCCGCTAAGTACTGAAGGAACTCCTCTTCATAACCCAATTCCCTTAAATACTCAATATCACTTTCAGAGAAATGAAACTTTTTCACATATTCAATGATCCGTTCAAGCCCGGCAAACACCGCATATCCATTCCCAAAAGGCAGCTTTCGAAAGAATACTTCAAAAACAGCCTTTCGATTATGGAAATCATCATCCCAATACGCCTTCGTCATATTAATCTGATACAAATCTGTATGTAAAGCTAAACTATCATCCGCATAGTTCGTCATGTATTTCTCTCCTTTAAGCTGTAGCCATTTGTCGAACAGTGTGTGTCTTTTCTATTTTAACCAATTTTGGGTGGGATATCGAATGTTTAGGGTTGGCGCGGGAAGGAGATCTCCATTCTTTTTAAGGGATCTTAAACAGTTTCCGCATTAAACAAACGTTTGATTAACCACATATGAAGCATTGGGGCAAGGACTGATATGGCGTCGCTGTCAGTTCTATCACAAAACAAAGCCATAAAATTTCATCCTAAACAAACGTTTGTTTAAATTGCATTCAATAACAAAAAAAGATTATATCCACCCGGCCATACAGGGTGGATATTTAGCCTTTTCTATATTTGTTGTACCAGTGTTTCAAGAAGCTCTTCCCTACTCATAAGAGCCTCTCCCCCACCTTGCACAAACGACTCCTTTCCTCCGCCTTTCCCGTTAATCATAGGAAAGACTTTTTGACCAAGCTCCCTTAAGTTAACACTTGGAGTAGACCCCTTCGCCGCTACGAGCTGAAGTTTTGAATCATTTTGCACAACCAATAACACAAGCATATCTTCTCTCTTAGAGACGAGGTGTTGAGCGATTTTCTGTAGCTCTTGGATGGGACGCTCTGCGTACGCTTTCTTAATCAATGTATGTCCTTCTTGCAGAATTCCTTCGCCAAGTAAACTCTCTGCTTCATACGTCAAAAGAACTTCCTTCAGTCCCTCCAGTGCCTTTTCCTGGTCTTTTTGTTTTGCCATTAACCGATCGACGACCGGTCTCATATTTTCTTCAGGAGCCTGCAATACCCCCGTCAATTCTCTTAAGAGACCATGTTTTCGGTGCAACTGCTCAAGCACCCGATTCCCACACACAAATTGCAATCGGATATGCCCTTTATGCTTTTCCCAATCGAGTATCTTAATCGCTCCTACTTCACTGGTAGAACGGGGATGGGTACCTCCGCATCCGTTGTAATCAAAATCCGGGATGATCACTAATCGGATATCGTCAGTGACGGTCGGCTGCTTTCTTAATGGATAGTGGGACAATTCCGCTTCTGTTATCCATCTTGTTTCAATCAGTCTGCTCTCTTGAATGACAAGGTTCGCTAATGCCTCTGCTTCCAGAGCCTCCGATTCAGTTATATCCATGACGTCCAAATCGATGGTTAAAATCTCCTTCCCTAAGTGAAAACTGATCGTCTCATATTGGAAGGCATCCACAAAAGCGGCAGATAAAATATGCTGCCCTGCGTGCTGTTGCATATGATCAAAGCGTCTGTCCCAATCGATCTGTCCTTCTATCTCCCCTGAGATATCCTCAAATGGTTCTTCTATGTAATGACGGATTTCTCCGTTCACTTCTTCCACATTGATGACCCGGTGGTGATTTAACGTTCCAGTATCATGGGGCTGACCTCCGCCTGTCGGGTAGAATGACGTTTTTTCGAGCACGACGTACCAGCCTCCGTGTTCATCCTGTCGCTGATCTTGAATCGATGTTTGAAATGTTTTAGTATAAGCATCTTGATAGTACTGCTTCATTGTCATCGTTAAAACCTCTTTCTCAACTGTTCTCACACTACTTTATCACATAGGCGGTGGAGAGAACCATTCAGTCCTTCATGTCCTTCTTCTCTATCGAAATCGGTACCGTCCCTACCTGTTCCCAGGGAATTTCCCATCTCCGTTCAAATTCCGCTTTTGCCCGTCCGTCTCCGGCAATGATTCTTTCAACTAATTCCCTTAGTACCATCGTAGTATAATTCATCTCATCACCCTCTTTTTCATTTTCAATGAATGGTGGAGGAAGCTTTGTATATTATTGATCTTTCATACTACTTTTTACCTATTCCATTCACTCCTTAAACATCCATAAGGCCTACAAACTCTCTACTGGCCCACACCAATCATCTCTTTCTTCATATTATGGAGTGAAAATGACTCTTAATCTGAAAGAATAGGTGAGAATATGAGGGTTACACCAGGATATACCATTCTATTTGCTGTTCTCATTATGGCGATCTCAGGCTTTATTTCCTTTTATAACATTGGTAAAAACAACTCCATGGACAATAAAGCCACTATAATCATCACCAATACGGTTGAAAATAACATCTACGGCAGTGTTGGAAAAGTGGATACCGTCATCTCTAATCAGGTGTCGAACGGGACTGCCAATTTGGAAAACAATATAATGAACAATGGCAACGGAGATGGGAACGGAGAAATCAGTAGTTCTATCGAAAATGATGTTAATAAAACCTCCGGGGACCTAAAAAACAATATTACAAACTCCGTTGAAGGAGATGGAAATTACAGGTTTTCAAATTCCACCCAAAACGAGCTCGGTGACGAAGCTGATATCAATGTACGTAATACGGTAGAAAATAAGGCAAGCGGGACTGATGGAGATCCACCGTCACCGTCCCCCGAAGTTGTGTGGGGTATCGATTCCGCCAGTGAAACAACGGAGAGCTTTTATGCCTGTGTAAGAGAAAACTTTGGGGACCCGACCGTTTTTGGACGCTATCTTGAGACAAGGGAGAACATCTCCAGAGGGCTTACACCCCAGCAGGTTTCTTTGATCCATTCAAAAGGAGACTATATCCTCCCTATCTTTAACAATTTTAACGATGCCACTGGCTATGAAAATGGAGTTAATGAAGCAAGAGAAGCGATTGGGTATGCCCAGGATCTCGGGATTCCCTCTGGTGTCGCCCTATTTGCCGATATTGAACCAACCTATCCGGTAGATGCGGAATTTATCAGAGGATGGTTTGAAACGATTTCTGCGTCCTCTTATGAATCAGGGATCTATGGAATCTTCGATCCGCAAAGAGCTTTATATCAATCCTATAACGCAGCCGTTCAGAGTAATAACGCCATACTGGAAGAGAATTACATCTGGACCGCTTCACCAAATGTCGGAATCACAACTCAGGCCGAGGCACCAGAATTCAATCCAGAAGCACCGGAAGGCTCCCTGGCTCTTGCTTGGCAATATGGAATCGACGCAGACACGTGTAACATTGATACAAACCTTTTCGATGGTGAACTGTTAAAGGTATTATGGAAGCCTGGCTCATAACTAAAAAGACTACCACCTATTTTTCAGGAGGTAGTCTTTTGTTTGGTCAAGCTATAATCGACGGATTGGAATGATTCGTGATGGTAAATGCTTTCACAAGTAAACCTAGATCTGAATCACTAGATTTATCAGGTCTCCCCAGGCATTCTTTCCTTTTCCAAATATGATAAGCCACTGTCCCCCAATAAACGAAATGTCAGCAAAATATTTGCAAACCACTCTTACTTACCTTGTAAACAAACCCTTGTGCATTAATGATTAATGATTAAAATGGCGGATACCTCAGTATTTTCTTCAGGGATGCACTACTGCTTCAGTAGTGTATTTGCAAAAGTAAGACAGGCATTGATCGATTAAATATATCTATAGGTTTCAATCTAGTTAAAAATTTGGACAGCCCGTTTTTTATATTCATGTTATGTTTGCTTATATCACTTTTCTTTTAATACATATGATTACTATATAAGAGGCCTCTTATAAAAACGAAATAAAAGAAGGAGGGAAATTCAAATGGATGTTTCTGTTCAACAAACGGATACTCTTGGTACTCTACTTTGTCTACTTGGAAGATTCTTAGTGTATCTTCTTTTAATTGTTGTAGCTCTACTTGCAGACCTATTAATCAACACAGACACTGGAGATATGATTAGAGAGCTTGCTAATAGTATTGCTAGTGAAGGCTGTTAATTGTGAAAAAACCTGTGTAGCAATAAACCTAGAAGATTAGTTATTCATCTTCTAGGTTTTTTAATCTAAAAAAAGAGAATACTTCTTTTAATATCTTTTGTCCGTTTACTAAATAAAGTAAAGTTCTGCATGCTTATTATTGACTAAAAAGGTGGTTACATTTATGAATGAAAATAACGATGAAAAGAGTATCAAAATGAGCGGGGGTTCTGTAGACCATGATGCTTTCAAGAACCTGGCTGGCAATTTATTGAAAAACGAAAAGTCTATGGGTTCTCTTGTGAACCTGGCAACAACTTTTCTTAAAAATGACTCTCTACTAAATTCCATAGAATCCAATAGAAGTCTTAAGAATCCAGTTTCCAAAGATGTAGAAGAACAAGAAGATAAAGATATCTCTATAATCAAGATGCAAGAGGTTTTAGCTCAGCAGATTTCTCGAGAGATCTCTTCTTTATCTCAGAAACTTGATACAATCACTAATGATATTTCAGAGTTTAAAAAAGAGTGGCAATCCTTAAAAGAACACAATCGCAAATTATTTAAAAAAAGTAAAAAACTGTAGTTTGGTTTTTATTTTCAGGTACACAAAAATGAAAAAAAAGCTTCCCAATAGTTGGACAACTAATGGGAAGCTTTTTCTTTTAAGTCAAGGGTTGAGGGGGCAGATTACATCATACCGCCCATTCCACCCATTCCGCCCATGCCGCTCATATCCGGCATGCCGCCGCCTTCTTCAGGAATGTCAGCAACTACCGCTTCAGTAGTCAGGAACATTGCTGCTACAGACGCTGCGTTTTGAAGTGCAGAACGAGTTACTTTCGTTGGATCTACGATACCTTTTTCGATCATGTTTACCCACTCACCAGTAGCTGCGTTGAAACCGACACCTACTTCTTCCTTCTTCAGACGTTCTACGATGATAGAACCTTCGAGTCCTGCGTTGTGAGCGATCTGACGGATTGGCTCTTCAAGAGCACGCAGCACGATGTTGATACCTGTTGCTACATCTGCATCCGCTTCAATTGATGCTACTTTGTTGTATACGTTCACTAGTGCCGTACCACCACCGGATACGATACCTTCTTCCACTGCTGCACGAGTAGAGTTCAATGCGTCTTCGATGCGAAGTTTACGCTCTTTAAGCTCAGTTTCAGTTGCAGCTCCAACTTTCACGACTGCTACTCCACCTGCAAGCTTAGCAAGGCGCTCTTGTAATTTTTCTTTATCAAATTCAGAAGTGGACTCTTCTAATTGAGCACGAATTTGGTTTACGCGAGCTGCGATTTTTTCCGGATCTCCAGAACCTTCAACGACAGTCGTGTTTTCTTTCGTTACGACTACTTTCGCTGCGCGGCCAAGTTGAGTGATGTTCGCAGATTTAAGATCCAATCCAAGATCCTCTGTGATCACTTCTCCACCAGTAAGTACTGCTAAGTCTTCAAGCATTGCTTTACGACGGTCACCGAAGCCAGGGGCTTTGACAGCAACAGCGTTGAATGTTCCGCGAAGTTTGTTCACAACAAGTGTTGCAAGAGCTTCACCTTCAACATCTTCAGCTACCATTAATAGTGGCTTACCTTGTTGTACAACTTGCTCAAGAACAGGAAGTACTTCCTGGATGTTTCCAATTTTCTTGTCAGTGATTAAAATATATGGATTTTCAAGAACAGCTTCCATCTTATCAGAATCTGTCACCATGTATGGAGACGCATATCCACGGTCGAATTGCATTCCTTCCACCACGTCAAGCTCTGTTGTGAAACCTTTCGATTCTTCAATGGTGATAACGCCGTCGTTCCCAACGCGCTCCATTGCTTCTGCAATCAGTTGACCCACTTCTTCGTCAGCCGCTGAGATTGCCGCAACTTGAGCGATTGAATCTTTGCCTTCGATCGGCTTAGAGATCACTTTTAATTCTTCGATGGCAGCTTGAACCGCTTTTTCGATACCTTTACGAACGCCAACAGGGTTAGCGCCAGCTGTTACGTTTTTAAGACCTTCACGGATCATCGCTTGAGCAAGGACCGTTGCAGTCGTTGTACCGTCACCGGCGATTTCGTTTGTTTTGCTTGCTACTTCAGCAACCAGTTTTGCACCCATGTTTTCGAATGCATCTTCTAATTCAATTTCTTTTGCAATCGTTACACCATCATTTGTAATAAGTGGTGAACCGAATTTTTTCTCAAGTACCACGTTACGTCCTTTTGGTCCAAGAGTTACTTTTACTGCATTTGCTAATTGATCTACACCGCGAAGCATGGAACGGCGTGCTTCTTCGCTGAATTTAATATCTTTAGCCATTGATAAAGTCCTCCTCTTATTTAAGTAAAGTATTGTTTATATACGAAGTTTGATTATTCGCCAACTACAGCCAGAATATCGCTATCACGAAGGATCAGGTATTCTGTGCCTTGGTATTTCACTTCTGTACCAGCGTATTTAGAGAAAATGATTCGATCGCCGACAGCTACCTCAAGAGCAACGCGCTCACCGTTGTCAAGAATGCGACCAGTACCTACAGCCATCACTTTACCTTCTTGTGGCTTTTCCTTTGCGGAATCCGGTAGCACAATACCGCTTGCTGTTTTTTCTTCTGACTCAACTAGCTCGATAACGACGCGATCACCTAGTGGTTTTAACAAGTGAAACAACCTCCTTGAAATTATGTAAATGATATTTATTAGCACTCGCTTATTGTGAGTGCTAACACA
The DNA here is from genome assembly GCF_042666755.1 of Rossellomorea sp. GCM10028870. Taxonomy (NCBI): domain Bacteria; kingdom Bacillati; phylum Bacillota; class Bacilli; order Caryophanales; family Bacillaceae; genus Rossellomorea; species Rossellomorea sp. GCM10028870. Next base: position 8,906 of record NZ_JBHTGN010000010.1, on the reverse strand, counting down.
ACTATTATATTAATTAATTCGTTTTCATTTTGCAAGAGTCCTGCCTAAAATTTTTTTCGTCATATTTCTCTTTTTTTCACACCCTCCAATCCTATGCCTCCCCATATGCCTTTATTCTTAAATCAATGGAAGAGTGGCAATTCTTACAAACCCCTTAAATTTGAACACTTTCTCTTTTCTTAGTAGAATTGTACAGGAGTATGTTCAGGACGAATCCTATTCGTTCTTCATCTAACAGGTGTTAAAGGAGATCAAACGTTGAAAAAACATTTCGGATTTATCTTAATTGCCTATATTGTGATGCAGCTTTCCAGTGTTGTCGGGATACCCCTTTTATTTAAGATTGGTGTTGATGTCCTTGCGATTCCAGAGCAGACCGTACGAAATGTTGTTCCTGGATACTGGCTTGTGATTAGCTTTACATTAACTCTCCTCGTCGTCTGGGGCATTCTTAGAAAGAGCGAGACAAGCACCAACCTTGAACGGTCCGCTCCTATGAATGCAGGAAGTTCAATTGTGTGGGCTGTAGTCGGGATTTTCATGGCGTTCATCGCTCAATCCATCGCGATACAGATTGAGTATGCGTTAGGTATCCAAATGGGATCTGAAAATACGCAGATGATTATTGGGATTATTGAAAAGGTACCTCTATCGATGATGGTAGCTGCGATCATTGGCCCTATTTTAGAAGAGATTGTATTCAGAAAGATTATCTTCGGTGTTCTTTATGAAAAGATGAATTTCTTCTTCGCCGCGTTAATCAGCTCTGTTATATTCGCTCTCGCGCACTTTGAGCCTGAGCATGTGATCTTGTACTCTGCAATGGGCTTTACCTTTGCGTTCCTTTATGTCAAAACGAAGCGGATACTGGTTCCAATATTTGCTCACGTTGCCATGAATACAACGGTCGTTCTAATGCAATCTATCTATAAGGATGAAATTGAAAAAATGATGAACGAAGCTGAACAAATACAAGGATTTATTGGAGGATTATTTCTATGAGGAGATCACCACTATTTTCAGGCGTGATTTATCTCCTTCTCGGTGTGCTCTTCACATACTTTGCTGTGCAAAATGTACAGGATGATGGTTGGGGATTTTTCACTTATATGCTCGTCTTTCTGGCAACCCTTGATTTTGGTTCCGGGTTGCGGATGGTGATGCTGCATTTCAAGATCAAAAAGAAAATAGAGAATAAAAAATAAGGATTGATCTTTTGATCAATCCTTATTTATATCCTCGAACTGTTCCATTTCAAGCTTTTGTTCTGCTTCTAAAACCTTCTTATATCCGATCTTAGAGATCCAAATGCTGATTTCATAAAGAAGGAGCAAAGGAACGGTTACCATTAAATGCGAGACGATGTCCGGCGGTGTGATGAAAGCGGCTATGACTAACAATATGAAGTAAGCCACTTTTCTCATTTGTGCCAATAACATCGGAGTAATAATCCCCAAACGTGTCAGAAACAGCATAATAACCGGCAGTTGAAATAGAAATCCAAATGGGATGGTTATTTGAAACAGGAAATGAAAGTATTCATTAATTCCAATCACTTGCTGGATATTCAGATTGGTTGATAAACCCATCATGAATTTCACGACATATGGAAACAAAATAAAATATGAAAATGACAATCCACCTAAGAAAAGAAGGACAGAAATAGGTATGTAACTGAGCGTTACCTTTCTCTCTTTCTCATATAAGCCTGGACTCACGAACGACCATACTTGAAATAGAATGATGGGTGATGTCATGATGATCGCAATAAACATGATCATTTCCATATAGATTTTGAGAGGGTCTGTAATCCGAAAGGCGTTCATGGTTAATTCTTTCGCTTCATCCGCGTGCTGCAAAAATCGAATCAACGGCTCCGCAAGAAAAAAGCTTACAATTACCGCTAACAAGAAGAAAACGACTACAAACATGAGTCGTTTTTGCAATTCTCCTATATGTTCATAGACTGTCATGTCTCTTTGACTTTGACTCATGGCGTTCATCCTACCCTACTTAGCTTTTTTACTATTATCGTCCTCATCATCTGCTAAGCCCTTTGTTGCATTCTTAAACTCACGTAATGTATTCCCAGCTGCTTTTCCTAACTCAGGCAATTTCTTTGGTCCAAATATCAGTAAAGCAACAACCGTTATCAATACGATACTACCTGCACCTAACATAATGAGACACCTCCTCTTTTACCATTCTATCATAACGTAAATACGAATCATTTTCTATTCGGATATGATTCCATCTTGTGACATTTCCGTGTCATCCCCTGAATAATGCTTTAAGAAGTAGACCAGTGACTGAAGTTCAACTGCCAAATCAATATGATGGACGCGGATATGGTCCGGCACCGTCAATCTTGCAGGAGTGAAATTCAGGATCCCCTTAATATTAGAAGAAACCAATCGGTCTGTGATATTTTGAGCAGAAGATGCCGGAACTGTCAGAATGGCCACCTCAATATCATGCCCCTCAAGACTCTCTTCTAAATCATTTAAATGAAAAACGGGTACATCGCTGATTTGTGTCCCAACCTTTTTTTCATCCACTTCAAAAGCCATTTCAATCTTTGTATTATTATTCTTTATAAAATTATAATGAAGAAAAGCTGTACCGAGATTCCCTACACCTATCAGCACAACCTTCGTAATGGCATCCTGATCCAATGTCTTACGGAAAAAGGATAGAAGGTAATTGACATTATATCCATATCCCTTTTTACCCAACGCGCCAAAATAAGAAAAATCTCTGCGTATCGTGGCAGAATCAACCTTCACCGCTTCACTCAATTCTTTCGATGAAACCCTCTGCTTTCCCGATGAGTACAGATTCTTGATAAAGCGATAATATAGCGGAAGGCGCTTAGCCGTTGCCTGTGGAATTTTCGTTGTATCCTGGTTCATATTGTATTCCCCCACATCTATTCAAAACCTCTGATACCGCTTCCAAAATAGAAAGCAGACAGAATTTAAAACTCTACTACCCATCATACACTATATTTTATCCTAAGTGTACGAAGATTAATAGTCGATTTATTGCTGTTCCCCTCCCAAATACGGTACACTAGCACTATGAAATAGAGGTGAAACGTCATGATTCTATTACAAGTGAATCAACTAACGAAAAACTTTGGTGCCGATAATATCCTATCAAATATTAAGCTTGAAATACAGACAAGAGATCGCGTGGCTCTCGTCGGACGCAACGGGGCAGGAAAATCGACTCTTTTAAAAATAATTGCAGGTCATCTCTCTTATGATTCAGGAGATATCACGAAGCCAAAAGGGGTCTCCATTGGATACCTCGCGCAAAATACAGGCTTGGAATCTGAACTTTCCATTTGGTCAGAAATGCTGACCGTATTTGAAGAATTACAAACTCAAGAAAAACAATTAAGAAAACTTGAGAAACAAATGGCCGATCCTTCTGTTTATGAGCAAGAAGATTTATACCAACGCGTATTAAAGGAATATGATGAACTTCAAGTACGTTTTAAAGATTCCGGCGGCTATCAATATGAAGCAGATATTCGTTCAGTCCTGCATGGATTGAACTTTGCCGACTTTGATTATGAAACGAAGATCTCTACTTTAAGCGGTGGCCAGAAAACCCGTCTGGCTCTTGGTAAGCTTCTATTGACCAAGCCTGACATCCTCATTCTGGATGAGCCTACCAACCATCTTGATATTGAGACTTTGTCGTGGCTTGAGACGTACCTTCAAAGCTATGAAGGAGCTGTCTTGATCGTTTCCCATGACCGCTACTTCTTGGATAGCGTCGTCAATCAAGTGTATGAAATTTCACGAAATCGAAGCAAAAAATACCTGGGTAACTACAGTAAATACCTTGAACAAAAAGCAGAAGACTACGAAAAGGATCTCAAGATGTTCGAGCGCCAGCAACAGGAGGTCGCGAAACTCGAAGACTTTATCCAGCGAAATATAGCCCGGGCTTCTACTACCAAGATGGCCCAAAGCCGCAGAAAAAAATTAGAACGAATGGATATAATGGACAGACCTCTGGGTGATGAGAAATCCGCCAACTTTGCTTTTCAAATTGATCGTCCAAGCGGAAATGATGTTCTTCACGTCCAAGATCTTACCATCGGATATGGAAAAGGCGAAAGAATTTCATCTCACATCGACTTCGCTGTTAAAAAAGGCGACAGCATCGCCCTTGTAGGTCCTAACGGCATTGGTAAGTCCACCCTATTGAAAACATTAGTGAATAAACTCCAACCACTTGACGGAGCAATTAAATTTGGATCAAATGTTTCGATTAGTTACTATGATCAAGAACAAGCTGAACTGTCTTCCAATAAGACCGTCTTAAACGAACTGTGGGACGAGTACCCAATGAAGATGGAAAAAGAAATCCGAACCGTACTCGGAAACTTCTTATTCTCAGGGGAAGATGTCTTAAAGCCGGTTTCAACACTTAGTGGCGGAGAGAAAGCCCGACTGGCACTGTCCAAGCTTATGATGGAAAAAGGGAATGTCCTCATCCTGGACGAGCCGACAAACCATCTTGACTTGGACAGTAAAGAAGTGTTGGAGAATGCCTTGATTGACTATCCAGGAACGATTCTCTTTGTGTCCCATGATCGTTATTTCATCAATCGCATCGCCACAAAGGTTGTTGAACTTTCCAGAAAGGGTTCAACAGAATATCTTGGCGATTATGATTATTATGTAGAGAAATTGCAACAGCAGGAAGAACTGGCCGCACTCGAGCGGATGGAACAAGGAGAGCCTGTTTCACAAGTCACTACTCAAAAGCAATCTCATAAAATCGATAAAGAAGCAAAAAAACTTGAGCGTCAACGAAAACGAAGAGTTGAAGAAATTGAAAACAAAATGGAAACTCTGGAAGAAAACATTCAAGAAAAAGAAGACCTCCTTTGCGACCCGGAGATCTTTCAAGATCATGAAAAAGTCCAAGACATCAATGAAGCACTGACAAAAGAAAAAGAAGAGCTTGAATCTCTATTGGAAGAATGGACAGAACTTGAAGAACTTCTTCAAGGAGAACAATAATCCACAGGGTTGGGGATAAGTATTCGATTAACTTGCTCCCCACCCTTTTCTTATTCCACATTATTATCCACATTCAAAATCCTAAACAATCGTTATTCACACAACTTTTCCACATTATCCACATTCAAACTCTTGGTTATCCACAGTCCATTCCAGAAAATAGGCTATTTATCCCAGGTCTTTTTCACATAGTGTACACAACTTATACAAAGTTATTAACAAATTATCCACAACCTGTTGATAAAACGTATGTTCGTTCTTTTTTTCTTTCATGCTACCTTATTTGGTATACGTTAACCACAAGATATTCACATTTTCCTCCGTCTATTAACGACATCGATTAACAGAGCTAAAAAGAGAAAAAAGCTTAAACGAAGTTAACGTTTAAGCTTTCACTATTAGAAATTCTCTATATCAAGCCCAGGATGTGCATTCATATCCATGCCGCCTCTTTTTCCTTGTTCGAATAAAACCGTTCCTGCCGCTGCAATCATAGCGGCATTATCTGTACAAAGAGATAACGGAGGGATGACCAGCTCGGCGTCCACTCCCTCAAACGCTTCTTGTAGAGCCGCACGCAACCCTTTATTTGCCGCTACACCTCCAGCTAGTAAAACCTGTTCGACTTGAAATTCCTTCACAGCTTTAATGGTCTTGGTTACTAACACGTCAATCACACTAGCCTGAAAACTGGCTGCCAGGTCTTGTGGATGAATGGTTACTCCTTTTTGCTTAGCATTGTGGAGCGTGTTAATAACGGCAGATTTCAATCCACTAAAGCTGAAATCAAAAGAACCTTCTTCCAGCCATGCCCTTGGCAAATCAAGGGTAGCTTCTCCTTCTTGAGCAAGCCGATCGATATGGGGTCCACCTGGATAAGGAAGACTCAATGTTCGAGCTACCTTATCATAGGCCTCCCCGGCAGCGTCGTCCCGTGTTTCTCCAATTACTTGAAACGAACCGTGCTCTTTCATTAACACAAGCTCCGTATGTCCCCCGGATACGACCAAGGAAAGGAGAGGAAACTTCATCTCTTTCACTAGTCGATTCGCATAGATATGCCCTGCAATATGATGGACACCCACTAAAGGTTTGTTGTGAGCAAAAGCAAGTGCCTTTGCTGCGTTTACCCCAATCAGAAGAGCACCTACTAAACCTGGACCTTCCGTCACGGCCACACAATCAATCTCCACCATCGTCATCCCGGCTTGTTGAAGTGCTTCCTCTAACACATACGTAACTTGCTCCACGTGATGACGAGAAGCAATTTCAGGTACCACTCCACCGAATCGCTTATGACTTTCAATCTGAGAGGAAACCACATTCGTCACAATCTCAGTTCCATTTTTTATGATTGCAACGGCTGTTTCATCACAGCTCGTCTCAATTCCCAATACAAACATATCTTTATTCATAAATTCACCCACATTACTAAAGCATCTTCTTGATTATCCGAATAATACCGCTTCCGAATTCCGCCATCTTGAAACCCAAGCTTTCTATATAAATGCTGCGCAGCTAAATTGGATACTCTGACTTCAAGAGTCATCACACGAGCTCCAAACTTGGTGGCAATGCCCATGATCTTACGCATAAGACTTTCACCCAGTCCCTGTCCCCGGTATTCGGGAAGCACTGCTACATTGGTGATATGAGCCTCATCCACCACAAGCCACACCCCACAATATCCCGCGACATGGTCGCCATCCTCGACAACAAGGTAAGTAGATAGATGGTTATGTTCAATCTCATTCAAGAAAGCGTCTCGACTCCAAGGAATGCTAAAAGATTTCATTTCAATGTCCATTACAGCATCTAAATCATCCACCGTCATAAATCGAATGTCCATTTTCTAACGATCCTCTATCTCTATTAAGAATTTTTTTGAGATTCCAGCCATTTCACTTCTGCTTCAGCCATTCGAATATAATTAGGGAGTACCTCATGAGCTGAAGTCTCAGGGAACCCTGCCCCTATGAAAGCGAGCTCAGAAGGACGTGGATTATGACTGACAAACGGAGCAATCTTCGCTTGATCTCCTAGTATCTCATTAATGGTGCTTTCGTGAATCGTTACATCATTACCTACGAACAAGATATCTTTATTTAACTCTTTTAACGTAGTGACCCACTTATCAAGCATTATATTACAATCTTCCTCAACACACGTTAGTTGATCGTCCTGGAATTCATACAGTCCTGTGTACACCTGTCCTCTTCTCGCATCAAACAAAGGAACAATATAACCGGGAAAATATCGTCCAGACGAAGCCAGTGTCGCAAGACTTGAAACGGGTATAAGAGGAATATTCAATGACCAAGCCAGCGTCTTTGCTAACGTAACTCCAATGCGAACACCTGTATAAGAACCGGGGCCATTTGCTACCACAATCTTCGTTAAGTCCTTAGCCTCTATCCCACAATCCTTCATTAATTGTTCAATGGCCGGCATCGCCCTTACAGAATGATTTTTTTTAATATAGGTAATATACTCTCCAATCACCTTATCCTCTTCAATCAGGGCAACACCTAAAGGATAATTAGAGGTATCGATGGATAATATCGTCATGAAACAACCTCCTTACACAGCTCTCTATATCTTTCTCCAAAAGGTTTCAACACGATTCTTCTTGCTGAATCACCTTCCCGGAAAATCGATAAACCCAATATTTCTTTCGGAAGTTGATCTTGAATCAAGTGAGCCCACTCAACGACAGTCACACCTTCCCCCTCAAAATATTCATCGAATCCCAAGTCTTCAAAGGAATCATCCAGCCGATAAACATCCATATGATAAAGAGGCAAACGCCCCCGATATTCTTTTATGATTGTGAAGGTTGGACTGTTTACGTTCTTCGAAATACCTAGGCCTTTTGCCAATCCCTTAGTAAACGTCGTTTTTCCCGCTCCAAGATCACCTTCTAATGTTAACACATCCCCAGGCTGGAGGTATGCTGCCAGCTTCTCGGCAAACGCTCCAGTCTCTTCCGGACTAGCGGTTATTAACTCATACTGATTCATGTTAATCTCCTCTATTGTAAATAAAGTATAAAAAACCCTTAGGATCGTTTGTTACCCTAAGGGAAAATGTATATATGTAGTTTACCCTTTTTAGGGTATATGAGTAAAGTTAATGATAATAGGCAATAAAAAAAACGAAACAAAGGTTTCGTTTGAATAAACAAATCTGGCGGTCCGGACGGGACTCGAACCCGCGACCTCCTGCGTGACAGGCAGGCATTCTAACCAACTGAACTACCGGACCAAAGCTTTTTGCGTAAGCAAAATAGGTTTCATTATTTTAGACGATAGTCAAAATAACTACCCATGCATGACTCATCAAGGATTATACTATCCTTAGTCAAAAATGGTATTGCGGGGACAGGATTTGAACCTGCGACCTTCGGGTTATGAGCCCGACGAGCTACCGAACTGCTCCACCCCGCGACGATATAAATATTACTTAAGGTGATACTTTCTATATTACTATATGCATCTTCACAAATAAAGTGATTGTGCAAAAAAATATTTCGCCTGGCGACGTCCTACTCTCACAGGGGGAGATCCCCCAACTACCATCGGCGCTGAAGAGCTTAACTTCCGTGTTCGGCATGGGAACGGGTGTGACCTCTTCGCCATTGTCACCAGACGAATATTCAATTGAAGGATTGTTCCTTCAAAACTAGATAAAGAATTGATGTCAAGAAAGCCGAATATCGACCAATGTGTTCATTTAAAAATGACTCTTTGTGGTTAAGTCCTCGATCGATTAGTATCAGTCAACTCCACATGTCGCCATGCTTCCATCTCTGACCTATCTACCTAGTCATCTTCTAGGGATCTTACTCACATACGTGATGGG
>NZ_JBHTGN010000009.1:0-56935 GCF_042666755.1 Rossellomorea sp. GCM10028870 | reverse complement strand
CCGTCCGCCGCTGACTGATGGGAGCAAGCTCCCATCAATCCGCTCGACTTGCATGTATTAGGCACGCCGCCAGCGTTCGTCCTGAGCCAGGATCAAACTCTCCGATAAAAGTTTGAATAGCTCTTTACAAATAAATCTAGAATTAACGTTGACGTATTGTCTTGTTTTGTTCAGTTTTCAAGGTTCAATGTGTAAGTGCTTCCGTTTGAAGCGACCCTTTAAATATTACATTATCGACTCGTTTAAGTCAATAACTTTTTTTAAAAAGTTTTTATTAAGTTATCGCCTTTTTGCGGCAACAGATAATACTATACCACCTTCCATATTTGGGCGCAAGAGATTTTTCTAATGTTTTTCATTATATATTTCACATAAGACAAAAGGCATTCAATTCATTCTTTATACCGTAATATAAAAGGTGCCATTAGACCCAAAAGATAATTAACATCATTGCTTCACCAAATTATTATCTTTCTTACATATAGTTATCATTCAACAAAAACAGCAGAGGCACTAAGCCTCTGCTGTTCTGAATACGAGATTAATCACGATGACGCATTAATGGGAACAATAAAACGTCCCGAATAGATGGAGAGTTGGTTAACAGCATAACAAGTCTGTCGATACCGATACCAAGGCCACCTGTTGGCGGCATACCATATTCAAGAGCCTCGATGAAATCATTATCCATCATGTGGGCTTCGTCGTTTCCTTCTTCTCTTTCTTTCAGTTGCGCTTCAAAACGCTCCCTTTGATCGATTGGATCATTAAGCTCCGTGAAGGCATTCGCGTGTTCACGTCCTACGATGAATAACTCAAAACGATCTGTGAATCGTGGATCTTCATCGTTCTTCTTGGCAAGTGGAGAAATTTCCACCGGGTGACCATAAATGAACGTAGGCTGGATAAGTTTATCTTCTACTTTTTGTTCGAAGAATTCATTTACCACATGACCATATTGCATATTGTCTTTGATTTCGATGCCGTGTTCTTTCGCAAGGGCACGCGCTTCTTCATCGGACATTTCTTTCCAGAAATCCACACCAGTCTGTTCTTTAACCGCGTCAACCATGTGAAGGCGAGTCCACTCCGGCTCCAGGTTTATTTCATAGTCTGCATACTGAACCGTAGTAGAACCGAATACTTCCTTCGCAATATGAGCTACAAGATTTTCAGTAAGAGCCATGATATCACGGTAATCTGCGTATGCTTCGTAAAGCTCGATCATCGTGAACTCAGGGTTATGTCTTGTAGACACACCTTCGTTACGGAATACACGTCCGATTTCGTATACTTTCTCAAGTCCACCGACGATCAAGCGCTTTAGGTGAAGCTCAATCGCGATACGCATGAATAAAGGCATATCAAGTGCGTTGTGATGTGTATTGAAAGGACGGGCAGATGCTCCCCCTGCGATGGCATGCATCATTGGTGTTTCTACTTCTAAGTAACCGTTATTGTCCAGATATCTTCTCATGGATTGGATGATACGGCTGCGGGCGATGAACGTCTCTTTGCTTTCCTGGCTTGTGATTAGATCCAGGTAACGTTGACGATAGCGCTGCTCAACGTCTTTTAATCCGTGGAACTTCTCAGGCAACGGGCGCAGTGCTTTGGTTAGAAGGTGGAATTCTTTCGCTTTTACTGAAAGCTCTCCCACTTTTGTTTTAAATATTGTACCCGTAATCCCTACGATATCTCCGAGGTCTGCTGTATTGAATAGTTCGTATGCTTCTTCACCGATCGCATCTTTACGAACATAGATTTGGACTTGTCCAGCTAAGTCCTGCAGGTGGGCAAATCCCGCTTTCCCTTTTCCACGCTTAGTCATGATACGACCTGCAATGGTTACAGTGATGTCTTTCTCTTCTAGTTCTTCTTTAGAAAATTCATCGAATTGAGATTTGATCTCGGATGAACTGTGTGTACGATCATAGCGTTTACCGAATGGATCAAGTCCCTTATCACGGATTGATTCCATTTTTTCACGTCTTACTCGAAGCTGGTCATTGATTTCTTCGTGACTCATGTGTTTCACTCCTATTCTATCTACTTGCTTTACTAGACTAATACGATTATATACCATACTATTTTACACAATATCTATGTTTGTAACACCCCTAAAGTATGAGTTATTTCAGAAACGTACTTTAGCGGGTTAAAAAGAGATGAAAAAAATCTAAAAAAGGCCGATCCAACCTGGTGACAGTGTCACGAATTGGTTCCAGCCTTTTCTAGAATAACATAAAAGGATATACAGGTGAATTAACCGGCATTCACTCACTACGTTCAGATTCTTCATGAGGGATCAGCTCATGTATTGGTATGTTCAACACTTCTGCAACATTCACTAAGAAATCTTCTTTCGGTATCCGACTGCCTCTTTCCACTTCTCCAAGGACCGAAACAGAGATGGAAAGTTCCTTGGCCAAACCTTCCTGAGTATACCCTTTTAACTTTCTGAATGCACGAATGCGTCTTCCCCATTTATCTGTTTCCATAACCGAACTCCTTCTTTGTCAGGTATTTCGTCCAGAAATTCAACGAACGGGGCATTAAAAGACGGATGCTCTATATGTGGAGCAACCTCTACTAACGGGATTAACACAAATGCTCTTTCTTGCATCCTTGGGTGAGGAATGAGGAGATTCTCTGATTCAATATTTTCTTGATCATAGAGTAAAATATCAAGGTCTATTATTCGAGGACCCCATTTGAACTCCCTTTCTCTTCCAAGGTCGATTTCCACCTGCAAGCACTGATGTAATAGAGTTTCTGGACTTAGACTGGTACGAATTCCGATGACCATATTCAAAAATTTACCTTGTTCTGTAAATCCTACTGGGTCTGTTTCATACATAGAGGATTGTTTCGTTACCTCTATCTTACCATGACTGCCTAAGATGTTTATGGCTTTTTCTAAATAACCCGCCCTGTCTCCCATATTGGAACCAAGGGAAATGTATGCAGTATTCATCCTATCGACTCCTATTAATCTCCACCGCCACCGATTGGTAATGTCCAGGAATAGGTGGATCAGGCTTGATTAGTGTTATTTTACAGCTCTCTACGACTTGGAATGCTTCTAAGATCCGGGAAGAGATGTCTTCAGCGACCGCTTCCACTAAATTCTTCGGTTCTCCCTCAACTACAGTTTTCGTGATAGAATAGATCTCCGCATAGTTTACGGAGTCCTCAAGCTGATCACTTTGACCGGACTTCCTTAAATCTAAATGCAACTCTACACTAACACGAAAACGTTGTCCAAGTTTGTTCTCTTCTTGAAACACACCATGATAGCCGTAGAACTCCATTTCGTTCAATAGAATCTTATCCATACATTTTCTCCTTTCCAACGAGGGCATCCATCATCTTCGCCATGCGTGCCATTTCTTTTACATCATGAACCCTCACGATGTGGCAGCCTTTTTGAATCCCGTAGCATACCGTCGCTCCCGTGCCTTCCATCCGTTCCTCTACGGGCAGATCAAGAACATGCCCAATGATAGACTTCCGTGACGTCCCCAGGAGCACAGGATATCCTAGTGAAACAAGAACATCCAAGTGTCTCATCATCTCTATGTTAAATTGTACTGTTTTTGCAAACCCGATTCCAGGATCCAGGATGATTTGATCGTCTTTCACCCCTGCTTCTTTCACTAGGAAGATGCTTTCCTGCAGATCTTGTATCGCATCCCGAACGAAGTGGCTGTAATCCTGGTTATCCCGGTTATGCATGAGAATAATCGGGGCTCCCGTTTCCGCCGCTACTTGGGCCATTTCAGGATCCTTTTTCGCGCCCCATACATCGTTAATGATGCTTGCACCTGCTTCCAGCGCTTTTCGTGCCGTCGCTGCCTTATACGTGTCGATGGATATTGGTACTTTCACTTCCCTGGAGATCGCCTCTATAATCGGCACGACCCTAGAAATTTCTTCTTCAGCCGCTACGATTTGGTGCCCTGGCCGAGTGGACTCTCCCCCTATATCTATAATATCCGCACCCATCTCTACCATTTCTTTCGCACGCTCTACAGCCCGGTCCAATTCATTGAACGAACCACCGTCCGAGAATGAATCAGGTGTGATATTTAAAATCCCCATAATAAGGGTTTTCTCTGAAAAATTAAGTTCGTATTTCCCGCATTTCATTGCACGACTCCCCCTGCTATAATTCCTCAATTGAATTCAACTGTCCTGTATACTTGCTGTACTGATCATGAAGCAACCTTGAATACTCTCCATTTCGGCCGGGGAAATTCACAGAGTCGATTCTGTTTACCGGTATGATCTCTTGCACAGAATTCGTAAAGAAAACCTCATGGGCATTCAGTAATTGCTCTTTCCCGAACATCCCTTCCCGGACCGGCATCTGCATTCGATCCGCCAGGGCAAGGATGAACTGACGCGTTATCCCGTTTAAGAGCCCGGTCCCTACAGCTGGTGTATACAATTCTGCATTTTTTACCCAGAAAAGATTGGAGGTTATCCCTTCACACAGATAGCCTTCCTTTGTAAGGAATATCCCTTCCCGGTGAGGAGATGGTCCAATTTCCCGTTTTGCCGCCATATTGTTCAGGTAATGATGGGATTTCAATCGTTCCCCTGTCTCCGGTGTGTTTCTTCTTAACTGAAGCAGCACACCTTCTTTTTCTTTTAATGGCAGAGAAGGAGGCAATTCCTTTTGAAAAAGGATCACCGTCGCATCCTCATAGGGGGTCGTTTGTAAACCTATCTCCCCGGCCCCACCGGAGATGTTGAACCGGCAATATGCATCCTTCAAGCCATTTTTATCTAAAAGGGTTGTTATTGCATTCCTGATCTTCTCTTCATCCAGGTCTGCTGCAATATTCAATTCCTTTAATCCATGAGAAAGCCTCTTCAAATGATCCTTTAGCAAAAAAGGATGACCCTCATACGTCCGAAAGGTCTCAAACACGCCCAATCCATATAAATACCCGTGATCGAATGGGGAAATGACCGCCTCTGATGCATGAACGATTTCTCCATTAAGATATAAGTACATTTATAAAACCATCTCGATTTTTTTATAGGTCGTTAAAAAGTTAAGGAGCAGCTGTTTCCCTTGTTCCGTCATGATGGATTCGGGATGGAACTGCACCCCTTCGATCGGCAGCTGTTTATGACGGATCCCCATAATCTCCCCTTCTTCCGTTTCGGCTGAAATGTCAAAGCATTCAGGAAGGGTTTCTCTTTTAACGATCAGGGAATGGTATCTTGTTGCCTTGAAAGGATTGGGCATGTCTTTGAAAATGGTTTTCCCGTCATGGATCATCGGTGAGACTTTTCCGTGCATTAACCGTTCAGCACGAACAACATCCCCTCCGAAAACCTGGGCAATCGATTGGTGACCCAGGCAAACGCCGAAAATCGGAATCTTTCCGGCAAAGGCCCGGATCGCCTCGAGGCTCACACCCGCTTCATTTGGACTGCACGGTCCCGGAGAAATCATCAGGTAATCGGGAGACAATGCCTCAATCTCATCTAATGTGATCTCGTCATTTCGTTTCACGACCAGCTCTTCCCCTAACTCTCCTAAAAATTGCACAAGATTATAGGTGAATGAATCGTAGTTATCAACCATGAGAATCATAGGGTTTCTCCTTCCGCCCGGGCTTTCGCTACCCAAAGGGCTTTCGCTTTCTTCAAGGATTCTTTATATTCATACTTAGGGTTAGAATCAATTACGACTCCCGCACCCGCTTGAATATGCGCTTTTCCATCTTTCACAAGCATCGTCCGAATGACGATATTCAATTCCATATCACCATTGACGCCAATCCAGCCAATGGACCCTGTGTAAATCCCTCTTCTGACCGGTTCTAGCTCTTCAATGATCTCCATCGTTCTCACTTTAGGAGCTCCCGTAATGGTTCCACCAGGAAAAACAGATCGAATTAAATCCGCTCCCGTTTTGGTTTCATCTAGTGTTCCTCTTACATTCGAAACGATGTGCATGACGTGGGAGTATTTTTCGATGACCATGAACTCATTCACTTCAACTGTCCCGTATTGGCACACCCTGCCCAGGTCATTTCGTTCCAGGTCCACAAGCATCACATGCTCTGCTCTTTCTTTTTCGTTGTTGATCAGCTCAAAAGCAAGTTTCTCATCCTCTTCAGCATCTTTTCCACGCGAGCGTGTGCCTGCAATTGGTCTTGTGCTTACTTCCGTTCCTTTTTTCTTTACTAGTAATTCCGGTGATCCTGAGACAATCTGAAAGTCCGGGCTTTGAATATAACTCATGTAAGGGGAGGGGTTTAATTCCCGAAGCATTTTATAAACCGTGTAGGGCTTAGCCTTCAACTCTTGAGATTGTCGGACAGATAAATTCACCTGAAAAACATCACCTTGAGATATATAGGATTGAATTTGTTTTACGGCCACTGAGAATTCTTCCTCATCCATGGATACCTCAATGCTCGCCGTCTCATGATGTACAGGATCTTCTGCATCCTCATTAATCGGGGACAGGGCTTCTGTCCAAATGGATGTCCATTTGGCAAGATTCTTCTCAGCCGATTCCGGTTCTTTATCGGAAAGAATCATCGTCCACAAAATATTTTCCTGATGATCGAAGACTACCCATTCCTCCAGGTAGTAGAAATAAAGGTCCGGAATCTCCAGGTCATCACGCCCCAAAGCGGGGAGCCTCTCAATCTTTCTTGCATAATCATAACTAAGGAACCCGATCACGCCCCCTTGGAAATCAGGGAGATCCTCTCTTCTTTTCGTCCGAAGGGGATTCATCCACCTTTCCAACAAAATCAACGGATCTCCATTTATCGTTTCAACTCCGGAAGAGCTTTGTATGAGCAACCCATCAGGGACACTTTGTAAAATTACATCAGGTTGTAGTCCAGCAACGCTATATCGTCCACCCCGTCCACTTTCTAACAAAATATGATGTGGCTGATGTTGACTAAGTTGTTCGTATGCTGCAAAAAATTGTTCTTTGGTTGAATGGTTTTTATGAAAATATAGGTGCTGCACTGACCCCTCACACTCCTAATCTTTATCTATTTTCATGATACATGAACTTTGGGAAGGTTTCATCGTTAAAAACTTGAAATTATGTAATGGGATGATGGATTTTGAAGGTGCTTTTACTATTAATCTTCTAACAGATCAAAAAAAACGGATCCTGAAGATTTCACTTCAGGATCCGACACATCTTTATTATTCTTCATCAAATTGGTAAAGAGGAGTACTTAAATAGCGTTCTCCATTACTAGGGATGATTGCCAGTACTTTCTTACCCTTTCCTAACTTTTTCGCCACTTCAATGGCTGCATAGATGGCTGCTCCAGAAGAAATCCCGCCCAGGATCCCCTCTTCTTTAGCAGCTCTCCTTGCATAGTCGAAGGCCGAATCTTTTTCAACTTGAATAACATGATTATATACACTCGTATCTAAGATCTCAGGGATAAATCCAGCACCGATTCCTTGGATTTTATGAGGACCAGGTTTACCCCCTGATAATACAGGCGAATCTGACGGCTCCACCGCATACAGATCAATGGATGGATAATGCTTCTTCAGCACTTCCCCCACACCTGTAATCGTACCACCTGTTCCAATCCCGGCAATGAAGGCATCTAGCTGATCGCCCATTTGCTCGACGATCTCAGGTCCGGTTGTTTCCCGATGTACTTTCGGATTGGCTGTATTTTTAAATTGCTGCGGCATGAAATAGCCTTTTTCTTTCGATAACTCTTCAGCTTTGCGAATGGCCCCTCCCATACCTTCTGCTCCTGGCGTTAATACTAATTCTGCGCCGTAAGCACGTAACAGGTTGCGTCGCTCCATACTCATTGTGTCAGGCATGACAAGTAGGGCACGGTACCCTTTTGCCGCAGCCACCATCGCTAAACCGATACCCGTGTTCCCACTCGTCGGCTCAACAATCGTATCCCCAGGTTTAATCGTACCTGCGGCTTCACCTGCTTCAATCATCGCCAATGCGATACGATCTTTTACAGAGCTGCCCGGGTTCATATATTCTAATTTCAAGTAAACATCCGCACTATTTTCATCTACTAATCGATTCAGTTTCACCACTGGAGTCTGACCTATTAATTCCGAAATTGAATTGGCTACTCTTACCATTCATCTATCACTCCTAATCCCAAGTAAATTTGTTGGTTTTATAAAAATGTAACAATATTCAATATATTTGTCAATTAATAAGTATAAGCGGGGGTTGGCCCTGTTCACTCTAAAGGGCCCGGATCGGGGTAAGTGTTGTGCATATTGGATAGGTGTATTATTCAACTTCCCGGTCAATCCCTCGAGCTTTCCAAATGCTTGTAGGACCTGGCCAAATTACCTCCACCCTAGGTTATATGTATGCACATTTCTTTTATCCTATGTTACGTTAAAAAGCTTTTCTCTATGTAAAAAGAAGCTGACCTTTAAAAGGCCAGCCCCCTCTAATTCTGTTTTCCGTAAAACCAGTCCACTTCAACCTCTTCCCAAAAGGACTCGGGCTGCAGTGGTGTCTCTACTTGCTCTAAAGCAATTTGTCTCCGAATTTGAGATTTTACGTCTTTGAATGAAAAATGTCTTTCTTTCAAAACATCGTCTACATAATAAATAACGTACTCTGAATCCTCTCGAACCGGTTTTGTCCATTCACCTGGTGAGAGAGGCTCTATTTCTTCTGAGGCTTCTGAAGATAGGAAATCTCCATCCAGAGGAACATACCCGATGTCCCCCCCTAAATGAGCACTTTGCTCATCGATTGAACGCTCCATGGCTAATGCTTCAAAGTCCGAGCCAGCTTCGAGTTCTTCCAATGCTTGAGCTGCTTCTGATTGATCAGCCACCTTCAACTGCTTCAGCTTATACATTTTAGAAATAGAATACAGATGCTCGTTTTGATTATAAAAGCTCTTTAACTCTTTTTCAGGTACTTGGACATCCTTAGTGAGGAGCTCCTCTAATAATAATTCAGATCTGATTTGAGCCTTTAGTGAATCTTCATCTTCAAGATTTTCTTCATCGTAAGCATTATAAACAGACTGTATGAGATAGTGTTCCTGCTCTACTTCTTTTTCCGAAACGGAGATATCATATTTCTTCGCTAAATGGTCGATCACTTGCTGATTGATCAGGGCCTTTAGCTCTTCCTTACCATGTTTTTGCTCAAGGGAATACAACCAGTCCTCCCGGGTTACTGACTCTCCACCAACCGTTGCCACTACTTCAGGAGTTCCACTCGCCCCGGAAGAGCGATCCCACACGAGTGTAATGATGTTTGTGACAAGTAGTACCCCAACCAAAACCATGAGTACAGACCGTTTAATTCTCATTTCTCCCATTCTCCCTGGATACGATTTACTGCTTAGCGTTTGCTTTCAGTTCTTCTAATTCTTCTTTAGAAAATACATAGGTTTCGTTACAGAAGTGACAGCTTGCTTCTGCACTTCCATCTTCATCGATCATTTCTTGAATTTCTTGCTCCCCTAAGCTGATGATGGCATTTGAAAAACGTTCTTTATTGCACTGACATTTAAATGCCACAGGAAGCGTTTCAAGTACTTTGACTTCCCCTTTTCCAAGTACTTCTTCTAATACCTCTTCAGGGGTGAGGCCCTTTTCGATTAACTTCGAGATTGGAGGGATTTTAGCTAAGCGCTCTTCAATCTTCGTAATCGTTTCTTCATCCGTTCCCGGCATAAGCTGCAGAATGAACCCGCCTGCTGCAAGGATCGAATTATCAGGGTTCACTAACACACCAACCCCTACAGAAGAAGGTACCTGTTCAGAAGTGACGAAATAATATGTGAAGTCTTCTCCAAGTTCTCCTGAAACAATCGGAACCTGACCAGAGAAATGATCTCTCATGCCTATATCTTTTACAATCGATAATGTTCCTGTTGTACCTACAGCACGACGGACATCAAGCTTCCCGTGCTCGTTTAAATCAAAGTGTACATGTGGGTTGGTCACATATCCCCTGACCTCTCCTTTTGCATTACTGTCCACAAGAATGGCGCCGATCGGGCCTCCACCTTCCACTTTGATCGTTAATTTATTGTCTCCTTTAAGCATAGCCCCCATCATGACTCCGGCACTAATGCTTCTGCCTAATGCTGCTGATGCAGTTGGCCATGTTCCATGTCTTCTTTGTGCTTCTCCTACTGTATCCGTGCTTTTCACTGCATAAGCACGTACCTGGCCATTATAGGCTAACGCTTTTACTAAATAGTCGCTCATGGGTTGAAGCTCCTTTCACTTTAGTTCATGTTTCTCTTGTAGATTAATTTTAATCCTTTTAATGTCAGGAAAGGATCTACTACGTCAATGCTGTTGGATTCTTTAGAAATCAATGTCGCTAATCCTCCAGTTGCTATGACCGTTGGTTCCTTCTTACTTTGTGCTTTCATTCTTTGAACGATACCTTCTACTTGTCCAACATATCCATAGAGAATACCTGCTTGCATAGCCGTTACGGTATTCTTTCCAATAATATGTTCAGGACGGGCAATTTCGATCCTTGGCAATTTAGCCGCCTTTGAGTACAGGGCTTCCGTTGAAATACCTATTCCAGGTGCAATCGCTCCACCCATATATTGTCTTTCCTCATTGATATAGCAATACGTCGTCGCTGTACCGAAATCAACAATAATGAGAGGACCACCGTATTCATGAATACCAGCGACAGCATTTACAATTCGATCCGCTCCGACTTCCCTTGGATTTTCATACTTGATATTTAAACCGGTTTTAATACCAGGCCCAACGACGAGCGGAGTAATATTAAAATATTTCTCACACATACGTTCCAAACTAAACATAATTGGAGGAACAACTGAGGAAATAATGATTCCGTCAATCTCGTCAAACGTCAGCTTCACATGCTCGAACAGATTCTTCACAAGCATCCCAAACTCATCTTCCGTTTTATGTCGATTCGTTTCAGCTCTCCAATGATATTTTAAATGGTCATTTTCATATACACCAAATACAATATTGGTATTCCCTACATCCATTACAAAAATCAATATCCTCACCTACTAAGCCAATTGTTTTCACACTGCCAACATCATACCATAATTTATTTAGAATAGGTACAAAAGCGGAACCGGCTTGGTCAGACCCGACAAGCATAAGATGAATGGGCCGGGAAGGCGTTCTTTGCATTCTTGGACCATTTATCTTATGACCTCGAGGGGCTAGCCGGTGGAGCTAGATGAGACAAAAGCGGAACCGGCTTGGTTAGACCCGACAAGCATAAGATGAATGGGCCGGGAAGGCGTTCTTTGCCTTCTTGGACCATTTATCTTATCACCTCGAGGGGCTAGCCGGTGGAGCTAGATGAGACAAAAGCGGAACCGGCTTGGTTAGACCCGACAAGCATAAGATGAATGGGCCGGGAAGGCGTTCTTTGCCTTCTTGGACTATTTATCTTATGACCTCGAGGGGCTAGCCGGTGGAGCTAGATGAGACAAAAGCGGAACCGGCTTGGTTAGACCCGACAAGCATAAGGCGAATATGTTTAGCAAGGGGATTCGCTAGCTCCATCTAGTTACGGTTAAATATTCTGTATTTTGCATTTTAGAGCATTATCTTGTAGCAAACACGCATATTGAGCTTATAATCCGATTTTGGGTGATGAAATCCAAGAAAAACTCTGCCATAAGGTGCTGTTTCGGGATACTCGTTGAGAAAATCCAGCCATTTTACGCCATAATCCGGCCGTTTTAATCGAAAATCCGGCCGAAACAGGAAATAATCCAGCCGTTTTACAATCCTTTCCAAAGCAACATATTAACCAATCATGAATCGTCCTGCAGTGGAAGCCAGTCTACCACAACAAAAAGGATGCACCCATTACTGGATGCATCCCCTCTATTTACGTACGATCAGAGTTAGAATCGTCTTCTTTTGAAGCTGTATCTTCCTCGATCACCGTTTCTTCATTTTTCTTTTGGATATTTACTTTCACGTCGCTGTTATCCTGATCGGATTCATACGTACGTTCCGGTAATTTACCATGATCCATTAAATGCTTGATTTGCGCTGCATCCAATGTTTCAATGTCTAATAATGTTTTCGCAATGAGTTCAAGCTTGTCGCGATTTTCAGTAAGAATTCGCTTCGCTCTCTCATAGCTTTCTTTAATTAGACGCTGCATTTCTAAGTCGATTTCGTAAGCGATGGCATCTGAATAATTTTGCTCACTATTGATGTCGCGTCCCAAGAACACTTGACCGCCTTGAGATTGACCAAACTGAAGCGGTCCAAGCTTATCACTCATACCATATTCAGTGACCATTTTACGGGCAATTCCAGTTGCACGTTGGAAGTCATTATGGGCACCAGTTGAGACATCACCGAAGATGATTTCCTCTGCTACACGACCACCAAGTAAACCGGTAATCTTATCAAGAAGCTCAGGCTTCGTCATAAAGTAACGATCTTCTTTCGGAAGCATAACGGCATATCCGCCTGCTTGCCCACGAGGAACGATGGTCACCTTATGTACCATATCTGCTTCATCAAGGACTAATCCAATAACGGTATGACCCGCTTCGTGGAATGCCACGATTTTACGTTCTTTTTCAGATATGACGCGGCTCTTCTTCGCAGGACCGGCAATGACACGGTCTGTTGCTTCATCAATATCGCGCATATCGATTTTCTTCTTATCCTCACGGGCTGCCACAAGCGCTGCTTCGTTTAGAAGGTTTTCTAAATCAGCTCCAGAGAAACCTGGTGTTCTCATGGCAATTGCTTTTAAATCGACAGATTCATCAAGCGGTTTATTATGTGCATGAACTTTAAGAACCGCTTCACGTCCTTTAAGGTCAGGACGATCAACTGTAATCTGACGGTCGAAACGACCTGGACGTAACAATGCAGGATCCAGAATGTCTGGTCGGTTTGTTGCAGCGACGATGATGATACCTTCGTTAGCGCCAAAACCATCCATTTCGACTAGTAACTGGTTAAGGGTTTGTTCACGCTCATCGTGACCTCCACCTAAACCTGCTCCACGTTGACGACCGACTGCATCAATTTCATCAATGAAAATGATACAAGGTGCATTCTTCTTTGCATTTTCGAATAAATCACGTACACGAGATGCACCGACACCGACAAACATTTCAACGAAGTCGGAACCACTGATTGAGAAGAAAGGAACTCCTGCTTCTCCAGCCACTGCTCGTGCAAGTAAGGTTTTACCTGTACCTGGAGGTCCCACTAGAAGGACACCCTTTGGAATACGGGCACCCACTTCAGAGAATTTGCGTGGATCCTTTAAGAATTCCACTACCTCTACAAGTTCTTGCTTCTCTTCATCTGCTCCCGCTACATCTTTAAAGCGGACTTTCTTCTTCTCTTCGCTGTATAGCTTTGCTTTACTTTTCCCAAAGTTCATGACACGGCTGCCGCCGCCTTGAGCTTGGTTAAGTAAGAAGAAGAACAGAATAAAGATAATGACAAATGGAATGATCGTCGTAAAGAAAGATACCCAGCCGCTTGTTTCTTTGGCTTGTAATACTTCCACATCAATTCCTTGCTCTGATGCTGCCGTATTGATCTTCTCCATTAACTTTCCATCTGTGGTAAGGACATAGGTTAAGAAGTACTCTCCTTCTTTAGCCCCTTCCATCTGTCCTTTCACTTCATAAACGCCTCTGCCAGGCTGAATTGAAAAAGAAGAAACGTCTCCCTCTTCAAGGTTATTAATAAACGTACTGTACTCGATATTTTTGGTTGGCTCGTTGTTATTACTGAAATAACTCACCACACCTATAATCACTAAAAAGACTAGTAAATAGAATATGGTGTTTCGAAAGATCCGGTTCATCCCTTACCTCCTCCCACGGGTAAACAAACTAAGTAAAATAGTATCATAGAAAATCATGGCATTACAACAAATTGCACTTACAAGATTCCTCTTTAGAATATACTTATTCTCCTGTTGTATACACTCTTGGTTTTAAAACACCGATATACGGTAGATTACGGTATCTTTCTGCGTAATCCAGGCCATACCCGACAACGAATTCGTCAGGAACAATAAAGCCTACATAGTCCGCTTTGATATCTGCTTTGCGTCCAGATGGCTTGTCAAGAAGCGTGACAATGCTGATGGATTTTGCTTTGCGATAACGGAATAGTTCCACTAAGTAGCTTAGTGTTAAACCACTGTCGATAATATCTTCAATGATCAGGATATCCCGTCCTTCCACTTTCGTGTCTAAATCTTTCACAATCTTTACTTCTCCTGAAGAGACAGTAGAGTTTCCGTAGCTGGATACATCCATGAAGTCCATTTCCATATGTGTATCCATACGTTTACAAAGGTCCGCCATGAATGGCATCGCGCCTTTTAAAACTCCAATTGCCAAAGGAAATCGATCTTGATACTCCTCTGTTAATTGTGCACCTAATGCTTTAATCTTTTCTTGAAGTTCTTCTTCTGAAATTAACACTTTCTCAATATCTTGATTTAACAATGTTCAACTGCCTCCTAGAAGATGATTGCTCTTAAATTGTAGTACTAAACTATTTTCTTGCTCTTCTCCCAAATCGTAAATAGACTTTTTCATTCCCGGTACCCAAAGTATGTGATTATCTGCGTCCACTACAATAGGCCATCCGTCACGGAGGTGTACAGGAACTTTTTCGTCAATAAAGAGTGTCTTAAGCTTCTTTGAGCCTTCCAAACCCTTCACTTTCATTCGATCTCCGCTCTTTCTCGTACGCACATATAAAGGTAGAGTGACCTCGTCCGGATCCAGGTAGATCCTATCGCCGGTAAGATCCTCTGCTAACGAGGAAGAACAATGGAGACGGAACTGATATCCACCTTTAAGTTCAAGCGTTTCATTCACCTGTATCCCGTAACAATAAGGAGATTCGGTTAACGCTAATTCTCCAAAGTGAAAATAACATGTATGATACGCCCTTGTTACCTTAAGCCCTTTCGGTAAATCCAGGCTGGCATTAGGCGTTTTTCCTTTTAATATACCCAATACATCGTAAATATGTATAGACGATAAGGAAGATGGTCTAAGTTTGTAAAGATAGTTTAATATTAGATTAATCCCTCTTCTTTGTAAAGGCTGAGCCATTGCAAGAAAACCTTCGATATTTAAAGATGAGAAATCTCCAGTGCTATTCCATACCTTATTCAACTTATTCCTTGTTAATTCCTCTAAAAATGCCTCATCTTCTTCCAATTCTTCACTAAATCGTTGGAATTGAAGATGAACATGAGGGTTTTCATTCTTTAAGAACGGCAGAACCTTTTTTCGGAATCGGTTCCTCGTATAATCTTCCTTCTGATTGCTGGGATCCCTCCTCGGAGAAAGGTCGTATCTCTCACAATAGCCTTCGATTTCCTTCTTGGTGATCGAGAGGAAGGGCCGGATTATCTCTCCTGTAGAAAAAGGGCGCTTGATTGGAATTCCCGCTCTGCCGGCTCCCGACGCTCCCCTTGTCATCTTCATTAAGATGGTTTCTACCTGATCATCCCCATGGTGACCGAGGGCCAATTTGGTAGCTGATACATCTTCCATTACATTCCCCAGGAATTCATAACGAATGTGTCGGGCCTTTTCCTGTAGGCTTCCATTCATCTTCTCCATTTCAGTTGACACATCCATTCGTTCACCGTAAAAAGGGATATGTCGACTTCTGCAGAATTCTTCTACGAACAAAAGCTCTTGATAGGACTCTTCTCCTCGAAACATATGATCAAGATGAGCAGCGATCACTTCTACTCCCCACTCATTACGGTTCGCATCGAGAAAATGGAGAAGCGCTAAGGAATCAGGGCCTCCAGACACAGCCACAACAATTCGATCTCCCTCTTCAATAAGCCCATGATCGTGAATAAACTCTTTTGTAGTATGTTCTAACATAACGCTTCCTCTTCCTAAAACCATTTTCCCCATTGTATCAATATCTGCTGAAATCTCACACTCTTAAGCTACATCAATTCTCCATAAATATACAAAACATATAATAACGAAACAATCATCACCACGAGCACAGTCTCAAGAAAGTGACTTGACTTTTTATTTCGGTGATTTTGATATCTGCTTGTATGCGAAGGTGATGAACTTACATGAGAATTCGTTGGAACAGGTCTTTTGACTTTAGGTTTCGGTTTGGGCTGCTGTACTGGTTGAGAGTGAGAAAGTCCATTCAGGAGGCTGACTCTCATATCACTTGCAGATTGAAATTTTCCTTCCAACGCATCCAGAATCGACCCTTCAAACTTCTTCAATTGATCTTTGGAACCTATCGCTTCCCTTAATTGTTGCATATTCCCGTTTCCTGACTTGGTGAAACGCCCAGGGTAGGCTAAATTAATGAGGATCATACCTACAGAGAAAAGATCATATGAAGGTTCCGCTCTCCGTGAACCTCCTACCCAATATCCTCTATCAAAAAACTCCGTAAACTCTTTGATTGCCCGTCCATTGATAGTCGTTCCCCCAACATCAATACAGCGAATTCGGTAAGGAGGGCCTGTGACGATCAAGTTTTCAGGTTTTAAATCCCCAAAGACCCACCCTTCCTTATGAATTCGCTCTAGGTCTGTCAGGATTTGAGCAATGAGTACACCTGCCCACGAAAATCCTTTCGATTGAACAAATGACAGCAAGTCAGTACCTTGAATATATTCCATCACGTAATAATGTATTTTCTGTCCCCGATACTCCCAATCGTCCACATCAAGAAGCTTTGGCCCAAGGGGAGCACCTTGGACCTTTGAGAAAGACTTTAAAACATTGACTTCAGAGGTAATAGATACATTACTGTCACTCATCTTTAATGCCTGGTATCCTGACGATCCTTGTACAAGGTACACAATACCGTTCGCACCATACCCTAATTCTTTTACAATGGTGTAGATGTGCTTATACCACTTTCCTCTTATAACTGTTCCAGGGGGAAAATCAAATGGTTTCTTCGAAGTATTGTTCATCATCGCCACGAGAGAGCAATCCCCTTAATGAACGTTTTTTCTTAAAGTGTGTGATAGCTTCTGAGATCGCTGGACCTGTTGGAGTAATTCCACCTGGAGACAATTTAGAGAATATACTCGTTAATGTTTCAAGTTTCGGTGTCCAATCTAGCAATTTTTCGACATCTTGTCGTTTCCCGGGAAATACAAAGACGGAAAATTTATTATCACCCATTCTAGCATTCAGGCTTAATGAAAGGTCTAATAGAGCTTCCTTAACTGTGGGAAGCTTATGTTTCATACTTGCAGACGTATCGACAAGAATCAACACTTCCATATCAACTGACTCCCCTAATTCATCGACAACCTCCATGACCTCTCCACGTTGTTCTGGAGGAAGCTCCTCCATGGATGCGGATTTACCGAGGATTTGTTTCAGCTCTTTATTCACAACCCCCTGCAAGGTTTGTGTCATCGCTTTACGTGTAACCATTTGCACGGTTTGAGAAAGTTGTTGAGCATATACAATCTGACTTACTCCACCCCCTGATAGAGCAATTCCTTCAATTTCCTGCATTCCGTTATCATCTATCACATCATTATCCATGACACCAATTACGTTAACTGAAATTCCTTGCTCCTTCGCAAGGGCCGCCATCGCAATTGGATCTTCCCCTTGATTCGAACAACCATCCGTAATTAATAGAATTTGACGAAGTGTACCTGGCTTCATCAGACTCCCCTCCTCATTCTAAAGTTGTTATCATCTTCGCCGAGTGAGGAGGAAATTATACTCTAGTTAACTATTTTTCAAGGGAAATATTCGTCCTACGAAATCCTTTTTTTATCTTTCGTTTTCGGTTTTTGCACAGGGATAGAGGACCATTTCGGTATATTATGTTTGATTTTCGAAACCACAATGGTCATATCGTCTTCTATTAATCCGGAGCTCGACCTGATCACTTCCTCCATTAGAATATCGGCCACTTCTTGTGGTTCCTCGGTTTCAAGTTCCTTTATTTTCCTCTTCATCCAGAGGTCATAATTTTCTACATGTTTCGGGCCTTCAAAGGCGCCATCACTCATCATAATGAGAAGGTCTCCTGCTTTTAACTGCTCAGACACGACATCCACATCGAAATCCTGCTGAAGCATCCCCATTGGTAAATTGCTTGCCTCTACCTTTATGATTTTATCTCCCCGCTTAATGAAACTCGGGGTTGAACCGATTTTCAAGAACCTCGATGACGCATTCTGCAGATCGATCATGGCTAAATCCAATGTAGAGAAAATTTCATCATTCGTTCTTAGAGATAGAATCGAGTTGATGGATTTGATCGCCACCTGTTCTTCAATCCCGGATTCCAGTATTTTTTTCAAAAGTCTCAGGGTTTCATTACTTTCATAGTGAGCCCGTTCTCCATTTCCCATTCCGTCACTAATCGCAACAGCATATTTCCCCCTTCCTAATTCAATCATCGAGTAGCTGTCTCCTGATACCAGCCCTCCCCCTTTCGCTGCATGAGAAGCTCCGGTATCCACTACAAATTTCTTGGCAGATTGGAAGGTCACATGACATTGACCGTTCGGAAATTGAGCACACTCCTCCTTTTGAACAATGATATTTTCACCTAAAATATCCGATAACATCGGGGCAATCAGCTTTTCACCCTCTCCATGTCCCCCGCAATAAGGCATGGTCATATCTATATCAACATTCCCCTGTTCCAGGTTATAGATTTCAATGCTTTCAATCTCGATTCCAAACTCTCCGATACTCGATAAGATTTGTTCTTCCTGAATATGATGATTCTCCCTCTCTCTTTGAATTTCTTTTGCGAAGTTCCCCATTACCTCGGATACTCCCAGTAATTGATCAGCGACCAGCTTCCTGCTTTCCTGGACCTGCTTCTTTAATTTTAAATTGGCTTGATAGAAGGTCAACTCCTGATAAATCGTCTCTTTCAGCTTTTTCTCTCTCGTACAATGCTTCTCTACTTCTCTAGCAAGTTTTTGTGACAAGGGGACACGTCCCTGATCATACTCGGTCATCACATCTTTCATCAGATTGTAGGTTTTATCAAAATTCCGAGCCCAGCATTGATCTTTCTTAAAACAGGTTTGACACGTTTTCTCTGTCACATTGCTTAAGAAATAATCGAACTCTTTATCTTCCTCCTCTTCAAATCGGTCTTCTATTTGTTGAAAACTATTGGACAAAGCTTGAAACACCGAGGAAAACTGCGTGACCCTGTTAGCGGTCACATCTCTCACCCTTCGCATGTATCCCTGTTGTTCCTGCTGGTATTCGGCAGTCCCAGGAATATGCTTGGCAATTTTAGACGTTAAACTTTGAGGGGTTAAAAATAAGAGTAAAATCGCTACCCCCGATTCATATAAGGTTTTCGTTATGACCGTATCTGTTTCTCCGTACATCCCCATTAGTAAAGTAGCGATTAACAAACCGATTGCTGCTCCGAATTTCTTTCCTTCTTTCATAAGTCCGCCCAGAAGCCCCGAGAAAGCAAGCAAGCTCATTTGATAAAAGCTGGAAACGTTCGCTAAACTGAAAACAAGCCCAGTGACAACCCCTACTGTGGAGCCCACTGTAGCCCCTGCTATAAAGGAAAACAGCAGCACTAAGTATCTTGATAACACATGTTCCACAGACAGATTATATACAGACCATCCGATCGTACCTGTCATAATAGATGCTAATAGAATGATCAGACTGACCACTTCTTCTGTTTTCAGCGACTTCCTTCTACGCTGAACGGTTACAAGGGGCACACTTTGAATGAAAATATACGTTAACAGAAAAGCAAGGCTCGCTTCTATCAAAGCCATTACTCCGTTGTAAACCGTCAGGGCTTGTCCTTGCTGGATATAATCGAATGAAAGCTTCGCTGCCATGACAGTGAAGAAGACATAAAAAGCGACGACTCTCAAATTGTTCTTGTGATATTTCTGTGATAATCGAAACGCTAATAGGAATATTATCGCACTGACAAACGTATAACTGATACTAGGAAGAGATAAGGTAAGAGCTCCTGCAAGCAATCCGATTAGTGCAATGGGAGATTTTTCTCTTCGGATAATGTAAACAGCGGCAAAGAACGGTAATGCAAACGGCGTTAAGTGGGAAAGGATTAACGCTCTCCCCAATAAAAATCCGATAACGAATAAGGCGATCCCCTTTTCTACGAATAGCCACGAAAGCTTCGAATAAATAGACTTAATTCCCTTGGATAGCTCCACCCTAGTGTGTTCAATGTCCACGTTCTGAACTGGTTCGATGATCGACTGATCGGCTTTCCCCATGTATGAAACACTCCCCATTTCTTTTTTGTTCAGTATAAATGGTACAAGCTTAAAACTTTGTCAAAATGAGGGAATACACACCAAGAAAGTTTCGACGACTTTCTATGGATTCCGGTAAAATATTCAGAATATTCTCGTCTCATTCACTATCCCTTACTGCTTTTTTCGTCTTAAACGCTTATGCAACTAGACTTAAGGGAATTTTGACAAATTCTTTACGAGAGTATATTGACAAGATAATTCTTTCTATGTATCATAGATTTTGTGCCTAAAAGGTGCATACAATATGGCGGTGTAGCTCAGCTGGCTAGAGCGTACGGTTCATACCCGTGAGGTCGGGGGTTCGATCCCCTCCGCCGCTACCATATTTTGAGGCCCGTTGGTCAAGCGGTTAAGACACCGCCCTTTCACGGCGGTAACACGGGTTCGAATCCCGTACGGGTCATAGTAAAAAAAGACTATCAGTTATGATAGTCTTTTTTTTATATTCAAGTTCTTTTCGTATGAATGTGCAAATCAGGCTTTTTCGGCAGACACCACTTCTTCAACTTGCTCCTGGTGATGTTTATCATGACCGATAAAATCTTCAAAAAACTCTTCAAGTGTAAAGCTTTGATCTCCTACCGAGAACGAAAGTTGTAAATCATCATCTGATAAGCTATTTACATAAGCTATAATTGAATCGCGTGTTTTGATACCCTCTTCAATCAAAGCTTCCTTATTGACCACGTCATGAGCATATTTTTCAGCTTCTCCATTAAAACGTTGAAAATCCGGAAAGGGAGACAGCTGCGCTCCTTCTGAAATATTTGGAAGAAGCTCTTCTAAGGAATATTGGTCCCATTTGATCATGTGAGAAACATTTGCAGCAATCGACCATTTGCTTTCCTCCATTGGCTGAAACCACTCGTTATCATTTATCTTTTTCAATTCATTAAGCCACAGCTTAAACGATTCATGATGATCGATTATCTGTTCTTTTTTCATAATGGCTGCCTCCATAAAGTTAGTTAAGACTATATTAATTCGATGGGGGCATGTCATTTTCCTGTCTCCACAATATAAAAAAAACAGGCACACTCATCATAATGAGTATGCCTGTTTTCCGTTCACAACCTGCTATATGAGTTAATAGACAGCAAGTTAACCTTTTTTCGCCCCTCTTCCACCACGACGAGACTCAGTATTCTTCTTTAAAGATGATAAACGATCCTCACTGTCTTTCAAGAAACGTGCCATCTTTTGTTCGAAACTCTCTTTAGTGCGTGTGTCGTTCTGTTTGTTATTATTACTACGCGGGCGTTGAGGACGCTGAGGGCGCTGCGGGCGTTGTGGTTGCTCTTTCGCTTTTCGGATGGACAAACCGATCTTTCCATCTTTCTCAACATTAATAACCTTAACCGTTACTTCGTCGCCAACTTTAAGGTGCTCGTTAATATCCTTAACATAGTTGTCTGCAACTTCACTAATGTGAACTAAACCTGTTGAACCTTCCGATAATTCCACGAACGCTCCAAAATTTGTAATACCTGTTACCTTACCCTGTAACTTGCTGCCTACTTCGATTGACATAAAAGAAATGCTCCTCCTTAAAATGATAAAAGATAAACCTTATTATATATTATAGCCAATTAAAAAAAAGAGTGTCAATAAGACACCTCTTCTTCTTTCTCTTTATCTGGTTCAGGTATGTTGAAAATAATCTCACCATCATCTGATAAAAAGTAATCCCGGCGCGCCAGTTTGGCTATATATTCATCGTCGTTAAGCTTCACAATCTCTTCTTCCAACGCGGTTTGCTTATCTTTAAGATGTTCTAACTTTTTTTCTAATTGTGCTTTTTCAGTACGTTTATCTTCTAAAACTTGGGCTCTGGAAATGAGAGTCGAAACTAAAAATCCACTAATTGCCAAAACTAAAACAAAAAAAACTGCTAATCGACGGACCAAACGCTTTTTTCTCTTAGAAGACGATTTATGCATATGCTCCTGATGACGGACATATTCATTTTCCATTGGTGTCACGTTTTTTCTCATTCCCAAACCTCCTTTACAATATGGAGTGGCAAAGCCGTGCCCTATTCTTTATCTTTAGGTTTCTTGTTAAACTTTTCTACCACTCTATATACTTTTTTGATATACGCTTTAAAAATCCCTGCCAGTTTATTATATAACTTCTCGACTCTTTTTGTAAGATTTTTCGGCAATAAATTCCAAATACCCTTTAATATCCACCATATTGGAGCAGTTACGAGCTTAATCGCCCAATGCAATACCCTCCAGATTACCTTTAAAAGGAAGATTATGACGGATAAGAGCCCTTTTCCTACAGATAAAACCATTGTAATGAGAAGCACGATTATCCATTTTATCGGTGAATAGATTAATTTTTTCACCATTTGCACAGCAAAATTATAAAGGGAGATAAAAAATAAGATCAGTCGTTCCAAAAAGGCAAGATAAAACTGCTTGATGAGAGCTTGATAACCAGCAAAGCCACACAGCAAAGCAATGAAAATATAAAATCGAATCTCACCAAAATTGACGACAAATAAAATGTAAAAGATAGACAGGGCTTGCAATATCCAAAACATAATGTCGTTTAGGAATACAAGCCACCGTTTTCTTTCTGACCGGTTTAAGAAACGATTGTAAGTATCCAATGTCGCACCAAATAAAGCTCCCATACCGATCATGGAAAGCATGGTATAGAACTGGATTGAGAGTGTCATCGAAACAGCTTGCTAAAGAAGCCTTTAGCCTTCTCCCCATTTTGTTCATCCAGGTAAACGAGATCAAACACCTTTCCTTTAATGGAGACAATGCCTTTGTCCACGTCTAAATTTTTCATTTGAAGATTTTGGCCTCTGACAGACAAAAAGCCCATCACGGTTTCGAGGAGAAACTCTTCATTATCGAAGCTTTCCACTTGTTTAACACCCGTGATATCAAGAAGCTTGCGGCCTCTCATCATAACGTCATGCTCTTGAAAAGTGGTTTTATCTTTGTTCCCATCATAATATTGATTCATATCCATCCCTCACATTCCCATAGTACAAGCTTTGTAACTATGTTTATGTTTTCGGGAGGAAAATAGAACCTCTGACTATGTAATCCTTACTCCGTTTCTTCTTGAACTCTTTCTTCTGAAAGAACGGAATAAAGTCCACTCGCTTCTTCTTTTTTGGTCGTTTCAAGTAGCCTTTCTATCTTTACCCTCATAATCTTTTGACCAAACCTCACGCTTAATTCGTCTCCGACTTTCACGTTAGAGCTCGCTTTTGCTTGCAGTCCATTCACTGTTATACGGCCCTGATCGGCAATTTCTTTCGCCATCGTTCTTCTTTTTATCAGTCTTGATACTTTTAAAAATTTATCTAATCTCATGGATACCATTATACATTTCCCCTTATTCGATATTCATCTTTTTGGCTTCGTTCCAAAATTGGTCTAATTCTTCTAGTGTAAATTCATCGAAGCTCTTCCCCGTTTTCAAAACCTGCTCTTCCACATAAGAGAAGCGGCGATAAAATTTAGTATTGGTCATAGCCAGGGCTTCCTCTGGAAATATCTTATAGAATCTGGCCACATTGATCAGCGCGAATAAAATATCTCCAAATTCTTTTTTGATATGGTTTTCACTATTATTCTCGACCTCGTTTTCAAATTCCTTTAATTCTTCCCATACTTTTTCCCAGGCACCTTGTGGGTCTGGCCAATCAAATCCTACTTTTGCGGCTTTTTTCTGGTATTCGTATGCCTTCATGAGAGCCGGCATTCCTTTGGCAACGTTCTTAAGCATCGGTTCATGTTCATCCGACTTTTCTTGCTTCTTGATTTCATCCCAGTTCGCTTTCACTTGTTCCGTATTTTCTACTTGAACCGAACCGAATACATGAGGGTGTCTTCGGACCATTTTGGAAGCAAGACTTTCAATCACTTCCTCCATCGTGAACATTCCTTCATCCTCACCTATTTGGGCATGAAGCATGACCTGGAGCAGGACATCCCCCAGTTCTTCAATCATATGCTCAATATCCTCTTCTTCAATGGCTTCCAGTAATTCGTACGTTTCTTCGAGTAAGTATTTCTTGAGGGAATGATGAGTTTGCTCTTTATCCCACGGACACCCATCAGGTCCCCTTAGTGTCGAAATGATTTCTCTTAATGTAGTATATTGCTTATAAGTAGATTCCATTTCTTTCACTGCCGGGACATATAAGCTTGTTACATTACTGAGGTGGGCCACACGATCAAGTTCCACCAGCGGGATTCTTTCCACCTTCTCTTCCTTGCTGCCAGCCGCTGTCACGAGCATCACTTCATAATCATACGGATAGAGTTCCATCAAGGTAATCTTCACCTCAGAAGCAACGAAAGCATCATACACCTGTCCGATAATCAGCTGTTGATTCATATGTATATCGTGAAGCTTTAAGCTGGTACCGTCCAATAGCTGAAAGCCATCTATGGGATCCGCTCCGACTGAAGCGAACAAAGCATCAATGAAGCTCTGCCCCCCGCCGATCGACACCTGGATCTTCCCTTCTTTCTGTAGGTCAAGAAGCATTTGAACAGCTTTTTCAGCCACTAAGGGATGACCCGGAACGGCATAGACGAGTGGATGCTGTTCAGATTCCCTAACCAACTCACGTACAATTTCTTCATACACGTGGTCGAATTGTTCATGCTTTTCATATACAGCATCGAAGGATTGAAACTCGACTCCTTCAGCTGTTAAATCCTTTACGACTGGATGCTCCTTCGTACGTAAATATAGATGAGAGCTACTCTTTATTAATCGGTATACTCCTAAAGGGAGTTGTTCGATATCTCCTGCACCTAAACCCACAATTGTTATTGTATGCATATTGATCTCCTCGCTACTTTTTATTCATTGGTTGTGCTTTATTCATCAACCAAACCCATTTACTCCCAAATGGCAAGAAACTGATTTCTTCTCTTGTGAGGACATTCCCTCTTAAAAATACGATCAGAAAGATCATGCCACCGATACAAACCCCTCCTAAAGAAAAGAGGACGGAAAGCTCCCGTTCAGGCATTCCTTTGTCTAAAAGTGTATCATAAATCCGCAATAACACCTGTAACCCGATGGTCATGGATCCACCGCTAAGAAGTAATGTTTTGTAGAAAGAAAAGGGGAAAAACCGAATAGGGAATAACCTTCTTAGCTTCCCGATCATCATTCCGGCAATAACAGTTAAAGAAGCAACAGTCGCGATGGACGCCCCCATGATCCCCATGACAGGAACGAGATAGGCGTTGCCGATATATTTTAAAAGAATGCCCATCATAATACAGAACGCAGGAAAATAGATTTTTCCGATTCCTTGGAAAATACCTGCAAACGTAAGAATAAGACAGCTAAAGAAAATCGATACACAAAAAACGGCTATGACCTTTGAGCCGAGGGCATTTTCAAATAACATCGTATTGGTGGGAACCATGATATTAATGATTCCCAAGGTTGCAGCAAATCCGATGGTAATGCTAATTTTAAGGGATAGCTGACTGTACTCCCTCACTAAATCATCTTTCTGTTTCAGATAGGCACTTGTCACCAATGGGACAATGGTCAGGGAAATGGAGGTCGCCACTACCGTACCCAGCTGGACAAAGGGTTGTCCCCGGTCATAAATCCCTTTCCAGGTTTTCGCCGTTTCCGCTTCCATACCTGATGAGGTTAAGAGGGAATATACATTCAAGGAATCAACAAACTGAAGAAGGACCAGCAGCATGGCACTTACACAAATGGCGGTTCCATTCTTTAACAATCGTGACCAAATATATAAGTAATCTTCTGGCAATCTAAGGGATTTACGTGAAAACAGCTTCTCCTTCCGTGCAGACACAAAGAAAAGTAAAACCAGCAAGCCTCCAAGACCACCGGTTATCGAACCGAATAGCGCTCCGTTCCCTGTGATATACAGGGAATATCCTTGAGATATCAATATCGTGGAAAAAACAAGAATTGTCGTCACTCTTATCGTCTGCTCCGTCACCTGCGAAACGGCGGTTGGCACCATATCTTCTCTTCCTTGATAGTATCCCCTCATAACAGAAAGGGGAGCTAACAATAGAAAGGATAAAGAAATGACTTGAATCAACGGTTTAAGGAGTGGATCTCCCATCCAATCGGCAATGACCCCCGCACCAAAGTAAACGAGAAGAAACCAGCTTATTCCAACAAGACATAGAAACAGGAAGGAGGTGACAACTATATTCTTCGCCCCTTCTTCATCTTCATATTCTAATTTCTCGGCTACTAACTTCGAGATGATCACAGGGAATCCATAGGTGGATAATGCAATGGCAATTCCGTAAAAGGGATACACCTGCTGATAGATATAAAAACCAATATCACTAACAATATTTTGAAACGGCACTCGATATACAGCACTTAATATCTTCGTCACTAGTGCGGCAACCGTTAATACCATTGCCCCCTTCAAAAATTGATTGGAGGAGTATTTCTTACTCAACCAGTTTTCCTGCCTTTCTGTACCACTTTTTCAATGCTCTGAAGTGTCTGATCAGACAGAGAAAAAATCATTTATGTACTGGTCATTTTACCATAAAGAGCTGTCTGTTTTCTCCACTAGCATCGTTTAACAGCCCAAAACAAAAAAGAAGAGCGGCTATGTGCCACTCCTTAAGGTTATTGCTCCATTTGTCTTGCTAAAAAGCCAGCTGCCGTTTCTACTGCCTTTTGTTCCACTTCGCCTACTGTACGTTCCTTCGAGAAGATCGCAACGGCACCAATCGGGTCACCATTTGCGACAATCGGGGCAATCGTATAGGAAGCAAGATCCTCACCGTGTCCATCGACAAGTTCAGCTTGTCCTTGTTGAGTGTGTAATAGAGACGTACGGTCATCCATTACTTTCTCAACCAGTTCACTGATGTTCTTATTTAAATATTCTTTCTTTGAAGCGCCGGAGATTGCGATTACAGCATCTCGATCGCAAATTAAAACAGCACTTCCAAGGCTGTCGTATAATGCTTCGCCGTATTCCTTAGCAAAGTCACCAAGTTCACTGATCGGGGAGTATTTCTTTAAGATGACTTCTCCGTCACGATCAACGAAGATTTCCAGGGGATCTCCCTCGCGAATCCTTAATGTTCTACGAATTTCTTTCGGAATGACGACACGCCCTAAATCATCAATACGACGAACAATACCAGTTGCTTTCATCTATAGTTGCCTCACTTTCATCAGATGATTTTTATTTGGCAATGTACCAACTTGTTATTGAATACTTTACCATTGTTGAGTTTAGTATCTTACAACTTAGAAGTTCTATACACATTCAGTTATTTTTTCTGTAATTTCACTAAAATTCTAATGCAGGTATCTTTTTCCATTGTTGGCAGCTGCATAAATACTAATACCCTTATCATAGTAAAGTAAAACAATCAGCGCGTTTACATTTTGGTTACAGTATTATAACGAAGGTAAGAATTTCCGTTTTTCATCTGATGAATGAGGCTGCTATCAATTTTATGCGTTTTCTTCTACTTTCAATGCTTCATCTAAGTGCTTAATGATGTCATAAGCCATATTAAACCACTTGGATGCTTCTAAGCGTGTGGTATTGATGGATATTTTAAGCTTAGAGCCTTCCATTCCTAGTCCAACAGCCCGGCCGTGTTTATTGCATAAGTTAAAGACCTTGGAACCATCGATCTGTGCCGTTCCTTCTGGCGACATGAAGATGTTCACTGATTTCTTATCCTGCTTAATGGATTCAAGCTTTGTATTTTTAGCGTATATTTTCATTTCAGAGATTAAGAATAGATAGCCGACTTCCTTTGGGTACTCCCCGAATCGGTCAAGGATCTCTTCTTCCAGCTCTTCGATTTCCGGAAGAGAAGAAAGAGAACGGAATCGTTTATACATTTCAATCTTCTGATGACCATCTTTAATATAATCATCCGGAATATAGGCGTCAATTTCGATATCCACTTCAAAGGTCGACTCCGGCTGCTTCGGCAGATCTCCCTTTCGTTCCTCGATCGCTTCTTTCAGCATTTGAGAGTACAAATCAAATCCGACAGAATCAATAAAGCCGTGCTGTTGGGCTCCCAGGAGATTCCCTGCTCCACGGATCGTCAGGTCGCGCATGGCAATTTTAAACCCTGAACCGAGCTCAGTAAATTCTTTTATTGCCTGCAATCGTTTTTCGGCGACTTCCGTCAGCACCTTATCCTTACGATAGGTGAAGTAGGCATAGGCCACCCTGTTCGATCGTCCTACCCGTCCCCTTAATTGATAGAGCTGAGATAAGCCCATTCGATCGGCATCAAAGACAATTAATGTGTTCACATTCGGGATATCAACTCCCGTTTCAATGATTGTCGTTGTGACCAACACATCGTATTCTCCAGCAAGGAAGCTTAAGATAACCGCTTCCAGCTCGTTTTCACTCATTTGACCGTGTGCGTAGGCAATTCTCGCATCTGGTACGAGCATGGAGATTTCGTCAGCTTTCCTTTCAATATCTTCCACTCGGTTGTAGAGGAAATACACCTGACCGTTACGGGCCATTTCTCTTTCAATGGCTTCTTTGATTAAGGCACCGTTGTATTCCATCACATATGTCTGAACAGGGAAGCGATTCTCTGGCGGTGTTTCAATAACAGATAGATCCCTTACTCCAAGCATCGACATATGGAGCGTCCGCGGGATTGGGGTAGCCGTTAAGGTCAATACATCAATGTTTGTTTTTAATTGCTTAATTTTTTCTTTATGCGTAACTCCGAATCGCTGTTCTTCATCGATGATCAACAAACCTATGTCACGATATTGAATATCCTTAGACAGTAGACGGTGAGTCCCCACTACAATATCAACCGTACCATTCTTAAGCCCCTTCGTCGTTTCCTGCTGCTGTTTTCGTGTCCTGAAACGGCTTAACAACCCGATCTCAACCGGAAAGTCCTGAAAACGCTCTTTAATCGTCTCATAATGCTGCTGAGCAAGGATTGTGGTCGGTACAAGAATGGCGACCTGCTTTCCATCGGCAATGGCTTTGAAGGCCGCACGGATGGCCACCTCTGTTTTCCCATAGCCTACGTCTCCACATAGTAAGCGGTCCATCGGACGTTCTCTTTCCATGTCGTGCTTGATCTCACTAATAGAACGCAGTTGATCGTCTGTTTCCTCGTAAGGGAAGGCTATTTCGAACTCTCGTTGCATATCCCCATCAGGAGAAAAAGCATAGCCTTTTGCCGCTTCACGTTCCGCATAGAGTTTGATCAGATCATCGGCTATATCTTGAACAGAAGACTGTACCTTCGATTTAACCTTTTTCCATTCGCTGCCGCCTAATTTGTATAGCTTGGGATCCTTATTTTCTGAAGCTACATATTTTTGAACGAGCTCAATTTGATCGACGGGAACATAGAGTTTGTCATTCCCCTGATACTTCACATGCAGGTAATCTTTATGAACCCCGTTGATTTCTAATGTTTCAATCCCCAGGAATTTACCGATCCCGTGATTCACATGAACAACATGGTCGCCAACCTTCAGCTCAGAATAACTTTTGATGCGCTCAGCATTTGAAAGCTTTTGTCTTCTTGGCTTCTTTTGGGTCCTTTTATTAAACAGCTCTTCTTCCGTAATGACAGCAAGCTTCTGAAGTGGAAGCTCAAATCCGCTCGTCAGGCTTCCGTTAATCATTTGAATCGTTCCGGGTAATAGCTTATCTCCATCTTCCACGAAGGCGATTTCAATTTTATAATCGTCCAGCACCCGTTGAAGCTTCTTCACCCGTTCTTCATCGGGGCCTAGTAAAACAACGGTATATTTTCCTTTTTTCCAGCGGTCCAATTCAGCCTTCAACACATTCATTTGCCCATGGAAATTTTGCATGGGCTTTGTGGAAACATTAAAGATATTCTGTGGGCTTGTGTTGGGAATATGACGCAGGAACAACGAAAAATACACCTTTGGAAGCTTCGTCGTACTAATCAACTTGGAAAAGGCATGGGATACTGGTACGTCATGGATGATCTGTCCCTCTTGTAATAAAGAGGTATACCACTCGGCTTCCTCTTTCTCAAGAGACTCACTCATTTCTTGTACCCGACTGAATTCGTCAAAGAAAATGACCCCGTCCTGAGGTAAATAATCTAGCAAACTACTAGGATTTTCATATGCCAGCGATAAGTACTTGAAAATCTGCTCGGGGACCTGGCCATTTTCAAGCTGATCCATCTCATGTCCTATGTACTCTGTTAACTTCTCCTTTACAGCAGCTGCTTTGACTTTCTTTAAACTAGAAGAAAGTCCAGCTTCAATTTCACGAATCAGTCTTTCGATATTCTCATATTTCAATAAGACCTCTGTTGCAGGACCTATTTCCATGGAATCCAGTTTATCAATCGATCGCTGATCCTCTACAGAAAATAAGCGTATAGAATCAATTTCTGTGTCAAATAACTCGATCCGGACAGGATTTTGGGACGTTA
Organism: Rossellomorea sp. GCM10028870; assembly: GCF_042666755.1. Lineage (NCBI taxonomy): Bacteria > Bacillati > Bacillota > Bacilli > Caryophanales > Bacillaceae > Rossellomorea > Rossellomorea sp. GCM10028870. Next base: position 26,161 of record NZ_JBHTGN010000009.1, on the reverse strand, counting down.
AAGGGAACACATCGACGATTCCTCCCCGAAGGCTGAATTCCCCAGGTGTACTGACCATTCCCGTCCGCTGATAACCCATTTGGACCAATTGATTTAACATTTCATCCAAGTCGATATCTTCCCCCGTTGTAAAACGAATTTGATTCGTTTCCCACATTGATTTCGGAGGAAGGATTTTTCTTAACCCTGCGACAGGAACAATGTAGACACCTTGATGATTCTGGGATAGCTTGTTTAATACTTCGATTCGTTGAGCTCTCAGTTCCGGACTAGCTACGCTTAATTCCGCTGCGATTAATTCATTGGCAGAATATAAATATACTTCATCATCGGATAAAAATTGAATGAGATCGTCATAGATTTTCTGCGCTTGAAACAAATTATGGGTAACCACTATGGTGGATTTCTTTGTTTGTAAATACACATCCGCTATATAGGCTGTTCGAGATGAGCCCGACAATCCTGCTACAAGTTGTTCTGATAATTGTTCTTCCACTCCAGTGATGATGGACTGGATTTCTTCACTTTGATGAACCTGTTTTAGAATACCTTTCAAGTGTACGCTCCTCCCCTACGGATCTTTCTATATATCTCAGGTTGTAAACAGAAAAATGCTTTGGTTCGCAACCAAAGCGTTCTTACTGAATGATATGATCTAATTGATGATAGTCCGGATTTCTTTCCAGACTCTCCTGACAATCTTCACAGATGGTCTTTACTTGGATATCTCCGTTGTCTCGATACTGAACCATGTGTAACCGTTCTTCCTCTGACAGCGTATGAATCCCGAGCTGCTCTGAATGAACAGATACGTTTGAAAGTGTTCCAACATTCGTACCACAATGTCGACACTGATAATGGATCGCCATACCATTTCCCTCCATACACATTTATACAGTTAGTATGAACCTGATAGAAGGGAGTTATTCAACTCTTAAAAGGAATGATGGATGGTTTCACCAGGATGATTCATTTGTCTTGGAAGTTCAGTATATGAAACCCTTAATTGAATTTATTCATCACTTCGAGGAAAGGTTTATCAAACCATGTTTCACATGCTTCGACACTGGCAGAGATCGCCTTATCAAGCTCCGCCTGATCTTCCTTATTAAACTTACCAAGTACGTAATCCGGAACGCTCATCCCGTTGACAGGACGGTCGATTCCAACTCGAAGACGATTAAAGTGTTGAGATCCTAAGTGAGCGATTGTCGATTTAATGCCATTATGACCGCCTGCACTTCCTTTTTGTCTTAGCCTTAATTTCCCTACTGGTAAGTCCAAATCATCATAGATGACAAGCAAATCTTCCTCTTTAATATCAAAATAATCCATCAGGGGGACGATGCTTTCCCCAGACAAGTTCATATAGGTAAGGGGCTTTAATAATATGATTTTTTCACCTTTATAATGGTACGTCCCGTATACGCCTTTAAACTTTGACTGATTCAACGAAACTCCCAGTCGATCTGCTAAAGCATCTATAATAACAAACCCGATATTGTGTCGTGTTTTCTCATATTGTGATCCCGGGTTTCCCAGTCCAACGATTAACTTCATTTCTAACACCTCTTCTGACCTTATACTTCTAGAATAACGTAAAAAGCGCAACCTGCAAAAGGTTACGCCAAAAAATATTGATTTTTATTCTTCCGTTGACTCACTTTCTTCATTGGCCTCTGATTCTCTTCCTTCTTCATTCTCAGGAGTACCAGCTTCCTGCTCTTCGCCACTGTCGATCTCTTCTTCTTGTCGAGGAGCAAGAATGGAAGCGATCGTACGATCATCCTCTTCGTTAAGAGTGACGCTGTATTTGTCCCGGATATCACTGATTGTGACCGTTTCTCCGACTTGTAGGTCGGCAATATCGACTTCAATTGATTCTGGGATATCCTTAGGTTTAGCAGTAACAGAAACCTCATGTAATGGCTGCTGCAACACCCCTCCGTCTTTCACTCCAGGCGCTTCTCCTACAAGATTGATACGAACATCGGCATCAATTTCCTCTGACATATTCACAGCAAGGAAATCAACGTGCGTAACAGCATCCTTCAAGTGGTCCTGTTGATAGTCACTTAAAATGACGTTTTGTTTATTACCATCTACGTTTAAAGAAATAATCCCGTTTCTTCCTACTTCGCGAATCGTTTTGATAAACGTAATGGCATCTACCATAATAGGTGTATTATCTGCTTTGTAGCCGTACACGACTCCAGGAATGTTACCCTCGTGTCTCAACTTGGTTAATGAAGATCGTTTAAAATCTTTTCTAGTATTTGCTTTTAATTCGGTTGCCATGTCTAATCCAACACCTTCCCTAATCTTTTATGTTAGTTAAAGTTCTATATATAGTAATTACCCTAATATGATTTGAAATAAACATAGAAAAATCAATTCATTACAGGAAGAGTGCTCTGGGAATGTTGTCAGAGAGGGAATAAGGCAGAATGACAAAAAGAAGAGCCCGACCCTCAAAAAGGGCAGGCTCTTCTTCATATGCACAAACTACAAATATTAATTCTTAATCAAAAAGCGTGCTGACAGATTGTTGTTCATAGACACGGATGATGGCTTCACTGATTAGTGGAGCCACTGACAACGACTTCACTTTACCGATCATTTTCTCTTCCCCTAGTGGGATGGAGTTCGTCACAACCAACTCTTTAATATTTGAATTCTCGATGCGCTCGATGGCCGGACCTGAAAGAACAGGGTGCGTACAGCAAGCAAAGACTTCTTTCGCTCCGTTTTCTACTAACGCATTGGCAGCCAGCGTGATCGTACCTGCTGTATCAATGATATCATCGATCAAGATGGCGATTTTCCCATCAATATTACCAACGATGTTCATAACCTCTGCAACGTTCGGTTTTGGACGACGTTTATCAATGATGGCAATCGGTGCTTTCAATCGTTCCGCAAGCTTACGGGCTCTTGTCACTCCTCCGTGGTCCGGGGATACGATCACAAGGTCTTCATTATTGAATCCTCTTTCTTCAAAGTAATCCGCAAGGATCGGAACACCCATTAGGTGATCAATTAGGATATCAAAGAAACCTTGAATTTGAGGGGCATGCAGGTCCAGCGTAATAACGCGGGTAGCACCGGCAGTTTCTAACAGGTTCGCAACCAATTTAGCCGTGATCGGCTCACGCGCTCTTGCTTTACGATCTTGACGGGCATAACCATAATAAGGCATAACAATGTTAATCGTTTTAGCAGATGCCCGTTTCAAAGCATCGACCATAATAAGAAGCTCCATCAGGTTTTCGTTTACAGGCTGACAAGTAGACTGAATGACGAATACATCACAACCACGGATACTTTCTTCAATGTTAATCTGGATTTCACCGTCACTAAAACGCTTAACAGAAGATTTCCCTAATTCTACTCCTACTTCATCCGCAATTTCCTTTGCAAGATGATAGTTTGAATTAAGGGAGAAAATTTTTAATTTGGAATTAATATAAGAGTTTGGCATTGTGGACCTCCAATTATTTCTTATGGTTTAGATTTTGAACATAGTTTTCTTTATTTACTTGGCGAGCTCTTGCAATTGAAAGAGACTCTCCTGGAACATCCTCAGTAATAGTAGAACCGGCAGCAATGTAAGCACCTTTTCCAACTTTGACAGGCGCTACCAGATTTGAATTACAGCCTACAAATACACCATCTTCAATCTTCGTCAGGTGTTTGTTTTTCCCATCATAGTTCACTGTGATCGACCCACATCCAATGTTGACGTCACTTCCAACCTCTGCATCTCCAATATAGCTTAAGTGAGATGCTTTACTCGCTTTACCAAACGAAGCCTTCTTAATTTCAACGAAGTTACCAATTTTCACTTCATCCTCAATGGTCGAAGCCGGACGAATGTGAGCAAATGGCCCAATATGAACATCCGATCCGATCGAGCTGTCATGGGCAACAGATTGCTTCACGACTGTTCGGTCGCCGATCTGACAATCCTTCACCTCGGAGTTCGGTCCGATCATAGTGTCTTCACCGATTGTGGTGCTGCCCGTAAGAACTGTACCCGGAAGGATAACCGTATCTCTGCCAATCATAACATCGGCATCGATATACGTATTGTTCGGATCCTTTATCGTTACACCATTGCGCATATGGTATTCATTGATGCGCTTTTTCATCGTGATTTCTGCTTGAGAAAGTGCTACACGGTCGTTCACACCCAATGTCTCATCAAAGTCACTTGTTTGGTACGCACTTACGATTTCACCTTCAGATTGGAGAATCTCAATCACATCCGGTAAATAGTACTCGCCTTGTACGTTATCATTCGAAACCTTTTTCAGGGCATCGAATAACGCTTTATTATCAAAACAATAGGTTCCAGTATTGATTTCTTTCACGTTTCTCTCTTTATCAGTTGCATCCTTATGTTCAACAATGCGCTCCACTAAACCTTCTTGATTGCGGATGATACGTCCGTATCCATCAGGAGATTCAGTGTGACCAGTCAAGATAGTCGCTTTCGCACCCTGTCCTTCGTGATGCTTCACTAAAGCTTCCATCGTTTCTCCTTTAATGAGCGGTGTATCACCACATACCACTAAAGTAGTGCCTTCTAAATCACCTAGCACATCTTCAGACTGCATGACAGCGTGAGCGGTACCTAACTGCTCAGCCTGAAGAGCAAAATCACTCTTTCCCTCTAAATGCGACTTCACAAGCTCAGCACCGTGACCAACGATTGTGACAGTCTTTTCTATATGTAATGTTGAAATTTGGTCGACCACATGTTCCACCATTGGCTTGCCACACACAGGATGAAGAACTTTGTAAAGCTTCGACTTCATTCTCGTACCTTGCCCAGCAGCTAATATAACGGCATATCTATTTGTCATTTTTGGTCCTCCAATAACCTTTTTATCCATAACGAATATATCCTAAAAACTCTATCATTTCAAGGATTCAAATAAAAGTACATATATTTGTCAAACGAAAAGCGGAGGCGGCTTGGTCAGGCCCGACAAGCATATGATGAATTGACCGGAAAGGCGCCCTTTGCCTTTTTGGTCAATTTAGCTTATGACCTCGAGCCTTTAAGCCCTGGAGCTGGACAAGACGAAAAGCAGAGGCGGCTCGCTAGCCAGAAAAGTCCGTGTTCACAATTTGGCACAAGTTTGACCGAAAGTGGCACAACAAACCCCAGTAATGGCACAAATTTTCCCGAAAACTGCCTCTACAAACATTAAAAGTGCCGCAACACTTCCGCATTTCCAGCTTAAAAAGTACTTTCAAACGACCTAAATCAGCCATTTTCCCTTAAGGGCAGCGACACCGTCATTTAATTGAGCCGTTTTCATTAAACACATGCCATTCCTAGTTCCATTTTATCCATGTTTTAGCCCGGATCTCGCTTTTTCAGACAAGCTATCCTATTATCAACATCTATGTCGAATTTTCTTTTCCTTAAAATACAAAAAAAAATAAATTAGAGGTTTCAACTCTCCAAACATCGGGGTATACAAAAAGCGTAAGAACTGCCACTTTTAAATGCTCGGCTCTTAAAGACAAAAAAAAGAGCCTTACAAAAGTAGGCTCTTGATGCAATAGATTCTATTAGGAAGCCCCAGCTTCTTCTAACTCAACTTCTTCTAACTCACCTAGACGGTGATACTCAGCTAAAACGGCATCTTGGATCTTGCCGCGAGTACCCGAATTAATTGGGTGAGCAATATCACGAAATTCCCCATCTGGAGTTCGCTTGCTTGGCATCGCTACAAATAAGCCATTGTTCCCATCAATTACACGAATGTCATGAACAACAAATTCATTATCCAGCGTAATAGATGCGATAGCTCTCATGCGACCATCGGTGTTTACTCGGCGTAATCTTACGTCTGTTACTTCCATTCTGTTCACCACCTTTTTCCCTAGATGAAATCTACTCTATGTATTCAACGAATTATTTAGATATTCCTTCTTAAATTGTAAAATTTTTTGAAAAGTTTTATTTTTTATACCCTTTCATCTATTTCATTTGAACTACACTTCTTTTTTGACACAAAAAAACACCCGTGAATATTACTTCACGAGTGCGATTACTTCGATCTCAACCAAGGCATCTTTAGGTAAGCGGGCTACCTCTACACAAGAACGAGCAGGCTTGTGGTTACTAAAATACTCCCCATATACTTCATTGATCGTACCAAATTCATTCATATCCTTAATGAAGACAGTGGCTTTTACCACTGTTTCCAATGACGCCCCAGCTTCTGATAGTACGGCTTGAAGATTACGGAACACCTGATGCGTTTGTTCCGCTACATCACCTTCCACCATAGTACCTTCTGCTGTCAGAGGAATTTGTCCTGAACTATAAAATAAATTATTTACGACAATCCCCTGAGAATATGGACCAATTGCTGCTGGTGCTTGCTTAGTAGAAACTACACGCATTTTAAATGCCTCCCCTTATGGTAGAAATGTTAAATTTGATTGAAAGTAATTTCCTTCCGTTAATGAAATTTGTTTATCTTTTTCATTCACATCAGACAATTTTAATAATGAAACATAGTCATCCACTAGTCGATCATCGATACTATTGGATTCAACTAAAACACCGATGCCAGATAAAGTAGCCGAGAACTCTTCCAGTAAGTTCTTCATACCGTTGATGGTTCCACCGGCCTTCATAAAATCATCGACAACCAATACTTTAGACCCTTCCTTCAAACTTCTCTTGGAAAGTACCATAGATTGGATTCGCTTCGATGAGCCGGAAACATAATTGATGCTCACAGTCGATCCCTCTGTTACACGACTATCCCGCCTAACGATGACCACTGGAACATTTAAGTATGAGGCAATAGCATTAGCAATCGGTATCCCTTTTGTCGCTACTGTCATGATGACATCAATATCTTTCTCAGCAAAAGCTGACGCCAGTAACTTCCCGACACTTTTCATAAGCTGAGGATTGCCCAGCAGGTCAGTCATGTATAAATATCCGCCTGGCAATAAACGATCTGAGCTTTCCAGATGAACACAAAGCTCATCTATCATTTCTTTCGCTTCCTGACTGTTTACCTTTGGAACATATTTCACTCCACCGGCTGCCCCGGGAACTGTTTGAACAGTCCCCACACCCCGTCCTTCAAATGTTTCCTTTACTATCGTCAAGTCCTCACTGATGGAAGACTTTGCAGAACCGTACCGCTCAGAGAAAAAAGTTAAAGGAACAAGTTGGTGGGGACGTTCTAATAAATAATGCGTCATATCAATTAATCGTTCACTACGCTTAAACTTCACCAAAGAAACCTCCTAAATCCGAATATTATAATGTAAATATATCATTAATATACGGATTTCGGCAAGAGGTCTTAATCTCCCAGCATGCGCACCGCGAACACTTGATCACAAAAACCCCTTAAACCATTATAGATTCGATGAAGTCTTGATTCATATTGCACTAATCCATATACTGTCGGGCCGCTTCCGCTCATTAGAACAGCATCGGCACCAAAGCGCTCCATTTGGTCTTTTATTTGGGCCACTTCAGGGTGCATATCCAATGTGACTGATTCAAGTACATTCCCAAGATTGGAGCATATATCATGATAATTTCCATGTTCCAAAGCTGAAACCATGGCGTTTGTATTCGGATGTGTAATGTTTTGCAGATTCAAATTTTTATAAACATCTGCTGTTGAAACTCCTATTGTTGGTTTCGCCAAAATAACCCAGCAATTTGGTGGAGCAGGAAGGTGTTGGATCTTCTCACCTCTGCCTGATGCTAAAGCTGTACCCCCGTAAACACAGAAAGATACATCTGAACCAATTTCGGAACCAAGTTCTGCCAGCTCATCCATACTGAGACCTAAATCCCATAATCGATTTAACCCTTTTAAAGTTGCTGCTGCGTCACTGCTCCCGCCTGCTAATCCTGCTGCTACAGGTATCACTTTATCAATGGAAATTGCTACCCCTTTTTTGATATTCAACCTCGTCTTTAAAAGCTGTGCAGCCTGATAGGCAAGGTTTCTTCCATCGTCCGGTACAAATCGATTATGCGAGAGAATCTTAATCGTATCATCAGAAAGATTCGTAAGCTCAATTCTATCTGCTAAATCAATTGTTGTCATAACCATCTCAACTTCATGGTAACCATCTGAACGTTTATGTAAAACATCAAGTGATAGGTTAATTTTTGCCGGCGCCTTCACTAATAACCTCATATCATCACCTTCTTACCAATACTCTTTGTTATATTGTATCATACACTTATTATTGAGAGTGTTAACTTCTAAACATACTCATACAAGTATGTTATTTTATCACGTAAAGTACTGATAGGAAAGATTGTCTTGTCCTTATTAAAACAGGGGCCGCCTGAAAAGCACTACACTTTTAAGGCGACCCCCTGTATATGGTACTGATAAAAGATGTAATCCTGTACGCGTGAAAAGAGTTAGTGAGGACGATTTTCAGATAATCGCTGACTTGCGAGCTCAACTGCGCGCTTCACCATATTACCTGCATCCCGTGACGTGATTCCACCCCAACCATCTTTCTGAACAACATCATAGAATCCCAATTCCTGAGCGATTTCTTCTTTTAATTGATCAGACATGATTCCTCTTCTTCTGCTCATAAGTCTACCTCCTTTAGATGTACCACACGTTTAGTATGTGTACAAAAGGACAAAACATAACAAAAGGAAGGGAGCGCTATCTATGTAAATCATGAAAATCAGACAAATAAAAAAGCAGCAAACAATTGTCTACTGCTGGCTAAAGATGATATTTCCTGTTGCTTCATCATAAAATGTTAATTGAACTGTCTCAGTGAGAACATCTGCATAGCTGTAAGAAACTCGTTCGAACGCATTCTCTTCTTGATCCAGTTGAACAACGAATACAGAAGGATACGTTTCGGCTAGAACACCTGAACGCTCAATTGTTTTTCGACGTCCACCGTTTGCTTTAAGCATTAAACGTTTCCCCAGATTAGAATCAAGGGATCTTTTAATGTCGGCTAATGTTTTTGGCATTTCGCTTCCACCTCACTATAATCAAATATAACACATTATGTAATTTTAGTCAAATAAATTTATTATTTTAACAAGAATCACGAACACCTGTCAATATATTTTATTCAACAAAAAGTACGTTTTTTCTACACACCTAACATTCCCCATACATTGAGAAATTATGTAAACAATAAAAGCGGAGGGGCTTTGCCCAGAGGCGACAAGCATAAAACCACTAAAAAACCCACCTTACTAATCTATACATCTAAACACCAAATAGACCTTACAATTCACGCGGTAAATTGTAAGGTCTATTTGATTTTTGTCGAACATCCCCTAATCTTCTTCAGTAATTTTATATGGCATCCCAGTCCGAAGAACACCCTTCGTCTCGATTCCGCCAAGCCCTTTGTCCCCTGTTAACGTATTACGGATGACGTCCCAAACATTAACCGAGTCCTTAAACCCCGTAAAACAAATCTTAGCCACGATATACACTGGATCCAATGCATGGATATTAACTCTGGATGGAGAACTGGCGAAATTGGCTCCAGCATGAATGAGTGATTCAAAGTGGGATTGACAAGCACCCGCAAAGATCACCAGCTGGTCCAAGTGAGGAGATTTGCTCCGTGCCTCTCTCACTGCCTGAACAAAATACTTCGAATGTCGATATGCGTTAATATCAGCTTTGGTCCCTTTTGCCTTAGAATAGGCATCGTGACCAGTCAATACAATAATATTCGGTCTATATTTATCGATAAGGGACCCAATTTGTTCAGGCATTTCTGTCTCACTACAGTGAACACCTTTTACTGGAACACCAATTTTTTCATAAAGATCTAGACACTTTCTTAAATAGCTGGGATCTCCATCAAGATGAAGCACTTTCCCTGGAACTTGGAAATAGTTATAATCGTCTCGATAAGCATTCGTTACTCTATACTCCTGCTTATACTTGAGAAGCTCTATATCCTGTCGGAACAGGTCAAGAGATTGTTCCTCCTTTGAACGAAACTCCTGCGTAATACGATCCTGCTCTCTAGGGTCCATCTTCTTCAAATCATGAAAAGGAGCATCCGCTATTAATCGAAAATCTTCACCATACAGCACCGCCGTTTTTTGACCATCTATCATGCGGATATCTATCACTCGGAATAAAATATCACATTGATATGAAAGGCGACCTACGACATCATTGATTTCGATATTCACATCAGTCACTCCCATGGGCTAAACATTCGTTGATAAATTAAAAAAGGAAATAATAAGCCGAGGAGAATCAACGTTTATCTTATCCTTCTCAACACGTTCCTTATCATCAATTAAGTAAATATTCCCTGTGATAACCTATGCAACCTTCTACTGTTCGGTGTCAATAAAATGGGTGTCCCTTGCGGAGTACACAGGAACAAGAAAATGGCTAAACGCACTTACACGTTTAGCCATCTATCCAAGCTTTAATTAAAGTTCGGGTATAACGCATCACTCAACCGGCCGAATTCCTGTATCGTCAGTGTCTCTCCACGGCGGGTAGGTTCAACCCCCGCAGCAGATAAAGCTTCGAGGATTAAGTCTTTCTTTTCTTTTCCTTGAGGAAGCTGACTGCTTAAATTGTTCAAGATCGTCTTTCTTCTCTGAGCAAAAGAAGAGCGTGTTACGGTAAAGAAGAAGTCTTCACTGATAACCTCGACAGGAGGCTTCTCCCGCTTCGTTAAACGGATGACGGCTGAATCAACATTCGGCTGCGGCATAAAGACCGTTTTCGGGACAGTCATGACCATCTCGGCCTCTGTATAGTACTGTATGGCAATCGAAAGAGATCCGTACGCTTTTGTTCCGGGTTGGGCTGAAATGCGGTCTCCTACTTCCTTTTGAAGCATGACACAGATCCCTCTGATTGGAAGTCGCTCCATCAACAGCTTAAGAATGATAGGTGTAGTGACGTAATAAGGGAGATTGGCCACTACCATAATGTCTTCGAACCCTTCAAACTCTTTATTAATAATGGCTTCAACATCCGCCTCTAATATATCTTCATTGATTATTTTAACGTTTTCGTAAGGGGATAGTGTATCGGCCAGAATAGGAATCAGTCGCTGGTCGATTTCAAAGGCAACGACCTTTCCCGAGGTGCGCGCAAGATGTTCTGTTAACGCACCGATTCCAGGCCCAATCTCAATGGCTGCGGTTTTCTCAGATAAACCTGCGTATTCCGTTATGTTCCTGAGGATATTAGGATCGATCAAAAAATTCTGACCCAGGCTCTTTTTAAACGAGAAACCATACTTACCTAATATCTCTTTCGTACGTATCGGGGTGGCTATATCTTTATGCATGTTCTTCCTCCTGAATAATTTCCATTAAAGCTTTTTTAAACTCTTCTTTTTGAATATTGAACATCCTTAATCGTTTATGAAGCTGTTTTCCATTAGTGTATCCGATTCTAAGCTTCTCACCAAGAGCAATTCTTCGGTCCTTCGACTGAGCACTCCCGATTAAGCCGGCATCAATTAAATCCTCTTTTGAGATAACCTCTTCCTGCTCAACATCCAGCACATGAGCCTCTCTTAAAGACTCTCTTATGATATCTGGCGAAGCATGCTCTACTCCTATTCCTCTGCCTGACTTTGGCAGCGCATCCTTCTTATGTACAAAGGCATGTTTACAACCCGGTACCGCTTCACTCACAATCTTCCGGATACGTTCACCCGGGTAGTCCGGATCGGTAAAGATGATTACGCCTCTTTTTTCCTGGGCGTGTTTTATTTTCTCTATAGTAGCCGGAGACACAGCAGAACCATTCGTTTCAATCGTATCTGCATTGACAGCACGTTGAATGGCTACCGTATCGTCCTTTCCTTCCACTACGATGATTTCTTTAATTTTCATAATTCCTCCAAAAGAATTGAAACTTTTCTGCTTTCATTTTCGTCTAATCATTGAAGACCTAAAGCTATTATAACGGTTTTCACCGATAAATAAAAAAAAGCAGGAGAACACCCCTGCTCTTAGTTTAATATTTTTACTTTAATTGTTTTTCTTCCCCAACGATAGGCATCTGATTTAGACGGGAAGAATACATCAATTTTGTTCCCTTTGATTGCTCCACCCGTATCTGCAGCTACGGCATAGCCATAGCCTTCTACATATACCTTTGTTCCTAAAGGAATAACAGAAGGGTCTACTGCAATCACCTTAACATTCGGATTTGATTTCAGATTGATTCCTGTAGCTGTATAGCCTGAGCATCCGTTACATGATGCAGTGTAAGCTGTAGAGCTCACATAAAACTCTCTTCCTCCACTTGGAGCAGCTGAGGCTGAGGCAGATGAATTAGAAGATGAACTTCCACGGGAAACTTGAGCCACTAAAACCTTCGTTCCGACATTAACGATTTTATCCTGGCTTTCTTTCACTACCTTTTCACTAACTAACTTCCTGGAAACCTCTTTGCCGTTCTCTTTCACAACTTCAAATTTCTTTTCAATCAAGCCGTTTTTACCTTCTTGAACGACCTTCTCTTTTCCTTTTGAAAGATCGGAATCCTTTTTGGAAATAACGGTGAAATCCTTTGTCTCTTCCACTACATCGGTGACTTTTTCAACTCGAACGACATTTACGACATCATTTGCTTTAACAACTTTGTCTAAACTTGGTTCAACACGGTCTGATTTCTTTAGTGTAATTCCTTGTTGCTTTAAAAAGTCAGCGACCGTAGTCGAAGTAGACCATACCTTTTGTTCTTTTCCACCGTTCACTAGCTTAAGTGAAAATGCGGTATCAATCTTGACATTCATATTCCCTGTTACTTTTTCTGATAAGCCGGGTTGGACCTTATCATGCTCTCCTACTTTAATTTCATTTTCAGAGAGTAACTCTTTTACTGTATCAGCAGTCGTCCAGACCTTTTTCGTCTGATCCCCTACTACTACTTCTACCTGTTTTGCCGGTTCCCAAACAATGTTCATGTTATTTGAGACCTTCGTATTCCCCGAGGGGTACAAATAGTCTTCTGAGCGGGTTGAAATCTCTAATTCTTTTAATATATCTTGAATAGTATTTGCATGCGTCCTAATCTCTTTTTGCTCGCCGTCTAGGGTCAATGCCACAGTGTTTTTAGATCCTTCATAAAAAAGAATTCCGAATACAGCTGCAGATGTTACCAATGTTCCGATTGTAACAATCCATTTCCTTCGACTCAAAGACTTGGAAAACAGGCTTTTCATGGTTTTAAACTTCATGAAAAACGCCTCCTTTTCTCGGAGTGATTATATAGAGTAATCCAGTGACTGTCAACCCTTACTTCTTTTAACTTAATCTAGCAAAATATTGAAACCCAGGGAACATAAAACATATTATGCATAAAAGAAGAGAAAAAGAAAAGAGAGAGTTATCGACATGATTATCCTATGAAACAAGAATCCTATGTAGAACTTTTTGTTTTTATTAACTATTTGGACAAGCTCTCTCAATTCTCGACAATATCTGATGTCAGATTATGTTGAATAACTTTTTTGCATTTTCGGTTGTTTTGTTCTCTACTTCTTCTAATGATACTTCCTTAAGCTCCGCGATCTGTTCTGCTACCATCTTTACGTATGCAGGTTCATTTCGCTTCCCTCTGTTCGGGTGAGGTGCTAAATAAGGACAGTCTGTTTCGATCAGAAGCTTTTCCAATGGAATTTCTTTTGCTACTTCTTTTGGCTTTTTCGCATTTTTAAAGGTTACGGGACCTCCCAGAGAAATGTAGAAATTCATATCCACACATTCTTGAGCAATTTCAGGACTTCCGCTGAAGCAATGCATGATCCCTCCAACTTCCTCTGCTCCTTCTTCCCTGAGGATATCCACTATATCTTGTGTAGCATCACGGTTGTGTATAATTATTGGGAGTTTTACCTTTTTAGCTAAATGGATCTGTTTTCGAAACACTTCTTTTTGAACATCTTTCGGTGATTTATCCCAGTGATAATCGAGTCCCATTTCCCCTATGGCAACTACTTTAGGGTGGTTGGAGAGCTCTTCTATCCAAGCTAAATCTTCATCCTTCATATCAATTGCATCCACTGGGTGCCAACCGATGCTGGCATATAAAAATTCATATTGCTCAATGAGCTCCATCGCCCGGTTAATCGTTGGCCGATCAAAGCCGACGACCACCATCTTTTCAACTCCAGCTTCTCTTGCTCTTGAAATTACCTCCTCCAGATCTTCGTCAAATTGTTCAGCATTCAAATGAACATGTGTATCAAATAGCATGTAAGACACTCCTTGTAATAAAGATAAGTTTAATATAAAAAAGCATGACAAGCATCACATTCATGTAACATTCATATTACATATTATGGTTTCTATGGATATTTTTTATGACTTCTGTTTCATTCGCAGGTACTCTTCATTCTATCTACTTTCGTCACAGAACCAAAACAATCTGTTTCTTTCTATATTATTGTTTTCTAAATATAGTAATGAGTTTAATAAATACCTAATATGACAAATTTCATTCCATATATTCATTATTTTAATATAATAAAGGGATGTTCCACGTGGAACATCCCTTTATCGACAAAAGCATAAAAACCTTACTTATTTTACTTTTGTTCCATTTGGTAAAGACTGGTCGATGGAAGCAAGAGACAGTGTTCCATTTTCTTCACCGGCAAGAATCATTCCTTGTGAAAGTTCTCCACGCAGTTTTACTGGCTTCAAGTTTGTCACACAGATCACTTTTTTCCCAACCAGTTCGTCCGGTTGATAGAATTTAGCAATTCCTGACACAACTTGTCGTTTTTCAAAGCCAAGATCCAATTGCAGCTTAAGCAGTTTATCCGCTTTTTTAACCGGCTCAGCTCCTATGACCTCCGCTACGCGAAGATCAACTTTCATGAAATCATCGATTCCGATTTCCTCTGACTCTTCTTTAGCAGGCTCCTTCTTTTCTTCAACAGCTGGAGCAGATCCTTGCATTTTCTCTTTGATGAAGTTTACCTCTTCCTGAAGTTCAAGTCGCGGGAAGATCGGTTCCCCTTTTTTCACTACTTCAGTTCCTACTGGAATAGCTCCAAAACTCTCCAAGCTTTCCCATGTGTGCATTTTTTCATCATGAAGGTTCAATTGTTCAAAAATCTTTTTAGGAGTTCTCGTTAAGAATGGTTGTAAAAGAACAGCGACTCTTCGTAATGATTCAGCTAAATGACTCATCACACTGCCGAGCTCTTCTTTTCTGCTTTCGTCTTTAGCAAGTGCCCAAGGCTGAGTTTCATCAATATATTTATTCGTACGGCTGATTAACTGCCATAGACTGGACAAAGCTACAGAAAACTCCATGTTTTCCATTGCTTCTTCATATTTATTCACTGTTTCTTTGTTCATATCCAGGAGGGCTTGATCGAATTCACCGTTAGAATCAACATAGGCTGGAATGACTCCATCAAAATATTTATTGATCATGGCCACTGTACGATTTAACAGGTTTCCTAAGTCATTTGCTAAGTCGAAGTTGATGCGTTCAACAAATCCTTCTGGCGTAAAGACTCCATCAGAACCGAATGGCACTTCTCTTAATAGGTAGTAACGAAGAGAATCAAGGCCGTAGCGATCAATAAGGGTAACAGGATCAACTACATTCCCTTTAGATTTAGACATTTTCCCGTCTTTCATCAGAAGCCACCCATGAGCGAAAACCTTCTTAGGAAGCGGAAGATTTAATGCCATTAACATGATCGGCCAATAAA
Organism: Rossellomorea sp. GCM10028870; assembly: GCF_042666755.1. Classification (NCBI taxonomy): domain Bacteria; kingdom Bacillati; phylum Bacillota; class Bacilli; order Caryophanales; family Bacillaceae; genus Rossellomorea; species Rossellomorea sp. GCM10028870. Next base: position 10,426 of record NZ_JBHTGN010000009.1, on the reverse strand, counting down.
TCGTATGGAAACGAACAATTTCCTTCCCGACCAAGTGAACATCCGCTGGCCAGTACTTTAAGTAATTTTTATCTTTTTCACTGCCGTAGCCAAGGGCTGTAATATAGTTGGAAAGGGCATCGATCCACACGTAAATGACATGCTTGGGATCTCCCGGTACTTTCACTCCCCAGTCGAAGGTTGTTCTTGAAACAGCCAAGTCTTCTAAACCAGGTTTGATGAAGTTATTCACCATCTCATTCTTACGGGACTCAGGCTGAATGAACTCAGGGTTTTCTTCATAGTAAGCAAGGAGGCGGTCAGCGTACTTGCTCATTTTGAAAAAGTACGATTCTTCCTTCACTTTTTCAACAGGTCTACCGCAATCAGGACAGTTTCCGTTTTCCAATTGACGCTCAGTAAAGAAGGATTCACATGGTGTACAATACCAGCCTTCATACTGGTCCAAGTAAATATCACCTTGTTCGACAAGCTGATGGAAGATCTTTTCCACAATATCCTTATGACGCTTCTCAGTCGTACGGATAAAGTCATCATATGAAATATCCAATTTCCCCCATAGATCTTTAATTCCACGAACGATCCCGTCTACATATTCTTGTGGAGTAATCCCCTCATCCTGGGCTTTACGTTGAATTTTCTGTCCATGCTCGTCCGTTCCTGTCAGGTACATGACATCGAATCCACGCATTCTCTTATAACGGGCCATCGCATCACCAGCTACCGTGGTGTAAGCATGTCCAATATGTAAATTTCCACTTGGATAATAAATCGGTGTTGTTATATAGAAGGTGTTCAACTTTTCTTCCACTTTCTGTTCCTCCCTTTTTTATCTACCCCCATAAAGCCATATGGGCATCCGTATGGTTTATAGTGGCATAATTGTTACGTACATCCATTATCTGCGTCTCACCTATCATCTTAACCTCTTATCTCATCAAAATATACCTAAAATATAGGGTTTCTGCAACTAAACAATGTTGAATATTGATTTTGTCGAAACACATGCGGGTTTTTGTCTAAATTTGTCGAATGTATACATACCATAAAGATAATTCGACATTTCTCACTTGCATTACTTTCGTTACAATAATATTCAATTGGTAATACAATTTTTTACAACAAAGCGTAAAGCTTATTATAACAGCTTTTTTTTATCCATTTTTTCTTAAAAATTTACAGATATAATTATTGACGATATTCCTAAACGTTGGTATGATAGAAGCAACAAAAGAAATTTGTCGAATATTGACGAACTAGAGAGAGATATAAATATCTTATATTTGGAGGAGATTTTTAAATGAAGTCTACAGGTATTGTAAGAAAAGTTGATGAATTAGGTCGTGTCGTTATTCCAATCGAATTACGTCGTACATTAGGTATTGCTGAGAAAGATGCTTTGGAAATCTATGTAGATGACGAAAGAATCATTTTAAAGAAATATAAGCCAAGCATGACTTGCCAAATCACTGGTGAAGTTTCTGATGACAACATCAAGCTTGCTAACGGTAAATTGGTTCTTAGCCGTGAAGGTGCAGATCAATTACTTAAAGAAATCCAGGATTCACTACAAACAAAATAATTTGTTGTTAATATACCAAAGGCCTGAGTGACTAGACTCAGGCCTTTTTTTATGGATCTATTCGTAAAGTTTGTTGCTATTGTAGAGGAGAAAGTAATTGTTGATTTCCGCTCCGGGATGCTCGCTTTCCGCGGGGCTGGCGGTGAGCCTCCTCGGCAAGCCTCCGGGGACTCACCTGTCCAGCTATTCCCGCAGGAGTCGAGCATCCTTCCGCTCCAATCAACTTTCTAAGCATGAATCCTTAATAGAAATCAATCATAACAAGAATTTTAGCAAGCAATCTCATTTAAGGTAAAAGAGATTGAATTTCATTTTAAGGAAGAAGGATTATTTTTTCTCGTAACATTGTTTTCTTGCACACCTTGAAGCTCTGTCATGAAAATACTGTTTAAGATGGTGAGGGGAACTGCGCAGACTCCGGCGGATTTTGGACGTGCCGAGACCCCGTTCGGCTAAGCTGAGGAGGTTCGGCCGAACGCTAGCTGCAAGCAGAGCAGTTTCCCTCACCATCCAGCATAAACCTGGTTGATAGAGCCCTGGCAGATTCTATGCTAGAAAACAACAATCTTTGCGAAAAGAGCCTTTTTTATTTATTGATTCTGCCTCTCTGCACTTTTCTATTCAACATGATAAGCTTGATATACTTCCCGTTTTGGAAGGGATCGTTCTTTAGAGACTTGTTTGATGGCTTCTTTGGAGGACATGCTTTTTTCATTTACATAGTGTTGAACATGTTCCTGGAGGGAGTAGCTGCTCCACCAGACGTCTTCCTCTTCTTTCTCCAACGGACCTGCTCCCTCAATCAATAAGCAGAATTCGCCTCGTACTTCTCCATCGTTTGCCCATTCCATTACTTCTTCCAGGGATCCACGGATGAATTCCTCGAATTTCTTCGTGAGCTCACGACAAACAACGATTTGTCTATTTCCCAAAGCTCCATATAGCTCTTTTAATGTTTCTTTTAATCTGTGTGGTGATTCATAAAGGATAAATGTATCTTCCAGCGTTTTAAGTGTAGCCAGTTCCGCTCTTTTGTCTTTCTTCCCTCTATGTAAAAACCCATAGAAATAAAATGGCTGCGGAGCCAATCCTGAAGCGATCAAAGCCGTAAGAGCTGCATTAGCTCCCGGTAGTGGAATAACAGCAATTTCGTGATGGATTGCTTCTTTCACCAGTTCGTATCCCGGATCTGAGATGGATGGCATACCTGCATCACTTACAAGGGCAATGAGCTCGCCTCTTTTCATTCGTTCAATCAGCTTCGGTCCGCTCGTTTCTTTATTATGCTCATGATAACTAATGATAGGCGTGTCAATTTCAAAGTAATTACATAGTTTTTTCGTATTTCTTGTATCTTCAGCAGCAATCACTGCCGCTTCCTTCATCATGCGGATTGCTCGAAACGTCATATCCTCTAAATTCCCGATTGGTGTAGGGACAAGATACAAGCTTCCTTTGTCACTATCTTGAAAGCTTTTTTGCTGGTTCATTGAATCGCTCACCTTCTCATTTCCTTAGTCCTTATCTTCATTCTTTCCAAACAGCATATCATATACTTCCCTTGAGTATTTGTTTTGTTCGTCATACACATAAAGGGGAGGAAGAATTTTCAGGTCCGGTTTCCCATCTTTTATTCCTTCTATTAAGATGGTGTTGGCTTCTCTTCCCGGCTTCGGATATACAAAGCGCAATCGTTTCGGCTCGAGACGATGCTTCCTCATCAACGATAGGATGTCCATCAATCGACCCGGACGATGGACGAAGGAAGCCTTTCCCCCTTGCTTCAGGAGATAGCTTGAAGCTTTGATGGTATCCTCAAGAGAACATAAGATTTCATGACGGGCAATCGCATAGTGCTCGTTTACGTTTCTTTTATCCCCGGGTGGAGTATTAAAGTATGGAGGATTACAGGTTACGACATCATAATGGGAATGATGAAGAAGCTGATCAATTTCCTTCACATCCCCCAGCTTCATGGATATTTGATTTTGACGGCCATTATACTCGATACTTCTTTGTGCCATATCAAATAGTCTTTCCTGAATCTCCACCCCCGTAATTTCAACGTTGGTTCTTGCACTTAGTAATAAGGGGATGATGCCGTTACCCGAACATAGATCAACCACTTTCCCTTTGTGAATCGGTAAATAGCTGAAATGGGCCAATAGGACCGCATCTGTTGAAAAGGAAAAAACAGATGGACTTTGAATGATCCTCATGTTTTCGGCCAATAAATAATCTAAACGTTCATCTTCTTTTAACTCAACCATGCCTTACCTCCTTCTTTTCTTCTATTATATGTTGTTTCGCTTTACGATTTGTCCGGCTCCGGCAGCTAGTCCCTCTAAACTATTCCAATAAAAAGGACCAATCCCACTACACATGGATCAGCCCTTTTTACTCTGTATTCAGTTCAAAAGAATGAAGTGCACCTTTATTTCTTATTTAAGAAAGAAAGGCAGAACAAGCAGTCTTCATCCTTCCGTGGACTTCCGAAGTGTATATTACAAATATGAAATCCTTCCTGGTATAATCGAGCAAGGTTGTCATACCCTTCTCCAATATCCAGTGTTTTATCTTCTAAGTCTGACTCACTCGTTGTACCCGCATCGCTGTTTGTTTGTACCTTTTTTGGTGAGTTCTCTGTTTGTTCCAGTCTACGGCGCAAATGCTCATTTTCAAGCTTCAGAGAGTTATTCTCTTCTAACATTTCAGCTAGGCATTGTTTGAGCTCACCTAATTGATGATATAAATGACCAATTTGTTGTTCCATGTTACTGACTGAATCAAAGAACTCTTTTTTATCCACGACACTACACCCCGTTACTCTGTGGCTTGGAATGATACGGCACCCGCGTTCATAATTTCATCTAATGTGAATTCCAGAACCCGCTCTTCTTCTTTAATTTCCACTTGAAGAATACGTTCCAGAATATTAAGACCTACCACTTTTCCTTTTCCATGAGGTGTCTTAATCACTTCTCCGATATCAGGTAATTCTTCTTTTGCTGCTTCATACTCATCGTTCTCGTATTTCAGACAGCACATTAAACGTCCGCATAAACCTGAAATCTTCGTTGGATTAAGGGATAGATTCTGATCCTTCGCCATCTTAATGGATACCGGTTCAAAATCTCCTAAAAAGGTTGAACAACATAGCATGCGGCCACAAGGACCAATACCACCCAGCATTTTCGCCTCGTCTCGAACGCCAATCTGACGAAGTTCTATGCGGGTACGGAAAATGGAAGCTAGATCTTTTACTAGCTCTCGGAAATCAACTCGTCCATCAGCCGTAAAATAGAATATGACTTTATTTCGATCAAATGTATATTCTACATCTACCAATTTCATATCTAATTGATGCTGATTAATTTTATCACAACATACATTGTAGGCTTCCGTTGCAGATGATTTATTCTCATCTACGATTAAACGATCTTTTTGATCAGCGATACGAATCACTTTTTTCAATGGAAGCACTACATCATTTTCTCCTACTTGCTTTCTCTCTACGACTACTTTTCCAAATTCGACCCCGCGAACCGTTTCAACTATCACATAGCAATCTTTCTGAATATCCAATTCACCCGGATCGAAATAATAGATTTTACCCGCTTTTTTAAAGCGTACTCCTACAACATCGTACAAAGGACCATCACCCCTGCAGTTTTAGCATAAGCTGTTCTACTAGCAGCTGCGAATTCATATTGGCGTTTAACTTGCGTTTTGCTTCAAGTATCGCCGTCATATTAGTAGAAAGACGATTGGTAGATACTTGAAGTGCGTTTGATTTCCAGTTTTCCTTTTGGTCCGGGTACACGAGCTGTTCTTCTTTTCCTAACTGGATATGAAGTAAGTCTTTATATATTAGAAGTAAAAGATCTAATGCTCGATCGACTTGATCTTTTTCTTTGAAGTGCTGTACAAAATCCTCTTGTATTTTGACCATTGCTTGGAAGGGACTTTTCTGGAGGACTTCATATAATTTTAACACTATTATTCTTGCTTGTGCAAACCACTCATTTTGACATATTTCTACAGCTTCCTCATAATGGTTCGTCAAGTTGGATGCAAGGGTTGCTAAATGAGGCTGAACCCCCTCTTCCAATAATTGTTTTGTCAGCTGTTCTTTCGGCAACGGTTTAAAGGAAATCGTCTGGCACCTGGAAAGAATAGTAGGCAAAATCCGATGAATATTTTCTGTGATAAGAATCGCCGTTGTATCTGCTAATGGCTCTTCAAGAAACTTAAGCAGGCTATTAGCTGCATTGGCCGTCATCTTATCTCCATGAACGATAATGTAGATTTTCTTCTTGGATTCTACACCGGTTTTCGAAAATTCTTCTTGTAAACTTTTAATCTGATCCTTCTTGATTGAAAGACCGTCCGGCTCAACGACATGCAGATCCGGGTGGTTCCCATGATTAATCCTTTTACAGTTAGAGCAGCTTTCACAAGCCTTTCCATCCACGCGGTTTACGCATAGCAATGCTTTTGCAAACAGGATGCTCATTTCTTTCTTCCGTGTCCCTTTTTCACCCTCAAATAAATAAGCATGAGCGACACGATCCTTCACAATACTGTTTTGAAGCATCTGAAGAACGACGGGCTGAAATGGTTGTATCTCTTCAAACAACATGTCTTAACATCACTCTCTTACATATAAAGATTAATAAGCAATCCTTTTATTTCACCTATTTTCCCTAATATATCAATGGACTTCTTTTCTTTATCTAATACATCTTCCGTCAGTTCAACAAGTTGTTGATCGATGGTTTCTACTATATTGAGCTTTCTGCCCTCGCCATACTGATTCCATGTATGAGATTGCTTCAGATCCATTCCGAAATCTACGGCCTCACGCACAAATTTCTTGACCAATGTTTTATATTTAGCAAGATCTTTAAAGGATCTTGATTTGGCTAAACGACTGCCGGCATTTTCTATTGTGACAAGCAGCTTATTGAGCTGATCCATCTGCATTTTCTGATCGTGCTTGTGAATAAGCTGCCCGAATTTAACATGACCTGTGCTGTTAGACTTCTGGTCTTTTGCTACTTTATCTAAGGACACTCGATGGTCTTGGGTAATTTTCATAGGTTAAACCCCACTTTAAAACTGATGGAATTGCTCTACAGGAAGAACGAACACGGTCGCTCCACCAACGGCTACTTCAACAGGGTAAGGCACGTAAGAATCTGCATTTCCACCCATAGGGGATACAGGAGCCACCATCTGATCACGTGACTGACAGTTTTCTTTAATAACCTGTAACGCTTTATCTACACGAATATCTTCAGTACCAATAATGAACGTGGTATTTCCAGACTTCAAAAACCCGCCTGTACTTGCTAATTTCGTCGAACGAAAATTATGTTCCATCAGGGCATTAGACAAACGATTGCTATCTTTATCTTGAACAACTGCCATAATTACCTTCATAAATCAATTCCTCCGTTATAAAGCCATTTACTTCCTTCTATTATATCATTGAACAAGATCTACATACATGTTTCATCTAAAAAAGAGACGGACTTCTTAGCACCAATTTTTGCTTAGAATTCCGCCTTTCCCTTTTCACTAAACTTACTTGTTTAAGTAATCGGTCACGATACCATATGCATCACCAAATACAGCTTCTTTGCTTTGGCTGGCATCGATGACTTGTATACGATCAGGATATTGTTTTATTAACTTCTGATACCCTTCCCGGACGCGGGTATGGAAATCGACCGATTCCAGATCTAACCGGTTCACTTCTCTTCCATTGTGTTTCGCAATTCTCTTTAACCCTTCTTCGGGCTCGATATCAAAATACAAGGTAAGATCAGGCATCTTATCCTCAATCGCAAATTGATTGATGTTCATGACCTCTTCCATACCGATTCCACGCGCATTCCCTTGATACGCAAGAGAACTATCAATAAAACGATCACAAATCACAATCTTCCCTTCATCGAGTGCGGGAATCACTTTTTCCACCAAATGCTGTCGTCTCGCTGCAGCATACAAAAGAGCTTCCGTCCGTTTATCCATTTCCGTGTTCTTTGTATTTAATATCACTTCTCTAATCTGTTCAGCAATCGAAATGCCTCCAGGCTCCCTCGTCTGAATGACATCGAATCCTTCTTGTACTAATTGATTATATAACTCAGTTAATATAGTTGATTTCCCGGCTCCCTCAGGACCTTCAACTGTAATAAACAATCCTTTTGACATGTCTTTCCCTCCACTTGCTTAGCGGTACACAAACACACGGTTTTCATCTAAGCGGTGATGACCTTGTATATTCGCCTTATTCTTTACATACTCTGTTAAACGCGCAATGGCATGAGAGGTAATTCGTTCCCCTTGGATCAACATAGGAATTCCTGGTGGATAAGGAGTGACCATTCCTGCAGAAATTTCTCCTTCTGCCTCCTCAAGGGCAACGAGAATTTCAGCTTTATCCTCCATCTCTTCAAAGCTTAATGCCAAGGTAGTAAAATAATTCTCATCGCTATTTGAACGATTTATTCCATGATTCGTTATCTTTTCTATTATCGGTGCATTCCCTAATGCCTTACTCATTCGACTGATTGCTTCTTTATAAGGAAAAGAACGATCTTTCTTCAGTAACGGAAGAACCAATAGTACATAAGCAGGGTCTGCAAGCTCCGAGTAAATCCCTTCTGACTCTAATAACTGTTGAAGAGAATACCCCGACCTTCCCTCTAGCTGAATGACAAGCTTTAGTGGGTCATGAGCCCGGTTTACAATGAGCTGAGGGTGAATCCCATCTAACGCTTGTACAAACTCATTGACCCTTTTAATATTTTGATCCATATCCTCTTTAGTAAAGGTTCCGACATAGGATCTGGCATAATCCAGGGATGCCATAATCGGATAAGATGGACTACTTGATTGTAGCATAGTTAAATACTCTCTTACCTTACGTTCAATCACTCTGTCACTTGCAATATGTAAATAAGAACCCATCGTCATGGCAGGGAGCATTTTATGGGCCGAATGGACGACAATATCTGCTCCAAGTTCAATTGCAGACTTTGGAAAGGGTGTGCCCAATGAAAAATGAGCTCCATGTGCCTCATCAATGATACACGTCACATCATGTTTATGTAATTCCTCAATTATCTGATCGATATTATAGGTGAACCCATAATAAGTCGGATAGGTAAGGACACACGCCTTCACATGAGGAAATGCCTTCAATGCTTCCTTCAAAGCGTCTAGATTAATACCAAGAGCAATCCCCTCGTCGTTCCACTCTGTTTCTATTAATATAGGAACCGCCTTCGCAAGCTTGATTCCGTTTAGTACTGACTTATGACAATTCCTTTGAACAAAAATGGGATCTCCAGGTGAACATGAAGCAAGAATTGCAGCGATATTCCCTACTGTACTCCCATTCACTAAAAAATAACTCTTCAACGTTCCATATACATCCGACAACAAGTCCTCAGCTTCACGTATTGCCTCATGTGGATCATGTAAATCATCCAATCCGCTTAATTCAGTAACATCAGATTGATAAAATGGATCATCATTCAACAATAAACCATTTTTATGACCCGGCACATGAAAAGAGATAGGCTTTGCAGACCGGTGCTTCTCTATCGCCTCAATAAGCGGGGTTCTCGTATGATCTCGTTTCATTCTCTAAATCTCCTCAAAACAAATATCCACTCATATCGTATCACAACCATGCTGTTCGTTGCGTCAAGGAACAAGGAAAACTTTTTAAAGTACAACGCTTTGCACGTAAGCTATTAATATCAAAAAAAATCATAACCAAGGATACTTCCTGGTTATGAATAGATTTGAGGAGTATTCACTTTTTTTAATCTTTGAACAAACGTTTTATACAAAGGATCGTTGGTTTCTGTCTGAACCATTTCTTTCTCACATTCTGTGCAGATAAACGATGTGTATAGATGGATTCCAACCTTCTTTTCAACGTGACAAACGATACACTCTTCTAAAGCCGCCTTACGCTCCGGATTTAACATAGGGCTCTCCACCTCCATACAACCTATTCTGCCTCAAAACCTCAAATTGTATACATTATTTCAAACTTTTAAACTGACAGAATAATCAAGTGTAATTTATCTTATGTTACAATCGCCCTGTCTGTGTATGTCTCTATAAAAAAGATTGTGGAAAAAATACTGGGAAGGTTTAGGTTGGTATAGATCTTTTATGGAGAAAGGGGGTGCTGTGGGGCAAAGTTAGTTTAAAAGAAGAGTAGATAATGGTGGGATATTGATTATTCATTTTGGGATTTGGAAAGTGAATCATTCATGTGGATGTGCCGGGAATGTGCGGATAGAAAGCTGTAAAACTTGTAAAATGGTATAAAATAAGTTGTTTTCGTGTGAAAACGTAACCAAACTTGGAAGATTGCCTCTTTTTATCGGTACTAGTACGGTTTGTTTAGGTATGGCTGTGTCTTGATTTGTGGTAATTGCGTCGTTTTAACCATTATTGCGTCATTATCATACTTTTTTGCGTCATTATTTTATTTTATGCGTCGTTTTCGGACATTATTGCGTCACTTTTTCGTTTTATGCATCTTTTACCAATTGTTACCTAAATCCTCGGAGTAATTACCCGCTGAATTAGATTATCCGCTCAGCTGTATAGAGAATGGATGTTCAATCCACAATCTCAAAAATTCAAACGACAAAAAAAGAGTAACTCCTAAGAGCTACCCTTTTTTCATATTTGCCTGGCGACGTCCTACTCTCACAGGGGGAGATCCCCCAACTACCATCGGCGCTGAAGAGCTTAACTTCCGTGTTCGGCATGGGAACGGGTGTGACCTCTTCGCCATTGTCACCA
>NZ_JBHTGN010000008.1:0-60046 GCF_042666755.1 Rossellomorea sp. GCM10028870 | reverse complement strand
AATTCGTCTGGTGACAATGGCGAAGAGGTCACACCCGTTCCCATGCCGAACACGGAAGTTAAGCTCTTCAGCGCCGATGGTAGTTGGGGGATCTCCCCCTGTGAGAGTAGGACGTCGCCAGGCAAATATGAAAAAGAGTAGCTCTTAGGAGCTGCTTTTTTTGTCGTTTGAATTTTTGAGATTGTGGATTGAACATCACTCCTCTATACAGCTGAAAAGATAAACTAATGCCCAATAAATCCAACTTTTTAGTGTAAGTAATCCATCCAAATTACTAACTTTCACTCTTCCTCAATCACACCAATAGACCATTCACCATTCCATCACATCACAGGTCGACCATCCTTCCACCCCTCTCCAAAAATCAACTCCCGACCCTTATCACTGCCCTCCCCGTATAAAAAAACACTCCCTCTCAATGCCCCATTTCCTAAAATCTATCCAACAAACTCACATTTTCACGTTTAAAACCTTCCTAAAACAGGAAAACTTCTAAGGTCAAACTTCATAATTGCAAAGTTTAAAACACGGTTGTATAATTATAGTCAAATATAGTCAAAGTCAAAATGAGGAGGAGGTTTGATGAGGAACATATCCGACATCATTGAACGTTATTTAAAGAATGTTTTAGAACTGAGTGAAAGTGAGATAGTCGAGATTAAAAGAAGCGAGATCGCTGATAAGTTTCAATGTGTTCCTTCTCAAATTAATTATGTGATCAATACCCGGTTCACGATAGAAAGAGGATATGTAGTAGAGAGTAAACGAGGTGGCGGGGGCTATATCAGAATTATGAAAGTAAAGGCCCACGATCAAGTTCATCTAATTGACCAGCTGGTAGCACTCATTACTCAGACGATCAGCCAGAATACGGCAGCTGATATTGTGTTTCGATTAGTAGAAGAGGATATTATCTCTGAACGGGAAGCAAAGATCATGCTGAGCGTAATGGACCGTTCGGTGATCATGGTCGATTTACCTGAACGGGACGTATTGAGGGGAAGAATGCTCAGGGCCATGCTGGATACATTGAAGTACGAGTAAGTTTTGAGAGGTGAGTAGGATGATTTGTCAAGAGTGTAATGAAAGACCTGCAACCCTTCATTTTACCAAGGTGATAAATGGGGAAAAGACAGAGGTTCATTTATGCGAGCAATGCGCTCAGGATAAGGGTGAAATGTTTATGTTTGATTCTTCTTCCGGCTTCTCAGTGAACAATCTATTGGCAGGTCTTCTTAATATAGCCCCTGCATTTAAGCAGGCAAAGGAAGCGGAAATACCCAAGACAGAGGTTTTACAGTGTGAAAAGTGTAAAATGACCTTGCAGCAATTCATTAATGTGGGAAGATTTGGGTGTGCTCATTGTTATGAGACGTTCAAAGATGAGCTGACTCCTCTATTAAAACGTGTTCATAGTGGAAATGTGGAGCATCACGGGAAGGTTCCGGAACGCATGGGCGGGGCCATTCATGTGAAGAAAAAAATTCAGCAGTTGAAGTCAGAACTGCAAACGATGATTGCGGATGAAGAGTTTGAAAAAGCAGCAGAGATACGAGACGAAATTCGCTCCCTGGAGAAAGATGTTAAAAAAGAGGGAGGAGATAAAGGATGAGTCTAGAGAGATTTTTACAAAATGCTGTTAGTTCTTGGATGAATGAAGAGGGACCGAATTCGGATATTGTTCTCAGCTCACGGGTTCGCCTCGCGAGGAACCTGACAGACTTTCGATTCTCTACTCTTTATTCTTCTGAGGAAGCAAAAGAAATTGTGGATCGCGTGAAGGATAAGCTCTCTTTATACCCGAAGAAATTAGGTGAATTAGAATTTTTACCTACAAGTGAGATTCAGCCACTCCAAAAGAGGGTATTGATGGAGAAACACCTTATTAGCCCTAACTTGGCAGAGGACACGAACTATGGGGCTGTCCTTTTATCCAGTGAAGAAGATATTAGCATAATGGTAAACGAAGAGGATCATATTCGAATACAGTGTTTATATCCAGGTTTACAATTGAAGGAAGCTTTACAGAGAGCGAATCAGATTGATGATTGGTTTGAAAGCGAATTTGATTTTGCTTTTGATGAGAAACATGGATATTTAACGACTTGTCCTACCAATGTAGGAACGGGGCTTAGAGCTTCTGTCATGATGCACTTGCCTGGTCTGGTCCTGACCCAGCAGTTAAATCGTATCATTCCTGCCATTAACCAATTAGGTCTGGTGGTAAGGGGGATTTATGGAGAAGGCAGCGAGGCGTTGGGAAACATCTTCCAGATTTCGAATCAGACGACACTCGGTAAGTCAGAGGAAGATATTGTGGAAGATTTGTTAAGTGTTGTGAAACAGATCATCGATAAAGAACAATCGGCAAGGGACGCATTAGTTAAAACGTCTAACATACAATTAGAAGATAGGATCTTTCGTTCACTTGGTGTGTTGGAGCACAGTCGAATTATTGAGTCCAAGGAAGCAGCTAAGTGTTTATCGGATGTCAGGCTTGGGATTGATTTAGGATACATCAAAGTCATATCTAAGAATATATTGAATGAACTAATGATTTTAACCCAACCGGGATTTTTACAACAATATTCTGGAGGTCCATTGAGACCAAATGAAAGAGATATAAGAAGGTCTTCTTTGATTCGAGAGCGAATTAAGTTAGATAAGGATACATGTGAGGAGGAAAAATAATATGATGTTTGGTCGATTTACAGAAAGAGCACAAAAGGTATTAGCGTTAGCTCAAGAAGAAGCGATTCGTTTGGCGCACAGTAATATTGGTACTGAACATATTTTATTGGGACTTGTCCGCGAGGGTGAAGGAATTGCCGCTAAAGCACTTACGGCGTTGGGACTGAGCCCTGAAAAGATTCAGAAAGAAGTGGAGGGGTTGATCGGGAAAGGAACCGAGAAATCTCAAACGATTCATTATACACCCAGAGCGAAGAAAGTGATTGAGCTTTCTATGGATGAGGCTCGTAAACTGGGACACTCATATGTAGGAACAGAACATATTTTATTAGGGTTAATTCGTGAAGGTGAAGGAGTAGCCGCTCGTGTACTCGGAAATCTTGGTGTCAGCTTAAATAAAGCAAGACAGCAAGTATTGCAGTTACTAGGAAGTAATGACTCAAGCAACCACCAGGGCGCGGGCAATGCCAATGCCAATACGCCTACCCTTGATAGCTTAGCCCGGGACTTAACGGCAATCGCCCGTGAAGGAAGCTTAGATCCGGTTATCGGACGAAGCAAAGAAATTCAGCGTGTCATTGAAGTTTTAAGTCGCCGTACGAAGAATAACCCGGTGTTAATCGGTGAGCCTGGTGTAGGTAAGACAGCGATTGCCGAGGGCCTTGCACAACAGATCATTGCAAATGAAGTGCCTGAAATCCTTCGGGATAAACGCGTAATGACCCTGGATATGGGTACAGTGGTAGCCGGTACGAAATACCGCGGTGAATTCGAGGATCGATTAAAGAAAGTAATGGATGAAATTCGTCAGGCAGGTAATATCATCCTGTTCATCGATGAGCTTCATACGTTAATCGGAGCAGGCGGAGCTGAAGGCGCCATCGATGCATCGAACATTTTAAAACCATCTCTTGCTCGTGGAGAGTTACAATGTATCGGTGCGACAACATTAGATGAGTACCGTAAATATATTGAAAAGGATGCTGCGCTGGAGCGTCGTTTCCAACCAATTCAAGTCAATGAGCCAACGGCAGAAGAGTCTATTCAGATTCTCAAGGGCTTACGCGATCGTTATGAAGCCCATCACCGCGTATCGATCACAGATGAAGCGATTGATGCGGCAGTGAAACTGTCTGATCGCTACATTTCAGACCGCTTCTTACCGGATAAGGCAATTGATTTAATTGATGAAGCTGGGTCTAAGGTGCGCTTACGTTCTTATACAACGCCGCCAAACCTGAAAGAGCTTGAAGCAAAGCTGGAAGAAATCCGTAAAGAGAAGGATGCAGCGGTTCAAAGCCAAGAGTTTGAAAAAGCAGCTTCTCTAAGAGATTCAGAGCAAAAGCTTCGTGAAGAGCTGGAAGAAACGAAGAACACATGGAAAGAAAAGCAAGGTCAGGAAAATACGGAAGTGACGGTAGAAGATATTGCGAAGGTTGTATCGAACTGGACGGGAGTGCCGGTATCGAAACTTGCCCAGACTGAGACGGATCGATTACTTAAGTTAGAAGAGATCCTTCATTCCAGAGTCATTGGTCAATCTGAAGCAGTCGTAGCAGTATCGAAAGCGGTCCGTCGTGCAAGAGCAGGGCTGAAAGATCCGAAGCGTCCGATTGGTTCCTTTATTTTCTTAGGACCGACAGGAGTAGGGAAAACGGAACTTGCCCGTGCATTAGCGGAATCTATGTTCGGTGACGAGGATGCCATGATCCGCATCGATATGTCTGAGTACATGGAGAAGCATTCGACTTCACGTTTAGTAGGTTCTCCTCCAGGGTATGTAGGATATGAAGAAGGCGGTCAGTTAACAGAAAAAGTTCGCCGTAAGCCATATTCCGTCGTACTTTTAGATGAAATTGAAAAGGCACATCCTGATGTATTTAACATCCTCCTTCAAGTCTTGGAAGATGGTCGTTTGACAGACTCAAAAGGAAGAACGGTAGACTTCAGAAACACGGTGTTGATCATGACATCCAACGTTGGCGCCCAGTCCCTTAAGAGCAACAAATATGTTGGGTTCAATATTCAAGATGGAAAGCAGGATTATAAGGATATGAAAGGTAAGGTAATGGAAGAGCTGAAACGTGCGTTCCGACCAGAGTTCCTTAACCGTATCGATGAAATCATTGTCTTCCACTCACTTGAAAAAGATCACCTGAAAGAGATTGTGACACTAATGTCAAACCAACTGACAAGTCGCTTGAAAGAGCAGGATATTCATTTAGAGCTATCTGCTGCTGCTAAAGAAAAAATAGCAGATGAAGGATTCGATCCTGAATACGGTGCGCGCCCACTGCGTCGGGCCATTCAGAAACATGTAGAGGATAAACTGTCAGAGGAGTTATTAAGAGGCAAGGTGCTGACAGGTCAGAATATTGTCATTGATGTAGAAGATAGTGAGTTTGTTGTAAAGGTAAAAGAAGAAGAAGCAGCTAATACTCCTACTTAATACAAAGGTGAAAAAAGAGGTACACGTTTATGTTTTTCGTGTACCTCTTTTATAATAATGGATACCTTTGATGAGCTCTGGAAAAGCTTGTCGCCTCTGGGCAAGCCACCTGCGCTTTTCATATTGTCTGGCTCCGCCGGCTAGGCCCTCGAGGTCATAAGTCAATCTCGCCAAAAAGGCAAAGACCGCCTTTTCAGCAAGCTCGACTTATGCTTGTCGGGCCTGAACGAGCCGGCTGCGCTTTTCATATTGTCTAGCTCCGGTGGCTAGAGGCTCGAGGTCATAAGCCAAGTTAACCAAAAAGGCAAAAAACGCCTTTCCGGTTAACTCGTCTTATGCTTGTCGCCTCTAAGCAAGCCACCTGTGCTTTTCGAAGGGTCCTAAATTGAATACAGTACATAAAACCGATACAATCATTTCGAATGGGTATTGTCATGAAATGTAAAAAAAACAAATAGAGTGAAAGAGGAGAAGAATAGATTGGCAAAGAAAAAGACAAAGTTTGTATGTTCATCATGTGGTTATGAGTCTGCTAAATGGATGGGCAAATGTCCAGGTTGTAACGAGTGGAACACGATGGTGGAAGAAGTTGAGATGACGGGGAAAAAGCCTCGAGGATCATTTATGCATTCTGAAAATAGCGGGCCCACTAAAGCAGAAAAGCTTATCTCAATCGAAACAAAGCAAGAACCAAGAGTATTGACTGAATCGAAAGAGCTGAATCGGGTGTTAGGTGGAGGAGTAGTTCCGGGTTCACTTGTGTTGATCGGTGGAGATCCCGGGATCGGGAAATCTACTTTATTGCTTCAGGTATCTTCCCAGCTTGCCGATCAAAAGCAGAAGGTGCTATATATATCCGGAGAAGAATCGATCAAGCAAACAAAACTTCGGGCAGATCGATTAAGTATTAAGTCGGATGATTTATATATATTTGCGGAAACGAATCTTGAATTGATCCATCAAACGATTGAACAAATCTCTCCTGATTTTGTCATCATCGACTCGATTCAAACGATTTTTCATCCTGAAGTGACGTCTGCTCCCGGTAGTGTTTCCCAGGTGAGGGAGTGTACAGCTGAATTAATGAGAATAGGAAAAACAAAAGGCATTGCCATCTTCATAGTAGGGCATGTTACAAAGGAAGGATCCATTGCCGGACCTCGTTTGCTGGAGCATATGGTAGATACCGTACTGTACTTTGAAGGGGAGCGCCATCATTCATATCGTATTTTAAGAGCCGTGAAGAATCGCTTCGGTTCCACGAATGAGATGGGGATTTTTGAAATGAAAGAGCTTGGTCTGGAGGAAGTCGCAAATCCTTCTGAGATATTCCTGGAGGAGCGCTCACAAGGCGCGGCAGGCTCAACGGTCGTTGCATCCATGGAAGGTACAAGACCTGTTCTGGTGGAGATACAAGCCCTTGTCACCCCGACCAGCTTCAATAACCCTAGACGAATGGCGACGGGGATCGATCATAGCCGTGTTTCACTCATTATGGCCGTGTTGGAGAAACGCGCAGGAATGCTATTGCAGCAGCAGGATGCTTATTTAAAAGTGGCAGGAGGGGTCAAACTGGATGAACCTGCGATTGATTTGGCTGTTGCCGCGAGTATTGCGTCCAGCTTCCGTGATAAAGCGTCCAGTGCTCATGATTGTATTATCGGAGAGGTCGGATTAACGGGTGAAATAAGAAGGGTGTCAAGAATTGAGCAACGTGTTCAAGAAGCGGCTAAACTAGGCTTTAGACGTGTGATTATTCCCCAAAATAACTTAAGTGGATGGCAGCCGCCTTCGGATATAGAGGTCACAGGAGTGTCAAATATAAACGAAGCGCTGGCTATTATTTTAGGAGGATAAGAAATGGAAGATAAGAAGGCAAGAGAAAAGTCCATGTCGGATATATTGCAATTTGTTGCTCCAGGTGCTCCGATAAGAGATGGCATCGATAATGTTCTGAGAGCCAATACGGGCGGCCTTATTGTCGTTGGTTACAATGATAAGGTGAAATCTGTACTGGATGGCGGATTTCATATCAATTGTGCTTTTTCACCAAGCTATCTGTATGAGCTTGCCAAGATGGATGGGGCCATCATCCTGAATGAAGCGGGTACGAAGATCATTTTGGCAAACGCTCAGTTGGCTCCCGATGTGTACGTTCCCTCTACCGAAACGGGAATGAGACACCGCACGGCAGAGCGGGTTGCCAGGCAGACCAATGCCCTTGTCATCGCTATTTCGCAACGTAGAAACGTGATCACGTTGTATCAAGGGAATTTTCGATATGCTTTAAAGGATATCTCTGTCATCTTAACGAAGGCCAACCAGGCGATTCAAACTCTGGAGAAGTATAAGGTGGTTCTCGATCAGAGTATCTCTAATCTATCGGTTCTGGAGTTTGAGGAGCTTGTGACACAAAGCGACCTACTGCAAGTTCTTCACAGATTCGAAATGGTATTAAGGATTAAAAACGAGTTATTGACCTATTTAAGCGAGCTGGGTGTCGAAGGAAGATTGATACGCCTTCAGATGAATGAGCTATTGGCAGATATTGAAGATGAGGCGATGCTCATTATTAGGGATTATTCTCAGGAAAGAAATATAAAGCCGTTCGAACTACTCTATAAATTTCAGGAGCTTGTCCATTCAGAAGTATTAGAGGATAATGTCCTATTAAAATTATTAGGCTATCATGGGTATGTTCATCACGATGATGCCATCTATCCAAGAGGATATCGCGTGTTGAATAAGATCCCACGGTTACCGATTGTGATCATCGAAAACCTTATTACCAGGTTCGAAACCCTTCCCCATGTAGTGAGTGCTTCAGTGGATGATTTGGATGAAGTGGAAGGAATAGGAGAGGTCAGGGCACGGAAAATCAAAGAGGGATTAAAACTGATCAAAGAACAAACGTTTGCCGATCGACAGTTATAGGTATGTGGTCCTGTATTTGCCATACAGGGGATAATTGAAGCATTTTCAAAAAATTGACAGTCTTTAAGAGACATGTTAGCCTTCACTTAAGGAAGCTAGTAAAATGGGATAAGTATATCAAAATGGTTTCCAAAGTATTAAATTTAAAATTTTCAAGGGCTAAGACGTTTCAAAAATAGCAAATTGTTTATAATGAATAGGAGGAGGTGAGGGAATGTTAAAAAGAATCGTTCAAGCGTGCTTCCTTATAGTCGGGGGAACACTGGGGATATTTCTGCTTCCCGAATTATTTACCGTCATAAATTTATCAGACATTCCTTTAATTAATAACCCTTATATGACTGCTATATTTGGTGCCATTATTTTTTATATTCTTTCGTTTTGGGCAGTCGAGTATGTCGTCAATTTCGTCAAGTGGTTTGAAGATAGTTTAGTAAAAGCTCCAGTAACGGATCTGTTATTTGGCAGTTTAGGACTTATTATCGGTCTTTTTGTTGCGTATCTGTTTGGGATTCCTTTCAATCAAATGGAGATCCCGATTGTCAACACAGTGGTTCCGATTCTATTAACGCTGATTCTTGGTTATTTAGGCTTTCAAGTTGGCTTTAAGAAAAGGGATGAGCTGGTCGGTCTGTTTGGTACTACAAATAAAGGCAAGAAAAAAGGGACTGACGAAGATTCTGATGAAGCGGGTGTGAAAACGCTGAAGATACTGGATACGAGTGTGATTATCGATGGTCGTATCGCAGATATCTGTCAAACTGGATTTTTAGAAGGAATTGTCGTCATTCCACAGTTTGTGCTGGAAGAGCTTCAGCATATTGCGGATTCTTCAGATGTTTTGAAACGAAACCGTGGCAGGCGTGGACTTGATATCCTGAATCGAATTCAAAAGGAGCTCCCTGTAGAGGTTCAGATTTATGAAGGTGACTTTGAGGAAATTCAGGAAGTTGATTCGAAGCTTGTGAAATTAGCGAAGCTTACGAATGGGATCGTTGTCACGAATGATTTCAACTTGAATAAAGTATGCGATCTTCAAGGTGTACAAGTATTAAATATCAATGACTTGGCCAATGCCGTTAAGCCAGTTGTATTACCTGGAGAAGAATTGAAGGTTCAGGTAATCAAAGACGGTAAAGAACATAATCAAGGAATCGCCTATCTCGATGATGGTACGATGATTGTAGTGGAAGAGGGACGCAATTATATCGGCAAGTATATCGATGTACTTGTGACGTCTGTTCTTCAAACCTCTGCGGGTCGAATGATCTTTGCGAAGCCGAAGCAATTAGAAAAAGCTTTATAAGTAATCTTTGCCCTGACTCTATTGATTCAGTGAGGTATAATAAATAGTATTACTCGAGTGTTAAAGGAGTTATCGTATGGAATATGAAGTTGTCATTCCGGCTGCAGGGCAAGGGAAACGAATGAAAGCAGACAAGAATAAACTGCTCCTCGAGCTGAATAGCTGTCCAGTCATTATTCATACACTGCGCGTTTTTGAACTTGACTCCCATTGTCAGGGTATCTATTTAGCGATTCATCCATCGGAGCGAGATGAGTTCAAAAGTTTATTAGACCGCTTTGGTATTAAAAAGGTCGTTAAGCTTGTAGATGGCGGGGAAGAAAGACAGCATAGTGTATACAACGCATTGCTTGAGGTTGATCATGAAATTGTTCTTGTACACGACGGGGCAAGACCTTTTATTAAAGAATCCACGATTCACCAATTAGTAGAAAAAACTCAATCAACAGGAGCCGCCATTGCCGCTGTTCCTGTTAAAGATACGATCAAAAAAGTGATGGATGGAGAAGTCGAGGAAACGATTGAACGCTCAAGCTTGTGGATGGTTCAAACTCCACAAGCTTTTCGTGTTTCATTGTTGAAAAGAGCGCACGGGGAAGCGGAGCAAGATGGTTTCCTTGGCACAGACGATGCTTCTCTAGTAGAAAGAATGGATGTTATGGTTGCTGTTGTGGAGAGTGATTATGACAATATTAAACTGACAACACCTGAGGACTTATATTTTGCTGAGGCCATTTTGAAGAAGCAAGAGGAAATGAGTGGAGGAGACAACCATGTTTAGGATCGGACAAGGATTTGATGTTCATCAATTAGTAGAAGACAGACCCCTTATTATGGGAGGCATAACCATACCATATGAAAAAGGGTTATTAGGTCATTCAGATGCAGATGTACTATTACATGCTGTAGCGGATGCATGTTTGGGGGCGATTGCCGCTGGGGATATCGGAAAACACTTTCCAGACACAGATCCTGAATTCAAGGATGCAGATTCAGCTAAGCTTCTCGAGCATGTATGGGCTCTTGTGAAAGAGGAAGGCTATGAATTAGGGAATATCGATTGCACGATCATTGCTCAGAAACCAAAGATGGCTCCTTATATCGACGAAATGAGACAAAGCATCGCAACCCTATTAGAAGCGGATAGTACGCAAGTGAACGTGAAAGCCACAACCTCAGAGAAGCTTGGTTTTACTGGAAGAGGCGAAGGGATCGCAGCGCAAACCACCGTGTTGATCAAAAAGAAGTAAGGGGACAAATTCGCTTTATTCCCTTTCATAACGGTGTTAAAATAGGTCAGAGACTTTAATGCAGGAAAAGAGGAGGAAATCAAATGACAAAAGAAGTACGCGTCCGTTATGCTCCAAGTCCAACGGGTCATTTACATATTGGGAATGCAAGAACCGCTTTATTTAATTACTTATACGCTCGCAGTGTAGGTGGAAAGTTCATCATCCGTATTGAAGACACGGATAAGAAACGTAATATTGAAGGCGGAGAAGAAAGTCAGCTTAAATATCTTCAATGGCTTGGAATTGATTGGGACGAAAGCGTAGATAAGCCTGGTGACTATGGCCCTTATCGCCAATCAGAGCGTAATCATATTTATGAGCAATATTTAAATGAGCTGTTAGAAAGCGGACAAGCTTATAAATGCTACTGTACGGAAGAAGAGCTGGAAGCGGAACGCGAAGCTCAATCAGCATCAGGCCAAATGCCCCGCTATTCCGGTAAATGCCGTAACCTGACAAAAGAAGATCAAGAGAGATTAGCTGCAGAAGGACGTCAACCAAGTATTCGTTTCCGTGTGCCTGCAGGGAAAGTATATTCTTTCAATGATATTGTGAAAGAAGATGTGGCATTTGAATCAGACGGAATCGGTGATTTTGTCATCGCGAAAAAAGACGGTACACCTACATATAACTTTGCCGTTGCAGTAGACGATTACCTGATGAAAATTTCACACGTTCTACGTGGAGAAGATCATATTTCCAATACACCAAAGCAATTAATGATTTTTGAAGCTCTTGGATGGGAAGCTCCTGTTTACGGGCATATGACATTAATCGTTAATGAAAGCCGTAAGAAACTGAGTAAGCGTGATGAAAGTATCATTCAGTTCATCGAACAATACGAAGCATTGGGTTATTTACCAGAAGCTTTATTCAACTTCATAGCGCTACTCGGCTGGTCTCCTAAAGGAGAAGAAGAGATATTTTCTAAAGATGAGTTTATTGAAATCTTTGATCCGGCGCGTCTATCTACTTCTTCTGCCCTGTTCGATAACCAGAAGCTAACATGGATGAACAATCAATACATGAAGAATTTAGAATTAGAGCAAGTGGTGGAGTTATCCCTTCCTCACTTAATCAGCGCTGGTAAATTAGAAGAGAATATGTCTGACGAGCAGCGTGAATGGACGAGTCGCGTCATTTCTTTATACCAGGAGCAAATGAGCTTCGGTGCTGAAATCGTGGAGCTGTCTGAAATGTTCTTCAAAACAGATCTTGAATATGATGAAGAGGCGAAAGCGGTGTTGGAAGAGGAGCAGGTCCCTGAAGTACTTCAAGCTTTCTTGAACGAGATTGAAGCTCTTGAAAATTATGAAGCAGCAGAAATCAAATCGTCTATCAAAGCGGTGCAAAAGTCGACTGGTCATAAAGGGAAGAAGCTGTTTATGCCGATCCGTGTAGCGGTAACAGGACAGACACATGGTCCTGAATTACCGAATGCGATTGAGCTTTTAGGGAAAGATACCGTTAAACATCGTCTTCAAAGTCTTTTAGGTTAACATTTTGGATGTTATGTAATATAGTAAGAGTATCACAATAAATGATATCGCGTTGATGAGGAGAAGTAAGAAAAGGATGCTTAGTAGAGAGAACCATCACCGGCTGAAAGTGGTTTAAGCCCCTCCGATTCTGAAATGCACCTCTGAGCCCGTTACTGAAATATAGTAGGTAAAGGCGGCTTCCTACCGTTAACAGGATTCGAGTTGGAGAAGGGTATTTTTCTTCTCAATCAGAGTGGAACCGCGCTACCTAAGCGTCTCTGTCAGTTTATTGACAGAGGCGTTTTTTTATTGTTAAGTGCTTATATTTTTAAAAAAGGAAGGGGGATGGATCCGAATGTTTAAGTCATTTAGGGAAGATATAGAAGTAGTGTTTGATCAGGATCCGGCTGCCAGGAATTATCTCGAGGTCATCCTTACGTATTCGGGTCTTCATGCCATATGGGCCCATCGCATAGCCCATGCTTTTTTCAAAAGGAAATTCTTTTTTATCGCTCGCGTTATTTCGCAGGTAAGCCGCTTTTTCACCGGGGTTGAGATTCACCCAGGGGCAAAAATCGGCCGCCGATTTTTCATTGATCATGGTATGGGAGTCGTGATTGGTGAAACGTGTGAAATCGGAGATAATGTTACGCTCTTTCAAGGGGTGACCCTTGGTGGAACAGGCAAAGAAAAAGGGAAGCGGCATCCTACGATCCAGGATAATGCTCTTATCGCCACGGGAGCGAAAGTATTAGGATCGATTGTAGTTGGGGAAAATTCTAAGGTAGGGGCTGGATCGGTCGTGCTGAAAGATGTTCCCCCAAATTCAACCGTCGTCGGTATTCCGGGGAAGGTCGTCATTCAGGATGGCGTCAAGATACAGAAGGATCTGAATCACTGTGATCTCCCCGATCCGATGAATGATCGTATGAAGCAACTGGAAATGGAATTGAACGAGGTAAAATCATTATTAAGGGAATATGAAGGAAGGAGTCGATCATATTGACGATTCGTTTATATAACACATTGACAAGAAAAAAAGAGGAATTTATACCCCTGGAAGAGGGTAAAGTCAAAATGTATGTGTGCGGGCCGACGGTTTATAACTATATTCATATAGGAAATGCACGCCCGGCCATTGTCTTCGATACGGTGAGACGCTATTTGGAATACAGAGGCTTTGATGTTCACTTTGTCTCTAACTTCACAGATGTGGATGATAAATTGATTCGTGCGGCAAATGAGCTGGGAGTGGATGTTCCGACGGTTGCCCAGCGCTTTATCCAGGCGTACTTTGAAGATACCGGAGCACTTGGATGCAAGAAAGCGGATGTTCATCCGACTGTAACAGACAATATTGATGCCATCATTGATTTTATCTCTGCTCTTGTGGAGAAAGGGTTTGCTTACGAATCACAAGGTGACGTTTATTATCGTACAAGAAAGTTTGATGGATACGGTAAGCTTTCTCATCAGCCGATCGATGAGCTTAAAGCAGGCGCCCGCATAGATGTAGGGGATAAAAAAGAAGATGCTCTTGATTTCGTATTATGGAAAGCGGCGAAAGAAGGGGAAATTTCTTGGGAAAGCCCTTGGGGTGAAGGCCGTCCCGGCTGGCATATTGAGTGCTCTGCCATGGCAAAGCGCTACTTGGGGGATACCATCGATATTCACGCCGGGGGCCAGGATTTAACCTTCCCTCATCACGAGAATGAAATCGCACAATCAGAAGCACTTACAGGAAAGCCATTCGCAAAGTACTGGATGCACAATGGATATATTAATATTGATAATGAGAAAATGTCTAAATCACTTGGGAATTTTGTATTGGTTCATGACATCATTAAAGAACAGGATCCACAAGTCCTTCGTTTCTTTATGCTATCTGTTCATTATCGTCATCCTATCAACTACAATTTAGAGCTTCTTCAAAATGCAGAGTCCGCTTTAGATAGAATTAAGACAGCTTATGAGAACTTGAAGCACCGTAAGGAATCGAGTACAGACCTGACGGATAACAACCGGGAATGGCTGGACAAAATCGCTGAATTAAAAGCGCAGTTCATCTCTGAAATGGATGATGATTTTAACACAGCCAACGGAATTTCCGTCTTATTCGAATTATCCAAGCAAGCCAATTATTATTTAATGGAGAAAAATACAGCTACAGAAGTGATTGATATGTTCTTGAGCCAATTCGAAGACTTCTTCTCTGTCCTGGGGCTAAGCCTTCAGGAAGCAGAACTGTTGGACGAAGAAGTGGAAGAACTGATCGAGAAACGCGTTCAGGCACGTAAAGATCGGAACTTCCAATTAGCAGATGAAATTCGTGACACATTAAAAGAGATGAATATCATCTTGGAAGATACTCCTCAAGGCATTCGCTGGAAAAGAGGGTCTTAATGCTTCACGAGATAAATGAACAAATCGATGCGAAACAAATCAATGCACTTGCACTGGCTTATATGGGGGATGCTGTATATGAAACGTATGTACGGCAGCTCCTCTTAACAAAAGGAAAAATCAAGCCGAATCAGCTGCACAGAGCGGCGACGAAGTATGTGTCTGCTAAAGCTCAAGCGGCTATTCTCAGAACGTTGTTCGATCAGGACGTCTTAACGGAAGAAGAGATATCGATTGTCAAGCGCGGCCGGAATGCGAAATCCGGAACAACGCCAAAAAATACGGATGTACAAACGTATAAACACAGCACTGCTTTTGAGGCGCTTATTGGATATTTGTTTTTACTTAATCGGACAGAGCGATTAGAGGAACTGTTGAAGATGATATTTGAACAAGCCCAGGCAGGAAAGGAGGAGTAGAAATGAGTAAAGATTTTATCGGAGGAAGAAATCCGGTTATGGAAGCATTGAAGTCGGGAAGGGATATCAATAAGATTTGGATTGCAGAAGGTTCCCAGAAAGGCTCCATCCAGCAAATTGTTGGACTTGCCAAAGAATCGAATGTGATGGTTCAATACGTTCCGAAGAAGAAGATAGAACAAATGGTAGCGGAAAATCATCAAGGGGTAGTGGCCTCTGTAGCTGCTTATCAGTATGCGGAAATCGATGATTTGTTTCATAGGGCCGAACAAAAAGGGGAAGATCCATTCATACTGATCCTGGATGAATTAGAGGATCCTCATAACCTGGGTTCGATCATGAGAACAGCGGATGCTGCTGGTGCCCATGGAATCATCATCCCGAAGAGGAGAGCAGTGGGGCTGACGTCAACGGTAGCGAAAGCTTCAACGGGTGCCATTGAGCACATTCCGGTTGCACGTGTAACCAACCTGTCCAGAGCGGTTGATGAACTGAAAGAACGTGGTGTATGGGTGGCAGGAACGGATGCGAAAGGAAAGCAGGATTTCCGCCAATTGGATGGTACGCTGCCTATCGGCTTGATTATCGGAAGTGAAGGTAAAGGGATGAGCCGAATACTTAGAGATAAATGTGATTTCCTTGTTCAGTTGCCAATGGTCGGCCATGTAACATCATTAAACGCTTCGGTGGCAGCTAGTATTTTAATGTATGAGGTCTATCGTAAACGCCACCCGTTGGGAGAATAGAGAGACATGGATATTCTCCTTGTGGACGGCTATAACATAATCGGTGCCTGGTCAGAGCTGAATGAGTTGAAACATAAGGATTTGGCCGCAGCGAGAGATCGCCTTGTAGAACTAATGGCTGAATATCAAGGATATACCGGCTACCGGGTCATTGTCGTTTTTGATGCTTATTACGTTCAGGGAATTGCACGTAAATATAGAAATTATAAGGTGGAAGTCATTTTCACGAAAGAAAATGAAACAGCGGATGAACGAATTGAAAAATTAGCCATTGAGTTAAGTAATATTAAAACTCAAATTCATGTAGCCACTTCTGATTTCACGGAGCAATGGGCGATCTTTGGCCAGGGAGCCCTCCGTAAATCAGCAAGGGAGCTGCACACAGAAGTAAAAGTCATCGAAAAAAAGATTGAAAGAAAAGTACGGAATTCAAGTGATAAAAGGCCGGCTTCCAAGATCCAATTATCAGATGAAGTTGCTGAAATTTTCGAAAAATGGCGCCGCGGGGAACAATGAGAGGTTGACGATTGAATTTTCTGTAATGTATAATATTTCTATCTATTGTTTTGCGCGGGGGGATGTGTGTGAGCAATATCACCAGGACAGAAGCATTTGATAATCGATTAGAAGGCATGGATGATGAAGAGATCATAGAAGCCGTCCATCAGGGTCACAGCGAAGCGTTAGATTTCTTAATCAGGAAATATCGTAATTTTGTAAGAGCGAAAGCCCGCTCGTATTTCTTAATTGGGGCAGATAAGGAAGATATCGTCCAGGAGGGTATGATTGGATTATACAAGGCGATCCGTGATTATAAAGAGGACAAGCTGACTTCTTTTAAAGCGTTTGCAGAGCTTTGTATCACAAGACAAATCATTACAGCCATTAAGACAGCCACGAGACAGAAGCATATACCATTGAATTCGTATGTTTCATTGGACAAGCCCATTTATGACGACGAGTCAGACCGAACGCTCTTAGATGTTATTTCAGGTGCGAAAGTAATGGATCCGGAAGCGCTGATAATCAATCGTGAAGAATTCGATAATATGGAAGACAAGATGGCTCAGTTATTAAGTGATCTTGAGAGGAAAGTACTGGCTCTCTATTTAGACGGTCAATCCTATCAGGAGATCTCTGAAGAACTGAACCGCCATGTGAAATCCATCGACAATGCCTTGCAGCGAGTGAAAAGAAAGCTCGAACGATACTTGGAAGTTCGCGAAATAACGATGTAAAGTCATATTGACACAAATTGGTTGTCGTGTTATTTTTGATAGGACTTACTATGGATAGTATAGGTGGAATATATGACTACTAAATTAATACTTGCTTGTACGGTGTGTGGTTCCAGGAATTATAGTGTACCGGGTAATCGTAATCAAGCAGTTCGATTAGAATTGAAGAAATTCTGTAATACATGTAATGCTCACACCCTACACAAAGAAACAAAATAGTGGAGCACCAAGTCTTGCGTATTGATATTAGTTGGAGGTTACAAACGGATGTTTAAATTCTTTCGCAATGTTGCATCAGAAATGAGAAAGGTCAGCTGGCCTAAACGTAAAGAGTTAACACGCTATACGATTACCGTTATTACGACAGTGGTATTTGTTGCCCTTTTCTTTGCTGTCATTGACCTGGGCATCTCAGAACTTATGCGATTGATCATTGGTTCTAAGTAAGAGAAACATAGAATTAGTTGT
Organism: Rossellomorea sp. GCM10028870; assembly: GCF_042666755.1. Lineage (NCBI taxonomy): Bacteria > Bacillati > Bacillota > Bacilli > Caryophanales > Bacillaceae > Rossellomorea > Rossellomorea sp. GCM10028870. Next base: position 42,619 of record NZ_JBHTGN010000008.1, on the reverse strand, counting down.
ATATATACCGTGAAATCATGGTATAATGAATGTTAATAGAGTACATGACCTTAGAGCCCGTTATCTTTTTACGGGTTTTTTCATTTGGAGAAAAAAAGGCGGATAAGTATTCTTAAACAGCGAGGAGGGACGGACGTTTAGTCCTATTAAATGGAGAAAAATTGGTATGTAGTTCATACTTATTCAGGATATGAGAACAAGGTTAAAGCGAACCTTGAGAAACGTGTTGAAACGATGGGGATGCAAGACAAAATCTTCCGCGTGATCGTACCTGAAGAAGAAGAGACAGATTTCAAGAACGGTAAGAAGAAAGTCGTTAAGAAGAAGGTCTTCCCTGGTTATGTGATCGTGGAAATCGTCATGACGGATGATTCCTGGTACGTTGTTCGTAACACGCCTGGAGTTACCGGGTTTGTCGGTTCATCAGGTTCAGGTTCAAAGCCTACTCCTTTATTACCCGAAGAAGTGACAAATCTTCTGAAGCAAATGGGTATGACAGAGAAAAAGGTAGAGATCGACTTCGAATTAGGAGAAACAGTAAAAGTAAACGAAGGTCCGTTTGCGAACTTTACCGGCTCAATCGAAGAGATTGATAATGCGAAAGCAAAAGTGAAAGTTCATGTTAATATGTTTGGCAGAGATACCCCGGTAGAACTGGATTTCTCCCAAATTGATAAATTATAATGGAAAAGAACTTGAAATCATTCTGAAAAAATGGTACTATTTCATAAGTCAGTGCGTCTCCGCAAAGAGATACTGAAACTAATAGACGTTCTTTATGTTGATAAAGACATTTTTTACATGAGTGGGAGGGTGAAAAACCCAATAACCACATCACGGACTTAAGGAGGTGTGTCTCGTGGCTAAAAAAGTTATTAAAATGGTTAAATTGCAGATTCCTGCCGGTAAAGCTAATCCAGCTCCACCAGTTGGTCCTGCACTAGGTCAAGCAGGTGTTAACATCATGGGATTCTGTAAGGAATTCAATGCTCGTACAGCAGATCAAGCTGGCTTAATCATTCCTGTTGAAATTACGGTATTTGAAGACCGTTCATTTACATTCATCACAAAAACTCCACCCGCTGCAGTTTTACTTAAAAAAGCAGCTGGTATCGAGTCTGGTTCAGGCGAACCAAACAGCAAGAAAGTGGCAACACTTAAACGCGACAAAGTACGTGAAATTGCTGAAACAAAAATGCCTGACTTAAATGCAGCTAGTGTTGAATCAGCTATGCGCATGGTAGAAGGAACTGCGCGCAGCATGGGTATCGTCATCGAAGACTAATCCCTGCTTCGTTAAAGGTCCTGTTGAACGAGGTTGCGATGATGAAATGTACGTTTCACTCGCAACCTTATTTCGTGGGAGGTTATTCCGCTAAAACCACATATAGGAGGAAATTTAAAATGGCAAAAAAAGGCAAAAAGTTTCTTGAAGCTCAAAAGCTTGTAGATCGTACTACAGCTTACTCAGTTGAAGAAGCAATCGAATTAGTAAAGAAAACAAACTTCGCTAAGTTTGACGCAACGATCGAAGTAGCGTTCCGCTTAGGTGTAGATACTCGTAAGAATGACCAGCAAATCCGTGGAGCAGTTGTACTTCCACACGGAACTGGTAAAACTCAAAAAGTTCTTGTGTTCGCTAAAGGTGATAAAGCAAAAGAAGCAGAAGCTGCTGGCGCTGATTTCGTAGGTGATGCAGAACTAATCAACAAAATCAACCAAGGTTGGTTCGAGTTCGATGTTATCGTAGCCACTCCTGACATGATGGGTGAAGTTGGTAAGCTTGGTCGTGTATTAGGACCTAAAGGTTTAATGCCAAACCCTAAAACTGGAACAGTTACATTCGACGTGACTAAAGCTGTCAATGAAATCAAAGCTGGTAAAGTTGAATACCGTGCTGACAAATCAGGTAACGTACACGTTCCTGTTGGAAAGATTTCTTTCGACAACGAAAAGCTTGTTGAAAACTTTGCTACAATGTATGAAACAATGCTTAAAGTTAAACCTGCAGCTGCAAAAGGAACTTACATGAAAAACGTTTCTGTAACTTCTACAATGGGACCTGGCGTTAAAGTCGATCCTTCAACTTTCGCAGTTAAGGCATAATTTGGTATTGACTTACCTTGAGCTAATGATTATAATTAGTTCTGTTGTTAAAAACGAATACATTTGTACCGTAGACAGTAGGTGCTCATTCAGAGCTTAATGTCCTGCCGAGGTAATTGCGATAAAATAACCGCTTATAGCGTGTTTGCAATGCCCTTATGTCTACCTTGATATAAGGGCATTTTTTATTGGATGACGGTATAAATGTTCATCAGTCAATCTACAGGAGGTGTAATGATGAGCAGCATTCTAGAACAAAAGAAACATATCGTTGGAGAAATCTCTGACAAGCTAAAAAACAGTGTATCTACAATCATTGTAGATTACCGTGGTCTGGATGTTTCCGAAGTAACTGAGCTTCGTAAACAACTTCGTGAAGCTGGCATCGACTTCAAAGTGTACAAAAACACTATGGTTCGTCGTGCGGCAGAAGAAGCTGGTCTTGAAGGGTTAAACGAATTCTTAACGGGTCCTAACGCGATCGCGTTCAGTACTGAAGAAGTAGTTGCACCTGCAAAGATTCTTAACAGCTTTGCTAAAGAACACGAAGCACTTGAAATCAAGACGGGTGTCATTGAAGGAACAATCACTTCAGTTGAGGATGTTAAAGCAATCGCTGAACTTCCAAACCGTGAAGGACTTCTTTCTATGCTACTCAGCGTGCTTCAAGCTCCAATGCGCAACTTTGCATTGGCGACAAAAGCCGTTGCAGATCAAAAAGAAGAGCAAGGCGCGTAAGTTAAAGCAAGTCGTTTAAATAAAAATTAAGCAAACATTACAAGGAGGAAATTTAAAATGAGTAAAGAGCAAATCATTGACGCGATTAAAGAAATGTCAGTTCTTGAATTAAATGATCTAGTTAAAGCAATCGAAGAAGAATTCGGAGTAACTGCTGCTGCACCTGTAGCTGTAGCTGCTGGTGGCGGAGACGCTGCTGCAGAAAAAACTGAATTCGACGTAATCCTTGAGAGCGCTGGATCTCAAAAAATCAAAGTTATCAAAGTTGTTCGTGAAATCACAGGTCTTGGCCTTAAAGAAGCGAAAGAAATGGTTGATAACACTCCAAAAGCTCTTAAAGAAGGTATTTCTAAAGAGGAAGCTGAAGAACTTAAAGCTAAACTTGAAGAAGTTGGAGCTGGCGTAGAAGTTAAGTAATGATTTTATAGATGAAAAGCTCGCTATATTTGGCGGGCTTTTTTCTTGTCTGGCACCTAACAGTAAGTAAACAATTGCGTTTATCGTCCGTTACCTTCATTTCCTTTTGGGAAAGATGGTTAATAGACTTGATGTACCAAAGGATGGAGATGATATAATGACCGATCACTATTATTCTCATAACCCTGATGTAGAGAGTAACCCCCAAACGATCGCCTTTGAATTGAGAGGACATGCGTTCCGTTTTAAAACGGATCAAGGTGTTTTTTCGAAGAAGGAAGTTGACTTTGGTTCAAGAGCTTTGATTGAAACGTTTAAATTACCAGACGTAACGGGTCCGTTACTGGATGTCGGTTGCGGGTATGGTCCAATCGGTTTGTCTTTAGCGAAAGAAAATGATAATCGTATGGTTCATATGATTGATGTAAACGAGAGAGCGTTGTCTTTAGCAAAAGAAAATGCTAGAGAGAATAAAGTTCAAAACGTGAGCATCTACCAAAGTGACCGATTTACGAATGTCGTTGAAACGGAATTTGCGGCCATTTTAACAAACCCGCCGATAAGAGCAGGGAAAGAAACGGTTCATTCGATTCTTGAAACTAGTTATGACTACCTGAAGGAGAATGGTGAATTGTGGGCCGTTATACAGAAGAAACAAGGCGCTCCATCTGCCATGGATAAAATGGAAGAATTGTTTACAAATGTAGAAATTGTCGCCAGGAAAAAGGGTTACTACATCTTGAAATCGGTAAAAGAAATCCGTTGACGTAGCTTTACTGCTATGATAACATTATAAAATGCAAAAATATTATTTTCCGGTATTATGTCCATATGTATACATATTGGATAAATTGGAAAAGATTATAAAATAATAGTTCGTAATATGAAAATGAGGTTTTATCATTAAAACCCTTTTTCTTTTTGTCTTGTGTAGAGTAGCATTCCTACTTGAAGGCATATAGACACAACCAAAACGCTTGATTTGAGGGGTGAATCAGTTGACAGGTCAACTAGTTCAGTATGGACGACACCGCCAACGCAGAAGTTTTGCGCGTATCAGTGAAGTTTTAGAATTACCGAATTTAATCGAAATTCAAACTTCCTCGTATCAATGGTTTCTTGATGAGGGGTTAAGAGAAATGTTCCGTGACATTTCTCCGATTGAGGACTTCACTGGTAATCTCTCTTTAGAATTTATTGATTATAGTCTGGGAGAGCCAAAGTACTCGGTGGAAGAATCAAAGGAAAGAGATGTTACTTACTCTGCACCGCTTAGAGTGAAAGTCCGTCTTGTGAACAAGGAAACAGGAGAAGTAAAAGATCAAGACGTATTTATGGGTGATTTCCCATTAATGACAGACACAGGTACTTTTGTCATTAATGGTGCTGAGCGCGTTATCGTATCTCAGTTAGTACGTTCACCTAGTGTTTACTTTAGCGGAAAAGTAGATAAGAACGGAAAGAAAGGGTTTACTGCTACCGTTATACCAAACCGCGGAGCTTGGCTTGAGTATGAAACAGATGCGAAAGATGTTGTATATGTGCGAATTGATCGAACTCGCAAACTACCGGTAACGGTTCTTTTACGTGCCCTTGGGTTTGGCTCTGATCAAGAAATCATCGATTTGATCGGTGATAATGAGTACATTCGTAACACGCTCGAGAAAGACAACACGGAAGGTATCGACAAGGCATTGCTCGAGATTTACGAGCGTCTGCGTCCGGGAGAGCCTCCTACAGTAGAAAATGCTAAAAGTTTACTCGTTTCTCGTTTCTTTGATCCTAAGCGTTATGACTTAGCAAACGTTGGACGTTACAAAATGAACAAAAAGCTTCACATTAAGAACCGTTTATTCGGTCAAACTCTAGCAGAAACTCTAGCAGATCCGGAAACGGGTGAGATTCTGGCGGAGAAAGGCACGGTTCTTGATCGCCGCGCTCTTGATAAGGTCATTCCTTATTTAGAAAATGGCATCGGGTTTAAGAACTACCAACAGTCAGGTGGCGTGTTAGAAGAAGACGTCGTTCTTCAATCTATCAAAATCTATTCTCCTAACGAAGAGGGAGAATTTGAGATTAATGTCATCAGCAATGCGTATGTTGAAGAAGAGGTTAAGTACATTACACCTGCAGATATCATCTCTTCTATTTCTTACTTCTTTAACTTATTACACGGAGTAGGACTAACGGATGATATTGACCATTTAGGGAACCGTCGTTTACGTTCGGTAGGTGAATTGCTTCAAAACCAATTCCGCATCGGTTTATCACGTATGGAGCGTGTCGTTCGTGAAAGAATGTCCATTCAGGATACGAACACGATCACGCCTCAACAACTGATCAACATTCGTCCTGTTATCGCATCAATTAAAGAGTTCTTTGGAAGCTCTCAATTGTCTCAATTTATGGATCAAACGAATCCTCTTGCAGAGTTAACGCACAAACGTCGTCTTTCTGCTTTAGGACCTGGTGGATTAACGCGTGAACGTGCAGGATTCGAAGTGCGTGACGTACATTACTCCCACTATGGTCGTATGTGTCCGATTGAAACGCCTGAGGGACCAAACATCGGACTGATCAACTCACTTTCTTCATTTGCGAAAGTGAATAAATTCGGCTTTATCGAAACGCCGTATCGTCGTGTTGACCCTGATACCGGGAAAGTAACCGATCGTATCGATTACTTGACAGCAGACGAAGAAGATAACTATGTAGTGGCACAAGCAAACGCACGTCTAGGTGATGACGGTGCATTCCTTGATGAAGAAGTCATTGCTCGTTTCCGTGGTGAAAACACGGTCATCAAGCGTGAACGTCTGGACTACATGGATGTATCTCCTAAACAAGTAGTATCAGCTGCGACAGCATGTATTCCTTTCTTAGAGAACGATGACTCCAACCGTGCTCTTATGGGAGCGAACATGCAGCGTCAAGCAGTACCTTTAATGAATCCAGAATCACCGATCGTCGGAACAGGTATGGAACACGTATCAGCCAAAGACTCTGGTGCCGCCGTGATTTGTAAATATGAAGGTATTGTAGAAAAGGTTGAAGCGAAACAAGTTTGGGTGCGTCGTGTGAAAGAAATCGACGGTCAAGAAGTAAAAGGTGACCTCGATAAATATCGTATGCAAAAATTCATCCGTTCAAACCAGGGAACATGTTACAACCAGCGTCCAATCGTAAGTGAAGGCGACCGTGTCGTAAAAGGAGAAATCCTTGCTGATGGTCCTTCAATGGAAAAGGGAGAACTCGCCTTAGGACGTAACGTAATGGTTGGATTCATGACTTGGGACGGTTACAACTATGAAGATGCGATCATCATGAGTGAACGTCTTGTAAAGGACGATGTATATACTTCTATTCATATTGAAGAATATGAGTCTGAATCCCGTGATACGAAATTAGGACCAGAAGAAATCACTCGTGATATTCCAAACGTTGGTGAAGATGCACTTCGCAATCTTGATGAACGTGGAATCATCCGCATCGGTGCTGAAGTGAAAGACGGCGACCTACTTGTTGGTAAAGTAACGCCTAAAGGTGTAACAGAGTTGACTGCTGAAGAACGCTTGTTACATGCAATCTTCGGTGAGAAAGCTCGCGAAGTGCGGGATACATCTCTTCGTGTACCACATGGTGGCGGGGGAATCATCCTCGATGTTAAAGTCTTCAATCGTGAAGACGGCGACGAATTGCCTCCAGGTGTAAACCAGCTTGTCCGTGTATACATCGTTCAGAAACGTAAGATTTCTGAAGGTGACAAAATGGCTGGTCGTCACGGTAACAAGGGTGTTATTTCAAGAATTCTTCCTGAAGAAGACATGCCGTTCTTACCAGACGGTACACCGATCGATATCATGTTAAACCCGTTAGGGGTACCATCTCGTATGAATATCGGACAGGTGCTGGAGCTTCACTTAGGTATGGCAGCAAGATATCTTGGTGTTCATGTCGCTTCACCGGTATTTGATGGAGCGCGTGAGGAAGACGTATGGGCAACCATTGAAGAAGCAGGTATGGCACGTGATGCGAAAACCGTTCTTTATGATGGTAGAACAGGTGAACCGTTTGATAACCGTGTATCAGTTGGTATCATGTATATGATCAAGCTTGCTCACATGGTTGATGACAAACTTCACGCTCGTTCAACTGGTCCTTATTCACTTGTTACGCAGCAGCCACTTGGAGGTAAAGCTCAATTCGGTGGACAGCGTTTCGGTGAGATGGAGGTATGGGCACTTGAAGCTTATGGTGCTGCTTACACTCTACAAGAAATTCTAACGGTTAAGTCTGATGATGTTGTGGGTCGTGTGAAAACATACGAAGCCATTGTCAAAGGTGAAAACGTTCCTGAACCAGGAGTTCCGGAATCATTCAAAGTTCTGATCAAAGAGCTTCAAAGTTTAGGTATGGATGTTAAGATCCTCTCTAGTACCGAAGAAGAAATCGAAATGCGTGACTTAGAGGATGAAGAAGAAGTACAACAAGCAGACACGCTAAATATCTCTGAATCTAATGCACAAGAATCCGAGACAGTAGGGTCTAAAGAATAAATTTAGAGCAATTAGGGTTAGAGCCTGTAGATTAAAAGGGAGGTAGGCCCCTTGCTAGATGTAAATAATTTTGAGTATATGAAAATTGGTTTAGCTTCCCCCGATAAGATCCGTTCGTGGTCTTTCGGGGAAGTCAAAAAGCCCGAAACGATTAACTATCGTACGTTAAAACCAGAAAAAGATGGTTTGTTCTGTGAACGTATCTTCGGTCCTACGAAGGACTGGGAATGTCACTGTGGTAAATACAAACGTGTACGCTATAAAGGCGTCGTTTGTGACCGCTGTGGTGTAGAAGTAACAAAGGCTAAAGTTCGCCGTGAACGTATGGGTCACATTGAACTGGCTGCTCCTGTATCTCATATTTGGTACTTCAAAGGAATCCCAAGCCGTATGGGACTTGTTTTAGACATGTCTCCCCGTGCTTTAGAAGAAGTGATCTACTTCGCTTCCTATGTTGTAACAGAACCAGGTGACACGGCTCTGGAAAGAAAGCAACTTCTTTCTGAGAAAGAGTACCGTGCCTACCGTGAGAAATACGGAGTCAAATTCCAAGCTGCAATGGGAGCTGAAGCGATTAAAAAGCTTCTTCAAGACATTGACCTGGATAAAGAAGCTGATTTCCTTAAAGAAGAACTGAAAACAGCTCAAGGTCAACGCCGTACCCGTGCAATTAAACGTTTAGAAGTAGTGGAATCTTTCAGAAACTCAGGTAATGATCCGGATTGGATGATTCTTGATGTATTACCTGTCATTCCTCCAGAGCTTCGCCCGATGGTTCAGCTTGACGGTGGACGCTTTGCGACTTCTGACTTAAATGATTTATATCGTCGTGTTATTAACCGTAATAACCGTTTGAAACGTTTATTGGACCTTGGTGCTCCAAGTATCATCGTTCAAAACGAGAAGCGTATGCTTCAAGAAGCGGTCGACGCTTTAATTGACAATGGTCGTCGCGGCCGTCCTGTTACAGGACCGGGTAACCGCCCATTAAAATCCCTTTCACATATGCTTAAAGGGAAGCAGGGGCGTTTCCGTCAAAACCTTCTCGGTAAACGTGTTGACTATTCCGGTCGTTCTGTAATCGTTGTTGGACCTAACCTTAAGATGTATCAATGTGGTCTTCCTAAAGAAATGGCACTTGAGTTATTCAAACCATTTGTAATGAAAGAGCTCGTTGAAAAAGGATTGGCTCACAACATTAAGAGTGCTAAGCGCAAGATTGAACGCGTTCAACCGGAAGTATGGGATGTATTAGAAGGGGTTATTAAAGAACATCCAGTTCTTTTAAACCGTGCACCTACTCTTCACAGACTTGGTATTCAAGCATTTGAACCAACTCTAGTCGAAGGTAGAGCGATCCGTCTTCACCCACTTGTATGTACGGCATACAACGCGGATTTTGATGGTGACCAAATGGCGGTTCACGTACCTCTATCTTCTGAAGCACAAGCTGAAGCTCGCATGCTGATGCTTGCTGCCCAAAACATCCTAAATCCGAAAGACGGTAAGCCAGTTGTTACTCCGTCCCAGGATATGGTATTAGGTAACTATTACCTGACACTTGAGCGTGAAAATGCTGTTGGTGAAGGTATGATCTTCAATGATGCAAATGAAGTTATCCTTGCATATCAAAATGGTTATGTACACTTGCATACCCGTATTGCGATCCATGCCAGCACCATCAACAACAAAACGTTCACCGATAAGCAAAATAAACAATTATTATTAACAACGGTAGGTAAAGTAATCTTTAACGAGATCTTACCTGATACATTCCCGTTCATTAACGAACCAACAAGAACGAACTTGGAAGTAGCTACTCCTGAGAACTACTTTGTTGATCCGTCAACGGACGTTAAAGAAGTATTCCAAAATCGTGAGTTAATCAACCCATTTAAAAAAGGTTTCTTAGGGAATATCATTGCAGAAGTATTCAAGAAGTTTGCTATCACTGAGACGTCTCGTATGCTTGATAAAATGAAAGACTTAGGATTCAAATACTCTACTAAAGCCGGTATTACGGTTGGTATCGCAGATATCGTCGTACTAGCGGAAAAAGAAGAAATCTTAATCGAAGCACAAAGTAAAGTAGACAACGTATTAAAACAATTTAAACGTGGTCTTATTACAGAAGATGAAAGATACGATCGTGTTATCTCAATCTGGAGTGCTGCGAAAGATACCATTCAAGGTAAATTAATGGCGACACTGGATAAACGCAACCCGATCTTCATGATGAGTGATTCAGGTGCCCGTGGTAACGCATCTAACTTTACTCAGCTTGCTGGTATGCGTGGACTGATGGCCAACCCGGCTGGTCGTATCATTGAGTTACCGATCAAATCAAGTTTCCGTGAAGGATTAACGGTCCTTGAGTACTTTATTTCTACACATGGTGCCCGTAAAGGTCTTGCCGATACAGCACTGAAAACAGCTGACTCAGGTTACCTGACACGTCGTCTTGTTGATGTGGCCCAGGATGTAATCGTTCGTGAAGAAGACTGTGGAACGGACAGAGGACTACTTGTAGGATCCATTAAAGAGGGTACAGAAATCATCGAGCCTCTTGAAGAACGTTTACTTGGTCGTTATTCACGTAAAACATTACGTCATCCTGAGACAGATGAAATCATCATCACAGAAAATCAGCTGATCACAGAAGACTTAGCTAAGACGATCATTGATGCTGGTGTCGAACATGTTTCGATCCGTTCTGCTTTCACATGTAACACTAGACATGGTGTTTGTGAGAAATGTTACGGTACGAACTTGGCAACAGGACAAAAAGTCGAAGTAGGGGAAGCTGTTGGGATCATCGCTGCTCAATCCATCGGGGAACCGGGTACACAGTTAACGATGCGTACCTTCCATACTGGTGGGGTTGCAGGAGACGATATCACTCAAGGTTTACCGCGTATCCAAGAGATCTTCGAAGCGCGTAATCCTAAAGGTCAAGCCGTTATTTCTGAAATCGATGGTGTCATTACTTCCATCAGTGAAGGAAAAGATCGTCAGTACGAAATTACCGTTCAAGGTGATGTGGAAACGAGAAGTTACACAGCTCCATACACAGCTCGCCTGAAATTCGCTGTGAACGATAAAGTAGCACGCGGTCAGGAGATCACAGAAGGTTCAATCGATCCAAAAGAACTTCTTAAAGTACGTGATGTGTCAGCCGTTCAGGAATACTTGCTGCGTGAGGTACAAAAAGTATACCGTATGCAAGGGGTTGAAATCGGCGACAAACACGTTGAGGTTATGGTTCGTCAAATGTTACGCAAGGTTCGTGTTATTGATGCAGGTGAATCTGAGGTACTACCAGGTACTCTTATGGACATCCATCAATTCAGGGATGCGAACGAAAAAGCTCTATTTGGCGGTAAGCTTCCGGCAACAGGACGCCCTGTATTGCTCGGGATCACCAAAGCTTCACTTGAAACAGATTCCTTCTTATCCGCAGCATCGTTCCAGGAAACAACTCGTGTGTTAACGGACGCTGCCATAAAAGGAAAACGTGATGAGTTACTTGGACTGAAAGAAAATGTTATCATCGGTAAATTGGTTCCTGCCGGTACGGGTATGCAACGTTACCGCAAGGCAGAGCCGGTATTGGCAGAAGATACTAGTGAAGAAACAGTAACAGTAGAGTAATCTATTTAGGCTAACTCTTAGGCGCGTTTGATTGCTCAATCATAAGCTCTAAGAGTTAGCTTTTATAAATCTTTTAAATCTATGTTGACATAGAGATTTTAAGATGATAATATATTCAAGGTTGCTCCTATTAATAACCTGTTACTTTGGAGGATATGAAATGTCTTATGAAAAAGTAGCGCAGGCTAAAGAAATTATTGTAGGAACAAAGCAAGCAGTGAAAGCTCTGAAAACAGGTCATGTACTAGAAGTTGTTATTGCGGAGGATGCTGATCCCAAAGTTACAGCAAAAGTAGTCCAGGCCGCTATTGATCTTAAAGTACCGGTTAACAAAGTGGATTCAATGAAGAAACTTGGTAAATCGTGCGGAATAGATGTTGGAGCAGCAGCTGTTGCGATTATACAGTAAAATAGTTTTTGTAGAAGCTATCTGCAAAAACTTTACTTTTACCCAAAAAAGAACCACCTGGATGTGTGGGCTTACCAAATAAGAAGGGAGGAAAACAAAATGCCAACTATTAACCAATTAGTTCGCAAGCCTCGTCAGTCTAAATCAACTAAATCAAAGTCACCTGCACTTAACAAAGGTTATAACAGCTTTAAGAAAGTGCACACGAACTTGTCATCTCCACAAAAACGTGGTGTATGTACTCGTGTTGGTACAATGACTCCAAAGAAACCGAACTCGGCGCTACGTAAATATGCTCGTGTTCGTTTAACGAATGGAATCGAGGTTACTGCTTACATTCCTGGTATCGGACATAACCTTCAAGAGCACAGTGTTGTTCTTATCCGTGGAGGACGTGTAAAGGATTTACCAGGGGTACGTTATCACATCGTACGTGGTGCGCTTGATACAGCTGGAGTTGAAGGCCGTATGCAAGGACGTTCTAAATACGGAACTAAGCGCCCTAAAGCAGCTAAAAAATAATTTAAAAATCATAAATTCATTTCTCGTTGAAAGGAGGAAATCACATGCCACGTAAAGGTCCTGTAGCAAAAAGAGACGTTTTACCTGATCCAATGTACAATTCAAAATTAGTTACTCGTTTAATCAACAAAATCATGATTGACGGTAAAAGAGGTAAAGCTCAAAAGAAACTATACGCTGCGTTTGATATCATTAGCGAGCGTTCAGGTAAAGATGCAATGGAAGTATTCGATGCAGCTCTAAAAAATATCATGCCGGTATTAGAAGTTAAAGCTCGTCGTGTTGGTGGTTCAAACTATCAAGTACCTGTAGAGGTACGTCCAGAGCGTCGTACTACATTAGGTCTTCGTTGGTTAGTAAACTACTCTCGTCTTCGCGGTGAGAAGACAATGGAAGAGCGTTTAGCTAACGAAATCCTTGATGCAGCTAATAACACTGGAGCTTCTGTTAAGAAGCGTGAAGATACACACAAGATGGCTGAAGCGAACAAAGCGTTTGCTCACTATCGTTGGTAATCTGATCTTAAACAAACAAATCATTCTCATATAAGGAAGGAGAAAGACCGCATGCCTAGAGAGTTCTCCTTAGAAAACACTCGTAATATCGGTATCATGGCTCACATCGATGCTGGTAAAACAACTGCAACTGAGCGTATCCTATTTTATACAGGTCGTATCCATAAAATTGGAGAAACTCACGAAGGTGCTTCTCAAATGGACTGGATGGAGCAAGAGCAAGAACGTGGTATCACTATCACTTCTGCTGCGACAACAGCTCAATGGAAAGGCCATCGTATTAACATCATCGATACACCGGGACACGTAGACTTCACTGTTGAAGTTGAGCGTTCATTACGTGTACTTGATGGTGCAGTAGCAGTACTTGATGCTCAATCTGGTGTTGAGCCTCAAACTGAAACAGTATGGCGCCAAGCAACAACTTACGGGGTTCCCCGTGTTGTGTTCGTTAACAAAATGGACAAAATCGGTGCTGACTTCCTTTATTCTGTTGGGACACTTCATGAACGTTTACAAGCGAATGCGCATCCTATTCAGCTTCCAATCGGTGCTGAGGATGACTTCGAAGGTATCATCGACTTAGTAGAAATGAAAGCTTACTTCTATGAAGATGACCTTGGAACGCGTGCAGAAGCTCGTGACATTCCTGAAGAGTACAAAGATCAAGCTGATGAATACCGCGGAAAGTTAATTGAAGCAGTATCTGAACTTGATGAAGAGCTTATGATGAAATACCTAGAAGGCGAAGAGCTTACAAATGATGAGCTTAAAGCGGCTATCCGTACAGCAACTCTAACTGTAGAGTTCTACCCGGTAGTTTGTGGATCTGCCTTCAAAAACAAAGGGGTTCAATTATTAATTGACTCAGTTATCGACTATCTTCCAGCGCCAACAGACGTTGAAGATATCAAAGGTTTTGTACCTGAAACAGAAGAAGAAGTAACTCGTCCATCTTCAGACGAAGCGCCATTCTCTGCTTTAGCGTTCAAAGTTGCAACTGACCCTTATGTTGGTAAGTTAACTTTCTTCCGTGTATACTCTGGTGTTCTTGAGTCAGGTTCATACGTAAGAAACTCTTCAAAAGGGAAACGTGAACGTGTGGGTCGTATCCTGCAAATGCACGCAAACTCCCGTGAAGAAATCTCTAAAGTATATGCTGGAGACATTGCAGCAGCAGTTGGTCTGAAAGATACATCTACTGGAGATACGCTATGTGATGAAAAGAGTCTAGTTATTCTTGAATCTATGGTATTCCCAGAGCCTGTTATCTCTCTATCTGTTGAGCCTAAATCAAAAGCCGACCAAGATAAAATGACTACTGCACTACAAAAACTTCAAGAGGAAGATCCAACATTCCGTGCGCATACTGACCAGGAAACAGGTCAAGTTATCATCGCGGGTATGGGTGAGCTTCACTTAGATATCATCGTTGACCGTATGAAACGTGAATTCAAAGTAGAAGCTAACGTAGGTGCTCCTCAAGTATCTTACCGTGAGACTTTCCGTGATACGGCTAAAGTTGAAGGTAAGTTCGCCCGTCAATCTGGTGGACGTGGACAATTCGGACACGTATGGATCGAATTCTCACCTAACGAAGAAGGTAAAGGATTCGAATTCGAGAACGGTATCGTCGGTGGTGTAGTTCCTCGTGAATACATCCCTGCAGTACAAGCCGGTCTATCTGACGCTTTAGAAAATGGTGTCTTAGCTGGTTTCCCACTAGTTGATGTTAAAGCAAGATTATTCGATGGTTCATACCATGATGTTGACTCCTCTGAAATGGCGTTTAAAATCGCTGCTTCTATGGCACTTAAGAATGCCGCTTCTAAATGTAAGCCGGTAATCTTAGAGCCAATGATGAAGGTTGAGGTTGTTATCCCTGAGGAATACCTTGGAGATATCATGGGTGATGTAACTTCTCGTCGTGGACGTGTAGAAGGTATGGAAGCACGCGGTAACGCTCAAGTCGTTAAAGCGTTCGTACCTCTATCAGAAATGTTTGGATATGCAACTTCCCTTCGTTCTAACACACAAGGACGTGGAACATACTCCATGCACTTCGATCACTATGAAGAAGTACCTAAATCGATTTCTGAAGAAATCATCAAAAAAAATAAAGGTGAATAATTGATTTATTCCCTTTAATAAAGTATAAATACTATTGTAAGCATTACTGGTTCAGGGGTGGACATAAACTGCCTCTGGATTAGCCTAACTAATATACTTATTTTCTTTAAAATTAAAGGAGGATTTTCAAATGGGTAAGGAAAAATTTGATCGTTCCAAGCAACATGCGAATATCGGTACAATCGGTCACGTTGACCATGGTAAAACAACTCTAACAGCTGCAATCACAACTACACTTCACAAGAAGTATGGTCGTGGAACTGCAATGGCATATGACCAAATTGACGGTGCTCCAGAAGAAAGAGAGCGTGGAATCACAATCTCTACAGCACACGTTGAGTATGAAACTGATACTCGTCACTATGCACACGTTGACTGCCCAGGACATGCTGACTATGTTAAAAACATGATCACTGGTGCTGCACAAATGGATGGTGGGATCCTAGTAGTATCTGCTGCTGACGGCCCAATGCCACAAACTCGTGAGCACATCCTTCTTTCTCGTCAAGTAGGTGTACCTTACCTAGTTGTATTCATGAACAAATGTGACATGGTAGACGACGAAGAGCTACTTGAATTAGTAGAAATGGAAGTACGTGACCTTCTTTCTGAGTACGATTTCCCTGGTGATGACGTACCAGTAATCAAAGGTTCTGCTCTTAAAGCTCTTGAGGGAGATCCTGAGTGGGAAGAGAAAATCTTCGAACTTATGGAAGCTGTAGATAGCTACATCCCAACTCCAGAGCGTGACACTGAAAAACCATTCATGATGCCTGTTGAGGACGTATTCTCAATCACAGGTCGTGGTACAGTTGCTACTGGTCGTGTTGAGCGTGGACAAGTTAAAGTTGGAGACACTATCGACATCATCGGTCTTTCTGAAGAACCAAAATCTACTACTGTAACAGGTGTAGAAATGTTCCGTAAGCTTCTTGACTATGCTGAAGCTGGAGACAACATCGGTGCACTACTTCGTGGTGTAGCTCGTGAAGATATCCAACGTGGACAAGTACTTGCTAAGCCAGGTACAATCACTCCACACACAAAGTTCAAAGCAGAAGTTTATGTTCTTTCTAAAGAAGAGGGTGGACGTCACACTCCATTCTTCACTAACTACCGCCCACAGTTCTACTTCCGTACAACTGACGTAACTGGTATCTGTAACCTTCCTGAAGGTGTAGAAATGGTTATGCCTGGCGATAACATCGAAATGACTGTTGAGCTTATCGCTCCAATCGCTATCGAAGAAGGTACTAAGTTCTCTATCCGTGAGGGTGGACGTACTGTAGGTGCTGGAGTAGTAGCTACAATCACTGAGTAATCATTGATATCAAAAACAGATGGACACCATGTCCATCTGTTTTTTTGTGTTTAAATTGCTATACCACTTGGACGTACTACCACGATTATGATAATGGTGTTGTCGAGTTTCTTCTATATAGTATAGTACTTGTATATTTATGTTGATCAACCTCCAGTATGAATTATAAAAAGTTGAAAAATGTCGATTATGACTCACCCTTCATATTAATTATATTTCTTCATGAATAAATAATTGAAACACTAAGTTGATTGGAGCGGAAGGATGTTCGACTCCTGCGGGAATAGCGGGACAGGTGAGACCCCGCAGGCGAAGCAGAGGAAGCTCACCGCCCGCCCCGCGGAAAGCGAACATCCTGGAGCGTAAATCAACAAGCACTCACTCTTTAGGAGGTAGTAGAAACAAGTTCTAATATAGAATGAATACTAGTTCCCTTTGAATTAATGTTTTCTTTAATTCACTATAACCGTTATATTAAATATTGTGAAAATACCACAAAACCTTGAAAACAACACGGTTCGTTTGTATAATAGAGAAAGTGTGCAAAACATAAAGAATTTGCAAGAAACAGTTGCATCTTCTAGGTGTTTTAGTTATAATAGACAATGTTGGTCTTTGACTGCGATGAAACAGAAGGTTGCTGACACACACGGCCGCTTTGCCATGGCGAGTGTGTGGGAAATTTCTGTGGAGAATGTCTATTCAAAAATAGGCGATAAAGGAGGGAAAATAATGGCAAAACAAAAGATTCGTATCCGTTTAAAGGCTTATGATCACAGAATTCTTGATCAATCAGCTGAGAAAATTGTTGAAACAGCAAAACGTTCTGGTGCGGCGGTTTCTGGACCGATCCCACTACCAACAGAAAAGTCTGTTTACACAATCTTACGTGCTGTGCACAAATACAAAGATTCTCGTGAGCAATTCGAAATGCGTACTCATAAACGCTTAATCGACATTGTAAACCCAACACCTCAAACAGTTGATGCGCTTATGCGTTTAGACTTACCATCAGGTGTAGATATCGAAATCAAACTTTAATTCATAAAAACCATAATTATTAGGAGGTGTGACTTATGACCAAAGGAATCTTAGGAAGAAAGATCGGTATGACTCAAGTTTTCGCTGAAAACGGTGATCTTATCCCTGTAACTGTTATCGAAGCTGCTCAAAACGTGGTACTTCAAAAGAAATCTATCGATGTTGATGGCTACGAAGCTATCCAAGTAGGTTTTGAAGACAAACGTGAAAAGCTTTCTAACAAACCAGAGAGAGGCCACGTTGCTAAAGCTGAAACTGCTCCTAAGCGCTTCATCCGTGAAATCCGCGGTGTAAACGTAGAAGAGTACGAAGTTGGTCAAGAAGTCAAAGTTGATATTTTCGCAGCAGGCGAAATCGTAGATGTAACAGGAGTATCAAAAGGTAAAGGATTCCAAGGTGCTATCAAGCGTCATAACCAATCTCGCGGACCTATGTCCCATGGTTCTCGTTACCACCGTCGTCCTGGTTCAATGGGTCCTGTTGATCCAAACCGTGTATTCAAGGGTAAATTACTACCTGGACGTATGGGCGGAGAGCAAATTACAATTCAGAACCTTGAAATTGTAAAAGTTGATGCTGAACGTAACCTTATCTTAGTTAAAGGTAATGTACCTGGACCTAAGAAACAACTAATCAAAGTAAAGTCAGCTATTAAAGCAAACTAATAGAACTTTTCAAGAAAGGAGGAAACAAGAATGCCGAAAGTAGCATTATTTAACCAAAGCGGTTCTAAAGTTGGTGATATCGAACTTAATGACACTGTTTTTGGTATTGAACCAAACAAACATGTAATGTTTGAAGCAGTATTGATGCAAAGAGCTTCTTTACGTCAAGGTAATCACAAAGTAAAAAATCGTTCTGAAGTACGTGGCGGTGGGCGTAAGCCTTGGCGTCAAAAAGGAACAGGTCGTGCTCGTCAAGGGTCAATCCGTTCTCCACAATGGCGCGGTGGTGGTACTGTATTTGGACCAGTTCCACGCAGCTACAGCTACAAACTTCCTAAGAAGGTTCGTCGCTTAGCGATTAAATCTGCTCTTTCTTCTAAAGTAGTAGAAGAAAACATTTTAGTATTAGAAGCATTATCATTCGATGCTCCTAAAACAAAAGAATTTGCTAACGTTCTTAAAGGTCTTTCAGTTAACTCTAAAACATTAGTAATCACTGATGGTCTTGACGAAAACGTAGCACTTTCAGCTCGTAACATCCCTGGTGTAACTGTTGTTCCTGCTGATGGAATTAGCGTTCTGGACGTATTAGGACATGACAAACTAGTGATGACTAAATCAGCTGTTGAAAAAGTAGAGGAGGTGCTTGCATAATGGATGTACGTGAAATCATTAAGCGCCCCGTAATTACTGAGGCTTCAACTGATCTTATGTCTGAGAAAAAATATACTTTCGAAGTTGATACTAGAGCGAACAAAACTCAAGTAAAAGACGCTGTTCAAGAAATCTTTGACGTGAAAGTAGAAAAAGTTAACATCATGAACTACAAAGGTAAGTTCAAACGCATGGGTAAACACGCTGGTTACACTAACAAGCGTCGTAAAGCAATCGTTAAACTTACTGCAGATAGTAAAGAAATCGAATTCTTTGAAGTATAAAATCTTTTAATTAAGAAGAGGAGGGAAAAACATGGCGATTAAAAAGTATAAACCTACCTCTAATGGTCGTCGCGGCATGACTAGTTCTGATTTCGCTGAAATCACTACGGATTCTCCGGAAAAGTCACTTTTAGCACCCCTACACAAAAAGGGTGGCCGTAACAACCAAGGTAAGTTAACAGTTCGTCATCAAGGTGGCGGTCACAAGCGCCAATACCGTATCATCGACTTCAAACGTGAAAAAGATGGTATACCTGGACGCGTTGCTACGATCGAATACGATCCAAACCGCTCAGCAAACATTGCACTAATTAACTACGCTGATGGGGAAAAACGTTACATTCTTGCACCGAAAACAATCGAAGTAGGTATGGAAGTAATGTCTGGACCTGAAGCAGATATTAAAGTGGGTAACGCATTACCACTTATCAACATCCCTGTTGGTACAATCGTACACAATATCGAACTTAAACCAGGTAAGGGTGGCCAGTTAGTACGTTCTGCTGGAACATCTGCTCAAGTACTTGGTAAAGAAGGTAAATATGTACTTGTACGTCTTAACTCTGGTGAAACTCGTATGATCCTTTCTGCTTGTCGTGCTACTGTAGGTCAAGTTGGAAATGAACAACACGAATTAATCAACATTGGTAAAGCCGGACGTTCTCGTTGGTTAGGTAAACGCCCAACAGTTCGTGGTTCTGTAATGAACCCTAACGATCACCCACACGGTGGTGGTGAAGGACGCGCTCCAATCGGACGTAAATCACCAATGTCTCCATGGGGTAAACCTACTCTTGGATACAAGACACGTAAGAAAAACAACAAATCTGATAAATTTATTGTGCGTCGTCGCAAAAAATAACGGGATTGTACTACGGTTCCTGAAAAGAGCCGTAGATCAATCACGAAGGGAGGTTCAAACATGGGTCGTAGCTTAAAAAAAGGACCTTTTGTTGATGATCATTTAATGAATAAGATCGAGAAATTGAACGAAACTGAAGGCAAACAAGTTGTTAAAACTTGGTCTCGTCGCTCAACGATCTTCCCAGCATTCATCGGTCACACTATCGCAGTTTACGATGGTCGTAAACATGTACCTGTATACGTCACTGAAGACATGGTAGGACACAAGCTTGGTGAATTCGCACCATCTCGTACTTACAAAGGTCATGCAAGTGATGATAAGAAAACAAGACGCTAATTGAGAGGAGGGTATCCTAATGCAAGCAAAAGCTGTTGCAAGAACAGTACGTATTGCTCCTCGTAAAGTACGTTTAGTCGTTGATCTAATCCGAGGTAAGCAAGTTGGAGAAGCGGTTGCTATCTTAAAGCACACACCTAAAGCTGCTTCACCAGTAATCGAAAAAGTACTTAAGTCTGCTATTGCGAACGCAGAGCACAACTTTGATATGGATATTAATAGCCTAGTGGTAACTGAGGCTTATGTAAATGAAGGACCAACACTTAAACGTTTCCGTCCTCGTGCGATGGGACGTGCAAGTCAAATTAACAAACGTACAAGTCACATTACACTTGTCGTATCAGAAAAGAAGGAGGGATAAGCTGTGGGTCAAAAAGTACATCCGGTCGGACTTCGTGTCGGTATAATCCGTGATTGGGAATCTAAATGGTACGCAGATAAAGATTACGCTAATCTATTACACGAAGACATTAAAGTACGTGAATATATTGCAAAACGTTTAGTAGACGCTTCCGTTTCTAAAGTAGAAATCGAGCGCGCTGCAAATCGTATTAACATTACTGTTCATACAGCTAAGCCTGGTATGGTTATCGGTAAAGGTGGTACAGAAGTTGAAGCACTTCGTAAAGCTTTAAACGAGTTAACTTCAAAGCGTGTACACATCAACATCGTTGAAATTAAAAGAGCAGACGTTGATGCTAAATTAGTAGCTGAAAACATCGCTCGTCAATTAGAAAACCGTGTTTCTTTCCGTCGTGCTCAAAAGCAATCGATCCAACGCGCTATGCGTGCTGGTGCAAAAGGAATCAAAACACAAGTATCTGGTCGTTTAGGCGGAGCAGATATCGCTCGTGCAGAACATTACAGTGAAGGTACTGTTCCACTTCATACTCTACGCGCTGACATTGACTATGCTCATGCAGAAGCTGACACAACTTATGGTAAGCTTGGCGTTAAAGTATGGATCTACCGTGGAGAAGTTCTTCCTACAAGAAAGAAATCTGAGGAAGGAGGCAAATAATTATGTTATTACCTAAACGCGTTAAACATCGTCGCGAACACCGCGGAAAAATGCGTGGACGTGCTAAAGGCGGTCAAGAGGTAGCGTTCGGTGAATACGGTTTACAAGCAGTGGAAGCTTCTTGGATCACAAACCGTCAAATCGAAGCAGCTCGTATCGCTATGACTCGTTACATGAAACGTGGCGGTAAAGTATGGATTAAAATCTTCCCTCATAAACCTTACACTGCAAAACCTTTAGAAGTACGTATGGGTTCAGGTAAAGGTGCTCCAGAAGGTTGGGTAGCAGTAGTTAAGCCTGGAAAAATCATGTTTGAAATCGCTGGTGTATCTGAAGAGGTAGCTCGTGAAGCACTTCGTTTAGCATCACACAAACTTCCAATCAAAACGAAGTTTGTAAAACGTGAGGAAATTGGTGGTGAATCAAATGAAAACTAATGAAATTCGTGACCTAACCACTGCTGAAATTGAACAAAAAGTAAAAACTCTGAAAGAAGAGTTATTTAACCTTCGCTTCCAACTTGCGACTGGGCAATTAGAAAACACAGCTCGCATCCGTGAAGTCCGCAAAGGGATCGCTCGTATGAAAACTGTAATCCGTGAAAGAGAGATCGGGGTTAACAATCGATAAATGAGAGGAGGTTTGCTTAAATGAGTGACCGCAACCAACGTAAGGTATACACTGGCCGTGTTGTTTCCGACAAAATGGATAAAACAGTAACGGTTATGGTAGAAACTTATAAAAAGCATTCTCTATACGGCAAGCGCGTTAAGTACTCTAAGAAGTTTAAAACTCATGATGAGAACAACGAAGCAAAAGTAGGCGATATCGTACGTATCATGGAGACTCGTCCACTATCTGCTACAAAACGTTTCCGTTTAGTAGAAGTTGTTGAAAAAGCAGTTATTATCTAATATATTTGTTCGGATATTTTATATTCCGAAGGGAGGTTACCTACATGATTCAACAAGAATCACGTTTAAAAGTTGCTGACAACTCTGGTGCTCGTGAAGTATTAACTATCAAAGTACTTGGTGGTTCTGGACGCAAAACAGCTAACATCGGTGATGTTATCGTGTGTACAGTAAAACAAGCAACACCAGGTGGCGTTGTTAAAAAAGGTGACGTAGTAAAAGCGGTTGTTGTACGTACTAAATCTGGTGTACGTCGTCAAGACGGTACTTACATTAAGTTCGACGAGAACGCTTGTGTCATTATCCGTGACGATAAGGGACCACGTGGAACTCGTATCTTCGGACCTGTTGCTCGTGAACTACGTGACAGCAACTTTATGAAAATTGTATCTTTAGCTCCAGAAGTTCTTTAATAGATATTAGCATTGGGCCATTCAAGGAGGTGCGATGAAATGCATGTAAAAAAAGGCGATAAAGTAATGGTCATTACTGGGAAAGATAAAGGCAAAACAGGTGTTGTTCTTGCTTCATTCCCTAAGAAAGACCGAGTGCTAGTTGAAGGAATCAACGTTGTAAAAAAACACGCTAAGCCTTCACAGATGAACCCGCAAGGCGGTATCATCAGCCAAGAAGCATCTATCCATGTATCAAATGTTATGCTTCTAGATCCGAAATCTAACGAGCCAACTCGTGTAGGTTATAAGACAGAAGACGGCAAGAAAGTACGTGTAGCAAAAAAATCAGGTGAAGTTCTAGATAAATAGTACGATTAAGAAGGGAGGTATTCTGAATGAACCGCCTAAAAGAAAAATTTCAACAAGAAATCAGTCCAGCTCTAGTGAGCAAATTCAATTACAAATCAGTAATGGAAGTACCTAAAGTTGAAAAGATCGTTGTCAACATGGGTATCGGTGATGCTGTTCAAAACTCAAAAGCTCTTGATGTAGCTGTTGATGAATTAACTCAAATCACTGGTCAAAAGCCAGTTGTAACTAAAGCTAAAAAATCTATCGCAGGCTTCCGTCTACGTGAAGGTATGCCAATCGGTGCAAAAGTTACTCTACGCGGAGAGCGTATGTACCAATTCTTAGATAAATTAATTTCTGTTTCACTTCCACGTGTACGTGACTTCCGTGGTGTTTCTAAAAAAGCATTCGACGGTCGCGGTAACTACACATTAGGAGTTAAAGAGCAATTGATTTTCCCTGAGATTGACTATGATAAAGTGTCTAAAGTACGTGGTATGGATATCGTAATCGTAACAACTGCGAACACAGACGAAGAAGCTCGTGAATTATTGACACAAATCGGAATGCCATTCCAAAAGTAATCGCTATATAAGGGAGGCGAAAATGTGGCTAAAAAATCTATGATTGCGAAACAAAAACGCGCGCCAAAGCATAATGTTCAAGCGTACACACGTTGCGAACGTTGCGGACGTCCTCATTCAGTAATCCGTAAATTCAAGCTTTGCCGTATTTGTTTCCGTGAACTTGCATACAAGGGTCAGATTCCTGGCGTTAAGAAAGCTAGTTGGTAATACCCTATATTGGGAAGGAGGTAAATTATTATGACAATGACAGATCCAATTGCAGATTTGCTAACTCGCATCCGTAATGCGAACATGGTTCGTCACGAAAGATTAGAAGTTCCTGCTTCTAACATCAAGAAAGAAATTGCAGAAATCCTTAAACGTGAAGGTTTCGTACGTGACGTAGAATATGTAGAAGATAACAAGCAAGGTGTTATCCGCATTTTCTTAAAATATGGAGCAAACAACGAACGCGTAATTACTGGATTAAAGCGTATCTCTAAACCTGGTTTACGTGTATATGCAAAATCAACTGAAGTACCTAAAGTATTAAACGGATTAGGTATCGCACTTGTTTCAACTTCTTCAGGTGTTTTAACTGATAAAGAAGCTCGTGCTCAACAAGTAGGCGGAGAAGTACTAGCTTACGTTTGGTAATATTTTTTATATGAATGGAGGTGCAACAGGATGTCACGTGTAGGAAAACTACCAATCGAAATTCCATCTGACGTTACTCTAACAGTAGGTGAAAACAACACTGTAACTGTAAAAGGACCTAAAGGGGAACTTTCTCGTACATTCAATTCTGATATTAAAGTAGAATTAGAAGGAAACGTAGCAACAGTTACTCGTCCTTCTGATGCAAAAGAACACCGCGCGTTACACGGTACAACTCGTGCCCTAATCGCGAACATGGTTGAAGGTGTATCTAAAGGATTCCAAAGAAATCTTGAGCTAGTCGGTGTTGGTTACCGTGCTCAAAAACAAGGTACTAAGCTTGTACTTAACGTTGGTTACTCTCACCCAGTTGAGATCGAACCAGAACAAGGTATTGAGATCGAAGTACCGGCAAACACAAAGATATCTATCAAAGGTATCGACAAAGAACGTGTTGGAGCATTAGCTGCTAACATTCGTGCTGTACGCTCTCCTGAGCCTTACAAAGGAAAAGGTATTCGCTACGAAGGTGAATATGTTCGTCGTAAAGAAGGTAAAACAGGTAAATAATGCCGCGTAGGCAAAAGAAAGGAGTGACCGTAGGTGATTACTAAGCCAGATAAGAACAAAACACGTAAGAAGAGACATGCTCGTGTCCGTTCAAAAATTACTGGAACTGAAACTCGTCCTCGTTTGAACGTTTTCCGTTCTAACAAAAATATCTACGCTCAACTTATCGATGATATGAACGGTGTTACTCTAGTAAGTGCATCTTCTCAAGATAAAGATTTCGATCTAGACTCAGCTGCTACTATCGATGCAGCAGCGAAAGTTGGAGAACTAGTTGCGAAACGTGCAGTAGAAAAAGGATTAAAATCTGTAGTATTTGACCGTGGTGGATATTTATATCATGGCCGTATCAAAGCTTTGGCTGAAGCAGCTCGTGAAAACGGCTTAGAATTTTAATAAAAAAAGGAGGGACAATCCAGATGCGTCGTATTGATCCAAGTAAACTAGAATTTGAAGAACGCGTAGTTACAATCAATCGTGTTGCGAAAGTTGTAAAAGGTGGACGTCGTTTCCGTTTCGCTGCTCTTGTAGTAGTAGGCGACAAAAACGGTCACGTTGGTTTCGGAACTGGTAAAGCTCAGGAAGTACCTGATGCAATCCGTAAAGCGATTGAAGATGCGAAGAAAAATCTAATTGAAGTTCCTATGGTTGAAGGTACAACTCCTCACCTGGTAACTGGACGATTTGGTGCTGGTCAAATTCTTATCAAACCTGCTTCTGCGGGTACAGGAATTATTGCTGGTGGACCTGTTCGTGCCGTACTTGAATTAGCTGGTGTTCAAGACATCCTATCTAAATCTTTAGGATCTAACACTCCAATTAACATGGTTCGCGCTACTATCGAAGGTTTAAAACAATTAAAGCGTGCTGAAGACGTTGCAAAACTACGTGGTAAATCAGTAGAAGAGATATTAGGATAAGGGAGGGATAACGATGGCTAACAAACTAGAAATTACCCTCACTCGCAGTACAATTGGTCGTCCACAAGATCAACGTAAAACTGTTGAAGCTTTAGGACTTCGCAAAATGCATCAAACTGTTGAACAACAAGATAATGCTGCTATCCGCGGTATGATCAATAAAGTTGCTCACCTTGTAACGGTTACAGAAAAATAATCGATTTCTTTCGAAAAAAAGGAGGTGCCGACATGAAATTACATGAGTTAAAACCTACAGAAGGTTCACGTAAAGTCCGCAATCGTGTAGGACGTGGTATTGGTTCAGGTAATGGAAAGACTTCTGGTAAAGGTCATAAAGGACAAAACGCTCGTTCAGGTGGCGGAACTCGTCCTGGCTTTGAGGGTGGTCAAACACCATTGTTCCAACGTCTACCGAAACGTGGATTCACGAACATCAACCGTAAAGAATACGCAATCGTCAATCTTGACGCATTGAATCGCTTCGAAGATGGTACAGAAGTTACTCCAGCGCTACTTGTAGAAACTGGCGTTGTAAGTAACGAAAAAGCAGGAATTAAGATTCTTGGTAAAGGTTTAATCGAGAAAAAGCTTACTGTAAAAGCACAGAAATTCTCAACCACTGCTAAAGAAGCTATCGAAGCTGCTGGCGGTACATCCGAGGTGATCTAATGTTTCAAACTGTCTCCAATTTTATGCGCGTGGGTGATATAAGAAATAAAATTATTTTCACCCTTCTAATGTTAATAGTCTTCCGTCTTGGTACCTTTATTCCGGTGCCAAACGTAGACGCTAATGTGTTGAAAATGCAAGACCAGGCAGGAATTCTTGGATTCCTGAATACATTTGGTGGCGGTGCTCTTCAAAACTTCTCCATCTTTGCGATGGGTATCATGCCTTACATTACCGCTTCAATCATCGTACAGCTCCTTCAAATGGATGTTGTTCCGAAGTTTACAGAGTGGTCTAAGCAAGGTGAAGTCGGACGCCGTAAGTTAGCTCAGTTTACACGTTATTTCACCATCGTTCTAGGGTTTATCCAAGCTTTAGGTATGTCCTATGGTTTCAACAGAATATATGGTGGAATGCTTATCCAAAGCCCTGGAGTTAGTACGTACCTACTAATAGCGTTAGTTCTGACAGCTGGTACGGCTTTTCTTATGTGGTTAGGTGAACAAATCACGGCTAAAGGTGTGGGGAATGGTATCTCGATCCTGATCTTTGCAGGTATCGTTGCCGCTATCCCTAACACAGTAAACCAAATCTATGCTCAACAAATTGAAGGAGCAGGCGAACAGCTCTTCCTTCGAATTGTGGTTCTTGCACTTCTTGTTTTAGCAGTTATTGCAATCGTAGTTGGTGTTGTGTTTATTCAGCAAGCACTTCGTAAAATTCCGATTCAATATGCAAAACGTTTAGTGGGGCGTAGTCCGGTTGGTGGACAATCAACACATCTACCATTAAAGGTGAATGCTGCGGGTGTTATTCCAGTTATCTTTGCGATTTCTTTCATTATCACGCCACAGACCATTTCATCCTTCTTTGGAGAAAATGATGTGACTAGTACAATACAGTACATTTTTGATTACACTAAACCAGTTGGTATGATCATCTATGTAGCTCTGATCGTTGCCTTTACGTATTTCTATGCTTTCATTCAAGTGAATCCAGAACAAATGGCTGAAAACTTGAAGAAGCAAGGTGGATATATCCCTGGTATTCGTCCAGGTAAAACCACACAAGAGTATCTCACTCGCGTTCTGTATCGTCTAACATTTGTTGGGGCAATCTTCTTAGCTGTTATCTCAATTCTTCCTGTTTTCTTCATTAACTTTGCAGGATTACCTCCTGCAGCTCAAATCGGTGGAACAAGCTTACTAATCGTAGTGGGTGTTGCACTTGAGACAATGAAGCAACTTGAAGCACAGTTAGTGAAACGTCACTACAAAGGATTTATTAAATAGAGGGTTTTCGGGAACATTTTGTTCCTGAGACCATTTTATAGACAATTAGGGGGAGTTCGAGTGAATATAGTTCTTATGGGCTTACCAGGCGCAGGAAAAGGCACTCAAGCTGAAAAGATCGTAGAAAAATATGGTATCCCCCATATCTCTACAGGAGACATGTTCCGTGCAGCTATCAAAGGCGGTACTGAGCTAGGCTTGAAGGCTAAATCATTCATGGATAATGGCGATCTTGTTCCTGATGAAGTAACAATCGGTATTGTTCGTGAACGTTTAAGCAAAGAGGACTGTGAAAAGGGCTTCTTACTGGATGGGTTTCCAAGAACGGTTGCTCAGGCAGAAGCACTTGAAAACATCCTGGCTGATCTTGGTAAAAAAATGAATTATGTCATTAATATAAATGTAGATAAGGACATCCTGATGGAGCGCTTGACAGGTCGCAGGATCTGTAAAGAGTGCGGCGCTACTTATCATCTTGTCTTTAATCCGCCAACAGAAGAGGGCGTTTGTGATCGCTGCGGCGGCGAGTTATATCAACGCGCAGATGACAACGAAGAAACGGTACAAAATCGTTTAGACGTAAACATTAAACAAACTCAACCACTATTGGCTTACTACGAAGACAAAGGCTATCTGAAAAACATTGACGGTCAACAAGACATCCATAGAGTGTTTGATGACATTGATGAACTACTTGGAGGCCTTTCATAATGATCATTTCTAAAACTCCGAGAGAGATTGAGATTATGCGGCAGGCTGGAAAGATTGTGGCATTAACTCATGCGGAATTGCGAAAGTATATTTCTCCGGGAATATCGACGAAGGAATTGGATGCAATTGCTGAAAAATTCATTCGTAAACATGATGCAATTCCATCTTTTAAAGGGTATAATGGGTTTCGTGGCAGCATCTGTGCTTCAGTCAACAATGAGTTGGTTCATGGAATTCCAGGCGATCGGGTATTGAAGGATGGCGATATAATCAGTATCGATATCGGTGCTAAATATAACGGTTATCACGGTGACTCCGCTTGGACGTATCCAGTTGGAACAATAGATGATGAAACCCAGAAGCTTCTCAATGTTACAGAAGAATCATTATTTCTGGGGCTTAAAGAAGCTAAACCAGGCGAGCGTCTGTCGAATATCTCTCATAGTATACAAACTTTTGTTGAGGCTAATGGCTTTTCTATCGTTCGAGAGTATGTGGGACACGGAGTTGGTCAAGACTTACATGAGGATCCTCAAATTCCTCATTATGGACCACCCAACAAAGGTCCTCGTTTAAAGCCTGGCATGGTACTGGCTATTGAACCAATGGTTAATGCAGGAAGTCGATATGTTAGAACGTTATCAGATAACTGGACAGTCGTCACAGTAGATGATAAAATGTGTGCGCACTTTGAACACACCATTGCAATTACTGAAGACGGCTATGAGATATTGACGAAAGCCTAAGTGAAGGTGATTGGATTGATCGAGTCAGATTCGACGATACCGAGGATTGGTCAGATTGTTCAAACCCTTAAAGGGAGAGAAACAGGAAGCTACTCGGTCGTTGTTCAGCAATTGGATGAACGTTTTGTACTCATAGCAGATGGGGATAGACGAAAGTTTGATCGCGCCAAGCGAAAGAACATCGCTCATCTTCACTTGTGTGACTATGTTTCTCCAGAAGTTCAAAACAGTATTATTGAATCAGGCAGAGTAACGAACGGTAAACTGCGTTATGCTGTTTCAAAGTTTGTTAACGAAGTTTTAAATGATGAGAAGAAGGGAGACATGTTCGATGGCTAAGGATGATGTAATTGAAGTTGAAGGTAAGGTCGCTGAGACTTTGCCCAATGCGATGTTTAAGGTAGAATTAGAAAATGGTCATACAGTACTGGCACATGTTTCAGGAAAGATCCGTATGCATTTCATTCGTATCCTACCTGGTGACAAGGTAACAGTAGAATTATCACCGTATGACTTAACTCGTGGTAGAATCACTTATCGTTATAAATAATCTATTGCACTCCGTACTATTAAGGAGGTTAGAATAAGATGAAAGTTAGACCATCTGTTAAACCAATCTGCGAAAAATGTAAAGTTATTCGTAGAAAAGGTAAAGTTATGGTTATCTGTGAAAACCCTAAACATAAACAAAAACAAGGCTAATCTTAAAGGAGGTGCGCTATCACTATGGCACGTATTGCTGGTGTAGACATTCCACGTGACAAACGTGTTGTCATTTCATTAACATACATCTACGGTATTGGTAAAAATACTGCAGCGAAAATCTTATCTGAAGCTGGTGTATCTGAGGATACTCGCGTTCGCGATCTTACTGACGACGAACTAGGAAAGATTCGTGATATCGTTGATAAATTAAAAGTAGAAGGTGATCTTCGTCGTGAAGTATCACTAAACATCAAACGTCTTATGGAAATCGGTTCATACCGCGGTCTTCGTCACCGTCGTGGACTACCTGTTCGTGGACAACATACGAAGAACAATGCTCGTACACGTAAAGGTCCTCGTAAGACTGTAGCTAACAAGAAAAAATAATAGGTAAAGGAGGTTACTTCTTAGTATGGCACGTAAAACAAACACTCGTAAACGTCGTGTGAAAAAGAATATCGAAGCTGGTATTGCACACATTCGTTCTACATTCAATAACACAATCGTAACTATTACTGATGTTCACGGAAATGCTGTTGCTTGGTCAAGTGCAGGTTCACTAGGATTCAGAGGTTCTCGTAAATCCACTCCATTCGCAGCGCAAATGGCAGCTGAAACTGCAGCGAAAGCTTCTCAAGAACATGGTTTAAAAACTCTTGAAGTAACAGTTAAAGGTCCTGGTGCTGGTCGTGAAGCAGCTATCCGTGCTCTTCAAGCAGCAGGTCTAGAAGTTACTGCAATCAGAGACGTTACTCCAGTTCCTCATAATGGATGCCGTCCACCAAAACGTCGCCGCGTTTAATTTTTCTGTATAAATTTTGTATCGTTGTCTATAATGGGATATGATACAAGATACGTTCATTCAGAAAAGTAACCAGTTGTTGGTGCACAATAGGGAACGTAAACATGGGGAATTTCGGACTTTAACTTATTTAGCCCGGAGTTTCGACGTTTTGAAGGAGGGTAAATATTAATGATCGAAATTGAAAAGCCAAAAATTGAAACGGTTGAGATCAGCGATGATGCCACATATGGAAAGTTCGTCGTAGAACCACTTGAGCGTGGATATGGTACAACTTTGGGTAACTCCTTACGTCGTATCCTACTATCGTCACTCCCAGGTGCTGCTGTCACATCTATTCAAATAGATGGAGTACTGCATGAGTTTTCAACAATTGAAGGCGTCGTAGAGGATGTCACATCCATCATTTTGAATATCAAGAAGCTAGCGTTAAAGATTTACTCTGATGAAGAGAAAACGCTAGAAATTGATGTACAGGGCGAAGGAGTTGTAACGGCTGCTGATATTACTCATGATAGTGATGTAGAAGTGTTAAATCCTGATTTGCACATCGCAACATTATCTAAGAGTGGACACTTCCGTGTGCGTTTAAGCGCATCACGTGGACGTGGATACAGACCAGCAGACCAGAACAAACGTGAGGATCTTCCTATTGGCGTGATCCCAATCGATTCTATTTACACTCCAGTTTCACGCGTTAACTATCAAATAGAAAATACTCGTGTTGGTCAAATGACGAACTACGATAAACTTTCTCTTGATGTATGGACTGATGGAAGTATTGGACCAAAAGAAGCGATTTCTTTAGGTGCTAAGATTCTAACAGAACACTTAAATATTTTCGTTGGCCTTACAGATGAAGCGCAGAATGCTGAAATCATGGTAGAAAAAGAAGAAGACCAAAAAGAGAAAGTTCTTGAGATGACGATCGAAGAATTAGATCTTTCTGTTCGTTCTTATAACTGCCTGAAGCGTGCTGGAATCAATACTGTTCAAGAGCTTGCTAACAAGACAGAAGAAGATATGATGAAAGTGCGTAACTTAGGACGTAAATCACTTGAAGAGGTTAAAGTTAAACTTGAAGACCTTGGACTTGGCTTACGTAAAGACGACTGATAACATCTTCTTTCATATATAGATTCAACAAAGGAGGGAACCCTTAATGGCTTACAGAAAGTTAGGACGTACCAGTGCTCAACGTAAAGCAATGCTACGTGATTTAGCTACAGACCTAATCATTAACGAGCGCATCGAAACAACTGAAACTCGTGCGAAAGAGCTTCGTTCAGTTGTGGAAAAAATGATCACTTTAGGTAAACGTGGTGACGTTCATGCTCGTCGTCAAGCTGGTGCATACATTCGTAAAGAAGTTGCAAACGCTGAAAACAACCAAGATGCTTTACAAAAGTTATTCTCTGACATCGCTCCTCGTTACACAGAGCGTCAAGGCGGATATACTCGCATTATGAAGGTTGGTCCTCGCCGTGGTGACGGTGCTCCAATGGCAATCATCGAATTAGTTTAATAATTCGTGACTACTAACATTAAGGGCGGGACAGTTAATCCTTAACTGCTTCTTTGCCCTTTTTGTATAAGTGCATGTTGATGAAAAGCAGAGCGTTACGATGAGCAGCGCTGTCTGACTCGTCTAGCTCGTGCACCCCTTCCAACTTCTATATTCATAGAAGCTGTTCAATGGTTGAACAAGAAAAGATTCTCTTTTCTTTGGTCGGGGTGCAGGCTTTTTTTTATATGCAGAGATTTCTATAGCAGAGCTGAGTATGGAAGAGCGTAGAGGAGGTTACAGAAATTGAAGGAAATCATTAAAGTAGACGATGTGCATTTCAGATACCCTGATCAGAATACCTACGCCCTTAAAGGCATTAGTCTGACTGTCAATCAAGGTGAATGGCTGGCGATTGTCGGACATAACGGTTCCGGTAAGTCGACGCTTGCCAAAATGTTGAATGGGCTTCATTTTCCTGAAAAGGGAAGTGTAACGGTTGATGGGATTGTTCTTTCAGAAGGATCTATATGGGACATCCGTTCAAAGCTGGGTATGGTTTTTCAAAATCCCGATAATCAGTTTGTTGGTGCTACAGTAGAAGATGATGTGGCTTTTGGGTTAGAAAACCATGGGGTACCGTATGAAACAATGGTACAGAGAGTCACTGATGCTTTAAAAAGTGTCCATATGGAAGATTTTCTTGTTCAAGAGCCGCACCATTTGTCAGGTGGTCAAAAACAGCGTGTAGCGATCGCCGGGGTCGTAGCCCTGCAGCCATCGATCATCATCTTAGATGAAGCTACATCCATGCTTGATCCAAAAGGAAGAAAAGAAGTTCTTGAAACGGTTCGTAAGCTGAAAGAGGAAGAAAACTTAACGGTTATCTCCATTACCCATGACCTGGAAGAAGCAACAAAGGCAGATCGAATGATTGTATTAAATCAAGGGGGGGTTTTTAAGGAGGGCATCCCGGAAGATATTTTTCTATTAGAGGACAAGTTAATCGGACTGGGACTGGACTCCCCTTTTACGATTAAGCTTGCCGGAGCCCTTAAAGAAGCAGGGATTCCCCTGTCTAAAACCTATTTTACAGAAGAAGAGTTGGTGGATGAGTTATGCAAATCACATTTCAACAGGTAGAATACCGATATTCATTCAACACTCCATTCGAAAAACTTGCCCTTCAAGATATCAATCTTTCCATCCCGACAGGTCAGTTTCTCGCGGTTATCGGTCACACCGGTTCGGGAAAGTCAACACTCCTCCAGCATTTAAACGGATTGTTAAAGCCTACGGAAGGTCTTGTCCAGGTAGGAGAATATCAAATAAAAGCGAAGCAAAAGGCAAAAAGTTTAAAGCCGGTAAGACAGAAAGTAGGCATCGTCTTTCAATTTCCTGAGCATCAGCTGTTTGAAGAAACCGTGCTCAAGGATATTTGCTACGGTCCAATGAACTTTGGCGTATCGGAGGAAGAAGCGATACGAAGAGCGAAAGAGTTGATCGTAAAGGTGGGTCTCTCTGAAGAGGTATTACAAAAATCTCCATTTGATTTATCAGGGGGACAAATGAGACGGGTAGCCATTGCAGGTGTACTTGCTATGAATCCGGAGGTCATTGTCTTAGACGAACCTACGGCAGGACTCGATCCCAGAGGTCAACGTGAGATCATGGACATGTTCTATGCTCTTCATAAAGAAAAGGGACTGACGACCATTCTCGTTACCCATAGCATGGAAGACGCAGCTCATTACGCAGAAGAGATTGTGATTATGCAGAAGGGCCGCCTAAAGAGAAAGGGAAGTCCTGAAGAGATTTTCTCCCAGGCAGATGAACTGTTTGAGATGGGATTAGACGTTCCCGACGTCGTTCGTTTTCAATATCAATTTGAACAGAAAACGGGGAAGAAGCTCCCGAAAACCTGTTTAACGATAGAGGAATTAGCTTCAGCCATCCGTTCACTTCGAGATGGAGGTGAAGCCCCATGATGGAGAAAATGATCTTTGGCCGATATGTACCCGCTAAATCCATTCTTCATCAGATGGATCCAAGGGCAAAGCTCTTATTTATTTTTGGGTTTATATGTGTCGTCTTTTTAGCAAATAATTTTGTTACGTATGCACTGCTCGGCCTTTTTACGTTTAGCGCACTTATTCTTTCTAATCTTTCGCTGCGTTTTATTATCGGTGGATTGAAGCCTATCCTATGGTTAATCTTATTTACATTCTTCTTACATGTGTTTTTTACCAAGGAAGGCCCTGTCATTCTGGATATGGGAATATTGTCTGTTCATGAAGAGGGGTTAAGGCAGGGGATCTTTATTTCTTTACGATTCTTTTATCTGATTCTCGTAACGTCTTTATTAACCCTGACGACTTCCCCTATCACGATTACAGACGGTCTTGAGACGCTTCTGAATCCATTAAGAAAAGTAAAATTTCCAGTTCATGAGCTGGCTCTTATGATGTCGATTTCTTTACGTTTCATTCCGACCTTGATGGAGGAAACAGATAAAATCATGAAAGCCCAAATCGCAAGGGGGGCTGAGTTTTCTTCCGGTCCCGTGAAAGACCGGATTAAAGCCATCATTCCTTTACTGATCCCTCTCTTTGTCAGCGCCTTTAAACGTGCTGAGGATCTGGCAACAGCCATGGAGGCAAGAGGGTATCAAGGTGGAGAAGGCAGAACGAAATACCGACTGTTATCCTGGCACAAGAAGGATACGGGAGCTTTAGTGGTACTGGCCCTTTTAACAGTTGTATTGATTATTTTTAGAGGATAACGGGAGTGTCGTGTATGCAGAGAGTGAAGTGTACCATCGCCTACGATGGGACTAATTTTCATGGTTATCAGGTTCAACCCAGTCAGCGAACCGTCCAGGGGCTCATCGAAGATATTCTATCCACTATCCATAAAGGGGAAAGAATCCGTATCAGTGGGTCGGGACGTACGGACGCTGGTGTCCATGCGAATGGTCAGGTTTTTCATTTTGATACACCATTGGCCATCCCTGAAGAGAAATGGCCGGTGGTACTGAACACCCGCTTACCGGATGAAGTAACCATTAAAGAAGCTGAGCTTGTTCCTACTGACTTCCACTCAAGGTTCTCTGTCCTACAGAAGGAATATCGATACCGTGTTTATACGGGAGAGTCGAGAAGTCCGTTTAACCGTCACTTTTCCCTTCATTATCCCTACACTTTATCTGTGACGGATATGGAGCGTGCTGCACGGCATCTGATCGGGGAGCATGACTTCACGAGTTTTTGTTCAGCGAAAACCGAAGTAGAAGATAAAGTAAGAACCATTCACCATATTGAGATTCAAGAGCATGAGGAAGAAATCATTTTTTCTTTTGTGGGAAATGGATTTCTCTATAATATGGTGAGGATATTGGTTGGTACATTATTAGAGGTAGGTTCTGGGAATATCCAAGTAGAAGAGATTCCTGGAATACTGGATGCCAGGGATCGTAATCGGGCAGGGAAGACTGCACCTCCTCATGGACTTTATCTGTGGAAGGTCGATTATGACCCTATTGTTAAATAGAAATTTATATTACTTTCAAAAAAAATACTAAAACAACTAATCCTGGTGTAACATTCTCTTGACAATAGACTGGGAACAAGATAATATAGCATATGGTATGTTATTAACCCCACGATAAGCCCCGGAAACTTATTGTGATTAGAAAATAAATACTACGGATTCATTAAATAGGAGGTTAAATCATGCGTACAACGTATATGGCAAAAGCCAACGAAATCGATCGTAAATGGTTCGTTGTAGATGCTGAAGGCAAAACTCTAGGACGTTTAGCTAGTGAAGTTGCTTCTATTCTACGCGGAAAACACAAACCAACATTCACACCACATGTAGACACTGGTGATCATGTTATCATTCTTAATGCTTCAAAAATTGAACTAACTGGTAAAAAGTTAACGGATAAGATCTACTACCGTCACACGAATCACCCAGGTGGTTTAAAGCAACGTACAGCATTAGAAATGCGTACAAACTACTCAGAGAAAATGTTAGAGCTTACTATCAAAGGTATGCTTCCAAAAGGTTCTCTAGGTCGTCAAATGTTCAAGAAATTACATGTGTATGCTGGAGCAGAGCATAAGCATCAAGCACAACAACCTGAAGTTTACGAACTTCGTGGATAATTAATAAGAGGAGGTTATTATCTTGGCTCAAGTTCAATATTACGGAACTGGTCGTCGTAAGAGCTCAGTAGCTCGTGTACGTTTAGTACCAGGTAACGGAAACATTGTTATCAATGATCGTGAAGTAGAAGTTTATATCCCATTCGCAGCACTAAGAGAAGTAATTAAGCAACCACTAGTTGCAACTGAAACTCTTGGTAACTATGACGTTTTAGTAAACGTTAATGGTGGAGGCTATGCTGGTCAAGCTGGTGCGATCCGTCACGGAATCGC
This sequence comes from Rossellomorea sp. GCM10028870, assembly GCF_042666755.1. Lineage (NCBI taxonomy): Bacteria > Bacillati > Bacillota > Bacilli > Caryophanales > Bacillaceae > Rossellomorea > Rossellomorea sp. GCM10028870. The sequence continues at coordinate 6,144 of NZ_JBHTGN010000008.1, read as the reverse complement.
TCGTGCTTTACTCCAAGCAGATCCTGAGTACCGCGGAACTCTAAAACGCGCTGGATTATTAACTCGTGACTCTCGTATGAAAGAGCGTAAAAAATACGGTCTTAAAGGTGCACGTCGCGCTCCACAATTCTCTAAGCGTTAATTATTATTTCAAACAAAAGCTCAACCGATTCATTCGGTTGGGCTTTTTTTGTTGGGGACGGACCTCCAATTTCACCACACCATGAACTTCGATCAGCTTCATGGCCGGCATTGAATCGGGAGTTCCGTCCCTCAAAAAAATTGGTAACAGTTACTCGAATGAACTGTTGTGTTAAGTAGGAAAATACGTTCAAAGGGGTGGATGATCTTTGAACGTTATTACAACTTTCAATACAAAGAGAAGAGAAAAACAAATTAAGTCGGAAAGAACGTTGCTGAAAGAGATTTCGATTAAAATGCTTCAGGAAAGTGTCCGTAAGCATTTTGGATATATAAAGGTTCAGGGCGGTGTATTTATGCAGCAGGGCTTTGATGAGGCATGCTTTGATGTGGCCATTGAAGCTTATCTGCTGGGTGGAAAGGTTAGCAAGTTTGGATATACTGGTGAACCTTCTGATGTCGTTAAAAAGCGGTGCGAGGAAGAATTAAAACACTTTATCGATACGCTTTATAATTTCTGGTTGTATTGGTCTGAGATGGGCGTTTCCAATCAAGTTGATGAGTCCTTTTATTTTTGCTGTGAGCACTTTGTGGAAACATGGTGGTCAGAAGGGTATGAAAAGGGGATCAAGCGTCACAAACTGCGTTTGAATTAATCAATTCAGTTCTAAAAATCATTCTTGTCCCATATTTTTTAGTAAGGACAGCGGAGCTATAAAGAGTTTTTTCTCCGGGTTGAAACTGGGAAATAGGAGGACTGGAATGGTTCATAAACTAAAGGTCGTCGGGATAATTTCTGCACTGGCTATTTTATTATTCATTATTCAATATAAGGTTTTAGACAAGGATACATGGGATTCCTGGAACCTTCCTTTATCAGGTAAGATCATCTATATAGACCCAGGGCATGGCGGTCCAGACGGTGGAGCCGGTGATAAAGATGCCTTGGAAAAGGATATTGCTTTAAATGTGTCTTTGATGATAAGGGATTATCTCCAAGAACAAGGAGCTCTCGTCATCCTGACACGGGAAAAAGACGAGGATCTTGCTGATGAAGATACAAAGGGATACAGCCGTCGGAAAGTGGAGGATTTAAAGAACAGGCTTAGCTTAATCAATGAATCCGAAGCAGACTTATTTTTAAGTATCCATCTGAACTCCATTCCATCAGCAAAGTGGAGCGGTGCCCAAACATTCTATAATCCAAAGTATGAAGAAAATAAAGTCCTTGCCAAAGCTATTCAAGGAGAGTTGACACGTAATTTAGAAAACACGACACGAGAAGCGAAAGGTCTTCAAAACGTGTATATTTTAAAACACGCCAAAAAGTCAGGTGCCTTAGTGGAAATCGGGTTTCTATCGAATCCAGGTGAGCGGGCCAATTTGCTTAAAGAAGATTATCAGCAAAAGATTGCTGCCTCAGTGTATCAGGGAGTTCTCAATTATTTAACAATGGATGAAGAAGATAAAGAAGAAGCTGACGAGGAATAACCTCTCAGCTTTTATTTTTGGCTAATTTCGAAAAGATTGTTGTTTTAATACAGAAGAGCTCTTTGACCTGTGTCAGTGAGTGTGTAGAGAATAGCCTTTAAAGAAACATGCTTCGAAAGTTGATTGGAGCGGAAGGATGCTCTACTCCTGCGGGAAAAGCTGGACAGTACAAAAAGCGGAGGCTCACCGCCAGCCCCGTGGAAAGCGAGCATCCTGTACCGGAAATCAACTGCTGCTTTCTTATCTAAGAAAGAATCAAACGTTACGAAAAGAGCTTTTTTCATTATTCAACAAAAGCATTCAAAACCTTTTGATCATTCATTCAACTAAGAATATGTTATACTGAAAGCAGGTTGATTGAAAACGAATACATAGAAAAGGGTGGATATTCATGTTAACTGAACAACAGACACGCGAACTTTTATTTGGATTAAAAGATCCTTTTTTAAATAAAACGTTAGAAGAAACAAATGGTATCGTCGAAATTTCAATTAAGGAAGAAAAGAAGCATGTAAGCGTGAAGATCGCCATTGCCAAGACAGGTACTGGTGAACAAATGCAATTCCAGCAAAAGATCGTACAAGTCCTAAAGGATAATGGAGCTGAATCTGTCGGGATCCGCTTCACGGAGCTTCCACAGGAAGAGCTTGAAAAGCACAGAGGATCCGGTGGAGAAGGAACGGATTTATTATCACCTGCAAGTAAAACAACCTTTATCGCGATTGCGAGTGGAAAAGGCGGAGTAGGAAAGTCGACGGTTTCTGTTAACTTAGCTGTATCATTGGCCCGTCAAGGAAAAAAAGTCGGGCTGGTGGATGCTGATATTTACGGGTTCAGTGTGCCTGATATGATGGGAATCGTGAAACGACCAGTCGTTAGGGGAGAAAGAATTATTCCAGTAGAACGTTTTGGCGTAAAAGTCATTTCCATGGGCTTCTTTGTTGAGGACAATGCTCCCGTGATTTGGAGAGGTCCTATGCTTGGGAAAATGCTCAACAATTTCTTCTCAGAAGTAGAGTGGGGAGAACTGGACTATTTACTGCTGGACCTGCCACCAGGGACAGGTGACGTTGCCCTTGATCTTCACACGATGCTCCCACATTGTAAGGAGATCATCGTTACAACACCGCATCCAACAGCAGCATTCGTAGCGGCCCGTGCAGGCGCCATGGCTCTGCAAACCGACCATGACATTCTTGGTGTGGTTGAGAACATGTCCTATTTCGAAAGTAAATTAACAGGCGAAAAAGAATTCGTATTCGGGCAAGGTGGAGGAGAGAAGCTAACGGAAGAACTACGTACCGACTTATTAGGCAAGCTCCCACTTCAACAGCCTGACTGGAACGAAGAGGATTTTGCTCCTTCCATTTACGCAGAGGACCACCGTTTAGGGCAGATTTATGGAGACATCGCTCATAAAGTGATTGAAAAACTGTCTTAGGTAGACGAATAAAAGGACAAATGCGTTGGAACCTCCACGCATTTGTCCTTTTTAACAATTATTGGCCACCGCCACCACCGCTGCCAGAACCTCCAGAATCACCAGATCCGCCCTCATCACCGCCGGAAGAAGACTCACTGCCACCTTCGCTTTTACCGCCTTCTTTCATTTCACCGGCAGCCTTCAGTAACACATCCTGCATCTTAGCCTTGAATAGAGGGCTTTCAAATGTTTCCGTAATGACTTTTTGCAGATGTTCCCTATATTCCTGGCTTTTTAAAGCTTCAGTCAGTTCCTTCTTGAATTCAGGGTCCTTTAACAGATCCATCATCATCTTTTGATACTCTGGATCCTTCATGAGGTCTTTGAGTAATTTTTCATTTCCATCCTTCATGCTTTTTGCCATCGCTTCGGCAAACTTAGGGTCTTCGAAGGATTTCTTCCAGAATTCAGTTCCTTTTTCAGAGGTTAACGTCTTAGAAATCGTATCCGTCACAACCCCTTGGTCCATAATAAGCTCTGATTTCATTTTTTCATCAGACATGACTTCTTCAATCGCTTTTTTACCATCATCGGTCTTTAATATATCGACAACCATTTTCTTGGTTTCTTCATAATCCATTTTGCCACTGCCTGTATCTCCGCCACCGCCACAAGCGGATAGAAGAAGAATCGACAGTAGAAAAAGAAAGGAATATCTTTTCATGGGTAGGCTCCTTCCATACAAATTCCTTACCCTTAATATGAGAAATAACGAAAAAAATATGCATAAGAAAAACTGGAACCTAGATTTTTTATAGTAGCGTTGGTACAATCAAAAGAGTGTATATTTTTTTATTTGGAGGAAAATAGAAGTGACCATCCGCAATTGGATTCGTTTTTTCATTCATACGTTAGTGATCGGTGGAGTCGTTACCGGTGTAGCCGCACTTCTCATTAGATGGGATCAGTTCGGACCATACATCCAAGACGGAAACGTGATTGGCATATTATCAAGTCTACTTTGGTTTGTTTTTGTAGGTTTCACATTTAGTGTAATCAGTCAGATGGGCTATTTTGCTTATTTGACCATCCATCAATTCGGGATGGGAATGTTTAAGAGCTTATGGAATCCTGTTCAAGTGGTGCTGATTGCCCTTGTCCTGTTTGATTTAATCTACTTCCGATTCAGAGCTTTCGCTGAGGAAGGTGAGTCGTATACCCCTTATATTTTTCTGGGAATCGGCATCCTGGTCGTTGGTTTAGTCGTAGCTTATATGAAGAATAAGCAATCAGAAGCCAAGACGAACACATTTGTGTCTGCCTTATTCTTTATGATTGTTGTAACCACACTGGAGTGGTTGCCGGTTTTACTGGTGAATTCCGTTAAATGGCTGTACCTTATGCTGCTGGCCTTATTGGCATGTAATGCATTCCAGCTTCTGCGTCTTCCTAAATATATCGAGAAGTCCCAAGTGGAAAGGCAACGTAAGCAGCCTACTAAGAGTTAAACAAATAAAAGCCCGCTGATGAGGTCCCTTCATCAGCGGGCTTTTATTACTGTATGAGGGAAGACTTGGCATCCCCGTTTGAAATCATGTCTGAAACCGTAATGAAGTTACCTTTTCCTTTTAATTCTTTCACGATGGTCGGCAAAGCGGATTTCGTTTGTTTAGCTGAATCCGATGCGTGAAGGAGAATGATATCCCCTTTTTTGGCTTTCTTCACATTATTGATAATTTCATCTACACCAGGATTCGTCCAATCTTTAGAGTCTACACTCCAGTGAACCACAGTAAGCCCAAGAGAGTCGGCTACCTTTAATGTTTCTTTATTAAAGTGACCGGTAGGCACGCGTAATAACTTCACATCTTTAACATTTAGCTTCTTAAAAACGGTATCGGCTTTTAATATGTCCTGCTTGATCTTATTTGGTTCCATATCCGTATAATCGGAATAGGCATAGCCAAGATTTCCGATTTCATAACCCTGCTTCACAATTTTCTCCACTAAATCAGGGTGTCTCTCCGCCCAGGCTCCGGAAAGAAAGAAGGTAGCTGACTGGACATTCATTTTCTTTAATTCTTCAAGGATCGGCCCCGCTTTTTCATCTCCCCAACCAATATTGAATGTAATCGCGACTCCTTTTTCCCCTTTGTAGATCGCTTTCGGTCCATCCTTCGTACTAAAAACAGAAAGTGTCGAAAGGTTACTGCTATATACAAACAAGGCAGTAAAAAATGAAATCACGATAATCAGACTGATTTGCTTTAATTTCTTAGCATTAATTGTGTGAAACGTATTCAATCGTTCATCCCTCCGTTCAACCGTCTATCTCTACTAAAGATATGCATGTCCCCGGAAAAAATATCTATCTTTTAAAAAAATGATTATAAATTTCTTTTAATGGAAAAAACTACAAATACAAATATTAAGGGGTGACATACTTGCTGGGGTTAATGATTAATGACAGAGAGAAACAAGAAATAGAGTATTTGTTAAAAAGAGAGATGGATGAAATACTGTTCGATCTAAGAGATTCTCGAATTGATCATATCGTTAAGAGAGCAATGGATGAACGGTATAAAATCTTATTCTCACTCTTTAAAAGGTTTGCCAGTCAAAAGGAATGTTTAAAGTATATGAAGACGGCAGCAAAGAAAGAAACATATTAAAGAAAATCAGCTTCCGCTTATATTCGAGTGGGAGCTTTACTATTAATGAGTTCAGGGGACAGCTGCCTGAATAAGATGCGGGTGTGTAAGATAGTTAATGTGTTTGAAATATTTTTTTGAAAAAAATTCATAAATGTATTGACCCTCCCGAAAAATCTTGGTATATTAATAAACGTCGCTGAAACACAATGAATTATTTAGAAGAAACACCAATAAATAATTTCAAAAAACAGTTGACATCACACATTGATGTGTGATAAATTAATAAAGTCGCTCCAAACGGACGTGACACACATTGAACCTTGAAAACTGAACAAAACAAGACAATACGTCAACGTTAATTCTAGATTTATTTTTAAAGAGCTATTCAAACTTTTATCGGAGAGTTTGATCCTGGCTCAGGACGAACGCTGGCGG
>NZ_JBHTGN010000007.1:0-82785 GCF_042666755.1 Rossellomorea sp. GCM10028870 | reverse complement strand
GTGAGTAAGATCCCTAGAAGATGACTAGGTAGATAGGTCAGAGATGGAAGCATGGCGACATGTGGAGTTGACTGATACTAATCGATCGAGGACTTAACCACAAAGAGTCATTTTTTAAATGAACAACAATTGGTCGGTATTCGGCTTTCTTGACATCAATTCTTTATCTAGTTTTCAGGGAATAAATTTTAATTACCCCTTGAAAAACACTGAAAATATTATATAATAGTATTTGTCATTGTAAGCAATTCGTCTGGTGATAATGGCGAAGAGGTCACACCCGTTCCCATGCCGAACACGGAAGTTAAGCTCTTCAGCGCCGATGGTAGTTGGGGGATCTCCCCCTGTGAGAGTAGGACATCGCCAGGCAATATCATTCCGCAGTAGCTCAGTGGTAGAGCTATCGGCTGTTAACCGATCGGTCGCAAGTTCGAATCTTGCCTGCGGAGCCATTGCTTCCATAGCTCAGCAGGTAGAGTGCTTCCATGGTAAGGAAGAGGTCACCGGTTCGAGCCCGGTTGGAAGCTTTTATATTTTATTTTGAATGGCCCATTGGTCAAGCGGTTAAGACACCGCCCTTTCACGGCGGTAACACGGGTTCGAATCCCGTATGGGTCACCAAAGTTTTTTTGCAAAAGCAAAATAACTCACCAGTTACATATTGGAGGATTAGCTCAGCTGGGAGAGCATCTGCCTTACAAGCAGAGGGTCGGCGGTTCGATCCCGTCATCCTCCACCATTTTTTATTTAAGAATAATTCAATATGCCGGTGTAGCTCAACTGGTAGAGCAACTGACTTGTAATCAGTAGGTTGGGGGTTCAAGTCCTCTTGCCGGCACCATTTTTTCAGCTGGAGGGGTAGCGAAGTGGCTAAACGCGGCGGACTGTAAATCCGCTCCTTCGGGTTCGGCAGTTCGAATCTGCCCCCCTCCACCACTGTATATTAAAGTGTAAAATGGACATCCTATAAATGTCCCTTTTTTATGCCATTAAAGTTATTATTGGGCTATAGCCAAGCGGTAAGGCATCGCACTTTGACTGCGACATGCGTTGGTTCGAATCCAGCTAGCCCAGCCACTTAAGAGCCATTAGCTCAGTTGGTAGAGCATCTGACTTTTAATCAGAGGGTCGAAGGTTCGAGTCCTTCATGGCTCATCACACATTTTCTCACATCGCAAGGTGTGAGAATTTCTCTATCATCTATAACATAGGGGGGCCTTAGCTCAGCTGGGAGAGCGCCTGCTTTGCACGCAGGAGGTCAGCGGTTCGATCCCGCTAGGCTCCACCAAAGATTTTTGCGAAAGCAAAAATCTATCTGCTTACAAAGCGTTAGCGGAGTGAAGTAACCATACATACGACATGATTAAACCTTGAATCTTTTATGAGATTTGAGGTTTTTTTGTTTGTGAAGATAGATTTACGATTGTGGATTGACCAACAGTGAAAGATTGCTCTTTATGATGGCTGGAGGGCTAGTAAATTGTGCTGCTCGTTGCAGCAACGGGGATGGGAGAGAGTTGTCTGGGTTTTGATTCCTAAGTGGATAGAAGTTGGTTAGGGGAATATGAGTGAAATTATATTGTGGGAGAGTTGCGTATCATTGAAAATGTCTTATTAATATTTGAAACCCTTCAAAAAATGTACTATTTTGACGCTGATGATAATGAAAATTACGTGTGAGGCAATCGAGAGGTTACCGATTGGGTATTAGATGCTACTTCTTAGCCGTCAGTTTAAAGGATTGCGGATTTTATTATCAACTCGATATCTTTGGCCACAACTAGAAGATCGGTGGAGAGTGCGGAGAGCAAATAATTAAAACAGACAAGGTTTTAATAGAAATGTCCTCTAAAATAAACATTTTTTTCATATTTCTTAAAAAAATCAATGCTCAATCTATAATTGACCAGCAAACCCCTATTTCCCTCGCATCTTTCTCAGGATATTTTCAAATTTCCCACATTTGTTTTCAAATTTTAGATTGTATTTTCAATTCTGAATCATTTATTTTCAAATTACAGATTATATTTTCAAATCGCTCTTTACCACGGACCGCCAACCAATCGATTTCACACTAGCATCCTCGTCAAGAATCCGTCTACATAATCTTGCACCAATCCACCTTAAACACCTCTACACACGCATATATATACACAATCCTGTCCGGTTGAACCATGGCTCATAGTATGGATAAAATAGAGGTGTAAATAAATTTCGAATTGGGGGAATTTTTCATGAAGAAAAATATTTCTATTATTGGTGTACCTATGGATTTAGGTCAAATGCGCAGAGGCGTGGATATGGGGCCGAGTGCGATTCGTTACGCCGGTATTGTTGAGCGTCTGGAGAAACTTGGGTATGAGATTAAAGACTTGGGTGATATCGAGATTGGCCAGGCTGAGCGTGTACATAATAATCCTGATACGAATCTGCGTAATTTGAAAGCGGTTGCTGAAGCCAGTGAGACGTTGGCTGGTAAGGTGAATGATGTAATCGGGAGTGGAGATTTCCCATTGATCTTTGGTGGAGACCACAGTATTGCGATAGGAACGTTGGCTGGTGTTTCTCCTCACTATGAAAACTTAGGTGTGATTTGGTATGATGCACATGGTGATTTGAATACAGGGGATACATCTCCGTCAGGTAATATTCATGGTATGCCACTTGCGGTGAGCTTGGGTATAGGCCATGAAGATTTGACAAGTATCGGGCAGAGCTCTCCAAAGATTAAGCCTGAGAACATTGTCATTATTGGAGCTCGTTCTTTAGATGAAGGAGAAAGAGAGTTAATTAAAGAAAAGGGTATTAAAGTATATACGATGCATGAAATCGATCGTCTTGGTATGACGAAGGTAATGGAAGAGTCCATTGATTACTTGAAGAGTAAAACGGATGGCGTTCATTTATCTCTTGATTTAGATGGATTGGATCCAAGCGATGCTCCTGGGGTAGGAACTCCTGTTCTTGGGGGGATAAGCTACCGTGAGAGTCATTTGGCAATGGAGATGCTACAAGAAGCAGGAATTATTACATCTGCGGAATTTGTAGAAGTTAATCCTATTCTGGATGAAAAGAATAAAACGGCTACTGTAGCTGTAGCATTGATGGGATCCCTGCTTGGAGAGAAATTACTATAATCCAGTCTGTGTTCACAATGCTTCCCACATAAAGGCCGGTAGGATATTTTAAGGGTGTCCCTTTCGCAATACGGGATGACTTGCAAGAGTGAATACATCAAAAAAAGGCTGAGAGCCCTTCACGGTTCTCAGCCTTCATCTATTTTCTCTTCAATGGTGTTTGACCACTTGGTATTGATTTAATAGATCGTCAAGACGAGTACTCAAATCAACAACTTGCTCATCGGCAAAGGATGACTTTAAAGCTAGTTCGACCATTTGGCGACGGCAGTCTTCAATTTGAAATAATAACTCATTCATTCTTCCCCTCATTTCGAGATCCTCCCACAATAGAAATAATTAGTTCCTTTATACCCTTTTTCTAATAATTGTAAACATTTTTCCTGAAAAATTTGTTAGGATAGTAATATAAAAAATTTGAAACCTTTTGATAGGGTGTTACGTATATAAATATAGCCGCATAGAGCGGAGGTTGTGAAATGGAAGCATTAGTGAAAAAGCGGATAAAACAAGTATTGAAAGGTGATCAGAACGCCTTTGCAGAATTAGTCGAGCTTTACAAGGATAAAGTGTTTCAAATTTGCTACCGGATGCTTGGTAATCGTCATGAGGCAGAGGATATTGCTCAAGAGGCTTTTATCAGGGCATATGTAAATATTGAAACCTTTAATCAAAAGAGAAAGTTTTCGACTTGGCTCTTTCGGATAGCGACGAATCTTTGTATCGACCGGATTCGGAAGAAGAAGCCGGATTATTTCTTAGATGCAGAGGTAGCAGGGACTGAAGGCTTAACGATGTACTCACAGGTGGCAGCGGATGTTCAGCTACCGGAAGATGAAGTGGAGAATATGGAGCTGCAGGAAACCATTCAGAAGGAAATTTCCAAGTTACCTGAGAAATATCGATCGGTCATTGTTTTAAAATATATTGAAGAGCTTCCTCTTCAAGAAATCAGTGAGATATTGGATTTACCCCTGGGAACGGTTAAAACAAGAGTACATAGAGGGCGGGAAGCTCTCCGTAAACAATTAAGATCACTGTAGAGAGGGTGAGTGAACATGAAGCCTTGTCCTGAAGAAATCATTGAGTATATGCATGATTATTTAGATGGAGATTTAAATAGAGAAAAAGAAGGAACGCTGAAACAACATTTGCAGGAATGCAGTGATTGCCAGCACCACTTCCATGAGCTGAAAAAAGCAATTGCGTTTGTACAGAGCACATCTCATATTAGTGCTTCTACAGACTTTACGGATAAAGTCATGTCAAGATTACCGAAAGAGAAGAAGAAGGTTGGGGTCCAGAGGTGGTTTAGGCACCATCCGTTACTCACGGCTGCTGCACTATTTCTGTTCTTTATGACCGGGAGCTTCCTCACTTCCTGGAATGATGATCAGGCTTTCTCTTTTACGAAAAATGCTAAATTAGTCGTTCAGGATCATACGGTTGTCGTTCCTGAAGGTGAAGTCGTAAACGGGGATCTGACGGTTCGAAACGGCGATGTGAAAATTGAAGGAAAAGTAACAGGGAATGTCACGGTCATCAACGGAAAGCAGTACTTGGCTTCTGCAGGGAGCGTGACAGGAGAGATCCATGAAATCGATGAGGCATTTGAGTGGCTTTGGTACCAGATCAAAAAAGGGGCTAAAGACACCTTGGATTGGGGAAATTCGCAACTTGAAGAAAAGTAGGATAAAATAGAAGGGATGGAATGTAAGGTCCGTCCCTAAAGGGCTGACACCTTTGATTTTCGTGTCAGTTTTTTTTGTAAAAACGTGAGTTCATGAATAGAAAAGAAAGAATCATGAGGCCGTGGGTGTCTCTCATTTGACAGTGAAAAAATGTGCTATAATGGGAACGTTACGAAAATGGAGAAGCCACACATGGCGGCTTACGCTTTCGATTAAGCTATTGGAGGATGTAATATGCCGTTTATCAATATTTTTTCGGATTACTCCGCGCTGGATTATGTCTCTGATATTGTAGATATACTCGTAGTATGGTTTGTAATCTATAAACTGATCATGCTGATAAAAGGAACGAAAGCAGTACAATTATTAAAAGGTATTTTTGTCATTATCATAGTGAGAGGCCTTAGTAGTATCTTTGGATTGGATACACTGGGATGGATGATGGAACAAGCCCTCACCTGGGGGTTCCTGGCGATTATCATCATCTTCCAGCCTGAGCTCCGCAGAGCCCTTGAACAGCTCGGAAGGGGCCGTTTATTCTCGAGGTCCGGACTTCAGGAAGAAGAAGAGCAAGAGCAGATGATTGAATCGATGACGAAGGCTGTAAGTTATATGGCAAAGCGTCGAATTGGTGCCCTCCTTACCCTTGAGCGGGAAACAGGGATGAGTGATTATATTGAAACAGGTATACCACTTAATGCCAAGATTACGTCTCAATTACTGATTAATATCTTTATCCCCAATACACCTCTTCATGATGGGGCTGTTATTATTCAAAAGAGTCAAATTGCTGCAGCAGCTTGTTATCTTCCATTGTCGGAAAGCCCATTTATATCAAAAGAATTGGGAACAAGACACCGGGCAGCACTTGGCGTCAGTGAAGTAACAGATAGTATTACAATTGTTGTATCAGAAGAAACGGGAGCTATCTCCATTACGAAAAATGGGGAGTTACATCGCGACCTCTCTTTGGAGCGCTTCAGGGAAATTCTTACGGTAGAGCTCATTGGCGATAAGACGAATGCTTCCTCAACGAAATGGAGCTTTAGGGGGAAGAAAGAAAATGGATAAATTCATGGAAAGTCGTTGGTTCATGCGTATTGTAGGACTAATGTTGGCATTCATTCTCTATCTATCCGTTAACTTTGATGAAATACAGAAGACGGCTAACAACAATACCGGCAACTCTCAAAATGCGATTGAAACGATCCAGGACGTCCCGCTTGAAGTTTTTTATGATCGTGAGAATTTAGAAGTAAGCGGCTTGCCTGATACGGTGAATGTAACGGTGGAAGGATCCAGGGCGATTGTACAACAAGCTAAACAAGTGAAGGATTTCAGAGTCTATGTGGACTTAAATGATATCGGAATCGGTGAGCATCAGGTTGATATTCAGATTGATAATATTTCCGAAAAACTTGATGTCAAACTCGATCCGGATTTTGTCAATATATCGGTTCAAGAAAAGGTCACAGAAGAATTTACAGTTGAACCTCAATTCAATGAAAGTATTTTATCCAATGGGTATGAAGCAGAAGGACTTGCTGTGGATCCAAAAACAGTGAAAGTGACGGGCTCGAGGGATGAAGTAGAACGAATTGCATATGTCATTGCAACTCTAGATTTAGATGAAGAGATCAGTGAAAATGTGACAAGGGAAGCCCGGGTGCAAGTACTTGACCGTGAGTATAACAAATTAGATGTTCAAATTGCTCCGGAAGTGGTCGAGGTGACCGTTTCGGTTGCGAATCCGAGTAAGAGTGTACCTGTCACCATAAAACAAAAAGGCAGTCTTCCTGAAGGCACAACCCTGGAGTCGATTTCAGTTGAACCTAAAGAGGCAACGATTTTTGGCAGACAGGAAGTATTGGATACAGTGGAAGAATTGCTGGCAGAGATCGATCTTTCAAAGATTACGAAGGACTCAACCATTGCGGTACCACTTGCGTTGCAAGATGGTTTAAATAAAGTGGCCCCTGAGGAAGTGAAGGTGAAGGTTGATGTCAATACAACCGAAGAAAAGAGCCTTACAGGACTTAAAATTTCACCACAGGGATTAGCTGAAGAATATGAGTATACCATCATGTCACCTGAAGAGGGTCTGGTAGACGTAGCGTTGAAGGGTGAGAATGCACAAGTGAGCAAAGTGACGAAAGATGATTTCTCACTGGCGCTCGATCTTTCAGGGCTCGAACCAGGCGAGCATGAGGTGGAAATAGAGGCAGAAGGTCCCGAAGATATAGAATGGACCTTGTCTCAGCAAACAGTAAAAGTAGAAATTAAAGAAAAGAACACATCAGCATAAGAGCTGTAAAAAGGAGAGAATGACAATGGGTAAGTATTTTGGAACGGATGGAGTAAGAGGTGTAGCGAATACAGAATTAACACCGGAATTAGCATTTAAGCTTGGACGTTTTGGTGGTTATGTTTTAACAAAGGATGCTACGCGCCCCAAAATATTGATTGGAAGAGATACTCGGATTTCCGGACATATGCTGGAAGGGGCTCTTGTAGCGGGACTTCTATCAATTGGTGCTGAAGTGATGCGTTTGGGTGTGATTTCAACTCCAGGGGTAGCTTACTTAACGAAAGCGTTAGGAGCCCAGGCTGGTGTCATGATTTCTGCTTCTCATAATCCGGTTGCAGATAACGGAATTAAATTCTTCGGACCAGATGGCTTCAAGCTTTCTGATGACCAGGAAAACGAAATTGAAGGTCTATTAGATCAAACCGTTGACGGGCTGCCTCGTCCGACCGGAGCTGACTTAGGACAAGTTAGTGATTATTTCGAAGGTGGACAAAAATATCTGCAGTATTTAAAACAGTCAGTAGACGAAGATTTCGATGGCTTACATATTGCGTTAGACTGTGCACATGGTGCAACGTCCGCTCTTGCTACTCATCTGTTTGCTGATCTGGATGCTGACATCTCGACGATGGGAGCATCACCAAACGGATTAAACATTAATGAAGGTGTTGGGTCTACCCACCCTGAATCACTTGCTGAGATGGTGAAAGAAAAAGGTGCAGACTTAGGACTTGCCTTTGATGGTGATGGAGATCGTATCATCGCGATCGACGAGCATGGACAGATTGTGGACGGAGACCAGATCATGTATATCTGCGGTAAATACTTAAAGTCACAAGGTCAATTGAAACAGTCTACAGTCGTATCTACTGTCATGAGTAATCTTGGCTTCCATAAAGGGCTTGAAGAGCACGGGATTCAAAGCATTCAAACGGCGGTTGGAGATCGCTACGTAGTGGAAGAGATGAAGAAAAATGGCTATACTCTTGGCGGTGAGCAGTCAGGCCACATCATCTTCCTCGATTACAATACAACAGGTGACGGTCTGTTAACGGGGATCCAGCTCGTAAACATTATGAAAATGACCGGTAAATCATTATCTGAACTAGCGGGAGAAATGCAAAAGTTCCCTCAGAAGCTTGTGAATGTGCGAGTGACAGACAAGCATCATGTAACAGATAACGAAACCGTTAAAAAAGTGATTGAAAAGGTTGAAGAAGAAATGAACGGAAATGGCCGTATTCTTGTTCGTCCTTCTGGAACTGAGCCGTTAGTACGTGTAATGGCAGAAGCTCCTACAGAAGAACTTTGCGAGCGGTATGTAAATGAAATCGTACAAGTTGTTGACGAAGAAATGGGTTTAAACGAATAGTTGATTTTTTGTGCATAAGGGGTCAACAGGTGCCCCTTATGCATATTTAATAAGAAGAGTCCTTTTGAATAGGGGATAAAGGTACCCCGATGATGTCCTAATAGAAAGGTTTTTAGACCACATGGTTTATCGCTGCTCTGTTTCGGGAACATGACAATGGGATAACAACTTCTTGTTCTTGTAAGATTTTTGTTGACTAAGGGAAACGTGCTAGTGTATGATGATTTTGTTTTCGTTTTTCAAATTAATTGGAAATGAGTCAAGAAGGAAAGGTGGATAGTGAGTAACCATCCTTATAAAGCGCCAGGGCTAAACGATGGATACGACAAGGATCGTTTAGTTGACGAGGTGGAGGTTTATCGAGCATTCGGCGGATGCCTCCCGGTTCGTATGTGTCACAGAACCGAAAGTTTCTTCCTTAAATCGTTGAGGCAACTTGATGGACAAAGGGAAGAAAAAAGTGACCAATGTAAATACTAATGACAAACAGAGATAAGGGGGCAAGTTGTCCCCAAAAGAGTTCTTGCCCCCTTGCATGTTCAGGGAGGATATATTAATTATGTGTGGAATTGTTGGATATATTGGAAATTCAGATACAAAGGAAATTCTTTTAAAAGGTCTTGAAAAGCTTGAGTACCGCGGTTATGACTCTGCAGGTATTGCCGTTCAAAACGATGAAGGCATTCATGTGTTTAAAGAGAAGGGTCGTATCGCCGACCTTCGCGGTATTGTTGATGAGAGTGTATCAAGCAACACAGGAATCGGCCACACTCGCTGGGCTACCCACGGTGTACCGAGCAAGGTGAACGCTCACCCTCATCAAAGTAATTCAGGCCGTTTTACAATCGTTCATAACGGAGTAATCGAAAATTACTCTCAACTTAAGCGTGAATATTTAACGGATGTAACGTTTAAGAGTGACACGGATACAGAAGTCATCGTCCAGTTGATTGAAAAGATTGTAGAAGAAGGAAACACGGTAGAGGAAGCTTTCCGTCAAACGTTAATGCTTCTTAAAGGCTCTTATGCCATCGCCCTTTTAGATTCTGAAAATGATGAAACAATCTTTGTAGCGAAAAACAAAAGTCCACTGCTTGTAGGTCTAGGAAAAGACTTCAACGTTGTAGCAAGTGATGCTATGGCGATGATTCAAGTAACAGACCAATACGTTGAGCTTATGGATAAAGAAATGGTCATCGTAACGAAAGAAAAGGTTGAAATTCAAAATCTGATCGGTGAAGTAATGGAACGTGCTCCTTACACAGCTGAAATCGATGCGAGTGATATCGAAAAAGGAACATACCCTCACTACATGCTTAAAGAAATCGATGAGCAGCCACTAGTGATGCGTAAAATCATTCAAGCTTACCAAAATGAGAACAACGAGCTTCACATTGATGAGCCGATCGTCGGTGCGATGAAGGAAGCGGACCGTGTCTACATCATTGCATGTGGAACGAGCTACCACGCCGGTCTTGTTGGAAAGCAATTCATCGAGAAGAGTGCAGGAATTCCTGTTGAAGTTCATGTAGCAAGCGAATTCAGCTACAACATGCCTTTACTTTCTGAAAAACCATTATTTATCTTTATTTCTCAAAGTGGTGAAACGGCAGATAGTCGTGCCGTACTGGTTCAAGTCAAAGAGCTTGGTCATAAATCATTAACGATCACAAACGTAGCGGGTTCTACGCTTTCCCGAGAAGCGGATTACACATTGCTTCTTCATGCAGGACCTGAAATCGCCGTTGCTTCAACCAAAGCGTACACAGCTCAGCTGGCGGTTCTTGCTATCCTTGCGCACGTTGCCGGGCAGGCATGTGGAAATAACCAGGACTTTGATCTTGTTCAAGAGCTTGGTATTGTTGCTACTGCGATGGAAGCACTTTGCGATACGAAAGAAGAGTTTGAAGATATCGCACGCGAATATCTGTCAACGACTCGCAACTGTTTCTTCATCGGCCGTTCACTTGACTTCTATGTAGGGCTCGAAGGCGCTTTGAAGCTGAAAGAAATCTCTTACATCCAGGCAGAAGGATTTGCCGGAGGAGAGCTTAAGCACGGTACGATCGCTCTGATCGAAGAAGGTACTCCGATCGTTGCACTTGCAACTCAAGAAGAAGTAAATCTAGGCATCAGAGGAAATGTGAAAGAGGTAGTCGCTCGTGGAGCAAACCCTTGTATCATTTCCATGAAAGGCTTAGAAGACGAAGAAGATCGCTTCGTCATCCCGGAGGTTAACCCATTGTTAACACCTCTTATCTCTGTCATCCCATTACAATTAATTTCTTACTATGCTGCCCTTCATCGCGATTGTGATGTAGATAAGCCGCGTAACCTGGCAAAGTCGGTTACGGTTGAGTAAGGGTTAAATAGATGAAAACCGGTTGTGTCCCTCTGGGGCCGACCGGTTTTTTTATGCTATTAGGTGTTATTTCTTATAATCTCCTGTATGAGGGATGAATACATTCACCTTTACTTCAAGAGAATCCTTTGAAAGATCATTAATCGTCGCAACATCCCATCGCTTATGGTGAAAGCGATACGTGTTCCTTGTTAAATTATAGATGTCGATCTTTTTCTCAAGTGCTTTTGCATACGTTTTCATGATTTGTTTTTTGATTTTTTTCTCCAGGTGTTTTTCAATCGTTCTTACCTCTAATCCTTCAACATTCTGATCTAACGTACTTTCAACATCGATTTCAACACTGTATACCGGCTTATCCTTTCCTTTTAACCTGATTTTCGCTTTAGGTTTAACAATTTGAACACTTACTTTTAATTTTTTCAGGGGGACATATATTTTATTGGTTTCCGGGTTGAACCATTTCAGGCCTTCCAAATCGCCTTTCGTAAACTTTCCTTTAAACTTTTCTTCAGAGAATACATATAATCCATCGATAGCCGTTAATTTCTTTTCTTTTTCTTCCTGCCAATTTTCTTTATGGATATAAATAGAAGGAATGTAGGAAGCCCCTACTGGCTCATAAAAATCACCTATGAAATCATGAAATGGTACTACAGGAAGAAAGGAATTTTCCTTTATCACTGTTAACGGTCTATGTAATATGGAATAAAGAGGAGGTTGCCCAAAGAAACTTTCTGCTGCAAAGATATCTTGGATACTTTCTTTTGTTCCATACATCCACGTTGTGTAGCGTAAAAAAGAATTTCTTCCCATAAAATCCAGAATCGTGTTCAACCATTTTTCCATCGCTTTCTCACTTATGACAAGCGTATTGATTTGTCCGTAATGAAGAGGTACAGCCGTGGTCTGCTCGATATCGTTAAACGCTTCTTCTATTGAGGATCCTTTCCCTCTGCCGATCAGAATGGGCGCTGCTGTAGGCTCTCCTCCTTCTTTCTTGGCAATATTCGCAAAGCTGAGTGCCTGGAAGTAGACGATGATCTGCTCATCTTCTACATCAAATCCGATTGAAGTGATATAAGCCTGATCCTGAATTTCCTTGGAACCTAAACAGCCCGTGAGTAGTAAACAACACAGAACCAGTAGGTGCAATGGAATGACTGATCGCCTTACCATTTTACGACTCCTTCCGATCTTGGTCGGTTGGTGAATACCCCGAGTTCCGTTTCTTTGTGAGTGAGCTTGGCAATTTGATATATCCTTTAAAGTAATCACCCATTGTAGGCTTTGCAAAGGTGGTCAGGAAGGGTTGTCCAAAGCTTTCTGTACTGACGAGAGCGATCAAGAAGATAAACCCGCATAAAAAGAATCCATATAAGCCCAATAAAGAGGAGATGAATAAATTTGTAAACCGTAAAATCAGAATATTTCCCGTCAAGCTTTGATTCATTAGTGTATAACTTGAAATGATGGTAATCGCCGCGACAACCAGCATCGTGGGAGAGGTGAATCCTCCTCTGATGGCAGCATCCCCTACAATGAGTCCTCCCAACACGGCAACCGTCTGACCGACTGCTTTCGGAAGGCGTACACCGGCTTCCTTGAACAATTCAAATAGGATGAGCATAAGAGTCAATTCCATCCCGGTTGAAAGGGGGAGTCCTGTTCTGGACACCGTAATAGTGGCTAATAAAGGGTAAGGGATTTGCTCCAGCTGATGAGTCGTAACCGCAACCCAGAAGCCAGGTAGAAAAATGGTCGTTGCGAAAGCGAGGAATCTCAATATCCTTTCAATACTCACATAGAAGAAGCTGGTGTGGGCATCTTCCGGTGAGTTCAGCATCAATCCCAAGTTAGCAGGACCTATTAAGCAAGTCGGGTTCCCATCTACAAGAATGGCGAATCTCCCCTGGTTTAAAGACTCCACTACATAATCGGGCCTCCCCACGTATTGAGCCAATGGAACGATAGAAAACGTATTGTCGTATAAATACTCTTCTAATTCGTAACTACTGACAATAACATCAGTATCAATGGATTTCAGTCGGCTTTTTACGTCCTTAAGAATGTCAGGGTTCATGATATCGTCTATATATAGAAGCATAACATCTGTTTGACTCCGTCTCCCGATGGATATTTTGAGACTCTTTAATGAGCTGGTCTTTAACCGATGCCTGATGAGGGTCATATTATCACCAACGTCTTCAACGAACCCATCCCTGGGCCCTCTAATTGAAACTTCAGTGTTTGATTCTTCCGGTGAACGTTTGGCGAGCTTGCTGGCAGAGAAAAAGAGTACATGATGATCATGAGGAGTCACGATCATGATATCCCCGGAGAATATCCTCTGCTCAGCTTGCCTTTGAATATCTATGTCCTGATCAGGACTTGAAACATTGATGAAATCGGAAAATTGGTTCGCCTTCAGTGAACCGTTTGAATGGAGGAGTCTTTGGACTTCAGGAATGATCCACTTGTACAAGGTATTTTGATCAGCCATATTGGGGGAATAGACATAAATCAACTCAATATCATTTCCGTCCCTCACAACTTTTTTTTCGGAAACCAAAATATCCGAGCTATCTTTAAAAGGTAGCAAATCAATGGACCTTCCATGATTCTCTTTCATGATTTTTTCCCTCCTATCTTTACTAATATCCCCAGTACACCGATGCATAGAATTAATAGAACAAGACTATAGGGTAAAAAATAGGTATACAAAAAATTAAAAAAGGAAGCTTCATTCCAAGGTATAAGAGCTCCTATAAACAATACCCCATATAAGATCAGGATTTTAAGGAACCGTTTATTTTCAGTGGTAAATAAAAGTTTTTCAGTGATGTAGACACTGATGCTGATCCGTACAAATGCCCCGGATAGCCATTGGAGGATGGATAGGGAATCTAATCGGGTTATATACTCTCCAAGGGTCAATAATCGCCACTGTTCATAGGCTGGATTCTTCATCTTCATGGATTCTTCTATCCCAAACTCGGAAATTGCCCCGGTAACTGGTCCCAACGTGAGAAATGCAAGTATAATACCCAGACCAATCAGCCATTTCTTTTTGATTTCCCCCGTCACGACGAAAGGAACAAGAAACAAAAAAACGGCGAGTTCAAAAATTCCGGCACCTACATAAATCATTCCTAATAATGCATCTGACATTCCATTTTCGAAAATGGGGAAGAGTCGGGAGTAGTCTTTATTCTTCATGTTACCTGAAGCCACAAAAAACCCTAAAAAGGTGACAACAGGGAGACAGATAAAAGCAATCATTCCAATGGTCCTGACCCCTTTGTACGTCCCATAAAGGGTGGTGACCGCAATGCTGGTCAAGATAACCCAGAAAGGGACTTCGAAGGTATAATTCGTCAGGCTCCAGTTCGCCGTGTAATTAAGAGTGACAAAGGCACTCCCCATAAAATAGAGGCTTAATAAATAACCGATCATATTCGAGAGCTTTTTACCGAAATGAATGCGAATGAATTGGATGGGATCTTGATTTCCGAGCTTTTTATAAATGTAATACAATAAAAGTATCCAAAGGAAAAGAGGAGGTACGGATAATAATACACTTATCCATGAATCACGTTTCCCGGCACTTAAAAGGCTGGGAAGAATGAGTACATGTACCATCAATCCGGATGAAAGAATAATGATTGAGAAGATATGAATGAGATAGATCGATCGTTTATTCATAGAATTTATCACCATTTGGTAGTTTGCCATTTGGGGTGGGGATTATGCACAGAATAGGTATCTCGATAGGTAAGTAGTGAGAAAATAGGAAACTCCAGGCACTTTCCTTTACCCAACCATCCAAAACCCTTATAATCATACAAATAGATTCATGTTCTCTTCGTGCACCAGCGAATAAAGAGTAACCTGCTGCTTCCGCAGTCCAGGTTACTTTTTTATTGGGAAGGGTACGATAATAGAGAATGAAAAACGGTTTGAAAGTAAGGGTATGATGATAAATGAAACAGTTACATAGACAGTATGTATGGCTGGGGAGGTTCCTTGCATCAGACCCGGGCCGGAAGAGATTTCAGCAGGCAGGTAAGGCAACGATCAGCTTAATATCGGCCGTATTTACGATGCTATTTTTATTAAAACTATTTAATCACTCAGCGATTACACCGGCCATTGTGTCAGGGATGGTGGGGATGCTCGGGATTTTCGTCGTCATGGATGACACAACGGCTAAAAAGAAGTTCACGACCCCGTTGATCGGTGTGGCGGTAGCGGTTGGAATCACATTAGGCTCCGCCTTTGCCCATTATAGTCTCGTGGTGAATACTCTACTGGTAGGAGCGATATTCAGCGCTTTTTACTTCTCCCGCTTTGCCATCCGGTATTTTTCCATGGGAATGGCAGGATTTATGTCGATTTATATTTCGTCGATTCTGCAGCTTGATGTGGCGCATCTATCATGGTTTTATATTGGGATTGTGATTGGTGTCATGTACGCTTTTCTTTATAATTTCATTATCTTTAAAGGTTCGGTTCATGTCTTACGAAGAAGCATGCGTTCGTTTCATATTCAATCAAATTTGACGTTTACGATTTTAATGAAGATGATAGAGGATCCGGATACGAGTAGTAAACGTAGGAAGCTTCTCGATCGAAATGTTCGAAGGCTGAATGAATATGCAAGAATCGTAGCCAGTGATATCAATGAGAATGATTTGAAGAAGCTTTGGCCAGGTATCGAGCCTTCGCAATTGCGTCTATATGTTTTTGATACAGAGATGTTGATTCAGACGTTAACCGATTCTTTGAAGCGGCTCAAGGAGTTGGATGCCTTAGAGGTTAAGGAGCTTAGACGCCTGTTGGTTTGGGTTCTTCGTTCGCTCCGTGATGCCGAGGTACTGGCTCAGGATTATGATCCCCGTTCACTTGAAGAAGCGGAAAAAGCCATCCAGGCCCTTCGTTTTCTGTTATCAGAGATGTTGAATCAAGAAGTAAAGCCTAAGGGCTGGGTGTACCTTCTAAGGCGTATTGAGTCCATTGCCAATCATGTCCTGGAAGCAGCCATCACCATTCAAGAATCACTGAAAGTCTCAGAAAGCAAGGAAACGAACATAGAGAATAAGGACGAGTCTGAAGATGAGGGAAAAGAGAATAAGCCTGAAGAAGAGACTAAGAGTTTAAAACCGTCTACACGTAAGGCGATTCAAGCTCTTGTAGCAGGTACACTAGCTATTATCGTTGGGGAGCTGATTGCTCCTGCACAGCCCTACTGGGTGCTGTTAACGACCTTTATTATTCAAATTGGTACAGAGTCAGTAGGAAGAACCTACATGAAAGCCTTTCAGCGATCGGTCGGAACGGTGATCGGAGCAATACTTGGATTCGGAGCGGCAAAACTCGTTTCAGGAAATTCTGAGCTTGAAGTTTTTCTTCTGTTTGTCGTTCTGTTCCTGGCATTCTATCTCTTCACGGTTTCTTATACTCTAATGAGCTTGTTCATTACAATGCTCATTGCGTTTATGTATGACCTGCTGCTAGGCGGAATCAGCATGCAGCTGATGGGGGCACGGGTCATTGATACAATTGCTGGAGCGCTGATTGCCCTGACTGTCTCGGCATTTGTATTTCCAAAGAAAACGAAGGACAAGGTGGCAGACGCCTTTGATGATTTTCTTGAAGAGCTTGGAGGCTATGTTTCTTCCTATATAAAAACCTTTACGAATATTGATGAAAAACCATTAACAGATCAAGCCTTTGATCTCGATCAGAAGCTTCAGAGTATAAAGGATGAAGCACAATCGCTTCTGCAACGACCTGGATCCATGACACGATCGGGGATCGGCCGTTGGATCACAGTGGTGACAGCCACCAACTACTATGCGAAGCATCTGCTTGCTTCATCCCATAGAAAAGTACCATCAAAGGTTTCCGATGAACTAAATAGCGTTTTTAAGCAGACAGAAGAGAAAATCACTCATAACATCGAAACATTACGTGAGCTGCTAAAAGAAAAAGAGAACGCACAAGTTCTTTGGAGTATAAGTGTGGAAAGGGAAAAGATCGAAACCCTGGCACCAAGCAGACTGAAGTCACAGATGGATCTGATTCATCACCTCTACTATGTGTGGAAAATCAATCAATCGATTGTGGCACTTGGAGAGGAATTGGGCGCGGAAGTGAAGGAAACTCAAACAAAAGGGTAAAGCGAATTCGCTTTACCCTTTTGTTTATTGCGCTTATTCCACCTGTCGGGATAGTCGTTTTAGATAACTTCTTGTCAGAAATTGTTTTAACCCTACACTCTTCGGGAAAACCATACCATCTATACATTTTTATAATGGTGAGGTGGAGCAAATGGCGAAAAGCTTATTACTGATAAAAGAAGATATGAAAAACCCTGATCTTGTTCCCCAATGGGTGATAGAAGAATATAAGAACTTTCACGAGGTAGTAACTGATCGAACGTTTCCTTGTTACTTCGGTATGACCGGAGAGAAAAAAGGAGAGCTTCGGTATTCGTATATAAGTCACGATAATTGGGAGCATCTTCCCGAAACGATTCAAGAGTTTATCGACTTGTTCGATGTACCAGAAGGTGAGCGGCTGATTCGTCACGGATTCTTTTTGTTTGTGGAACCAGAGGATGAGGAGAGGTCCGTCCCTCATTATCGTGAGTATTTCTGGAAGATTCTGCAGTTTCTTCATGATGAGGATGAGGAGGCTTGGCCTGAGGATTATCCGGAGGATCCGGATCATCATTTGTGGGCGTTTTCGTTTGCCGGGGAGCCGTTTTTCGTGTTTGGGAATGCTCCTGCTTATAAGCAGCGAAAGACGAGAGACCTTGGAAATAGCTTGGTATTAGGCTTTCAGCCGAGAAGGATCTTTGAAGGGTTGGAAGGAACGTCAAAGGGTGGCATTATGTCCCGTGAGAAAGTAAGGGAGCGGGTCGAGAAGTGGGACGGCTTACCGAAGCACCCGAATATCAGCCATTACGGGGATCCTGAACACCGTGAGTGGAAGCAATACTTCATTGGAGACGATGTGGTACCGATCGAGGGCAAATGCCCTTTTCACCATAAATAAGAGAAAGAGTGTCAGGTCGCGGCCTGACACTCTTTTTCTTAATAGATATCGACATTCCCACTGGAAACGGAAACATTGATGTTGTATTTACCAGACCCTGCCACACCTGAAATGTCTCCATTGTCTACCTTCTGATTCTTTAATGGGAGGTTGCAGGAGATATCTCCGCTGCTTGCTTTTCCGTTCAGCTTAAAGCTCGCGTCTTCAGGTAAATCCAGGTTGACACCTCCAGAACTTACATCAAAATTCAGGTCTCCCTTTAGAGTGTCCATCGAGACCGTTAATTCACCAGATGATAAGTCACCTTCCAGAGGACCTTCGTAGTTCGACAATTCTACATCCCCGGAGCTGATGTCTACATTACCTTCTTTTGTGGAGAGAGCATTCACGACCAAGTCTCCGGAAGAACCATCATGTTCGAATACATTCGTCTCAAGATTTTCGAGAATCATGTTTCCGGAACCCATCTCCACGGATAACTCATCGAGCTTCATTCGATTCTTTTCGGATTCTCCGGCAAATTGCAGGTTACCGGAGCCAATATTGATTTCGAGGCTTCGATCATACTCTTTTGGAATGTATACGGTTACGTTCGATTTGCGGTTGAATGCTACCCATTCATACCATTTATGCTTTACAGCCACTTCAATGGTGTCACCTTTTTCAGCTAAAGTCAGTGTTCCTTTTCCTTTGATATCAACTTTGACTTCATTCTGGTCTGTAGGAATGACTTCTGTGTCGCTGCCTTCCATTTTAAGATCGATGTGATCGATTCTGTCCGTTACCCCGATGCGTTCTCCTGACTGACTTTCTTTAGCAAATAACGATGTATTGTCATTCAGGATGACGTATAGCGTTCCAAGTGCAAGCAGTGCAATGATCACGGCAAAAGCATTTTTCATTAAAATCCCTCGCTTTGGTTTGTTTTTCCATTTTATAGTATTATTTTAATGCAGCTGCCGGTTCATCACAATGAGCCATAGGATTATTTTTGAATCAGACCAGAGGCCGAGTTCGGTGTGGGCTAATGAATAGAAAAGACCGATCACAGGTGACCGGTCTTAGCCTTTATTTCGCGATGAACATCTGCGTCCAATAAATCCCCTGACTGGGATCCTTCGCTGTTCCCACGCCAATATGAGTGACTTGTTTATTTAAAATATTTTTGCGGTGTCCGGGACTGTTCATCCAAGCGTTAACGACAGATTCAGGTGTTTTTTGTCCAACGGCAATGTTTTCTGCTGCCGTGGAGTAATCCACCCCGAAATTCTCCATCATTTCAAAAGGAGATCCGTACGTAGGAGACGTATGAGAGAAATAGTCATTTTCCTTCATGTCCTCTGATTTCATCTCCGCCACATTCGCTAACTCTCCATCCATCTTCAGGGCATTAAGTCCATTTTTCTTGCGTTCCTGGTTGGTCAAATCCACTACTTGCTTCATAAATCCATTTGCATCTGAAGTCTGTGTATCCTGCTTAGGCTGCTGTTCCGTGGGTGGTTCGGGCTGACCCGTATTCGGTTCTTGTGCAGGCTGATTCGGCTGCCCGGCTTCTTCATTTCCAGGCGTATTTTCCTCACCTGGATCTAAGTGTGTAAATTCGCGTAAGTCTCCATTTGGATCGATCGGAGCCATGAAACGGTGAAGGGGAGTTTGGTTTCCTTGCATCCCATCCATTCTATCTCGTCCATTGTTTCCATAGGAAACCGGATCGTAATTCACGTTCTGTGTATCCATCAGGTTATCGTTTGTATCGTTAGTGTTACAGGCAGTCATCAGCATAAACGGGATGACGGCACAGACTGTTATCGAAAGAAAGCGTTTTTTCATGTTTGATCCTCCAATATTGTTGATTACCTTTTATAACAGGCATTAACAGTCTTTAATATGTACTCCCGCCTTCATTTTTACCCTGTAAAAAATAGGGTTTACTTCTGTGTTTTAAAAGGGTTTTGAGCTCTTGCCCCGAATAATTACTGATAAGGAAGAAGGAGGTTTTTCATTAATGGAACGGAAACGATTTCGGGAGATCGGAGGTAGTATCGGCTCGTATACATGTGGGGAAAATAACAGTATTACCGATATTGAGGGAGTGAAGGTTGGGCATAAAACCCTTCACTATGAGCATGACGGTACCGTGGTAAGGACGGGTGTTACGGCGGTATTACCTCATGAAGGCAATCTGTTTCGAGAAAAGATATTTGCTGCCAGCTATGTAATCAATGGCTTTGGAAAAACAGTCGGGACGATTCAAATGGAGGAGCTGGGTGTCCTTGAGAGCCCGATTCTCTTGACGAATACTCTTTCCGTTGGGGATGTGTTAAAAGGGACCGTTCAATATATGCTGGGCGAAACACCTGAAATCGGCGACACAACAGGGACAGTAAATGTCGTTGTGGGAGAATGCAATGATGGTTATCTCAATGATATCCGGGGCCTTCATGTAAAGCCTGAAGATGCCAGGGAAGCCATTCTTCATGCACAATCCGGACCTGTTGAAGAAGGGTGTGTAGGAGCGGGAACCGGGATGCTTTGTTTAGGATATAAAGGAGGTATAGGGACGAGCTCCAGGGAGTATGCATTTGGAGATGAAAAGTATAAAGTGGGAGCACTCGTATTAACGAATTTCGGCCACAGAAAAGATTTAATGGTTCCCACCCTTCACACCGGGGAGGATATGGATATACCCGATGGATCCATCATGATCATCTTAGCTACCGATGCACCTCTCAATGAAAGGCAGCTTAAACGATTGGCCAAACGTGCTTCATTCGGTCTTTCAAGAACGGGTTCGTATGCAGCACATGGAAGTGGTGATGTTGTTCTTGCTTTCTCTACTGCTCACCGGATTCCACATCAGCCCGACAATGATAACACGATTCTTTACTCTTTCATTAAAGAAGACGGACCGATCATATCCACCCTATTTGAAATGACCGTGGATAGCGTAGAAGAAGCCATTTGGAACTCTCTTTGTAAAGCAGAAACCACAACGGGCAGGAATGATCGGAAGGTGGAAGCCATACCTTTAGATTTGTTTAAGGGTAGGCTATAAATAAAAGCTAAACATTCTATTATATTTAACCCTCAAGTAAATGGGGTATACCAATACTTATAAGTACTGACTATTTGGTTAAAGGAAGTGAAAATCATGAAGTATACGCCTATGCCGCCTTCCTTTTTCGAACAACCCACTTTGGAGCTTGCAAAGTCCCTGTTGGGATGTGTATTAATGAAAGAGACGGAGGAGGGAACTGCATCAGGTTACATTGTGGAAACGGAAGCCTATTTAGGGCCTGAGGATCGAGCGGCTCACAGTTATGGAAACAGGCGTACGAAGCGGACGGAAGTCATGTTTCATGAAGCAGGCCGGATATATACATATGTTATGCATACCCATTGTTTAGTGAATGTAGTGAGCGGTGAACGAGAGAAGCCTGAAGCGATTCTCATTAGAGCCGTTGAACCACTTGAAGGGTTGGGGCTTATGGAAAGAAGAAGGCCGGGTCATATAAAGAAAAATTGGACAAATGGTCCAGGAAAGCTGACGAAAGCGTTAGGCATCACAATGGAGGACTACGGAGGGAGCTATTTAGAACCGCCTCTCATCATCTCAAGAGGATACCAGCCAGAAAACATTGTAGAAGGAAAACGAATAGGAATTGAAAACACTGGAGAAGCGAGGGATTATCCATGGAGGTTTTGGGTTAAAGACAATCCGTATGTATCAAGATGAGTGTTTTTTTAAGAATTTTCTAATATTCATTGAAAACACACCCCATAAGTACTACGTTTGTGGTATATTTTTCTTATAAGACTAATTTCATTGAATACAGACAATTCGAATGGGAGCTTTGAACCTAAATGATAGATGGGCGCTTACATTTAGGGGAGCTAGTAGCGCAACCGACCACATACGAACGTAGGAATACGTTTTTGTGTGGTTTTTTTATAAGGCTTTTTTACATTTAGACATCTTCTATAAAAATAAACAGAGAGTATAGGGGTCCTATGAACATCTTTACTATTTTTCAAAACGATTATATTTATCATGATTTTCAGCCCTTATATGAAATGGGCAAGCATCAATCCCTCTATGCATATGAGGGCCTGTTACGAAACAAGTATAACGAAAACCCTGAAAGTGTCTTTCAGTCTGCCATGAAAGCGAATATCTTATATAAGCTTGATACCTTATCCATTTCAAAAGCTCTTGAAAGCTTTTCAGAGAATGGATTGAAGAACTGTAAGTTATTTCTTAATATTTATATTACGACGATTCTTCACCCAAGCTTTCATACCTATTTTTATGACCTCATGAAGAAGCATCCTGAAATTAAGGGGCGTCTTGTACTTGAGATTAATGAGTCGAGTGCGGAGGAACTCTGGCAGAATCCATTATTAAAAGAGTCACTCAAAGAACTTAAGCAATATGGAGTATGGTATGCGATTGATGACTTTGGTCAAGGGACATCCTCCATCAAGAAATCCATTGAATATGAACCGGAAATCATTAAGCTGGATCGCTATTTTGCTCTAAATCTGGCTCAAGATGATAAGAAACAACGATTCCTGTCCTTTTTTAATCAATTTTACGGTAAGGATACGTTAATTGTGTTAGAAGGAATTGAAACCAAACAGGATATGAAAGTGGCAGAGGAAATTGGGATTACAATAGGACAAGGCTTTTATCTGGGAAGGCCAAGTCGACTATTAGCTTAAATGGAATGGTGACTCTGAAGTGTGGGAGTTACCTTTTTTCGTGGAAACCTACAGTGGTTTTGTCGGAATTGAAATAAAATTGAAAATATTTAACATTTCCATTAAACTGAGGAAAAAGAGAAAAAAAGGGGATCAAAGTATGAGGCTTCTCACATTTCCGCTGAAATTTATGTTCTATTATATTCTCGGGTTGATTGGTATTTTAGCCGTGAGTATCGCACCTGAAGTATTTAAGGAGAGGGGTCTGTATAATTTTGTCGGATTCTTTGAAGAGTTCATTAAATTTGTTTTTGTATTTTTGGACCGTGAAAATTGGAGCTATTCCTATAAAGGGATAACCGTCGATTTTCTGGACATGCTTTGGGGACCTTATCTGTATTCTTTGCAGATTATCGGCGGAGCATTGGGTTTGGGCCTGGGAATAGCATTCATCCTTACACTATTCACAGTGTTTTTGCCCCGATGGGTTACGTCTTCTCTAAAGAAAGTATTAAACCTATTTGAGACGGTACCTGACTTAATGTTTGCGTTTATGCTCCAGCTTCTCATTGTGTATGGTATAAAGCATTTCGGCTTCGAATTAATGAAATTTACAGAGTTTGGGGATGAAAAGATCTTTCTTGCTCCTATCATCACATTATCGATTATTCCCATGATCTCTTTCTTTCGTATTCTTCTTTTTATTATGGAAGAAGAGATGCTTAAGCCACATATAGAGTTTGCCCAAAGTAAGGGAATGTCAAAAGGCAGGATCCTCTTTGCCCACGTACTGAAAAATATTTCTCCAAGCCTGTTTTATCATGGAAAGCTGATTATTTGGGGGATGCTGTCGAGCTTATTTATCATTGAAACGATTTTCAATATGAGAGGAATCACGTATTATATCGTCCAGGACTTCAGACCGATGGTCATAGCCATCTCGCTGATGATGATTTACACACCTTTTTTTGTTGTGTATCAAGGTGTATATCTATGGATTAATCGGGAGGGAAGCGTCGATCATTCCAAATATAAAAGGGATAAAACGAGGTGGAATGAATGGAAGATATGGGGCTGGCTTTCTACGATTAGACGGCTTTGGTGGCAGCATATGCATAATGGGAAGTTTGCCATCGGCTTTAGTGTCATCTTTCTCTTGATTGTTATCAGTTTCCTTTATCCAGTCATGAAAGAAGAGCCGATTAAACAAATTCAGTTTATGAAGAACGATGAGGGACGAATCATCAGTGCACCTCCTCATAAACCATTTGGAGAGATGATCTTAGGCTCCGATTTCTTCGGGTATAGCATCCTCGATCAACTGATTGTCGGGGCAAAGTATACCCTCCTATTTGCACTGGTTGTCGCTTCCCTAAGGGTGATTGGTGGATTCTATCTAGGTATTGCCTATCATTTTCATTTAAAAGAAAACAGGAAAAACTGGCTTGATCGAATGGTTGATTCCATTCATTTCCTGCCTTTAAGTCTCATTGCGTATCTTCTATTAAGACCTGTGCTTTGGGGATTGCCCGTTTTGGGATGGGAACACTCCATTTTTGAAAGACTCGTTTTTGAAGCTGTCGTCTTGACGATTCTTGTGCTGCCGTTAACGACAGTTTTAATAGGGAATGAACTGAAGTTATTAGGAAAACAGGATTTTGTCCTGTCGGCGAAGCTCTTAGGGGGAAGTAATCGGCATTTGCTGTGGACGCACCTATTCCCACATCTGGCACCACGACTATTCATTATATGGGGACAGCAATTTATCCAAACGCTTCTCATCCTTGTGCACCTGGGATTGTTTCATCTGTTCCTGGGTGGAACGATCATTACAGGAGGACTGGTACCCGATCCTCCGAAATCAGGGACATTTGAATGGTCAGGTCTGATCAGTTCCACTAAAGATTCCCTGATGACCGGAAAGTACTGGATTGTCATTGCTCCGTTAGCAGCCTTTATGATTGCCATCATCGCCATGCAGTTGATTGTACAAGGTGTGAAGGAAATCCAGCAAACAAAGGTGGGGGTACTGGTGAACAACACTCCAATTAAGAATAAACATGAGCTGGTCAAGAACAAAACCTACCGTCCAGTGGTGGAAGACTTCCATTTGGTTCGGCAACAATCCTTTAAGGGATAGAGAGGGAGATAGAGAGTGAGTAGAAAGAGTCCTAAATTACCACTAACCGATGAGGAAAGATCGGCACTTCGTAAAGAGAAAATCAGACTGGGAGACATCTTCGAACTGTCTCCCGATGTGTTAAGTGAAAAACTAAACATCTCTATGGCTAGAGCCCGGTACTTAGTAGGCATGTCCATTTTCCAACGAATTCCGTCGATCGGACCGAATATGGCGCATAATGTGGTTAAAGATCTTGGATTTCATTCATACGAAGACATTAAGAATGAAAAAGGGGAAGACCTCATTATAGAGCTGGAAAAGAAGTACGGCGTCTGGATGGACCCGTGCGTGGAAGACTCCCTCAGGTGCGTCGTCCACCACGCAAACAATCCAAACTCCACCAAAAACTGGTGGGACTTCACCACCCAAAGAAAAAACTACCGCCAAACCCACGGTTACCCCAGTGACCGTCCAACCAAAGCCTGGGATGAGGGACTGGGATGAGGGACGGACCTCATAAACTAAAAAGGCAGGAAGCAAAGAATCAGCTTCCTGTCTTAATTTATATGCGTTCTCTTCAGGGACGGACCTCTCTTTCGTATATACTCCTCAAAATGGACATGATAAGGGAAAAGGAGTGATGAAAGATGAGAGTCCTATTCATCTGTTTTCTATTGCCGTTCTTTTTTCATGCGTCATCTTCTGCAAGAAACATTCTGCCCCTTCCAGCCCATCACAATGAACTCGCAATCGTTATTGATGATTTAGGAAACGACATGAAGGGAACAGAAGAAATCCTGAAATTACCCGTCACCTTGACGATTGCAGTTATGCCCTTTCTGCCCACAACAAGGCAAGATGCGGAGAAGGCACATGGGCTTGGCCATGAGGTCATCGTCCATCTACCCATGGAACCGATGTCAGGGAAAGCAAGTTGGCTTGGGCCAGGGGCAATCACCACTTCACTTTCAAATGACGAGATCCGGAAAAGAGTAGAAAAGGCGATTGAAGAGGTTCCCTATGCAGTAGGCGTCAATCACCATATGGGTTCAAAAGCCACAGCTGATGAGAGGGTCATGAGGATCGTTTTAGAGGTATGCAAGGAAAAGGGTTTATTTTATTTGGATAGTAAAACAACAGGAAAGAGCGTCATTCCCAAGCTTGCGAAAGAATTGGACGTTCCCTATCTTGAAAATGAATTATTCTTTGATGATGTCTATACCGTCCAGCATATCGGAAAGCAAGCCAAGCTCCTTTCTAAAGAATTGGACAGTGACACTTCCACCATTGCCATAGGTCATGTCGGGGTCACAGGAATCAAGGTCGCAACCATGCTTGAAGAGTTTCTTCCACTTTATGAGAAAAAAGCATCCATTGTACCACTGTCAGATTTAATACCTGAATATCATTTGATTGATGAGAGCATGCCTTGATGGTGTGCTCTTTCTTTGTAAATCTTCTGTTAAACCAATGCTTATTTATTTGATATAAGAAGACCCTCCCTTATAATCAGAAGGTAAGAAGGAGATGATTCGATATGGATTATGCAATTGTAACGGGAGCAACAAGAGGCTTAGGTGAATCGATCGCCAAGCTATTTATTGAAAAAGGCATAGGGTTGATCAATGTTTCCAGATCAAATAACGAAAGACTGCAAAAGCTTGCCGGGGAAAAAGAGGTATCGTATGACTTCTTTCCATGCGATCTTGCACAATCAGGAGAAACAGAAGCGGTCTTCCGTGAAGTGGGGACGAAGGTATTCGGATATCAACCGGACAGAGTCTATGTTGTCCATAATGCCGGTGTGGTGACACCAATCAATCGGTCTGGTGAAGTAGAAAACCAAGCTCTCGAAACGAGTGTGCATGTGAATTTACTTTCTCCCATGATCTCTACCAATGAGATGATAAAAGCAGCACGGGGTTCTGACTCGAAGATGATCATGATCAATATCAGCTCAGGAGCAGGAAGTCGCCCTGTTTACGGATGGAGCACGTACTGCGCAACCAAAGCCGGTGTGAACATGCTGACAGAAACCATAAGCTTAGAGCTTTCTAAAAAGCATAGCCGCCATCAAGCGATTGCCTTCAGCCCGGGTGTGATGAATACGGATATGCAAGGAGAAATCCGTTCATCCTCTAAAGAAGCCTTTGTCGATGTAGAAGCCTTTCAGCGATATAAAGAGGAAGGCATGCTTCGTGAAACAGATACGGTGGCAGATGCACTGGTCAAGCTTGTGACAGAAAGCGAACTTGAAAGTGGTAAGCTTTATCATGTAAATGATTTATTATAAAAAGAAAGCAGATTCCTGGAAGGGGATCTGCTTTTTGAATTTTGGGCTGTAAACAATAATGATTAGCGGTATTCACAATTTGGCACAATAAACTGCAAAAGTGGCACAATTTTGGATGAGAGTGGCACAAGTTTCCTCGAAAGTGGCACAACAAAAATATCCACGGCCCTACAATTAAGGTTTAAAAGGCAAAATCGGGGGTTTTTATGGGAATGTGCTGATGAAGTGGAAAATTTTTAACCAACAACACAAAAAAGTCCAAGTTTGAATAAAAATCAAAGAAGATTTGCCGAAATGATTTAATTCGTCTCCTATATTTGTTATTTTCGTTCATCAACCTACCGTGATAACTCTCTTTTCGCAAAAAAGAGACAAACCCCAAAGGATTTGTCTCTCTACTCTCATTTATTAAGATCGCACCGGGTTTGCGTCAGGTGCTGTTTTGCGTGTGAATTTTGGTAGTGCAAATCGAATGGCAATAATGCCGCAAACAGCAATTAAGATCGGGTAGAAGGCATATGGGATAATGCTGACCGGTGATATGCCTGCCACTTCAGCCACTAACAGAGCCTGCGCTCCGTATGGAATTAACCCTTGAACGGAACAAGAGAAAATATCAAGGATACTGGCTGATTTACGGGCGTCAACTCCATAGTTTTCACTAATTGTTTTAGCAAGGGGGCCGGCAATGATGATCGAAATCGTGTTGTTTGCTGTGCAAAGATTAGTAGAACTCACTAATCCTGCTGTAGCAAGCTGTGCTCCCTGAGGAGACTTGATTTTGCGGGTGGCGTGATAAAGTAAAGCCTGAATCCCGCCGTTATGACGGATTAGTTCAACAACCCCGCCAATCAGTACAGAAAGGATTACAATCTCTGCCATGCCAGTCATCCCATCGGCTACACTCCCGAAATAACTTGCCGGGGTAAAGCTTCCATCAATGAATCCAATAATTCCGGCTAAAACAATTCCGCCTAACAATACAACAAACACATTTAGTCCTGCAAGAGCACCGATGATCACTCCAAGGTAAGGCAGGATTTTAATCCAATTAAAGCTTTCCGCTCCGACAGTCGATTGATTCCCCATAGTAAGAACAAGAAGAATCACCATTGTGATGATTGCCGCAGGTAATACAATGAAAAAGTTGACTTTAAATTTATCCTTCATTTCCGTTTTCTGTGTACGAACGGCTGCGATTGTCGTATCAGAAATAAATGATAAGTTATCTCCGAACATCGCTCCTCCAATGACTGTTGCCATGGCAAGCGGCATGGAAATATCTGTTCCTGAACTAATCCCGACACCGATTGGCGCGAGTGCTGCGATCGTCCCCATGGATGTTCCCATCGATAACGAAATGAAAGCAGCGATAATGAATAATCCTACAATAATCAAGTTACCAGGCAGCACGGAAAGGGCAAAGTTTACGGTAGAATCAACAGCTCCCATCTTTTCAGCTACTCCTGAAAAAGCTCCTGCTAAAAGGAAGATAAAGACCATGATCATGATATCAGGATGACCGGCTCCTTTAGCGAAACGCTCAATCTTAGCCGTTAACGTCTCTTTCCGGTTCATCAACAGACCTACAACGGATGCAATGATAATTGATACTAATACAGGAAAAGCATAAAAGTCTCCAGAAATGATGCCTGCTCCAAGGAACAGAGAAACAAATATAATTAAAGGCAGTAATGCCAAAAAATTTCCTTTTTCTTGATTCATTCCTAACACTCCTTTGTCATTGTTCAATTTCGTAAAATACAAAAAACCTCTTCAAAAATAAGAAGAGGTTTCAATAGAACGAAACACTCCTCTTATCTTTCAAGCTTTACGCTTGCTGGATGTGGCACAGCACTCAAAGCCTGAGTCCGCTGCCGAGACATCGCAGGGCCAGTCCCTCCGTCTCTCTGGATAAGAAGATATGTTATTTAGTTGATTTAAAATATACTTCCATACTTTAAAGGGTTTACTCAAAAAAGTCAAACGGGAATTTTTGAAACAAAAGCGGAGGCGGCTCGCTCAGGCCCGACAAGCATAAGACGAGAACGCCGGAAAGGCGCCTTTTGCCTTTATGGTGTTATTGGCTTATGACCTCGAGGGACTAGCCGCCTTAGCTGGCCGAAACAAAAGCGGAGGCGGCTCGCTCAGGCCCGACAAGCATAAGACGAGAACGCCGGAAAGGCGCCTTTTGCCTTTATGGCGTTATTGGCTTATGACCTCGAGGGGCTAGCCGCCGTAGCTGGAAGAAACATTCAAAGCTCTAAAAATGCATGACTTTATCCATAATAAGGTATAAACTCATAGACAATTGAACGTTCAAGGTCTACTATAAGGAAGACAAAAAACATCTGGGGGATACGGTAGTGGAAAGAACTGTACGAAATCAAATTTTCACCTTACAAGGATTTTATTTATTAACGTTCTTCGGTGTTGGTAGTTTATATCCCTTACTCAGTGTGTATTTGAGTGAAAGCGTTGGATTAAACGGATATCAGATTGGAACGATCATGTCTGTAGGTCCGATCATGATGATTTTCTTCCAGCCGATTTGGGGAATGGTGAGTGACACGACCAATCGTCCCACCTTGGTTCTTGGTTTAACCTCTTTAGTGGCTGGGATCTTTGCACTCGGTTATTTGTTTATGGACTTTTACTATGGTCTGCTTATCGTGGCCATTTTAGTTGCAATCTTTCAAAGTGCAATCATTCCGGTTTCCGATAGTATTAGCTTGAAGTATACAAGTAAAGTCCGGTATAACTACGGAAATATCCGTCTGTTCGGTTCATTGGGCTTCGGGATTGCTGTCTTTATAATGGGGAAACTTTCGGAAGGTTTCATCGGACCCACCATCATCTTTTACTCTTTCTTTATCTGTCTGGTACTTTCAGGATTCCTTTCCTTTCGGTTTCCTAAGGAGAGAGCGGCAGCAAAGCTTGATTTAAAAGCAGGGATGAAAGAATTATTTACAATGAAGAAATTCCTCATTTTCTTAGCTGTAACCTTCTTAGTATTCGGTCCAAACCTGGCCAATAATGTTTACTTCGGCTTATTTGTTGAGGATTCTGGGGGGACGTATGCCGGAATAGGTCTTGCGTTTTTAATCGCCGTTTTATCAGAAGTGCCCTTTATGAGGATTGCCGGGGGATGGATTGATAAGTTCGGACTATTAACGGTGGCTGCGTTAGCAGGTGCTGCGTCCATGCTCCGCTGGCTCTTTTACTTTACGGAACCTAGTCTTTGGCTGGTCTATTCATCGGCTGTGATGCAAGGACTTGCCATTGGGTTATTCATTCCGGCGGGCTTACGTTACATTAAAGAAATCACGCCTTCCCACATTACAGCAACAGCCGTTACGGTATATTCAGCAATCGGAAACGGACTGGGGAATTGGTTCAGTACCTTTGTTGGCGGTTTTATCTATGAAACGTACTCCATTTACACGGTGTACTTATTCTTCGCAGTCCTATCCCTATTAGGTATTTTCCTTTGCTTCGTTCTCATGAAAGAAGAAAAGAAGAATGCACTTGCATATTAATATGTTATTTCAAGGCGTCTAATGAGAGTCTCTCTCCTAGATGCCTTTTTTATTTGTTAGAAAATTTAAATAAATTAAAATAAAGGAAGGATTTACCTATGTCTGCGTGTAATAGTATATAGAAGCAGAAAATTTTGTGGGTGATGACATAATGAGGATCACAGGGGTTTTCATAATAGGAATTTTCCTTTTACTTACAGCATGCACACCTGAGCAGACATATCAAAAAGACCGATCAAACAAGACAGAACTCACGATTAAACCTTATAAATTAAATGCAAAAGAAAAAGAGCTGATTATGTTCACCGGGATTCAGGATATTCAATATTTTGAGTTAGACGGAAGTCTTGGAGAAGAGGATGATCTGCAAAAAACGATTGAGGTATATGAAAATGGCAAACAAGTGGAGAACGAGCCTTTTTCTTCTAATCAAATGGAGCACCTATTCAAGCATTCTCTCTTATCCTTTGGATTTACTTCAGATGATGAGGAAAAGTTAAAGTTTATACATGGCAGTGAAGGTGGAACGTTTACCATGATGAATGATTTCGTTTCTGGTGGTTATACCTTTGCTAGTCTTCTTTCAACAAAAACCACTTTAGAAAAAGGGCAGCCCATATATTTGTATGCGATTGCCGGAACGCAAGATGGTCAAATTTCAGGGTTATCCCTTGATGAAAATGGTAAGCCTTCAGGAGGAATCTTGGAAGCAGACAAAGCGTATGTATTCAAAGTCACGGTAACCGACCGGGAGGCTTTGCAATCAACAGAATAAAAAACCTGAAAAACGAAACGGCAGAGAACATCATTCTTCAAAAAAGTAACATTAAAAGGTTTTGATCATCTTGAATTGTGGTACAAGTAGGATAAGATATTCAAAAGCAATCTCATAAATGCATCAATTCATATACGACAATTGTAAAACACCAATAAAAATAGCGTCTAATCTATAGAAAAGGGGATTTTAAAATGGAGAATACATTCGTCTACTCAAAAGATAATGCTAACCTTGGAGATACCGTGCAATTTAAAAGAAAGAAGAATGTCATCAATGGTGTGGTGACCACTCTTAGAGAAAATACGGTCATCGTCAAAATGGATAAAAATGTGGCAAAAAAGCTGGATTTACCAGATGATCAAACCGTAGTGGCACATAAAAACTATGTCGTCATTGAAAGAGCTGAAAATGATTCACAACCTGTATTTGTATATGATGGGTGGAATAGCGCATTAAAAGCCTAAACTTCATCTGCAAAGAAAAAGATCCTAACACGCCTAGACCAGTAGCATGGCTAAAGACGTATTAGGATCTTTTTTATTTTAATTTGCTGTTTACATATTCCTCAACCATTCCAGTGGTGACAAGCTTTCTCTGCGGCACGACACCTTGACGGGCAAGGGCGTTGATTTCATTGGTCACCTGATTAATCTTATCCGTTGTAAACGGTTGTTCAGCCAAACACAGCTCAACAGCTTCGTCGATCGCTTTTTCTCTACGCTCATCTAATATCATAAACTGTTGTACCAATTGATTTTGTTTACTTGAATGCTTTGTAATGTCTTTGTGTACACTCATGATTTCATCCCTCTCTGATTTGACGCATTATACCCTCTATTATGCCTTCTTCAACGTACTCATGGCAATGTCCAAATACCACTTCTATAAGATTGGGGAAAGGAGCCTTGAAACCGATTCTTTCACTTTGATCTTTATAGGTCTTTCGTTATACTCCTTGAGCGTCAATTCCCTACTATTATCAATATCCTTGCAAAACACAACGCTCAATTTTTCAGAAAGTGCCTGGTCATATAAAAAGGCATTAACCTCAAAGTTCAGGCGAAAGCTCCGTACATCGATATTGGCTGTACCGACAGAAGAAATGGTGTCATCCACTACAATGGTTTTGGCATGTATGAAGCCATTATCATAAATATAAATCCTCACTCCTGCCTTCAGTAATTCCCCGATATAGGAATAAGTCGCCCAATAGACAAATAAATGGTCAGGCTTGTTTGGAATCATAATGCGTACATCCACCCCCGTAAGCGCGGCAATCCTTAATGAATCCAACAGGCTCACGTCCGGGATGAAATAAGGGGTTTGAATATAAATGGACTTCTTCGCTGAAGAAATCATCTTAATATATCCATTTTTTATCTGCTCCCATTCAGAGTCAGGACCGCATGTCACAATTTGGACACCGGCATGACCGGTAAAGGAAGACTGTGGAAAGTATCGTAAATCATAGGCAATCTTCTTCGAACGGCTGGCTTGATTCCAATCAAGAATAAACCGGGTTTGCATGGCAAGTGAAGAGCTCCCGACAATCCGCAAGTGAGTATCCCGCCAATAACCGAACTTAGGATTCAAGCCCAGATATTCATCCCCAATGTTAAAACCGCCTACGTACCCGATCTTCCCATCGATAATCACGAGCTTTCGATGGTTACGATAGTTTAGTCGGAGATTGATAAAGGGAATTTTCGAAGGGAAAAACACAGCCACTTCCCCGCCTGCAGCGAGAAGTTCTTTAAAGAAGCTTCTTCTTGTCCGCCGGGAGCCCATTTCATCATATAAAACCCGGATCTTAACGCCTTGTTTTGCTTTTTCAGTAAGTTTCTCCAGGATGCGCTTACCTAAGTGATCTTTCTTAAAGATATAATACTGAAGATGAATATGATCCTGTGCTGCTTCCATGTCTTCTAATAAGGATTCAAATTTGTCCTCCCCATGGGTGAACATTTGTACTTCGTTATCCTGAGTCAAAAGAGCTTCATTATTCAGGAGATGCATATAAATAAGGTCCTGATAATGAGCGGACGTCTCATTTATAAAAGGGAAGCGGTGTTCTTTCAGAGAATGTATTTGCTTTTGAATTAAATCATCAATGCCGATTTTCTTCATATCTTCCCAGTCGAATAATCGCTTTCTGCTTAAGTTCTGACCGAAGATTAAATAGAGAATAAAGCCGAGAAGGGGAATGAAAAACAGAACCATAAGCCAGGCCCATGTCGCACCGGCATCTTTTCGTTCGAGGAAAATGATGACGCCCGCGAGGACCAGGTTAAGAACAAATAAAACCCCTAGAAGAGTAGATAGGATACTCATAATATGTAAGGCTCCTTTAACTAGCTTTCTATAAGTAGTATACCTGAGAATGGAATAGAAAAAAATGACAAAGAAAAACAGAGCAGACTGTCAGCCTGCTCTGTTCGGTGGGAATCTTTATTCATTCACAGCTTTTTTAGTCATCTCGCGCCCACGGGTAGGCCAGCTTTCGACACCCTTTAAACCTGGGATGTCATCTGCATAGAAGATCGGGTCCAATCCTTGTCGACGCTGACTCATATAGTTGTCCAATGCTTTAAAGGCAATTGGTGCTAAAATACCGATGGCAATCAAGTTGGTAAGAGCCATCAATGCCATGGAAAAGTCCGCTAAGCTCCAAACAATATCAAGGCTTGCAACAGAACCGAAGATCACCATTCCTAAAGCAATGAGGCGATAAATCAGAAGTCCAGTCTTACTATTATTAATGAATGGAAGATTGGCTTCCCCGTAGTAATAGCTTCCAATGATGGAACTAAAGGCAAAGGTGAAAATGGCAATCGCTAAGAAAATACCAGCCCATGAGTTAAAGTGCTCAGACATGGCTGCTTGAGATAGCTCGATACCCGTCAGCCCGGAACCGTACGCATCTGAAGTTAAGATGATAAACGCGGTTGCAGAACAAACGAGCAGCGTATCAAAGAATACCCCAAGTGCTTGAATGAACCCTTGTTTGACCGGGTGAGAAACAGATGCTGTAGCGGCAGCATTCGGCGCGCTACCCATACCGGCTTCATTGGAGAATAGTCCGCGCTTTACACCGTTCATAATCGCGGCACCAATTCCACCACCGACCACTTGTTCAAATCCAAAGGCACTTTTAAAAATAAGTGCAATGACTCCCGGCATTTCCGTAATATTCGTAATGACTACAAACAAGGCTAAAACAATATAGAAGACCGCCATGATCGGAACAATAATGGAAGAAAAGGTCGCTATACGTTTAACGCCCCCGAAGATGATGAGTGCAGTCAAACCAGCTAACACAATTCCGATAACAAACGTATTGATTCCGAATGAGTTACTGAAAGCTGTTGCGATGGTGTTACTTTGAACGGCGTTAAAGGTTGTCCCAAAGGAAAGGATGATGGTGACAGCAAAGATCGAACTCATCCAGGGCTTGCCCAGTTGTTTCTTCATATAGTAGCCAGGGCCGCCCTTGAATCCAACTTTATCTTTTTCTTTATAAATCTGGGCCAATGTACTTTCGACAAAGGCGCTGGCTCCTCCCAGAATGGCAACAAGCCACATCCAGAAGACCGCTCCAGGTCCCCCAATTGCTAAGGCAATGGCTACTCCTGCTAAATTACCTGTACCAATTCGAGTACCTGCTCCAATAAAGAATGCTTGCAGGGATGATATTTGCTTTTCCCCTTCCGCCTCTACCACGTCTTTATCACCTAATAGTCGAAGCATTTCACCAAAGTGGCGAATTTGAACGAATTTAGATCCGATTGTGAAGTATAATCCTAAAATGAGGAGTACGCCTATTAAAATATATCCCCATAATATTGAATTTGCTTCCGTGACTAAATTGTTTAAAATATCCATGATAACCCCCTCAGAAATTTGTGTCGGTTACGCTTAACATTATCTGAAAATTTAAAATAAAAGTCAAGTTATTATCTGAATATTAAAATATTACCAGTTAGGTATTTAGGAGGGCGAACTATTTTGTCATAATAATTAAGGGTTTTTTCAATGAGGCGGGTATAAAGTAGAGTTAATTAAATTATTCTGAAATAATATATTTCGGTCTATTCGGATAATGTTTTTTTATTTGGGTATGACGAACTTGAAGTGAAATGAAAAAAACGGATCACTGCTGATGAACAGTGATCCGTTTTAGATTGGTTAAAGTGTCCTGCTTACCCATTCGGCAATCCAGGCGCAGGCAACGGCAGCGTAAGTTCCCACTACATTGCCCAGTATCCCCATCAACAGTCCTACAGGAGCAAGTGAAGGTTGGAACACAGAAGCTACAACAGGTGCCGAGCTTGTCCCGCCAATATTCCCTTGAGAACCTACAGCTACGAAGAATAGAGGAGCTCTTAGTAGGCGTGCCACTAAGAAAATAATCATCACATGAATGGCTAACCATACAATTCCCATTGCGACGTACTGAGGAGAATCCCATACATATGCCAGGTCGGCTTTTGCTCCAATTGTTGCAAGCAATAGATAAATTCCTGCATATCCGATTTTACTTGCCCCGTAGTTTTCCAGGGTGCGAATTTTAGTAAAGGAGAAGATGATCCCGACCGCTGAAATGATCATAATCGTCCACGTTCCGGCAGAGAGTACATTCGTGACCGGTAACGTTTCCGAGAACTTTCGTACAACGTAAGCGACTCCGAATCCTAAACCAATGATGGCAGCCAGATAAGGAACTTCAATAGGACGGGCATTTTTACGTTGTATTTCCCCCATATCCTCATTCACTTTACGGATGATCGAGTTATCCGCTTTGTTCCACTTATCGAATTTATGCTGAAATCCTGCAAGGGCGATCATGATTCCCATCCAACTATATCCGACAACGGTATCAACGACAATAATAGGCGAAAGAATTTCTTTAGGTGTACCAGTAGCTTCAATCATGGCTGCCATATTGGCACTTCCGCCAATCCAGCTTCCAGCGAGAGCCGCTACACCAGTCCAAGCGTCCTCAGGAAGAAACGGCTGGAAGATGGCTAAAGCGATGGGTCCTCCGATCACGACACCAAGTGTCCCTGCAAGGAACATCGTAATCGCTTTCGGACCTAGCTTTAATGTTGCGGGAACATTCGCAGAAAGAAGCAGCAATAATAATCCCACTGGCAATATGTAAGCTGATGTAAAGTCATATAAAGATGACTGATCCGGGATGATTCCAAACGTTGTAGATAACATCGGAAGGAAATAAGTCCAGATTAATGGGGGAGCATAGTGAAAGAACTTCTGTAGGAAAGGATTCTTCGACTCTCCAAGAATGAATACAAGACCAACTAAGGCAGCTAAGTAAGAAAAGATTGCCATAGGTTCTTGAATTAAGATAGTGTCAAAACGCCACCACATAGTAAAACCTCCTTAAAAATCGATAACAAGGTTTACTATAACATTGAAAACGGTTACTAATTAGAATTTTAATAAGTGCTAATCTTTGTTCAATACAGAATATAATTGGAGTTGAAGGAAAGAATGGGGGGGTTTGAGAAGCATGGTTCACAAAAAAATGCCATAGAAATCCATGGCAACAACTTGCTCTCTCATTTGAAATAGATGAAATAGAGATGAATTGGATTTTTTATAAAGAAGGAGAGATAGAGATCAATAGTAATTCCAAAATCCTAAAGCGAATAATAAAATTCCCGTAATCATTGAAATACCAAATAACATAAATAAGAAATCAAGAATGCTGTCAGCGAAGACTCTTTTGCGGTTCTCACGTTTAAAATGACGTACTTCCTTACGATACGATCGTGCAGCACGACTCATACAAAAACCTCCTCCTCCATAAACATCATTAATACTAAACATATTCACCACAAAATAAGAAAATCCTTCCTGAAAGTGAAATATTTGACGACTTCCCTGTAACTCCGTCTAATTCAGTCGAATAGAGGGACGGACCTTCCTTGTGTCTAGAGTCCAAAATAAAGTAAGAGGCTATACTAGGATAGCCTCTTACTCTCATAAAGAAAGCTTACAGTAGCGTGCCAGTTGCCTTTGTTAGCGGAGGTGATTTTCTGAGATTTCGCTAAGGGCACTTCCTGCACTTTGATCCGATTTCTGCTGTACTGCCAAATCTCCCAGAGCCAACATCCCGACAAGCTGCCCATTTTCCACAACAGGTAATCGACGAACCTGGTGCTGGGACATTAAAGCTGAAGCTTCTTCAGCAGAGGCATCCGGAGAGATTGTCACAACATGCTGTGACATAACTTGAGAGACATTTCCTTGTGTACCTTGAGTCAGTCCACGAGTAGCAATATCACGGTCTGTTACCATACCGACAACTTGCCCGTTTTCAACAACGGGAACGGAACCAACATTTTTAGAACTCATTTTAGATGCGACGCTCTGAAGTGAATCCTGGTTAGAAGCTGCTTCCACATTTGTCGACATAATATCACGTACTTGCATGTAAATTCCCCCTTAATCAAATTGGCAGTACACCATTATTATTCGACAATTCCACTGAATTATTCTTAATGCGTTCAGCCAGTATTTTCAAATGAGGGGGACGGACTTCATAGGTGGGGAATTGAATACTACTTTTCAATGAACATTTGAGTCCAATACGTACCGTACGTTCCACCTTCCGCATATCCCACGCCAATATGAGTGTAGGATCCCGTCAGGATATTCTTTCTGTGTGGAGGACTCTCCATCCATTCCCTCACAACCTGCCGGGGACTCGTTTGACCGGCTGCAATATTTTCTGCAGCTTTGATGTAGCTGACATTAAAGCTCTTCATCATATCAAAAGGAGATCCGTATGTCGGGCTTCTGTGAGAGAAGTATCCAATGTCCCTCATATTTCGAGACTTGTAACGGTCCACCCTTGAAAGCTGCCAATCAAGCTGAAGAACAGAAAGTCCATTCTTTTGTCTTTCTTGATTCGTCAGGTCAATGACCTGGCTTTCAATCGTTATTGAACCTTTAATCCCCGGGATGTAG
The DNA here is from genome assembly GCF_042666755.1 of Rossellomorea sp. GCM10028870. Taxonomy (NCBI): domain Bacteria; kingdom Bacillati; phylum Bacillota; class Bacilli; order Caryophanales; family Bacillaceae; genus Rossellomorea; species Rossellomorea sp. GCM10028870. The sequence continues at coordinate 44,427 of NZ_JBHTGN010000007.1, read as the reverse complement.
ATTTCTTGACTTGGATAAATTAAATCTGGATTCGACAATTGAGGATTAGCTTTTATGATTTCAGACAGTCCAATCCGCAACTTTTTTGAAATTTTCCAAAGAGTATCTCCTTTCTTGACTGTATAGGCACTTGCTGCAGAGGTTTCATTTAGACCAAATAGACTAATGATAATGGATAGTGCAACAATGATAAGAGCGAGTTTAGTTTTCATGACTATAAAATGTGTAATTATGGACAAAATATTCTAAGAAAAAGTTCAAAAATAGGATTATTGTTTCATTTTTAGGGAAAAGAAAAACTATTAAACATAAAGTGAAACTTTTTGCGAAACCAATCGTACAAATAGGTAACGATATTTTATAAAAGAGGTGAATAACGTGGTAAAGGAGAACGATCGCTTTAAAAAAGTGATAACGAAATTGTCAAACGTGGGCGTAAATATTTCAAAGACGAAATCAAGACGGGAAATTCTTCATTCACTAAAGCAGTATCAGCCATTACCTAAGACGTTAACCCAAGACTCTTAAGCTCACATCTTAGAAACGTTGGACAGACATATTTCCCCTTTTCTCACGATATACTAAATAGTAGTGAAGAGGAGGGTTAGGTATGGAGAGAATGATGTTTGATTTACAAGCATTAAAGGAAATCAGAAAGAAGGCAGATGAAATTTCATACCACTGTATGAGCCGGAATCAACCGGATCCTCATCGTGTAAGCATGGCGTTAGATCAAGTATGTCGTGCCCTTGCGATGTTTGCAGAAATGGAAATACATCGCATGCAGAATCATCCTATCCCCTATGACCCACAGAGCTATATTAAAGGCCGGCTGGGAATTGCCTATCGATCTGTACTCAAAGTTCCTCAAGAAGATTCCAATACAGCATAGCGAAAGAGGTTGACCCAAGATCCAAGGGGTTCTAAAATCAAATCACAGACATATATAAGTAACTCTGAAAGCATAAGGACTGGTCCTGTAAGGATGATACTAACTCATCGTTTTGGGTCAGCCTCTTTTTATTTACTATTCTAATCTAAAAGTTAGGTGACGATATTCATGACGGTGTTTTCGGATATATTGTTGGTCTGTAATGGGAAGGCAGGTCAAGGAACGCTGGAAGTTCTGTTAAAAGATGCTGTGCCTCCCTTATTAGACATCTGCACGAACTTAATTATTCATAAAACGAAAGAGAAAGGCGATGCTGAAAGAATTTGTAAGGAGACAGGTAATCAATATGAGCTGGTTGTCATTATGGGTGGTGATGGAACGATTCATGAGGCCATCAACGGATTGTCAGCCTTAGAAAAACGGCCATTGGTAGGGATTATCCCTGGAGGGACGTGTAATGACTTTGCCCGTTCGTTGCATATTCCCATGAACATTGGACAAGCTGTCCGCCTTATAACTGAACGGCCTCTTGAAAAGGATATCGATATCGTCAAGGCAGACGATCGGTATTTCAGCAATTTCTGGGGAACGGGGCTGGTCTCTCAGACGAGCGATAATATAGATGTAGGATCTAAGAGTGTCCTCGGTAAACTAAGCTATTATATAAGTGCGTTTCAATCCATCCAGGAATCGCCGATCTTAGATGTGAAGGTCACAACGGAAAATGACGTAATTGAAGAGGAAGTGGTGATGCTATTGGTTGCAAATGGCCGTTCCATTGGCTCTAATCCACTGCCCACCTCCATTGATATGGAAGATGGACTGATGGATATTTACGTCGTCAAAAAAAGCGGTTTCCCATTATTAAAGGAATTTTTGGTTATCAAAAGTACAGGCAATATCAGCGAGCAATATGATGATATTATGCATATCCAAGCAAGAGAAGCCCATATAGAACTAGGTCAGAATGAGAAGCTTGATATGGATGGAGAATTATATGAAGGAACCGGGCAGTCCCTTCGAGTATTAAATAAGCATTTGCGATTTGTCGTTGGCAGCTCAGAATAAAAAGAGAGCAAGGGGGTGCATTTTTCCCCTTGCTCTCTTTTGCTATGATTATACAGTTTTCTTTCTCTTCTTTATGACCAAGTATACAAGATAAACGGCGATTAGAACGCCACCAGCTGCAAGTGTAAGAAGTGTAAAGTTCTCCTCAATAAAGGGCTTAGCTTTAGCTCCCAGTGCTAAAATAATCGCACCTTCAAGGAAGAAACGAATTCCTCTCCCGATAATAGACCAGATCACCAATACCCTGATCTTAACACCGGAAACCCCTGCGAAAATCGTAAAGATCTTATAAGGGACAGGTGTCAGTCCTGCAATTAAAAGAGCCATTGCCCCATATTTAGTAAAGTATTCCTCTACTTTTTGAATCCTCTTTTCAGAGAAGAAATATACAAGGATCGGCCGTCCAAGTTTTTTTCCGATCAACCAGCCAAAAAGGGCTCCGACAACGGAAGCGATAGTCGTATAAAGTGCATACAGCAATGCGCTATCCGGATTGGCTATCGCTAATGGAATCAGTAGTACATCAGGTGGTATAGGGAAGAATGATGAATCGGCGAATGAAACAAGAATCAGACCCCATACACCATAATCCAGTAACCAAGCTTCGAAAGCGTGAAGTAGTTCAGACATAAGTTCAGTATTCTCCTTTATTGATAAAACGTCATTTTTGATTTTAATTGAACATAAGAAAGTATATCACTTTTTACAAAAGGAGTCATGAAATATCCCGTATGGTTGAAACCACTTCACGGAAGTTTCGTCACATATGCAGTTGATGATACTCTTAACAAAGTTTGAAAAAAGCTTTAATCGAAAATAATCTATTTCTCGGGAAATAGTGACAGAAATCTAATTTATTCTACATTTCAGAAGGAGACTTCATTCCTAATAATCGTATTCCTTCAGCAAGGACTGTCGAAACAGCATGAACTAGTGCTAAGCGGGAGGTTTGCTCTAGATCCTCGGAAATGATTTTAGTTTTCCCGTAATAACGGTTAAAGCTTTGTGCGGTATCGACTAAATACTTGGCAATAACCGAAGGAGCATAGTGGTTCCATGCTTTCTCAACCATTCCTGGAAATAATCGTAGCTGCTTCACCACTTCCCAGCTCTCAGCATCGTCAAGCCCCTTAAATGTCAGTGGAAGGTCAGCATCCGTTTTTCTCAGAATGGATTGGGCTCTGGCATAAGTATATTGAATATATGGACCTGTTTCTCCTTCGAAGGTCAGCATATGTTCCAGGGAAAATTCTATATCGTTAACCCGGTCATTTTTCAAATCATGAAAGATAATGGCCCCAACCCCAACATCTTTTGCCACTTCTGTTGCATTTATTAAGTCGGGATTCTTCTGTTTGATATTTTCTTCAGCCATTTTGATTGCTTCCTGAAGAACCTCTTGGAGTAAAATGACTCGGCCTTTTCTGGTGGACATTTTCTTCCCATCCTTTAGATAAAGACCAAAAGGGATATGTTTCATATCATTCGCCCAGTTAAACCCGAGCTTCTTCAATACTTCCATCACTTGTTTGAAGTGAACGGTTTGTTCCTGGCCAACGACATACAAGGCTTCATCAAAGGCATACTGGCGATGGCGATACAGGGCAGCTGCCAGGTCTCTCGTGGCATAAAGGGTAGCTCCATCTGACTTTTTGATGAGACAAGGCGGAAGATTCTCTTCTTCTAAACGAACCACTTGCGCTCCTTGTGATGTTTCCAGGAGATGATGGTTTTGAAGCAATGTTACGACTTCTGCCATCTTGTCATTGAAGAACGCTTCGCCATTATAGGAATCAAATTCAACTCCGAGCAACGAGTAAATCGTTTTAAAGGCTTCAAGTGATTCGTCTTTAAACCATCTCCAAAGCTCCGTTACTTCTTTATCTCCGTCTTCAAGAAGCTTAAAGGCTCTTCTTCCTTCTTCCTCGAGTGAGGGATCTGATTCTGCTTCCTGATGAAACTTCTTATAAAGAACGAACAATTCAGATATGGGGTTATCTTTAACCTTTTGGTGATCTCCCCACTTTTTGAAAGCGACGATTAATTTTCCGAATTGAGTCCCCCAGTCCCCGATATAGTTGATTTTTTCTGTTGTGTAGCCGCATTTTTCTGCAATAGTGGCGATGGAATTCCCGATGACAGTCGATCGTAAATGCCCCATGGAAAAAGGTTTGGCGATATTAGGTGAGGACATATCCAATACAATCGTCTTTTGCTCACCAAATGCATGGCTCCCGTAATCTGACCCTTTTTCCAAGATGGCTGACACGATTTCTTTTCCTGCTTTCAATCTGTCAAATCGGAAATTAACATAAGCACCTGCTGATTCAACGTTGCTGAAAAAGGGAGAGGAGAGAGTGTCAGCAATCTCATCGGCAATTGTGTGAGGTGCCTTCTTCCATGCTTTGGCCAGCTGGAAGCATGGAAAGGCCAGGTCCCCCAAATGAGTATGCTTTGGGGTTTCAAGCAATTCATACAGCTCTTGTTTGCTCCAATCATTCAACACCTGTGACTTTAGTACGTCAGTAACGATCGATTTCAAATCCATCATCTACACCTCCTGATAAAATCAAACACAAAAAAACTCGTCTCTATATAACATAGAGACGAGTTTAGCTCGCGGTACCACTCTTATTCCCTTAAAGGGCGCTCATTGTATAACGGGAGATCCCGGTTTTTCTCTACTAACTTCAAGAAAAACATCTCAGAAGTGCGTTTCATTCCAGGCTTCTCACCAGGCTCCCACCATCCCCGGCTCGCTTTCGATCCACGTCAGAATTACTCTCTTCATCATAGAATATTCGTATATAATTACTATTATTTTACACATTCTGGGGCTGATTGCAACCTGTAATTAAGAATCTTCTGATGAAAACATATACGTTTTATGGTGAAATCTCATGCTGAACACAAGTCCAAGGGCCAGCATATTCCCCATTAGAGAGCTTCCTCCATAACTGATGAAAGGAAGTGGGATCCCTGTGATCGGCAGCAATTGTATCGTCATTCCAATGTTCTGGAACACGTGGAATGTAATCATACTAATTATCCCTGCACATACATAGGCATTGAATGGTTCCTTTGTGTCTAAAGCCGTTTTGGTTAAATGGTAAATGAGCAGGAAGTATAAACTGATGACGACACTTGCGCCAATAAAGCCGTATTCCTCACCGATCACACTGAAAATAAAATCGGTGTGGTTCTCAGGAATGTATACTTCGCCTCCACTGTACCCTTTCCCAAAGATCTGCCCGGATCCAATGGCGTTAAGGGAGTTAATTAAGTGAAACCCCTCTAATTTAGCGTAGTTGTACGGATCAAGCCAAGCATAAATACGTCCAAACTGATAAGGCTTTACATTTAAATATTTTTCAAGGAGCTCAGGAGCCCACACCACAAGTGATAGGACGATTCCCCCGAGTACTCCGATAGAAGCATATATAGGAACGATCAGCTTCCACGTAATCCCTGAAACTAAGATGATTCCGGTCATGATGGCTAAAATAACAAGGGAAGTCCCTAAATCCGGCTGCTGCATAATAAAAGCAAGGGGAAGGAGGGTCGTAAGCCCGATCTTCACTAATAACTGAAAATCCGACTGCAGTGTTTTTCTGGGATTAAGCTCATGATGATTGGTAATGATTCGTGCAAGAGCAAGAATTAAAAACGTCTTCATGAATTCTGAAGGCTGAATAGAACCAAGCGGTCCCAGCATGAACCAGCTTTTGGCTCCGTTTCTATACGGTGCGATGCTTTCCGGTGAAATGAGTAATACAAGAAGCAGGAAGATTCCTGCACCATATATGTACCAGGCAAGACGCTTATACTGATCAGAATCAAGGAATAAGGCCCCTACAATAATAATTCCACCCACGACATACCAAAAAGCTTGTCTGATCACAAAGTTCGTTCCATACTGACCTGACGTCTGGGCACTACTTATTCCCATAGCACTAACGATAAAAAACAACATCAATAAAAAGAGAAGACCCCAATCGATCTTATCAGCAAATCGCTGGCGAGTTTCCATAATCTATTCACCTGAATTTCTAAAGATTTCACATTCCTAGTCTAATAGAAATGAAGGGAAATTTCTACTCATGACCAGAGAAATTACGGAAGTTCTGTCGGGATGTGACAGTCATTACATGATATTTGTCGAAATAAAATCAAAGAAAAAGCTGATAGGAGTGGGATTCTATAAAGGGATACCGGGATTAAATTCCATTTTTTACATGATTGTAATCGTTTCTTATCACTAGAAGATAAGAAGAAAGTGCCGTTTCCTAACGTTTGGCAGCCATTAATCCCATTCATAATAGTAATAGAACAAATATATAAAGCCTGTGGTCCTGCAATATGACTATTTTCGACAATTACCTGCGACTTTTGTCATCATTTTGAAATGAAATAGAAAAGAACAAGTACCATACAAATTTGCTAAAATAGAAAGTATGAATCGGCATCGTGTTAATCAGATGGAGGGAATGTTCTTGAAGGCAAATAATCAGGTTAAAGATATCATCTATGTTCACAAGAATACGGATCGTCAGTATGTCGTATCTTACGGAATTCATTTCAACGAGTTTGCTTCAAATGCCCGTAAACCATTGAAGAATTTACTCCTTATTAAACATCAGTACGAGCATGGTGCATTTAATATACATACGCATATGGAGTATGTGGAACAGGATGAAATGAAGAAGATTATGAATGACGGAGTACAGAGCTATGGTGATTTCTGTTGGATTGACTTCGAAGAAGAAGTGGGAGTCAATGAACTGAACGGTCAAGAAATCGCTGAACTGCTTTATATGGGTCATACTAAGCAGCCTTTAAACCCTCCTTTTTATTCAAAGCTGAACAATCGATACGCGTACCTATCTCATGATGATGGATGGTTTAACAAGATTTATTATCGGGATTTTGAGGACTTCTATCATATGTTAGGGGCAACGGTATCTTCGAAATTGAGCACGGTTAAAGGTGGAAAGGGCTTATTTGGTATGAAGAAGGAGAAAGCCTATCCAATCATCGGGAAGGAAGTCATTGATTCCTTTAGAGACAAACTAAAAGAAGGAATGGTCATTTCTTTAGAAAAAGCCATACTAACGAGAGGGAAGATAGAGATCCCGATCTGGGTGATCGGTGATTATTACGATATGGACGAGATGGCGGAAGATTATAAGGCAATCCGCAAATCACCTGCCAACGGATTATTATCCTATGATCGTAAAACGAAAAGCTGGAGTGCTTTACTACGATAAGCAGGAAGCAAGGAGCGTGAAACCTTGGTAGAAATTCAATTTCATGACAATCTGGTTCAAGGGGTATTTCTTGAGCGCCTCAATCGGTTTGTCCTGGAGTGTCAGATTCCGTCAGGTTCTATTGAAAAAGTCCATTTACCTGATCCAGGCAGATTAAAAGAATTATTGGTACGGGGAAACCCGATCTGGCTTCAAGCATCAACAGATCCTAAAAGGAAGACAAAATGGTCAGCCGTGATGACGTATGATGCTTCTAACGGTATGTATGTGTCTTTAAATACTCAATATCCAAATCGGTTGGTCCTTGAAGCCTTGCAGCTGGAAATGATGGAGGAGTTAAAGGAGTGGCAGTTGGAAAAAGCCGAGTATAAAGTAGGAAGCTCACGCTTTGACTTCTTACTCACTCATAGACAAAATGAACAAAAATTATTGCTCGAAGTAAAAAGTGTCACCATGGTAGAGGACGGAATGGGGAAATTCCCGGATGCGGTCACGGCAAGAGGAGCAAGGCATGTGGAGGAGCTGACGCATTTACAGATGGATGGAAGCTATCAATCAGCAGTCCTGTTTATTGCTCAGCGAACCGATTTGACCGGGATCACTTCCGCTCCAGAAATTGATCCTCATTTTGCCCGGATCATGGAAGAAGCCGAAGATCAGGGTGTCCGTTTTTTCGGAAGAAGCTGCATTGTTACGCCAGAACGTATCATCTTGAATGGACCTATACCTGTATACCCAAAAAAGGATTACCTTCACGGCCGTCTTTAGCATGTGAAGATTAATCCTTTTTTGTTATATCTAATTCACCTGTACTTCTGTTTTTGCTTTATAGTTCTGGTCTCCTTTTGCCGTTAACCAAACGGTCAACGTATAGGTACCGCCCTCGACCTTTGGAAGAACAACTTTCTGGGAGAACTCTTCACCCTGTTTTACGGTGATTTCCTGGATCGCCTGGGTATACATCTTATTTTTTGAGTCCTTATACACTACTTCACCTTTATCGTTTCGAAGTTCAAAGTCAATGGTTTGTCCTGATGAAAAAACGAAGGTCTTCTCTTGCTCTGTTTGGTTCTTAATTGAATATACATAGACAATCTGACCGCTTTCCTCTTGTTTCGTTAATGAAGGTTCCATTTCGCCTGCAACAATCCCTTTCTGTACAGAAATGTCTTCACCAGCTCCTGAGTTCTGATTCTCTTCGGATTGACTGCCGTTCTCCTCACCAGCCGTTCCACAGCCTGCTATTCCTGCCATAAGTATTATCAATAACATAATCAATCGCTTCATGCCAAATCCACCTCCTTACTGTATTAGACAGGGTTTATCCCAAAAGGTTACAAGTGTTCCCGAATATGAGCACGAAGACACACGGGGATGTGCTGAACGTGTTTCTTTCTTCCTTTATATGGGCAAAGATTTATATATGTAAGGCAGATTACTTTTTAAAATCAGGAGGTTCAGTACAATAGAATTATAGAAAAAGAGCAGAGGAGCAAGGTATATGAAAAAATGGTTAGCGATTATTGGGTTTATTTCCTTACTACTAGTATCTGCTTGCGGTCCTTCAAATGCAACCGATAGCGGGGAACTTCCTGATGAAAATTGGGAAATCATTTCATCGAAAGCAGAAGGAACAAAAGTGAATATGTTTATGTGGGGCGGAGACGATGGAATTAACCGTTATATTGATGACGTAGTTGCTCCCATGCTGAAAGAAAAAAATAATATCGAGTTAAATCGGGTACCTTTAGACACACAAGAAATTCTTCAAAAACTACAAACAGAGAAACGGGCTGGCAAAGATAAAGGAACGATCGATATCGTGTGGATAAACGGAGAAAACTTTAAAAACGCAAAGGAAAATGATTTACTGGCAGGGCCTTTTACAGATAAGCTGCCGAACTATACAAAATTCTACGAGACTGAAAAAGCAGCGTATCAATATGATTTTGGAACGGAAACGGAAGGGTATGAAGCACCGTGGGGGAAAGTTCAATTTGTCTTCTTCTATAACAGTGAAAAAGTGAAAAATCCCCCCTCCAGCTTCGATGAATTAAAAGCATTCATGAAAGAGCATCCGGGGAAGTTTACCTATCCCAATCCGGCTGATTTCACCGGGAATGCATTTCTTCGACATCTTCTTTATGCTACATCTGACTCGGATTTAGCTCAGTCTTCATTCAACGAAGGAACAGCAGAGAAGATGGGGGAAGAGGTATGGAAAGAGCTGAATGAAATGAAGCCATTCTTGTGGCGAGAAGGAGAAACGTACCCCGCAACATTAACAGACCTTGATAAGTTATATAGCGGGGAAGAGGTTTGGATGACGATGGGATACAACGAAGCAAGGGCAGAGCATCTGATCAAGGATGGAGTGTTCCCGGAAAACACAAAGTCATTTATTTTAAACGATGTTGGATCTATCGGGAATACTCATTTTCTGGCAATTCCGTTCAATAGCCCCAACAAAGAGGGAGCGCTGGTGACCATCAATGAACTCCTCTCTCCTGAGGCTCAGTATGAGAAACTAAAGCCTGACTATTGGGGAGAAAGTTCACCCATTTCCTATGAAAAGCTGGATGAGGAATGGAGAAATAAATTTAAAAGCATCGATCGGGGAGAGAGTGTACTGGAGGCTTCTGTACTCGAAGAGAGCTTTAAGGGAGAGCTGGATGCGGAATATGTGGAATGGTTAAAGGATAACTGGATTCGTGAAGTGGCAGAGAGTCAATAACACATTTCTCCTCATTCCAGCCATTCTTTTTTTCATCCTTATTCCGGGACTTGGGATCGTACTTGCAATACTTGAGAGTGTCAGGAGTGGAGAAACCATCACATTCCAGCATTATGTGAATTTGTTTGAGGGGAAGCGATTTATGACATCCTTTCTCTTCAGTTTGATCGTGACCTCCATCTCAACCATCCTGTCCTTAATCATTGGCTTGGGGATCGTAAAGGCATTTTCCCCTTTACTAAAGGAAAATAAACATAAACTCCTTGTCTGGATTCCGATGCTGGTTCCCCATTTTGTATGGGCTTATCTCATCTACTTACTCTTTAATCAAAGTGGTTTTTTCTCCAATGTACTCGGGTTAACCGGTTGGATCGATGACCGGGGTCAATTCCCGATTCTGGTCCAGGACCGAAATGGGATTGGAATCATTATGACGTATGTCTGGAAGGAGGTCCCTTTTGTTACCCTGATGCTGTTACCCGTTTATACCACGCTTTCTAAAAAGTATAACGAGGTAGCTTCTTTATTGGGAGCGAATTTCTTGAAAGCGTTTTGGGTAGCAGAATGGCCATTTATCCTTCCCGTTCTCGTAGAAACCGGAGCCATTTTGTTCGCTTTCATTTTTACAGCATTTGAAGTGCCTCAGCTTCTGGGAGTGACTTCACCACAGATGATGGCCATCCTTGCTTACGACTGGTTTTACAGTGGCAGCTGGAGTGACCGGCCATTGGCGTTTGCCTCACTCGTATTTGTGGGACTGGGCATTGGGGTTGCGATGTGGCTCCTTATTTACATCACAAACAAGAAACGCCTGCACATTACAAAAGGGATTGGAAATTAGAGGTGTTCACATGAGAAAATCGTTATTCTACAGCATATCACTCGTTCTTTTTGTGTTCCCCCTCTTATTTCTAGTGTATAAAAGCTTTTTCGGTGTTTGGAGATGGGGGAGCCCTCTTCCTTTTGAACCTAGTTTAAGGGCATGGAAGGTGTTAATGAACGAGGGGGAATTCCTGGATTCGATCGGTGTCTCCATCTGGATTGCCATTATTGTATTGGCGGTAAACCTTCTGATTGGCGTTACTTCAGGAAGAGTGTTTTCCTTATCGTCGTTCAGAGGTAAATCCATCATTGAAGCATTTCTTATGCTGCCGCTATTCCTTCCCGTGTTAGTGGTGGCAATCGGGCTTCATATTACGTTCATACGATATGGACTTGCTGATCACTGGACGGGAGTCGCACTCGTCCACTTAGTGCCTACCATTCCATATAGTATCAAAATGTTCAAAACAGGTTATGAACGGATCGGCACGAAATTAATCGAGCAATCAGCCTTACTTGGGGGGAGAGCCTTTCAACGTTTTTACCATATTGAACTGCCCTTACTTCTTCCAAGTATACGAAGTGTTCTGTTTTTGACGATTGTAATCAGCTTAAGTCAATACGTCCTTACAGCGATTATAGGCGGAGGCAATGTCGTGACGCTGGCGATGGTCTATTATCCTTTTACCGATACGGCAGATGAAGCGGTAATGGCAGCCTTCTCCATCGTGTTCGCCCTCATTCCCGCCATGCTGTACATCATTCTGGAAGGGTGTTTGAAATTCATACTCCCTTATCAACATCCAAGAGGGAGGAAGAACCTTTGAATTCATTCATAGAAATTAATCAGTTAACCAAAACATTTAAAGATAAAGAGGTACTAACCAACGTTACGTTCTCATTAAACAAAGGCGAGATCCTCACATTGGTTGGAGCATCCGGGTCTGGTAAATCAACATTCCTTCGCATTCTCTCCGGGTTAGAGCCTGCGACAGAAGGGAATACGTATATTGATGGGAAAGATATCTCCTCTTTAAAGCCTCAAAAACGCCCCATTGGGATGGTCTTTCAACAGCCATTATTATTCCCTCATATGAATGTCCTGGAAAATGTCATGTACGGGCTGGAAATGAAAGAACGAAACAAAGGGAAAAACAAGAAAAAAGCCATGAACTATATTGAACGAGTAGGCCTCGATGAAGTAATGCATCATTATCCTTCTGAGCTTTCCGGTGGTCAGCAGCAACGGGTATCCCTGATACGATCTTTGATTTTAAAGCCGAAGCTTTTACTTTTAGACGAACCTTTCAGCAGTCTGGATTTGCAGCTAAGGAAGGAACTGAGGCAATGGGTACGACACATTTTTAAAGAAGAAGAAACAACCGTCATATTCGTCACGCATGATCGCGATGAAGCGTATGAACTTGGAGATCGAGTGGCTGTTTTACAGAGTGGCAGATTCTTGCAGATAGGAACACCGGAGGATATCTATTATCGGCCACACACTCCATTTGTGGCTTCTTTCATGAGTGATGGACTCACCCTGAATCAGCAGCAATTCATTCACGCCTCCAACATAAAAGTAAGTTGCAGCTCTGCCGACACGTCCCTGCTAAGATGGAAAGGAACAGTGAGGCAAAAATTATTTTTAGCCGGCACGAATCTCTATGAAGTATGGGTGGATGAACTGGAGCAAAAGCTAAACCTACCCATTGAACAAGACGCTTCTACTGAAGACATCTGGCTTTATGCAGAGGAAGAGAGCATCCAAACGTTTGAGAAAGAGGAATAGGAGGGAAGAAGAATGAAGAAGAAGGAGATCGGTAAGATCCTGTTGTTCATTACCATATTACTGATCCTCATGTGGCTGAGCCGGAATTTCTTTAACGTAAAGCCACATGACATCAGAGATTGGATAGTGTCCTTCGGTATTTGGGCTCCTATTGTTTTTATTGTCGTCTATACGATTCGCCCGTTGATTCTTTTTCCGGCTTCCATCCTTTCATTGGCTGCAGGTCTTGCTTTCGGTGCATTTGGAGGCTTCATATACATTTTGATCGGAGCTTTAGGTGGTGCAACGGTAGCCTATTATACTGCGAGCTTCCTTGGTGCGAAACTATTAAAAAGACCGTCTCCACGTATGATCAAGATCCGCGAGAAGATGGAGGAGAACGGTTTTGTGTATGTATTACTATTACGGCTCGTTCCGTTTTTAAACTTTGATCTCATCAGTTACCTTGCCGGCATGGGGAAGGTGAGATACATTTCATTCATTTTCGCTACAGCCATCGGGATTTTACCTGGTACGTTTGGGTATGTATTTCTGGGGTCAAGCTTGGTAGGAGAAGATCGAACGAATTTATATATCGCTATCGGCTTTTTCTTGATGATGATCATCGTGCCTTTAATCTTTAAGAAAAAAATGAAAGACTGGCTGGGATTATCGAGTAAAGATGACAAGTAAAGGATGGGAAATACATGTTAGATACGCATGCCCGTAAATGGGTGCAGCCAAGTATTGAGGGGACAGCACGTTTGTTTTTGAAAAGGGGATTATCAGCCAATCAGGTGACGTTAATTGCTTTTATAGTAGGTTCAGCTACAGGTCTGGTCTATTATTTTGGATTCCCGATCTTAGCCGTACTCTTATTATGGTTATCCGGCTTTTTGGACGCAGTCGATGGTACCATGGCCCGATTAACGAAGCCCTCCCCCTTTGGAACCGTCATGGATGTCACTTTTGATCGAATCGTCGAGATCAGTGTCATTCTGGGCGTTGCTTTCATACACCCTGAGATTATGTGGGCGCTTCTGTTACTGAGCGTATCCATCATTATTTCCATGACGATTTTCCTGACAGTAGGAGCCGTATCAGAGAAACAGGGAATGAAATCCTTTTATTATCAGGCAGGACTTGCTGAGAGGACGGAAGGATTCATTCTGTTCAGTGCCATGATGATATTTCCGTCCATCGTCCTGTGGACCACCTTATTGTTTTTTGCAGTAGAATTGTTCACGGGCTTACAGCGATTTCTAGAAGCGAAACGTTTACTTTCATAAGGAGGAGAGATGAAGATGGATCAATACGATTTGATAGTAATAGGGGGAGGAGCGGGTGGACTGACCGTTGCATCAGGAGCCGCTTCTCTGGGAGCAAAAGTGGCACTCATCGAAAAAAGCGGCCTTTTGGGCGGAGACTGCCTTCACTTTGGGTGCGTTCCATCCAAGGCATTCATCCAATCGGCGAGAGAAGTGGCTGCGATCCGGGCAAGCAATGATTATGGTTTCGATACAAAGGGTTCAGTCGATATGAAAAAGGTAAGGGCGAGGGTCAAAGAAGCCATTGCCCATATTCAACAACATGACGATCCCGATCGATTCCTGCAATTAGGGGTCGATATTTACTTCGGGGGAGCAGAATTTCTTGATCCTCATACGATTTTAGTGGAAAAAGAGGACCGGATATCCGGGAAGAGAATAGTCGTTGCAACAGGGTCAAGTCCTCTCATTCCTGGAATCCAAGGCTTGGAAGACGTTGAGTATCATACGAATGAAACGGTATTTGAAGTAGATGAGCTGCCCCGCCGAGTCGTATTTATCGGAGGGGGCCCGATTGGTTTAGAACTGGCACAAGCATTTTCTCACCTTGGATCAGAAGCAGTCGTCCTTGAAAAAAATGATGAGATATTAGGGAAAGAGGATAAAGAAATCCGTGAAGTAGCCACAGACCTATTAGAAAAGGATATTCAGTTTGTTTATGGAGCGGAAATCGAACGTGTATCCGAGAGGGACGGGGAGAAAGTGGTCCACTATGTGCAAGACGGTGTAGAGCATACGGTGGAAGGGGATTTATTGTTTCTGGCTGCCGGACGGAAACCTGGTACGGATTCTTTGAACCTATCTGCTGCCGGAGTAGAAGTGGACAATCGGGGCTTCATCAAAGTGAATGACGAACTAAGAACCAACCATTCTCATATATTCGCGATTGGAGACGTCAATGGTCGATATCCATTCACCCACAGTGCAGGAATGGAAGGGAAGCTTGTCGTCCAAAATGCAGTGTTTGGCTTGAAACGCAAGGTTTCCTATAACAAACTGCCGTGGACAACCTATACGACACCTGAGGTCTTTCATATTGGGCTGACCGAGGAAGAGGCTCTTGAACAAGGATTAGAATACAAAGTCTATAAGAAAACATTGGACGAAGTCGATCGATTCGTCGCAGACCATCGAACAGAAGGTCTCATAAAAATCATCACAGACGGGAGCGGGAAGATCCTCGGCGCCCACGCAGTCGGATCCGGTGCAGGAGACTGGATGCAGCCTATCGTGTTTGCCATGGAAAAAGGAAGCAAAATCGGCGCACTGTCCAATATGGTCTATCCTTACCCGAATCACGCTGCAGCCGTCCAGCAGGTAGCGGATCTCTATTGGAGAGAGAAGTTGTTTGATGGTGTACTGCCGGTGATTAGTAAGAAGTTTGTTGAAATTTTCAGATGATAGATATAGAAAGCGCGACTGCTGGGAGGTGGTTGCGTTTTTTGTTGGTGAATGTGCGGATTGCGGTGAGGGTAAGGTGTGGGGTGTGGTATGACGCGTGTTCACAATTTGGCACAACAAACGCTAAAAGTGGCACAAGTTTGCTCGAAAGTGGCACAACACACGAGCTTATCCTCTCAAAATACATATTATATTTGGAAAAATAAAGGATTTTTCGATTCTATGTCGAATAGATAGATTAAGAAATAGGAGGAGTTGATAAATTGATCGCTAAAAACAGAGAAATCCCGCGGAGAATCTTAATGAATGAAGTATTATTAGAAAGATGACGGCCCACCCATTCTCTCTGGGAGATCATTAAAACAGATTTGGCAAAGCGAAAGGCCGGTTATCGGGGAGAGTTGCAATTAGATTACCATCTGAAGTTTATATCTCAAGATAAAAATATGATGATCTTGCATGATCTACGCTTAGAAATAGATGACCGTTACTTCCAAATCGACAGCCTCATCCTGACTCCATATGTCGTGATACTCCTGGAAGTTAAACACATAGCTGGTATATACACCTTAGACTCAAGGTTCGATCAAGCTATCCGAAAGTTTGAAGATAAAGAAGAAGCTTTCAGCCATCCTGTCACCCAGGTAGAACGCCAGAAAAAGCAGTTGCTCCGTTGGTTGACAAAAATGAAAATCCCCTCAATCCCTATCACAACTCTGGTCGTCATGACAAATCGCTCGACTGTCCTAAATACATTCTCTCCTCACGAAAAGTATACTAATGTAATCAGGGTGGAAAATGTAGAGGAAAGAATCCTATCCCTGCTCACAGCATATAGAAAAGAACATCCTTCCTTTAAACAAGTTAGAAAAGCGTCCGCCTTATTAGTAAAAAAGCATGAACCTCTCATAGCATTCCCCGAAGAAATCTATGGTATCTCCCGAGAGGAAATCATTACAGGAGTACAATGTCCAGAATGTCGGCACTTGCCCATGTTAAGAAAATATGGTCATTGGCAGTGTCTGAAATGCGGGGGGAAATCAAAGAACGCACATAAATCAGCCCTATTGGACTATTCTTTGTTGCTGGGAGACGAAATTACGAATAAACAGCTAAGAAAATTTCTCCATTTGGAATCCAGAAAGACGGCTCTCAAAATACTCCAGTCCATGAATCTCCCCTCAACCGGTACTACAAACAACATAACCTACTACATCACCCACCATACCGACGAACAAACCGCTCATCAATCCAATTCTTCATACGCCAAGCCCATCCACTGACTAACGAAAACGATCCGTATGTCAAAAAGCCTCTCTTATCACCCACCGACATAATCGCAAGGTAGCGTTCCTGGGGCTCAAAAGGAATGATTGTTCCGGTTGCCGCAGCTCCGTTCAGGTTTTTCCACAGAACAGGTCCTTGGCGTACAGCTGTCACCCCATTTTTCGGAATATCCGGAAAGTCCTTTAAAGTCGCGCAATCCCCGGTTCCAAATACGTTGGGATATTCCACTGATTGAAGATAGCTGTTCACCAGCAGAAAACCTTTTTCATCTGTCGGTAAAATGCTGCTCCCGAATAGGGGAGGTGCTTTAGGTCCTCCTAAAAAAATCACTTCATCGTAGTCGATGCTTGTGCCGTTATCTGCATATACGCGAGTATCATCTACTTTTTCAACGCGCCCCTGATGTAGCTCAACCCCATTTGAAAGAGTAAGCCCTGTTATTTTTTTCGAAGAATGGGAACCGGCTTTTTCTAAGAGGGGGGAGGAATGAACAACCGTTACCATATGTTCCTTAAAGCCGTTGTCCACCTTCCATGCCTTCAATGACAATGCCATTTCAATACTCGCCGCCCCGCCTCCGATAAAGACGGTTTTCCTGCTGTTATACAACTTCTCTATTTGCTCAGGGAATTGATAGTTTGGTTTGATCGGAAGATTGTGTTCATGTAAGCCCTCGATTTCCAATGAGTCATTGCGGGATCCAATGTCGAAGGAAACAAAGTCGTAAGTGAAGATGTCCCCTTTGTCCGTTAGAAGATTTTGCTGATCAGGGTCGATCGATAGAACGGTCCTTTCGACGAATTCACACTCAGCGCTCTCACACAATCGCTTTAAATCGATTCGCGTTTCCTCTAAAGAATAGATCCCTTCCGTATATCCGGAGAACATTCCTGAATAATATTGATAACGTGAAGGGGAAATGAGGACCCACTTCACGTTATCATCCTGATTTTCTCTCCGTTTTTTTAAGCAATGCAGGTGACTGTGTCCGCCACCGACTAAGATGATTGTTTTCATAATGAATCTCCTTTATAGAGGACGTTGTTCCTCCCATTCTTCTCGAATCAAGCCCATACGGATAGAGTCGTAGTATACTCCATTGTAATAACGGCATTTTCTCATTCTTCCTTCGAGTTTCATCCCGATTTTTTCAGCGGCCTTCATCATCCGTTCATTCCCTGACCAGGTGGTGATGCCAACACGGCCGATTTCCTTTGTTTGAAACAAGTGGTCCACCCAGAGGGATAGCGCTTCTGTTCCGTAGCCGCCGTTCCAATAAGAGGGGTCATAAATCACGATGCCGGCTTCAAGCCATCTTGTGGGTTCGAATTCCCAATAGTATCCGACGGTTCCGATTGTCTTTCCGTTTACTTCAATGATGCGTTGAAATTCATCGCTGCGACTTTTATTCTTTATGGAGGATTCCATGTACTCTTCACGTGTTAAGCGTTTATGCTCAAAATAAGGGGCATCCCATTTCTTCCATTCGGGAGAAGGATCTCCATAAATATAGTCCCATAGAGTAGAAAGATCTCTTTCTTCTATTTTTCTAAGTGTTACACGCTGACTTGTTATTTTCAATTCATGAGCACTCCTTTAATATGTCAATATTTCCATTATACAGAAAATAGCGTTTTCATGAGGAAAGCTCGTTTAATCGAAAAAAAAGAATGGGTGCCAGATATGAACGAATCACTGTAGAAGGAAGCAGTTCGATGGATTTAGTGGTCACCTCGTCAAACGGATACTTGCGGGGGATAAGTAGTCGTAGCCTTTCAACAAGAAAACAGAGGTCCGTCCCTCATATAGGGACGGACCTCCTTAAATCAGCTTGCTTTTATTTTAGAGAGAGGTACTTTTTTTTTCAGTGTCAGTTTGTCCACAATCGATGTGATCGCACCATCACCCGTTACGTTACACGCAGTTCCAAAGCTGTCTTGTGCAAGGTAAAGGGCAATCATGAGGGATGTCATCGTTGGTCCGAACCCTAACATTGATTCAAGTAAACCCAGGGCAGCCATGACAGCTCCACCAGGAACACCAGGTGCCGCAATCATCGTGATTCCAAGCATCAGAATGAATGGGAATAACTGAGTGAACTGTAAGGCTTCACCTTGAATGAACATGACGGCCATGGCACAGCTGACAAGGGTAATCGTACTACCTGATAGATGGATCGTTGCCAAAAGAGGTACAGAGAAATCTGCAATACGTTCCCTGGAACCGATTTTCTTTGAGCGCTCAAGCGTTACGGGAATCGTAGACGCGGAAGATTGAGTCCCCAGTGCCGTAAAGTAAGCTGGCAGCATGCTTTTCATCATAGATAGCGGGTTTTGTTTTCTTAACGTTCCAGCCGTTGTATATTGTAAAATTAAAAAGACTACATGTAAAAGAATGATCATAACAAATACTTTAGCGAATACAGACATGATGGCACTGACTTGTCCACCTTGAGTCATGTTCGCGAAAATTCCAAGAATATGAACCGGTAAGAGCGGAATAATGATTTTTTCAATCACAAGTTCAATGATGTTTCTGAATTCATTCATGCCCTTTTGAAGAGCGTCTCCCTTAATGGCAGCCATTCCAAGACCAATGGTGAAGGCGATGAGTAAAGCCGTCATAACGCCCATGATAGGTGGCATTTCCACTGTGAAGAACCCTTTGAGAAGTGCTTCTTCGGGATTTTCGAATGATTGAGACGTTTGATTTGCTAACAAAGTTGGGTAAATAGACTTCGCAACCGTAAAGGCGAGTAAGCCGGCTAACACCGTGGAACCATAGGCGAGAGCTGTGGTTAAACCGAGCAGCTTTCCTGCTCCTTTCCCCATGGATCCGATTCCTGGAGCAATAAATCCTATAATGATTAATGGAATAGCGAATCCGAGGAAATTACCGAATAATCCATTAAACGTAACGAAAATTTTAACGAACGACTCTGGTGCATACGCTCCAATGACAATACCTAATGCAATACCTAAGAGGATCTTAGGCAGTAAACCTAGCTTTCTCATCCTGGTGTCCTCCTTGAAAATACAAATGTTTTTAATAGAAAGATTGTACACCTTATAGGGGGATATTTTAATAGCTTTTTAAATAGGCGAAATCTTAAGTGTATTCAGAATAATGTTGTTGACTCCCTGTCGCAGGACTAGTTTTCCTTTGCATACATATATAATGGGCTTTGACTTAAATGTCTTTCGAATCAAGACAAATGTGGTAATTTTTATTTTCCATAGGAATCATTCTTTCCCTTTCCCATGAAAGTGATAAAATAGAAACATCTATTGTGAATATTGGAGGTAACTCATACATGAAAACGAAGTTATGCTTGCTGTACGGCGGTAAATCTGCTGAACATAATGTATCCCTGCAAACAGCCAAGGCCGTGATCGGTGCTTTGGACTTAAATAAATATGAAATTCACCCTGTTTTCATTTCAACGGAAGGCCGATGGATCAAAGGTCCACAACTGAATGCTCCCGTTGAAGATGTGAAGGCACTACAATTTAAGGATGGGGAAGAGATTGCCCCCAATGCCTTAAGTACATCCATCGCTCCTTCAGAATCAGAAGGCTACGACATGATCTTCCCGTTACTTCACGGACCGAATGGGGAAGATGGAACGGTTCAAGGGATGCTTGAACTATTGAATCTTCCATATGTAGGAAACGGTGTCCTTGCTTCATCAGCAGGTATGGATAAAGTCATCATGAAGAATCTTTTTGCACAAGCGGGCATTCCGCAAGTGAATTACACATGGTTCATCCGCAGCACATGGAAAGGAAATCCTGAGTCCGCATACAAACAAGTGGAAGATGAGATTGGCTACCCTTGTTTTGTGAAGCCTGCTAACTTAGGTTCATCAGTGGGAATCAGCAAATGTACGTCTCGTGAAGAACTGCAAACGGCTTTTGAGGAAGCATTCCAGTTCGACCGTAAAATTATCATTGAAGAAGGCGTGAAAGCGCGTGAAATCGAGCTTGGCGTACTTGGGAATGATCAACCTGAATGCTCAGTCGCAGGTGAGATCGTACCTAAAAAAGACTTCTATGATTATAAGGCGAAATATGAGGATGGAGATACTGCCCTCATCATCCCTGCAGAAATAGAGGGAAGCATTTACAATGAAATGAAGAAAATCGCGATTCAATCGTATAAAGCCCTTGATTGTTCAGGACTTGTGCGTGCAGACTTCTTCTTAACAGAAGATGGTCAAATTTATATGAATGAAGTCAACACGATGCCTGGCTTCACGCCATTCAGTATGTTCCCGCTTCTTTGGAAGCACACAGGGGTTGACTATCCTACTTTGATCGGTAAATTAGTGGAGCTTGGTTTAGAACGATATCAAGACAAACAAACAATTAAACATACGATGTAATACGCGATACTTGGGACTGACCAGAAGATTTACCGTCTAAAGGCAGTCCCTGCTCTGTTTTCATTAAAAAGAGTAAAAGGAGAAAGCGAATGTTTGAGAAAAAAATGAAAGATATATGCAACATGCTTGATGTTAAAAACAATCTTTCCAAATTTGAATCGGTTGTGATAAAAGGTGTTTCCATCGATACGAGAAAGATTGAGGACGCTAATCTGTTCGTACCTTTTAAAGGGGAAAACGTAGATGGTCATCAGTTTGTCCGACAGGCAATTGAAAATGGTGCGTCTGCCTCTCTTTGGGATATCAATGTTCCTAATCCACCTGAGGATATTCCCGTAATAGTGGTGGAAGATCCACTGCTTGCCCTTCAGTCCTTGGCGAATCAATATCGTCATGAACTGGATTTAAAGGTAGTCGGCATTACAGGAAGCAATGGAAAAACAACTACCAAGGATATTGTGGCAAACCTTTTATCAGTGAAATATCGAGTTCATAAAACACAAGGGAACTATAATAACCACATCGGACTTCCATTAACGATCCTTTCTCTGCCGCAGGATTCTGAAGTGGCTGTACTTGAAATGGGAATGAGTGGATTCGGCGAGATTGAACTTCTATCAGAGATTTCCCAGCCTGATGCTGCCATCATCACGAACATTGGTGAATCACATCTTCAGGATCTAGGCTCACGAGAAGGAATTGCCAAGGCCAAGCTTGAGATTGTGAAGGGACTAAAGTCGGATGGTTTATTTGCTTATTATGGAGATGAACCACTTCTGCAGGATGGTGTTAAGGAACTCAACCTGAAGCATGTGGAGACCTTCGGAAGAAGCGGAAACAATACGATTTACCCGACGAAAATCGAAATGAATAACCAGGGAAGTTATTTTGAAACTTCGCTAGCTGAAGGAGAAACCTTCTTTCTACCAGTATTAGGGATTCATAATATCCACAACGCTCTAGCCGGGCTTCTGATCGCCCGTAAATTTGGCCTCAGTGTGGATGAAATGAAAGAAGGTTTACAGTCGTTAAAGCTGACTCAAATGAGAATGGAAATGGTGGAAGGAAAGAAAGGCGAAAGCATCATTAACGATGCCTATAATGCCAGCCCTACCTCCATGAAAGCTGCGATCCAGCTTGTATCAGAGCTTGAGGGCTATAAGACAAAAATCCTGGTGCTTGGTGATATGCTTGAACTTGGCGATCAGGAAGAAGAATTTCATCAGCAGATTGGACGATTGATTGATCCGGATAAAATACAACATGTATTTACATTTGGACATTTAGGAAACTTTATAGGTAAGGGTGTCCTTGAGAATTTCTCTGTTGATCGTGTGCACTCTTTTACAGATAAAGAGAGCCTGACAAAAGAGTTGTCCTCCCTTATTAAAGGGGATGAGCTGGTTTTATTTAAGGCATCCAGGGGAATGAAACTTGAAGAAGTCATCGATGGATTAAGAGCCTAAATTTATTCTGACTTCCAAGTTTAAACCTTTATAGAAATGAACAAAATGAGCTTGTAGTTGATGGGAGATTGGCTCGCTCCCCACCTTTAGAAAAGTAAGAGGGGATAACATGATCGGTTGTTTACTAATCCATGGATTTACTGGGAGCCCTTTTGAAGTAGAGCCTCTGGCAGATTTTCTTCAAGAGAGGACAGACTGGGAAATCGTTGTGCCAACTCTGCCTGGTCATGGTGAAACCCTTGAGCTGAAAGGGGTTAAACATATTGAATGGATTGAGCATGCTGAGGATGAGCTTCAAACGCTTATAGAGAAATGCGATGAGGTTTATGTAATCGGCTTCTCCATGGGTGGATTGATTGCTTCGTATCTTTCAGTGAAATATGAAGTCAGTAAGCTTGTGCTTTTAAGTGCGGCAGCTTACTATGTAAATGTGAAACAGTTACTGAAAGATATTGGAAATATGATCAAAGAAGGAATCCAAGGAAACATACTTGAAAACGAGCTTTACAACCGGTACAAATGGAAGGTGACAAAAACCCCAATTCTGTCCACATACGAATTTAGAAAAGTCGTTCGTATTGCTCGTCCACTCCTGAAAAAGGTTAACATCCCAACCTTTATTGCCCAAGGAGAGATTGATGGAATAGTCCCCCCTAAAGCTGCAAAATATATATACGAGACTATTTCTTCCCAAGAAAAAAACCTATTTTATTCCCCTAAAGCAAAACACTTGATATGTCATAGTGAAGATAAGCATGAACTTTTTGAAGGGATCTACCAATTCCTACTAAATGAATAGATTGACTATTTGACATTAGATTGAAATTCGTTTCTAGAAGTGGTAACATAGCTACAACATAGTTCTTATTTTGTTGGACGTGCTAGCTCTTCTATTTTGAAGAGTGTATTTTTTTGTACCAAACATAAAACTAAACATCTCATATAGACGGTTTTAGATTAGATACCGAAGTCTTTCGGTGGGTAAGATTTCGTTCCGACCTAAAAATATAATCAGATATTGATTAGTTATAAAAGATGTAAATTAAAGGAGAATGTAACATTGACTAAGTTTGCAGATTTAAACTTAAGCGCATCTACGTTAAAATCAATTAAACGTATGGGCTTTGAAGAAGCAACACCAATTCAGGCAAGTACGATTCCAGTCGGTTTAGAAGGTAAGGATATTATCGGTCAGGCACAAACTGGAACAGGTAAAACAACAGCATTTGGTATCCCTATGATCGAGAAGATCGATGTGAAAAATCCAAACGTTCAAGCTCTTATCATTGCACCAACTCGTGAACTTGCCATCCAAGTTTCTGAAGAGTTATATCGTATCGGAGCTGACAAGCGTGCCCGCGTGTTATCTGTCTACGGAGGACAGGACATCCAACGTCAAATCCGCGCGATGAAAAAGAACCCTCATATCATCGTAGGTACACCAGGTCGTCTTCTTGACCATATCAAACGTAAAACACTCAACCTTGAAAACGTTGAAACCTTAGTACTTGACGAAGCAGACGAAATGCTGAACATGGGCTTCATCGAAGACATCGAAAGCATTCTTGAGACTGTTCCAAGCACAAGACAAACACTTCTGTTCTCTGCCACAATGCCGGATCCGATCCGACGCATTGCAAACCGTTTCATGACAGAGCCTGAAGTAATCAAAGTAAAATCCAAAGAAGTAACGGTTTCGAACATCGAACAATACTTCACGAAAGTAAGCGAAAAAGAAAAATTCGATACTCTTTCCCGTTTAATCGACGTTCAATCACCGGAACTTGCGATTGTATTCGGTCGTACAAAGCGTAGAGTAGACGAATTAGCGCGTGCTCTTAGCATCCGCGGCTACCTGGCTGAAGGAATTCACGGAGATCTTTCTCAAGCTCGTCGTATGACGGTTCTTAAGAAGTTCAAAGAGGGACGCATCGACATCTTGATCGCTACAGACGTTGCCGCTCGTGGGTTGGATATCTCCGGCGTAACGCATGTTTACAACTTTGATATTCCTCAAGATCCTGAAAGTTACGTTCACCGTATCGGACGTACAGGTCGTGCAGGTAAGAAGGGTATGTCCATCACTTTTGTAACACCAAGAGAAATGGGTTACCTGAAGATCGTTGAACAAACAACGAAGAAGAAAATGACGGCTCTTAAGCCACCTAGCTTAAACGAAGCCCTTGAAGGTCAACAACGCTTAGCTCTTGAAAAATTAGCTGAAGCGGCGAAAGAAAGTGATCTTAAGGATTACTATCCATTAGCAGAAGAATTCCTGGGAGATCATGATCCTGTTCAAGCGGTAGCAGCAGCGATCCGTGTCCTGACGAAAGAGCCGGATACAACACCAGTTGAAATCACTGAAGAGCGTCCATTACCATCAAGAGGTGGCGGAAATCGTGGCGGCGGTAATCGCGGCGGTGGCTACAAAGGTGGAGCACGCAGCGGTAAAGGTGGAAGTCGTGGCGGATCACCACGCAGCGGCGGTGGAAATCGCGGAGGCGGAAGCCGTGGCGGAGATCGTAACCGTACTGGCGGCGGCAGACCACAATCTTCAAGCAAACGTAAATCTTATAACAATTCTTGATTTTGATTGAGAATGGGAACACGATGACCTTTGGGTTGTCGTGTTTTTTGTTGTTGGTTAGATTAGGTATCGGAATGGGGGCAAGGTTCGTTGTTGGTTTCCAATCTTTACTAAAAGACGCGATTATTGTGTGGAACGACGCAATTAAGGTGAAAAAAGACGCAATAAATTAAAAAAAGACGCAATTAAGGTGAGAAAAGACGCAATTATTCAGATATCGACGCAATTAAACCCCAATAAGACGCAATTAGTGAAAAACTGTTGATTTTTTAATTGAAAAGAAGGGTTTTTTAAGCCTGTGGCGAACTAGAGTAAGCAGAACCTTAAAGGAGAGTGATCAATTGATCTGTAAAGAACTCAAAGTCCCTATCAATATTGAAAATTGCCAAGCATTATTATGGCGCCTGCCTCTCAATCATCAAAAGATTCCCATCGTAGATAAGGATTTAAAGAAAAGAAAAGCAGGTTACAACGGTGAAGCAACCGTCTACTACCACCTCAGCTTCTTGAAAGACAAGAAATATAAAATCTTTTATGATATAAGGCTTCCTCTATTCTCAAACTACTTCCAAATAGATTTCCTCATCCTCACTCCATTCTACATTTTAATTATCGAAGTGAAGAACATCTCAGGAATAGTCACCATTGATCCATTCATAAGACAGCTTACCCGTACTTATAAAGGATTACCAGAAGGATTCTCTGACCCGATCTCCCAGGTTCAAAGACAAAAATTATTACTGCAAAAATGGTTCAGTGTCCACAAGCTGAAGCACCCTCCCATCGAACACCTCGTTGTTTTCAGCAACCCATCAACTATCTTAAATTTCACCAAAACCCCACCAGCTGACTCACCTTACAGAAAAATCATTCATGCCCAAAATATAATAGACAATATCAAAGATTTAAATGAGATATACGTAAAAGAAGCCATGACTGATAAAGAAATGAACAAAATGAAGAAAACCATTTTGAAAAAACATGAAGAATCTGAGCTAGACTTTATGGAGACATATTCTCTTACCCGAAGCGATATTGTGACTGGGGTCCGATGTGAAAACTGCCATCACATACCAATGATTAGAGTAAGTGGAGCATGGTCTTGCGTTAAATGTGGTAGTTCATCTAGATATGGGATTATTTCTTACTACTAAGTGATCGCATAACCAATCGCGAACTGAGGAGTTTCTTGCATCTGAACTCACGAAACACCGCCTATAAAATATTGAAAACCCTTCAATTAGAAACAAAAGGAGGGACAAAGTCTGTCACCTATTCAAAACCAACGAGATAAATCCCCCCATTACGCACATACTAACCCCAAAAAGGAGTCCACCCCACATGACACTCGTAAAGTTAGGCTATGTTGCCATGAGTATGAACCTCCAGAATGCATCACCTTCCCAAACCATGACCTATAAGCAGTTTTCCGGGATCAAGGATCGTGAGGCCGCTATTCATAAACTTGAACGGATCGCCAAATCGAATCTTGAAAATTGCTTGCGGCTTTTGAAGCATAATGTATTGAACGAAATTCATTTTTTCCGGTTTAGTTCAAGGTTGATCCCCCTTGCGAATCATCCTGAATTGAAAGGATGGGATTTCATATCTCCGTTAAAGGATGAGCTCAGAGCGATTGAAGAATACCTGAAGCTTCATCCCATGAGGGTGGGGTTTCATCCTGATCATTTTGTCTTGCTCAATTCCAGCGATGTGGATGTGTTAAAAAATACGCTGAAGACGTTAAAAATGCATGAGGCATTATTAAAAGGGATGGGAATCGATCCAACTCACCGCTGTGTTCTCCATGTTGGCGGGGCTTATGAGGATAAAGAGAAGGCACTTGAGCAATTCATCCATAATTGGGGTCTGACTCCCGTTTCTCTTCAACAAATGATCATTCTCGAAAATGATGATACGGTTTTCAGTGCAGCTGATGCCCTCTATCTATGTGAAAAGCTCGGGATTCCCCAAGTATTTGATTACCATCATCACCTTGCTTATAACGAAAGGGATTGGTTGTTGGATTGGGAGAGGATCGTTGGAACGTGGAGCCAGTCATCATTACCTGTAAAGATGCATATTTCAAGTCCCCGTTCCCAGGAAGATTTCAAAGCCCATGCCGATTTCATCGACCCTAGGATGTTTCTTGATTTTCTTCAAGGAATAAAGGGTTCGGTGGATGAAATTGATTGTATGATAGAAGCGAAGAAAAAGGATGACGCATTGTTCCGGTTAGTGGAAGATCTGCAAGGGATTGATGGGATTGAGTGGGTGGATAAAAGTTCGTTTTATCTAAAATAGGCAAATCTCCCAAAGCTTTCTCCTTAATCTGAAACCATCTCTGTTCCAAATCGTAAATATACTGTAAGATTTAGTAAAAGAGAGAAGTGAGGGGGATGGGGATGATTGGAGAGCCTCAAAAGAGAATATCGCCAAAGGCTTTAAAGGTTTGGAAGATATATGGCGTGTTTGAAACATTGGTTGTGGCAGCTGTAGCAGCAGGAGCGATTGTTCTTACTGTGTTGTTTGATTGGCCTCAATGGATCATTGCAGTTGCAGTGGGAATGTTCATTCTATTTACATATTTGTTTGTTTTCTTTATTCCGACGATCAAATGGAAGAGATGGAGATATGAAGTGAGGGAGCAGGAAATTGAGCTCCAAAGAGGGATATTTATCGTGAAACGCACATTGGTACCGATGGTGAGGGTTCAACATGTTGATACGGTGCAGGGCCCAATTTTAAAAAAGTATCGGTTAGCGACGATCACGATTTCGACTGCAGCGACGGTTCATGAGATTCCGGCACTGGATATGGAGGAAGCGGATGGTTTGAGAAACTCCATTTCACAACTAGCGAGGGTGGCGGAAGATGATGTCTGAGCACAAGAGACTGCACCCTATTTCAGCTGTAGCGAATTTTGTAAAACAGTTGAAGGATTTGATCGTTCCTTTTGTCTTTTTATTTGTATTGAATAACCGGGGAGAGAAGACAGGTTTTTGGGATTATATGCCTGTTATATCGATGGCGGTAGTTCTTGTGTTCGTTCTGGTCACAGGGATTGTGAAGTGGCTTCGATTTACGTATCGAGTGGAAGAAGGAGAGCTTCGGATCGAATACGGACTATTCGTTAAAAAGAAGAGGTATATCCCTATTGACCGGATTCAGAGTTTGAATTTCTCTGAAGGTATTCTGCATCGCCCTTTTGGGTTGGTCAAGGTGAAGGTCGAAACGGCCGGGTCTTCCAATCCGCGGGAATCAGAAGCGGAACTGACAGCTATTTTTAAAGAAGAAGCATTAGAGTTAGAGGATATGATCTATCGGGAGAAGAAGGGGCATGATGTAACCGAGGATCTTTTTGAAGAAGGTACGGAGATTTTGAAAGAAGAAGAACCCTTTTTCAACCTCAGTTCGAAAGACATTTGGGTACTTGCTACGACTTCAGGAGGGATAGGCGTCATTATTTCCGGGGTGTTTGTTTTCTTATCCCAATTTAATGAGTTCATTCCGTACGAAGCTGTGTATGATGAGCTGGCTGTTTTTGTGAAAAGCGGCGTGTTTGTCGTTTCGGTGATGGCCTTCTTGGGGTTGCTTGTTGCCTGGCTATTATCGATTGCTTGGACATTCATTATTTATGGTGATTTCAGGATTAAAATTGTAGATGATCACATCGTCATGACAAGAGGGCTTCTGGAGAAGAAGCAGGTGACTGTTCCATTAAATCGTGTTCAAGGCATCCGGGTAGTGGAAAATCCAATCAGGCAGCCATTGGGTTATTGCACCGTCCATATTGAAAATGCAGGTGGATCTGTATTGGAGAAAGACAGTACGAGTATAAAATTATTCCCGATTGTTAAAAAGAAGAGGATTCCTGAATTATTAAAAGACTTATTTCCAGATTACGTCATCCATGATGAGTTTAAGAGGTTACCCGGGCGTTCCTTAAGAAGATATGTGTTCCGACAGTCGATATGGGTAGTGATTCCGACCGCTGCTGCCTGTTTTCTCTACTGGCCATATGGTCTTTGGGTTGGCCTGTTGATGATTCCATTCGGGATTCTTGGATACTTCCAATACCGTGCCGGGGGCTGGAAGATTGCGGATGGTCAATTATCATTACAGTATAGGGGCGTATTGAAAAATACGATGCATATAAAGAAAAGTCGCATACAATCTTTGGACACCCATGAAAGCTGGTTCCAATCGAGAAAAGACTTGGGCAGTCTCAGGACAACGATAAAATCTGGAGAGACTGGTTATGCGAGCCCAATCCGGGATCTTGAAAAGAAGGACATCCAAACCATTGTTACTTGGTTTTCTCATAGTGTGTAAACGATAAAAGTGACCCGGGATTTGCTACGGGTCACTTTTGTTTTGTTCTTATTTTTTTCCTGCAATCCATCCGATCACAAAGCCGCCGATTAAACCAAAGATATGAGCAGTTATGTTGATTCCGGACTGCATGAAGGTCATGACCACCCCGATGACGACGATGGGTAAGATGATTTGACGGCTTTCTCTTGTGATGAAATGATTCTTTAAAATAATCATGGCGATGTAAAAGCCGAATAAACCAAAAATTGCTCCCGATGCTCCCACATGACTATACGTAAGAGGCTTGATGAGATACGTAATGATATTAGCAAATACACCGCTTGCTAAATAAAGACCGACAAACTTTGCTTTTCCAAGATGTTTCTCCAGGGGTGGGCCGAACAGTACAAGGGAAAATGAGTTGAATAGCAGATGAGCGAATCCCAAATGTACAAAGATAGGGGTGACAAGTCTCCACCATTCTCCCTCGCTTATAAATAAATTCACACCGGCCAGCTGCTCGTACACCCACAGTTGTGGAAAAATAGGAAGGGCACTGACAAAGTATAAGGCGATATGAATGAATACAATCAGGGAAATAATAGGATAGAACCGTAAAAATTGAGAAAAACTTTCTGTCCGGACAAACATATTGTATCCTCCTAGGTAGGTTGTTCTTTTTATATCAATACTAAATCAGATTTTATAAAAAACGCAGTTAATATTATAGTATAAGAAAACGTCGAAAATCACGAGTATAGTTCATTATACAAATATGCAACACAGGACAAGAGTAGAAGGGGAACCGCATATGATAAAAGGAATAGGATTGGACATCGTTGAAACAGGACGCATTCAGAAGATGATTGAACGGCAGCCAAAGTTCGTTAAGAGAATTTTAACAGCTAAGGAGGAGGATGCATTCTATACTTTAAGCGAACAACGGAAGGTTGAGTTTGCAGCAGGGCGATTTGCAGCCAAAGAAGCTTTTGCAAAGGCGAATGGAACCGGGATCGGAACAGCGCTCTCCTTTCAGGATATTGAAATCAGTAAGGACCCGAATGGAAAGCCATATTTTTCAAAGCCGGAGGGGGCGAATGCCCATCTATCCATCACCCATAGCCGGGAATTTGCGGCTGCACAGGTGATCATCGAAGAGTAAAATTATTTCAAGCTTGTCATCTTCACTAGCATAATCCCTTAGGTTGTCTCATATATTCAGTAGTGCAATAGGAGAGACAAGGCCAGGTGTTTAACAATCGCGGTTCTTTGGCGAATTGCAATTGGACTAAGGAACGGGGCATTCTATAAGAATCGTCCATTCTTAGACGGCTGGCTTTCTCCTCTCTCAATTACGTTTATCCTGGGACAAAAGGGGTTGAAAAAATGAAGAAAAAGCTAGTGATACTAGTGATGGCCATGTTAGCGGTGCTTATGCTGGCTGCTTGTGGAGAGCAATCGAAAGAAGATGTAACCAAGGACCTTAAGGCAAAAGTAGAGGATATGAAGGGGTACAAAGCAGATGCGAAAATGACCCTGCAGGTGGGCGACGAGCCTCAAACCTATGATGTGGAAGTGTGGCATAATGACCCTAATTATTATCGAGTGGCATTAAAGAACGCTGCGAAAGATCAGAGTCAAATGATCTTACGTAATGATGAGGGAGTATTCGTCCTTACGCCGGCTCTGAACAAAAGCTTCCGATTCCAAAGCAACTGGCCTGAAAATAGCAGTCAGGCGTACTTGTATGAATCGCTTGTTCAAGATGTGCTAGAGGATAAAGAGGCTACTTTCAAAGAAACAAAAGATCACTACATCTTTAACACGAAGACACGTTATCAAAACAGTCAGATGCTACCCACTCAAGAGATTGCCTTTAACAAGAAAGACCTGACTCCGGCATCCGTAAATGTATTGGATTCAGATAAAAATCCGCTTGTAAAAGTAGAGTTCTCCAAGATGGATATGAAAGCGGCATTTGATAAAAAAGACTTCGACATGAAGAAAAACATGACAGGTGCCCAGCTTGAGGTTCCCGTCACGGCAACCGTAGAAGATACGGAATTTACTGTTCTTTACCCAATGTCAGAAATCACGGGTACTGAATTAATAGAAGAAAAAGAAGTCGCGACCGATACAGGAAAGCGTGTGATCTTAACCTACGATGGTGAAAAATCTTTTACAATCGTTCAAGAGAAAACAACAGTCGTACCTACCATGACGGTCTCTACTTCTCTAAAAGGTGAATTAGTGGACCTTGGCTTCACAGTAGCAGCCATGACAGAGCAATCTATCAGATGGACCAATAACGGAGTGGATTATATGCTTGCCTCCAATGACCTGACTCCTTCTGAGATGGTGATGGTAGCACAATCCGTACAGGGTTCAATGGTGAAATAAATAAAATAATTAAACAGGGCGGGCCTTTGGGTTCGCCTCTTTTCTTGGTGTGCGGATAAGTGGTAGGAAGTTCAAAAGTATAAAAGGGGATGGTGGAGGCGAAATACAAATTACAGGGTCGATAATAAAAGCAGCGAAGTCGATAATAAATGTGGAAAGTCGATAATAAAAGCAGCGAAGTCGATAATAAATTCAGGAAAGTCGATAATATAAAGCTTAAAGCCAATAATAAAATGGTACAAACTCAATGAATAATTGATATCGTAAGGAACAAGACAGAAGAAAACCGCATAAAGCCGTACAAGACCGGCAGAAAACAATAATAGGATCTACTACCACTAAGGGGAACTCAAGATTCCCCATCAAACATCGTCCCCTCTCGCCTTACCATTCGAAAAATCGATAATAGCTGGTGCAATATCCAAGTTTTCAGAATCCCTAACCCCCTCTCGAAAAAATCCATTTCACCCAATGAATGATAATATGAATAATCCATGGTATTCTTGAATAGAATGACAATGTTTTGTGTAAAGATATGAGGAAGTGAACAAAGTGGAAACCCAGACGCAATTTTTTCGTGATACATGGGCAGAAATCAATCTAGATCATCTATATGAAAATGTAAAGAATATTAGAGCGCATATTCCTGAAGATGTGAAAGTGTTTGCGGTTGTGAAGGCGAATGCTTATGGGCATGGGGATGTGCAAACCGCCCTTACTGCTCTCTCTGCGGGGGCACACGGCTTGTCAGTCGCATTCTTAGACGAAGCAATTTCTTTAAGAAATGCTGGTATTACAGCTCCCATCCACGTATTAGGAGCTACACGACCGAAAGATGTGAGGATCGCGGCCAAATTAGATATTTCGTTAACGATCTTCCATAAGGAGTGGCTTGTTGAAGCGGAAAAGCAGCTTTCAGAAGGAGATCGATTAAGCCTCCATATTAAGTGTGACACGGGGATGGGACGGATAGGTGTTCGGACTACTGAAGAGTTAAAGGGTATCGAGGAGTATATTCAAGATCATTCTCAGTTTAAATTAGAAGGGATCTTTACCCATTTTGCCACGGCTGATGAGTTGAACGATGACTATCTTGACCAGCAGTTAGCTCGATTTGAACACATGCTGGCCCAATTGGATTCCTTACCTGCTTATATTCATTCTTCAAATAGCGCCGCTACATTAAGGAAAACAAACACTCTCTTTAATGCTGTACGGGTGGGAATAGCTATGTACGGACTCACGCCATCTCAAGAGATGAAACCCGAGCTTCCTTTTCCTTTGAAAGAAGTGTTTTCTCTTCATACAAGGCTTATTCATACTAAAGAACTATCAGCTGGAGAGAAAGTGAGTTATGGGGCTACTTATGAGACGGGTGAGGCAGAGTGGATTGGAACGGTTCCGATTGGATACGCTGATGGCTGGCTGCGTAAATTACAAGGTCAGGACGTGATTATAAACGGTAAGAGAGTTCCAATTGTTGGAAGGGTCTGTATGGATCAATGTATGATTAGGCTTCCTGAATTTCTTAATATGGGTACCCTCGTGACGTTAATCGGCAAACAGGGTGAAGAAGCGATTACAATGGATGAAATCGCTGGAAAGCTTGATACCATTAACTATGAGATCCCTTGTATGATCTCCTCGAGGGTGCCGCGTATCTATATGAAAAACGGGGAGCCGACGGAAGTATCGAATAAACTCTTATCGACTGGTATTCACAGTCAACAGGAAAATAACCGCAACTTTGATGAATAATTAGTATTTTATATGGTGGATAATAGAAGAGATTGATAAATTAACTTTTCATTCTCCTTAATTGATGGTATGATAAATATGTTAATGAACAGAAACGGTATGTAGTGATTGGTGGAGGTGTAGTTTGTGTCTGAATCCAGCGCAACAACAGAAATCTTAATTCGTCTACCGCAACAGCTCGTTACAGAATTAGACGGCTTTGCAGATCAAGAAAATGTGAATCGCAATGAGTTTATTTATCGTGCAACCAAAATGTATTTAAGAGAGCGTAAGAAGAGACAATTACGTGAATCTATGAGACGCGGCTATATGGAAATGGCTAAGATTAATCTCGCAATCGCTTCAGAGGCGATTCAAGCAGAATATGAGGCAGAACATACAGTCGAACGCTTAGTAAGCGGGGGTTAATCCTTTGATTGTAAAGCGTGGTGACGTATATTTTGCAGACCTTTCTCCTGTTGTAGGATCAGAACAAGGCGGAGTTCGGCCGGTACTTGTTATTCAAAATGATATAGGGAACAGGTTTAGTCCCACAATTATTGTAGCTGCCATTACCGCTCAAATTCAAAAAGCGAAACTGCCTACTCATGTTGAAATTGATGCAAAACGTTATGGCTTTGAACGTGATTCCGTTATCTTGCTTGAACAGATTCGAACGATTGATAAACAACGTCTTACCGATAAGATTACACACTTGGATGATGAGATGATGGAAAAAGTGGATGACGCCCTGCAAATCAGTGTGGGTCTGATCCAATTTTAACCCGATTTTTTTCATCGTGTGAATCCTTTTTATCACGTTATACAATAAGGATAATATAACTGCAAACCAGAAGGCTTGCTGATCAACAATATATTTGATCATTAAGCCTTTTTGTTTTGTCTTTTTTCTATTTCGACAGGAAAAGTATAGTGAATTTAACCGCAAAAGAAGAATATGGAAATAGAAATATAGTCAATTTTATGACAAAATACCGTTAACAATTTATAATGGGAAAAGTAAGCAATAAAAATACCCAAAAAGGCATAGTTTTTTTCATTTTTGTCTTTATTTGTTACTATTAAAGTAATTACGTCATTTTTTAGTTCACTGTTGTAAACTACTTTAAATTTGAGTTACATCATTCAGCATGAATACTAAGTATAAATTTCATATGATAGAATGGAGAGAACTAAATGTTTAGTGAAGTCACGGATTATATTCAGAATAATAAATCAGATATCACTAGTATTTGGATGGAACGAATGAGGAACGAAGCGGATGAGAAGTTTCTTCAAGTAGTTTCAGATCAAGTTTTTACTAAGACAAGCCATGAGTTTGTAGAAATGATTGCTTCTAACTTAAGGGATTCCAATGAGTTCAATAGCCGGTTGGAAGATTTCGCTGAAAAGGTTGTCAGGTTAGGATGGCCGCTGACTTTTGTGACGTCGGCTTTAAATACTTTTGGTAAAGTGGTCTACGAAGGTATGATGAAAGAAGGTATCATTACAGACCAAAACTATGTGGCACAGGTTGAGAAGTTCGATAAATGGTTAACTCCAATGAATAATAAAGTAATCAGTGCTTATACAGAATCCTGGGAAAGAACGGTTTCTCTTCAAAAGATAGCATTGCAGGAGTTGTCTGCACCATTGATACCCGTTTTCGAAAAAATTTCAGTGATGCCGCTTGTGGGAACGATTGATACAGAGCGGGCACGATTAATCATGGAAAATCTACTAAACGGTGTAGTGAAGCATAGAGCGGAAGTTGTGTTGATCGATATTACCGGTGTACCAGTAGTGGACACAATGGTAGCTCATCATATCATTCAGGCAGCAGAAGCAGTTCGTTTGGTTGGGGCTAAATGTATGTTAGTGGGGATAAGACCTGAAATCGCGCAAACGATTGTAAACTTAGGAATTGATTTAAATCAATTCAGTACGAATAGTACGCTACGAAAAGGGATTGAAAAAGCTCTTGAAATGACAAATCGAAAAATAGTTTCGGCGGAGGGATTAGAGTGAGAATACCAATTTTAAAGCTGCATGATTGTTTGTTGATTTCCATTCAGTGGGAGCTTGATGATCAAACAGCCCTTCAATTTCAAGAAGATCTTCTGCACAAGATCCATGAAACGAGTGCAAGGGGAGTAGTAATCGATATTACTTCCATAGATTTTATAGATTCATTCATTGCTAAAGTTCTTGGAGATGTTATAAATATGTCAAGGTTAATGGGTGCTAAAGTAGTCATCACCGGCATCCAGCCTGCTGTAGCGATAACGTTGATCGAGCTGGGTATCAGGTTAGAGGACGTCCTAACCGCTCTGGATCTGGAAAAAGGTCTGGAGAAATTACAATTGGAACTGGGGGACTAGGTATGGATAGCCAATCCTGCGTGAAGATCACGAATGAATGGGACATCGTTGCTGCCCGCCAGTTAGGGAGGAATGTAGCGAAAGAGCTCGGATTCGGGACCGTTGACCAAGCTCGTATCACTACGGCTATCAGCGAATTAGCACGGAACATATATTTATATGCTGGCTATGGTCAGATTTGTATAGAAAAGTTATTCGATTCCGGGAAAAAAGGTGTGCGAATTATCGCATTGGATGAAGGTCCTGGTATTGCAGATATTAGAAAAGTAATGGAAGATGGATATTCCACATCAGGCGGATTAGGAGCAGGTTTGCCTGGAGTAAAGCGTTTAATGGACGAGTTTTACGTTGAGTCTGTACCGGGAGAAGGGACAGATATCAGGGCGACTAAGTGGCTCCGCTAGGGGGAGTTAAATGAATTTCAGAGATTTAATGGATTCTAAATATAGAGAAATTATCGAGCATTATCTTAACGAACAAGATGAAAAAGCTCTTTATTTGGGACAGAAATTTAGTCGTAAATCAATTGAGCATCATGTTTCGCCAGAGGAGATCATTAGTCTCCATAAGAGTGTAATATTAGATATGGAGCCTGACATACCACATCAAGTACTGCACTCTTTCGATATTCTGCTTGAAGTAATGATAGGCTATGGTTTCGCTTATAGGGAGCATCAGAGTCTGCGTACAAAACAACAAGAATTAAACAACGAAATAGATGTAGCATCCAATATGCAACAAACTCTGCTTGGAACGGTTATTCCCAACGTAGAAGGTTTGGATATCGGAGCTGTAAGTGTACCCGCCAAAAAGATGAATGGGGATTACTATCACTTTGTTCAAGATGAAAATGATAGCGTAAGTGTTGCCATTGCCGATGTAATTGGTAAGGGTATCCCTGCAGCTCTTTGTATGTCCATGATAAAATATGCGATGGACAGTCTGCCGGAATACCGGAATGAACCCAATGCTGTCTTGGAAAGTTTAAACAGAGTTGTGGAACAAAACGTCGATGCAAGTATGTTCATTACAATGTTTTATGGTGTATATAATACTGAGAAACATCTATTTTCATACTCATCAGCTGGGCATGAACCTGGCTTTTTTTATAGAGCGGCAACCAATGAATTTGAGGATCTTGATGCAAAAGGTCTTCTATTAGGTGTAGATAAAAAAGCGAAATACCGACAATACGAAAGGCGGGTTGAGGTCGGAGACATGATCATCCTGCTCTCTGATGGAGTAACGGAGTGTCGTTCAGAAGAAGGCTTTATCGAAAGGGAAGACTTAGTACAATTGATAAGCCGTTATAAACACCTGCCTCCCCAAGAGATTGTCAATAACGTATACAAACAACTTGAGAAACTCCAGCACTTTGAGCTTAGAGACGATTTCACTCTGATCATCATAAAAAGAAATTCATAAATAAAGTTTATTCTTATAACAAATAGGGTAAATGTGTAGAGACTTATTATAATGTTGCTAAAAAAGGTGGTCTTTTTATGAACTTATCAATAGATATGAAAGAAAAAGAGAACGAGCTACTCGTTAAAGTAGCCGGTGAAATTGATGCATATACAGCACCAAAGCTTAAAGAAACGCTTCAGCCTTCTGCTGAGGATGATAACAAAGATATGACAATAGATCTTTCAGAAGTATCATATATGGATAGTACTGGATTAGGCGTGTTTGTTGGTCTTTTTAAAACAGTAAAGGCTCGTGGCGGACAGCTGAACCTTATCGGACTTTCAGATCGGTTACAAAGATTGTTTGATATTACAGGTTTAGGGGATATTATGAATATTAATTCCAAGGTAGAAGGTGGCGTGGAATGATGCAAGCTTTTGATTACATCGAAATGAAGATCCCCGCAAAGCCGGAATATGTCGGGGTTATTCGTTTGACGCTTTCAGGAATTGCAAGTCGTATGGGATTTGACTACGATGCAATTGAGGATTTGAAGATTGCTACTAGTGAAGCTATCACAAATGCGGTTCAGCATGCGTATAAAGACAATGACGGAGAAGTGGTTGTCGGATTCGCACTATATGATGATCGTCTTGAGGTTATGGTAGCAGATCACGGTGAAAGTTTTGATTTCAAAGAAATTCGCAGTGCTGTTGGTCCTTATCATGCCGATCATTCAGTCGAGTTCTTAAGAGAAGGTGGGTTAGGCCTTTACCTTATTGAGAGCCTGATGGATGATGTAAAAGTGCATCACAAGGAGGGAGTGACAGTCTTTATGACTAAATTCCTATCAGGGGAGCAGGTGGAGAGGGATGAAAAAACTATCTCAACCTAACCAGCAGGCCCAAAAAGAAAAAGTACTTCAATGGATTAAAGACTATCAGGATAGACAAGATGATGATGCGCAAAGTCAACTGATCTTACACTACCAAAATCTTGTAGAGTCCATTGCGAGGAAATATTCAAAGGGAAGATCTTTCCACGAGGACATTATCCAAGTGGGGATGATTGGATTGCTTGGTGCAATCAGAAGGTACGATGAATCTTTCGGTAGATCATTCGAGGCTTTTGCGATTCCGACTATCATTGGAGAAATCAAAAGGTTTCTAAGAGATAAAACGTGGAGCGTACATGTTCCACGAAGAATAAAAGAGCTGGGACCAAAAATCAAATCTACCGTTGAAGAATTAACGAATAAATTGGAACGTTCTCCACAAGTCCATGAAATTGCTGAATATCTGGAAGTTAGTGAAGAAGAAGTTCTGGAAGCGATGGAAATGGGTAGGAGTTATCAAGCATTATCTGTGGATCACTCGATTGAAGCGGATTCAGAGGGGAGTACAGTAACGATACTGGATATTGTGGGAGATCAGGATGAGGGCTACGAGAAAGTTAATCAGCGACTGGTCCTTGAGAAAGTGCTTCATGTGCTTTCCGATAGGGAAAAGGCTATAATACAACACACTTATTTAGAAAATCTAAGCCAAAAAGAAGCTGGCGAGAAGCTCGGTATTTCCCAAATGCATGTTTCCCGTTTACAAAGAAGAGCCATTAAAAAGCTTAGGGAAGCCATTCAGGAAGAGATGAGCGATTCGGAGAGTCATTATTAATGGCTTATCTTCAACAAAATGAAATAGAGCTTTATGCAGAACAAGTATCGAAAAATGGAAATCCTTATTGTGGGGACAGTTATTTCTATACCTCTACAAACGATTACTTTATCTGTGTTTTGGCCGACGGTTTAGGTAGCGGTAAGTTTGCTTATGAATCATCACATGTTGTCGTCGATATAGTTGAAGAGCATCACCACGAGGATGTTGAAACCCTCATGTGTCTTTGTAACAAGGCTCTTCAGAAAAAACGTGGTGCAGCAGTGGCGATCATAAAAGCGTATTACCATTCTAAAGAGTTTGTGTATAGCTGTGTAGGAAATATCAGGTTTTATATGTATGCACCTGAAGGAAAGATGACTTATCCTTTACCGGTTACCGGGTATTTATCCGGAAGGCCGCAAACATATAAGACGCAACGTTTTCATTACGATTCCAACTCGAGATTTCTTATTCACTCTGATGGACTGAGTATATCCGGAGTAAAGAATATCCTTCAAAGGTATCCGACGCTTCATGGCGCTTTAGGTGATATTCAATCTCTAGTCGACGGTACATCAGATGATACAACATACATTATAGGAAACTTACTCTAATAGTCTTAGGGTAAGTTTTTTTATTTAGGTTCTTTCACAAAGATTGATGTTTTTATAAGCTCCGTCAATCGGTGTGTGCTGAATGGTATAGTAGCACATAGTGGATTGTAGTGGAAGGCTCTTAACTCCTGCGGGAAATAGAGGAAAGATCGAGACCCCACAGGGCATAAGCCCGAGGAGGCTCGACTTCCTCCAGGGGAATGTTGTGCCTGAAGCGGAAAGGAACGGTCCACGGTATGTTCGCAGAATGAATTGCGATGGCAAATGCTTAATTTCAGATTATTCCTTTATGTTAATCCACCTTTCCAATCCTCAAAGACAGTTATGGTAAAATAAACAAGAAACCTTT
The DNA here is from genome assembly GCF_042666755.1 of Rossellomorea sp. GCM10028870. Lineage (NCBI taxonomy): Bacteria > Bacillati > Bacillota > Bacilli > Caryophanales > Bacillaceae > Rossellomorea > Rossellomorea sp. GCM10028870. The sequence goes on along the minus strand of NZ_JBHTGN010000007.1, from coordinate 4,563 downwards.
CAATGGAGGTAATACAATTGACAGCAACATTAACAAATCAAGAACCTTTACTTAACAGAGTATCAAAAGAATTAAACCTATCAATAAAAAATGTAAAAAACGTCATTTCACTCCTGGAGGAAGGGAATACAGTCCCTTTCATCGCGCGGTATCGGAAAGAACAGACTGGAGCACTGGACGAAGTACAGATTCGTAATATTATGGACAAATGGAATTACCTGCAAAATCTAGAGCAAAGAAAAGAAGAAGTTATCCGACTAATCGACGAACAAGGGAAACTGACCGAAGAGTTAACCCAAGCCATTAAAAATGCGGATAAGCTGCAAAAGGTAGAAGATTTGTACCGCCCATATAAGCAAAAAAGAAGAACGAAAGCGACCGTAGCGAAAGAAAAAGGGTTGGAACCACTGGCAGAATGGATCCTTACATTCCCGACATCAGGAGACATTGAAGAAAAAGCGTCTCACTTCGTATCTAAAGAAAAAGAAGTAATGACAACCGAGGAGGCTTTGAACGGAGCGAAAGATATTATTGCAGAGTACATTTCTGATGAAGCCTCTTACCGAGAATACATAAGAAGTTATACGTTCCGAAAAGGGTTAATTGAATCAAAGGTGAAAAAAGAAGAGGGAGACGAAAAAAAGGTCTTTGAAATGTACTACTCATATCAAGAACCCATTCATAAAGTAGTCCCTCATCGTGTTTTAGCAATGAACCGTGGGGAAAAAGAAGATGTTTTGAAGGTGAATATTCAGGCTGATGCAGAAGGGATTGTGAACTATTTACAAAAGCAGGTCATTAAAAATGTTCACTCCATCTCCGTGCCTCTTGTAAAAGAAGCAGTGGAGGATAGCTATAAAAGGCTCATACAACCATCGGTGGAAAGAGAAATTCGCAATGAATTAACAGAGAAAGCAGAGGATCAAGCCATTCATATCTTCTCTGAAAACCTGAGGAAGTTATTGCTTCAGCCTCCGATGAAAGGGAAGATGGTCTTGGGTGTCGATCCAGCTTTCCGAACAGGCTGCAAACTGGCGGTCATTGATGAAACAGGAAAAACTCTTGATATAAATGTAATCTATCCACACTCATCCCAATCTCAACTTTCTAAAGCGGAAGAAGTAATCAAAGCGATTATGACAAAATATTCGATTGAGGTTGTAGCGATTGGGAATGGAACGGCATCCAGAGAAACCGAACAATTCGTTGTGAATGTTTTAAAAGATATGGATGAAGCAATCTTCTATTTAATCGTCAACGAAGCCGGAGCAAGTGTTTATTCAGCATCAGATGTGGCGAGAGAAGAGTTCCCTGACCTTCAGGTTGAAGAAAGAAGTGCCGTCTCCATCGCAAGAAGATTGCAGGATCCGTTAGCTGAATTAGTTAAAATCGATCCTAAATCTGTTGGAGTTGGGCAATACCAGCATGATGTCTCACAAAAGAAGCTAAATGAATCACTAACCTTTGTAGTGGAAACGGCTGTTAACCAAGTTGGTGTAAATGTGAATACTGCCTCCTCATCACTATTGCAATATGTAGCGGGACTCTCGAAAACGGTGGCTACTAATATTGTGAAAAAGAGAGAGGAAGAAGGCAAGTTTGTTTCCAGGTCCCAATTAAAGAAAATCCCAAGACTTGGCGCGAAAACGTACGAGCAATGTATCGGATTCCTAAGGATAATGGATGGGAAAGAGGTACTTGATCGAACCTCTATTCATCCAGACAATTATAATGATGTGAAAAAGCTTCTTGCTAAAGTTGGGCTGAGTGTTAATGACATTGGATCAGAGGAACTGAAACAGTCTTTGAACCAATTAAACTTAGAAGAGGTTTCTGAGGAGTTGGGAATAGGGAAATTAACGCTTAAAGATATTGTAGATTCGTTAATTCGACCTGGTCGGGATCCGCGGGATGAGTTCCCTAAACCTCTTCTTAAGAAGGATGTCTTGAAACTTGAAGATTTAACACAAGGTATGGAATTGCAAGGGACAGTAAGAAATGTAGTGGACTTCGGAGCATTTATTGATATAGGTGTAAAACAAGATGGGCTTGTCCACATTTCAAAACTGAAAAATGGATTCGTTAAGCATCCATTAGATGTGGTGTCTGTAGGGGACGTCGTGACCGTTTGGGTTGATAGCGTGGATGTTCAAAAAGGCAGGGTAGCATTGACGATGATTCAATAAGCAAGGAAGAGCTGACTGTAGGGTAGTGAATGCTACCTGGGTCAGCTCTTTTTTTGCCATATATGATGAGGGGTGTTATAAATGTCCATATTTACGAGCAATTCTTCTTTCGGTAGAAATACCAGCATTGATTAAGGAGTTTTATTTGATATCGATCCTTCTCAAAATAGGCTCTCCTCAATTGATTCACAAGCCAGTTAGGCAATGGGGTAACCTCCTTATCTCTAAGAAAGTGCCAGCTAAACCGATGAGATGACCTTCCTTGGAGTAGTTTGTCATGATTGAACAGTAAGGGTGATATCTAGTTTATGCTATAATAGGTTGTCATGTTCTAAAAAGAAAGAAGGATTTATATGACGAATGATGAGCTGCAAATTCTTGTTGAGAAAATTTCAATTCAATCCTTCCATAAGCCATTTCTTCATAAGGCATATTTCAACCCAAGACTAAGAACCACCGGAGGAAGGTATATGTTAGGTAGTCATAATATCGATATTAATCGAAAATATTTAGACGAGCATGGTATGGATGAATTAATAGGAATCATTAAACATGAGTTGTGTCATTATCACTTGCATATTGAAGGGAAGGGATATAAGCATGGTGATGAAGACTTTAAAAGACTTCTTAATAAAGTTGGAGGTCCAAGACATTGTTCCACATTAACGAGTGTGAATAATAGGAAGAGATTTTTAGTTTATGTGTGCTCGAAGTGCGGGTTGGATTTTAAAAGAAGAAGGAAGGTCAATACTAGAAAGTACGTGTGCGGACGTTGTAAAGGGAAGCTTAAATTAGTGAAGGAAGTCATTATGAAGGAAGACAAATCGTGAGTGGGTATTCACCCGATCATGATCATCTTACTCTGAAAAAAAGTGCCTGAAAGTAGTTGACAATAAATAGCTGAGTCATTATAATCTAAAGAGTCGATAAGACGAGTTAAGCGAAAGAATACTTTACGTTCCGCAGTAGCTCAGTGGTAGAGCTATCGGCTGTTAACCGATCGGTCGCAAGTTCGAATCTTGCCTGCGGAGCCATTTTTATGGGGAAGTACTCAAGTGGCTGAAGAGGCGCCCCTGCTAAGGGTGTAGGTCGGGCAACCGGCGCGAGGGTTCAAATCCCTCCTTCTCCGCCATTACTTTTAGAACATGGCCCATTGGTCAAGCGGTTAAGACACCGCCCTTTCACGGCGGTAACACGGGTTCGAATCCCGTATGGGTCATTTTTGTTATTATTTGAAACTCATTTTGTTGTCGCAAGGTAATGAAAGTTATTTTGTTGACGCGAAAAACTCTGGTCCGGTAGTTCAGTTGGTTAGAATGCCTGCCTGTCACGCAGGAGGTCGCGGGTTCGAGTCCCGTCCGGACCGCCAGATTATTTCTTCTAAAAGTTATTGACTTTAATGTTTTGGACATGTTATCATATAAACCTCGTCACTTTTTGACGAAACATTGGGCTATAGCCAAGCGGTAAGGCATCGCACTTTGACTGCGACATGCGTTGGTTCGAATCCAGCTAGCCCAGCCACTTAAGAGCCATTAGCTCAGTTGGTAGAGCATCTGACTTTTAATCAGAGGGTCGAAGGTTCGAGTCCTTCATGGCTCACCAAAGATTTTTGCGGAAGCAAAACATCTTACCATTTTGCATTAGCAAAATATCAATCATACATGCGGGTGTGGCGGAATTGGCAGACGCACCAGACTTAGGATCTGGCGCCGCAAGGCGTGGGGGTTCAAGTCCCTTCACCCGCACTTTAAAAGTCATCTAAAAGAAACTTTTAAAAAAGTATTGACACAATAGATCATCCTCGTTATAATAATGTTTGTCGCTTAAAACGCGGTCGTGGCGGAATGGCAGACGCGCTAGGTTGAGGGCCTAGTGGGGGCGACCCCGTGGAGGTTCAAGTCCTCTCGGCCGCACCAAAAAAAGTTTTGAAATATATTGCGCCCGTAGCTCAATTGGATAGAGCGTTTGACTACGGATCAAAAGGTTAGGGGTTCGACTCCTCTCGGGCGCGCCATCTTGTTTCTACAAGCGAGTCTTTTATACTCAAAGTAATACATATGCTTTTCTAGCGGGAAGTAGCTCAGCTTGGTAGAGCACTTGGTTTGGGACCAAGGGGTCGCAGGTTCGAATCCTGTCTTCCCGACCATCATAATTTTATATGCGGGTGTAGTTTAGTGGTAAAACCTCAGCCTTCCAAGCTGATGATGAGGGTTCGATTCCCTTCACCCGCTCCAATTCAACCTTATTATTGAACCTTGAAAACTGAACAAAACAAGACAATACGTCAACGTTAATTCTAGATTTATTTTTAAAGAGCTATTCAAACTTTTATCGGAGAGTTTGATCCTGGCTCAGGACGAACGCTGGCGGCGTG
>NZ_JBHTGN010000006.1:0-217365 GCF_042666755.1 Rossellomorea sp. GCM10028870 | reverse complement strand
ATGAGATTTCCCATCACGTATGTGAGTAAGATCCCTAGAAGATGACTAGGTAGATAGGTCAGAGATGGAAGCATGGCGACATGTGGAGTTGACTGATACTAATCGATCGAGGACTTAACCACAAAGAGTCATTTTTTAAATGAACAACGATTGGTCGATACTTGGCTTTCTTGACATCAATTCTTTATCTAGTTTTCAGGGAATGAATTTTATAAGAAAATATAAAAAAAAGCCTTGAAAAAATATATCTACACGATATAATAATACTTGTCCTTAAAAAAGAGACAAGAAAATGTCTGGTGACAATGGCGAAGAGGTCACACCCGTTCCCATGCCGAACACGGAAGTTAAGCTCTTCAGCGCCGATGGTAGTTGGGGGATCTCCCCCTGTGAGAGTAGGACGTCGCCAGGCTTTATATTTGGAGGATTAGCTCAGCTGGGAGAGCATCTGCCTTACAAGCAGAGGGTCGGCGGTTCGATCCCGTCATCCTCCACCATTTTTCATTAGTGGGTAATTAATATGCCGGTGTAGCTCAACTGGTAGAGCAACTGACTTGTAATCAGTAGGTTGGGGGTTCAAGTCCTCTTGCCGGCACCATGTTGGTTTTGAATTTCATCTTTTGAGATGAGCCATTAGCTCAGTTGGTAGAGCATCTGACTTTTAATCAGAGGGTCGAAGGTTCGAGTCCTTCATGGCTCACCATTGATTTTTGCATTAGCAAAATATCAATCATACATGCGGGTGTGGCGGAATTGGCAGACGCACCAGACTTAGGATCTGGCGCCGCAAGGCGTGGGGGTTCAAGTCCCTTCACCCGCACCATTATATTTCGCGGAAGTAGTTCAGTGGTAGAACACCACCTTGCCAAGGTGGGGGTCGCGGGTTCGAATCCCGTCTTCCGCTCCAGAAAATTTTGCCGGGGTGGCGGAACTGGCAGACGCACAGGACTTAAAATCCTGCGGTAGGTGACTACCGTACCGGTTCGATTCCGGTCCTCGGCACCATTGATTTTTCGGAAGGAAACGACATATTTTGCGCCCGTAGCTCAATTGGATAGAGCGTTTGACTACGGATCAAAAGGTTAGGGGTTCGACTCCTCTCGGGCGCGCCATATTATCGGGAAGTAGCTCAGCTTGGTAGAGCACTTGGTTTGGGACCAAGGGGTCGCAGGTTCGAATCCTGTCTTCCCGACCACTTCTTTGGGGCCTTAGCTCAGCTGGGAGAGCGCCTGCTTTGCACGCAGGAGGTCAGCGGTTCGATCCCGCTAGGCTCCACCATGTTTTTTTACGAAAGTAAGATAAACTTCATTGGTTTTATGAAAGTAAAAAAATATTTTTGATATTATGTTTCTTGGCGGTGTAGCTCAGCTGGCTAGAGCGTACGGTTCATACCCGTGAGGTCGGGGGTTCGATCCCCTCCGCCGCTACCAAAAGGGACCTTTAGCTCAGTTGGTTAGAGCAGACGGCTCATAACCGTCCGGTCGTAGGTTCGAGTCCTACAAGGTCCACCAAGTACCATTTTTATTACGGAGGAATACCCAAGTCCGGCTGAAGGGATCGGTCTTGAAAACCGACAGGGGTGTAACAGCCCGCGGGGGTTCGAATCCCCCTTCCTCCTCCATATTTACTTTTATGGTGAATTCCTTACTCATATCGTCGCGGGGTGGAGCAGTTCGGTAGCTCGTCGGGCTCATAACCCGAAGGTCGCAGGTTCAAATCCTGTCCCCGCAATACCATTTTTGACTTAGGATAGGGTAATCCTTGATGAGTCACGCATGGATAGTTATTTTCGCTATCGCGAGGTAATGAAACCTATTTTGCTTACGCAAAAAGCTTTGGTCCGGTAGTTCAGTTGGTTAGAATGCCTGCCTGTCACGCAGGAGGTCGCGGGTTCGAGTCCCGTCCGGACCGCCATTTTCTTTAAATAAGATTATGGTTCATAATTAAATATTTTACTCTAAGTAAGGCTCAGTAGCTCAGTTGGTAGAGCAATGGACTGAAAATCCATGTGTCGGCGGTTCGATTCCGTCCTGAGCCACCATTTTCTATTTGAAGACATTATGGCGATTGTGGCGAAGTGGTTAACGCACCTGATTGTGGTTCAGGCATTCGTGGGTTCGATTCCCATCAGTCGCCCCATACTTTCTTATTTAAATACCGCGGGTGTAGTTTAGTGGTAAAACCTCAGCCTTCCAAGCTGATGATGAGGGTTCGATTCCCTTCACCCGCTCCAATTATTTATGGGCCTATAGCTCAGCTGGTTAGAGCGCACGCCTGATAAGCGTGAGGTCGGTGGTTCGAGTCCACTTAGGCCCACCATTTCATTATTCCGCAGTAGCTCAGTGGTAGAGCTATCGGCTGTTAACCGATCGGTCGCAAGTTCGAATCTTGCCTGCGGAGCCAATATGGGGAAGTACTCAAGTGGCTGAAGAGGCGCCCCTGCTAAGGGTGTAGGTCGGGCAACCGGCGCGAGGGTTCAAATCCCTCCTTCTCCGCCATATTATGGCCCATTGGTCAAGCGGTTAAGACACCGCCCTTTCACGGCGGTAACACGGGTTCGAATCCCGTATGGGTCATCTGAAAAAAGACTATCATTTTTGATAGTCTTTTTTTTTGTACAAAGTAGTAGAATTAGTGGTTATTTTATTAATAATAGAAGAAAAAATGACTAAATGAAGAGAGTTAATTGAATATGGAGGCAGATCGGGACTAAAATAAGCGGTTTTACAAGAGAAACGCATGCTTCTATTTCTCTACGAAGGATATATTATCGACTTCTCCACATATATTATCGACTTTTCCCAATATATTATCAACTTCTGCACTTTTCTTTTCAGATCCAATTTTTCAATACAATAAACGGAGGATGGGAACATTCAGTCAGTGATCATCGAAAAGTAAATGGCATCAATCACCTCTTAATCTCTTCATTAAACTTCTCAAGCTCTTCAATAAACCCAACCTCCTTTAAAGACTAAACTATGAATGCTCCCTCCTTAATTACCCATCCGGGACCATTAGAACATGTTTCATTCACCCTACTAATCACCATAAGCATGCAGGCGCCTGATGCATTACGCCTTCTCAATCACTCCTTAATTCGACACCGCCATCCTTCTCACAATCAGCCAGAAACGATACAAAATACCGGAATCCTTCTGCATTTACTGCAAATTTCACATTTTTTAATTAAAAAACTTTCGACAAATTCCGCTATGAATTCAACATGATTCCCCTATGTTCTTCCAATGTAAACCTTATCATTTAGTAAGACTTTCCAATAGTGAACCATTTTATCAAATGTATGTAGGAAATTGTCGTAATTGAGCGACGATAATAAAGAGGATTTTGATGAACTTGAAAGAAAGTAGTAAGTAGATTGAAAAAATGTAGGTGAGATGATGAACGCAATGACCATATCAGATTATGATGTTTTTTTGTTTCATGAGGGAAATTTGCAGCAGGCCTATCAGTTTATGGGTTCACATGTGAGAAGAGACTCTACTGGAACCTATACAGAATTTTGCGTTTGGGCACCGAAAGCAAGACATGTTTCATTGGTTGGATCTTTTAATCATTGGAATGGAACAGGGTATGAACTTACGAGGCGGAATAACGAAGGTTTATGGACAATTCGCATTGATGAGAATCTATCGGGAGAAACGTATAAGTACGAGATTACGACTCCCTCAGGTTCAAAGAAGCTGAAGGCGGACCCCTATGGGTTTGCTTCTGAGAAGCGTCCAAATACTGCAAGCGTCGTGTATGAGCTGCAGGGGTTTTCATGGGAGGATGAGGAGTGGCTTGAGCATCGAGCCAGTTCGACGGTCTATGACAAGCCTATGGCAATTTACGAAGTGCATTTAGGCACATGGAAAAAGAAAGCAGGGAAATTTCTTTCCTATAAGGAATTAGCACAGCAATTAATTCCCCATGTGAAAGAACAAGGATTTACACATATTGAGTTGCTTCCTGTCACGGAGCATCCGTTTGATCGTTCTTGGGGGTATCAAGGTACTGGTTATTATTCTCCGACTAGTCGCTATGGCTCACCTCATGAATTGATGGCGTTCGTCAATGAATGTCATTTACATAATATTGGCGTGATATTGGATTGGGTCCCGGGTCATTTTTGTAAGGATGCTCACGGGTTATATGAATTCGATGGTTCGTTTGCTTATGAGTATGGAGAGGAAAGGGACCGTGAGAATTATACGTGGGGAACGGCGAATTTTGATTTAGGTAAGGGAGAAGTGAGAAGCTTCCTGATTTCGAATGCCCGTTTCTGGATGGACCTGTATCATATTGATGGATTCCGGATTGATGCAGTGGCCAATATTATTTACTGGGCTAACCAGGGAGAGCTTGCTCCCAATGAAGGAGCCATACAGTTTTTGAAAAACTTGAATATGGCAGTGTTCGAGTATGATTCTTCGATTTTGATGATTGCAGAGGATTCTACAGACTGGCCACAGGTGACGTCTCCTGTTCATTATGGAGGACTTGGCTTTAATTATAAGTGGAATATGGGATGGATGAATGACGTCCTTAAATATATGGAAACAGACACGTCTGAAAGAAGGCATGTGCATTCTCTTATAACATTTTCATTGTTATATGCGTACTCAGAGAATTATGTGCTTCCCTTTTCCCATGATGAGGTGGTACATGGGAAGAAGTCATTATTGAATAAAATGCCAGGTGATTACTGGCAGAAATTCGCTCAATATCGTCTGCTCCTGAGCTATATGATGGCTCATCCAGGGAAAAAGCTTCTGTTTATGGGAAGTGAACTTGCCCCGTTTTCAGAGTGGAAGGATTTAGAGGAAATAGATTGGCATTTATTGGATTACGAATTTCATCACAAATTCAACTCATATTTTAAAGAGCTTATGCATTTATATAAAGGTGCTGAACCATTATTTCAAATGGATCATCGTTCAGAGGGATTCGAATGGGTGGATGTGGATAATCGAGAGCAGCAGATTTTCTCTTTTATCAGAAATGGGAAAGAGAAGGGGGATCATCTTGTGGTGATCTGTAATTTCAGTCCTCGTGTGTATCATCAGTATAAGGTAGGAGTCAATAAGGTTTCTTCTTATGAAGAGATTTGGAATAGTGATGATGAACGATTTGGTGGTTCACATCAGGTGAATCCTATGCCTCTTACAGTGCACAACGAGTCCTACCATGGAAGAGAAGGATATGTGGAAATGACGATTCCACCATATGCAGCCGTTTATTTAAAACCAATAGATTGAAAGGGGAGAGAAAAAGATGGCAAAAGGTAGATGTGTGGCCATGTTATTAGCAGGTGGAAAAGGGAGCCGTTTAAGCTCATTGACGAAGAGTCTGGCGAAACCAGCCGTTCCGTTCGGAGGAAAATATCGTATTATTGATTTCACATTAAGCAATTGCACAAATTCAGGGATTGATACGGTGGGTGTCCTTACTCAGTACCAGCCGTTAGTATTAAATTCTTATATTGGAATCGGAAGTGCATGGGATCTTGACCGTAGAAATGGGGGAGTGACCGTACTGCCACCTTATGCTGAATCATCTGAAATGCGTTGGTATACAGGGACGGCGAGTGCCATTTATCAAAATATGAATTACCTTGAGCAATATGATCCCGAGTATGTGCTGATTCTATCAGGAGATCACATTTACAAAATGGATTATAGTAAAATGCTTGATTATCACATCGAGAAGAAAGCGGATGTCTCGATTTCCGTCATTGAAGTAGGCTGGGATGAGGCAAGCAGGTTCGGTCTTATGAACACCAATGAGGAAATGAGAATTACAGAGTTCGAAGAAAAGCCGGCTTTTCCTAAGAGTAATCTTGCTTCGATGGGAATCTATATTTTCAATTATTCCGTACTGAAGGATTATTTGGAGATGGATGAGCGTAATCCCGATTCAAGCCATGACTTTGGGAAGGATGTTATCCCTTTACTGCTTGATGAGAAGAAAAAGCTGATGGCCTATCCGTTTAAAGGGTACTGGAAGGATGTCGGAACAGTTAAGAGCCTGTGGGAAGCGAATATGGACTTGATTGATGAGGAAAATGAGCTGAATCTGTTCGATCATGACTGGAGAGTGTATTCAGTGAATCCGAATGAGCCGCCTCAATACATTTCTGAAGAAGCGCTTGTTGAGGGGTCTCTTGTGAATGAAGGATGTACGATTGAAGGGACGATTCGTAAGTCCGTCCTGTTCCAAGGAACAACGGTGAAAAAGGGAGCACATGTAAGCCGCTCAGTCGTTATGCCGGATGCGGTCATTGGGGAAAACGCCTATATTGAACAGGCGATCGTGCCGTCGAATGTCAAGGTTCCGAACGGCCTATGCATCATGCCGGAAGAAGGATCGGATGAAATTATCCTGGTTACGGAATCATTCATTGAAACACTACTGGAACAAGAAAAAGTGTAAAGGTTGAAGACCCACATTACAACTTAAGAGGAGGAAGTGTTTTGAAAAATACAATGCTTGGCGTTATTGATGCTACTAGTTATTATGATTCGTTGGAGGATTTACTGTTACATCGTTCATTAGCTGCTCTTCCAATTGCCGGGAGATACCGCTTGATCGACTTTGTACTCTCTAATATGGTGAACTCAGATATTGGTTCCGTTGCGATTTTTCCTAAGTTTCAATACCGTTCCCTTATGGACCATCTTGGATCTGGGAAGAACTGGGATCTGAATCGGAAGCGTGATGGGTTGTTTTTCTTCCCGGCACCAGGATTAGAGGCGAATGAAGAGGGTGTGGGTTCATTTAATCACTTCGCTCATCACTTAGACTACTTTTATCGCAGTACCCAGGAATACGCATTGATCAGCAATTGCTTTACATTATGCAATATTGCCTATCAACCGGTTCTTGAACGCCATATCCGTATCGGCTGTGATATAACGGAAATGCGTCATAACGGAAACTCTTTAGATATGTACCTGGTGAAAACTTCTACACTCATTGATTTGATTGAGAATCGAAGTGAAACAGGCTATACGTGTATGCAGGATGTTGTGGATGATATGGACAGCGGATTTAAGGTGTGCGGCTATGAGCATGAAGGATTTGTTCAAACGATTGATTGCATTGAAGAATACTATGATGCCAGCATGAAACTTTTGAATCTATCTTATTGGAAAGAATTGTTCAAAAAGGATTCACCTGTCTACACGAAGGTAAAAGATGAGCCGCCAACACGCTACACTTCAGCTGCAAGTGTGAAAAATAGTATCATCGCCAATGGATGCTTCATAGAAGGCCAAGTGAAGAATTCTACGATGTTCAGAGCGGTCAAGGTAGGGAAAAATACGATGATTTCGGGTAGCATCATTATGCAGAAGAGTCAAATTGGAGATAACTGTGTACTAGAGAATGTGATTTTAGATAAAGATGTGAGAATCGAAGATGGCGTCAAGCTTATCGGAGATCCAAACAATCCAATAGTCATTCGCAAAGGGATGATTCAAGGAGCGCTGATGAATTCGTGAAAGTGTTATTTGTAGTATCTGAGTGTGTCCCTTTTATTAAATCTGGGGGCTTGGCGGATGTTGCCGGCGCTTTGCCTAAGGAATTAAGAAGTTTAGGGACGGATGTCAGGGTGATCCTGCCTAAATACGGTGGGATCCCTCATGAGTTTCGTTCAAAAATGAAAAGGAAGAAAGAGTTCTTCGTGTCAGTCGGCTGGCGGAATCAGTATTGTGGAATTGAAGAGTACAGTGAAAATGGAGTAACGTATTATTTCGTCGATAATGAATACTATTTTAATCGGGATCGTTTATACGGATATTTTGATGACGGGGAGCGATTTGCGTATTTTACCAGAGCGGTGCTGGAAAGTATTGCTGTTCTTGATTTTTATCCAGATGTGATTCATTGTCATGACTGGCACACGGGAATGGTTCCATTTTTATTAAGAACCGAATACCAGGAGAGACCGGGTTATTCGTTTATCCGCAGTGTGTTCACCATTCACAATCTTCAATTTCAGGGGATTTATCCTAAACAGGTGATGACTGACTTATTAGGCATTCACGATAAGTATTTTCATCACGAATACCTTGAGTTCTATGGAAATATCAATTTTATGAAGGGTGCTCTGATTTCTGCGGATTTTGTTACCACGGTGAGTCCTACATACAAAGAGGAAATTCTGACGCCTTATTACGGGGAAAAGCTTCATACTATTTTAGGGCAGCGATACAACCAGTTATTAGGTATTTTAAACGGTATTGATGATGAAGTGTACAATCCTGATGATGGAGAGTTTCCTTACTTTAGCGGCAATCTCCATGGAAAGAAGAAAGCGAAACTTCACCTGCAAAAAAGCTTGGGGTTAGAAGAGAATGAAGGAATCCCTCTTGTTTCCATCATTTCAAGATTAACGAATCAAAAAGGGCTGGAACTAGTAAGGGGAGTATTTCATGAAATGCTCCAGGAAGAAGTTCAATTTGTCCTCCTGGGAACAGGCGATTGGGAGTTTGAGCAGTTCTTCAGGGAGATGGAATGGACCTATCCGGATAAGGTCAGAGTGCAAATCGGATTTAATGAGGAACTGGCAAAACAGATCTATTCTGCCAGTGATATATTCCTGATGCCTTCTAAGTTCGAGCCGTGCGGACTGGGTCAATTGATTGCCATGAGATATGGAGCCCTGCCGCTTGTCCGGGAGACCGGTGGATTGAACGATACGGTGGAATCCTATAATGAAGAAACGAAGACAGGGAACGGTTTTTCGTTTAAGAACTTTAATGCCCACGATATGCTCTACACTTATCGAAGAGCTCTATCGTATTTCTACGAAGATCCGGAAACATGGAATCATATTGTACGAACTGCAATGAATAAGGATTATAGCTGGGCGCAATCGGCCTTTAAGTATAATCAACTATATGCTGACCTGGTATCAAGGAGTGAAAGCCATGTTTTCTGATCCAATTGAATTTAAAGAAATGTTTCTGAAGAAGCTTGAAATGATGTATGGGAAGACGTTTCCTGAATCCACCAGTCAGGATCAGTTTTTCACATTAGGTCACCTTATACGGGAATACATCTCCATGAACTGGATTCATACGAATGAGCAGTACCGGTTCAGTAAACAAAAGCAGGTGTATTACTTATCGATTGAATTTCTTCTGGGGCGTTTGCTCCGCCAGAACCTGATGAATTTAGGAATCTACGATATTGTGGATAAGGGATTGAAGGACCTGGGAATAGACCTTGCTGAAATGGAAGAGGTGGAGCACGATGCAGGACTCGGAAACGGCGGTCTGGGTCGTTTGGCTGCATGTTTCCTCGACTCATTGGCTTCCCTTAATCTACCTGGACATGGCTATGGAATCCGTTACAAGCATGGTTTATTTGAACAAAAGATCGTCAACGGTTTTCAGATGGAGCTTCCGGAGCAGTGGCTGCGTCATGGACATGTATGGGAAGTTCGAAAGTCAGATCTTACCGTCGAAGTGCCTTTCTGGGGTAAGGTGGAATCTTATACGGATAATGATGTATTGAAGTTTCGTCATGTGGATGCAGAAGTAGTAGCGGCCGTTCCTTATGATATGCCTGTAGTAGGGTATGAAACGTCGACGGTTAATACCCTTCGATTATGGAGTGCTGAACCCGCTGCCTATAAAGCCGGGAAAGATATGATGAAATACAAGCGTGATACGGAAGCGATCACAGAATTCCTTTATCCTGACGATACCCATGAAGAAGGGAAAATCCTGCGATTGAAACAGCAGTATTTCCTTGTATCAGCAAGCATCCGTTCGATTCTTGATTCCTACCTTTATCGAAATGGGGACCTGAAGGAACTGCATGAGAATATATCGATCCATATCAATGATACTCATCCCGTTCTCGCGATTCCAGAACTGATGAGGGTCCTGCTTGACGAATATTCCTTCGAATGGGAGGAAGCGTGGGAAATCACGACGAATACATTTGCCTATACGAATCATACGACGCTTTCAGAAGCATTGGAGAGATGGCCGATCCGTATTTTCCAACCTCTGCTGCCCCGCATCCATATGATCGTGAATGAAATCAATGAGCGATTCTGTCAGGAATTGTGGAAGGAATATCCCGGTGAGTGGAAGCGGATAGAGGATATGGCGATCATCTCCCATGATGAAGTGAAAATGGCTCATCTGGCGATTGTAGGAAGCTTTAGTGTGAATGGCGTGGCAAAGATTCATACTGAAATCTTAAAGCTTAGAGAAATGAACTTATTCTATCAATATTATCCTGATAAATTTAATAGTAAGACAAATGGCATTACACATAGAAGATGGCTATTGAATAGCAACCCGTCTCTGTCGAATCTGATATCGTCTTCCATAGGAGATGGGTGGATTAAAGATCCAGGTAAGTTAGCGGACTTGAAAGAGTATCATCACGATACGGCGTTTCTTAAGGACCTGTATGATGTAAAACAGGAAAATAAACGGAAGCTTGCAGATCGAATTTTTGAAAGTAATGGAATCGTCGTGGATCCTACTTCGATTTTTGACATTCAAGTGAAGCGGCTCCATGCGTATAAACGCCAGCTGATGAATGTTTTACACATTCTTCATCTCTATAATCGCTGTGTGGAAGACCCAAGCTTTGATTTTCATCCGCGAACGTTCATTTTTGGTGCGAAAGCATCCCCGGGGTATTACTATGCGAAGAAAATCATAAAGTTGATTCATTCTGTAGCGGATCTGGTGAATGACCACCCGCTTGTAAAAGGGCGGATTAAAGTCGTATTCCTGGAAAATTACCGGGTTTCATTAGCTGAAGAAATCATTCCTGCAGCTGATCTGTCAGAACAGATTTCTACAGCCAGCAAGGAAGCATCCGGTACTGGAAATATGAAGTTCATGATGAACGGGGCTTTGACCCTTGGAACATTGGACGGGGCTAATATTGAGATTCTTGAGCAAGTAGGGAAAGAGAATATCTTTATATTTGGATTAACGGCGGATGAAGTAATGAAATATCAGCATCACGGTGGATACTATGCCATGGAGTATTTCCACTATGATACCCGCATTAAGAAGGTGTTGAATCAATTGATTGATGATACACTTCCAGACGCAGGTGACCATTTTGAAACCATCTATGACTCCTTACTGACCGAGAATGATCAATTCTTTGTTCTGAGGGATTTCGATTCCTATGTAAGGGCTCACGAGCAAGCAGGAAAAGCGTACGAAAATAAAGAGCATTGGTCACGAATGTGCTTGCAGAACATTGCAAACTCCGGCTATTTCTCAAGTGACCGGACGATTGAACAGTATGCGAAAGACATCTGGGGCATTTCACAGGGCAGTTTAATAAAGTAAAAGAAGGCTTGGGGAAAAGTTTCCCCAAGCCTTTTTAAATTATTTCTTCTTATCAGAAATATAACTGTCGCCATCTTTATACGGAATGTCACCCAATGTGGATTCCATATTATTTTCATCCAGCATATCCTCGTATTCTTCATGGGTTTTCGAAGGATATGCTTTACGATTGGAACCTTCCATATCGGTTCCGACAAAGGATTCGAAATCCTCGGTGAATCCTTCGGAAGTGTCCTCATCCTGATACAATTCCGAGTAGTCTTCATAATCACCTTCGAAGTCAGAAGGTGTTTCAGATGTCCCGAAGCGTCCTACTTCCTGAAAGCTGTCTTGATCATCACGGACATTACCATCTGTTTCATGTCTGAATTCGTTATCAACAGGCGGCTGCAGTACATCTTCCTCTACGGGTCTATCCTGAGGTGTCGATTGTTCCGGTGAATGATCTTTACAATAAAGTGTCGTTGGAATGACTTCCAAACGCTCAAAAGGAATATCCTGGCCACACTCTTTGCATTGACCGTATGTTCCTTGGCTTATCGCCTGCAAAGCGCGTTGAATTTTATTTAGTTCGAGCTTGGCGTGATCATCTATGGCGAAATCCTTCTCTCGTTCATATAACTCTGTTCCCATGTCGGCAGGATGGTTATCGTAAAGGGAGAGTTCACCTGAGTTATCCCGTTCATTTGTATGGTGAAGATTATCTAAATCCTGATGAAGATGTTCTTGCAACTGTTTTTCCTGCTGAACCAATTCTTGTTTTAATGTCTGTTTTTGGCTGTCTGTTAGCAATTTCTTCACATCCTTCATTATGTTCGCTTAAATAATGTACTAACCATACTTTATCCGAAAGTGGGGTTGTTAAAACATAAAAAAAAGAGTCGTCCCGAAATGAAGGGGCGACTCTTGATTTTTTTAAAGCATATATGCAAGTAATAGTCCAATGGATAATAGGAATCCAAAGATGGTGTTCGTTTGTGCGGTGGCTTTCATGGCGGGCATCATTTCGATCGGCTGTGATTTGCCGATGAATCCTGTCGTTGCCTTGAATGCTTTCGGAATACTTAGAAAGGCAACGAATAGCCAAGGTGATGAAACGCCGGCAAGGACCAGTCCGACAATCCAGCCATAGGATACGACAAACATGCCGCCCAAAAGGATGATCGCTCCTTTTCTTCCTAAAAGAATCGCGATGGTTTTACGGCCGTTTTCTTTATCACCGTCCAGGTCGCGGATGTTATTCGCTAATAGAATGGCGCCGACTAAAATGGATACGGGAACAGACAATAGGATGCTGTCACCATTGATATATCCAGTTTGAATGTAGAACGATATGAGTATGATCACAAGTCCCATAAAGAAACCGGCTACGATTTCTCCAAAAGGCGTGTAAGCAATTGGCATAGGTCCGCCAGTATAAAAGTACCCCGCTGCCATGCACACTATACCTATGAGTGCCAGCCACCATGTGCTATTAAGACAAATATAAATTCCTAATAAAAGGGCGATTCCGTACAGTGAAAAGGCGAGGTTTATGACCGTGGATGGTTTAACTCCGTTCCGGACGATTGCTCCACCGATACCGACCGAATGCTCTGTATCCAAACCTCTTTTATAGTCATAATACTCATTGAACATATTGGTAGCAGCCTGGATGAGCAAGCAGGCAATGAGCATGGCTGCAAACAGTGATAAACTGATCTTGGTAAATTGCAGAGCTAGTACAGTCCCCAGTAAGACAGGTACAAATGCTGCTGTAAGAGTGTGAGGCCTTGTAAGCTGCCACCAGATCTTCCACCCTTTATCTGATTCCAACACGTTGGATGCTTGTTGTTCCATCATATTCTCTCCCTTACGCAATAAGGAATTTTCAGAAAACATTACAATTCCTTTACAGATTAAAGTGTAGGTAAAGGGAAGAGGACTGTCAATCATTTTTTAAAAATCTGTGAAGGTGCTATTTTCCAGTAATTGAGGACTTTTACAACGCTTTTGGTTTCTCAAAAGGGGAAAAAGGGTTTATTATATATAATAAGGATAAATATTGTTAACATGTCTTAAACTCCGTTGACACACCTTAAAGACAGGTGTATCTTAAAATAAGTTTGAATATCGTACGTGATTTTGTTTGGGGGAATTCAATTGGTTACCATTCATAAAACCAATATTGAAAAAGCATATGATACAGCCAAAATGAAGGCTAAACAATTACATCACCCCGTCCTTCTCAGCATAGTGGAGGAAGTCGATGCAGTCGATCCTCTTTCTTTTTATTATGGAGGAAGCTCTTTTGTTGGTGAGCGTTTTCTATGGAAGGACCGTGATCATACCATCTCGCTAGTAGGGATTGGAGCGGCTCATATATTGTCTACAAATGAGATTGAAGAACGATTTTTTACGGTTGAGAATGAGTGGAAGCGCTTAATTGTAGAGTCTGTCGTTGTCACTGGGGAAGAAATTGCAGGCACAGGACCTTTGTTATTTGGCGGCTTTAGCTTTGATCCGCTTAAATCTATCGGAGAAGAGTGGAGGCAATTCTCGAACGGTACGTTTCAATTACCTATGTTTATGCTGACAAAGCCGGGAAAAACCAATTATTTAACGGTGAATTTCATTTGTCATCCGGATGAGGAAGAATCATTATTCTATGATTGCATAAGAATCAAGGATGAACTTCTTGCCAATGCAAGGATGCCTATTATTCCTGAACAGCCCCAATGGCTGCAAAATAGGGATATGAAGCCTGAAGAATGGAAGGATTCTGTTCAAAATGTGGTGAATCGTTTAAAGCAGGGTGAAATGGATAAGGTAGTGCTTGCCAGAAAATGTGAAGTGTCGTTTGATACCCAAGTGTCATCTGATTTTGTATTGGATAATTTGTGGAAGCAGCAGCCGGACAGCTTTGTCTTCAGCTTTGAGAGGGAAGATAGCTGCTTTATCGGAGCTACGCCCGAACGCCTCGTGAAGAAATCGGGAGAAGAAATTCTTTCCACCTGTTTAGCAGGATCGATTGCCCGCGGGGAATCGTTGGAAAGTGATGAGAAGCTGGGCGAAGAGCTCCTGCTGGATGAAAAGAACCGTTATGAGCACCAGCTCGTGGTGGAGAGCATTCAAGACGCTCTTACACCTTTTTGTGAAACATTGACGATTCCGTCTTCGCCTCAACTGATGAAGCTGAAAGACATTCAGCATTTATATACTCCTGTCATTGGACAGGCGTCTGAACATACATCTCTTATCAATCTGGTGGAAAAATTACATCCAACCCCTGCATTAGGCGGGGTACCAAGGGATAAGGCATTGCATGTGATCAGAGAAGAGGAAGCTATGGATCGTGGTTTGTATGCGGGTCCTGTCGGCTGGATCGATGCCTATGGAAATGGTGAGTATGCCGTTGCCCTTCGATCAGGTCTACTTCAGAAGGATAAGGCTTATTTATATGCAGGGTGCGGAATAGTGGCAGATTCTCAGCCGGAAAGTGAATTTAGAGAAACACAAATGAAATTTCGACCGATGCTAAGGGCATTAGGGGGAAACATAAATGATTGATGAACATCAGCAGCATTTAACACATTATTTAGCGGCATTTATTGAAGAATTAGTTGGAAATGGAGTAGACGAAGTAGTCATTAGCCCTGGCTCTCGATCTACTCCTTTGGCGTTATTATTCGCCCATCATCCAGAGGTAAAGACGTACATTAACGTAGATGAACGTTCTGCTGCGTTCTTTGCTTTAGGGGTTGCGAAGGCAAAGAAAAAGCCGGTAGCCATCCTCTGTACATCCGGAACGGCAGCAGCCAATTATTATCCAGCGATTATTGAAGCCCGCTACGCGAAAGTGCCGTTGATCGTGCTGACGGCTGATCGTCCCCATGAGCTGCGGGAGGTAGGTGCCCCGCAAGCGATTGATCAGCTGGATCTATATGGGAAACACGTAAAATGGACAGTGGATATGGCATTGCCGGAGAATAGTCCGTCCATGCTTGAATATGCAAGATCGTCAGCATCCAGAGGAATAGGACTTTCACTAGCAGAACCGAGAGGACCCGTTCACTTTAATTTTCCATTTAGAGAACCGTTAATTCCTGATTTAAAGGGCGTATCTTATTCAACAGGTTCACAGATGAAAAGGGTCCTCCACGGAGAAAGGAGCCTTTCCCACTCAATCTCTCAAGAGCTTCAAGGGATACTCAGAAATAAAGAGAGAGGTCTGATTGTATGCGGACCGGGCCTGAATAGTGATTCGATTGATTCCATCGTTGCCTTTAGTGAGAAACTCGGTTTTCCCATCGCAGCGGACCCCCTCTCCCAGATGAGAAGCGGTTCTCATTCGAAGGCACATATTATCGATACCTATGATACGTTCCTGAAGATTGATGAAGTGAAGAAGAGCCTGCACCCTGAAATCGTGATCCGTTTCGGTGCCATGCCTGTTTCAAAGCCTCTCATGTTGTTTTTGAAAGGTCTTTCTGAAATGCCATACTGGATCGTGAGTCCGGGGGAAGAATGGCAGGATCCCATTGCAAAAGGGACGGAATATATCTATTGTGATGAGAGCCAATTCTGTCAAAGCATGATCAATGAAGAAAGCCGTGTTTTTTCTAAAAAGTGGATCAATCACTGGAAGAATGTAAACCATTCTACAAAGGAACTCCTTCTAAAAGGTCATTTGTCATGGGATGAAGGAATGGCAGTAAGTGAACTTATTCAACACCTGCCTGAAAAATCAAATGTATTTGTAAGCAACAGCATGCCGATACGGGACATCGATACATTTTTCTTTAGTAATGATCGGTCAATCGGTATCTATGCCAATCGGGGAGCGAACGGAATTGACGGCGTGGTATCGACATCACTTGGGATGAGCACAAGCTCAGAATCCATGTATCTTTTGATAGGTGATCTTGCTTTCTTCCACGATTTAAACGGCCTCCTCGTCGGTAAGAAATACAAGCTTAATCTGACCGTTGTGGTCCTTAATAATAATGGTGGGGGAATCTTTTCTTATCTTCCGCAGGCGGGTGAAGGTGAATACTTTGAAGAGCTGTTCGGCACGCCAATGGATCTGGATTTTTCCCATGCGGCCAAGCTTTACGAAGCCGGTTATTTCCGAGTGGAATCAGAAGAAGAATTTGCTTTTGCTGTTGAGGAAGCAAAGCATAAAAACGGCTTGAAAATCATTGAAGTAATGACGAACCGTGAAGAAAATGTAGCAAATCATCGTAATTTGTGGAATTTTGTTTCCCGGGAAATGGTGAAGAAATGTAAGGGTGAAAATCATTGATCCTGCAAGTGAATGATATTCGCTATTTTGTAGAAGTTAAAGGAGAAGGAGAGCCTTTGGTTTTTCTTCATGGCTTTACCGGGGATACGACGACATGGTCAAAAATCACCGATCAATTATCTTCCACCTATAGGTGTGTAAGCATTGATTTGATTGGTCATGGCCGCACAGAAGCACCTGAGGATTTCTCAAGGTATACAATGGATCGTGTATCCAATGATCTTGATTCCATTTTGTCTGCACTTGAAATAGAGCAGGCGGTCTTGATCGGCTATTCAATGGGAGGCCGGACAGCCCTTCACTTCGCCATGAGCTACCCTCAAAAGGTGAAGTCCCTGATTCTTGAGAGTGCCTCTCCCGGATTGAAAACGGGTGAAGAAAGAGTGGAACGGCGGAAAAAAGACCACGCATTAGCCGAAAGGATCATGAGAGAAGGAATGGAAGACTTTGTCGACTTTTGGGAAGAGATCCCGTTGTTTGCTTCTCAAAAAAGACTTACTGATAATGAGCGTGCCGAGATTCGGCAGCAGCGCCTGGGTCAGTCCCCATTAGGCTTATCCAATAGCTTAAAAGGAATGGGGACAGGGGCTCAAGACTCATGGTGGGACAAGCTGGGCGAGCTTTCTATACCAGTCCATTTACTTGTCGGAGAGCTGGATCAGAAGTTTGTTCATATCGCAAAAGAAATGAAAAACCTCAATCCGGACTTTCAAATCATGACAATTTCTAACACAGGTCATGCAATTCATGTGGAAGAACCGCGAAAGTTTGGTACAATAATAGAGGATCTACTGTTAACTACATAAAGGAGGAACAAACCAATGGCTTTTGAATGGGTTTCAGAAAGAAACTACGAAGATATTTTGTACGAAACATATAATGGAATTGCAAAGATCACGATCAATCGACCAGAAGTTCGCAACGCTTTTCGTCCTAAAACTGTAATGGAATTAATCGATGCATTTGCTTATGCACGTGATGATTCTAAGGTTGGTGTCATCGTTTTAACAGGTGCCGGTGAGAAGGCATTCTGTTCGGGCGGAGACCAAAGAGTGCGCGGACATGGCGGTTACGTCGGGGAAGATGAAATTCCACGATTGAATGTATTGGATTTACAACGTCTGATCCGCGTGATCCCTAAGCCAGTCATTGCAATGGTAGCAGGTTATGCCATCGGAGGAGGACACGTCCTTCACGTAGTGTGTGATATTACAATTGCTGCTGACAACGCGATCTTCGGACAAACAGGTCCTAAAGTAGGAAGCTTTGATGCCGGATACGGTGCAGGATATCTTGCACGCATCGTCGGTCATAAGAAAGCGAAAGAAATCTGGTACCTATGCCGTCAGTACAACGCACAGGAAGCGCTTGAAATGGGACTTGTCAATACAGTTGTTCCATATGAGCAGCTTGAAGCGGAAACAGTTCAGTGGGCTTCAGAGATGCTTGAAAAAAGTCCGACTGCCCTTCGTTTCTTAAAGGCTTCATTCAACGCAGATACAGATGGATTGGCAGGTCTGCAGCAGCTTGCAGGTGACGCTACCCTTCTATACTACACAACGGAAGAAGCCAAAGAAGGTCGCGACGCATTCAAAGAAAAGCGTAAACCGGACTTTGGACAATTCCCTCGTTTCCCTTGATCTAAGGTGGCCTGATGAATCTTTGCTGATTCATCGGGCTTTTTTAAATGAAGATTTACTGAATACACATTATGTTCTTGGTTTTTCTTATTGTTCACAATTTGGCACAAGTTTTGTGGGAGTCGGCACAACAAAGGCCGGAAGCGGCACAACAAAAGCCAAAAGTGGCACAACAAAGTCCAGAAGTTACAGAACAAAGCTCAGAAGTGCCGTAACAATGAACAAAAGATCCAATAAAGCTCTGTAACGAAAGACGGTAAAGAGCACAAACAAGAAAGGAATGGAGAATGACAGGATGACTACACAGCAATTGCCTAACTGGCTAAAACAAAGAGCGTTCTTAACCCCTGATCGGATGGCACTAAGTAATGGTGATGTGGAATATACTTTCGGAGAGCTCTGGGATACAGCAATTCATATAGGCGAACAGCTTCATACAGTAGTGAAATCTTCCACCCATCCCTTTGTGGGACTCATGATTAAAAATAAAGTGGAATCTGTGTTGGTTATCCATGCCATTCAACAGCTGGGATTCACGACGGTTTTATTAAACAACAAACTGAGTTCGAATGAATTATCTTTTCAAATACAGGATATGGAGTTAACAACGGTCATTTATGAAGATGAGTTTGAGGATAAGTTGTCTTTTTTAGGGGATCACGTTGATGGGGTCCCATTCTCTCAGTTGTTTCAAACACCACCTACAAGCTTTAAAGTGAAGGATTATTTTCAGTTAGACCAAGCATGCTCGGTTATGTATACCTCTGGTACGACCGGAGCCCCAAAAGGAGTCCTTCAATCGTACGGAAACCATTGGTGGAGTGCCATTGGTTCTTCTTTGAACCTGGGAATAAGTGAAAATGATGCCTGGCTTTGCTCGGTTCCTCTCTTTCATATAAGCGGGTATTCGATCCTTATGAGAAGTGTCATTTATGGGATGAAGGTACGACTGTTTGAAACCTTCGACGTCGAGAGCATCAATCAGGAGCTTGAAAGTGGAAGGGTTACGATCATGTCGGTTGTAAGCAATATGCTTCAGCGTTTGATGAAAGATTCAGGGAGTCGAACGTATCACCCGAATTTCCGCTGCATGCTGTTAGGCGGCGGACCTGCACCACTTTCTTTACTTCAGGCTTGTAAGGATAAGGGAGTGCCCGTCTTTCAAACGTATGGAATGACTGAAACGGCTTCACAAATCGTGACATTATCACCTGAATATAGTATGAAGAAGCTGGGTTCCGCCGGGAAGCCCCTCTTTCCTTCAGAATTAAGAATCAAGAATAAAAAAGGTGCAGCTCGAGCAAATCAAGAGGGTGAAATCCTGGTAAAAGGCCCGAATGTAACGAACGGGTATTATCGAAGAGAGGAAGCCAATGCGAAAAGTTTTGAAGATGACTGGTTCCATACAGGGGATATCGGTTATGTAGATGAAGAGGGGTTCTTATTTGTACTGGACCGGCGATCAGACCTCATCATTTCCGGTGGGGAAAATGTGTATCCTGCGGAAATTGAAAGTGTGCTGTTGGGCTGTGACGGAGTAGAGGATGCCGGGGTGGCTGGAATTCCAAATGACACATGGGGACAAATTCCCTGTGCGTTTATCGTTAAAAAAGAGCATCTTACAAAAGAAGAGATCTTAAACTACTGCTCCGATCATTTGGCGTCATATAAACAGCCGAAAAAAATAATCTTTGTAGATGAGTTACCACGAAATGCCTCGAACAAACTGCTGAGAAGGGTGTTACGGGAGCAGTGGGAGAAGGGACTGTATGTCGATGAAGATTAAATCCATTACGCTTCACATCCTATCGATGCCATTGAAAAAGCCCTTTGTGACCCATCTGCAAACCGTTGAAAAACGGGAAGGGATCATCGTTGAGATTCAGGATGCCGACGGATTGATTGGACTGGGAGAGGGGGTTGCTTTTTCCACACCGTGGTATACAGAAGAAACTGTGAAAACATCCTATCATATGATCAAAGATGTATTAATTCCTTTAATGAACAGCGACCCGTTTGAACACCCTAAAGAAATCGGAAAGAGATTCGCAGCCGTTCGGGGAAATTCAATGGCGAAGGCTGCACTTGAAATGGCTTTATGGGATCTCTATGCAAGGCAGCAGAACGTTCCTCTCTGGGAGATGATCGGGGGGACACGTTCTGAAATTCTTGCCGGCGCCGTTGTGGGGTCCAACTCAGTGAAAGAAATGATCCATTCGGCTGAAGATCTTGTGCAGGAAGGGTATCAACGCATAAAGCTGAAAATCTCTCCTGGAGCGGATGTGGAGATTGTGAAAGAGTTGAGGGACCATTTTCCTTCCCTTTCTCTTCTGGCAGATGCGAACTCAGCTTATTCCCTTGAAGACAAAAGCCGGCTTCAAGCACTAGATGAGTTTGGTCTGGAGATGATCGAACAGCCTTTGGGAGTTAATGATTTAGTGGAGCACTCTCTTTTGCAAAAAGAGCTGTCGACTCCGATTTGTTTGGATGAAAGTATCGTAACCCCTCATGATATGAAAAGTGCCATCTATTTAAATAGTTGCGGAGTGGTCAATATCAAGCTTGGCAGAGTCGGAGGTTACACAAGTGCTTTGGAAATCTACCGGTTGTGCCAGGAGAATCACATCAATGTATGGTGCGGAGGCATGATCGAGTTTGGGGTTTCCCGGGCTCATAATCTGGCCCTTGCCACTCTCGAGGGATTCTCGATTCCGGGGGATATTTCTTCCTCCTCGAAATATTGGGAAGAAGATATCATTTCTTCTCCTATCGTCGTGAAAAATGGTAGGGCGGAACGTTTGGATGGTCCGGGGATAGGTGTGGAGTTGAATAAAAAACGGTTGAGTGAAGTGACCACGTATAGAGAAAAGTTTAACGCATAATTGTCTTTCCAATGGTAATTATTTATACTTGACCTATCACGAATATCTGAATTATCAATTTTCAGGAGGAGGAAATATGAAACTAGGTGCATTTTCTGTAAGCTTAAGTGTGAAAGACATTCATAAATCAAAAGCATTTTATGAAAAACTTGGATTTCAAACTTTGGGAGGGGAAATTGCCCAAAATTGGCTTATCATGAAGAATGGAAGTACTGTAATCGGTCTGTTCGAAGGTATGTTTGAGAAGAACCTCCTGACCTTTAATCCAGGATGGGATCAAAATGCTGAAAATCTCGAATCGTTTACGGACATTCGGGACCTTCAAAAACAGCTGAAAGAACAAGGTGTAAAAATGTTGACTGAAGCAGATGAATCAGGCGAAGGTCCTGCAAGTTTCACGATTGAAGATCCTGATGGCAATCCGATTCTTGTAGATCAACACAGATAAAAAGAAGGTTGAAAAGGAAAAGCTCAGAGCTGAATCTGAGCTTTTCTTGTTTCTTATGTTTATTAAAAAGGGTTCGTCGCCCACTGAAGAGACTGCTTGATAAAGATACGCGGGTGTAATTTCAGCTGAGAAACCATATGTTCCGCTAAATCCTCGGGCTGCATGTATTTCTCTTTGTCCGCTTCATCGAGCTTATCCCCAAAGGTAAGATCCGTTGCCACGAGGCTTGGGTTCAGAGTCATGACACGGATATTATGTGGACGGACTTCCTGCATCAACGCTTCTGTCATCCCTTGAACGGCAAATTTCGATCCACTGTAAGCCGTGCTTTTTGCCGTGCCTTTCAATCCGCTGCTGGAAGAAATATTGATGATGTCCCCGCGGTTTTTCTCGATAAGTTGAGGCAGGACGGCACGCGTCACATGATACGTTCCAAATACGTTGACTTCAAAGGTTTTCTTCCAATCTGCCGGATCGATTTCCAGAAAAGAGCCGTACGTTCCGATACCGGCATTGTTGATCAGGATATCGGTTGGACCGAGTTCATTTTTCAGTTTCGAAATGGCTTCATCCACTTGCTCCATATCTGAGATATCAGCTACTGCGACACTGGCTTTCACACCCAGTGATCTTGCTTCTTCCGCCACATTTTCCAGTGTACTTTCTGTCCGGGCGATCAAGCCGACATGAACACCTTCTCGGGCTAGCTCCAATGCTGTTGCCTTTCCGATTCCCCGGCCAGCACCCGTAATATAAGCGATTTTACCTTTAATTGATTGTGCCACTATGGATCATCCTTTCAAATCTAATTTCTACCGTTAGTGTAAGGCCAGGGGAATGGATAAGCAAATGATAAGAGAAATAGCTCCGAGAGTCTCGGAGCTATAGTGCAGTCATTCACTTTTTTGCCTCAAATATCGTTTATCATTCATAAACAAGCTCCAAAAGTAGACAAAACCAGGAAACAGGATGATGAATCCGACAATATAGGTGATGAACACAGCCTTAAACGAGTTGGGATCCGTGAATCCGGACTGGATCGTGACTTCCGGGTAGATGATATAGGGCAGGTGGGCTTTACCGTATACATAGCTTGCCAGAACATATTGAAATGTCACGGCGATGACTGCCACACGGGGCATTCCCTTCATGCCCTCTTTATTGGTGGGTAGAAATAATGCTCCCCCGGCAACCAGGAACCCGATTAAGGAGAGCCATAACAAATTCTGCTCTTCCATCATTCTATCATATATCCATGACGCTTCATTCTTCATGGTGAACATAATGAGGAACGCCATAATGACAGAGATTGGACCGATGATCATCGCATCCCGCCGATACACTTTAAAGGCTTCAAATTCCTTAGAAGCTTTTGAGTAGTCAGCAAGAAGCAAGGATGAAAGAAATAACGTACTGGCAACGGCAAATCCGAAGAAGGCATATTCATGTGGACTCGTAAACAGCTTCCCGAGAAGAAGCGTTTGTCCGTCTTCAAAATCGATGTAAGGTCCGTGAGAGATGGGAAGTACGCTGATGAGCAGACCTGGAATCAACAATCCTGTAATCCCTGTCACATAGGTCAATGGCTTTCTGTAATCATCTGCCACGTGAGAGAATACCAGAAATGCACTTCGAAGAGCCAGAAGCAGCAGGATTAAACTTCCAGGGACGAGCAGCACCGTTCCTAATGAATAGGCTGCACCTGGAAACATACTATACACTGCCACTACCAGGGCAACAATGAATGTATTCGTCACCTCCCAGGTTGGCGACAGATACCGGTTGGCGATATTGGTGGCTTTTGTCTTGTCATGATTAATGTAGATCATCGACCAAAAGCCGGCCCCGAAATCCATCGTTGCCATGACGGCATAAATAAAGACGAACCCCCATAGTATCGTGATGGCAATCAATGCTTGTGTCATAACTTCACCTCCCATTATTGCTGTTTATGTGGATAGAGGAATATCCTTATTTTTTCCTTCCGCTTTGTTGATGTCTTTTTCAGGCGGATTCCGTTTGAAGTAATACAAGAGAACAAGAACCACGGACACGGCTAAAATCGCATAAACCGAAACGAACAGAACGAACAGAACGGCTAAGTTTCCCGTCGTGGTAACCGAATCCTCTGTACTCAGGATGCGGTAAATCGTCCAAGGCTGACGGCCGGTACAAGCGAAAATCCATCCGAATTCGATAGCTAAGATCGATAGGGGGCCACCGGCTACAAACGACCACATCAACCACTTAGGGAACCGGTCTTTTTTCAATAATTTGTTCCATACGTAGGCAATGAGGGAAAGTAAAATGAGCAGGGAGCCGATTCCCACCATCGCGTTGAATAACGTATGAACGAAGAGAGGCGGCCAATATTCTTCAGGAAAGTCGTTTAAGCCGATGACCTCCGTATCGAAACTGTTTCCAGCAAGAAAACTAAGGGCCCAGGGGATCTCGATCCCCCATTTTACTTCCCTCTCTACAGGATCCGTGAAGCCTCCAATGGAAAGTGGTGCATGGGTTTGGGTTTCAAACAAGCCTTCAGCTGCAGCCAGTTTCTCAGGCTGATACTCATGAAGCATTTGAGCCGATTCATGTCCATTAATCGCTGTGAAGAAGGAGAAGACGCCCCCTACTAATAAACAAATCATGAGTGATTTTTGATGAAATTTATAAATCCTTGACCCAAATGAAGTTCGGAGCATCTTAAATGCAGAAACTGTAGCAATCGTGAACGATCCCACTACATAAGCAGATAAAGCAACATGCCCCGCCGTAACGAAAAAGCTTGGATTGAAGAAGGCTTTCCAAGGATCCACGTTGGTAATTTCTCCGTTCACCATTTCAAATCCGGCGGGTGTCCCTTCAAACGCATGCACATTCGTGATTAAAACAGCTGAAGCAAGTCCACCGATGGCGACCAGGACAAGACTCACGATTCTCATCCAGGGAGCGATCCGATTCGCCGCATATACATAAATAGACATAAATAACGCCTCAACAAAAAAGGCATAGATTTCGATTTGGAACGGCAGTGCCATCACCCGCCCGATAACCTCCATGAACCCGGGCCATAGGAGTGACAATTGAACACCTGCAATCGTCCCTGTCGGAATCCCTACCCCCAGCAGCACGGCGAAGGCCTTCGTCCAGCGTTTTGCCATCACGGAATAATCGAGATCGTTCGTCCGTTGATACATTATCTCTGCAACAAGAATCATTAACGGAATACCGACTCCAAGTGTGGCAAAAATGATATGAAAGGCCATTGTAGTACCAAACAAGGAACGAGCAATTACTAATTCATCCATTCTCATGTCTCCCTTACTAGTCTTTAACATTTCCTTATTGTCCACTTAATGGAAAATAATATTCATGATTTTTAGTAGGGGGAGAAAGTTTGATTGTTGATCTGGAATGCTGTTGGCGAATGTCGATTTTTTTAAGTTGATAATATAATAGGCCGAGTCGATAATATATGGGCCAGAGTAGATAATACAGCAGTAAATTTAATCGTATATTGGCATAGAGCTTTACGGGAATCGAAAATATATATGCAAAATGAAGCAGAGGGTTTGATTTGAAAATAAAATTGAAAATTTGAAAAGAAATGGCTCGATTTTGAAAATAAAACTGGAAAATTGAAAATAAGTCGACCGAATTTGAAAATAAAATTGATATCGGCCTACTCCCGGAGCTAAAAACCCGTCGATAATTGCTAATATACTTGCTAATTTAACGATTAATCTTGAAAAGTACCTTTTTATAAAGATTTTTAATCGCAAAAACTAAAAAAGAGCAGCTCGCCAGCTGCTCTTTCTCAAAATGTTCTATTGTAATGCCTGTTTTAAAGTCTCGATGTTCTTCTTCATGAGTGAAAAATAGTCTTCATCATTCTTTCTGTCTTCTTCCGTAAGTACAGAAAGGTTATGAAGGGTCAGGGCTTTTGCACCCAATTCGTTTTGTACGACTTCTGTGAGACGGGAAGAGACGTTTTGTTCAAAGAGGATGTATTGAACATTGTCTTCTTTTCCTTTTTCAATGATCTTCTTAAGTTCTTGCTGCGATGGCTCATCAGCCGTATTCAATCCGGCAATGGCTTCCTGGTGCAATCCGTATCGTTCTTCCCAATAGCTGTAAGCAGCATGAGAAACGTAGAAGGTTTTCTTTGGTGCATTTTCAGCCATGTCCTTAAATTCAGCGTCCAGCGCATCTAAATCTTTCGTTAAAGCATCGAGGTTTGCTTGAAAATCTTCCTTATGTTCCGGCATTTCTTCTGAAAGGGTATCTGCAATGGTTTTCGCCATTTCTTTAGAGTAGACCGGGTCTAACCATAGATGAGGATCAACGTCATGGTTGTGCTCATCCCCGTGATCGTCCCCGTGAGAGTCGCCATGTTCTTCGTGCTCTTCATGCTCTTCAGCACTTTCTTCACCATGATCTTCTTCATGTTTCAATTCAACATGTTCACTGGTCGGTACAACGACTACATCTTCGTTTTCCAGAATCGATTTCGATCCTTCAACGAATCCTTCAAGTCCCATTCCGATGTAGAAGAAAACATCTCCATCAGCCATTTTAATCATATCTTTTTGTGAAGGCTCAAACGTATGCTCATCGGCACCTGGAGGGTAAATGCTTTCCACATCCACATGTTCCCCACCGATTTTTTTCGTGAAATCCTCGAGTGGATACACAGTAGTGTAGACTTCCAATTTATCTTTCTTTCCAGCCTCTTCCTGCTCAGAAGTGGCTCCGCAAGCGGACAATACGAAAATCAATAATAAAAATAAACTCATACGAATATAGTTCAAGAGGAATCCTCCTTTAAATGAAATAATTTGATAACTGTAATGATTACGATTTAGCACAAAGGTTATTTTACTACCGTTATGGGGAATAAGCAAGATAAATGGATGAATTTTTATATTTTATCTTTTTAAAAAAAGAAAGACTACCTCCGGATAGGAGCTAGTCGGGATGATTCGTATTTTTAGATGGCCACTTTTCTGGCACGTAATCAATTCCACCAGGATGAAAGGGGTGGCATTTAAAAATCCGCTTTATTGTTAACCAGCCTCCGCGTATTGCACCGAACCGGCTCACTGCCTGCACGCCATAATGGGAACAGGTTGGATAGAACCGGCAAGTGGGAGGCTTGAGAGGAGAGATGACCCGCTGGTACACCTTGAATACAAGTAACAATAACCTTTTCATAACACGTCTCCTGATTGATTTTCTTTTACTATATCAGAACTGTGAAGAGGATAAAAATGTTTTTAACTGCTGTTCTTCCAATGTTCATCACAATCGGTTTTTCTTCCGTATATAAAAAATGTATCATTAAGAATTTCCAATTAGAAAATACAGGTATTTTTTTTAATTCGGATTAAGTTGATGAAATAACTATGAATTTACGTTATACTTATAACTAGAAACTAAATGGGAGTGATTTTAATGCCTTCAGTAGAAAGCTTTGAATTAGATCATAATGCAGTGAAAGCACCTTTTGTGAGACATTGCGGTGTCCATAAGGTAGGAAGCGACGGACTTATCAACAAGTTTGATATTCGTTTCTGCCAGCCGAACAAACAAGCGATGAAGCCTGATTCCATTCATACACTAGAGCATTTATTAGCCTTCACCATCCGTAAATACGCAGAGCCATATGCTCATTTCGATATTATTGATATTTCCCCGATGGGATGCCAGACTGGCTACTATCTGGTTGTTAGCGGAGAGCCGAAAGTGGAAGAAATCATCGGCCTTTTGAATGATACGATGAAAGAAGCGGTCGAGATAGAAGAAATTCCGGCAGCCAATGAAAAACAATGCGGCCAGGCGAAGCTCCATGATTTAGAAGGAGCAAAGAAATTGATGCGTTTCTGGCTTAGCCAAAGCAATGAAGAGCTAAAGCAGGTTTTTGCATAAGAACATTAAAAAAATCCACCGTTCAAATTAGAACGGTGGATTTTCTTTTATTTGTCTTGCTTTTCATCTTCTTGCTTCATCTTCTCCAAGTGAGGATTATCTTCAAGTGGATCTACTGTATGTTTAACCGCTGTATATGCTTTGGAAGTCGTAAGGGCACTTACGAATATCACTAAAATACATATAGCAACAGCAATGATCAGGACAAGAGTTACTGACATTACGCAACCCCCTTTTTTTCACTATTTTACCATAGAAGAATGGGATGGTCGTGGATAAATATCAACATTTTTATGACGGAAATACTCAAGGTTTCAATTTCCCTATAGAAAAATTTGGTATGCTGATTAGTGCGAATGACTTTTTATTAGTATGTACAAGCTTTGATAGTCGAAACGAGGGGGATGTTACCAAGGATGTTTCGTCAATGATGGGTAAGCAGGTCGCTGAGCTTCAACGAACACTCAGTATGAATTTATTGAAAAGTCAGATGGCGACTCAAACGGCTCAAGCGACCGTAATGATGAAAGAAATGCAGGTCAGTCAGCCTGCACCGCATCCCGATCAAGGACATGTCCTTGAAGTGAGGGGATGAAAAGGGAAGAAGCCTTGTTCCGGAAAAATTCGGATCAAGGCTTCTTCTTTCATTTGGAAAATGACTATACGATTGTCCAGCTCCGGCGGCTAGTCCCTCAAGGTCATTTCTGAAAAATCCCCAAAAGGCAAAGAACGCCTTCAGGGATTTCCCAGAAATGCTTGTCGGGCCTTAGCAAGCCGCCTCCGCTTTTCGATTAGTGAAGGCTCTTTTTCTCGAGTCTCACTCGTTCTTCGCTGTTGGACCATTTTTCTTTAAGTGTTTCGAATATGTATAAGCGGAAGAAGTATTGTAATTCTTCTGTTTCCATTTCTTGAATAAGTTCCAGGAGCTCGTTCCTGGAGGTATCTTCTAAGATTGTAAGGGCAATGAGGTCTAAGTCTTCGTCGGTACCTTTGATCCTTCCTCGGTACATTTCATAAATCTCTTCGATCAACTTCATGCGCTTCACCTCCCTTTCGTATCATTTTACCATGAACGTTTATGAATTTCTCTACATATTATGCTAGGACAACTCTTATTTGTCTTTACCCTTTATAAGACTAATTAACCACGAGATATAAATCGGTCTTTGCTCACTTTTGACATAAGCTGCTATAAAAGCCGGTGGAGTCCTGGCTTCACATTCACTTGTAACAAAGCCAACCATTAGGAAAAGGGGATGCTATATTTGGAAAAAAGTATGCTGTTCGTTGGATCGGGCCTGGGTGCAATGATTCTAAATTTATTTGGAGAATGGAATTCGCTGTTGACTATCTTGTTAATTGCCGTGATTCTGGATTATTTCACCGGGATGATTGCAAGTGGGATCGAAGGAGAGTTATCAAGCAAATCCGGTTTGAAAGGGATTGGCCGGAAAGTGCTGATTTTCGCTCTTGTCACGGTTGCCCACCTTATTGATACTATACTAACAAATCAACACTTTATTCGTAATGCGACGATTATTTTTTATTTATGTAATGAAATGATTTCAATCATTGAGAATGTAGGTAGAGCGGGAGTCCCCGTGCCGGAGTTTTTACGGAAAGCGGTAGAAGTGTTGAAGAAGAAATCGAAGTGAATAGAATTTCTTCAATTGAGGAAAATGAAGGATAAGTACAGTGAAGGAGTGGGAAGATGAACGAAGAACGACATGATTATTATATTGAAGTAGCCACTGGTGAAATTTCAAGAAGCTCGACAGATTCCGAATGGAACTTTAAGATATCTGCAACCGATGAAGAAATCACCCAGCTTCGGGAAGTGTTCGATTCCAATCACTCAGTCGATTGGCAGAATTTCTATCGGGCTCACGTACCCTATCTCCAGTATCATTTTGATCGCGAGAATGATGCGTATGATGAAAACTTGCATCTTGTGTATGAAATGATTCATAAATTGGGAGATGATGAAGCGAAGAAATTCATTGATAGTATAGGCATCCTGAATTCGCAACCTCATGAAAACCAGGAGTAATGACAAAAGTGTTGGTTCAGAAGTGAAATCTGTGGACCAATGCTTTTTATTTATGGTTAGATGAAAGAAAGTGTGTGCGGATGAGGTGAAGTCAGATGGAACAGTTTATCGATGAAAATGGGAAAAGAGTAGAAATATGCTTTGAAAAGGGAAGGTTTCAACAAGAATCATACCATGTGTTAGTTCTATGCCGTTACAAAGAGAAATGGTTGTTAACACGGCATAAAAAAAGAGGTCTGGAGTTTCCAGGGGGAAAGCAGGAAAAAGGAGAAACCCTTGAAGAAGCTGCGATCCGTGAAACGTATGAAGAGACAGGGGGAGTGATCAACCGGCCTTTATTTATAGGGGAATATAAGGTATATGATCACTCACCATTTATCAAAACCATTTTCTTTGCTCAAGCTGAGGAGCTCATAAACAAAGGTGATTATCTGGAAACAGAAGGAGCCGTCCTTTGGAACGGTGATTTCTCCAATATCCATGACGATCCTTCCTTTAGTTTTATCATGAAAGATCAAGTGGTGGACTTGGCTCTCAAGAGAATAAGGGACCTCGACCTTATGATTTGATCAACTTCTTTTCGAGCTGTTCAACCAGCTTATACATAATGGTAGCGAATATGGCAATGACAAGCAGGGATAGAAGGACAAGGGTAAAGTTAAAGACTTGGAAACCATAGATGATCATATATCCAAGCCCCTTGGCGGACACAAGGAATTCTCCTACGATGACCCCGACCCATGATAAGCCCACGTTTACTTTCAGTGTCGAAATGATGGTCGGGAATGAGGCAGGGAGAATGACCTCTTTAAACATTTGCCCTCTTCTTGCTCCGAAAGTCTGCATGACCTTTAAATAATTTGGATCTACTTCCCTGAAGGAAGTATACACAACAATCGTGGTGATAATGACGGAAATGACGGTACCCATGGCGATGATGGATGTGAAGCCGGGTCCCAACCCTACAATTAAAATCGGACCGAGGGCTACTTTTGGCATGGCATTAAGGATGACAAGATAAGGGTCCAATACTTTAGAAAGAAATGGTGACCACCATAATAAAGCAGCTAAAAGGGTTCCAAGTAAGGTGCCGAGAATGAATCCGATGATGGTTTCACCGAGTGTGACAGACAGGTTGGCTAATAGGCTTCCGTCTCCGAGTTTTATGAGAAACAGCTTCCAAATTTTCGAGGGTGAGCTGAAAATGAGGGGATCTACCCAGCTGTTCCGGCTCGCGAGCTCCCAAAGAGAGAAGAACACAAGGAAAATAAGAGCTTGATAAAACCAAACCCATCGCTGTTCTTTCTTCAATGATTGAATGTATTCCAAGTGTTTTTGTTTAATCGATTCGTGATTCAAGTTTTTCAAGCTCCTTCCAGATGGTTTGGAAAAATCCCGGGAATTCTTCGTGATTTCTGACTTCAAAGGGCATTAACCCTGTTAACGATGACGGGACCTCGAATGTGGTGTGAATCCGTCCTGGCTTTGCTCCGAATAGAATGATGCGGTCACTCATGGAGATGGCTTCCCCGATATCATGAGTGACAAGAATGGCTGTTTTTCCAAAAGACTTTAATGTGGAAAACACCAGGTCCTCAAGCTTCAATTTGGTTTGATAATCGAGGGCAGAGAAAGGCTCATCCAAAAGGAGCAATTGAGGTTCTGTGATCAATGTGCGAATCAGCGCTACCCTTTGTCGCATTCCTCCAGACAGTTCCCTCGGATACGACGTTTCTACACCCTCTAACCCCATCTCAGTCAATAAATCACGTGCTTCCTTCCTCTTTTCTTCTGTCAGGGTCCCCATAATGGTCAGACCTAAAAATATATTTTCTTCGATGGTTTTCCATGGAAACAGATAATCCTGTTGGAGCATGTAGCCGAGTTTCTTTTTCATTTTTCGGATAGGTTGGTTGTATAATGAAATCGTTCCTTCGGTCGGTTGGATGAGTCCTGCAATAATGGAGAGTAAAGTGGTTTTGCCGC
Source organism: Rossellomorea sp. GCM10028870 (assembly GCF_042666755.1). Lineage (NCBI taxonomy): Bacteria > Bacillati > Bacillota > Bacilli > Caryophanales > Bacillaceae > Rossellomorea > Rossellomorea sp. GCM10028870. Next base: position 185,805 of record NZ_JBHTGN010000006.1, on the reverse strand, counting down.
ATCCACTCGGACCGATAAACGAGACAAACTCACCTTCTTTTACAGAAAGCGTAATGTCTGAGAGGGCATGGGTGGCCGTTTTGGGTGAAAAGTAGGTATGATGGATCGATTCTAACGATAGAAAGTTCACTGTATTTCAGCCTCCATTTTCTTTTTTCTATAAGTAAATGAAGGGCTGACATGTGAAGTCAGCCCCAGGATTGTTGCTACTTTGCTGCTTTTTCAGCGATCGAAGTATTCACTAACGTTTCATGATCAACGGACTGCGGAAGCTCTCCTGCTTCATCCATGATGTTTTGGAGATTGTTCCACTCTTCTTCGTCAAGGATTGGATCGGTCGCAAAGGACCCTTGTGATTTATAGCGATCGACAACTGTTTCAATCAGTGCAAGCTCTGTGTCTTCAAAATAGGGCTCAATCACCTTAGCAATGTCTGCTGCACTGTTTTCCTCCACCCATGCTTGAGCTTTGTATAGAGCTTTCGTGAATTTTTCCACCGTTTCTTTGTTGTCTTTCATATAGCTGTCTTTGGCCATGAACGTTGTATATGGAACATGCCCTGATTCGGTTCCAAAGGAAGCCACGATATGCCCTTTTCCTTCCTGTTCAAAAATGGACGCCGTTGGTTCGAATAGCTGAACGTAGTCCCCTGTCCCCGAAGCAAAGGCGCTCGCAATATTAGCGAAATCAATGTTTTGGATCAGGTTTAAATCGTTCTGAGGATCGATGCCGTTCTGCTTCAGCACAAATTCCCCTACCATTTGCGGCATTCCGCCCTTACGCTGGCCAAGGAAGGTAGAATCTTTTAATTGATCCCAATCAAAGTTTTCCACTTTTTCACGGGAGACGAGAAACGTTCCGTCGGTTTGGGTTAATTGAGCAAAATTAATGACCGGATCATCCGAACCTTGTGCATGGACGTAGATGGAGGTTTCTGAACCGACCAGAGCGATATCGGCACCGCCCGATAGCAAGGTGGTCATCGTTTTATCTCCACCCCACGTAGTGGTCAATTCAATGTCCAGCCCTTCCTCTTTGAAGAATCCTTTTTCGATGGCTACATATTCAGGGGCATAGAAAATCGAGCGGGTAACCTCTGCTACACGAACCTTTTGTACGACTTCTTCTTTTTCTCCACATGCTGTCAAACCGATTGTTAACATGACGATGAGCAACATGGCAAAGCTACTTCTAAGCCATTTTTTCATTCAATATTCCTCCTTTAAGCTTTGTGAAACCGGTGTAACGATAGAATGGGATGAGTGCATCTCTCTTTGCCTTGTTTATCCTTATATATAAGAAGGGTAGGATGGTCATGAAGGCTGCGTCTCGGCATCTCCTGTTGATGATGAGATTTGCTAAAATAGTCTATGTAGAGTATAAAAAATGTGTGAATACCCAATGCACGTTTTGAAAGGAAGAGAATATGAAAAACGGAACGATTGTGAAGAAAACATTGTTTCCTTCACCTAATCCACATGTGGAACTATATGAAATTACCTATCTATCCGGAGGTCTCCGGGTGAGAGGCTTATTGGCTGAACCTGTCGGAGGTGGAAAGTATGATGGGTTCCTCTATCTGAGAGGGGGGATCAAAGGCGTCGGAATGGTCCGGCCGGCGAGAATCGCTCAATTTGCTTCTCACGGATTCATTGTTTTTGCTCCTTATTACAGAGGAAACCTTGGCGGAGAGGGAAAAGAAGATTTTGCTGGAGATGATCGTGAAGACGCCATTTCCGGTGTTGAATTGCTCAAACACTATCACAGGGTGGTCCATAACCGGATTCATGTGTTTGGCTTTTCCCGTGGAGGAGTAATGGCGTTACTGACAGGCGTGGAGCGCAGGGACGTTACCTCTGTTGTTACATGGGGAGGCGTTTCGGATATGTTCTTAACATATGACGAACGGAAGGATCTCAGGAGAATGATGAAAAGAGTCATAGGGGGAAGTCCCAATAAATTTCCGGAAAGATATGAATGGCGTACGCCCCTATATGAGTTAGAAAACCTGGAAGCTCCCGTTTTGATCATTCATGGTGAAAAGGATCAGAACGTTTCAGTTGAGCATGCATATAGATTAGAAAAACGACTGAATGAGCTGAATAAATCTGTGTCGTCCCAATACTTTAAAGAGTTTACACATTACTTCCCTCCACGAAAGAACCAACAAATCGTCTCCATGCTATGCACCTGGATGAAAAATCAAAAGACAGTGGTGTATGATTAAATACAAAAAGGATTGAGGTCAAGCGAAATGGGCATGGGCTTAGAGTTAAACACGATGATCGTGACAAAAGGAAAAGAAGTGAGGAAAGAAGAGAATCTGTTCGTACTGCAAAAGGACGGATATCGCCTTTACCCTATGCATATTCCGATAGAGGTAAGAAAAACGAAACACAGTGACCCGAGTGGTTACGGCAGTATCGAAAAGATGGAGTGGATGGATGAGAAAACGACGATCCTGTATCGGTTGATTTCCTTGAATTCCACGAACTAAATAAAGGAGGGCTGTAAACATCTGCTTACAGCCCTCCTTTTTAGTTGATTTCCTCATATAAAATATAACGATTATCCTCTGTCTGGGCGATTAGATAATTGCTGTGATCTTTCACGCTATAGATGGGTGTCCCTTTTTTTAGTATATTTGCCGAGAAATCATTCTCGGGGTGATATTGACTATCAATCTTTTCTTTAATAGATCCAAGCTTTTCATCCAGAACCAACTTCTTCTCCACAGGGACCTTCACATATTCCTTCTTGTTCACCACCATCATATCCCCGTATCCACATAATTCATGGGATGCAGGTTTTTTGTCTCCGCATGCACTTAACAAAAATACGCATAATAGCAAAACAATCAATCGCTTCATGTTTTTCCTCCTTATCATTTCTTCACATACTCAAAAGATATTCAAGCTTGTACGTCAACATGTTTGTTTTTTTATGCAAAACTTCATCATCTTTCATATGGATAAAGTGGTATAATGTTCCTTAAGTGAATAAACCCACGCAGAAATTAGGTGCTGATCTTTAGCATAAAGGGAATTCGGTGTGAATCCGAAGCTGTTTCCGCAACTGTAAGTGCTGACGAAATAAGAAGAAAACCACTATTTGATCATTCAGATGGGAAGGTTCTTAGAGTAGGCTGACGCACGAGCCAGGATACCTGCCTTTTTTCCATCGTATTATGCTCTTCGGAAGTTAAGGGTATGGTGCGGCTTTTTAGCATCTCTTTTTTCATATGGATGACAACTGCCGGCCAATATTCTTGGGTGGTTTTTTTGTGTTTATTTAAACCTCCCGGAAGATACGATAGGTGCTTCACAAACATCATTCAGAAAGGAGGAACTTACATATGGCAAAGGATTTCCGCTATTTATGTTATCCCTATATGCGTGAGTCTGTTTCAACCGTGGATTTTGAGATCCGGACCGATTCACTGTCGACTAAAATTGGACTCGCGTCATCAATGACGGAGCACTTACCGAAAGTTCAGGACGATTTACTATATTTAGCTGAGATGGCGTACCACCTCAATGGTTCGGTCCGGGGAATGACAGCCATCAAGGAAGACGACTTGAATAAATTGAGCCAAATGTACGATCGTTATGTGTCGGAAGTCGAGGAGCGTATCCAAACCTTTGTCCTTCCTCAAGGCTGTACAGCCGCATGTACGCTTCATACCTGTCGCAGTGAAGCAAAAAAGTCCGTCCGTGCCTTACATAAAGTCAGTACTGAGATGAAAGTGGAAAATATTCTATTTAAATACGCTCATTTACTGGCAAATGTCCTGTTTGTGATGGCCGTGTATGTGAATAAATGTGAAGGGATTGAAGAAATTCCTTTTGTGAGTAAATCGTATAAAGACAAAATATAGAGAAGCGGGGAAGATGAAATATGAAAAAGTCATGGTTAAATAGTTTACTATTATCATTCATCCTGGTTGTTTTCGCAGGGTGCAGCAATGGGGAAGAAGTAACATCCACAAAGGAAGTCAAGTCTGATAATGAGTCTTATTCTGTCATCGATGACAGGGGAGAAGAGATTAACTTTGAGAAAGTGCCGGAAACCGTTATTTCCTTACAGCCGAGTAACACAGAGATTCTCTTTGCCATAGGAGCAGGAGATAAGGTAATCGGGGCAACTGAATACGACAACTATCCAGAGGAAGCGAAAGAGATTAAAAGAGTGTCGGATTCCATGACAGTCAATGCGGAAGAGGTCATTGCACTAAAGCCGGAAGTTGTCATTGCTTATACCACTGGAGATGATGCAGGAGTGAAGCAGCTTGAGGAAGCGGGATTAAACGTATTCGTCATTCAATCTGCCCAAACCTTTGAAGATGTTTATGGGGATATAGAACAAATTGCAACGGTAATGGGAGTAGAGAACAAGGGGAACGAATTGGTAGACGGCATCAAGCAACAGATTTCAGATGTGAAAGAAAAAGTAAGCACGCTAAAGGAAAAAGAACAAGTATATTTTGAAATCAGTCCCTCCCCTGATATTTATACAGCAGGAGCAGAAACGTTTCAGCAGGAAATACTTGAAACGGCAGGGGTCGAGAATATTTTTGTAGATCAAAAAGGCTGGGTGAAAGTAGGCGAAGAAGAAATCATTAAACGGAACCCTAATATGATTTTAACGACAGTGGGTTATGTCGAAGAGCCGACAGCCGAAATCAAGTCCCGGGAAAGCTGGAAAGATGTAAATGCAGTGCAAAATGGCCAAGTCTATTTCTTGGATTCAGACATTATGTCAAGACCAGGACCACGTATTGGAGAAGCCGTTGAGCTAACAGCAAAAACGGTGTATCCGGATTTATTTTCTGAATAAGATTGAATGGGAGATGGGGAAGACAATGATTTGCAAGAGGAATCATTGTCTTTTTCTGATAGATTGTTACTTTTTATAGGATTTGTAATGCAAACGTATTAGTATTGTCTTTTTAAATAACAACATATTTTTGCGGGGAAATCCTTTTCATCACAAGTTCAACAATCTTCAACATTGTGATAAAGTTAACGTAACATCATCACGTTAGGAGAATTCAACATGAGCAAACTGGAAGTCATAGTCTTGAATGAGGAAGATGCCAAAGTTGCAGAAGCATCCGGAGCAGATCGACTTGAATTGGTGTCTGCCATACATGAGGGAGGATTAACTCCTGATTTTCATGTGATAGAAAAAGTATTAAGGACCGTTTCAATTCCTGTTCAGATTATGATCCGATTACATAGTAAATCTTTCTCGTATCAGTCTGATGAATTGCATACCATGGTGGAACAAGTTAGAACAATGGTTGAAATGGGAAGCCGTGGCATCGTCTTTGGCGCATTATCACATGAAGGTAAGCTTGATTCCCACGCTTTAATGGAGATCGTACAAAGTGCGAAGGGTCAATCGATTACTTTTCACCGCGCTATCGACCTGTCTGATGATCCAGTAGCCTTATGCAAAGGAATATTCCATTCAGGATTGAACGTTGATCGAATTCTCACATCAGGCGGAAAATCTGAAGTGAGTAAGGGACTGAAGGCGATTGGTACAATGAGGGAAATAGAGCAAATTGGTGGTCCCACTATCATGCCGGGTTCGGGTTTAACTGTGGAAAATATAGGCGAAATACACAGCAAGCTAAAAGCAAGAGAATATCATGTAGGATCAGGTGTCCGTCATAATGGGAGCTATGACTTCGGGATAGACCCTGAAAAGGTAATGGAAATCAAACGTGTGATTATGTCCTAATTTGATTTTGTTACTATACTACTATTGGAAAAAAGAATGAATCATGGTAAAAATAGTATGTAATACAATAGAATACTATCAATATTTCTACTAGGGGAGTCCGATAAATTGCTTGGACTGAGAGGAGAACGCATAAGTTCTTTGACCCTTTGAACCTGATCTGGATGATACCAGCGTAGGGAAGTAGTGCGGAAGCGTTTATTTGTGTTTTGAGGCGCTTACTACTTTTTGACATTTCGGGTTCTGATTATTCAGGACCCTTTTTTGTGTCTTCATGTCCTTTTGTTGAACAATGGGATGCCTGACGCAGTAACTTCTAAGATCCAATCAAAAGGAGGAGAAGTTAAGTGGCGATCGAGTTAAAAACGCAATTTAAAAACAGTAAAAAAGTATATGTCGGAGGATCAAGACCAGACATAAATGTACCGATGAGAGAAATAGAACTGAGTAGGACGAATGTTTCCTTGGGCGTTGAAGAGAATGAACCGGTTCGTGTATACGATACAAGCGGACCTTATACAGATGAGCGTTACCAAGTCGATATTCATAAAGGGTTACCTTCCGTTCGCACAGAGTGGATCCTGGAACGTCAGGATGTCGCCGCTTACCCGGGACGTGAAATCGAACCGGAAGATAACGGCTATAAAGGAGACGATCCTTATGCACACGTAGAGGCGTTCACTACTATCAAACGTACCCCAATACGGGCAAAAATGGGTCGTAATGTGACTCAAATGCACTATGCAAAAAAAGGAATCATTACACCGGAAATGGAGTTCATCGCTATCCGGGAAAATGTTGATCCTTCATTTGTAAGAGAAGAAGTAGCAAAGGGCAGGGCCATCATTCCTGCCAATATCAATCATCCTGAATGTGAACCGATGATCATCGGTCGTCACTTTCATGTGAAAATAAACGCGAATATCGGAAACTCTTCTGTATCATCTTCCGTTGAAGAAGAAGTGGAGAAAATGACGTGGGCAACTCGTTGGGGTGCCGATACCATAATGGACTTATCAACAGGTAAAAACATTCATACAACAAGGGAGTGGATCATTCGAAACTCCCCTGTCCCTGTTGGTACGGTACCGATCTATCAAGCACTAGAAAAAGTAAACGGAATTGCTGAGAATCTTACATGGGGTGTGTACAGGGATACATTGATCGAACAGGCGGAGCAGGGTGTTGACTATTTCACCATTCATGCAGGTGTTTTATTGAGGTATATTCATCTGACGGCTGATCGTACAACAGGCATTGTTTCCCGTGGAGGTTCAATCATGGCACAATGGTGTCTTGCCCATCATAAAGAGAACTTTCTTTATTCCCATTTTGAAGATATATGTAAGATTTTAAAAGCCTATGATATCTCCGTTTCCTTAGGAGATGGTTTAAGACCCGGATCAATTGCTGATGCGAATGATGAAGCACAGTTTGCCGAGCTTGAAACATTAGGCGAGCTAACCAAAATTGCTTGGAAGCATGATGTACAAGTCATGATTGAAGGCCCTGGTCATGTACCGATGCATATGATTAAAGAGAATGTGGATAAGCAAATGGAAATCTGTCATGAAGCTCCTTTTTATACCTTGGGGCCATTAACGACAGATATTGCACCGGGGTATGATCACATTACTTCCGCCATAGGGGCTACCATGATCGGTTGGTTTGGGACAGCCATGCTGTGCTATGTAACACCGAAAGAGCATCTGGGATTACCGAATAAAGATGATGTGAGAGAAGGTGTCATTGCTTATAAAATCGCAGCACATGCAGCGGATTTGGCGAAAGGCCATCCAGGGGCACAAGTCAGAGATAATGCCGTTTCTAAGGCTCGATTTGAATTTAGATGGAATGACCAATTTAATTTATCCCTGGACCCGGAGCGTGCAAGGGAGTATCATGATGAAACACTTCCTGCAGAAGGGGCAAAAACGGCCCATTTTTGTTCAATGTGTGGCCCGAAATTTTGTTCAATGAGAATATCACATGACATAAGGGGAATGAAGGAGACTAGCATGAATGATGCTCATAAGGAAATAGAAAAAGGATTGAAAGAAAAATCGAAGGAGTTTGTGGAAAATGGATCAAACATCTATCGATAAACCTTCTTGTCATGTACTGAAATTGAAGAATGAGATCGTAAAGCTCAATCAGAGAGTCATCCAACTCGAAAAAGAAGTGAAGAGCATTCAGGAAAACTGCAGACATGTCTTTTATGAAACGGATGTAACAAGATCTTGTATCAAATGTCATTATGTAGAAAGTACCTATTATTAGAAACGTGTAAGGTATGAATTAAATTTCTTTTGACAGCTTATATGTACCGTGCTACGATTATTACAAATTTCGGAATAGTAAATGAATATATTTGTAACTCTTATTGAGAGTGGTGGAGGGACTGGCCCTGTGAAACCCGGCAACCATTCAACCGATGTGTTGAAAAGGTGCTAATTCCTGCAAAGCACTTTGCTTTGGAAAATAAGAGAGGATTCTCATAAACATGAAGCCCTCTCTTTCGCAAGAGAGGGCTTTTCGTTTTTATGAAAGAAAAATTAAATAGACAAATGCAATAGGTGCTGAGTCATGCTCAGCTAAAAGGGAAGACCGGTGAAAATCCGGCACGGTCCCGCCACTGTAATGGGGAGCGACTTATCATTCAACCACTATTTCTGTTGAAATGGGAAGGGATAAGAAGCTGTGAACCTAAGTCAGGAGACCTGCCTGTTGTATGCGCTTATGCTCTACGTGGATATAGAGAGGGGTGAGGAATACGTGTTGAGAATACAAGATTGTCTCAACTCAAGTTAGTGATGCGTATGAATCTCTCTTTCATTTGAAAGGGAGATTTTTTTGTTGATGACAACCATATCAAGTATAAGGAGTGAGGATTGAATGAGTAAGGTGATCAGTTCAAATTTAGGATATCCAAGAATCGGTGAAAAGCGTGAATGGAAAAAGACGCTGGAACAATTTTGGGCAGGGAAGATTGAAAAGGATTCCTTCTTAGAACAAATGGAGGAAATACGAGTCAACCATTTGAAGAAGCAACTGGATCAGGGAATTGATTTGATTCCGGTTGGAGATTTCAGCTCATATGATCATGTGCTTGATACAGCCGTCATGTTCGGCTTGGTTCCTAAGAGGTTTCATTATGGTGGGGGTAAGGTCTCTCTTGAAACGTATTTTGAAATGGCCAGAGGATCAAAGGACGCGGTGGCACTGGAAATGACAAAATGGTTTAACACCAACTATCACTATCTCGTCCCTGAACTTGATGGGATCGTTCCCCGGTTGGTGGAAAATCGTCCCCTCCATTTTTTTAGGGAGGCAAAAGAAAAACTGGGTATAGAAGGAAAACCGGTTATCTTAGGTCCGTTCACATTTGTGAAATTGTCCAAAGGGTATGATAACGGGGACTATAAAACCATCGTTGATCAATTTGTCCCTCTTTATGCTGAAGTATTGCGTGATTTACAGGAAGAGGGTGTAGAGTGGGTACAAATGGATGAACCGATCTTGTGCACATCCATCGGGGATGAAGAGATGGATCAATTTAAAGAAGTCTATCAAACACTTAAAGAATCCTGCCCCGGGTTAAAGATCATCCTCCAAACCTATTATGATAGTTTGGAAAGGTACCAGCGGGTGTTAGCACTCCCAGTGGACGGCATAGGGATAGATTTTATGCATGATCGTGGTAAGAATTTGGCGGCGCTGAAAAGATTTGGTTTTCCTAAAGATAAATTCCTGGCTGCCGGCATTCTTGATGGCAGGAATATTTGGAGAAGTAATCTTGCTGATACCCATTCGCTTCTATCGTTCATTGCAGGGTATGTTCCGAGTGATCGCTTGATCATACAACCATCATGCAGTTTACTTCATGTACCTGTAACCTTGCAGAATGAAGAAGCAATTGATACACCTCTCATTGACGCTCTATCATTTGCTGATGAGAAATTACATGAAATCACAATTTTAACGAAGGGGATTCGTGAGGGAGTCGAGACAATAGAAGATGAGATTGCTCAAAGTGTAACGGCGATTAAGAATTTAAACGAATCACCCCTGCGCAATAATAGGGAGGTGCAGGAAGAGGTTGAGGAATTGCAACCCGATAATGTAGGGAGAAAGGATCCTTTCCATATTCGTAAACTGGAACAGGCGAAGTACTTTTCATTACCTTTTCTACCTACCACTACCATAGGAAGTTTTCCTCAAACCCAGGAAGTAAGAAGGCAAAGGTTGAAATGGAGGAAGGGAGAACTTTCTGATGGGGAGTATCAACAATATATTCATGCGGAAATAAAACGCTGGATTGAAATTCAGGAACAAATAGGTCTTGATGTGTTTGTACATGGGGAATTCGAGCGGACTGATATGGTTGAATTCTTTGGTGAGAAATTAGAAGGTTTTCAATTTACGAAGTTTGGATGGGTACAATCATACGGTTCCAGATGTGTGAAGCCACCACTCATTTACGGTGATGTGAATTTTAAAGAACCGATGACGGTTAAAGAAACCGTATATACCCAATCATTAACCGATAAACCGGTTAAAGGGATGTTAACGGGCCCGATCACGATTCTAAATTGGTCATTTATTCGGAATGATATATCACGATATGAAGTATCGAATCAAATCGCACTTTCTCTCCAAAAAGAGATAGAGGAATTAGAAGCCCATGGGATTCGCATGATACAAGTCGATGAGCCGGCACTTAGGGAAGGTCTGCCTTTAAAGAGTGAAAATTGGGAGGAATATCTAAAGGCTGCCGTTTATGCCTTCAGATTGGCCACTTCATCTGTACAGAAGCAAACCCAGGTCCACACACATATGTGCTATTCGGATTTTGAAGATATTATAGATGCCATCAGTGATCTGGATGCTGATGTCATCTCGATTGAAACATCAAGAAGTCATGGGGAGTTGATCCATGTTTTTGAAGATTATACGTATGACAAAGGGATTGGTCTCGGGGTATATGACATTCATAGTCCACGGGTGCCGAAACGTGAAGAATTAATCCGCAATATACATCGGGCTCTGGAAGTGCTGGATCCCCATTTATTCTGGGTCAACCCGGATTGTGGTTTGAAAACACGTGGGATCGATGAGACGGTCTTAGCTCTTAAAACCATGGTGGAAGCTGCGGAACAAGTGCGTGAAGAAGTGCTTCTTAAAAATGAAAGATAATAGACGGAGAACGAAGAGAAATATGATCGAGTGTAGCTGTACGCTCGTGTGATCCACCTTTACAAAACGCAGGGCGCAGGTGAAAGGAAGTGCGTCCTGCTCATAAGGAGAGAAAGAAAATGCCATACATAGCCATAGGAAGAATCATTCAAGTATTTAATGAACATCAGCCAAATCGCACTATCCTATATTTGGTGAGTGATAAGGGGATTGATGAGTTCCCAAAAGGGAGGGTTTCATTAAAAACCGCTTTAGAATGGCAGGCTAAAGAAATGATATGTAATGTTTATGCTCCCAGTTAAAAAACGAGAGGGAAGAAAAATAAGCTTCCCAAAATCCTTTCAATTGTGTTAACTTAATGTTATACATAGTTTACATACACAAGGGGGATTTGAAAGTGAACGGAGAAAAACTAAGGATGATCATTCACTGTGCCATCTTTGCTGCGATTACGGGGATTTTCGCTCAAATCGAGATTCCACTGCCACTCGTACCAATCAGCGGACAAACATTGGCAGTAGGAATTACCGCGACGATTCTTGGAAGCCGATATGGAGCGTTTGCCATGGTTTGCTATGCAGCCCTGGGAGCAGTGGGTGTTCCTGTATTTGCGGGCTTCAGTGGAGGGGCACAGGTACTGGTCGGTCCTACGGGAGGCTATATTTTCGGCTTTATCGTAGCGGCTTTCTTTACAGGCTTCATTCTTGAAAAAACCAAATTCACCATTCCGATGGCGATGATTGCCAATACAGTCGGAATGATCATTACGTTGATCCTGGGTACCATTCAACTTAAATTTGTAGCCGATCTTAGCTGGAATCAGGCAATGGCAGCAGGTGTATATCCATTTATCGTAGTTGGACTTATCAAAGCATTCCTGGCCAGTTGGATTGGAATCACTGTAAGACAACGACTGGTTCAGGCGAGGTTAATCGGGAATCGGAAAGCAGCTGCATAATGAAAAAAGTTGACTCTTTGTTGGGAGTCAACTTTTTTTATGACTAAAATTTATACATAGACCAATATCCTATATCCTTGAATCCGATTCGCTTATAAATTTTCCCTGCTTCAGGATTATCATAGAATAAGCACAATTCTTTTCCTTCTTCTAATACGTCACGACAGAGCTTCGTCATGCATTCCGTAGCGTATCCTTTTTTCTTGTACTCCGGATGGGTACAAACTGCCACAATCATCGCTGACATACTGTTTTCGGCGGTTGTAGAGGCGGAAGAAACAAACTTTCCGTCTTCCTCTACGTAATAGCTTCTGGAAACACCGGCTTCCATGCTGTGTTTTCTTTTTTCTACAGAAAAATCACCACCACTAAATTCAGGGATGCTGTTCAATAGGTCCACAAGTTGAGGTAGATCATTGAGGGTAGCCTGTTTAACATGAGGCAGGGCATGTCGGTTCATTGATTCCGTGTTGTCACATTTCGCATAATACATATGTCTTATTGATTTAGTTTCTCTGGATAAAAAGGGTTCAACCTGCGTCACGTTCCTTTTTAATCCGGAAACGATGCTGTAGTCTTCAGTCCCATTGATGATTCCGGCAAACCCTTCCGCATCAAATTCACCCATGGAAAAAGGGATGAAGTTTTCTCTGTACTTAAGGAGGATTCCCCTCAAATTCCCTTTCGCATCAAAGTCGCCCCAAATTTTCTGAAAATCCTGTTCATACCCAAAGGCTTCAATGTCCCCGATAATAAACAAATTTTCAGCCGGCTGCTGCTGAATGAGTTGCTGACAAATATCATGATCCTGTTCTGTAAGTTGTCTGATCATCTTGATTCCCCTCCGTGAATTTTAATCATTATCATACAAAATTAGAAATATTTAGTAAAGTATTATTTTTAGGAAAATTTAATGAGAGCAAGAATTTTATTGAGTAAATTCAGCGTGACTAACAGAAGTTACTAATGGTTGTATATTTTTATATGTGAAATACCATGTATGGTTTTAAATGTATGGAAATAGGGAATCTTAGCATCAATCACAGTTATTAGGAGGGAAACTCATGCTTTGGACCATTATTGGAATTCTTTTAGTCCTTTGGTTGCTCGGATTGATCTTTAAAATCGGAGGAGCCATCATCCATATCTTACTCGTTATTGCCATTGTAGTCTTTTTATTTAACAGAATCACCGGCCGTAAAAAAGGATTATAACCATAACAAAGGTCCGTCCCTCAAGAATGAGGGACGGACCTTTGTATAGTAGACTATTTAACGGATGGACCGCCTTTAAGTTCGATTTCAGATGGTACGTTTGAGAATTTCTTGAAGTTCTCGTTGAATTTGTGGGCTAGTTCTTTTGCTTTCACTTCATATGCTGCTTCATTGGACCATGTTCTTTTTGGTTGCAGCACTTCGTCAGGAACACCAGGAACGTGAACAGGGATGTTCAGACCGAAGATGTCGTCCGTTTCTGTTTCAACGTGAGTCAGTTCGCCTTCAAGAGCTGCTTGAACCATAGCACGAGTGTAAGATAACTTCATGCGGTTACCAACACCGTATTCTCCACCAGTCCACCCGGTGTTCACTAAGAATACCTGTGCATTGTGCTCATCGATTTTCTTCCCAAGCATCTCGGCATAACGAGTTGCAGGAAGTGGCAGGAATGGTGAGCCAAAGCATGTTGAGAACGTTGCTTGTGGTGAAGTGATCCCACGCTCCGTACCTGCAAGCTTCGATGTATATCCACTTAAGAAGTGGTACATTGCTTGTTCTTTCGTCAGTTTGCTGATTGGAGGTAATACCCCGAATGCATCTGCCGTTAAGAATACGATTGTATTTGGATGTCCTGCAACACTTGGTTCAACGATGTTTTCCATCGCTTGAAGAGGGTATGCAGCACGAGTGTTTTCAGTTAATGTGTTATCCTCATAATCCGGGATGCGGGAATTGTCATCAAGGACAACATTTTCAAGGACAGAACCGAAACGGATGGCATCGAAGATTTGTGGCTCTTTCTCACGTGTCAGACCGATACATTTAGCGTAGCAGCCGCCTTCGATATTGAAAACACCGTTTGGAGACCAACCGTGTTCATCATCGCCGATCAAACGGCGGTTAGGGTCTGCGGATAAAGTCGTTTTTCCAGTTCCGGATAAACCGAAGAACAATGCCACATCGCCTTCGCGTCCCACGTTTGAAGAGCAGTGCATGGAAAGGATATCGGATTCAGGAAGCACGTAGTTCATGACAGAGAAAATCGATTTCTTCATTTCACCTGCATACTCAGTACCACCAATCAGGACAATTCTTCTTTCGAATGATACAATGATAAATGTTTCAGAATGAGTTCCGTCAACTTCGGGATCCGCCTTGAAGTTCGGAGCAGAAACGATTGTGAATTCTGATTGGTGACCCTTTAGCTCTTCTTCTGTCGGGCGAATGAATAATTGATGAGCGAAAAGATTATGCCAAGCAAATTCGTTGATAACCTGAATCGGCAGTCTATGTTTTGGGTCTGCACCTGCGAACCCTTGGAATGAGAACACTTCTTCTTTTTCTTTTAAGTAATTGATCACTTTTGTATATAGTTTATCGAATGATTCTGAAGAGATGGGTTGATTGACAGAACCCCACTCAATCTTATCCTTCGTGGATGGTTCTTCAACAATAAATTTATCCTTAGGAGAGCGTCCTGTGTATTTACCAGTTTCTGCTCTGACTGCACCTGATGATGTTAAAACGCCTTCATTGCGTTGAAGGACTTTTTCAACTAGTTGGGAAACAGATAATTGTTCCTGAATATTTTGACCGTTAAGTAATTCTGTTAATTCATTAGACATGCTCACTGAATTCATTAGAACCCTTCCTTTATATAAATTTATTTAATGGCATCGCTTACTTCACAAAAATAGTATAACACAATCAAGCTATTAGTCTATACTATTTATTTAATTTTATAATGTGTCTTCATTTTGTCACATTTTTCGTCCAAATACAGCTTGTTTCTTCTTATATATATGAAGAAAAAATCTAAATGTTTAGCCTCATTACCCCATTAGGTTATTTTAATGAAGAAAAATAGGTTGAAGTCATAAAAAGAGGCTAAAAGATTGGTTAAACCTGTCACTCGAAAAAAAGTTGACACCTCTAGTCCTAAACGTTATCATTGTTCCTTGAACGGATACTCTTATCCTGAGCTGGTGGAGGGAGCAGACCCTATGAAACCCAGCAACCTGCTAAATAGTGAATGGATCTTATACTTTGAAACGATCCGATTAAGCGAAGGTGCTAAACTGAGGCAAGGTCTATGAACCTTGAACGATAAGAGAGAAAAGGCGCGGCTATGATCTGAAACCTTTCCTCTATTGCTTTAATCATGAGGAAGGGTTTTTTCTGTTTATAGAGGATCAAATGCACATAATTCATGATTTTTTTATAAAAAAACCATGTTTACTTCATACTACTTAGGGAATGAGTACCGTATCTGTTTAATGTTTTGTTAGATCAAAGTCTAACAAATAGCTTAAGGAGGAACCTTGATGTCAACTAAACGTCGTCTGTTTACATCTGAGTCCGTAACCGAAGGACATCCAGATAAAATTTGTGACCAAATTTCTGATTCAATTCTTGATGCAATTCTTACCAATGACCCTAATGCTCGTGTAGCATGTGAAACGTCTGTTACAACGGGTCTTGTACTTGTTGCAGGTGAAATTACAACTAGTACGTATGTCGATATTCCGAAAATCGTTCGCGAAACAATCCGTGAAATTGGCTACACTCGTGCGAAATACGGCTTTGACGCTGAAACATGTGCAGTATTGACATCCATCGATGAGCAATCTGCTGATATCGCTCAAGGGGTAGACCAGGCACTTGAAGCCCGTGAAGGACAAATGACGGATGAGGAGATCGATGCAATCGGAGCAGGTGACCAAGGGTTAATGTTTGGATTCGCTTGTAATGAAACGAAAGAGCTTATGCCTCTTCCCATTTCCCTTGCTCACAAAATTTCCCGTCGCTTAACGGAAGTTCGTAAAGAAGAAATTCTTCCTTACTTACGTCCTGATGGAAAAACGCAAGTAACAGTTGAATATGATGAAAACGACAAGCCGGTTCGAATCGACACGATCGTTATCTCTACTCAACATCACCCTGAAGTAACGCTTGAGCAAATCCAGCGTAACTTGAAGGAATATGTCATCGATCCGGTTGTACCGAAAGAACTGATCGATGAGCAAACAAAATATTTCATCAACCCGACAGGTCGTTTCGTTATCGGTGGACCACAAGGTGATGCAGGTTTAACAGGACGTAAAATCATCGTTGACACATACGGCGGATATGCTCGTCATGGTGGCGGTGCATTCTCTGGTAAGGATGCAACGAAAGTGGACCGTTCAGCGGCATATGCAGCACGTTTCGTAGCGAAGAACATTGTAGCAGCTGGTTTAGCTGAAAAATGTGAAGTTCAATTAGCGTATGCAATCGGTGTTGCTCAACCGGTATCTATTTCAATCGACACATTCGGAACGGGTAAAGTATCAGAAGACGTATTGATTGATGTTGTCCGCAACAACTTTGACCTTCGTCCTGCTGGCATCATCAAAATGCTGGACCTTCGTCGTCCGATCTACAAGCAAACAGCTGCTTACGGACACTTCGGCCGTAACGATATTGATCTTCCTTGGGAGCGTACAAACAAAGCTGAAGCATTAAAAGCAGAAGCGTTAGGCGAATAAGATAAGATCAAAGAGACCAACACTCTATGGGTGTTGGTCTCTTTTTGATGAGTGGCATTTCTAATTGATTCGGCGAAATTTATTAGTTTGTGTCACATGGCAGACATATCCCGATACTGGCAGATATATTTCTAAAACGGCAGATAAAACCTGTTCGAGGAAACAATCACACGTGTTACACCTGAAAATATTACATGAGTAATCTAATGAAGGATGGGGTATCCCAAGTATAAGAAGTTAAAATGGTTTGATGCTTTTATAATATTGTCCTTTTTCAGCGTATTCTCTGGAAATGCGCTTCATTTCGCTAATATCATGTTCGTTTAGCTCTCTCACTACTTTTGCTGGCCTGCCGAATGCCAGCGTATTAGGAGGAATGACTTTCCCTTGAGGAACAAGGCTTCCTGCTCCAATAAAAGCTCCTTCACCAATTTCAGCATTATCGAGAATAATGGATCCCATACCGATTAACGCTTTCTTTCGAATTTTGCAGCTATGTAGAATCACTCCATGGCCGACGGTTACTTCATCTTCAAGAATAAGAGGGTTATTTGGACTCTGATGGAGAATGGAATTATCCTGTATATTTACTTTATTACCGATTTTCGTTGGAGCGACATCCCCTCTGATGACGGTGTTAAACCAAATACTGGACTCTTCCCCGATCTCGACATCCCCGGAGATGGTCACATAATCGGCAATGTAAGCTGAGTGAGAGATGACTGGTTTTTTATCATGATACGGATAGAGCATTTTTTACTACCCCTTTCAATAATATTTACTATAATAAATGGTAGCAGAATTCAATCAATTAGAGAACTATAAAGGAGGGATTGCCATGTGGAAATGGGAAACAGATCAAGAAGCAAAGGCAGTCATCGTCATCATTCATGGAGCAATGGAACATCATGGCAGGTACGGTTGGCTCATTGAAATGTGGCGTGCAGCAGGCTATCATGTCATAATGGGGGATTTACCGGGGCAGGGTATGACCTCAAGAAGTAAAAGAGGACATATTGATTCCTTTGATGAATATATAGTGGAAGTGAAAGATTGGGTACAGGCAGCATATCAATTTGAATTACCAGTATTTATGATAGGTCATAGTATGGGGGGGCTTGTTGCGGTGCGTATGCTTCAGGAATCCCATGTGAACCTGGCAGGTGTGATCTTGTCCTCACCTTGTTTAGGCTTGGTCACGACCCCTTCAAAACCGATCGAGCTCTTGTCCCACGGTTTGAATAAGATCGCTCCCATGGTGAAGTTTCCATCCGGGTTAACGATCGATATGGCAACAAGAAATGCAGACGTACGTGAAATTGACAGCAACGATTCACTCTATATCACCAAGGTGTCCGTCCGCTGGTACAGGGAGCTCGCCCATGCGATCAAACTGGCTTTTATAAACCTGGAAAAAATGCCTGACGTTCCACTGCTCGTGTTGCAGGCTGGTGATGACAAAATCGTCGATAAAAAAGCAGTGAAAAAATGGTTCAACGAACTGTCTTTATCTGAAATGCATTACAAAGAATGGCCGAAGTGCTATCATGAAATCTATAATGAACCAGAACGAGAAGATATCTTTGAGTACTCCAAAATTTTCATTGAAAGTCGTTTGAAAGCGCTAGGATACATTTTGTAAAAGAGGTGGTAAAGGTGTCCATTCCAAGTGATCCCTTTTCGTTAATGACAAGAGTATACCGAAATGTTTTTCCGATTGTTCATAAAGAGTTAGATGAGTGGAAGAGGCGTGCAGAAGCGATCCCCAATCAGGAATTGAGAAGCCAGGCCCTTGCCAGTATAGAGCATAAAACGTTTCACTGTGAAGGTGGATCGATTCTTTCCCTGCTGGCACTGGACAGAAAAGAAGAAACGATTCGATTCATCGTCGCCTATCAAACGATAAGCGATTATTTGGATAATCTGTGTGATCGAAGCGTTTCCCTGGACCCCGACGATTTTGCCCTCCTTCATCAATCCATGAAGGACGCCCTGACGGTGGGCGCTGTCCCTGTCAATTACTATTCTTTAAGGGCGGATCAGGATGACGGGGGGTATCTGAGGGATCTAGTGCTTACCTGTCAGTCCGTTCTTGAAGCATTACAACACTATGACAGCATCAAAAAGGATCTTGTACAACTTTGTGAATACTACTGCGACTTGCAGATACATAAACATGTAAAAAAAGAAGAACGGGTAGGAAGGCTGCAGAATTGGTTTGAAACTCACCGTTCGAACCTTCCGGAAATGAATTGGTACGAGTTTTCCGCCTGCTCCGGGTCCACACTCGGTATCTTCTGTTTAGTTTCATACGCATGCCGGAGCGATTTTCAGCCGTCGCACACAGAAAAAATCAAACGTGGATATTTTCCATACATTCAGGGCCTGCATATTCTTCTTGATTACTTCATCGACCAGGATGAGGACCAGGAGGGGGGAGACTTGAACTTCTGCTTCTATTACGAGGATGATGAGCATTTAAAGGAACGGCTGCTGCATTTCCTTCAAAAAGCAGACGAACACACCCATGAACTGCCCCATGCCCATTTTCACCGCCTGATCAACAAAGGACTCATCGGCGTTTACCTGTCAGACGACAAGGCAAACAAACAAGAAAAAGTACAATCCTTCTCCAAAGAATTCATCGGACAAGCCGGTTGGATCACCAGATTCTTCTACATCAACGGCAAAATCTACCGCAAATGGAGAAACCGTAAAAAAATATCCTGAATAAGAGGGACGGACCTTCGACACTCGTGTCGAAGGTCCGTCCCTTTTTTTGTCTATTTCATCCAACTTTAGTTTGGTGGTGAATGCTAATTTAGACCTTTAATACCATATTTATACATAAAGTAATTGTTGCTTTTTGGGGATTGTGACAATTTACTTACTGTATTGTCAGTTGAATATCATACTATTTATCTATAAAAATTTTATTTCGTAATACTAAATAACCAATGTATTCTGAAAATATTTACTTTTCAGAATAGTGGAGTATATTTTAAATTAGTGAGAAATTATTACATAAAAAAGAGGGGGACTTTTTTTGAAGACACGCAAAGTATTGTCAATGGCCATGGCTGCCGCTATCAGTGTCGGGGCGTTCACGGTACCGGCATCAGCTGCAACCACTGTACCGGAAAATGTATTAGCCAAGCCGACGGTGAAACACGAACATAAGCATGGAGGGCCTTTCGATTTAGGCATTGCGAATGACGAACGCTTGATCGAAATGTTGAAAAAAGAAGGTAAAATCAAACAAAATGCGACACCTGCTGAGGCTGAAAAAGCACTGCAGAAGTTCTTGAAAGCGAAAGCGGATTCTGCTGAAAAAGAAGCAGGAGAAGGAGAACTGCACGGTGAAGAAGCAGAAGCGAAAGCTAAGCTTCAAAAAGAAATGAAGAGTAACAGCTTGACTTCAGGTAAGGGTAATAAGCTTGGACAAGCTAAGAAGAATGCACCAGCTTCTGTGGAAGAAGAAGCGTATAATGGTGAAATGCGTACGGATAAGGTATTGGTTCTTTTAGTTGATTATCAGGACAAGCCACATAATTCTATGACAGCTGATGAAACAGATATGTACTACGAAGGTGAAGATGCTTATTCCCGTGAGCACTATCAAGATATGTTGTTTGGTACAGGCGGTTGGACAGGCCCAGACGGTAAAAACTATGTTTCCATGAAGCAATATTATGAACAGCAGTCAGGTGGAAGCTATTCTGTTGAAGGGGAAGTTGCTGGTTGGTATACAGCGAGTAAGTCTGCAGCTGAATATGGTGGAAATGATCCCCAGCCTGACGGGAGTGATGTAGATGCACGAGGTCTTGTAAAAGAAGCTTTAGCTGCAGCAGCGGCAGATCCAGACGTAAACCTTGCTGATTATGACAAATGGGATCGTTATGACCTTGATGGAGATGGAAACTATCTTGAGGCAGACGGACTTGTTGATCACTTAATGGTGATTCACTCTGGTGTGGGTGAAGAAGCTGGCGGTGGGTCATTAGGATCTGATGCAATCTGGTCACATCGTTGGAATCTTGGCGGTGTTCATGCTCTTCCGGGAACTGAAGCAACTGTTCCTTATTGGGGTGGAGCAATGGCTGCTTATGACTACACAATCGAACCTGAAGACGGTGCTGTCGGGGTAATGGCTCATGAATTCGGTCATGATTTAGGACTACCGGATGAGTACGATACTCAGTACACAGGTACAGGTGAACCGGTAAGCTACTGGTCCATCATGGCAAGTGGAAGCTGGGCCGGGGATATTCCTGGTACTCAGCCTACTGGGTTCAGTCCTTATATGAAGGAAATGCTTCAGAATTCCGCAGTCGTGGATAATGAAGGTACTAAAGGAAATTGGTTGAGTGGAACAGAATACGACATTAATGATTTAGATAAAGAGAATAAGGAAGTATTACTTGACGAAGCAAACACAAAAGGAACAAACAACGACGTAGTGAAAGTCAATCTTCCACAAAAAGAAACAGTCATAAATGAGCCGGCAAGTGGTGAGTATGAGTACTTCTCTGGAAGTGCTGATGACTTACACAATTATTTATCGACTACTGTTGATTTAACGAATGCTGCATCTGCAGAATTCAATTTCAAAGCTTGGTATGACATTGAAACGGACTGGGATTATGCTTATTTAACGGTTAACGGAGAGCCGGTAGCGAGTGACTTAACTACTAATACTAACCCTAATGACTCTAATCTTGGGAATGGTATAACTGGTTCTTCTAACGGCTGGATTGACGCTTCATTCGATCTTTCAGCTTATGCTGGTCAAGAAGTTGAAGTTGCTATCGAGTATGTAACAGATGCTGCCGTTTCAAATCCAGGCTTCTATGCAGATGATCTTTCTGTAGTGGTCGACGGGAATGAAGTATTGTTTGATGACGCTGAAGGCGATGCGAAGTTCAATTTAGACGGCTTCGAGAAAAATGATGGTATCAAACGCTCCGACCACTACTACCTACTGGAATGGCGCAGCCACAACGGTGTCGATGAAGGTCTTGCCAACATCCGCCGTGGTGCAAGCTTAATGAAATATGATGGTGGCCTTCTAGTTTGGTATGTTGACAAACAATTCAGCGAAAACTGGACAGGAGCTCATCCTGGAGATGGATTTGTCGGGGTTGTCGATGCAGACCAAAAGACAAACTATTGGAGCGATGGCACAGCTGGATCGACTCGTTACCAGGTTCACGATGCGGCATTCAGCCTGAATAAGTCCGAGAAAATGTTCTTGGATTATTCTGAAATAACTGGTATCACAATGAAAGACAACCACACTGCCCGTAACCCATTATTCGACGACAGTGCGGATTACAGCAACAAAGGTATGGTAGACGCTGGACGTAACGTACCGAACTACGGATTGAATTTCCGTGTAACAGGAGAAAGTGCTGACGGTACAGTCGGTAAAGTGTTGATCTACAAAAAATAAGTAAGTAAAGGGTGACTGCCTTCCCGGCAGTCACCCTTTAAGCATGTTAGTGGACATTTTTTACTATGGAATTGATAATAATACTCACATCAATAAAAGGAGATGTCCATTTTGACTATCAAGCTAAGTATTTTAGATCAGTCACCTATTTCAGAAGAAATGAGCCCTCAAGAGGCTTTACAACATACAGTACAATTAGCTCAGCATGCCGAAAAGTTGGGATTTGAACGTTTCTGGGTATCAGAGCATCATGATTCAACGGGTCTTGCCGGATCTTCACCAGAGGTCTTGATCGCTCACCTTGCTCAGAATACATCAAAAATCCGTGTCGGTTCCGGAGGGGTCATGCTTCCTCATTACTCTTCATACAAGGTAGCGGAAAACTTCCGATTGCTTGAAGGGTTGAATCCGAATCGGATTGACTTAGGCCTTGGAAGGGCACCTGGCGGAATGCCGATGGCAACGATGGCCCTGCACGACGGAAAGCCGAGGGACGTCAATCGTTATCCGGAACAAATCGATGACCTCCTTGGATATTTAACGGATTCCTTACCAGACACACATCCGTACCAAGGTTTGACGGCAGCCCCGATGATCGAAACGATGCCGGAAGTATGGATGCTCGGTTCAAGTCCATCCAGTGCGATGCTGGCGGCACAAAAAGGATTACCTTATACCTTTGCACAATTTATTAATGGGGAGGGCGGTCCCCAATATACGCAGGCTTACAAAAATAACTTTGTTCCTTCCAAGTATCTGAAGGAGCCCAAAAACATCGTAGCCGTGTTTGCCGTCTGTGCTGAAACGGATGAAGAAGCAGAGAGAGTCGCATCCAGCATCGACTTAGCGATCCTCATGATCGAACAAGGTATGCGTTCAAACGGGACACCAAGCCCTGAAAAAGCGGCAGCTTATCAGTACACGCCTTTTGAAGAAATGAGAGTCCGTGAAAATCGCAAACGCATGGTCGTCGGAAATCCTAAAAAAGTGAAAGAACAACTACTTTCACTCAGTGAACAGTACCAAACTGATGAAATCATGCTCGTCAGCATCACATACGACTTCCAGGACAAACTTAAATCATTTGAATTAATCGCTAACGAACTGTTATAAAGAATAGGGACGGACCTCAAAAAGGTCCGTCCCTATTTTTACTATTTTCATCTCTTCTCCAACGCCACAATGAATGGAGGATTATTCAGCTGATTTATGAATTGGTATCTCAGGACATGAACATAGTTTTGATCCAGTCTTTCAACGTAGCGAAGGAGGTAATCCCTCTCTACGGCACCCTCAGGATGTCCGTGATAAATGACAAGGACGAGAATCCCTTCAGGTGCCATCATTTCCAAGATCTGATTCAATGCGAGTATCGTGGTTTTCGGACGGGTAACGATCTCCTTGTCACCGCCCGGTAAGTATCCAAGATTAAATACTGCCCCCGTCACTTTCCCATGATGCAATGGAGGAATGACGTTCATAACAGTCTCGTGACCTTGGTGGAAGAGCGTCACCCGGTGAGCAAGATCATGGGTGATGAGCTGTTCCTTCGTGTTTTCGATGGCTTCCTCTTGAATATCAAAACCGTATACCCGTCCGTTTTCTCCAACTAACCTGGCCAGGAATAAGGTGTCATGTCCGTTCCCCAGTGTAGCGTCTATAGTAATGTCTCCTGGTTTAACAGCCCGTTCCAGAAGCTCTCTCGCAAAAGGTAAGATTCGATCTAATTTCATGCTTTCACATCCACTTTGAAAAATTTTCCCTGCCAGCTGTCCCGGCGTTTAAGTTCATCATCAATCGCGTTCAGTACACTCCATTTATTCACGCTCCACATCGGTCCGATCATTAGGTCGATAGGTCCGTCCCCCGTAATGCGGTGAATGATCATCTCCGGTGGAAGGACTTCCAGCTGATCGCAAACCAATTTCACGTATTTGTCGAAATCCATGAAGTCAAGCAGTCCTTTTTCATATTGCTTGACCAGGGGTGTTCCTTTCAGTAAGTGCAAGAGGTGAATTTTGATTCCCTGGACGTCAAGTTTTGCCACTTCACGTACCGTTTCCATCATCATTTCTTCATCTTCTTGAGGCAGTCCGTTAATAATATGGGAACAGACCCGTATACCGTGCTTTCTTAATTTATTGACGCCTTCTACATAGCACTGAAAATCGTGAGCCCGATTGATCAAGCCGGCCGTTTTTTCATGAACGGTTTGCAGTCCCAGTTCTACCCATAAATAGGTTCTATCGTTTAATTCTGCTAAATATTCAACCACATCGTCAGGAAGACAGTCCGGACGGGTAGCGATGGAAATACCCACAACGCCCTCTTGTTCGAGAACTGATTCATACTTCTCTCTCAGCACATCAACAGGTGCGTGAGTGTTCGTGAATGCTTGGAAATACGCCATGTACTTTCCATTTTTCCACTTCTTGTGCATTCTTTCCTTAATATCCTTGAATTGTTTATCTAAAGAGTCGACTCTGCTTCCGGCAAAATCACCAGAGCCTGCAGCACTGCAAAACGTGCAGCCTCCACGGGCGACCGTGCCATCCCGGTTCGGGCAATCGAAACCGCCGTCCAGGGCAACCTTAAAGACCTTGTGTCCAAAATGGTTTCGTAAATGATAGTTCCACGTATGATATCGTTTGGAATCTGTGGCATATGGAAATGGGTTTGTCCCGATGACAAACACCTCCTACGTTTCAATGTGTGTAACAGTATGTATGACGCTCAAAAAGATTTTAACATGAACACGGGGTCAAATGTATCCTGCATAAAGAAATAGGCGAAGATTACCACTTCTGAAACGGCCAATCAGGTTCAAACTAAGATGGAGGAGAGTAAGGATGGGACCTTCCTCTTCTTTATTCCAAACGTCAAGGAGGTAGTCGAAATGGCAACAAGAAATTCGGTAGATGAATGCATTCAAAAGTGTGAAGATGCCATTCGTTACGCTCAAGAACAATATAAATCAGGATCACAGCAGGAGCATTATCACGATGTGGAATATACTCAAGCCATGCAGCAGCTTGAAGCAGCAGTGAATGATGTAGCTCATTTAGCCAACAGCGCGAACTCTCAACAGCGTGAACAATTGCATCGCATGAGACTTCAGCTTCAAAACATGCAAAATGAGATGATTTTGTTAGATCACGATCCAAATGTAGTAGGAGGTAAATTACATTGACAACACGTTCTGACAAAAAAAATCCTGAACAAAAGACCCGCAGTGATTTTCGTAATTTAGATACAGAATTCGGGGCTGAAAACAATCCTGTCAAAGCTGCGAAAAAGCGCTACGAAAAACAGGGACAGCCTGTCAAATCCGATCATCATAACGGAAAATGATTGTCCTAAGCTAGGTGCTCTTAATGGAGGCACCTAGTTTATATATTGTGTTAAAAAAAGGACATCTATTTTAAGAAATAATTCTTGCCCCCTTTCACAAAAAAGAGTAAAATCCTTTTGGGACTCGAAATAAAATGATGGAAAGGGGGCAGAATCATGCCCAAATCATTATGGTTGCTTGTCATTGGAATGATGGTGAATGTGACAGGTGCCTCTTTTTTATGGCCTCTTAATACCATTTTTCTACATGAGAATTTAGGGAAATCACTATCTGTAGCGGGAATTGTGCTGATGATGAACGCGGGAGCGAGCGTCATTGGAAATCTGATCGGGGGAACACTTTTTGATAAGTTCGGCGGTTATCGCTCGATATTAGTAGGGATTTCCATTACTTTGACTGCTCTGGTTGGAATGAATATTTGGCATGGCTGGCCGCACTATGTGGTCTTCTTGACCATTGTTGGTTTTGGTTCGGGAATCGTCTTTCCTTCCATGTATGCCATGGCAGGTTCGGTATGGCCTGAAGGTGGAAGAAAAGCATTCAATTCAGTCTATGTGGCGCAAAATATCGGAGTTGCGGTTGGAGCTGCATTAGGTGGATTTGTCGCCTCATTTTCCTTTAACTATATATTCTTAGCGAATCTTAGTATGTATATCGTCTTTTTCTTCATTGCCTTATTTGGTTATCGAAGCATATCCGTGAGCGCTCATCAAACATCTGTATTGAATGAGTCTAAGGTGATTAGGGATAAATCGAAACTGAAGGCACTGCTCTTCATTTGTGTCGCCTATTTATTATGCTGGATGGGCTATGTACAATGGCAATCCACCATTGCGACGTACACTCAGGAAATCAATATCAGTTTGAAACAATATAGCTTACTGTGGACGATCAATGGAGCACTGATTGTGCTTGCACAACCGCTTTTGTCGAAAGCCATCAAGCGTTTTGAACATAATTTAAAGCTTCAAATTATGATCGGGACGATTATATTCATGGTTTCCTTCGCAGTGGCTTCGATTGCGGATCAATTTCAATGGTTTGCGATTGCGATGATCATTCTGACGATTGGTGAAATGCTCATATGGCCCGCCGTCCCTACGATAGCCAACTCACTTGCTCCAAAAGGGAGAGAAGGTTTCTATCAGGGAATCGTGAATAGTACAGCAACAGGAGGAAGAATGATCGGGCCGTTTATCGGAGGAGTATTAGTGGACCTATTCAGCATGCAGGTGCTGTTTATGACGTTGATCGCTTTCTTCATGGTCTCACTAGTCATTACGAGTCAATATGACCGACCATTGAAAAAGAAAAGCGCTGTGTCCGTATCGGTTCAACAATAAAGAAACCCCCAATGAGGAATCATTGGGGGTTTTCTTCATATAAAAAGGGCTCCCGTTTCCTACGGAAGCCCACTTGCAAAAAATTGAGGCGAGAGATCAGCAAACGCCACATCGTTTGTTGTCACAAGGACGTGATCCCCGACTTACACAATTCAGCTCATCGCTATAATAGAATAGCATAGGACTAATAAGAAAACAAGACTATTTTACAAAAATAATCTAACCACTTAGATTATTGGATGTTTCAAAAGTGTTTATAGTCGTTTCTAAGAAGCATTACTATAGAAAAATAGGAATGGGAAAAAATCGAATGAAAACGGTACGATAGGATGCAGAATGCTAACTTAATCCATTTTCTTGACCCAATATTTTGTGAGTGGACCTGTTTCTCCAAACACAGGGTCCATTGTGGGTCGCGGAACGTTTTTAATTTCAATTAATACACTGGGCCGTTCACGTAATGAACCTTTTTTCAAATTATAATCATCACCGTTCGGATAGGCACCTGCGACTTTGAAGTCGTGACTTGCGGATAATTTCTTATGTCCGGTCCCGGCTGGAAGGATGATCACATCACCTTTATGGACCTTCACTTCTTCGCCCATTTCACCGCCTAACTGAACCGTTGCCTCACCTTCCATGACCCCTAATACTTCATGTGCATTACTATGATAATGGTGGTAATCATAAATGCCATTTGTCCAACTATTGAGCCACTGATTTCTGTTGAAGAGTTCTTCGGCGTTATGAGAAAAATCAAGTGCATTGCGGTAAATGAGTACTGGCAGGTCCGGGTTATTAGGGATGATTCCATCGTCTTCGAAATAGAATATTTTCAGTTCTGCGATTTTCATCCTCTCATTCCTCCATTCGTTGTTAAGAAGATTCCCTAATTCCGTATACCTTAAACCGATTCATTACTGGTAATTGAAATGTTGGAAAATGGCTTCATTTTCGAAACGCCGGTGAGTGTATATGCTACTATAAATATATATGTTCACTTGCAAAATAAAGGGAGGCAAGGAAATGAGCAGCTTATTAAAAAAGGTATCCGTCGAAATGATCGAAATCATTCTTGAGAACGCTTTCGAATGGTTGGTCGTCGTTGATAACGAAGGTACGATCATCTACATAAATGATAATTACTGTCGCTTTCTCGAAGTCGAGCGGGATAAAGCGATTGGCTCACATGTAACTAACGTCATCGAAAACACACGTATGCATATTGTTGCGGACAGTGGTAAAGAGGAAGTGGCAGACCTTCAATATATTAAAGGAAACTATATGATCGCCAATCGTATTCCGATCCGGGTTGATGGTAAAGTGATAGGAGCATTTGGATCGGTGATCTTCCGGGACACGAGTGAATGGATGCAAATGAGTTCTCACGTGAAGAATATGATGTCTAAAATTCAAAGCTATATTCAAGATATCAATAGCGGTGTGAAATACACGCTGAATGACATCATTGGTGAATCACCTGGTATGAATGAGCTGAAAGACAAAGCTCAAATGATCGCTCCCAGTGATATCTCCGTCCTCATCAGGGGGGAAAGTGGAACTGGTAAGGAACTGTTCGCTCACAGTATTCACCAGCTTAGTGAAAGAAGCGGACAACCCTTTATTAAAGTGAACTGTGCAGCGATTCCAGAGCAGCTTCTGGAATCAGAGCTATTCGGTTACGAAGAGGGTGCTTTTACAGGTGCGAAAAAAGGTGGTAAGAAAGGAAAGTTTCAGCTGGCTCATAAGGGAACTCTGTTTCTGGATGAAATAGGGGACATGCCTCTCAACATGCAGGCGAAGCTTCTCAGGGTTTTACAGGAAGGGGAAGTCGAGGCAGTCGGTTCAAACCGTGTTCAACATGTAGATGTCCGTATTGTTGCCGCCACGAACCGTCCCCTTGAAATAATGATGGAAGAAAAGCGATTTCGAAGTGATCTATATTATCGTATTAACGTCGTGCCTTTTCAAATTCCTCCTCTCCGTGAACGGAAGGAAGATATCGAAACCCTGGCAGCCTTTTTTTTGGAAAAATCTACAAAATCGTCGGGGAAACGGGTTCAAGGCTTCGAAAGCGATGTGATGCAGATATTTCTTTCCTATAGCTGGCCGGGGAATCTCCGTGAGTTAGAGAATGTCATTAATGCATCCACCTATTTATCTAATGGAAGCAAGATTTCTCTTCAGTCACTACCTTCATATATGAAGGCAGGAAATTTATATGATGTAGGATCCAAAACATTAAGAGAAATCCTCGAAGAAACGGAGAAATCCGTGTTGACACAAAGCCTGCAAACCCATCAGCATGATAAACGAAAGGTTGCAGAGTCTTTAGGGATAAGCAAATCAAGCATGTATGAGAAATTAAATAAATATCAGCTTCTATGATAATGGTAAAGATAGTCCGGAAATGTGGAAAGAAGTCCATATTTCCGGACTCTTTTGATTTTAATGTAAATATGTACATTTCGTGTCTTGAGTATTGAAATTGTCCAGAATTTCGGAATTTATAAAAAATGTAAGTATGAAAATGAATGAGTTACCAGTAATCTGAAAGTTGGCACAATTATTGCATGGATTATGTTTGAAAGTATTTTATGGAAGGGAGAGCAGAAGTCTGAATAAAAATGTATACGATTTCATTTTGTGGTGATCATCTCTAGAGAACAAAGGGGGAAATATCATGTTAAGCATGATCGGTCTTATTGGAGGACTTATTTTATTAATCTTTTTAACGATGAGGGGCATGAACATATTGATTGTTGGTCCCATATCGGCATTGTTCGTCGCGGTGTTAAGCGGAATGCCGCTCTTTCCACAATTGGCGGCTGAAGGGGAAGCCAATCTGGTAACCAATTATATGTCTGGATTCACAAGCTTTGTCGCCGCTTGGTATCTAATGTTCTTATTGGGTGCTGTTTTCGGAAAAGTAATGGAAGATAGCGGTGCAGCGGATAGTGTTTCCCGTTTTGTTGTAGAGAAAATGGGAATGAAATACGCAGTACTCGCCATTGTTGCAGCCTGTGCCGTTTTAACATATGGAGGAGTCAGTCTCTTCGTTGTAGCATTCTCCGTTTATCCTATGGCTGTTAGTTTATTTAAACAAGCTGACCTGCCACGCCGTTTCATTCCTGCGGCATTAGCATTTGGATCGGTCACGTTCACGATGACATCTGCAGGTTCACCGGAGATCCAAAACTGGATTCCGATTGAATATCTTGGTACGACACCATATGCAGGCTGGGAGGTCAGCTTGATCGTTGCCGTGTTTATGGCTGTCTTTGGCTACTGGTGGTTAAAGCGTATGATCACCAAAGCAGTCAATAAAGGAGAGAAGTTCCATTCACGTGAAGAAGATCCGGTCATTGATGAAGGAAGACCCCTGCCTAACCCGTTCATGGGGTTGGTTCCATTATTAGTCGTCCTTATTCTGGCTTTCACTTTCCACGATTCTTTAAAACAATCAGCACTTATCATTGCCCTGTTAGGTGGTGTGATTTCTGCTTACGTGTTAAATCGCAAATATTTCAAAGGCTTCTGGGGTGCTGTTTCCGAGGGTACGGTTGGAGCATTGATCGCCATCGGTAACACAGCGGCCGTTGTTGGATTCGGAGGAGTGGCCAAAGCTGTTCCGGCCTTCAGTACCGCGGTAGAGGTCATGACGAATATTCCTGGATCTCCATTGATCGGTGGAGCAATCGCCGTCAGTGTAATAGCAGGGATGACTGGTTCGGCTTCCGGTGGTCAAGCGATCGCATTGCCGATCCTCGCACCTCACTATGTTGATATGGGTGTGAATCCTGAAGCCCTTCAC
Source organism: Rossellomorea sp. GCM10028870 (assembly GCF_042666755.1). Taxonomy (NCBI): domain Bacteria; kingdom Bacillati; phylum Bacillota; class Bacilli; order Caryophanales; family Bacillaceae; genus Rossellomorea; species Rossellomorea sp. GCM10028870. The sequence goes on along the minus strand of NZ_JBHTGN010000006.1, from coordinate 155,198 downwards.
CGGGTAGTGGCGATATCTTCAGGAGCACTGGATTCATTGCCGCACAATGGATATGTCGTAACGACGATCCGCTCGATCTGTAATGAATCACATGGAGAAGCGTATGGGGCGGTTGGTGCAGTTACGGTCATTGTCCCACTGATCGGTTTAGCTTTAGCGATTCTTTTATTCTCATTTGGCGTAGGGATCTAAGAAAGGAGTATCATCATGGTTGAAAATAAAGTTGTTTTCATAACAGGGGCAGCGCAAGGGATCGGTTTCGAAATCGGAAAAGAATTCGCTGCTAATGGAGCAAAGGTCGTACTGACGGATCTGCAGGAAGATGCCGTTCAAAAAGCCTCAGATACCCTTAAGAGAGAAGGATATGAAGTACTCGGATTACGCTGTGACGTGACATCGGAATCCGAATTAAAAGGGGCAATCGCTAAAACCGTGGATCACTACGGCAAGCTGGATGTATTAATCAATAATGCAGGCCTTCAACATGTATCCCATATTGAAGAGTTCCCGACTGAAAAATTCGAACTTCTCATAAAAGTCATGCTGACCGCACCATTTATCGCGATCAAGCATGCCCTGCCTCACATGAAGGAGCAGGGGGAGGGACGGATCATCAACATGGCGTCCATTAATGGATTAGTCGGTTTTTCCGGCAAAGCAGCCTATAATTCTGCCAAACACGGAGTCATCGGCCTGACGAAGGTAGCGGCTTTGGAAGCGGCACAACATGGAATCACCGTCAATGCGGTTTGTCCCGGATACGTGGACACTCCGCTGGTTCGCAATCAGCTGGGGGACCTTGCCAAAACGCGCAATATCCCCTTTGAAAGAGTGATAGAAGAAGTCATCTATCCTCTCGTACCGCAGAGAAGATTACTCGATGTCAAAGAAATTGCAGACTATACCATGTTCCTATGCAGTGATGCAGCGAAGGGAATTACCGGGCAGGCAGTCGTCTTGGACGGAGGGTATACGATCCAATAGCTTGGTGAAAGAGAAACGACCTTTTAGGAGGTCGTTTCTCTATTGGGTGAGGTTGATGTGACGGCGATTCTGGTGAGTGAGAATTGGAAAAAAACGTAAATCGGCTGGATTTTTGATGGAAACGGCCGGATTATCTTCGATTTCGGCTGGATTCTTCGTCAAAACGGCTGGATTTTTCTTGATAGCGGCTGGATTCTTCATCAAATCGGTCGGATCTTTCAGAAGCTACTTGATTCTTCTCGGAAACGGCCTGATTTTCATCAAAGAGGACCAAATTTACTCTTGAGCGTCACCTGTAATCCCATATTATTTAATAAAATGGCAATAATCTCATCCATTATTCAACAATAGGCTTGCGCTTCTGTATATTTTTCACTAAAATAGTGAATACATATATTGTTTACCTATATCGAAACGTTGATCAGGAGTAGTAATGACGGTCTTCTGTCGTAGAGAGTTGACGGGTGGTGAAAGTCAACCAGAAGCATCATGAACTCGCCTGCTGAGTTGCAAGTGTGAACCATAGTAAGACTTGCCGTTTTCCGCGTTAAGGATGAATGAAGCTGAGTGCGCGTACACTAATGTGGGTGGTACCGCGGGAGAATGTTAATACAAACTCTCGTCCCAAATATTTATTTGGGATGAGGGTTTTTTTATTTTTTTCAAAAAGAAGGGAAGTACCCTTACGACCTTTCGAATGACAATTAAAGGAGGATCTCAATATGAGTTTTAATCATAGAAGTGTTGAGACGAAATGGCAGCAGTATTGGGAAGAAAACAAAACGTTCAAGGCGACTGAAGACGAAGGAAAATCCAATTTCTACGCACTGGATATGTTCCCTTATCCATCAGGTGCAGGTCTTCACGTAGGACATCCGGAAGGGTTTACGGCGACAGACATCCTTTCCCGCATGAAGCGCATGCAAGGATTTAACGTCCTTCATCCGATGGGATGGGATGCATTCGGTTTACCGGCTGAGCAATATGCCCTTGATACAGGGAATGACCCGGCAGAATTCACTCAAAAAAATATCGATACGTTCCGTCGACAAATCAAGTCACTTGGTTTCTCATATGACTGGGACCGTGAAGTCAATACGACAGATCCCGGCTACTACAAGTGGACGCAATGGATCTTCACGAAGCTATATGAAAAAGGCTTGGCCTATGTGGATGAGGTTGCCGTCAACTGGTGTCCGGCACTTGGAACCGTGCTTGCCAATGAAGAAGTCATCGACGGGAAAAGTGAACGCGGAGGTCATCCCGTAGAGCGCCGTCCGATGAAGCAGTGGATGCTGAAGATCACGGCTTATGCCGATCGTCTTGTGGAAGACCTTGAAGAGGTTGATTGGCCGGAAAGCATTAAAGATATGCAGCGAAACTGGATCGGTCGCTCAGAAGGAGCAGAAGTGAACTTTACCATCGATGGTCATGACAAATCATTCGATGTGTTCACGACGCGTCCGGATACGATCTTCGGTGCGACATATGCGGTTCTGGCACCTGAGCATCCGTTCGTTGCAGAAATCACGACAGAAGCTCAACGCTCGAAAGTAAATGAGTACATCGACAAAATCAAGTCGAAAAGCGATCTGGAACGTACAGATTTGGCAAAAGAAAAAACAGGTGTCTTCACCGGGGCTTATGCCATCAATCCGGCGAACGGTGAGAAAATGCCGATCTGGATCGCCGATTATGTTCTGATGAGCTACGGTTCCGGAGCGATCATGGCGGTTCCTGCCCATGACGAACGGGATTATGAGTTTGCGAAAGAGTTCGATCTTCCAATCGTGGAAGTCGTCGCTGGAGGAAACATTGAGAAAGAAGCGTATACAGGTGACGGTGATCATGTGAATTCCGGTTTCCTTGATGGACTTGGGAAGGAAGAAGCGATTACCAAAGCGATTTCTTGGTTAGAAGAGAAAAATATCGGAACGAAGAAAGTGACATACCGCCTTCGGGACTGGTTGTTCAGCCGTCAGCGTTATTGGGGCGAGCCGATTCCTGTCATCCATTGGGAAGACGGTACGACAACGACGGTTCCGGAGAGTGAGCTTCCTCTTGTCCTACCGAAGACGACGGAAATCAAACCGTCCGGAACAGGTGAATCTCCACTTGCGAACATCAGTGAATGGGTGAACGTCGAGGATCCTGAAACAGGCAAAAAAGGCCGTCGTGAAACAAACACGATGCCACAATGGGCAGGCAGCTGCTGGTACTACATTCGTTATATCGATCCACATAACGAAGAAGCCCTTGCCGATGCGAAGAAAATGCAGGAGTGGCTTCCGGTCGATACCTATATCGGAGGAGCCGAGCATGCGGTCCTTCACTTGCTGTATGCACGTTTCTGGCATAAGTTCCTTTATGATATCGGCGTAGTACCAACGAAAGAGCCATTCCAGAAGCTATTCAACCAAGGAATGATCCTCGGGGAAAACAATGAAAAAATGAGTAAATCAAAAGGGAATGTCGTGAATCCGGATGAGGTTGTGGAATCTCACGGTGCCGATACCCTTCGTCTATATGAAATGTTCATGGGACCACTGGAAGCATCCATTGCCTGGAGCACAAACGGCCTTGACGGAGCACGCCGCTTCCTGGACCGTGTATGGCGCCTGCTTGTCGAGGAGGATGGCTCACTATCCTCTAAAGTGAAGGATGCACCAAACAGTGACCTTGATAAAACGTATAACCAAACCGTTAAGAAAGTAACAGAAGACTATGAGGGTCTTCGTTTCAACACAGGGATTTCCCAGCTGATGGTATTCATCAATGATGCCTACAAGGCGGACACTCTTCCGAAGGATTACGTAGAAGGATTCATCAAGCTTCTTTCTCCGATCGCTCCGCATATGACAGAGGAACTTTGGAGCAAGCTTGGTCACGAAGGATCGATCTCCTACGAAGCATGGCCGACATTCGATGAGTCGAAGCTAGTGGACAACGAAGTCGAAATCGTCCTTCAAGTGAACGGAAAAGTGAAAGCAAAAGTCATGATCCCCCGCGATATGAACAAAGAGGATCTTGAAAAAACAGCCATGGAAAACGATGAAATCAAAAGCCAAATCGAAGGCAAAACCATCCGCAAAGTCATTGCCGTACCTGGCAAACTAGTGAACATCGTAGCCAACTAATATTTATGAATATTTATGAGGGACGGACCTTGAACTGAATCTGATTGTTAGGAAATGCTATCAATCGGGGATTCTGTATTTCACCAAGGTCCGTCCCTCCTTTCTATTTAGAAGGACGGACTACTATATGGGCCGGGTTTTAAGCGCAAATCGCTTTATATCAGTATTCCGTTGAGGTCCGTCCCTCTTTTTAGTCCCCATGTTTCGATCTGATATTTTTGTTTGGGAGACGGGCTTTGGTATAATCATGGTGAATGAATGAATGAATGAAGAAAGGAAGATGACAATGGAAACGATTAAAACGATTACAACTGATGAGTTAGAAAAGAAGTTGAAAAATGGTGAAGATCTGCTTCTCGTGGATGTTCGTGAAGATGAAGAAGTGGCAGAGGGAATGATTCCTGGAGCGAAGCATATCAAAATGGGTGAAATTCCTGAGTCACTTGATCAATTTGATAAAGACAAAGAGTACATCTTTATCTGCCGTTCAGGGAACCGCAGTGGAAATGTCGCTCACTACATGCAGGAACAAGGCTATAAAGTGGTGAACATGGAAGGCGGCATGATGAACTGGGCTGGGGAGACAGCAGAGAAGAAATAATGGTTTTTTATGTGAAGCACGTTCCCTGTTTTTAAGGGAACGTGCTTTTTTGAACAAATGCTTATTATATTAGGTTGTTTGATAGTTAACCTATTTTAATCATGTTTTTTACTCGTATCATATTCAGACAATGCAACAGCAATTTTATCTTCAATATCTCTTAGATTACTAGCCATAAAGTTATTTAATATAATGGAAAATACAAGATTCTTTCCATCTTTAGTAGTCACAAAGCCGGAAAGTGAGGTAGCTCCTGTAATTGTTCCTGTTTTGGCTTTTACATTGCCTTCAGCAAGGGTTCCCTTCATACGGTTTCTCAAGGTGCCTCCCTCCAGGCGATTACTTGCACCTGCAATTGGAAGAGAGTTTAGATAAACTGGGTACCAGTCCTCTTTTTGAACAGTGTAAAGTAACAGTGACAACTCATTTGCCGGAATATTCGTTACATGGGATATACCAGAGCCATCTCGAATTCGCATGGTATCTGTATTTAATCCACGCATTGAAATGTAGTCTTCAAGCACTTCAAGTCCTTTTTCCCAACTACCATCATGATGAACTACCCGTCCCATTTCTTTCACCAACGTTTCAGCGATTGTATTGTTACTTAGCTTCATGAAGGGAACCATTAATTCAGAAAGTGGCATGGACTCTCTTGTAAACAGTACTTCAGCATCTGCTGGAGTTTTTCCGTATTCACCCTGATGTTGTTTGACATGGACTCCTGTTTGTACAAGTGATTTCTTGAACAAATCCAGTGCATAACCAGTAGGTTCCCAAAGCGTCACCCAAGATCGGGCAGTTGAACTATTTACCGGTATAGAACCTTCTACCACAATATTGTTGGACCCATGTTCTCGAGAAACGCTGATCGATCGTGTTCCGCTTTCAATGGTTTTCGTTTTGTTGATGATGGTCGGATAGTTTGTCTCAGGAGAAAGTTTAATGTCTGCTGGCTGCCCTGCTTGTGTAGGGGAAGTTTCAACGATGACGGTACCAGCATCATAATCCGAATCAGGTGAAGCTGTTAGCGCTGAGATTTGAGCACCGTAATAATGCGATTCATCATTCCAGATCATATCTTCAGAAAGCCTGACCGAGTTATACCAACTGTCGTCTGCAATAATATTCCCCTGGATTGTTTCGATATGATTGGACTTTAAGAATGCCGCCATCTTGTCAAAATCCTCTTTTAAAAGCGTAGGGTCACCTTTTCCTTTTAGGTATAGGTTTCCTTTTAAGACATTGCCCACAATCTTTCCATCGGTTAGTACTTCTGTTTTAAATGTGTAATCAGGCCCAAGGGTATGAAGAGCAGCAGCTGCAGTAAAAAGCTTCATATTAGAGGCAGTTTTCAAACGTATATCTCCTAAGCGATCAAGAATAATTTCACCACTTTCAGCATCACGCACACTGACCGAACCAATAGCTCCATTTAAGCGTTCATCTGCTAGTATATCGTGAATTTGCTGCTCTAGATCTGCATTATCAATTGATGCGTTTACTTTTGTAGGAGTCTCAGTTGAGTGAAAGGGGGTCAAGATGAGGGTGAAAAGAAATAAAATTGCTAGTAAACGGTTCCTGGTTAATTGTAACTGGTTCAATTAAATCCCTCCTAAATGGCTAATGCACTAATATTAAATGAAAATTGAGAAAATTATAATATATTTGCAGTATTTATACAAAAAATGAATATATTGTCATATTATACGCTGCTAAAAAGGGATAGAATATGTAACCTTTCTCTTAGTTGGACTCTTCTAAGTCACAATGAAGGAAGTTTGGGGCTTTTTTGTTAATAGGGTAGAGATTTGATACTAATTAAGTCACTAATAAGTGTTTCAGTTGAGATTAGGCAATCTTTAGAATCCCTGAACCCGATTAATGGTGAAAGTAGGGTATTTTATCAGCGAAATACAAGATATATCAGCGGAATTTTCATTTTATCAGCGAAATCCGAGATATATCAGCGAAATCGACAATATATCAGCGAAATCGACAATATATCAGCGAAATCAAAAAAACCCCACAATTCGTAACCCCCCACTAAATCCAAAAGAAATAACCCTTCAATAGTTTGAATACCAACTATTCTGACAATACTAATACCAAAAACAATCCGGGAGGGGATTCCGTGATCCAGGTTAAGGTCTTCGACTACGAGCATGAAAAAGATTTAGAGAAAGATATGAACCAATTCCTCAGTAAAATGGATGATAAAAAGATCGTTGATATTAAATATCACGTAGCGGCGATGTCGGAGGAAGTAGAGGACCAGATCTATTGTTTTTCGGCCATGGTTGTATATAGAAAATAAAAAGGTTGATTGCTCAGAATATGAGAATCAACCTTTTTTTTTTACCATCATACCTTCGCTGCATTCAATCCGGCAAGCCGTCCAGTAACAAGGGCGGAAGTAATATTATAACCGCCTGTATATCCGTGGATGTCGAGTACTTCACCGCAGAAGAAGAGGCCGTTCATCTTTTTCGAAGCCATCGTTTTCGGTTCGATTTCTTTGATGGAAACACCGCCGCCCGTTACAAAGGCTTTATCAATGGATAATGTTCCGTTCACATTGAAGGTGAATTGTTTTAGAAGCTTTGTAAAATGACGGATTTTTTCTGAGGAGATGTGGTCTCCTTTTTCGTCGTGATCAATCTCTGCGCGATCCAGTAAGAATAACAGATATCTCTCAGGGACCAGTCCTTTGAATATATTTTTTGCGGCTTTTTTTCCTTCTTCCTTTACCTGCTTATGAAGGGATTGAAAGAGCTGCTCTTCATTTTGATCAGGCATGGAATCGATTTGCATAGAAACATGGGTCAGGTTCCATTTTTTCATGGCCTTTACCACATATTGACTGCAACGAAGAACAGCCGGTCCGGAAATTCCTAAATGGGTAAAAATCATATCCATTTTATGCGTGATGATTTTCTTTCCCTTAGGATTCAATACGCTCAAATCAACCCTTCGCAATGAAAGTCCTTGCAGCTCTTTCTTCTTAATAAACGGTTCATCCGACGTTAGGGGAACCTCCGTCGGGAACAAGTCGGTAATCGTATGCCCGGCTTTTGTTGCCCACGGATACCCATCACCAGTTGATCCTGTATGAGGGACGGACTTACCTCCAACCGCTATGACGACAGCATTTGCGGCAAGCGTTTCCCCGTCTTTCAAGAGGATGCCGACCGTTTCCCCGTTTTCGTATAAGACTTCCTCCACACTTGTGCTGGTTCGGGTATCCACCTTTAATTCCTTCATGCGGGTCAATAAGGCTTCCACAACGTCCAGGGCCCTGTTTGATACCGGGAACATCCTGCCGTGATCTTCCTCTTTTAATTTAATCCCGAGTTTTTCGAAGAAAGAGATGATATCTTCATTATTGAACTCAGAAAATGCACTGTATAAAAAACGTCCATTTCCAGGAATATGCTTAATGATTTCTTCTATCGGAAGTCGATTGGTCACGTTGCAGCGACCACCACCTGAAATCGCGAGCTTTCTTCCAAGTTTCGTTCCTTTATCAACAAGAAGGACTTTCGCTCCGTTCTCACCGGCAGCGATACTGGCCATTAAACCGGACGGTCCTCCACCTATCACTATGACATCGTATTTCTTTACCATTTTTCCACCAACTTTTAGTTTTGCTTGTTCGTCGCTCAAAAGAGTTTCTCCTTATTTTAAATGGGATGGGTTTTAAATACAACATTCGAAAAAAATTGTCATTCGATTCGTACAGTAGTAAACTACTGATAGTGTGTAAATTTCAAGATGTATTTTATTTTGTTTGTTTAACGAGCAACAAGATATATAGAGAGGGATACTATGTCATCTAAATTAATAAGAGGAACGTTTATCTTAACGTTAGGGACCTTTATTTCGAAGTTTTTAGGTCTTTTTTATGTTATACCGTTTGATGATTTGTTAAAAGGTCATGAAGAGGGGGCATCCCTTTATCAATATGGGTATGTACCGTATACCATCTTTCTGACTGTAGCGACTGCAGGCGTGCCGCTGGCCGTATCAAAATTCGTTTCAAAATATAATGCCATAGGGGAATATGCCGTAGGGCGAAGGTTATTTAAATCAGGCCTGGTGTTGATGACGCTGACGGGGATTGTATCATTCCTCATTATGTATGCATTTGCACCGGTTTTTGCTGAAATGACGATTAAAAGTGATGAGCAGGTTATTTCCGTTGCACAGGTGACAACGGTCATACGCGCAGTAAGCTTTGCACTGATCATCATTCCGTTTATGAGCTTGATTCGGGGATTCTTCCAGGGGCACCAATCCATGGGCCCGACGGCGGTTTCCCAGGTGATAGAACAGATTGTCCGTATCGTGTTCTTACTCGGCGGGATATATGTTGTTTTGAACATTCTGAATGGATCAGTGACGACCGCCATCGCCGTAGCCACATTTGCTGCATTTGTCGGGGGGCTGGCAAGTCTCGGGGCATTGATTTGGTATTGGTTTAAACGAAAGCCTCATTTAGATGAGCTATTAGAGGAAGATCGCGGTCAAGAAGAGATTTCATTACGATCGATGTACAAAGAAATCATCGCCTATTCGATTCCGTTTATTTTTGTGGGGCTCGCCAATCCATTGTTTCAACTGGTTGATCAGATTACATTTAATACAGCGATGGCGGATATAGGGAACGCAAAAATCTCCGACCATGCCTTCGCCGTATTAAACTTCTATACTCATAAGCTGGTTATCATCCCGGTGTCATTGGCAACCGCCTTTTCTATGACGCTGATCCCGTTAATTACGACCTCTTATACAAGCGGCGACCGGAAAACGATGCGTAGAAATATTGACCAAACCTTTCAAATTCTATTGTTTTTAACAGTGCCTGCTGCTTTGGGAATTGCACTTTTAGCTGAACCGACGTATACGATGTTCTATCATAGCGATGCGTTAGGAACTTCTATTTTGAGATCCTATGCACCTGTTGCGATTCTCTTTGCTTTATTTGCTGTTACGGCAGCCATTCTTCAAGGAATCGATGAGCAGAAATTTACGATTTTCAGCTTGCTGGTCGGCTTGCTTCTCAAGCTTGTCCTGAACATACCATTGATTCGCTTATTTGAAACTCAAGGTGCAGTCATTGCCACTGTGATAGGGTATGCGGTAGCGATTTTAATCAATTTATATATCATCAAGAAATATGCAAGATATCAATTCCGACTGATTTTGAGAAGAACAATGTTCATTGGAGCACTGAATGCCATAATGGCAGTGGTGGTATTGGTGCTATACGGTGTACTGGTCCAATTCCTTAATCCGGAATCCGGATTCCAATCGATTATTCTCGTTGCTGTCTGTGGCGGAGTGGGAGCACTCGTATACTTCTACTTAAGCTTAAGAAGTAAATTGGCAGATCGATTATTCGGAGATAAAGTGGCGAGAATTCGCAGCAAACTTCGCATAGGGTAAAGGGAAAAGGGATGATACATGCCGATCATCCCTTTTTTTATTGAGCTTAGCAGGTTAGAAATGGAGAGGGAGGGTTGATTTGCCCTCGTTTTTAAAGAGTCGTTTTCGAGATTTACGCGTCGTTTTCATGATTTTTGCACCGTTAATCAATAATGTGAAATGCGAACGCTAATTATTGTAATATCCAAGCTGTCTTTCAAGTCGCTCTACTTTTCTTTCTAAGCGGTCGACTCTACGGTCCAGACGCTCATATTGTCTCTCCAGTCGGTCTAACCGGGCGTTGACGCCGCCACCATAACCTTGACCAGGAAAACCTGGATATCCTTGACCGCCACCTCCAGGGAGTGGAATAGGAATTAATAATCCGCCTGAACCCTGTTGTCGATATGGATACATATGCTTCACCTCAATTATTTTTTTCATATTTGCTTACCTTTAGTAGCCTATGTTAAGAATAGAAACATGAATGGGTAGGTGCCCATGGACTGGTCAAATCATTAATAAAATCAACATTGAAGACGAACTCAACAAAAACGGAGCGTGATTAATTTGAGAATAGATAAAATGCTTGCCAATATGGGTTACGGCAGCCGGAAAGAAGTAAAGAAATTATTAAAGGATGGCGGACTTCAGGTCAATGGAGAGGTCATTAAGGATGGAAAGGTACATATCAATACGGAGAAGGATACGGTGATGTTGTATGGAGAACAGGTTGAGTATCGTGAATACATCTACCTTCTCATGAATAAGCCACCTGGAGTCATCTCAGCAACTGAAGATGGACAGGATGAAACCGTCATTGATTTACTTCAATTGGAAGATCAGATATTCAATCCATTTCCTGTTGGAAGACTCGATAAGGATACAGAAGGATTCCTTCTCATTACGAATGACGGTCAATTATCTCACCAGCTCCTTTCTCCGAAGCGTCATGTACCGAAAACGTATTTTGCCGTGATTGACGGGGAAGTGACAGAAAAGGACGTGGAAGCCTTTAAAAGTGGAGTCACATTGGATGATGGCTATAAAACGAAGCCGGGGGATTTAACGATCTTAAAATCGGGTTTAACTTCAGATATTGAATTGACGATTACAGAAGGGAAATTCCATCAGGTGAAGAGGATGTTTGAAAGTGTCGGCAAGCGCGTGATCTATCTGAAGCGTTTAACGATGGGACCACTCGAGCTTGATCAAGACCTGGAGCTTGGGGAGTACCGTGAGCTGACAGAAGAGGAAGTAACCCTTCTTAAGGAATATAAGCCGGAATAAAAAACGGGGCAGCACCCTTCGGTAAAGGTGCTGCCCCGTTTCTTTGTTTAAAAAGTCATTTTAGTCCGCTATTCTCGTCTTATGCTTGTCGCCTCTGGGCGAAGCCCGTCCGCATTTCTATGTGTCCAGCTCCGGCGGCTAGTCCCTCGAGGTCATAAGACGAGAACACCAAAAAGGCAAAGGGCGCCTTTCCGGTGTTCTCGTCTTATGCTTGTCGGGCCTGAACGAGCCGCCTCCGCATTTCTATGTGTCCAGCTCCGGCGGCTAGTCCCTCGAGGTCATAAGTCAAGAACACCAAAAAGGCAAAGGGCGCCTTTCCGGTGTTCTCGTCTTATGCTTGTCGGCCTGAACGAGCCGCCTCCGCATTTCTATGTGTCCAGCTCCGGCGGCTAGAGGCTCGAGGTCATAAGCCAAACCTGCCAAAAAGGCAAAAACCCGCCTTTTTGGCAGGTTCGTCTTATGCTTGTCGCCTCTGGGCGAAGCCCTTCCGCATTTCTATGTGTCCAGCTCCGGCGGCTAGTCCCTCGAGGTCATAAGTCAAGAACACCAAAAAGGCAAAGGGCGCCTTTCCGGTGTTCTCGTCTTATGCTTGTCGGGCCTGAACGAGCCGCCTCCGCATTTCTATTAAGAAGTCATCTTCACTTTCTTCTCCGTAGTTGTCCATTGACCGCGACTTGGGCTTTGCACCAAGTCATTGTAAGCTAACACGTTGAGATCTCTTTGTATGGTGCGAGGAGTAATGCCAAATTCGTCTACAAGATCTTGAGTTGTTACAGTACCTTTCTGTTTAATGTACATGTATACAGCTTTGATTCTAGTTAGCATACGATTGGTTGAAGGTTTCAAAGAACCACTCCCTCATCATTTTTCCAAAGGCAAAGACTACATGCGTCATTTGTGCACCTCACGTGCTACCATATGTACTATGCGCTTTAGACAACCCCTTTTCTACATATAAAGTTTACTCATAAGATGTCAGACAATTACATTGTAACCCTAATCCGACAAAATTTCTAGAATATTGTCCAAATTTACAAACAATTTACGTAGTAACTCATGGTTGTATTCCTAGAATATGAATAAAATGCTAAATATATGTATTTTTTATCTTATAAAGCTCTTTTTGTATAGATTATTTCTATCTCACAGAAGAAAGGAAGTTGTCGATTTGCGCTAGAGGATGAGTGTAGGAACAAAACGTGGACCGTTCCTTTCCGCTGGAGGCACAAGATTCCCCGGCCGAACGCTAGCTGCAAGCGAAGCGGTTCCCCTCACCATCCAGCACACATTGATTGACAGAGCCCTGCACTTCCAGGGGTGATTCAGCAAAATTCTCTCTGTTTGGATTTCCCCATGAAACAGTATAAAATGATAGGAGAAGTAAATACATATAGAGCAGGTGGAAACGAATGAGTATCAATTGGACAAATGAAGTGGAGAAGCGGAAGGACGATTTGCTTAAGGATCTGCAACATTTTCTGCAAATTAAAAGTGTGTTGGATGAAGAGAATGCGACAGAGGAAGCACCGCTGGGAAAAGGCGTGAAAGAAGCGCTGGACTATTTGTTAACCCTTGGTGAGAAAGACGGTTTCACCCCTAAGAATGTGGATCATCTTGCAGGGCATTTAGAATTTGGGGAAGGAAATGACCTTCTCGGCATCCTTTGTCATGTGGATGTTGTGCCGGAAGGGGATGGATGGAGTGTCGATCCTTATGGCGGTGAGATAAAAGACGGTAAGATTTTCGCCCGTGGAGCGATCGACGACAAAGGTCCTACAATGGCTGCTTACTATGCCATGAAAATCGTAAAAGATCTTGATCCCACCTTTAATAAGCGAATCCGCATGATCATTGGGACAGATGAGGAAAGTGACTGGAGATGTGTAGAGCACTATTTCAAAAAAGAAGAAATGCCTACAATGGGATTTGCTCCTGATGCCGATTTCCCGATCATTCATGCAGAAAAAGGGATTGCCGACTATGATTTAGTTCAAACAGAACCAGCGGATGCGTCCCAATCAGGCATCAAAGTCCTGTCCTTCGAGTCCGGCCGCCGCTACAACATGGTTCCTGACTATGCAAAGGCAGTCCTTCTAGTGGACGAGGACCATACAAAATGGGTTCAAAACTTTGAAATTTTCACAAAGGAAGAAAACATCAAAGGTAACTATTACATCGAAAACGGCGAGCTTGTTTTTGAAGTCGAAGGTGTTTCTTCACATGGAATGGAGCCTGACAACGGGAAGAATGCGGGTCTCTACTTAGCCGCATTCTTATCACAGCTGCCACTATCTTCTAAAGGAAAAGAATTCTTTGAGTTCACGACCAAGCATTTCTTTAAAGATTCAAGAGGGATTCAACTCGGTGTAAGCTACCGTGACGATATTACGGGAGATTTAACGATCAACGTAGGGAAGTTGCGCTATTCAGATGCTGATGGTGGACGATTAGGATTAAACATGCGTTATCCGGTTACGTTTGAGATGGAGAAAGGAAAGGCAATCATCGAGAACATAGAAGGCTATTCAATTGAGAACTTCTCAGATAGTAAACCTCATCATGTGTCGAAAGACGATGAACTCGTTCAAACGCTGAAAAAGGTATATGAGGATCAAACCGGTGAGAGAGGCGAGTTATTAAGCATCGGTGGAGGGACTTACGCCAGAAGCTTAGAGGCAGGCGTAGCATTTGGAGCTTTATTCCCGGGCCGTGAAGATATTGCTCATCAGAAGGATGAATATATGTATATAGAGGATCTCCTGAAAGCAACGGCTATTTACGCACAGGCTATCTATGAATTAGCCTGTGAATCTTAAGAGAGACAAGGGGAGAGCAGAATGAACACAGTATTTGTAAATGGGGAAGTCATCGATCGTGCCGATGCGAAGATTGATATTGAGGATCGGGGTTATCAATTCGGGGATGGAATCTATGAAGTGATTCGCGTATACGGCGGAAACACGTTCACGATGAAGGAGCATATGGAGCGACTTTATCAAAGTGCTGAAAAGATGAAGCTGTCCATTCCGTATTCGGAAGAAGAACTGACGGCACATCTTCTGGAGCTTATCGATTCCAATCAAGTGAAAGACGGGATTGTTTATGTGCAAGTGACCCGCGGTGTATCTTCCCGTCAGCACCATTTTCCTTCGAAAGATGTAATGGGAAGCGTCGTTGCTTATACCAAAGATTTTCCTGTTCCTCTTCACCAGATGGAGCAGGGTGTAACAGCTAAGCTGGTCGAAGATATCAGGTGGCTGAGATGTGATATTAAGAGCTTGAATCTTCTCGGAAACCTCCTGGCAAAAGAAGAAGCTGCTTCCGAGGGGCATTTCGAAGCCATTTTGCATCGAGGGGATACTGTGACGGAAGGCTCCTCTTCTAATGCATTCATGGTGAAAGATGGAGTCATCTACACACATCCCGCTACAAACCTGATACTCAATGGTATTACTAGAAGAGTCATTGAAGATTTATGCAGAAGAAATAATATCTCTTTTCAAGAAGAGACGTTTCTTGTCCATGATCTTCTCGAAGCGGATGAAGTATTCATCGCAAGTACGACTTCAGAAGTCATGCCCGTCATTAAGATCGATCAACAGGTGGTAGGGAATGGGAAAACCGGTTCTGTAACGAAAAAGCTGCAGGCACTCTTTAGTGAAAGAAAAAGGGAACAAAGCCCGGTAAAATAGTTGGAGGCTTTAAATGAGATTGATTTGTTCACAACCATTTATGAAGACCGAACGTAGAATAGAAGACAACCGGCAATTCACCGTAGAGACAGAGGAGCATCTTTATTTATACAGTGATCGAATCGAGACTCCTACGAAAAGCTTCACCATCAAGGACGTGATGGATGTGACAAGCAAACCATTGTCAGCTTTCTATACTTTTTTGTATCTGCACACGATTGAAGGAGTGTGGACGTTTGTTGTTAAGTCATCTCCTGAACATTTCATTACGCAGTATCATAAGGTTAAATGAACATAAGGAAGAGGCTGCGCCGTTATGGGCGCAGCCTCTTTTGGTTATCGTCCGGATCGAGAAGTAAGTCGAAGCGCTTTTGTATATTAAAATCTGAACAGGTCGCTTGATAGATATCTTTCTCCTGTATCGCAGGCAATGCACACGACTACATCTTCCGGTGATAATTTCTTCGCCACTTCAATGGCTGCATAACAAGCGGCTCCTGATGAAGGTCCTACCAGAATTCCTTCTTCACTTGCCATTCTACGGGCGATATCGTAGGCTTGCTCGTCTTCGATTTTATGAATTTCATCATACACTTCCGTATTTAAAATATCTGGAACAAACCCGGGACTCGTCCCGACTAATTTATGCTTCCCTGGCTTTCCTCCAGAAAGAACCGGGGATCCTGCCGGCTCCACCACATGAACGGCAAGATCCGGGTAGTGCTCTTTTAACACTTCTCCTGTCCCTGTAATCGTGCCGCCCGTTCCGGCAGTCGCAACAAATGCAGATAAGGGCTTGCCGATTTCTTTCATGGCTTCGACAATCTCGAGAGCAGTCGTTTCCCTGTGGGCATTTGGGTTCGCATCGTTTTCAAACTGCATCGGCATGAAGCTGTTTGGAATTTGCTCTGTTAATTCTTTCGCTTTTTCAATAGCACCCGGCATTTTGTCATCTCCAGGTGTTAAGACTACTTCAGCTCCATATGCTTTTAACAGATTAATACGCTCTTGAGTCATCGTATCGGGCATCACCAGGATTGCGCGATATCCCCTTGCGGCTGCATTCATGGCAAGGCCGATGCCGGTGTTTCCACTCGTCGGCTCTATAATGGTCGATCCTGCCTTCAATAAGCCTTCCTTCTCTGCTTCAACGATCATTTGAAAGGCAGCACGGTCCTTCACACTTTTACTCGGATTATAGAATTCTAATTTAACATACACATCCGCCCCGTCAGCAGGATTGAGGCGATTTAATTTGACTAGTGGAGTGTCCCCGATCAATTCAGCAATATTTTGTACAACTTTCATGTTCAACTTCCTTTCAGAAAACGTTCTTCTTCTATCGTACTAATTCATATAAATCTTATCAAATAAATGCGCTTTGTATTTCATTTTTATTGCATTTCCTCCTATTCATTCTCTCTCATGACACATTTTGCTAAAATGGTAGTAATAAATGAAAGGACGAGTGATATGTTGAAAGCTCACTATTTCTTTGCACTTTCCCTGTCTCAGGAAACGAAACGCCATATTCATAAATGGACGCAGCCAATGAAGGATGAGGATTCCTTTCAGCGCTGGGTGCACCCGCAGGATTATCACATCACATTAGCCTTCTTAGGAAATGCGGATGAACTTCAACCCGTGATCCATAAAGTAGGGGCTCTGGAGTGTTCTGCCTTCCCTTTAACCCTGGATTACTTCGGGATCTTTGGCAAAAGTGATTCACCCAGAATACTTTGGATGGGTGTTCAGCCATCAGAAGCATTACAACGGGTTCGGGACCGTATGTATGATGCGTGTGAAGAAGCGGGCTTTCAATTAGATAAGAGACCTTTTTCTCCACATATCACAGTAGGGCGGAAGTGGAATAAAGACTTCCCTTTTACTCCCGAATGGTTAAATGCGTTTCAGCCGACTGATACCCACTCCTTCACAGCAGGAGAAATTGTGTTATATCAAACCCACTTAGATAGACTGCCAAAGTATGAAGCCATTTACACCAAATCATTACAGGCATATCGACCGTCATGAAAGGATAGATTCATATGGCACAACTGATTAAACTCCAAGATTACGTTTCCAGGTACGAAACGGATTTATATAAATATCCTTCCCAATTTGTCCGATTAAAAAAGCAGCAATGGGAAAAAATGAAACAACATTGGGAAAACGGCGATCTTCCTCCCGTTACACCCATCATGAAGGATGAAGTGCCAGAGGAGGAAGGGAACTCCATGAAGGAGAAGCTCTTTTCACTCTTTAAAAAGAAAGGAGCTCAAGAAGAGGAGCAGTCAAGTTCTATTCAACTGAATGATGACGAAATTGAAATCGAAATGGATTCACATCAAGATATCTCTACAGAGGAAGAATTAAAGGTTTCCTTCCTGGACCTTTTATTTGATTTTCAGTTGAGATGGGCAAGCTCCACGATTATGGAGAAATCCTATGTAGACAACAGCTATCATTATGACGAACGCTTGCGCTACCTGCTTCAGCGCTTTCCAGATAACATATTCGTGATGTACAACCCGCTACTAAGAATTAAACAAGCACCTGTAGAGCTCGAAACCATTTTGATCACTCCGACAGGAATATGGTGCCTAACCTTTCTTGAATTTGAGGAAGGAACCGCCTATATCGGATCTGGAGAACGATTTTGGCTGAAAAAATGGGGAGATGTCGAGACGAAGGTATTAAACCCTCTTATCGGTCTAAGGAGAATGGAGAGTATACTCCATCAGATCATTCAATATGAAGGAGTGGAGCTCCCTATTTATAAAGGTGTGATAAGCAGGAATGGATACATAGATTACCCACAGGCTCCAGTGGGCATCCAGTTTCTGGATAAGCGGTATCACAACGAATGGTTCCAACAGCAGCGTTCAAGCTCTTCTCCAATCAAGAGTGTGCAGCTAAAAGCGGCACAAGCCATCATGGAGTATTGCGAAACCACTTCTTTCAGAAGGCTTCAGTGGGAAGAACAGACGGTTGGTTCAGATGAGAATCAACAATGAAAACGATTTTTATCGTGAACCCTTCTGCAAAGAACCATCATTCCTTAACTTCATGGAATCAATTTAGTCGAACAATCGACATTCCATATGAAATGTTTGTGACAGAGCACCCCGGGGACGTAAAGAGCATTGTCGCAAGTAAGGTCAACGAATCTCCTGACGAATTGCTCTTGGTCGTGGGAGTCGGTGGAGATGGCACCATGAACTCTGTGGTCAGTGGAACAATCGGTTTTGACAAGGTCGTTATAGGGTATATTCCATCAGGAAGCGGTAATGATTTTGCAAGAGGCTATAATTGGCCTAACAATCAAAAACAAGCATATACCTTAATAAAGCAGGGATTAAAAAAAGAGGATATCGTGCTTTTGGATTCTGGTCAATATTCCATGAGCAGCGGACCAAATGGGCATTTTGTGAATAATATAGGAATAGGCTTTGATGCGCAAATTGCCCGGATGGCAAATCGTTCTCCCTTTAAAAAGTGGTTGAACAAATGGTCCCTTGGGCAGTTGATCTATCCTATCCTTCTTTGTAAGGAAGCGTTTACGTTTAAACCTTTTTCTCTTTCGATAAGGGTCGATGGAAAAGAACAACGGTTCCACAAGGTATGGTTTGTGACGATTTCGAATCAGCCTTTTTTTGGCGGAGGGATGAAAATCGCCCCACAGGCCTGTCCTCAAGATGGCTACATCGATATGACTCTCGTCCACGGTTTATCCAGGTGGAAATTACTCTTGGTCTTTCTATCCGTCTTCTTCGGAAAACATACGGCTTTCAAAGAAGTCAGCACGCGTACGGGAAAGATGATTACGGTTCGATCGAGTCAGGATGTACCTGTTCACGCAGACGGAGATACTATTGAAGAACTGAAGAAGGCTGATGAATTGAAGGTGAATGTTCTTCCATTAAGTTGGAAAATGTTAAACAGAAGTGGGTGGCAGAAGTGTTAGTCATTAGCAGGCATTACGATGCGTTTTTAGATATGTTCAATACGATTACTATGATTCTTCCATACGATTATCATGAAGGTCATTCAAGTCACTTCACCCTGATAAAGGGAAGTGAAAAAATAGCTCTTCACATTGAAGAAAAGATTCCCCTCAATGATGCCATGAAATATGTCACGACAATCCAAGGCGAAAAGGTTATTTTAGGGAAAACGTATGAAGTGGTGGATGAGCATAACACAAAGACAGACCTGCAGATCGGGGCGGTCATTAGAACCGAGGAATTTGATCAACGCTATTATTACGATGGGGATGACCTTGGTGTTACATACCAAGAAGGGTGCACCGTATTTAAAGTATGGGCTCCCACGTCAACAGAGGTAAGATTAAAGCTGAAATCCCCTGATGATGAAGAAATCCAGTATCCATTCGCGAGAGTCGAGAACGGCGTATGGGAATGTAAGGTGAATACCAATGTAGATGGGTATTATTATACGATTCTTACGTGCATCAATTTAGTATGGGATGAATCGATCGATCCATACGCTAAATCCGTTTCCTACGATAGTGAGTGGGGATGTGTTGTAAATCTGGGTAAAGGTGAGGCTCTTTCCTCCCTTCCACCATTATCATCTCCGACGGATGCAGTCATTTATGAGTTGAACATTCGCGATTTCTCAGCTCAAAAAGAAAGCGGCATGAAATATAGAGGAAAGTATCGTGCTTTTACAGAAAAAGGGACTTCCACTCCAAGTGGATTCAGCAGTGGACTTCAGTACCTGAAGGAGCTGGGGATCACCCATGTTGAACTGCTTCCTGTAAATGATTTCGATGGGGTGACCGATCACCCTGCCGATAAAAACTACAATTGGGGATACAATCCTTTGTTTTTTAACGCACCTGAAGGAAGCTACAGCTTAAAGCCTGAAGATCCATATGAACGAATCAATGAACTGAAAAGCGTGATTCGAAGCCTTCATGAAGAAAATATCAGGGTCATACTGGATGTGGTGTACAACCATGTTTTCATTCGGGAGGATTCGTCTTTTGAAAAGCTCGTACCCGGATATTTCTTCCGTCATGATGAAAATGGCTTACCGTCAAACGGGACCGGAGTGGGAAATGACTTTGCTTCCGAACGCCTGATGGCCAGGAAATTCATCGTTGATTCGATTCTTTATTGGATAGAAGAATACGGTGTCGACGGCTTCCGTTTTGATCTAATGGGAATTCTTGATATTAAGACAATGGCCACAATCCGTGAAGAAGTGGAGAAGGTTTTGCCAGGAGCCATTTTAATAGGAGAAGGTTGGGACCTGAATACGCCTCTGCCCCCCCATCAAAAAGCTAACCTGCGTAACGCCCATCAACTTCAAGGTATCGGTCAATTCAATGATTGGTTCCGGGACACGATTAAAGGAAGTACCTTTAACTTATATGACAAAGGATTTGCCCTCGGTCACGGTCATTTGGAACAAAAAGTGGAACTCGTCCTGACTGGAAGTGTCGGGATGAAAAATGGAGAAAGAGGACTCTTTAAAGAGCCGACTCAATCGGTCAACTATGTGGAATCCCATGATAACCACACCCTTTGGGATAAAATGAAGGCTTGTTTAAATGAAGAAGAAGGAACCCTTATGGATCGCCATAAATTGTCAACTACGATGGTGCTGTTATCACAAGGAATCCCTTTTCTTCATGCAGGACAGGAATTCTACAGAACGAAAAACGGCATTGAGAATAGCTACAATTCTCCAGTGGAAATCAATCAATTAGACTGGGTCAGAAGAGAAGAATATGATGAGGTTGTCCAATATGTTAAAGCGCTGATTCAAATCCGTAAAAGTCACGGCGCCTTCCGTTTTCAGAAGAGCGGGTTGATCAGGGAGCATGTAGAAGTCTCCCATAGCATTGAAAATCTTGTCGTCGTTCACTATCGGAATGTACACCCGTATGGTCCGTGGAATGAGATCTTCATGGTCTTCCATTCAGATACGAAAAAATGTGACTATTCTCTTCCAGAAGGAAAAGATTGGATTTGTTTATCAGATGGTAATCGGGCAAATGTAAACGGTCTTTATGAGGTAGAGAAGCCGACCATAACCCTTGAACCCGTCTCTTCCTATGTATTTGTAAGGTAACAGTTCATTCCAGTGCTTGACGAAAACGCAAGATGACGATAAAATCTTAAACAGATGGCTATTGATTGTATTGCCCAATAGCTGTCTTTTTTATTTTATAAGACTTTTTTTGACAGTAAATAAATGAATTTAATAATATCGTAAAGAACATATAAACATGACAAAGGACCAATAGAAGGTGAATATATTGGAACACTTATTTGACCAAGATTGGGAAATAGTCCCCGCAGGCGGTGCAACTGGAGAAGCGTTCTTTGCTCAGTATCAGGAGCAAAGATTATTTCTGAAACGTAATTCCTCCCCTTTTGTAGCTGTATTATCAGCAGAAGGAATTGTGCCAAAGCTTGTTTGGACAAAACGAATGGAAAACGGGGATGTCATAACGGCACAACACTGGTTAAATGGGAGAGAATTAAAGCCTGAAGAGATGAAGGATGAAAGAGTGGCCAGGCTGCTCAATAAGATTCATTCCTCTAAGCCGCTTTCAACCATGCTTGAGCGGTTGGGAAAAGAGCCGTTTCAACCCGAGCATATGCTCACAGAAGTGGAGACAGGCTTAGAATTCGATCTTCTTTCATTACCTGTCATCAGAGAGGCACTCCTGTTTCTTCAAAAAGAGCTTGTGGATGTTCAACAAGAAGAATATGTAGTTTGCCACGGAGATGTTAACCATAACAACTGGCTGCTGTCTGATTACAACCAGTTGTATTTAATTGATTGGGACGGGGCCATGATTGCAGACCCGGCCTTTGATGTAGGTCTGTTATTATACTGGTATATCCCTGAGGAGCAATGGGAAGGCTGGTTAACTCAATACGGCGTTGAGTTAACCGATAACTTAAAGCTGCGAATGAAATGGTATGTGGTCGCACAAACGATTTTATCCATTCAGTGGCATAAAGGGAAAGCACGATTCCACGAGATGAATCATTGGATTGAATACTTGCATAAGGTGATCTGATTTATTAAGAGTAGCTATTCATATCCGTAACCCATTGGGACAAGTTTTCTTGATTGGTCGTGATATGGTTCGATAAGTCAGGTGAGGATATCCCGCTCTGACTGTACTGATAAATTTCTTGCAGGACAGGCTTTACGTTTTCATGAATATCAGCGTTAACCATTAATGACTTCACCAATCGTTCAACTTGCTCACATTCAGAAACCGAACCGCAGCAATCCGTGCTGTGATTGCTTAAAATATCTGATAATAACTGCATTTGATTCTGTGAATTTAAAGGCATAGAGTACACCCTTTCATTTTCGTCTCTCAAAGATTTAAAGAAAACACGTACTTTTTCAGCCCTTCAAAATGACCAGACCCGAAAAAGGAATTCACTAATAGTGTGTGAATTCCTTTTTCATTTATGCGCGCTTTTTGAGGGACGGACCTTAAGTGGGTATGTTAGCCAGAAGATCCGAAACGGGATTGGCTCTATTTTGGCTCTTGCACAGGACGGATAGTCGTGGTATGTTTTTTTCGATAATAAAAAAAGAGGTGTCTACATGCGTTTACGTAATAAACCGTGGGCTTCTGAGAAAATCAGTGACCATCCACAGTATGTTGTGGCAGAACCCCAGGAGATAAAAGGTCAATGGAATAAAGAGTTTGGTAATGACAATCCTATCCACATCGAGGTAGGAACAGGAAAAGGTCAATTTGTCACGGAGATGGCCAGAGCCAATCCGGACGTTAATTATATTGGAATCGAGTTATATGAAAGCGTCATTGTAACAGCTCTTGATCGTTTAATCGAAGCTGAGCTTCCTAACGTCAAGCTGTTAAATGTCGATGCAAAGAACCTGACTGAATACTTCGCATCGGAAGAAGTAAGTCGAGTATACTTGAACTTCTCTGATCCATGGCCGAAAAACAGACATGAAAAACGTCGACTGACTTATAAAGATTTTCTGAAGCTATATGAAGATGTGCTGATCAAAGGCGGAGAAATCCACTTTAAGACAGACAATCAAGGCTTATTCGAGTACTCATTAAAGAGCTTCTCCTGGTACGGCCTGCATCTGAATTTCTTGAGCCTCGACCTTCATAATAGTGAGTTTGAAGGCAATATCATGACTGAATACGAAGAAAAATTCTCAGCCAAAGGCCAAAGAATCTACCGGGTCGAAGCCCAATATCAAAATCAATAATTCACAGCTAAAGCAGCCCTGCAGATCTCGCAGGGCTGTTTTTTCATATTGGCTGCAGCGATCCGAGCATCCACCTATAAGTTGTCCATAAATTCTGATAAAATAAAAGGGTATGAACAAAGGAGGAGTCAAAATGGAAACGTTGAAAGTTGGAGATCTAACGATACACTGGCTGAATGGCGGCGTCACTCACATGGATGGTGGAGCTATGTTCGGAGTGGTCCCAAAGCCTCTTTGGTCAAAAAAATATGCCGTGAATGACTTGAATCAGATCGAATTACGAACAGATCCGCTCTTTTTCAAATGGGAAGGGAAGAATGTATTAATTGAATCAGGTATTGGTAAAGGGAAGCTGAATGAGAAACAAAGACGTAACTATGGTGTGCATGAAGAGTCGGATATCGAGAGATCCCTCGAAGCACTGGGCTTGAAACCAGATGATATTGATGTGGTGTTGATGACCCACATGCATTTCGATCATGCTTGCGGTTTAACAAAATATGAGGGCGATACGCTTGTTCCTGTATTCCCGAATGCAACCATTTACACCTCCCAAGTGGAATGGGATGAAATGAGAAATCCGAATGTGCGCTCCCGCAATACATACTGGAAAGAAAATTGGGAGAGTATTCAATCCCAAGTGGAAACGTTCGAAGGAGAAAAGGAAGTACTTCCTGGAATCACAATGGTGCATACGGGAGGTCACAGTGACGGGCATTCGATTATCCTTTTAGAGCATAACGGGGAGAAGTTCATTCATATGGCAGATATCATGCCTACTCACGCGCACAAAAATCCACTGTGGGTACTGGCTTACGACGACTATCCAATGACGTCCATCGATGCCAAAGACAAGTGGATCAATCAAGCGATTGAAGGAGAATACTGGTTCCTATTCTATCATGATGCGGTTTATAGAGGGATCAAGTGGAATAGAGATGGAGAAATCGTTGATCACGTACTGAGGGAAAAATAATGATGTTTGAGAAAAGGATGGTCCCAAGGCATGCTGGGATCATCCTTTTAAATCATGCTGTTTTGCCATTTTTAAGATAAAGGATACACATCCACAACAGTGCCCGTATACGCATCTGCTAAAAATTCATATTGCTCCAGTTCACCGTCTTTTCTTCTGGATACGCCACCTTTATAAACTTTCGTTGTTACCGAGTGCTTCTGATAGTCTTCGGGCTTCATTCCGATCCAGGAGCCATCGATGTTCCCCTCTTTTTTGAATGAAAGTTTTACGTCCCTTAAAACTTTTTCGGCAGAAACCATGTTTGAATCATCCAGTTTTTCTTTAAGAAAATATCCGCCTACTGCCCCGATTCCGATTCCAATCATGAAAGATTTCCAGTTCATTTTTTATTCCCTCCACAGGCAATGAGTATTTGATGTTAAGGGATAGCATACTATCCACTATCTCCCTGGTGATTCTCGATAATTTTCCATCTATAGGTACATTCTATCAAAGAAATAATAAAAAAGAGAACTCCTTTTCATCTCAATTGGTGGTAAGACGTTCGAAAGTTCTGTAAAATAAGATTATACATAAAGTAGATTTTATATAAAAGGGGCATATGACATGAAACAAGATACGTTGGAACTTTTTAAAACATTGACTGAATTGCCGGGAGCACCCGGTAATGAGCATGCGGTCCGTAAATTTATGAAAGAACAATTGTCTCAATACTCAGATGACATTGTCCAGGATCGCCTGGGTGGGATATTTGGAGTGAAAAAAGGCAAAGATCAGGACCCTGTTGTCATGGTGGCGGGACATATGGATGAAGTAGGCTTTATGGTCACGTCCATTACGGATAATGGGATGATCCGTTTTCAAACCCTTGGCGGATGGTGGAGTCAGGTCCTGTTGGCTCAGCGTGTTCAGATCATTACGGATAACGGGCCTGTAACGGGTGTAATCGGAAGTATCCCCCCTCACTTGCTGGGAGAAGAACAACGAAGAAAGCCGATGGATATCAAGAATATGCTCATTGATATCGGTGCGGATGATCGGGATAATGCACTTGAAATCGGGATTAAACCAGGGCAGCAGATTGTACCGATTTGTCCGTTTACACCAATGGCGAATGAGAAAAAAATACTTGCAAAGGCCTGGGATAACCGTTATGGATGCGGATTGTCCATTGAACTGTTAAAAGAGCTGCAAGGTGTGACACTTCCCAACACCCTATACTCTGGAGCCACGGTTCAGGAGGAAGTCGGACTACGCGGTGCCCAGACAGCAGCTAATATGATTAATCCGGATATTTTCTTTGCCCTCGATGCAAGTCCGGCAAATGATATGTCAGGGGACAAAAATGAATTTGGCCAATTAGGGAAAGGTGCTCTTCTTCGCATTCTTGATCGTTCAATGGTTACCCACAGAGGCATCAGGGAATTCGTTCTTGATACAGCTGAATCAAATGACATTCCTTATCAATATTTTGTTTCTCAAGGCGGAACAGATGCCGGAAGAGTACATATGTCAAATGAAGGGGTCCCAAGTGCAGTTGTTGGTATCTGTTCAAGATATATCCACACACATGCATCCATGATACATGTAGATGATTATGCAGCTGCGAAAGAACTGATTGTCAAATTAGTGAAGCAATGTGATCGTTCTACAATCCAATCGATTAAATCGAATGCATAAGTAACTCTTCTAAAAAAATAGACCAAAAAGACTGTCTCGTTCAGGTACTTCTTGAGACAGTTTTTTTATAGAGAGAAAAAGAGTGCGCCAGCACGGCGTCTCTTATATAGAAATGAGGTATTTATTTGTTAAAAGTAGCAATTGGAACGACCAACCCTGCAAAGGTACAAGCCATTCAAAAGGCATTCAACGAACAATACGAGGACGTTCTTTTCGAGTGTCTCAAAACAGAGTCTCATGTAAGTGAGCAGCCTTTTTCTGATCAAGAGACGATCGAAGGTGCGCTAAATCGAGCGAAGAACGTATTACGGGCATCAGATAGTGAGATTGGTATTGGTCTTGAAGGGGGAGTGACGGAATCACTATATGGAATGTTTGTCTGTAACTGGGGTGCTCTTGTGGATCGCAGCGGGAACGAAATCATCGGGGGAGGTGCCAGGATTTCCTTACCTAAAGAAATCAGCAGCAAGTTAAAGGCTGGGAAAGAGCTGGGACCCCTGATGGACGAGTATACTCAAAAGTCTGGGGTTAGAAAAAAAGAAGGTGCTATCGGTGTGTTTACGAATGGGCTCATTACAAGAGAGGCCATGTTCCTGCACGTGGTTCAGCTGTTGATAGGCCAGTGGCAGTTCAGGAATAAGGTGTAGGGCAAATAATCCATCATACTTTTACCTATAAAAGGTACTTGGCCCATACCAAATCTACCAGCCCCTCATAGGATGGAGTATATCAGACTTTATTATATCTGATAAATTCTTTCTAAGGAGGTTAGAATTTATGGGATGCCATTATTGTAATGACCGAGTCGGAGGACGTCGCGATGATCATCGTGATGACAGAAGATGCTGTGACTGGGATAATTTTTTATTTGGTGACAGAAGAAGATGCAACCTATTTGGAGATGACGATGATCGTCGTAGAAGATGTCGCAGAAGAAGAGACGACGATGTTTTAGGAGCTGAAGATAACCGCAGAAGAAGACGTAGAAGAAAATGTGGCTGTGACTTCTTTTAATAGTTGGAATGGGACTCCGTGTTGAAGCGGAGTTCCTTTTCTTTATCTCTACAAACTTTTTAACAAAGGCATAAGCCATACAAAAAACCCTCTGAAACCATTCAGAGGGTTAAATCAATTATTTTACACCTTTCATGTATGCCTGAATCTTAGGTGAAAGCAGGAATAGAGCAATACTCAATACGATTGCCATCCCTCCGATTGCACCAAAGTACATCGTTTCTGTTTCAGGTGTGTAGAAACGTACAAGCTGTGCATTCAACGCCTGTGCAGCAGCAGAAGCCAAGAACCAAAGACTCATTGTTTGAGCAGAGAATGCTTCTGGAGCAAGCTTCGTCGTGGCAGAAAGACCGACTGGTGATAAGCATAGCTCACCAAGTACAACGATGAGGTAACTAAGTACTAGCCATAATGGACTTACTAGTGAATCTTCTCCCCCGAAGTAGGCAGGTAATAGGATCACTAAGAATGATAAACCGGCAAACAATAGACCAAATGAGAATTTCTTTGGAATCGATGGTTGACGATCACCCAGTTTCACCCACATCCATGCAAATACTGGAGCTAATAGAATAATAAATAACGGGTTTAATGATTGGAACCAGGCTGGTGAAATGCTGATTCCCATGAATTCAAGGTCAGTTCTCTTATCAGCGTAAACTGCAAGGATGGTTGACCCTTGTTCTTGAATCGCCCAGAACATAACCGCTGCAATAAATAGCGGGATATAAGCTATTACCCTTGAACGTTCAGTTTCTGTTGTTTTCGGACTATAGTACATCACAATAAAGTAAATGGTTGGAACGACGATACCGAAGATACCTACTAAATTGATGAATACGTTTAATGTAAATAGGCCTGCTGGAATCGTAATACCTAAAATGATGGCAAGACCAACAACGACTAATCCTGCGATTAAACCATACTTTTTCTTTTCAGCTGGTGCAAGTGGATTTGGAACATACGTACCCGCAAGACCAAGGTTCTTTTTCTTTGTCGCCATAAAGACAACAAGACCTAAGAACATACCGATCGCTGCTACCGCGAATCCCCAATGGAATCCTTTTGTTTCCATAAGCTTACCGACAATCAGTGGAGCAATGAATGCACCAAGGTTGATACCCATATAGAAAATACTGAAAGCTGCATCGCGTCGAGTGTCACTTTCGCTATACATTTCACCGACAACAGTTGAAACGTTCGGTTTTAATAATCCTGTTCCGACAACGATCAATACCATCGAAACAAAGAACATGGCTAAACTTCCTGGAAATGATAGAGCAATATGACCAAACATGATGAATATTCCACCGTAGAAGACGGCTTTCGAAGTTCCGAATATTCTATCTGCCAGCCAGCCTCCGATTACTCCGGACATATATACAAGTGAACCATAGATCGACATGATTGCTAAGGCTGTGTTTTGCTCAAGGCCCAGACCGCCTTTTGAAACCTCATAGTACATGTAGAATACGAGGATGGCACGCATTCCGTAATAGGAAAAGCGCTCCCAAAATTCTGTGAAGAATAAAGTGAATAATCCCTTTGGATGTCCAAAGAAACCTTTTTGAGGGACACTATCCACAATTTTCTGTTTATTCATTGATGACATGTTACTACCTCCCTTATTCTTTTACTATAATATTTTAATATTTTCATAAAGTCAAAAAAAGTTTATAAATTGCTAATAATAACATAAAATGTCTTTAGATTGCCAATATTAAGTTATTTTTAAATAGTAAAAAAGTTCTGTTGTGTAGAAACTGTGACAGCATGAAAAAGGCTTGCCGTTCAATTTGAACGACAAGCCTTTTATTACTACTATTGATGTGATTATTCGGTTTCGAAAATATACGATAACGTGTTAATGGCTTGATCTATGTTTGTCACTGTAACACTTGCCTTATTGGAAAGCTCTTTTAACGGATGGTGTAGTTCTTCAGGACGAATAAGGATAAGGGGCTTTCCAAGTGTGATGGCGGTGCTCGCATCCATTGCAGTATTCCACTGTTTGTATTTTTCTCCAAACAAGGCAATCACTACATCGGCCTTTTTCATCAGTAGCTCTGTTCGAAGATTGTTAATGCTCGAAGCTGCCTCATCGCGGAGAATTTTATTTGGTTGTTCACCAAGGATTTCTTCTCCGATAGCATCGGAACGTTCGTGATTTTCCATCGGTCCGACGAAAGATAGAGGGAGATCAAGCTCTTTGGCTTTCCCTTTAAGATCGTTTCTCCAAGAACTATGTATTTCTCCTGCTAGATACACTGTAAATTCCATCGTTTTCACCCTCCTGTTTTTAGTTATTTTATCATAAATACCCTATGTGAGTTAAAAATAACCTGTTTTCCCATTAAAAAGGCAGGCTTTCTTGTTGGAAGGGTTGTCAGGTGGTACTTTGTGAGGGTATCATAAGCGTAGGTCCTAAGCATGAAAGGGAGGATAAGTATAGGATGAAAATCATACACTCAATCATTTTCTTTATCCTTGTGCTTATTTTAGCTGGATGCAACACGACAATCGATAAAGAAAAAGAAGAGACAGCCAAAGTGGTGGAGAACACACTAAGTTCAAATGAAGCAGCCAAAGAAGAGGCTGGAAACATTAACTTTTATCTTCCATTTGGAGCCAAAATAGAAAAAGAATCGCCTAATAATATCATTATTTCAAAAAGCTCTGATACTTTTATCCTTTTTACAAACCCTCAAGAACAAAAAGATAGTGAACTTCTATATAAAATGGCCATTAGTGACAATGAAAATCTCTTGAAACATGGGACTTTTAAAGAGGACAATCGCTTAGGATACTATGTCATTAAGAAACTGCCCGATACAGAAGAATACGAACTGATTGTTGGAGTGGGTGGAACAAAGATAACAACCCAAGCGGAGTTAGATGATTTAGCAGATCATGCAGAAGTGATGATGAAAATGGCAGCTTCAGTTAAACATAAATCCTAACGATACAGACCGATTTCCTGCTTAGGTGGGAATCGGTCTTTTTTTGCTCTTTTTTCAAAGATTGTTGTTTATGGCCGGGCTCTGTCAATCAATATGTGCTGGATGTTGAGGGGAACTGCTTCGCTTGCAGCTAGCGTTCGGCCGAGCCTCCTCAGCTTATCCGAACGGGTTCGCGGCACGACCGTACTTTCGCAGGAGTCTACGCAGTTCCCCTCACCATTTTTAAGAGATTTTCGTGACAGAGCTACAAGGTGTCAAAATTAATAACAATTCACTTTAAAAGAGTTGCTTGCTAAAGTTTTTGGTTTTTTTATTTCTTCTTAAGGAAACATTCTCCGATAGTTGGTTGGAGCGGAAGGATGCTCGACTCCTGCGGGAATAGCTGGACAGGTGAGACCCCGGAGGCTCACCGCCAGCCCCGCGGAAAGCGAGCATCCTGTAGCGGAAATCAACTACTACATTCTTCTTTAAGATAGTCAGAAATTTTGCGGAAAGAGTCTTTTTTATTCACGTGAATAGATACTCTTTAATTAAAGGAAAAATAGAAGGAAATTCATTGCCGGGTAAAGGTAAAATATATAGACAAAATAAACAAGTGTCTTTACACTAGTAAAAGTAGAAGGGTTAACACAGAGGAGAGGACTTAAGTGAGAGAATTCTTAAAGAGTAAAGGCATTACATTATCTGCAAAGGTTTATTTCATAGATGCGTTAAGCTATATGGCATTAGGGTTGTTCAGTTCGTTGATCATCGGATTAATCATTAAGACGATCGGGGAACAACTTCCAATTTCCCCTGGTTTAAGTGAATTTTTCATAGAGATGGGCGGTCTGGCAATCAGCTTGATGGGTCCCGCGATTGGGGTAGCGATTGCCTTTGGTCTCGGGGCTCCACCCCTAGTCCTATTTGCTGCGGTGGTAACGGGAGCAGCCGGCGCGAGCTTAGGTGGGCCGGCGGGAGCTTATGTAGCAGCTGTCATATCCACGGAAATCGGCAAGCTTGTCAGCAAAACAACGAAAGTGGATATCATTGTCACTCCATTCGTCACCATCCTTGGCGGATTCACAACAGCTTATTTTATCGGACCGGGAATCGCTGACTTTATGAGTATGTTTGGAAGCTGGATCAGCTGGGCGACAGAGCAAAGACCGATTATTATGGGTATTTTGGTTGCCGCCCTCATGGGTCTTGCATTGACGGCCCCAATCTCAAGCGCAGCCATCGCCCTTATGCTTGAGTTGAACGGGGTGGCTGCCGGCGCTGCTACGATTGGATGTGCTGCCCAAATGGTAGGCTTTGCTGTCATCAGCTATAGGGAGAATAAAGTGGGGGGATTGATTGCACAAGGAATAGGTACTTCGATGCTTCAAGTGCCTAATATTATCCGAAACCCCCGAATCCTTATTCCCCCGACCGTTGCGGGCATGATATTGGCACCCATCGGAACCACTATTTGGTTAATGGAAAACAATGCAGCTGGCGCTGGAATGGGAACAAGTGGTTTTGTTGGTCAAATCATGACTTTTAAAACGATGGGATTCAGCTGGGATGTAACCATGAAGGTCCTTCTGTTGCATATTGTTGGACCTGCATTCATAAGCCTGTTAATATCTGAATATATGCGTAAACTAGGTTGGATTAAACCTAATCAAATGACGATTGAAACAGGGGGAAAATAAAATGCGCAAGCTTGAATCAGTGGAAGAATTCCATCAGTTGAAAGAAAACGGCAAGCATGTATTTATGTTTTCTGCAGACTGGTGTCCCGATTGCCGGATCATCGAGCCAATCCTTCCGGAAATCGAGAGCCAATATTCAGAGTACACATTCCTATACGTAGATCGAGATCAATTTATTGATCTGTGCATTGAATTGGATATCTTCGGAATTCCAAGCTTTCTGGCATACGGAGACGGCCGTGAACTGGGGCGTTTCGTAAGCAAGGACCGGAAATCAAAAGAACAAATCGAGGACTTTATGAACTCATTAGCTTTGTAATAACAGCAAAAGGGATCACCTTATTTTGGGATCCCTTTTCTTTTTGCCTTAAATGAAACAGGTTCCTTTTGTATTCTAAAGATTTTGATGTAAAATGTTATAAGTGAATGAATCAAAGATGAAAGTATTGGATCGATACTTTCTATTATAAAAGTACCACCAAAGGAGGATCAGATTTGGACATAAAAAAGCTAAAAGGTATACTCCAGGAACGATTAGAGAAACCAAATCGTACGTTTACATATGATCGAGATAAGGATTCACTGAGAATTGAGAACACCGATACTAATAAAGGCATTACCGTAGCCCTGCCTCCTATCGTATCTAAATGGAAAGAAAACAATAAGTCGATTATCGATGAAGTGGTCTATTATGTTGAGGAAGCTTTAAATGTAATGGGAACTGGAGCAGATCTTGGGAACAAAGAGAAAAAAGTGTTTCCAGTGATCCGTTCCACATCTTTTGCCACCGAATCCAATGAAGGGGTTGCCCTCGTTACGGATGATCATACAGCTGAAACGCGTATCTATTATGCTGTTGACCTTGGGAAAACGTACCGCCTTTTAGATGAAAATATGCTAAAGGCTGAAGGATGGACTCACGAGCAAATGAAGGAAACCGCCTTATTCAATGTAAGAAGCTTGCCGACAGAAATGAAAAAGGATGAAGTAGCAGGAAACATCTTCTATTTTCTGAACAATAATGATGGATATGATGCAAGTCGAATATTGAATGACGCTTTCTTAAAACAAGTCAGCAATGATGTTCAAGGTGAAATGACCGTATCGGTACCTCATCAGGATGTGCTGGTCATCGGGGATATTCGCAATGAAACAGGTTATGATGTCCTGGCTCAACTAACGATGAGCTTCTTTACAACAGGAAATGTACCAATTACGGCACTTTCCTTTGTGTATGAAGAGGGAGAATTAGAGCCGATCTTCATTCTGGCAAAAAATCGCAAAAAGGAAAGGGAGAAGAAATAATGAACGTATTTTATAACTTAGAAGGTATTGGTGATACCCTGATCGTTACAATGCATCCAGGGTTTGAGGGAGAAGTTCAGCATGAAAGAAAAGAAGATGCAGCACGTTTGTTTGATGAGAAAACAGGGAAAACACTTGGGTATAACCTATTCCATGCATCAAAGTATATGGATTTAAGTGAAGTGGGACCTGTCGAAATGAATGAAGAGAAGCTCCAATTGATCAATGAAGCCATCAAGAAGAACGGTTTCGATGAAGTATTGGAAGCAGACTTTTCACCAAAATTCGTGGTAGGATTTGTGTCTGAAAAAGAAAAGCATCCAAACGCAGATAAATTGAACATTTGTACCGTGGATGTTGGGGATGAAACCCTGCAAATCGTGTGTGGCGCCCCTAATGTTGACAAAGGACAAAAAGTCGTTGTTGCGAAAGTTGGAGCTGTCATGCCAAGCGGAATGGTCATCAAAGATGCAGAGCTTCGCGGAGTGGCCTCATCAGGCATGATTTGTTCTGCCAAAGAACTGGCACTTCCAGATGCTCCCCAAGAAAAAGGGATCCTCGTTCTTGAAGATACTTACCAAGTAGGTCAGCCATTCACAGCTTAAAAATGTATACCTGGGTCCGTAGTATGGGCTCAGGTATTTTTGTTTTTATTAATGTTAGAGGTCGTACGATTGGGATGTATATAAACTTGTATATGGCAAGTTTATTTTAATTAGATTTTTTACCGAGTTCTGGGAAAATACATAGATCATTCATAAGTTGATTGGAGCGGAAGGTGCTCGACTCCTGCGGGAGAAGCGGGACAGTACGAAAAGCGGAGGGGCTTTGCCCAGGGGCGAAAGCATAAGACGAGTCTGCCGGAAAGGCGCTCTATGCCTTTTTGGCAGACTTGGCTTATGACCTCGAGCCCCTAAGCCCCGTAGCTGGACAGGTGAGACCCCGGAAGCGAAGCTGAGGAGGCTCACCGCCCGCCCCGCGGAAAGCGAGCACCTGGAGCGGAAATCAGCCACTACTCGCTCTGCAACTTATTTCCGAAAATATCTTCCAAAACGTATTACATTCTCTTTACACCTATGTTTATTTCGACACAATCCCTTAACAATTCTCCTATTCTATCGAAATGACTCGAATTTTTCTCTTTAACTGATAAAATATAAATAAGTATGAAAGAAAGAGTGATGTTTGTGAGTTGGATTAAAAAAATGTTTGGCAAATTATCAGATAATGATGAACAATTTGAAGAGTATTATGATGAAAAAAATGATGAAGTTCAGCATATTGAACGTAAAAAAACTGAACGTAAAAATATAGTAGGGCCCAATCATTCAAGAGATGTAGAAGCAAGAATGACGTATCAATATCCTAAAGGGAATTTTCGCTTTCCCCTTATATCGGATGGGGAAAATATAGAACGTCCACGAACGAATAGAAACCGTAGAAGCCAAGAGAAGGAAGAGCCAGCCAAGGAACAAAAGAATAAGAGCCGGAACCATCCTTCTAAACATACAAAGTGGAAAGAAGAAAAACCATCGGTTACTGTCAAAACGAAGAAAACTCCTAAAGTAGAAAAAGGAAATAGCAGGCCATTTACGCCAACGGAAATTCCGTCACCTATTTATGGTTTCAGAGGAAGACCGGTGAAAAAAGAAGAGCAAGTTGAGTTCGAACTTAAGAAATTTTTACATAATGACGAAGAAAGCAAAGAAGTTGTGATTGATCATGAAGCTCTATCAGCGGCAGAGGATTCAATTCCGTTGGAAAAAGAATCACAAGAAATCGCTGAAGCTGAGACAGCTGTCGAGAAATCCGAAAAACCTTTTAACCATGAACCAGTCGAAGTGATGACGAATTTCCGGGAGGAACATCTTGAACAACATCAGACTGAAGATGTTCTAATGGTAGAAGATGAAGTTATCGATGAAACAACGCCGGTTGATGAACCGGATCAAAAAGTAGAGCTTACTGAAGAAGTTTCACAGAAATCAAATGAACGTATTTCACTTATTTCGGAACTAGAGCAAGCACCCGAAGAGCAACATTTAGAGCAGGAGCATAATGACTCTGTGCAAGATGAAGAGCCTATCCAACAGCCTGCCAATTCTGCAAGGGATGAACAAGTACAGGAACCTGCTAAAGCTGTCCACGAGATACCAGCTCAAGAACCCGTTGTACAAAATGAGCCTCCGAGCGAGGATAACCGAGTACGGGAAGAGTCGGAATCGACACCTCCTCCACAACCACCAAAGGGGGAAGAGCCTAGGCAGCGAAAGAGATCTCATCTTCCTTTTAACGTATTGATGCTGAAACAAGATAAGCGGCAGTTGGATACGCGCAAAGCTCGAAATGTGGCGAGCAAGGAAAGTGAGCACCAAACATTAACTCAGAGGGCTGGAGAAGAAGAGAAGAAGGAAGAGCCTGTAAAGGAAGTAAATCAAGAAAGGGCAGCTGAATCAATATCCATACAGCATGCAGAAGAGAAAACATCGCAAGCTGGCCCGGTTCAAGGAGAAGAAGCGGTAAAGAGTTATAGCGAATTAAGCTCATCTTCTAAAAGGACAAGAGACTACGTCTTTCCTGAAATGGATTATCTGATGCCTCCTGTATCAAAGCAAATGAGCGAAGAATGGCTTGATTCGCAAAGGATTTTACTGGACGAGACCCTTCATAATTTTAATGTGAGGGCCAAAGTAGTGAATGTCACACAAGGCCCGTCTGTCACTAGGTTCGAGGTTCAACCGGAACCTGGCGTGAAGGTGAATAAAATTACCAATCTATCAGATGATATCAAGCTTAGCCTGGCTGCAAGGGATATACGAATGGAGGCCCCTATTCCAGGTAAGCATACGATTGGTATTGAAGTGCCTAACCGGGAGAGCCGTCCGGTCTGCATTAGTGAAGTCATCGCGAGTCCGGCCTTTCAAGAGCCCACTTCCCCATTGACCGCTGCTCTTGGTCTGGACATTTCCGGACAGCCGATTGTGACTGATTTAAGCAAAATGCCACACGGACTCATCGCCGGTGCTACCGGTTCAGGTAAAAGTGTATGTATCAACTCAATACTCGTGAGTCTTTTGTACAAAGCATCACCGGATGAATTGAAAATGCTCCTCATCGATCCGAAAATGGTAGAGCTTGCTCCCTATAACCGGATCCCACATCTTGTCAGTCCGGTTATAACAGATGTGAAGGCAGCTACTGCAGCTCTTAAATGGGCTGTCGAGGAAATGGAAAGAAGATACGAATTATTTGCTCATACAGGTGTACGGGATATTAAACGCTTTAATGAACTGGCTAAACGGAATAAACAATACAGCGATATGCTTCCATATCTAGTCATAGTCATTGATGAGTTAGCCGACTTGATGATGATGTCGCCGGCGGATGTTGAAGAAGCGATATGCCGAATCGCCCAAAAGGCACGTGCCTGCGGGATTCACCTGATCATTGCGACTCAACGGCCTTCAGTCGATGTTATTACAGGCTTGATTAAAGCCAATGTACCAACACGAGTGGCGTTTTCCGTTTCATCAAGCGTCGATTCAAGAACAATCATTGATGGGAGCGGTGCTGAAAGGCTATTGGGTAAAGGTGATATGCTCTTCCTGGAAAATGGTTCATCGAAGCCGGTCCGCTTACAGGGAACCTTCGTGTCCGATGACGAAATCGATGACATCATCAATCATGTAAGAGAGCAAAGAGAACCGGATTACCTCTTTCAACAGGATGAATTAATCAAGAAAGCACAAGTTACCGAGGAAGAAGATGAATTATTTTTAGAAGCATGTGAATTTGTCGTCGACCAGGGTGGGGCTTCTGCTTCGGCCTTGCAGCGCAGATTCAGAATCGGCTATAACCGGGCGGCGAGATTGATGGAAATGATGGAGAGTAATGGAATCATTTCAGAGTCCAGAGGCAGTAAACCAAGGGATGTCCTGATTTCCGAAAGTGAATTGGAGACTCTGGCATAGACTAGTAGAATCATTTAATACATGGTATTCTGTTTATATGTGTCCTTTTAGGATTCAGTAAACAGAATACCTATTTTTATGTAGGAAGAGCCATAAGGAGCTTTAATAATGAAAGAAATAGAATTGAAACTTCAAGGAAAACTCAACAGATTGACCAATCATACATTTAAGTTTGACGAAAGAATCAAGGATGGCTGGTTTTCAGCTGTTTATTTTTTGAAAACGAAGGAAATCGCCAAAAAGTATAAACCGGATGCCGTTGTCACCATGCAATTCTTTCAAAAGAATCATGCCGTTATTTGTGGAACGGATGAAGTCATTGCACTTCTACATAGTTTTGCCGATAACCCGCAAAATCTCGAGATCCACTCTTTAAAAGATGGGGATCAAATTTCACCATTTGAAACGGTACTGACCATCAAGGGACGCTACCAGGACTTTGGCTATTTGGAAGGGATCATAGATGGCATCCTGGCAAGAAGAACATCAGTGGCGACGAGTGTCTATAATGTAATGAAAGCTGCCTCTATTTCAGGTAAACAAAAACCTGTCATCTTCATGGGTGATCGAGATGATCACTTTACTCAGCAAGCCGGTGATGGATATGCAGCATTCATAGGTGGATCTACAGCTCAGGCTACCCATGCCATGAACGAATGGTGGGGGAAGAAAGGGATGGGAACCATGCCGCATGCCCTCATCCAATTATTCAATGGAGATATCGTAGAAGCCACTAAAGCTTACCAGGAAACATTTCCTGAAGACGAGCTGATCGCTCTGGTAGACTATAATAATGATGCCATTACAGACTCATTAAAGGTAGCGCGGGAGTTTGGCCCTGAATTAAAAGGGGTAAGGGTAGATACATCACGAATGATGATCGATAAATACTTCCTCCGTAATCAACACGTGCTCGGCACATTTGACCCGCGGGGAGTAAATATGCAACTCATTAATGCATTAAGACAGGCATTGGATGAAGAGGGGTTCCACCACGTCAAGATTGTGGTGTCAGGTGGATTTAACGAAGATCGTATTCGCCAGTTTGAGGAAAATCAGGTTCCGGTTGATATGTATGGAGTGGGAAGCAGTCTTCTGAAAATCCATGTCGGTTTTACAGGGGATAACGTCGTAATAGATGGTTCCCCTGAAGCCAAGGCAGGGAGAAAACTCCGTCCAAACCCCCGACTGGAAAAAGTAGAATTCGAATAGGTGAGAGGATGCAAGAAACAGACAGCCTTTTAAATCTAGAGCAATATAGAGTTAAAAAGCAGCGAATGGCCGAGGATCATATAAAAGACCTATACAGAAAAGCGCACGAGTACGCTTTGAAGGAAACGAACATTAGAGAAAAGGTACGGGCCAAGATGATGTTCTCTAAACGTTTTCTTTTACATGATGAGTCTCGGATGGATGAAGAAACCAAAAAGCTCTTTCAAGAATGGTTTTTGTTTGATTACAAAACCATCAAGGGGCAAACCCTGTTTTTTCAATTTCTTCAGTCCCATTCACTGCATGAATCAGTAAAACTGCTTGGTGCCATCATGCTGACAGCAGCGTGGGAGCCCGTCACCATTGGAAAAATCGATACACAGGATGAAGAAGCTACTTTTACATGTCTAAATATCATTCAGGATGAAGAAAGTTCTGTTAAAACAAACCTTGATTGTAAAGAAAAGGGAATTGTTGAGAATGGGATCTATTTCGTGAGGAAAGTCCCGTTGGTGACACATCAGTGGATCTTAGGTCCTGTTTTCCCCGTCAAATCAGAGGGGATTTTATCAGATATGAAAAATCATTATGGTCAAATGAATCAAAAAACTGGAGTATTATGGAGAACGTATTTAAAAGAAGAAGCACCAAACTTCATTCTACACAGTCTTTCGTAGCTTGTGCATGGTCAGGGATTTTAAAAAATGATATAATATTTCAAGTTGAAGAAAGTTCGCTTTTTTCTATACTCAATATCAAAAGCTTAAGACCGATAGCAAAATAATATTCATTTCATATAATGCTTTTAGATAGACGATTGTTGGAGGTTCTATTATGACTATATATCATTTCGTAGGAATTAAGGGGTCGGGTATGAGTGCTTTAGCCCAAATACTCCACGATATGGACTACGAGGTCCAAGGATCTGACGTAGATAAATATTTCTTTACTCAGAAGGCACTGGATGAATCAAATATAAAAATTCTTCCTTTCCAAAAAGAAAACATTGGAGGGGATATGCATGTGATCGCAGGAAATGCATTTCCTGACACGCATGAAGAAATTCAGGCAGCTGTCGAGCAAGGGTTACCCCTCACTAGATATCATAAATTTCTTGGAGAATTCATGCAGAAATTTACAAGTGTAGCGGTAACGGGTGCACACGGAAAAACGTCTACAACTGGTTTATTAGCACATGTCATCAGTGGTGCAAAGCCGACTTCATTTCTTATTGGGGATGGAACAGGCAAAGGTGAAGTGGATGCTCAGTACTTTGTATTTGAAGCGTGCGAATATCGCCGTCACTTCTTGTCTTATTTCCCTGACTATGCCATCATGACGAACATTGACTTTGATCATCCTGATTACTTTGCCAATGTAGATGACGTTTTCTCTGCCTTCCAGGAGATGGCGATGCAAGTGAAAAAGGGAATCATCGCATGTGGAGATGACGAACAGCTACAGAAAATCCAGGCTCAAGTGCCAGTCGTATTTTACGGCTTCGCTGAGGAAAATGACTTCCAGGCGAGAAACGTATCGCGGGACAGAAGCGGAACAACATTCGATGTGTTTGTGCGTAATGAATTTTATGCAACATTTAAAATTCCAACCTTCGGGGATCACAATATCATGAATGCTTTATCCGTCATTGCGATCTGTCATTATGAAGAGCTGGATACAGCCATCGTTCAAGAGAGATTAAGCACATTTAAAGGAGTTAAACGCCGCTTTTCTGAAAAAGAGGTGGGCACTCAAATCCTGATCGACGATTATGCTCATCACCCGACTGAAATCAAAGCAACCGTGGATTCTGCAAGACAGAAATATCCTGAAAAAGAAATCATTGCTGTCTTCCAGCCTCACACATTTACACGTACGCAAACCTTCCTTTCCGAGTTTGCAGAAACCCTGAGTCTAGCAGACAAAGTGTACTTATGTGAAATCTTCGGTTCCGCAAGGGAAAATCATGGGAAACTTTCGATCAACGATCTTGGAAGCAAGATTGAAGGATGCGAGATTATAGATGAACAAGATACGACTGCCTTACTCAAACATGAAAACGCAGTGCTGATTTTCATGGGAGCAGGAGACGTACAAAAGTTCCAACAAGCGTATGAAAAAACGCTGGAGGAACAGGTAGCAGAAAATTAATATGGAAAAACCGGTTCTTATGGGAGCCGTTTTTTTCTATTTTGTAAGGTTGAATTGATTATGATAGGGAATTTAACTGTTTAAAAAAGCGGTGTTTTTAACAGGCAAAAAAAGGCTGAAATTCAACAGGCAAAAAATGAGTTGAATTTAACAGGCAAATATCCCAAGAATTTCAACAGGCAATCATTCTCAAGTGTTCAACATCCAATCAGTCGGCCCTCCAAAGATTCACACTACAATAAAAAGCCACCGTCATGATTCATGACGGTGGCTTTTCCGTTTACTTCAAATTCTCAGGATTCAGCACATCTAGTTCTTCAATGACAAATCGACCGTCTTTGCGAATTAATACATCATCGAAATAGATCTCGCCTCCACCATACTCAGGACGCTGAATCATCACCATATCCCAGTGAATGTTCGAGTGGTTTCCATTATACGCTTCTTCGTAGCATTCACCCGGTGTAAAGTGGAAGCTGCCATCAATCTTTTCGTCAAATAAGATGTCCTGCATCGGATGCTGGATGTATGGATTCACACCAATGGCGAATTCACCTACGTATCTTGCCCCTTCATCCGTATCAAAGATTTTGTTGATTCGCTCAGTGTCATTTGCAGTAGCTTCAACAATCTTACCTTCTTTGAATGTCAATTTTACATTTTCGAACGTAAATCCGTTATATGGAGATGGCGTATTGTAAGAAATCACGCCGTTCA
The DNA here is from genome assembly GCF_042666755.1 of Rossellomorea sp. GCM10028870. Lineage (NCBI taxonomy): Bacteria > Bacillati > Bacillota > Bacilli > Caryophanales > Bacillaceae > Rossellomorea > Rossellomorea sp. GCM10028870. Next base: position 114,143 of record NZ_JBHTGN010000006.1, on the reverse strand, counting down.
CCGAATTCTTCACAGGTGCACTGTACACTTCACCATCGGGAATGTTCAGGCGTCCCGCACATTTCACTGCAGGAATGTCCTTGATTGAGAATGTAAGGTCCGTCCCTTCTCCGACAAGGCGGACTTTATCCGTTTTGTTCATGAGTTCGACCAGGTTATCCATGGCACTGTCCATTTTGCTGTAGTCCAGGTTGCAGACATCGAAGTAGAAGTCTTCGAAGCCTTCTGTACTCATATTGGCGAGCTGTGCCATCGAAGCAGTCGGATAGCGGAGCACGACCCACTTTTTCTTAGGGACACGAATTTCTCTATGTACTTTTTTACCAATTGTATTTCCATGGATCTTCATCTTTTCGTCAGGTACATCCGATTGTTCACTGATATTATCACCTGAGCGCAAACCGATATACGCATCCATCTGTTCCATGACATTCGCTTCAAAGCTTGCAATCATGTTGTATTGTTCTTCTTGGGCACCCATCAATAATGCGCGGTCTACTGCGTGATCTTTAAGTGACACAAAAGGATATCCCCCGGCTGCATATGCTTCCTTAACGAGTGCTGTCACTAGTTCCCGTTGCAAGCCGAAGTTTTCGATCAATACTTTCTCTCCAGGCTGTAACTGCACGGAATATTGAATTAAATTTTTTGCCAGTTTTTCAATGCGTGGATCTTTCATGTTATCTTCCCCTTTGTATATAGTCCATTTTATTGTACCCTAAAACATGATTTAATGGATGCGATAAACAAAATGAGAAAAGCTAAAAGAAGAAATATTTTTTATTTTTTCATGCAGGAGAATTCATGAGAAAGGAAGAAATACTAGTATAATGTTTATTTGTTTATGATAAGGGTAAAGAATTTCTATACATGGAGGTGTGGCATATGGAAATAATTCTTTATCTAAGCGTGGCTGTAATAGCAGTTGCATTTTTTATTTTAGTTATGAGTGTAATGAAAACATTGAAGTCTCTAGGCTCAACTTTAGACAGTGTTTCAACTACATTGACCGGCCTTGAGAGTCAGCTTCAAGGAGTAACAAAAGAGTCCACAGAATTACTACATAAAACAAACCTATTAGCCGAGGATATCCAGAAGAAATCTGAGGATCTGAACACTGTTGTTTATGCAGTAAGAGATGTAGGGCACTCCATCCAGAACCTTAATAACTCGGTTAAGAAAGTAAGTACTTCCATTTCAACTGAACTTGAACGGAATCAAGGGAAGATTTCACAGGTTGTTCAGTGGGGAAATGCTTTCATTGAGTTAAAGGACAAATGGAAACAAAAACAGGAAAAACAGCCAACTCAACCTGATGAAGCTGTTCAAAACCAAACACCAAAAGAAGTTCGTTCTCAAGAAAAATTGATAAAAAGAGCAAGATCTTATAACAATTAGAGAGGGGAATTTTAAAATGACACAACAGTACAATCAAAACCAGAACCAGAACCAAACAAATGACAGCAACAACATTAATTCAAAGGACTTCATGATCGGAACACTGATCGGAGGAATCGTAGGAGCGGCTACAGCTCTACTACTGGCTCCTAAATCCGGTAAAGATCTTCGTCATGATATTAACGAACAGGCAGGCGTCCTGAAAGAAAAGACAGGTCAGTGGAAAGACACGGCTGTAGAAAAGAGCAATGAACTTGCAGCGGTTGCGAAAGAAAAATCTTCTGCCCTAACAAAATCAGTACAGGAGCAATCCAACAATGTGGTTGGCAAGCTGAAAACATACCGCTCTAATAATAACGAGCTTCAAGAAACAAATGATGAGCTGCAAGCTGTTGCTGTAGGTGAAACAACACCTGTTGAAGAAACAGAAGATGTGAATCAAAAGCTCGAAGAAACAAAAAAGGCGTTTGATGAAACTGAAAAAACATACAATCAATAATAATTGATTCCAGGGGCGGTGAAGTGATATGATTACTTCACCGTTTTTTTGTTGCAATTAAAAGCCAGGAGGCATCCGTTTGTCTCTTGTCTAATAAAGCACATGTATGAAAGGGAGTATGAATCTCATGCAAAAGATTGAAACCGTTCAAGAGTTTGAAAAGCTTTCTGAAACAAGTTCCCGCTTCTTTTTTATGAAGCACAGCTTAACATGTCCGATAAGCTCAAATGCTTTCAACGAATACCAAGCTTTCTTAAACAAGCATGAAGAAGAAGACGGCTACTATTTAGCCGTTCAGGAATCAAGGGAGCTATCCAGTCATATTGCTGAGAAGTACGGCATTAAGCATGAATCGCCGCAAGCCTTTCTTTTTATTGAAGGGAAACCAGGCTGGAATGCTTCACATTGGAATATTACTGAGAATGAATTAAATAAGTTGTAGGGGAAAGGACTCTGTTTTGACAGGGTCTTTTTTATTTTATGTGTACTTACTGATGATTTCGTTTGGGATTCCTAATAATTTTTGGTAATTCCCTCCCATGTGTTTATTTTCTATAATACAGGGAATTTACTCTATAAGAATAAAAAATTATCTAAAGTAAACTAGGAGGAACGATTCATGACACAGACTGTACCATATAAAACTCAAACAAGTAATACGACTACGAAGAACGGCACTTCCGGTGAGAAGAACGGTAAGTTATTAAAAGGCATGGTTGTGGGAGCTGTAGTAGGCGGCGCAGTGGCTATGCTTGATAAAACAACAAGAAAGAGAGTATCTTCGAGAACATCAAACGTGAAAGACTCTACGATGGGGATGGTGGCAAAGGTAAGAGAAAATCCATCGGGAATCATGAACGACTGGCAGGATCGCCTTAAAACGGCATCTACTGTATTAAAGGAAGCGATCAACGATGCACAGAGCCTTTATGAAAAGGTGAATGATGATGTGATTGATCAAGTGAATCAAGTAAAAGAAGATTCTTCTGAAATTATAGCCACTACCAAAGAAGCAGCAGAAGAATTGAAGGATATTGGTGGGAAAGTGAAAGAAGCGGGAGAAGAAGTGACAGGCGACTCGACCTCTTCTGTAAACGGCACTCAGCCTTCAACAAGCTCTATTTCTACAGATAATAACAATATCCATCCAACTAACCGTACGAGCAGCTTACCTGGCCAAGTTGGATCGTAAACAAAAAAACTGGCGTAAATGCCAGTTTTTTTCTGTCTGATAGTCAGCGTGTCCCTTTAGGCCACACGATTTCGAGTTCATCCCCCTGTTGGATTTCCTCATAAAAGGTGGTTTCCTCCCCATTTTTCAAGAGTACGAAGCTCCCATTCGCATGAGAAGGCATATTGACTTCAACTGAATTAAACAAGTCTTGGAAAATAAATGAGCTCATTTGTTGTGCTTCTATTTCAATTGTATCACCGGATAATAATCGATCATCCATTTTAAGATTAATCCCATTGCGATAAACCCGGCTGCTCTCTTTCATAAGTTCTACTTTCTTGCCGTTAAAAGTAATCAGGATAGTGGACCCCGGGGTGAGCTGTTTCTTGATGAGAAGCTCCTTTACCGTTGGTGTGGAACCAGGTTTGAATGAAACGATATCATTCTGCTGAATCCTTGATGAAAGCTTCGCCTCAATACCGTTTATGAATAGCTTTCCGCTATAGGCAGGGAAGAACGTTTCTTTTCCATTGATGGAAATATGATAGGGCTTTGTGCATTCTACCCATTCTTCATACCCAAAATGCTTTAACACGTCGAAGAGTGATTCCGTTAATTCGATTCGAATAGAATCACGATCCTGAATGGTATCATCAAGGGATGCAGGCTGATTGTTTCTGTATACGAGTGGAGTAACTACATAATTGTCATCGCCAATGACAATCTGTTTAGAAGAGGACGTGTCAATCAGATCACCGATGGTTACCCTGGGTTGAGTTCCGTCATTTCCTCTATAAACAGAAATAATATCGTTATTTTTAATGTTTTCATCAAGTGCACTAGGCAGACCATTTTTTCAATGAGGGGCGGGTGACCGTGACCTCCTGGCAAAGATATATCTTGACCATTGACTGATACAAAGAATCCACTTCCCGGTATCCCGTGCCATTTACTCAACTTTAACCCAGCAGCCAAAATGCAGTCACCGACCGTTAAGTCCTTTACTTCAAACAATCGGACAGGTTGATTGTTCACGTGAGCGGTGACGTATTGAACAGGGGCTTGTTTAGCAGCAATGGCAATTCCAATCGGGGTAACGAGGTCAGGTCCTTTCGTTACTTCATCCAATATGGTTATATTCTGAATCGCCTCTACGCCTCTTACAGCGACCCGATTATGAGGAAGCTGCAGGGATGCTGCCAATCGGTCGGGCAGTACAGGTGTTAGGCTGCCTCCTCCTACAAGCATGACAGCTTGTGGGGGCTTTCCATTGTTCAAACGGAGAATCTCCTTTGAAATCTCTTCTGCCAACCGATTCACAGCTGGTGTGATTTTCTCCACCACCTCATGTGTAGGATAACTCGTTTCAAAGCCAAGAATATCGGTAACAGTAATCAGATCTCTGGACTGAAGCTCCCTCTTTGCCTGTTCCGCTAATGGAAAATCCAACAATAATCCATGACTGAGGGCTTCCGTTATTTCATCCCCGGCTGTCGGGACCATCCCATAGGCAATGACAGTCCCCATATTGGTGATCGCGATATCCGATGTTCCTGCTCCGATATCAACGAGGGCTACATTGAGTCGTCTCATGGATTCTGGAATAAGCACATTAATGGCAGCGATGGGCTCTAATGTCAAAGCATCCATTTCAAGGCCGGCGCGATTGAGTGCCGCAATCAAGGATTCAACCACGACACGTGGGAGGAAAGTCGCGATAATCTCGACGGTGGCTTCATCCCCTTGCTGATCGATGAGGCTTCCGATTTCTTCACCATCCAAACGGTAAAATAGGACAGAATAACCAACACAGTAATAGTGGTAGCCCTTCGTATCATTTTCATTTTCTGCAGCTAATGCTTGAGCTTGCTGGACAGCACTTAACTCCAGATGGAGGATATCGTTTTTTTGAAGAAGGGGTTTTCCTTTAATATTTGATGAGCAAGATGCTATTTCCGTTTTCAGAGCTCTTCCGGCTGCTGCGACACACACTTTATAAAGGGGGCCATGTTTCTTTTCCAAACGCGCTTTAATGGAGTAAATGACCTCTGATACAGCAGGAACGTCATGAATCTGACCATCCAGCATGGCTCTCTTTTTATGCTCTTCTACTAAAATATCTGAAACTTGAAATATTCCGTCTATTTCTTCTAAAATAATCCCGACGACCGACCTGGTTCCGATATCTAATGCAAAAATTTTTTGCTTATTTTTCAATTAGTGTTCACCCACTTTAGCCTATTCTCATACAATACTAAAATACTTTAGTGCTTAAAAGCGTCTAATTAATAAAGAATTTTATCGTGACATTTTAGATATGTTCTATTATAATAAGTTTCAATATCAAAAATGTATCATACTTTCTTAAAACTATAACAGTTTTTACGTATGAACAGGATAAAAAAAGAAAGGGTGCTGTATTGTGAGTAATCAAGAGCTCGATCAATTACGAAAACAAGTCGACGAGATGAACCTAAAACTATTAGACACCATTAATGAACGTGCTAAACTAGTTCAGGAAATCGGGCGTGTCAAGGAGACTCAAGGAGTATACCGCTATGATCCTGTTCGCGAAAGAGGCATGCTAGATCTGATTAAAGAAAATAACAATGGTCCATTCGAACATTCTACCATTGAACATATTTTTAAAGAGATCTTTAAAGCCGGTTTAGAGTTGCAAAAAGACGATCACCGTAAAGCATTGCTTGTTTCCCGTAAAAAGAAACCGGATGATACGATTGTCAATATCAACGGAGATTCCATTGGTGATGGAAAGCCTCATTTCATTTTCGGTCCATGTGCCGTTGAATCTTACGAGCAAGTGGCTGAAGTGGCGAAGGCCGTTAAAGCAAAAGGACTTAAATTGCTTCGAGGCGGGGCATTCAAACCTAGGACTTCACCTTATGATTTCCAGGGCCTCGGGATTGAAGGCTTGAAAATTCTTAAAAAAGTGGCGGATGAATATGATTTAGCTGTCGTAAGTGAGATCGTTAATCCAGCCGATATCGAACCTGCGCTGGAATACATTGATGTGATTCAAATCGGTGCGAGAAATATGCAAAACTTTGAGCTGTTAAAAGCAGCCGGGGCAGTGAAAAAGCCCGTATTGCTTAAACGCGGTTTAGCTGCAACGATCGATGAGTTCATCAACGCTGCCGAATACATCATTTCACAAGGAAATGGAGACATCATCCTTTGTGAACGTGGAATTCGTACGTATGAAAAAGCAACAAGAAACACATTGGACATTTCGGCTGTCCCAATTCTTAAGCAAGAAACGCATCTACCGGTATTCGTGGATGTAACACATTCGACTGGACGTAGAGATCTATTGCTCCCAACGGCAAAAGCAGCACTTGCCATCGGTGCAGATGGAGTAATGGCCGAGGTTCATCCTGATCCTGCCGTTGCCCTATCCGATTCAGCTCAGCAAATGGATTTAGATCAATTTGATCATTTCTACCAGGAGCTATTAAAAGGCAGAACGATCGAAGTATAATGTATATAAGAGAAGGGTTGGATCCTATTCATGGGGTCCAACCCTTTGTTTTTGATTTTCGAAAGAAAAATACGAGTTTTTACGATCACTTTAGGCATTTTTTAAAGTAATGTCCTTTTGAAAGCCCAATTCTTTGTTTGGGAGTAGCGAATTACCTGAGTTTTTAATTGAAACATCGAATCTTCATTAGGGATATCGGTGAAAATTTTATTTTAACGGAGAAATTCTGGTTTTAACGGCGATATTTCAAATGTAACGGCGAAATCTAATTATTACATCGGAATTCAGATTTTTAACAGCGAACCCCCAAATATATCATCGAAATCTTCAATTTATCAGCGAAATCCCAAATATATCAGCGAAATCTTCAATTTAACAGCGAACCCCCAAATATATCAGCGAAACCCCCAACCAGTGACCCGGCAAAATACCCTCTGAAGATTCGTCCTATGCTTGTTTTCTCCACTAAACCTCCCCCGCTTCTGCAAGCTCAAGCTATTATGAACTTTTTATTAAGATAAGGCGGAGTCGTTGCAGGAATATAGAGACTATCGTATGATTATCTAGGTAATTGCAGATAAATAACCTATATACATTGAAAAAAACACTAACGTGAATATAAATATGTGCATTTTTTAACAAACTATTGTAATCGCTTTTTTCTTTAGGTTTATTTAGTGTAAAATAAGATAAATGAGTAGAAGAGTAAAGGAGAGTTAATGATGAACGTTACAATATATGATGTAGCAAGAGAAGCAAATGTTTCCATGGCAACCGTTTCACGTGTAGTCAACGGAAATCCTAATGTAAAACCGGCAACAAGAAAGAAAGTACTGGAGGTCATAGACCGCCTTGGATACCGTCCGAATGCTGTAGCAAGGGGACTGGCAAGTAAGAAAACAACAACGGTCGGAGTCATCATTCCGGATATCTCTAATATTTTCTATGCTGAATTGGCACGTGGGATTGAAGATATCGCAACGATGTACAAATACAATATCATCTTAAGTAACTCGGATCAAAATGCCGAGAAGGAACTTCATCTTCTTAACACGATGCTTGGAAAACAAGTAGATGGAATCCTGTTTCTTGGAGGTCACATTTCCGAAGAGCATGTTCAGGAATTCGAACGTTCTCCGGTACCAATCGTGTTAGCGGGGGCAGTGGAAGAAACAAACAAGGTTCCATCTGTTAATATCGATTACAAAGCGGCTTCTTATGATGCTGTTACGGAATTATTAGAAAAAGGGCATAAACGGATTGGATTTGTAAGTGGTCCTTTCCACGATACGATTAACATGAAGTTTAAGTTGGAAGGGTACCGAGAGGCCCTTGCCAAAGCCGGAGTGGAATATAGTGACGACCTGGTTGTTGAAGGTGAGTACACATATGATTCAGGACTTGAAGCATGGCAGAAGTTTTCTGAGCTTGCGGACAAGCCGACCGCTGTGTTCGTCGGAAATGATGAGACGGCCCTTGGAGTCGTTCACGGTGCCCAGGATCAAAACGTGTCCATCCCCGATGAAGTTGAAGTGATCAGCTTCGATAACACAAGACTGGCGCTTATGGTTAGACCACAGTTAACTTCCGTTGTTCAGCCTTTATATGATATCGGGGCTGTAGCGATGAGGTTATTAACGAAATATATGAACAAAGAAACGGTTGAAGAATCAACAGTTGTTCTTCCTCATCGACTTGAACATCGTAACTCAACAAAATAAGAAGTTTGTCGATATAAAAGATAAAGACAAACAGAACTTATTTTTGTAGGGAGAGTCAAAATGAAAAAGCTTGATGTTCTTACACCAATCGGGGTTGTAGTTGGGTTTCTATTCGTCGCTTTCGCCATCATTACGAACGCAGGTATTACAGGCTTCAGTTCCTTCATAGATCTGCCTTCCATGTTTGTTGTGATAGGCGGGTTGGTCGCTGCCATGTTGGTCAGCTTCTCTATCAAGGAATTGAAGCAAATGGGGAAAGTGATGAGAGAATCCTTTCGTGACGAGGAATACGATCTTCAAGGTCTCATTCGCACGTTTGTGACACTTTCAGAAAAAGCCAGACGTGAAGGCCTTCTCGCATTAGAGGCGGAAGTGGAAGAAGTGGAGGATCCTTTTATTCGAAAAGGTGTCCTGTTAGCAGTGGATGGCATTGAGCAGGACGTGATCGTAGATATAATGAATGCTGAAATCATCGCTTTAGAAGAGCGACATCGTAAAAATAAAAGTTTATTGGACAAGGCGGGGGAGTATGCACCTGCCTGGGGAATGATCGGGACCTTGATTGGTCTCGTTCTGATGTTAAAGAATTTAAATGATCCAACGTCATTGGGCCCGAATATGGCCATTGCCTTATTAACGACTTTATATGGATCGATCCTTGCAAATCTTGTCTTCCTGCCCATGGCATCCAAATTAGCGATGAAAACAGAGAAAGAAGTGTTTATGAAGCAAATCGTGATTGAAGGTGTTGTTGGAGTACAATCTGGTCAAAATCCAAAACTATTAGAAGAGAAACTAAGAGTGTTCTTATCTAATGAGGAACTGGAGATGTACTCGAGCAGGAAACAAGAGGAGGCTTCATTCGATGAAGCGTAGACGACAACAAGCGTCTCAGCCCACGGGTGCTCCAAAATGGATGGTGACCTTTTCTGACCTCATTACTCTTATTCTCGTATTCTTTATTTTATTGTTTTCTATGTCACAAATAGATATTGTGAAATTCAGGGCCATCGCTGATTCCTTTCAACAGCGTCAAATCCTCGAGTTTTACCCATCTGTCATTCCATTCGAGAACCCTTCTGGTGAACCTGAAATGGAAATGGAGAAAATGCAGCCTCAAAGCAGTGAACAAGCCGACAAAGAGTTAACTCAACTTTTAGCGGATATTCAGAGCTACTTAAATGAAAACAAATTAAGTGACGTTGTAGTTGCCACAAGAACCGAGAGAGGTGTCGTACTGGTTCTCCAGGAGCAAGCTCTATTTGCCTCAGGTGAAGCAACGGTCCTTGAGGACGCTTATCCGTTCTTAAATAAAGTGGGGGATCTTTTATCCAGAATCCCAAACTTCGTGAAGGTAGAAGGACATACAGATAATCGTCCAATCGGTACATATCGATTTCCATCAAACTGGGAACTCTCCTCTGCAAGGGCAAGCAGTGTAATTCGATACATCATTCAAACGGAGAACCTGGATCCGAAGCGCTTTATCGCCGTCGGATATGGGGACACACGGCCAATTGCCCCGAATGACACCAGGGAGAATCTCCAAAAAAACAGACGGGTCGAAGTGATCATTACAGACCCTGCTTACGAAGAACAATAAAAACCAAGGGCTTCTCAGTGGTGATGAGAGGTCCTTGGTTTTTTGTTGATTTGTTTAAAAAGCCGCCTCTTTTTTTCGATTAACTGCTAGGCTTTTTCCTCAGTTGCTGTCGGATGGAGTATAGGGCTTTTTCAACAGTTTGTTTATTTTTTTCCGTGATTTCCCCTTTTCGCGGAATCGGCTTGTATATGTCAGGTCTATCCCACCATTCAGATGGCAAGGTGACACCTGCCTTACTCTGCCAGCGTTCCGTCCACTTCCCAGGGAAGGAAGAGGCGAGGTCCATTCGACCGGTCATCTGCATCCAAATCATGCTCCATGCCCTTGGGACGACTCTCCAAATGTCATAGCCGCCCCCACCAACGGCAATCCATTTACCATCGCAATACTCATGAGCAAGCTCATGGGCGATACGAGGGATTTCCCTGTATATATTCATAGTAGCTGAAAGGTGGGTGAGGGGATCATAATAATGGGCATCTGCCCCGTTTTGAGTCAAAATGACGTCGGGCTTGAAGAATTCAATGACTTCACGGAAGGACGTTTCGTAGGCTTCGAGCCAAGATTCATCCTCTGTAAAGGCATCGAGGGGTATATTGAAGGAATACCCATATCCTTTACCGTGACCGCGCTCATTAATATTACCTGTCCCTGGGAAGAGGTAACGTCCCGTTTCATGGATGGACAGGGTACAAACGTCCGGATCATCGTAAAAGGACCACTGAACGCCATCTCCGTGATGAGCATCTGTATCGACATACAGGACCCGCGCCCCATATTTTTCCTGCAAATAGCGAATCGCCACTGAACTGTCATTATAAATACAGAAGCCGGATGCTTTTCCTTTGAAGCCGTGATGCAGACCACCGCCGAGATGGAGGGCATGCTTCGCTTTTCCCGTCATGACATAATCAACGGCCGTCAACGTTCCGCCCACTAAATAAGCACTTGCTTCATGCATTCCTTTGAACATTGGGGTATCTTCTGTACCAATACCAAACCCTTCTGCCTGATCTTGAGAGAGTTGGCCGACACTCGCTCTTTTGACGGCGTTTACATAGTTGGGATCATGATTAAGAAATAGTTCTTCGTCGGTAGCCATTCGTGGGGGGACAATTTCATCTGATTGAAGAGCATTTACTTCTTTGAGTAAGTCCATCGTCAAGGTCAATCGGGTTTGATTGAAAGGATGCTCATCAGAGAACCGATACTCAAGGAGTTCATCTGAATAAATGAAGACAGCATCTTTGGTCATGATGAGATTCCTGGCATGTTTGGCCATAACACGTCATATCCTTCTTTCTTGAGATCATCGATCACATTCATCGGATTCATCGTTCTTACGCGGAACACAAGTATTTTAAAGTTTTCGTCCTTTTTATCCGGATACACGAGGACACTTTGAATATTAGAGTTATTTCTTCTGATGATACCGGCCACTTCATAGAGAATGCCAGCTTTATGTGGGACTTTCACTTCAATTTGAGAGCCGGGTTGGTGGGCTCCCGTCAGTTGAATGAGAGTGTACAGCAGGTCTGTTTCAGTTATGATTCCTACGAGCTTTTTTTCCTTCAGGATAGGCAGGCAGCTGATTCGGTGCTCATAAAAAAGAGCGGCAACCTCTTCTACGAAATCCAATGGATGACCTGTGATCACATCTTTCTTCATGATCAACTTAAGAGGATTCTGTAACTCACTAGTAGAGGAGTCATCATGAAAAATAGATGGGGTACCGTCTTTTACATCACGGTCACTCACGATTCCGATTACTTCCAGAGCATCATTCGTAATCGGGATATGCTTGATTTTCTTCTCCCGCATTAGTTTTATGGCTGTTTCAATTGTATCGTCTGCCTTTAATGTTTCGACTTTCGTTTTCATGATTTCTTCTACAATCACGTTCTCCACCCCTTTAGAAAACTTGTCAGAACTCCATTAATACATAAAACGATTCATAAATCTCAGCTGATCAAATCGTTGGATGGAATCTGAATCCACTCTTTTACCGATTCTCGCCATTAAACAATTGGCTGGATGGGAGCTGATTTCAGGGTCATCAGTTGCGTAATACTCCAAACCGCCAGCGTTCATCATCTTTTCCATCACCTTACGATATTCCCATACGTTCAAGCCGGTTCCTTTAAGGTCCCAATGCCAATAGTATTCAGTCGTAATGACAATAAAATCTTCCATATGATCATCCATCATGGAAACCCTTAACAGGTTTTTCCCGACGGAAGCCCCGCGGTATTTAGGGATGACCTCGATTGCTCCAAGCTCGATAAGATTCTCCATTTTCCCTTGAGACCAGCGTTCAAGAGGATCAGGATATAAATATGTAACATACCCAACGATCGTATGATTGTCTCTCGCAATCAGAATTCGTCCTTCTGGTAAACCGGCAATCTCAACAAGGGCTTTATGTTGCTGAGCAGGAGGTCTGAAAGCGACCAAGTCTTCGTGAAAATCAAGACGTGCCAATTCTTCAGCGGAAATCGGGCCTTCAATGATGAGATTCCCTTTTGTTGTCTTTAATTCTGTTGCATTATAGGTTTTTTTCAATTTCATCTGGACACCACCTAAAGATATTCCTCAAGTACATTATACATGAAATGAAAAAATGTATAGCGCTTTCACGAAATTTTCAGACGTCTGCAGAGGAAATATTATTCTGCAATACCTATATAGAGCAGGGGTTTGAACCGTTTTTGTCCTAAAAATACTAGGGAGAACTTTATGGCAGATTTTTTAAAAAATTGAGAAAATATTAAATTTATACTATAATAAGATTGTAATTTCTTACATAAGGGGGATGCGGTATATGAAAGTGGAAGCGTTACCAGTGACAAAGGGAAACTATAATCTTGAGAGCTATGAAAATACGTATGAATCATTTGATTGGAAAGATGTTGAAAAAGAATTTTCATGGGCGGAAACAGGACGTGTTAATCTGGCTCATGAAGCAATCGACCGACATGCAGTATCTTTCAGGAAAAATAAAGTCGCTCTTTATTACCGAGATGCAGAACGTGATGAAAAATATACGTACTCTGATATGAAGAAGATGTCGAACAAAGCAGGAAATGTATTGAAGCGTTTTGGGGATGTTGAAAAAGGTGACCGTGTCTTCATCTTCATGCCGAGATCACCGGAATTGTATTTCTCCGTATTGGGTGCGATCAAGCTGGGTGCCATCGTAGGTCCTCTGTTTGAAGCATTCATGGAGGGAGCCGTCCGTGATCGATTAGAGGATAGTGAAGCAAAGGTACTGATCACGACTCCTGAACTATTAAAGAGGGTTCCGGTAAGTGAACTTCCGAACTTAAAGCATGTGTTTCTAATTGGGGATGAGGTACAGGAGGACGATGTTCATGTTGACTTCCTATCAAAATTTGCTGAAGCGAGCGATAAACTGGCAGTAGAATGGGTAGACCGGAACGATGGGTTGATCCTTCACTATACATCAGGGTCCACTGGAAAACCAAAAGGGGTCCTTCATGTCCATAACGCTATGATCCAACATTATCAAACTTCCAAATGGGTGCTCGACCTTCAGGAAGAGGATGTGTATTGGTGCACAGCTGATCCGGGCTGGGTCACAGGGACTTCATATGGAATCTTCGGCCCGTGGCTGACAGGTGCCTCGAACGTTATTGTAGGGGGACGCTTCAAGCCTGAGAACTGGTATAAAACGATCGAAGACTATGGAGTGACGGTTTGGTACAGTGCTCCAACGGCTTTCAGGATGTTGATGGGTGCCGGGGATGAAGTCGTGAAACAATTCGACTTAAGCTCTCTTCGCCATATCCTGAGCGTAGGTGAACCACTGAATCCGGAAGTTGTGCGCTGGGGAATGAAAGTATTCAATCTCCGCATCCATGATACTTGGTGGATGACGGAAACAGGCGGTCAATTGATCTGTAACTATCCGAGCATGGAAATCAAGCCAGGTTCCATGGGGAAACCATTCCCGGGAGTGAAAGCAGCGATTGTGGATGATCAAGGAAACGAAGTGCCCCCATACCGCATGGGGAACTTAGCGATCAAAAAAGGCTGGCCGTCCATGATGAACCAGATCTGGAATAATCCACAGAAGTATGACTCATACTTCATGCCTGGTGACTGGTATGTTTCTGGAGATTCAGCTTATATGGATGAAGACGGATATTTCTGGTTCCAGGGCCGGATTGATGATGTCATCATGACGTCTGGAGAACGAGTAGGTCCATTTGAAGTAGAAAGCAAGCTTGTAGAACATCCGGCAGTCGCCGAAGCAGGTGTTATTGGAAAGCCTGATCCGGTTCGCGGCGAAATCATCAAAGCGTTCATCGCTCTTCGCGACGGATATGAAGTGACAGATGAGCTAAAAGAAGAGATTCGTCAATTTGTTAAAAAAGGATTAGCTGCCCATGCGGCTCCTAGAGAAATCGAATTCCGAGACAAACTTCCGAAGACACGAAGCGGAAAAATCATGCGCCGAGTATTGAAGGCATGGGAGTTAGACCTCCCTACCGGTGATTTAAGTACAATGGAAGATTAATAGGTGGAAGAACCCCCGCTCGTGGAGCGGGGGTTCTTTTGTGGGTGCTTTTTTGGTTTGGGCGAGGGAGGGAACAAAAAAACGAGCGAAAAGTAAATACTTTCGCTCGTTTTCAACTTGTATCTAGTTCTGCTCAGCAGGTGGATCAGGCTCAGTCGGTGGCTCGGTTGCGCCGCCACCGTCACCGCCTCCATCGTCTCCACCGCCGCCATCACCGCCTCCATCATCAGATGGAGGTGGCGGTGGTGGCTCAGGCTTGTCTGGTTTAGGAGGGGGATCGGCTGGTTTATCACCAGGCGGTTTCGGATCCGTTGCCGGTTTTTCAGGCTTTGGCTCAGCCTCCGGTTTTCCGATTTGTACAGTATTGGAAGGTGCAGATTGTCTTCCGGCTACGTCTACGGAAACCACATAGAAATCACCATTTCCAACGGAAACTGAATAACTTCCGCCAGACTTGACACTGCCGACCTTGCCGCCAGATTTACTATATACACGGTATCCGACGACATCGCTGCTTGCGGATGACGTCCAAGTGATGGTATTTCCATTAGCACTTGCTTTTACCGTACCGGGAGCTGATCCGTCGTCAGAAATTTTATTTTCTGCAATCAGAACATTTTTGAATCGATTGTCACCTTCCGGAATGAGTTTGTTTGGATCTCCAGGTACAGAACCAAATACATTCTTCACAAAGTCAGGATTCAAGATCACTCCCGGCTGTGAAAATTCTTCCGGCGTATTAGGCAGAGCTAAATATTTCTTTCCGTTAACCATGACATAACGGCTCATTAGTAAGCTGTCATCGGTTTTGGTCGGTACATATTTAGCGTTGAATAAGTCACTTTTCACTAACCCGGCCTGACTGCATGCTTCTGATGGCAGCAATCCGGAAATGGAGCAGAAGGATCTCCTTACAATGCCTTCCGGTGCTGTAAACGAAGCATCGGGATCGATCAGCTCAGGAGCCAAGTCCCTCGTATCATTCAATAAGTATGACCATAAGCGGATATTACGTAATCCATAATGTCCATACTGTGCCCGGGATCCCGGTGTATTTAATGAAGAAGGTGTGTCATATCCGAACCAGGTTCCGAAAGTGATGCTCGGATTGGATGCGACAAACCAGTGATCCTTGTAATCCTGACTCGTTCCGGATTTCCCGGCCCAGTCTGAACCAAAGTTCAGGAATTTCTTCGCATAACGCCCCGTACCTAGTGAATGATCCAGGGTATCTCTCATCATATCGATGGTGAGGTAAGCAGTCTGCGGACTGAACACATCCACCGGTTCTACTTTATGCTCGTAAACCACATTGCCTTCTTGATCGACAATTTTATCAATCATGTAGGCATCAATGAATTTTCCGCCGTTTGCAAAAGTGGTGTAGGCATTTACGTTTTCTTCGACTGTTACACCACTTGTCGTGGCTCCCAGTGCAAGTGACAGGTTATTATCATATCGGCTGTTAAGTGATGAGAATCCCATTTTCAGAAGGAATTCTTTAAATGGATTTCGGTTATAGATATTGGCATATGTTCTTACTGCAGGTAAGTTCAATGATTCTGCAAGTGCATGTCTTGCAGGGAAAAGTCCGCGTTCATTAAGCGAGTAGTTTTCAGGCGTCCACCCATTGATGTTTACACCAACGTCAGGAATAGGGGATCCAGGTGAAATGTATCCGTATTCCAGTGCCGGGGCATACGCAAGTAATGGCTTCATGGTGGACCCGTTCGATCTCAGTGCCTGAGTGGCATGATTGATTTGTTCCGTTTTAAAGTCACGGCCGCCGATGAAACTGATGATGCGTCCCGTCTTATTTTCAATCATGATCGCTCCGACCTGAACCGGTTCCTGTACTTCCACTTCTTCTCCTGTTTCAGGGTCCGTTGCCGTTACAAACTTAGAAGGACCATACATTTCATAGGCATCTTTTGTTTTCTGCATTTGATCATAGATTTTTTTATTGATGGTTGAATGAATTTCATATCCGCTTTGACGGACATTACGATCCGCGAGCGTGCGGTATTTTTCTTCAAGCTCATCATTGTTTTCAAGGTCTTGTTTTGAATATCCGTCTTTCTCAGCCAGTACATCCGTCATAATATCCACTGCCCTGCTTTCCAGTTCAGCTGTCAGCCATGGATATTGTTCGCTCGGTGATGGTTTAGCCTTGATGAAATCTTTCGACAGGTCATAGGCAACAGCATCATTGTACTCTTTTTTCGTAATGTAACCTTCCCGGTGCATTCTGTAGAGTACAGTGTTTTTACGGCTCATTCCGGCTTCCAGATTCTCTTTCATTTCTCCGTTATTCGTGAATGGAGTGTAAGAGAAAGGAGCTTGTGGAAGTCCTGCAATGAAAGCAGATTGAGGCAAGGTTAAATCTTTGGCGTCCACTCCGAAGATCCCTTGAGCAGCCGATTGGACACCGGCGATATTCCGACCGGAAGAATTACGACCAAGAGTCGCTACATTCAGATACGCTTCCAGTATTTCGTCTTTCTCAAAAAATCTTTCTAAACGTAAAGCAAGAAGAATTTCCTTCGCTTTTCGTTCAAAGGATACTTCATTCGTCAGAATTTGGTTTTTGATCAGCTGTTGAGTGAGTGTACTTCCACCTGATTGGGTAGAGGAATTGGTGAATTCCTGAAGTACGGCACGCATGATTGCCTTGGGTACGACACCGTTATGATCTTTGAAGTATTCATCTTCCGTTGCAATGACAGCATTCCGCAGGTCTTCGGAGACATCTTTAAGCTTTACTTCTTCGCGCTCCAAGTCCGTCCGGAGTTTTCCCAGATAGACATTATCAGCGAAGTAAAGCTGCGACGTTTCTTCATAGTTGTAAATGTCCTTTTTCATTTGGTCATAAGGACGAATCGGTTCTTCCTTCACGAGAGAAGCGAAATAACCGGCTCCGACTCCTCCTGCAAATGCAAAGCCTAATACAAATAGAACGACAAGTATCAGGGATAGGTTCCAAAATACTCCGTATGTAATTCTAGCTCGTTTTTGAAATCCAGTATTTGAAAAGAACCTGATTGCAGGATCTAGTTTTTCAAGTAATTTGTTCCATTTTTCCTTCATATAATCATTCCCCCCAGAACATTCCCATTATAGCATATTTACGAGAGAGCTGTCGTAAAAAGTCAAATAAAAGGGTTGTTGGTCGGGCAGTATTTTTAGTAGGTTTATTGACTATTTATTTAGAATGTGGTAAAAACCTTATATAGCGAATGATTGATGATCTGGCTTCTTAGCTGGATGTATGAACTTAAAAAATGAATGTGTGATCGCAATGAGAGGAATAAGTAGTCTGCCTTCCCTGTTAAAAAGAGAGTCAGTGGTTGCTGTAAACTGACACAAATGGCAGATGAATTACATCCTGGAGCTTTTGCTGTGAACCTTTAGTAGCAGCAAACGGTTAAAGCCGTTATCTTTAATGAGTGAAGGATGTAATTCCTTAAATTGGGTGGTACCGCGCGACAGCGTCCCTGCATATTTGCAGGGACTTTTTTGTTGTCTTTTTTCGGGTATTGCCGTGCGTGTTTTACAAAAAAGGAGGAAAAAACATGGATTTGATAAAAGATTTGGAATGGCGTGGAATCACGTATCAGCAAACGGACGCTGAAGGGTTGAAGGACCTGTTGAATAAAGAAAGTATCTCCATTTACTGCGGGATTGATCCAACAGCAGACAGTATGCATATCGGGCATCTCCTGCCATTTTTAACACTGCGACGCTTTCAGAATCAAGGGCATCGTCCTCTCGTGTTAGTGGGGGGAGCAACTGGCCTGATCGGTGACCCGAGTGGGAAAAATGAGGAACGTAAATTGCAGACAATTGAAGCGATTCAAGGGAATGTAGCGAGCATTAAAGTGCAGCTCCAAAGCATTTTCGATTTCGAAGGGGAAAATGGTGCAGTGATGGTGAATAACTATGACTGGATCGGAGCAATGGATGTTGTTACATTCCTTCGTGATTTCGGTAAGCACGTGGGTGTGAATTACATGTTGGCGAAAGATACAATTGCATCACGCTTAGAATCAGGTATTTCGTTCACTGAGTTTACGTATACCATTCTGCAGGCGCTGGACTTTAATCATCTATACGACAACTACAATTGTAAGCTCCAAATCGGTGGAAGTGATCAGTGGGGAAATATCACGACTGGCCTTGAATTGATCAGACGTACCCATGAAGAAGAAACGAAGGCATTTGGTTTCACGATTCCACTCGTAACGAAAGCGGACGGAAGTAAATTTGGTAAAACCGAAAGTGGGGCGATTTGGTTAGATCCGAAGAAGACATCTCCTTACGAGTTCTACCAGTTCTGGATCAATGCGGCCGATGCAGATGTAGTGAAGTACCTGAAATACTTTACATTCCTTTCCCATGAAGAAATCGATGCATTGGCTCAGTCCGTTGATACGGAGCCACACCTACGCAAGGCGCAAAAGGCGTTAGCAGAAGAGATGACTAAGCTCATTCACGGTGAGGAAGCACTTGACCAAGCAATCCGCATTACACAAGCTTTATTCAGTGGTGATATCCAGTCTTTATCAGCTTCTGAAATTCTGGAAGGATTCAAAGATGTTCCTTCTTTTGAACAATATAAAGGAGAAGAAGTCGGATTAATCGATCTGCTCGTCAATGCAAAAATCTCGCCTTCCAAGCGTCAGGCACGTGAGGATGTTGGGAACGGTGCGATTTACATCAACGGTGAGCGTATCACGGATCTTCAGCATGTGATGGGCGAAGGTGACAAAATCGAAGGACAATTTACCATCATTCGCCGCGGAAAGAAGAAATATTTTAGAATTCAGTACGTATAATACTAGTATTGAATCTGACAGTGCGGTATCCGTTCCTCTTTTTGGAGCGGGTACCGTGCTTTTTTGTGTCCGGAAGGGGGATTTGAAAATATATTGTATTAATTGAAAATAAAAGTGCCATTTTTGAAAATATATCTTGAAAATTGAAAATAAACAGTCCATTTTTGAAAATATATCTCAAAATTTGAAAATAACTTCATAAGAAACGCTTCTCCTAATTCCATCACATACGTAAAACAGATGTGAACTCTTCGATTTTTACTAATAAATGTTCAAACAACTAAAGAAGTTAAAAAAAAACACTGCCCATAAAATGGACAGTGTTTTTCTCACAAAGATTAACGAGAGTAGAACTCAACGATAAGAGCTTCATTGATTTCAGCTGGTAATTCAGAACGCTCAGGAACGCGAGTGAATGTACCTTCTAATTTGTCAGCATCGAAAGTTAGGAATTCAGGAACAAAGCTGTTCACTTCCATCGCTTCTTTGATGATGTCAAGGTTAAGTGATTTTTCACGAACTGAGATTGTTTGACCAGGAAGAACGCGGAATGAAGGGATGTCTACGCGAGATCCGTTCACTGTAACGTGACCGTGGTTAACAAGTTGACGAGCTTGACGGCGAGTACGAGCAAGACCTAAACGATAAACAACGTTATCCAGGCGGCACTCAAGTAGCGCCATGAAGTTTTCACCGTGTTTACCTTGTAATTTGCCAGCTTGGTCAAATAGGTTACGGAATTGACGCTCAGTTACTCCGTACATGTGACGAAGTTTTTGCTTCTCTTGAAGTTGTAAACCGTACTCAGAGATTTTTTTACGTTGGTTTGGACCATGTTGTCCAGGAGCGTAAGGACGCTTTTCTAATTCTTTACCCGTACCGCTTAGAGAGATTCCAAGACGACGAGATAATTTCCAGCTTGGGCCAGTATATCGAGCCATGAATGACTCCTCCTTTATTGTTTTTATTTTGTTGTAAAATAAAAACACCTGTGAATAAACAATTATGTGCATTTTGTTTTCATGTACCTTCGCCCTAGCAGCAGAGGGTTACAAGATACACCTCAAGGTTAGAGGAACAAAATACGATCATAAAGGACTTCACTGAAGCTGCATTATTTTACACAAAGAATATTATATGATGCGAGAGAATAGAAGTCAAGTAAGTATTTTGGATTCGTAGATTTATGCAAAGGTGATCGGCTTAAATAGTCCATAAGTCATTTCTTGTGCTATAATAAAACTTGGAAAATATGTTAAATAGGTGAGTGTCGTTGAAAGAATCAAAAAGAGAAAAAACCCTTCGATTTGTATTGATCGGCCTGTGTATATTGGTTGTTTTAGGAGGGTTTGTTTATTCTTCTAACTCGAGAGAACACGTGATGGTTCCTGAACAACCGATCCATGCGGAAGTATTATCTGCAGGAAACGGAGAGCGGAATCCCATCATTGCTGTAGCGAAGATGGCTCAAGACCAGCCTGTCCTTATTATGTATGAACTTGATAGAGGAAATCAGTATTATTTTAAGGTAGTACATAGTGTGTCGTTAAAGAAAACCGTGAAAATGTTAGGGCTCACAAAAGATAAAAATGGGATCTGTGTCCAATTAGATAAGAAACAATGGGTGTTATTTTCGGAATCTTTAGAGGTTTTACAAGAGAAAAAGGATGCTCCTTCTTCAATGATTTCCAGTCAACACCCCTTTGAATATAATGAGCGTGACCAGTTGATAGACATTTCCTTTAATGAAGACAAAGACCCGATTCAATTGGATCTGTCAGATCGAAAAGCAGAACCTGTACAAGTCCATTCCTTAGCGGTGGATCAGTCATTATGGCTCGTTGTACTACAAGAAGATTTGGTACTGGCTCAGGGCCAGCGATGATAATAGTTTCACAAACCTTTTAGGTGTGGGTGAGAAAAATGTATGTAATTCATCATTCTTTACTTGAATATAAGTCAAAGCTTTTTGATTTAATATATGAAGAAATGTCAGCAGAGTCGGGGCATTCTGCTCAATTGCAAAAGTGGCTGACGATTATCAAAGACTGCCTTGATATTGATCGGGCATTTTTATATTTTTATAGCGAGTCTGCCTATTTCTTATACCACCCCGGTCACAATAGGGATGTTCCTCTCACTCTTGCTGAAACAAAGGAGGAATACATTCTTCCTCCTGTTATGGTCGAGGAAGAGGAACATTTCACCATTCGTTTTCACTTTACGAATAAAGATGGCAGTCCTTTAGCGATTCTTTTAGTAAAGAGGGAGGATCGGAAAGAAAAGGTGGATGAAGGCTGGCTCCATGCCTTTTGGGAAGCAAGCAATCAGTTTTTACAGCATACAGGTGGAATCCAGACCGTACTCGAAGATGAGAAACGGTACAGGGAATTATTTAAAGTAACAGAGATCTTTCACTCCACTAGGGATGTCCATACGCTTCTCGTACAGATCATTGAAACGCTGAAGCAAGTGTTCCCAATTGATGAATTTCACTTGTTATTGTCTAACGACCGGTATGAATTCGGGACTCTCCCCATTAAAAACTTTGACTTTGATCGTGCCAATGAGTCTGCCATGCAGGCATTTGTGAATGGGAATATTGAAGTCGGTGAACAGAATGTCCTATATGCACCTTTAAGAGGGAAGCAGGGAATCTATGGGGTGCTTGAGGTGAAGTCAAAATCCAATGCAACCTTCACGGACCAGAAGATAGAGTTCATTCGTTTGCTTGCCTATACGACAGGGAGCGCTCTTGAAAATGCCAAGCTCTATGAACAATCTAAACGGCTCATTACCGATCTGCAGCTTATTAATGAAACCTCCCACCAATTAAACTTGAATTTGCGTTTGACGGATACGGTTATGTTTTTAAAGAAGCAGATTAAACGTTCCTTTCAAGCATCAGCGATTGGATTTGTACTCCATCAAGAAGGGGAGTATAGAATCCTGGAAGAAAGCTCTTCTGTTTTTTTTGAAGAAGAAGGGGAAAAGTACATCTCTTATGTAAAGGAGAGAATCGAGAAGGAACGGGATGCGATCTTTTTAGGAGATGTGAGCGATCGATTTGATATGGGGGCGGCCTTTCCATCCGTCATGGCCGTGCCCATGATTCAGAATGAAGCCCTGCTAGGGTTTTGCGTAGTGTTACATAAAGAACCATACATGTTTTCATTTGATATGTATAAGCTGCTTCAGTCCTTTATCCATCACTCGACCCTTGCGATAACCAATGCAACCCTTCGTGAAAAGCTTGAGCATATGGTCATTACCGATCATATGACCAAACTATTCGCACGAAATTTTCTCGATGAGGAAATGGAATCTTCCATGGGTAAGGATTCATTGGGAACCTTCCTGTTAATTGATATCGATGATTTCAAAGCCATTAATGATAATTACGGACATCAAATTGGTGATGAAGTCATAATAGGGGTGGCGAACCTGATTAAAGGAATCGTAAGTCATCATGGATTTGTTGCCAGATGGGGAGGAGAGGAATTAGCGGTCTATTTACCTTCTCTTGATGTTGAGGATGGATTGGTGATTGCTCAACGCATTGTCGAACAGATTCCTATAAAAACGGATCCTTCCGTAACCCTGTCCTGTGGATTATCCACTTGGAGAGGATGGGATAACCAGTGCCCCAAATCTGTGAAGGAATTAGTAAAAAAAGCAGATGATGCACTCTATCATGCAAAGAATAATGGTAAGAACCAGGTTGTGAAAGATTGTGATGGAATGATCATGGAATAATGTTCTTCAACAAGCCGGAGTCGATATGGCTCCTCCGGCTTATTCTTATTGGGGGACAACCGTTGATAGCCCTTTACCACTTTAGTGTAACCGCTTTCTTTTTTGTCGTGGTTATCATATTCTAGAATAGTAGTTACTTAGACTTAAAGGGAATACTGGGAGGAATACTATATGAAAGAAGAGAAGCGTTTTGAAACAAGGGTGATTCATGAGGGGTATGCATCATCCCGGCATTTTGATAGTTTAGCGCCACCTTTATATCAAACTTCTACTTATACCTTTGCAAATGCGAAACAAGGGGAAAATCGATTTGCTGGTGAAGAGGAAGGATATATATATTCAAGATTGGGAAATCCGACAGTATCGATTCTGGAAGACAGAATGGCATCGTTAGAGGGTGGCGGGGCTGCCCTTGCCTTTGGTTCCGGTATGGCAGCTGTATCCGCCGTGTTATTTTCCTTAACCAAATCAGGAGATCATGTCCTATGCTCTCAAGGGGTTTATGGCTGCACGTTCGGCCTGCTTCAGCTGCTTCAAGAGAAATTTTCCATTCAACATGACTTTTCTTCCATGAGTACAGAAGAGGAAATCCGTGAGAAAATCACGGAACAAACGAGCTGTATCTATGTTGAAACACCAATCAATCCGACTATGCAGTTAATCGATCTTGAGCTTGTCGTGAAGGTCGCCCGGGAAAAAGGAATTCCAGTAGTGGTCGATAATACATTCTGTTCTCCTTATTTACAACGACCATTGGAACTGGGATGCGATATTGTCATTCATAGCGCGACGAAGTACATTGGCGGTCATGGAGATGTGGTCGCGGGGCTCGTTGTGGGATCACAGGAGAAGATGGCAGAAATTCGCATGACGACACAGAAGGACATTGGAGGAATCATTTCTCCTTTTGATGCATGGTTATTATTAAGAGGGTTAAAAACGTTGGCAGTGCGGATGGATCGTCACTGTGAAAGTGCTGAGAAGATTGCAGGTCTTTTAGCCGAACATCCGGCAGTAGAAACCGTCATTTACCCTGGCCATTCCAATCATCCTCAACATGAGGTAATGAGGAAACAAATGAAGAAAGCCGGAGGAATGATTTCCTTTACGATAAAAGGTTCGAAAGAAGAGGCCCAGAAGCTTATGGATGATCTGGAGATGATCAAGATTGCCGTGAGTCTGGGGGATGCGGAAACATTGATCCAGCATCCGGCGACCATGACTCATGCAGTCGTACCAGAGGAGTCTAGAAAAAGCATGGGAATCAGTGACACGCTCCTAAGGCTTTCCGTAGGATTGGAAGCACCGGAGGATATATGGGATGATTTATCGCAGGCGTTGGATAAGGCATAAGGGAAAAAGGAAGGAACCGGGTTGGCTGGTTCCTTCCTTTTTAGTCATGTGTTGTAATAGTGATTAGTGTACAGCTGATATTCACAATTTGGCACAACAAATGGTGAAAGTGGCACAACAAATGGTGAAGGTGGCACAACACCCGCCAAATTGGACAATATCCCGTACTCTTTCGTATATCAAGCCATGAACACCAGTCCAAATTGAATCATTCATCAAAAAAATGGATATGATAAAGCTCTTTTCCAATCTAAATAAAAAAAGGCCTTTCAGGTTATGAAAAACACCTGCAGGGTCCTATCATCATGTTCACGTATTAAAGGTGACGCATTAGTTCTTCCACAAAGATTTCCAGATACTTCTGATCCTCTTCATCAAATCTAGCTTTTTCCGGACTATCAATATCCAGGACTCCGATCAGTTTTCCTTCTTTCACAAGAGGGATGACAATCTCTGATTGAGAGGCTGCATCACAGGCGATATGTCCCGGGAATTGGTGGACATCATCGATCAGAAGCGTTTTTTGTTCACTTGCGGATGTACCGCAAACGCCTCTTCCTAATGGGATTCTCACGCATGCAGGCAGACCCTGGAATGGTCCTAATACCAATTGTTTGCTTTCTTCTTCATATAAATAAAAGCCTACCCAGTTAATACGGTCCATGAATTGATTTAAAAGGGCGGAAGCATTGCTTAAATTCGCTATTTGATTTGGTTCACCTTCTAATAAAGCTTTCAGTTGTTTCGTAACAAGACCAAAGCCCTGTTCCTTTGTACCTTGATATTTTTCTGCTTTAAACACCAACAACTCCCCCAATTCTACAAAATGTGCGTTATTTCATGTCCGTTTGTTCCCCGAAGCCTTCTATACAACAAATCCTGTCGAGAAATACTTAGAGGAAATCCACATGAAAACACGAATTCTTTGAGTAAACAAACTATAATAGAAACATCTATTGAACCATTTTTAGCATATTTCATCCTAACCTTCAATGATTAAGATTTTTTCATCATAAGATTTTTAATAGATTGAACCCTCGTCACTGTTTTTTTCATAAGCCTATCATATTTGAAAGAAGGGGAAATATGAAAAAACTAGATACCTCCATACCGACGAAAGAAGCTATTTTTCAAGCAGCCGTGTATTTGTTTTATGATCATGGTTTTGATGGGACCTCTGTCCGGGATATAGCAAAAAGAGCGAATGTAAACCCTGCTACCATCTACTATTACTTTAAAGGGAAGCAGGGAGTATTAGAAGCATGCTTTACTCAATTCTTTGAACAGTATCTGCGCTTTCTTCAGGAAGAAGTGGAAGCATTGAACTATGTAAGTGCTGATTTATGCTTAAAGCGGGCAGTGTACAAAATCTTGAAATTCCAAAGTGAACATCATCAATTATCCAGGTTCATCTGGAGGGAAGTTTCGATTGATTCACAGGTTGTGCGTGAAATCATTTCTTCTTATCTAATGAAAGAAAGATATTATATGAAGCGATTGTTTGAACAAGGGATGAAAGATCATGCCCTGAAGAAGCAGCCTGTCAGCTTTTTAGTGATTCAGCTCAAGTCCATGCTGACGATGCCGTTTCTCAATAGCCAGCAATTAAGGGAAGTATGGCAAATGTTTCCTCAGGAATATTATTTTATCGATCAATACTACAAGAATATTGATCAATGGATTGATTTATTACTCGTTTCAGAAGCGAAGGAAGTCATGAAGAAAGAGCTGATTATCTAGGCATGCATAACCCAAAAAGAACTCTTCTCGTCAGGTAGAAGAGTTCTTTATCTTTTATAATTGCATCTCTGCCCTACCTTGTTCTATACCGGCAGCTGTATGGGCATCAGACCCGTAAACGGTTTTGATTCCCAAGGAAAGAGCTTGTTGAATGATTTCTGTTGGGGGATAGGGCTCACCACAGAAGGGCTTCACCAGGCCAGCCCCATTATAATCCAATTCCAGATTTCTCGATGCTATTTCTTTTAATATCAAAGAGGTTTTCTCTGAAAAAGCATGAGAGGCAGGATACAGCTGTTGAAATTTCTTTACGAGGGTCATATGACCGATCCGTTTAGGCTTATAGGGTCCTAAGTCAGCTCTGATAGAATTTAATACTGTATCATAATAGCGTTCGTAAATCGCATCGACGGATCCGTAATGCTCAATCATAGACTTGAATACATCAGGACTGAAGTCAAGACAATCCCATCTTCCCTTGTGCTGCAAAAAATGGACAGAAAGAATACTATCATCCAATCGAGGACCGTAAGCACTTAAAAATTCTGCTGTTTCTTTCTCAAATCCTGCAATGTAATCTACTTCTAATCCTGAACGAATCGTGATTTTATCTTTATATTTCTCCTTAAGGATATCCAGAGTTTGAAAGTATTCTAAAAGATGCGATGGATCCATTCCGCTATCCTTCTCGGGTGTTGTATCTTCAAAGCCCTGGGGAAGTGGAGCATGCTCCGTAAATGTTATAGTAGAATAGTTTATAGTGAGCGCTCTTTCGATATACATTTCAAATGTATCGTCACTTCCATGGGGACAAAAAGGAGTATGGATATGCCCGTCCACTTTTATCATAAGTCTTCACGTCCTTGTATATTAGTATGAATAAGCACTGATAAATCAAATGATTGATTCCTTCAATTTCCCATGAACAACGAAAAGTAATATTAAAAATACATATAAAGAAGTCAATTTTTCCTTGAATTTGCTGAAAATGACTTTTATCACTGAAAAATTAGAAATTAATAGTCAAAAATTGTCGTTAACATGGTATCATTATAGCAATGAGAATTTATTAATGAAACATTCAAATTGATATAGATGTCTACTGAATAGTTGAACAGGGGGCTTAAGATGCAATACGTCATCGCTGGAATAATACTTATCTTAATCATATTCCTTATTGGTTTTATCTCTAGAAAAAAATATTACGCTGAAATTGATCGTTATGAAGCTTGGAAAATAGAAATTATGAACAAGCCGGTTTCAGATGAACTCTCCAAAGTGAAACAATTGAATATGACGGGGCAAACAGAAGAATTGTTTGACGGTTGGAGACAGGGATGGGATGAGATTGTTGCTGTGCAGCTTCCTGATGTTGAAGAACTACTATTCGATGCAGAAGAGTACACCGATAAATTTCGTTTTACTAAAACAAAAGCGACACTATCCCTGATCGACAAGGTTCTTACGGAAACGGAAGAGAAAATCGGGGAAATACTATCAGAATTAAATGAGTTAATTGGTAGTGAAGAGAAGAACCGTGAAGAAATTCAATCTCTTCAGGAAGAATATCGAGACAGTAAAAAACGGTTACTTGCGTATCGTCATACATATGGTCAAACAGCTAAGTACATAGAGAATATCTTAGATAGGCTCGCTGAACAAATGAATCAATTCAATGAATTGACAGAGCAGGGGAATTATCTGGATGCGAGAGAAATCGTGCTTAGCCTGGCACAGGAAATGAAAGATGTTTCCTACAAAATGGAGACGATTCCTAAGTTGATCACCGATTGTGAAAATCTTTTACCATCTCAGTTATCGGAGCTGGAAGCTGGATACGTAGAGATGAAAGATCAAGGATACATGCTTGATCATATTGAAGTCGGGAAAGAGGTTGCATCCCTGAAGGAAACCCTGCTCCACTTCAATAAAAATCTTGAAGAGCTTCAGGTAGAAGAGGTAGAAGAAGGAATTCAGGAAATTAAGGTGAAGGTCGAGACCCTTTACGATTTATTGGAAAAAGAAGTTCATGCCAAGCACTTTGTCCAACAGTATAAAGATCAAACGACTGAAGGATTGATCAGGGCGAAGGAAGATAATGAAGACATCCAATCTGAAGTAAGCTTAGTGAAACAAGGCTACCATCTTCATGATGCAGACCTTGGTACACCGAGCGAAATAGAAAAGAAAATCATTCAGCTTTCAAAGCGCCACGAATTGTTGATGAATAAAGAAGAATCGAATGTCACAGCATACTCCATTTTAAGTGATGAGTTAAAGGAAATCCGAAATGGCCTGGAAGAATTGAATCGGGAGCAAAGTGAGTTTTCCATCTACTTACAAAACTTACGTAAAGATGAATTGGCTACCCGTGAGAAAATCCAGGAGCTTAAGAAAAAAGTGTCTGAAGCAAGCAGAATGATTTCAAAGAGTAATGTTCCAGGATTGCCTGCAGATTACAAAGAGCTTCTCGATGAAGTCCATCGGAAGATTGAGCAAGTGAATGCCAGTTTAACTGAGAAACCTTTGAACATGAAGTTTGTACAAGAAACATTATTGGGTGCAGAAGACACTGTCGATCATTTCTATTCGAAGACACGAGATTTAATCGAAAACGTCCTTCTATCGGAGAAAATCATTCAATACGGAAATCGCTATCGCAGTAAGTACAGTTCTGTCAGAGATGGCCTTCAGTCTGCTGAAGAAGCCTTCCGTGACTATGATTACCGAAAAGCATTAGAAGAAGCCGCAACAACGATTGAAAAAGTAGAGCCAGGTGCTCTTAAGAAAATTGAGAAAATGATGGATGTTCATGAAAAATAATAATCTGCTCGACTGACTCACATATAAAAAGGACTGATTTAGAAGATTCATTCTAAATCAGTCCTTTTTCATGTTTACCATCCAGCTCCGGGGCTAGAGGCGACAAGCCCCGGGAGCGGCTTTAACTGGCTTCAATCGTCCGCTTTGTTTGTCCAACAAGTGCGGCAATCACGAATCCAATTATTGCACCGATCATCGCTGGTACTAACCAGCCGATTCCTTGTGCATAGAAAGGAAGGAATTCAAGTGATTGACTAATGGCTGTCACGTCGACTCCAGCGGTTTTGATGCCATCAATTAAACTGATCAAACCTGTTGGAATCAGGGCTCCCACGTAGACGAGAGAATAGCCGTTAAATCCGTTGTGCATGAATGACAGTAAGATCAATACGATTGCCAATGGATAGATGAAGATGAGTACCGGTAATGATACCGCAATCAGCTGAGTCAACCCAATATTGGCAATAATCATACTAAATGCAGACATGATGATCACTAATTTCGGATAGGATACAGGGAGAATCTTCGCGAAATATTGTGAACATGCAGAAACAAGTCCAACTGACGTAGTGATACATGCAAACGTAATCGCGAGTCCCAAGATGATCGTTCCCGATGAGCCGAATAAATGACTCGCCGCTGCAGATAGGATGGCGCCGCCGTTTTCCTGTGTTCCGATGGAATCTGTACTAGTTGCGCCAATGTAACTTAAGGATAAATAAACAAGTGCTAATCCGATAGCAGCGATCACCCCTGCAATGATCGTAATGCGTGTCAGGCTTGCTTTACTCGTCACACCACGGTCTTTAATCGAATTGATCACCACAATCCCAAACACTAAAGCAGCGATGGTATCCATTGTTAAATATCCTTCAATGAATCCCTTGAATAAGGGTCCATCCTGATAAGCTGGGTTCGGTGCCCCGAAATCCCCCATAGGTGTTACAATACTTTTCACTACCAGGATCGTAAGGATCACGATAAGGGAAGGGGTTAAAATCTTTCCTATTCTGTCTACGAGCTTAGAAGGATTCATAGCAAGCCATGCTGTCAATCCAAAAAAGATAATCGTATAAACGAGTAAAGGAATACCATATTTCGCAACATCTTCAGGTAAAAACGGGATTACTCCGATTTCATAAGCAACTGTTCCCGTTCTCGGTATCCCGAAAAATGGTCCGATGGCCAGGTACATCACGATTGTAAAAACCAGCCCGTATAATGGATGAACACGATTCGCAAGTGTTTGAAGGTCTCCTCCCGATTTGGCAATGGCGATAACGCCTAATAAAGGAAGCCCCACTCCAGTTATAAGAAAGCCGATAATACCTGTCCACACATGTTCTCCGGCTTGCTGCCCGAGAAATGGCGGGAAAATCATATTACCTGCTCCGAGGAAAAGAGCAAATAGCATTAATCCTATCGTGAAGATTTGGCTAAATGATAGCGCTTTCTCTTTCATATATACCCCTCCGTTTGTAATCGTTATCATAAGCAAAAAATATCTTATCATAAGATTGTAGAAAAATGTCGAAAAACTAAATAATCTTACAATTTAGTATATTTAAATAACTTCTGTCGTTATTTCCTTTATGATTCTCGCAAAAATTCTGTCATTTTTCAATGATTATTTTTGGAAATTGCAAAAAATTATAGAAAATTAGTATTACTACAATAATATCTTTCCCTGCATCATGAATATCATTTGGGTTCGGGATGATTTATGGTAAGATTAGTGATTGAATATGACTGCTGCGGGTTTCGCAGGTCACCACAGTAAAAGAGGGTGGAATCTTGATTTACTTAGATAATAGCGCTACAACCAAGCCATATAAGGAAGTACTGGATACATTTATTAAAGTGAACGAAAGTTACTATGCCAATCCTTCTTCCATCCATTCTTTTGGAGGGCAAATTGAGAAATTAATTCAGCAGTCCAGGGAACAAGTGGCTTCTTTATTAGATATAAAAAAGAAAGAAGTGTTTTTTACCTCTGGCGGCACAGAATCAAATAATCTGGCGATAAAAGGGACGGCTTTGCAATACGGTCACAGAGGGAAACATATCATTACGACAAAAATAGAGCATCCTTCCGTCCGGAGTGCCGTTAAGCAATTAGAAGAGCTGGGGTATTCTGCGACATATCTCGATGTTGATGACCAAGGCAGAATTCAACCTGAAAAAGTAAAAGAAGCGATTCAGGATGACACCATCCTTGTATCTGTCATGCAAGTGAACAACGAAATCGGAAGTGTCCAGCCTATCCGGGAAATAGGGAGGCTGCTAACGGACTATCCCAAGATCCTTTTTCACGTTGATGCTGTTCAAGCATGTGGGAAGGTCCCACTTATTCTCCACGAAAAGCTTATTGATTTATGCAGCATTTCCGCTCATAAAATTCATGGGATTAAAGGCACGGGAATGCTTTTCGTGAGGGAAGGACTTGAGCTTTCGCCGATCATATCGGGTGGGGAGCAGGAAGGTAATCTCAGAAGCGGTACGGAAAATACAGGTGGAATCGTCTCATTTGCAAAAGCATTAAGAATGCACCTGGCGGAAAGTAAACAGAAACTTCCTTTAATGGAAGAAAACAGACGGTATTTAAGAAGAGAATTGGAAAGCATGGAAGGTGTCTCTGTTCATACACCGGTGAGCGATCATGCCCCTCACATCCTTAACTTTTCTATAGAGGATTTCAAAGGTGAAGTGGTCGTTCATGCATTAGATCGACATGAGGTGTTTGTGTCGACAACAAGCGCCTGTTCATCAAAGCAAAGTAAGCCAAGTCAAACGCTTCTATCCATGGGTGTATCAGAGAATCTGGCGAATAGTTCCATTCGAATCAGCTTGTCTTTTCACAATACAATGGAAGAATGCCGACAATTCATACAGTTATTAAAGAAAGAAATAGCCCTATTACAAAAGACAATGAGGAGATCACGATGAATTATAATCGCATACTAGTAAGATACGGTGAAATTTCAACCAAAGGTAGAAACAGAAAGCAATTTACGGCTAAGTTACGGGAAAACATATTGGAAGCATTGAAGGATTTTCCGACGATCACGGTTTCGGCAAGCCGCGACCGACTGCATATTCAGTTAGGTGACGAGAACGGGGAGGAGATTATTCCAAGATTGGAGAAAATCTTTGGGATTCAATCGTTTAGCCCGGTTGTAAAAGTAGCACAGGATATTGAAGAAATTATGAAAGCAGGATTAGCTCTCGTTCAGAAGAGCTTCGAACCTGGAAAAACGTTTAAGGTGTCTGCCCGCAGAGCGGATAAAAAGTTTTCAATGGATACAAATGAATTGAATTACGAAGTTGGTTCTTACATCCTCCGCAATATGGACGGTCTAAAGGTCGATGTGAAAAAACCTGATATCAACCTTAACGTAGAAGTAAGAAAGGAGGGTGTCTATCTTTCATCCGAAACCTATCAAGGCTCAACGGGGATGCCGGTCGGCGCAAGCGGGAAAGCGATGCTGATGCTTTCAGGAGGTATTGATAGTCCGGTTGCCGGTTATTTAACGATGAAAAGAGGCGTCGAAGTAGAGGCCGTTCATTTCCACAGCCCGCCATTTACGAGTGAACGTGCCAAGCAAAAAGTAATCGATCTTTCCAAGAAGCTGTCTGCATTCAGCGGGAAGGTAAAATTGCATATCGTTCCATTTACGAAAATACAGCAAACCATCCATGATCAGGTTCCTGAAAATTACACCATGACTTCAACGAGACGGATGATGCTCCGGATTGCAGATCAGATTCGCCATAAGAACGAAGGATTGGCACTTGTTACCGGGGAAAGCCTCGGTCAGGTAGCGAGTCAGACCTTGGAGAGCATGCAAGCCATCAATGATGTCACAAACACACCGGTGCTGCGACCTCTCATCGCCATGGACAAGTTGGAAATCATCGATATCGCTCAAAAAATCGATACACATGACATTTCAATTCTTCCTTACGAGGATTGCTGTACGATTTTCACTCCACCTGCACCAAAAACAAGACCTAAAAAAGAAAAAGTGGAGTATTATGAAAGCTTTGTTGATTTCGACACCCTGATTAAAGACGCAGTGGACGAAACAGAAACCATCACGATTGATGGATCAACAGGTTCAAATGTAGAAAAAACATTTGACGAACTACTCTAAAATTTAGGATTATTTACCAACTATTTTCATTGCATGAAGCCATGTGTTTTTACACAATCTATATTCAACAAGGAGGTGAAAACACATGGCAAACAGAAGTTCAAATCAATTAGTAGCTCCAGGAGCTCAACAAGCAATCGACCAAATGAAATACGAAATCGCTTCAGAATTCGGAGTTCAACTTGGTCCAGATGCAACAGCACGCGCTAACGGTTCTGTAGGTGGTGAAATCACTAAACGTTTAGTTCAAATGGCTGAACAACAAATCGGTGGCGGATACGCAAAATAATTAAATACAATGGCTACAAGGAGCGAGACTCTCTCGCTCCTTTTTATTTTTTTCTTTTTGGCTCTGTTAAAGTCTAATGTTGTTTTTTACTATGATGAAAGAGGATGGGATAAAAGTGTTTTAGTCTAAGTAAAACACGACAACAAACTTTACGAAAAGAGCCTTTTTCTTTGCAAGATGATGTTTTTTGATCGGATGTTGAAAATCATTCCCTGATTTATGGGTAGTTTGTCGAAAATCCTCACAATTTGACTATAAACGAAATATAAACAAATAATTTAAAAAATTTAAATTATTTTGTATAATAAAGAAGTAGTATCGACAAACAAGGGGGAGTCATAATGAAGAGGGAAGAACTCATTGCACCGGAAAAGTACAATTTAGTAGAAGAAGTAGAGAAGTTTGCAAGTGATCAGGAAAAGCTTGCGATCAAGTGGGAAAACGAAGAAGGAACAAAGGAAGAAATTACATACACACAATTATTGAAAAATGTAAATAAGATTGGAAACGTTTTCTCGGGGGAGAACCTTGAAAAGGGGGATGTCATCCTGGTCATGGTTCCACGCTTAATCGAAGCGTACGCCGTGTATCTTGCAGCCCTTAAGTTCGGACTCGTTGTGATACCAAGCTCGGAAATGCTTCGGACAAAAGATCTGGAATATCGTATCGATCACGGGGATGTGAAAGGGATTGTAGCGTATTCTCCATTTGTTGAGCAGTTTGAAAATGTAAGGGGAATGGAGAATCTCAAGAAGTTCGTCGTGGGAGAAAAGCAGGAAGGCTGGATTGCAATAGAAGAAGAAATGAAAGTAGCCTCTGAAGAGTTAGCATTCGCTGATACCAAAAGGGACGATATGGCATTCCTTTCATACACGTCAGGAACGACTGGAAATCCTAAAGGGGTTGTCCATACACACGGATGGGCATATGCTCACTTAAAGACAGCGGCCCGTGAATGGCTATGCATCGAAGAAGGAGATACGGTTTGGGCAACGGCAGGTCCGGGTTGGCAAAAATGGATTTGGAGTCCTTTCCTATCTGTGCTTGGGTCTGGAGCTACAGGACTCGTTTATCAAGGGAAATTCGATCCTAATAAATATCTCCAAATGCTTCAGGACAATCGGGTAAATGTTCTGTGCTGTACACCAACAGAGTATCGCTTGATGGCTAAAGTGGATAACCTCGGAACTTATAAACTGGATCAATTACATAGTGCGGTATCGGCAGGAGAGCCGTTAAACAGGGAAGTCATTGATGCCTTTAAGAGGCACTTTAATATAGAAGTACGTGATGGATATGGCCAAACAGAAAATACGCTCCTCGTCGGCATCATGAAAGGCATGGAGCTGAAACCGGGCTCAATGGGGAAACCGACTCCAGGCAACAGAGTCGAAATCATCAACGAGGAAGGGTATCCATGTGAAGTCGGAGAGGTTGGTGATATAGCGGTTCATGTAGAAACACCTGCACTCTTCAAGAATTATTATAAAGATCCAGAACGGACTGCGATGCAATTCAGAGGGGATTACTACATTACAGGTGATAAAGCGAAAAAGGATGAAGACGGCTACTTCTGGTTTGAGGGACGCGGTGACGATATTATCATCAGCTCCGGTTATACCATTGGACCTTTCGAAGTGGAAGATGCCCTGGTCAAGCACCCATCCGTTCAAGAATGTGCCGTTGTAGGAAGTCCAGATGAAGTAAGGGGCCTGATCGTGAAAGCCTTTGTCGTCCTGCGGGATGATGTGGATCACCAGGATCCGGAATTGATTCCGGCCCTACAGCAGCATGTTAAAGACTTAACAGCACCTTACAAGTATCCACGTAAGATTGAATTTGTGAAAGAATTGCCGAAAACAACTTCTGGCAAGATCAGGAGAATTGAGCTAAGACAAAAAGAAATGAGTTCAGTTAAAAACTAGACAGGAATAGGGAGCCAATAGGGCTCTCTATTTTTTATGGGGACTATACACCTTTCCCCTTTCAGAATCTTCCTATAATATGGTACATTTGAAAAATAGACTTTTTATGAAGAAAGGAAAAACATCATGGGCACTTTATGGAAAAACGGAATCATTTACACAATGGAAAACGAAGGACATCATGTTGAAGCAGTTTACACGGAAAATGGAGTCATCAAAGGGCTTGGCTCATCCGACGAACTGGAACAGAATGAACAATTCACGATTGAGTCCGTAGTAGATCTTGGGCAAAAAGTGATGTTCCCGGGGTTTGTCGATAGTCATATGCATCTGATCGGTCATGGAGAAACGTTAATGAGGCTGGACCTTTCCAGTATGAATAGTAAGCAGGAAGTGCTAGAGGCAATTAAAGAGAAAGCAAAGGGCCTTGAGAAAGGTCAATGGGTCATTGGCGAAGGCTGGAACGAAAACCTCTGGAGTGATGCAGAGGTTTTAACAAAGCAGGAAATCGATGAAGTCGTACCGGATCATCCCGTCCTTCTAAAACGTATTTGCCGTCATGCCATGGTGGTGAATTCACCCGCTTTAAAAAATGCAGGAATCGATGAAGGCACTCCAAATCCTTCTGGAGGATTAATTGAGAGAGACGACAGTGGTGCACTAAACGGTTTGTTAAAGGATAAGGCTCAGGATCTGATGATCGATTCATTACCCCCAATCTCATCCGAATATCTGGTAGAAGCCCTGACAAAGGGGATCGAAAGCTGCTGGGAAAACGGATTGGTCGGTGGTCATACAGAAGATTTAAGTTATTATGGAAACTTTAAGAAAACGTATGATGCATTTGTAAAAACGATCACCGAAGGCAAGAAAAAATTCAGGTCTCACCTACTGGTTCATCATGAAGTGATTGAAGATTGGAAGGAAGATGGACACCACTTCCAGAGCGGCAATCAATATATTGAATTCGGTGCCATGAAGATCTTTGCTGATGGCGCTTTAGGCGGAAGGACTGCCCTGTTAAGCTATCCATATGCCGATGATCCAAGTACGACCGGTGTCAGTATCCATACAAACGAAAAACTTCTTGAGCTTTTGAAGAAAGCTAGAAAGTACGATCTTCCGATTGCCGTTCATACAATTGGTGATCAGGCTTTTGAAAATGTAGTGGATGCCATCATGGAAGAGCCCTCTCACTTTGGAAGACGGGATCGACTCATCCATGCACAAATCCTGCGGAAAGAACTGATCGAGAAAATAAAGGATCTTCCGTTAATACTTGATATTCAACCCAGGTTTGTCGCGTCGGATTTCCCTTGGGTCATTGATAGATTAGGTAAAGAAAACATGAAATATAACTATGCGTGGAAAACCCTGCTTGAAGAAGGCATTCCATGTGCCGGTGGATCTGATGCGCCGATCGAACCGATTAATCCGCTGTGGGGAATTCATGCGGCGGTTACGAGAACGAATCCATTGGACCCTGACAAAACAGTATATCGCCCGGAAGAAAAACTGACAATGTATGAAGCTATTTCCCTGTTTACAAAAGGAAGTGCCTATGCCTGTCATCATGAACAGGACAGAGGCCTCATACTCGAAGGCTATACAGCGGACTTTACCGTTTTAGACATCGACCCCTTCAAAGTGGATGCCGATCAATTATTAAACAAAGTGGTAGATATGACGGTTGTAGACGAGACCATCGTTTATAAAAAAAATAAATAATCATTGCCCCCAAAACTTTTCATGGATATAATGGAGATATTTCGGAAATAGAAATAGTTTTGGGGGTGTTTTTATGAAGCACGATCAAGCTGGAATCGTCTATACAGCTTTTTCTTATTTTTTATGGGGAATTCTCCCGATCTATTGGAAATGGTTAAATCATGTATCGGCAGATGAAATCCTTGCTAACCGCATTTTTTGGTCCTTTTGGTTTATGCTCTTATTCTTAGTCGTCAGTAAACGTTGGAAGGACTTTCAGGCATATATAAAAACATCGCTCACGAAAAAGAAGCAGCTGTTTGCCCTGCTGCTGGCTTCTTTATTGATTAGTACAAATTGGTTCATTTATATCTGGGCCGTCAATACAAATCAAATGGTGGAAGCGAGCCTCGGGTATTATATCAATCCCCTAGTCAGTGTGCTATTAGGGGTATTCATCCTGAAGGAGAGCTTGTCGAGGGCTCAAATGGTCTCCTTTGGATTGGCGGCGATCGGGGTTCTGATCCTAACGATATCCTACGGTGACTTCCCATGGATCGCTATTGGTCTAGCATTCTCCTTCGGCTTATACGGATTAGCCAAAAAACTCATCCAAGTCGAATCATCCATCGGACTGACCCTGGAAACCATGACCATAGCGCCATTATCACTACTCTACCTCGGCTACATGTTCAATGAAGGATCCCTGTCCCTTTTCCATGTATCATTAGGGACGGACCTCTTATTAATGGGTGCCGGTGCGGCAACAGCCATCCCTTTATTATTCTTTTCAAAGGGTGCTCAACAAATCCCGCTCTACATGGTCGGATTCCTGCAATACATTGCCCCGACCATCACGTTGATACTCGGCATATGGGTCTATAATGAAACCTTCTCATTCACCCATCTCATTTCGTTTACGTTCATATGGCTCGCACTAACGATTTTCACCGCTTCCAGAGTGCAATACGCCAGAAAGCGAAGACGTGAAGCGAGATTGTCCGCTTGATAAAATGCGAAACGCTCCAGCATGTGCTGGAGCGTTTTTTATAGGGACGGACCTTGCACTTGTTCACAGGTAATAGGGACGGACCTTGCACTTGTTCACAATTTGGCACAACAAACTGCAAAAGTGGCACAACAACCGATCAAAGTGGCACAACACCCGGTCAAACTGCCGCAACAAGAAACTTATTACACAATAATAATGCTAACGACTATCTTAATCGTTAAGAAATCCCCAACTATACGCAGACTCCGTTAAAAAAGCTCGCATATGATCAAAAATAACCCCATTCTTATCTATCAAGTACATAAATTCGTTCATAACGTCATTCTAACCACTTAGTAATGGATTCTTATAAAAACGAACGCTTCACTTTCTCCCAGAAGGAATTATCTTTTAATTTTACCGTTTTAATGATTTTATCGCTTAACTTCGCTTCGACTTTTTCCACGTGTTGAATACTGAGAGCCTCATTATCCATCCCCATTGCAGGGTAGTCATTACCGTCCTGAACGATCTTAAGGACCAAGCGGCGCTTATCGCTGAGAATGAAGGAAGACCCGAGGGTACGGTAGCGGTTATTATTCAAGGATGCCATCTCACTTACTTGAATACAAGGCAGCATCGGATCCACCACTGCTCCGCTGACCGATTTATTGTAAGCAGTACTTCCCGTCGGAGTTGCAATGATCATGCCATCTCCCCGGAACGTTTCGAAATGATTATCATCGATGAATACGTCCATGACAAAGGTTTTGATGATGCCGGAGCGGATGCTGAATTCATTCAAGCAATGGAAGGAAGTTTGGTTATCGACGGTTACTTCGATGGTCGGATATTTGCGTACTTCGATTTGCTCCGTTGTCATCGCTTCAATCATTTTAGACGTATCGTCAATATGGAAATCGCAATACATACTCAAAGTGCCACCTGTTGAAATGCCTGCATACAAGCAATCCTGCCTGAAGCCGGTTTGGCGGACGGCTTGAAGAAACGTTCCGTCCCCTCCGATACTGACGATGATGTTCGCTGTCTTTGGAGAATCGACAATGTTGAAATCATAACGCTTGGCAAGCTCGTATAAATGGTCCAGCTTTGCCTGCATCCCTTCCTCATGTAAGGCATAGAAATAAATATTTCGACGGTTATTCATCGTATGTACCTCCCTGAAATAAAAAATAAGATAATTTTTCCCATTTCCATGAAATTTTGCTAGAATCTAACTTAGTGAATATTCTATCATGTTTTTACATGAGAATGATATTCATATCCTTACATAAGATAGGGTAAACAAGGGAGGAATATACAAAATGAATGCAAAAAGATGGACGGCGTTAGGTATTGCTGTTGGGCTATTCTTTGTTTCTGTCGTAGTCAATTTCGCTACATCTGCGGCGACCAGTGATTTTGATAAAGCATTTGAAGATATGTTTGGTGGGACGGAGAATGCTTTCGGTGAAGAAGTGATTGAAGAAGGAAATGCACAGAAACGAATCGCTGTTTTAGAAGTGGAGGGTGTGATTCAGGATACGGGAGGGGCTACATCCTTATTTGAAAGCCCTGGATACAATCATGAACTATTTATGAAAAAGCTTGATGCGGTTCAAGAAGATAAATCTGTTAAAGGAATTATATTGAAAGTGAATTCCCCGGGTGGCGGAGTAGTGGAGAGTGCTCAAATCCATTCGAAGCTTGTAGAAATTATGGATAAAACCAAGAAGCCGATTTATGTTTCAATGGGAGGTACAGCGGCTTCCGGAGGTTATTACATATCGGCTCCAGCTACGAAGATTTTCGCCAGCAAAGAAACACTGACCGGTTCACTCGGTGTCATTATGCAAAGCATCAACTACTCAGAATTAGCAGAGAAATATGGGGTCGATTTCGTTACCATCAAAAGCGGACCATATAAAGACATCATGAGCCCGACCCGTGAAATGACGGATGAAGAAAGAAAAATAATACAGTCGATGATCGACAATTCCTATGAAGGCTTCGTGGATGTCATTGCGAGTGGACGCGATATGTCTGAAGCAGAGGTCAAGAAAATTGCAGACGGAAGAGTATATGACGGCATCCAGGCGAAAGAAGTCAATTTGATTGATGAATTCGGCTATGTAGAGGATACCATAGAAGCCATGAAAAAAGATCATAAGTTAAAAGGTGCTCAAGTATTTGAATACACTGCAGGCGATCCTTTCTCCGAATTCTTCAGTATGGGTGCAAAGAAAATGATCGGGCAGGACATGGAAGCAGCGGCATTGATGAAGCTGCTATCGAAACCAAATTCTCCACGATTAATGTACCTATACTCTGAATAAGGAAGGGTGAATGAAGTGAGTGACACACAAGATCGTTCTGTATTAAATGATGAGGAACGGGAGCGAATCGAAATTCATTCGCCATCTCCGCATCAATCAGGATCCATGAATCACGATGGATATTACTTAGCAGGATTCTGGATAAGGTTTTGGGCATATTTACTGGACCTTATCGTGATTGGAAGCATTACACGATTAGTCGTGAATCCAATCTTTAAATTAATGGATATTTCCCTTTCAGAGGGCTCGATGTTTGCTCCGATTTCGATCTTAACGAGTATCGTTTTTTATGGATATTTTATTTTAATGACGAAATACTTCAGCCAAACGATCGGCAAAATGGTGTTCGGCATTAAGGTGATCGATTTAAAAGGCCTGAAGCCTTCGTGGGGAACGATTCTATTTAGAGAATTGATCGGTCGTTTTATCTCTACCACGATTTTCATTCTCTATGTGGTTGTAGCCTTTACGAATAAAAAACAAGGGATACATGATCTGTTTGCCGACACGACGGTGGTTCAGGAAAAGAAGAAGCTGGAGTTTAAGCCAGCTCTGTAAATAATTGTTGTTTTGAAACCAAACCTGCTTATATGGGTTTGGTTTTTTGTTTCTAATTAATGTGAAAGGATGCATGGAATTAAAAAATCGATGCAATTAATTGGAAAGAGACGCAATTACGTAGGAGAACGACGCAATAAATCGGAAAAAGACGCAATTACGTAGGGGAACGACGCAATTAATCGGAAAAAGACGCAATTACGTAGGAGAACGACGCAATAAATTGGAAAACGACGCAATTAAGTAGAGGACGACGCAATTAATCGGAAAAAGACACAATTCCAAAGGGGAACGACGCAATTAATCGGAAAAAGACGCAATTACGTAGGGGAACGACGCAATAAATGGGAAAAAGACGCAATTAAGTAGAG
This sequence comes from Rossellomorea sp. GCM10028870, assembly GCF_042666755.1. Lineage (NCBI taxonomy): Bacteria > Bacillati > Bacillota > Bacilli > Caryophanales > Bacillaceae > Rossellomorea > Rossellomorea sp. GCM10028870. The sequence continues at coordinate 72,871 of NZ_JBHTGN010000006.1, read as the reverse complement.
GAACGACTCAATAAATCGGAAAAAGACGCAATTCCAAAGGGGAACGACGCAATAAATCGGAAAAAGACGCAATTACGTAGGGGAACGACGCAATAAATCGGAAAAAGACGCAATTAAGTAGAGGAACGACGCAATAAATCGGAAAAAGACGCAATTACGTAGGGAAACGACGCAATAAATCGGAAAAAGACGCAATTAAGTAGAGGAACGACGCAATTAATCGGAAAGAGACGCAATTACGTAGGGAAACGACGCAATAAATCGAAAAAAGACGCAATTACGTAGGGGAACGACGCAATAAATCGGAAAAAGACGCAATTCCAAAGGGATACGACGCAATTATTAAAAAGGGGATGTCCCATTTACCCTCGTGGGACCCAATAATCATTCAATGACCGGAACAAATACAATATCAAAAGTGATTTCTGCAAATAAAGCTCTCTTTATCCCGTTAAACAAGCCCCTTCCCCACACAAAATCTCTCCCCCTTAGTTTATTTTTTCAGGCAAAGGCCATAATAAGAGGTTGAAGGGTGTGAAAATATGAGTTGGTGGATTTGGGCATTAATCATCGTTATGGCACTTATTATGTTTATTTTATTTGTTCTCATTATTACGAAGCTGACCGTTACTCTCTCTTTGTACCACGGGAATGACAATGACCATTTCAAAGTGAAGCTGAGGGCATGGTTTGGCTTGCTAAAATATACAATCGATATCCCGTTAGTCAAACTCGATGACGATGGTCCGAATATCGTGTTAGAAGAAGAACAGAAAAGAGGCAACGAAAGCAATCCATCAAAGACAAAAGCTTCTAAAAAGAAAATCACTCCACAAGATTTTATAGATAGTTTGTATGATACGAAGGAGATCATCATACATGTTCAGTCACTTCACAGAATCATCCGGTCATTTCTCAAAAAGGTCAAACTGGATCATGTGCAGTGGAAAACGTTATTCGGCACTGGCGATGCAGCTTCAACAGGGACGTTAACAGGGACGATATGGGGGATGAAAGGGAGTATCATCGGGATTCTGAGCGGTTATGTGCGCCTTCAATCCATGCCCGTCATAGAGGTGACTCCGATGTTCCAGCACGCTGTGATCCAAACGCAATTTTCATGTATTATCCAGTTTCGGATAGGGAATGCTATCCTAGTAGGTTTCAAGATACTTCGGTACTGGAGAGGCGGTATGGCTAAGTTCAAGACAAAGCCCCTTTCCACACTTTCTGGAGAAAAACATTCAGTTTAATAAGGAGGTCTTTATATGTCAGAACATCCTATTGAAGGTCTAATGACCACGGCAATGGAAAATTTAAAAGAAATGATCGATGTGAATACGATTATCGGTGATCCCGTTGAAACACCCGATGGAAGTGTCATCCTGACAGTATCAAAGGTTGGCTTTGGATTTGCTGCAGGTGGAAGTGAGTTTATCATTGATGGTAAAGGAAAAGAGGATGGTGGCGGAAAAGGCGGAGACGGCGGCAGTGACAAATCATCCCCTAAACAGCAGCCATTCGGTGGAGGTAGCGGGGGCGGTGTCTCGATCACTCCGATCGCATTCTTGATCGTCAGCTCAAAAGGAATCAAGATGCTTCACTTAGATGAAAGCACTCACCTGATCGATCGCCTGCTGGATCTCGCTCCCGGTGCCATCGAAAAGATTCAGGGTATGATGAAAAAGGACGATAACAAGCAGGACAATAATAGTCAGGGTAATCACAATCAAAAACTTGATCTGTAAAAGATGGAGAGCTTACTCGAGTATGAGTGAGCTCATCTTTTTTTTGAAAAGAACCCCTATGATTTGCTTTACCGTATCGTTTTTCTGTACTATAAACATGTACATATTATTATGGAGGAGGAACAAATAATGGCAAATATTACGTTTAAGAACAATCCTGTCACTCTATTAGGTAATGAGGTAAAAGTAGGGGACAAAGCTCCTAACTTCACAGTATTAGCTAATGATTTATCGGAAGTCACACTGAATGATTCCAAAGGCAAGGTGCGTTTGATCAGTGTCGTTCCTTCCATCGATACAGGTGTTTGTGATGCACAAACACGAAAATTCAATGAAGAAGCAACAAAGTTTGATAATGTAGAAGTATTGACGATTTCCGTGGATCTTCCATTCGCTCAAAAGCGCTGGTGCGGGGCAAACGGTATCGAAAATGTTCAAACTCTATCCGACCACCGCGATCTTTCTTTCGGTGAAGCATTCGGCGTACACATCCAAGAACTACGTCTGCTTGCCCGTGCAGTATTCGTAATCGACAGCAACGATGAAGTGACGTATGTGGAATATGTAAGTGAAGCAACAAACCACCCGGATTATGATGCTGCCGTTGAAGCAGTGAAGAACGCTAAATAATTTTGTATTAACTGCACATTTTTTAGACATGCTGACCTCATTATCGGAAGGTCAGCATTGTTTTTTTTACAAACTCCTGGGACAAAGGTAAAATAGATGAATGAAATTGTGATAAAGGAATGAATGCCGATGATTAATTCGCCAGTCGAATCATTATTTGGAATAATCGATGAAACTGCTACACTGCTGCAAGAGGAACTGGCATGCAGTTATTTAGAAGCCGTTGCAGAAACGGGAGAAAACCTTTTTCAGGGGGACGTCCTGCAAGAGGAAGTCAGTGAACTGACTAAGAAACGCCTGAACAAGAAGTATGATGAAGTGAGTCTTTCTCAGCTTGAGAATGAAAATATCCGTAAAGCCTTTCAATTCGCGATCTTAAAAGGAATGAAAGAAAACGTTCAGCCGAATCATCAAATGACCCCGGACTCTCTTGGTTTATTTATCAGCTATTTAGTCAATAAATTCACCCGAGGTATGGACAAACTTACCATCCTGGACCCGGCGATCGGAACAGGAAACCTCCTGACGACGGTTTTGAATCAAATGCCAGGAAAAGAAACACAATCCATCGGGGTGGAAATTGATGAAGTATTGATCAAGCTCGCATACGTGGGGGCCGATCTTCAAAAACACCCATTACAGCTCTTTAATCAGGATTCAATCGAACCTCTGTTCATCGATCCTGTAGACCTTGTGTTATGTGACCTGCCAATTGGCTATTACCCGAACGATTTACGTGCACAGGACTATGAACTGAAAGCAGAAGAAGGCCACTCGTATGCCCACCATCTGTTTATGGAACAAAGCCTGAAGCACACGAAAGACGGAGGATACCTTTTCTTCATCGTGCCAAATGGACTATTCGAATCTCCATACAGCACACAGCTGCAAACGTATTTGAAAGAAAAGGCTGATATCCAAGGCTTCTTACAGCTGCCACTTTCCCTATTCAAAAATAAAAACTCAGCGAAGAGCATCCTGGTCCTTCAAAAGAAAAAAGAAGGCCTACAGCCTCCTAAAGAAGTATTGCTTGCTCAGCTGCCAAGCTTATCGAATCAAAGAGCCCTGCAGGACATCATGTCTAAAATCGATCAGTGGCTTGCACAGAATAAACAATAATATTTTACAGGACTGCCTCTTGGCGGTCTTGTTTTTTTTGTGTGTTTTACTCTTCTTCTTTTACGGGTATGAAGGAAACGAGGCATTCGATTTTGGGTCATCGACCGATATACGGATTTATCAACCTTTATAGGGATATATCGATCGTTATGCACGATTCGACAAAATTTGCACAAGCCCCTATCATCCATCTCCCACCGTTACTTCAAATTCTAACTTTTGCGAAAATATTTAATTTAACATGAAAACGATGTCATTTCAAGCTTTTTCTTGAAATAGATGGTAGTCAGTGATTTAATGGGGAATTGAGAGATAAAAAATGATTCAATGAACAGAATAAATAAGAGTCAAGAGATCGAAAAACAAAAGGAGCGATACAACGTGGCAAAAAAAGTGATTGCAATTAATGCTGGAAGCTCTTCTTTAAAGTTTCAGCTTTTTGATATGCCTGAAGAAACGGTCATTACCAAAGGTCTGATTGAACGTATCGGGTTGAACGATGCGGTTTTCAATATAACAGTGAATGATGAGAAGCGTGAAGAAGTAACAGATATTCCGAACCATGAAGTAGCGGTTAAAATGCTGCTTGAAAAGCTGACAGGCTATGGCATCATCAACTCACTTGATGAAATCGATGGAATCGGTCACCGTGTCGTACACGGCGGAGAAGTCTTCAATGATTCTGTACTGATCACAGACGAAGTCATTACGAAGATCGAAGAACTATCTGATTTGGCGCCTCTTCATAACCCTGCAAACTTAACAGGTATCAAGGCATTCCAAAACGTGCTTCCGAATGTTCCTGCGGTTGCAGTATTTGATACGGCGTTCCATCAATCCATGCCGGAAAGCTCATTCTTATACAGCCTTCCTTATGAGTATTATGAAGATTTCGGAATCCGTAAATATGGTTTCCACGGTACGTCCCATAAGTATGTATCTCAGCGTGCAGCTGAAATGCTTGGCCGTCCGGAAGAGCAAGTGCGCCTGATTTCTTGTCACCTAGGTAATGGTGCAAGTATCGCGGCAATCGAAGGCGGTAAATCAATCGATACGTCAATGGGCTTCACTCCTTTAGCAGGGGTTGCCATGGGTACTCGTTCAGGTAATATCGACCCGGCCCTTATCCCGTTCATTATGGAAAAGACAGGATCAACGGCTGATGAAGTATTAAACATCCTTAACAAGAAATCCGGTATGCTTGGTGTATCCGGGTTCTCAAGTGACCTGCGTGACATCGAACAACAGGCATCTGAAGGGAACGAGCGTGCGGAATTGGCTCTGGAAGTGTTCGCAAACCGTATCCATAAATATATCGGTTCATATGCATCCCGCATGTATGGTGTAGATGCAATTGTCTTCACAGCAGGTATCGGTGAAAACAGTACCCTTATCCGTGAAAGAGTTCTTCAAGGACTGGAATTCATGGGCGTATACTGGGATCCTGCACGTAACAAGGTCCGCGGTAAAGAAGCATTCGTCAACTACCCGCATTCACCTGTAAAAGTCATGATCATTCCGACAAACGAAGAAGTCATGATTGCACGTGATGTAGTGGAAAAAGGGAATATCTAATGTAAGCAAACAGGGTTGCCTTGATGGTGACCCTGTTTTTTATATAGGGAAAACAAATAACAGAGTATTCAAAAGACTTTCCTGGTGAGAAAAGAATTGTCGTCTATATATATGGTATACTATACGTAAATTACGGAATGTAAGGAGTGGGAGAAGTGAACTGGTCTGAACGAGATAAACAAGTATGGCAATCCATCAAAGCCTGGAAAGAAGAATTATATGAATACGAAGCGAATGATTTAGAACATACATATGTCAAATGGCTGGATTACGCATTTGAATCAATCCCTGAACATGTTCAGGACCAATTTTTTCAACGCCTTGATGGCTGGTTGTTTCACATGCATTCTCTTATTCAAGGCTCACAGATGCAAAACGACGCCCGTGAGCGCATCCTTGTCACGGCAAGAGCCTTTAATCAGGACGTTCAAACGGTTGAAGATCTTCACTTTTTAACGATTGATCAGCTTCACTACATAGCGGAACAGCATGCTGGCCGTCACCGGATCTATTCATTATTTCAAGGGGGGGTTACGGGAACCGGGGGGCTGGTGGCATTGGGCTCGGATTTGCCTGCCATGGCCGTCATCAATATCCGTTCGGTTCAGCTTATTGCCATCACCTATGGTTTTGATGTACAAACTCCTTTCGAGATGATGACGTCACTGAAGGTGTTTCATGCCTCGACACTTCCTTCCCGACTTCGTGCACTTGCCTGGGAAGATCTAATGGAAGATCTGAATAAAAAGGATTCTAATTACTTTTATGATGGATCAGAACAGCTGACAGACTACACGTGGCTGGAAGGGCCCATGAAACAAGCTCTGAAAGGGTTAGCCATCACAATGTTTAAAGGGAAGAAGTGGTCCGGGTTACCTCTTGTCAGCATCGCCATAGGGGCAGGGGTCAACTATCAGCTTTCGAGAAAGATCACTGATTTTGCGGAAAAATACTATCAATACCGTTATTTGCGTCAAAAGAAGAATCAATAAAAAGAAAAGGGGACGATGTGGACACATCGTCCCCTTTTCTTTTTTTAGCACTGGGTTTTTTCCGGGTTGGTTCGATACCAAATCCATAAGTCATTGATTTGTGATGCTCTTTGAGAGATCTCGCCATTAATTCTACATGATTTGTCAAAGTCCTCTTCCTGAGACAATTCTCCTTGAAGTTGTTCAATTTCAACTTCAATTTCATGAATTCTGTCAGGAATGGCTCCTCTCACACGCTCCCATTCCAGTAGAACAGATTCTTGTTCCTGTGACGAATAGGCATGCCATTCATTCGTGAGATATGGAAGATGTATTCTTAATCTTGAATTATATACGAAAAAATCTTTCACCATAGATTGTGAACTCCTTATGATTCATTCTACATTCATCCTACAATATTTCTCCTTATAAGCCCAGTACAAAGCGGATTGTGAAATCCTCTTATAAAATATTTATACAAATTCATGAATAAGTATTGATGATTCTCTGATAAACTGCTAATATAAATTCATCCTAAAGAATAATTATTCAATATATATAGATTAACAGGAGGAGATACGGATGAATAAAAAAGTGGTATTAGCCTACTCAGGTGGTTTAGATACGTCGGTTGCGGTTCAATGGTTAAAGGAAAAAGGATATGAAGTGATTGCATGTTGCCTGGATGTTGGAGAAGGAAAGGATCTGGATTTCGTTCAAGCAAAGGCGTTGAAGGTAGGAGCTTCAAAAAGCTATGTCATCGATGCGAAAGAAGAATTTGCGAATGAATATGCCCTTCTTGCATTACAAAGTCACGCTCTATACGAAGGGAAATATCCACTGGTATCTGCTCTTTCAAGACCTTTGATTGCGAAGAAACTTGTGGAAATCGCTGAACAGGAAAATGCTACAGCGGTCGCACATGGATGTACCGGAAAAGGGAATGACCAAGTGAGATTTGAAGTATCCATCGCTGCATTGAATCCTTCCTTAGAAGTGATTGCACCGGTTCGTGAATGGAAATGGTCACGTGAAGAGGAGATTGAATATGCGAAGGATAAAGGGATTCCTATTCCAATCAATCTTGATTCCCCTTATAGCATCGACCAGAATTTATGGGGAAGAAGCAATGAGTGTGGAGTTCTTGAAGATCCGTGGGCCGCTCCTCCAGAGGATGCCTATGATTTAACGTCCAGTATCGAACAATCACCAAACGAAGCGGATGTGGTCGAGATTACATTCTCGCATGGAGTACCTGTTGAATTAGATCACGTCGCATATCCACTTCATGAGATCATTTCCAAACTGAATGTCATCGCTGGTAAGCATGGGGTCGGACGTATCGACCATGTGGAGAATCGCCTGGTCGGGATCAAGTCCCGTGAAGTGTACGAATGTCCAGCAGCCGTCACGCTGTTAAAAGCTCATAAGGAGCTGGAAGATCTCACGCTTGTGAAAGAGCTTGCTCATTTTAAACCTGTGATCGAGAAGAAAATGACGGAATTGATTTATGAAGGATTATGGTTTTCCCCACTGAATAAAGCACTGAAAGCATTCCTTGATCAAACGCAGGTGTATGTGAATGGTGTCGCACGTGTGAAATTATTCAAGGGGCATGCGATCGTGGAAGGAAGAAAATCACCGAATTCTTTATATGATGAGAAACTTGCGACTTACACAAAAGCGGATGAATTCGACCATGATGCTGCCGTTGGATTCATTCAATTATGGGGTCTGCCGACAAAGGTTTCAGCAATGGTCAATGCTGAAAAGAAGGAGAAAGTGACTCTATGAGCAAGCTCTGGGGAGGACGTTTCACCAAGAAGCCGGAAGAGTGGGTGGATGAATTCAACGCATCCATCTCTTTCGATCAGGAGCTCGTTCTAGAAGATATTGAAGGCAGCATCGCCCATGTAAAAATGTTGAAAAAATGCGGGATCCTGACTGACAGTGAAGCAGATCAAATCCTGGACGGACTTCATGTACTCTACGAAAAGGCCGAAAAGAATGAACTTCAGTTTTCTGTCGAGTATGAAGATATTCACCTGAATTTGGAGAAGCAGCTGATTGATCTGATCGGAGAGGTCGGCGGTAAGCTTCATACAGGTAGAAGTCGTAATGACCAGATCGCGACCGACATGCACCTATTTCTAAAGAGACGCGTTGAGGAAATCGTTACACTAGTTGAGGATCTTCAGCAGGCAATCATTGTTCAGGCAGAAGAAAATGTTGAAACGATCATACCTGGGTATACTCATCTTCAGCGTGCCCAGCCGATTTCCTTCGCCCATCACCTTATGTGTTATTTCTGGATGATTAACCGGGATAAGGAACGACTTGTTGACTCTCTTAAAAGAATCGACATATCCCCATTAGGCGCAGGGGCACTGGCTGGGACGACATTCCCGATTGACCGGGAATTTTCAGCCGAGCTGCTTGGCTTTGGGGCATGCTATGAAAACAGTCTGGACGCCGTAAGTGATCGTGATTTCATCCTGGAATTCCTGAGCAACAGCTCGATTCTGATGACCCATCTATCCCGTCTGGCTGAAGAGATGATCCTTTGGTCCACAGAAGAATTTCGCTTCATCGAGCTAGATGACAGCTTTACGACTGGAAGCAGCATCATGCCTCAAAAGAAGAACCCTGATATGGCGGAGCTTGTCAGAGGGAAGACAGGAAGAGTGAATGGGAATCTTATTTCCCTTCTTACCGTTTTAAAAGGCTTGCCTCTTGCATACAACAAGGACATGCAGGAAGACAAAGAAGGTATGTTTGATACCGTTAAAACGGTGGTGGGATCCCTGAAGATTTTCACTGGAATGATCTCTACGATGAAAGTGAACACGAAACAAATGGAGAAAGCGGTAGGGAACGACTTTTCCAACGCGACGGAACTTGCCGATTACTTGGCGACGAAAGGGATTCCGTTCAGACAAGCCCACGAAATCGTCGGGAAGCTGGTTCTCTATTGTATTGAAAAAGGCTGCTACCTGAAGGATGTTTCTTTGGAGGAGTATGGTGAGTTTTCTTCATTGATTGAAGAAGATATTTATTCGATTTTGACTCCGTATTCGGCGGTTGAAAGAAGAAAGTCTTATGGTGGTACCGGGTTTGAACAGGTGAAGGTTCAGATTGAGAAGGGGAAATCTCCTGTGAAATCCTTCAGTACTCAATCTGTGTAAAAAAAGAGCCGTTGAATGTAGAGTCTATCTCCATTCAACGGCTCTTTTGGTTATGATAATAATTCCTCTTCTAATTCTTCTGTCCGAACTACGAGAACATCACAATGGGCAGCTCTTGTAATATGCTCGGACACACTTCCGATAAGGAATCGTTCGACGGCGTTGAGTCCGGTTGCGCCGCATATGATAAGGTCTGCTTTGACGTTCTTCGTTGCTTCTCTGGGGATGATCACTTTCGGGGAACCGTACTCGACATAGGTTTTCACTTTTGTTAACCCTGCTTCTGCAGCATCTGCTTTGTACTCATCTAACAATTCTTCAGCATACTTGATAGCTCTTTCTCCTACTGTGCGATCATAGGATTCGATCGCCGCAAAGGAACGGGTATCGATGACATGAATCAATGATAATGTTGCATCATTACGTTTAGCGATGGCAATCCCTTTTTTGAACGCCCATTCTGCTTCTTTGGATCCATCAACGGCTATTAATATGTTCTGATATTTTAAACTCATTGTTATCCCCTCCTTACCCTTATCATACTATATTTTTCCACTCATATCTGTAGCTAATTTTCGAACAATAAAAGGGAAACGACTACTTATTTATAAGGGGGAATCGACATGAAGAAGAGGGATCCGAAAGAGCAGTTTTCATATGACGAGCAGGCAAATGAACAGGTGAGCCAGCAGATCATGGATTCTTATACGAGCGGGGTCATTGATACGGAGAATGGTCAATATAGTACGTATGAGAATGAAGAGAATAAGAAGTAGGTAGTAAAGATACCTATTTTCTACAAGCTTTCATGCTTAGTTTAAAATATGTGGAGCTGAATAAAGGCAGTCGAGAGCAAGCAGGATATTTTCCTGCTTGCTTTTTAATGGATGTCATGGACTGATTTTTCTTATATCAATAAGAGAATGTTATGATTGTCCTTTCAGTTTTAATATTATTCGAAAACCCCTTTTTACAGTAAAATGAAGAGTAAGTGATGGGAAAATATGTTATACAGGAGATTCTACTTTGTTGTATAAGGGAGCTACAATAATGAAAGCAGTTATTCAAAATGAGTTCGGAAAATCAGATGTACTTGTATTCGCTGATGTGAAATGCCCGGAAATAACGGATGATGAAGTGTTGATAAAAACCGCATTTACCAGTGTGAATTATGCAGATATCAAGTCACGGAAAGGTACTAAAGTAGAGGGGAACTTCCCCTTCACTCTTGGATTGGATGTTACGGGAACCATTGTGAGGGCGGCAAAATCGTCTACCTTTTCCGTCGGTGACCGTGTCATCGCCTTTCCCATAGGTGGCTCATACGCAGAATATGTGAAGGCAAATCAACAATTGGTGTTCAAAATCCCTAACAGTCTTCCTCTTGAACAGGCTGCTGCCATGCCGACCGTATCAATCTTGTCTTACCTTCTCTTACATGAAGTCGGTCAAGTGAAAAAGAGCGATACGATCGTCATCCATAGTGCTGCCGGTGGCGTAGGTTCTATGCTTGTACAACTAGCAAAACTTGCTGGGGTAGAAACGATCATTGCAACAGTGGGGAACATTCGGAAAGAAAACTATGTGAAGAACTTAGGTGCAGATTTCGTTTGTACATACGACTCTTTTAAAGAGGAAGTCCTTACGAGCACATGTGATCAAGGAGCAAATGTCATTTTCGATTCAGTAGCAGGTGAAGTCACTTCCAGGAGTCTCGAGTGTTTGGGTCTATATGGAACCCTTGTTCAATTCGGCAACAGCAGTGGAAAAGCCGGTACCTTTAAAACAAGCGATGTTCATAGTTCCTGCAGAAATATAAAAGGCTTCAGCTTAGGAACGACCAGGAAACATCGACCGGGACTTTTGGCTCCTGTTGCTGATCAGGTAATAAAGTTATTTGCCTCCAAGAAAGTCATCCTGCCCGTCGCACAGATCTTTGAATTGAGAGATGCAGCAAAAGCGCATGAATTGATAGAGAGTCGTGATTATGAGGGGAAAGTGCTGATTAAGGTATAAATCCTTGCTGAGAAAGATGTCTCAGGTTAAAAGATCCGTTACCCTTGAAATTTCTTAGTAGGGAGTTAGAATGATGATGATTAAAGTGATTACGTGTAAAGTGAGCGAGGAAAGGAAGGAAGATTTTTTCGAAGAACAGAAAATTTGGAAAGCGCTGAGTCCGCTGAACGGATTTTTGGGTCAGGTTGGTGGGTGGAGTGATCAGGACCCTTCTACAGCCTGTATTTTTGCTTTTTGGGAAAATGAAGAAGCCTATCAGTATTTTATGGATAATGTACATGACGAAATCCTTCTCCATTCAAATCAATCGAGTACCTATAAGTCTATAGATGTATCATTATATGAGGAGAGTTTTACGGTCCCTGGTTCGGAAAAAAAGATAACTCATGTTTTAGAGAAAGCTAAATATGTTCGAGTGGCCAGGGCACTAGTGAAACCTGGACATGCAGATCATTTTATTGACATGCAAAAGACGATTTGGAATCCAGGAATGAGCGCAGCTGAAGGGTTTCTTGGGGGATCGTTTGCTATTTCTAAAAAGAGAGTGAGAGATTTTCTGGTGTTTACCTGTTGGGGAAATGAGAGATTCCATCAAAAATATGTGGAAAAGCATTTTCCAGCTTTAGTTAAGGAAACCAAAATGCAAACCGATGTGCAGGAGATTATGGGGGAAGAAGTTGTACTTGAAGAAGCGTGGCGAGTACTTCCCTTCAATAATGGTGGTTAATCTATCATAGTGATAAACTCGCCAACCTTTAGTGTGATGTATAGTACAATCTACCAATTTATAAGTAAAGGAATAACTAAAGAGTCTACCCGAAGACGTTATCTAATATTGTCTTCGAGTAGGCTTTTTTGTGAACAATGTCCCTACCTCACCCCCGACAACCCCCGATTAATAAACCGGTGCAAGATCCCCGCCATCTCTTCAGGCGTCTTATCCATGCCATTCTCCACCCAGTTTTTAATGACGTGAATGCTTCCGCTTACCATGAACATATTGATGTATTCATAGGTTTCTTGATCGATCCTGCTATCGGTGATCCAGTTTTTGAAGATGAATTCATGGGTGATGATCATGCCTTTTTTGAGAAAGTACATATCGCTGTTCTCGCTGAGAAGTGCCTCGCAGATGTCGCTTTTGTCGGCGATGTATTCGAATAGTTTTTCGGTCATTTGGAGGGCTTCTTCTTCTTTTGAAAAGTTGTATTGGCTCAGTGTGACGGTCAGGTCCTCGATGAATTCTTCTTCGATTGCTTCGAGCAGTTCGTATTGATTTGAGTAGTGGGCATAATAGGTGGATCGGTTGATGTCTGCTGTTTCGCAGATTTCTTTGATGGTGATGCTTGAGATTGATTTATCCTGCAGTAGTTTCAAGAGGCTGTCCTTTAAAACCATGCGTGTATATTTTTTTCGTCGGTCCATTTTTGAATTCAAAGATCAACGTTCCTTTCATGCTTTTTGTGAGATATCCAACACACAAGAATGATGTGTTGAGTATTGAACATTCCTTATGCAACTGTCCGTTGAATATCCAACACGGTGTTTATTATAATGATAAGGTGAAAATGTGAGAGATACAAGTGAGGTTGAGAAATGATAAATTTAGCAGCATGGATCATAAAGCATAAGAAAGCTGTGTTGATTGCGTTTATGCTGGTGACGATCCTGTCAACGGTTGCGCAGTTTTTTGTAAAGGTCAATTATAATATGGTCGATTATTTGCCCGATGATGCCCAGTCGACACAGGCCATGGACATCATGGAAAAGGAGTTCACGGGTGACGTTCCTGATACGCGGGTCATGGTTACGGGTGTGACGATACAGGAGGCACTCGAATTTAAAGAAAAGCTGGAGAACATTGACGGAGTATCGGATGTGATCTGGCTGGATGATATGGTCGATCTGAAGACGCCTTTGGAAGTGGCGGACAAGGAGACGGTCGAGAATTACTATAATGATCAGAATGCGCTGTTTTCCATCAGTGTCGCTACCGGCGATGAGGTCCGGATCACCGATGAAATCTATGAGCTAATCGGTAGTGATGGTGCGATTGCCGGTGAAGCGGCCAATACGGCAAGTTCTCAGAAAATGGCCGGAAGTGAATCGATGTACGCAGGGATGTTACTGGTTCCCCTCATTATTTTGATTCTGGTCGTCTCAACGACTTCGTGGATCGAACCGCTGTTCTTCCTGACTGCGATCGGGGTGTCGGTCCTCATCAACCTGGGAACGAATATCTTCCTTGGGGAGGTTTCCTTCGTCACCCAGTCGGTTGCTCCGATCCTGCAGCTGGCGGTGTCCCTGGATTATGCGGTATTCCTGCTTCACAGCTTCTCCGATTACCGGAAAGTGACGGATGATCCTGAAGAAGCGATGAAGCTTGCCATGAAGAAGTCGTTCCCGGCGATCACGGCAAGTGCGGCAACGACGTTCTTCGGATTTATCGCCCTTACATTCATGGAGTTTCAAATCGGATCGGATCTCGGGGTGAACCTCGTGAAGGGGATCGTCCTGAGCTTCATCAGTGTGATGGTGTTCCTGCCAGCACTGACGTTAGTTTTCTATAAATGGATGGATAAGACGAAACATAAGAGTTTTGTTCCAAGCTTCGCGGGTATCGGGAATAAGGTGCTGAAACTGAAGGTACCGAGCCTGATCTTTGTATTTGCCATTTTGGTTCCTGCCTTCCTGGGGCAAACGAATACGTCATTCATTTACGGGTCAGGTGAGCAGCCGGAAAACACCCGTGTCGGGAGTGACTTCAAGAAGGTGGAGGAGACATTTGGTGAGACGACACCGATCGTTCTTTTAGTTCCAAAAGGAGATACGGCCAAAGAAAAGGAGCTCGTGGAGGACATCGAATCCCTTGATTATGTGACTGGAGTCATGGCGTATGTTAACCAGGTTGGCTCTGAGATCCCTCCTGAGTACCTGGATAAATCGATCACCGATGAATTCTACTCTGAAAATTACAGCCGGATCGTCATTAATACGAATCAGGGTACGGAAGGAGAGGTTCCTTTTTCAATCGTAGAGAAGGTGGAAGAAGCGGCGGCGGATTATTACGGGGATAAAGCTCTGGCGCTTGGGGAGAGCGTGACGCTTTATGACATCAAGAATACCGTCAAAAAGGATAATGTGGTCGTGAATGTGCTGACAGTCGTGACGATTGCCCTTGTGCTTCTGTTCAGCTTTAAATCGATTACGATTCCGGTGGTGCTGCTCATCACGATTGAAGCGGCCGTATGGATCAATCTGTCGATTCCATATTTCACGAATACACCACTCGTATTTGTAGGCTACTTGATCATCAGTACCGTACAGCTTGCCGCGACGGTCGATTATGGGATTTTATTCACAGAGGCTTATACCCATTATCGAAAGGAAATGCCTGCTAAAGAAGCAATGGTGAGAACCCTGGATGAGAAGACATTCTCGATTTCGATTTCGGCAGCGATCCTTTCGAGTGTCGGCTTTATTTTGTGGATCACCTCCTCCAATCCGATCGTTGGATCCATCGGTCTATTGATGGGCAGGGGGGCGCTGCTAGCCTTTATCATGGTCCTCTTTGTCCTGCCGGCGATGCTGTTGGTATTCGATAAAGTCATTAAGAAAACAACGTATAAAGCAAATTATTATGAGGAGAAATGATGATGAGAAAAAAACAATTACGCTATTCTGCACTCGCATTGATGCTATTCTTGCCTTCATTTCTTAGTGTACCCGCCCAAGCGGCAATGGAAGGAAAGGTCACTTCGAAGGATGAAGTCGTGTACGCGACATTGGACGCAGCTGGAGACCTGGATTCGATCTATGTCGTGAATACCTTCGAGGTAGCTCGTGCCGGAAAGATCCTCGATTACGGGGAATTCAGCAGCGTCAAGAATCTGACGGATCTGAAGAAGCTTGAGCTGGAGGGGCAGAAGGTTGAAGTGGATGCCCCTGAAGGAAAGTTCACGTATCAAGGAAACATGAAAGAAGATACAAAGTTACCATGGGATGTGAAGGTATCATATAGCTTGGATGGGAAGAAAATGGATCCATCACAACTTGCAGGAAAAAGCGGACATCTAGAAATCAATATCGATACTGCTGAAAATAAGAATGCAGGTACCGTATTTTATGAAAATTATTTATTGCAGGTTTCCCTGAACCTGCCGAATACGTATGAGAACATCGAAGCGGCAGACGGAATGGTGGCGAATGCTGGGAAGAATAAGCAAATCACCTTTACCGTCATGCCTGGAAAAGAGAAAAAGCTAAGCGTGGAAGCGGATGTAGTGGACTTTGAGTTCGAAGGAGTTCAAATTGCGGCTGTCCCTTCCACACTCCCAATCGATACGACGGGAACAGAAAATATGACCGATGACATGTCGGAGCTATCTGGTGCCATCGGGAAGCTAAATACCGGGGTGGCCGACCTGAAAAATGGTGTGTCCCAATTGAACGATGGGGCATCGAGCCTGCGTGATGGTTCGGCTCAATATAAAAATGGCATCAGTGAATTGAACGGTTCTTCGTCTCAAATTGTCGGAGCCTCGAATTCTATCGGCGATGCACTGCGAACCATCAATCAGTCACTGGCTGCGAATCCTGCCGAAATGGATTTATCAGCTTTGAATGAGCTGCCGGCTGGTTTGGCACAATTGGCAGATGGCCTGACACAAGCCGCGAATGGGTTATCGACCCTGCAGAAGAACTATTCTTCAGCCTACGCTGCATTGGACGGTGCGATGGCGGGAATCCCTTCTTCCGAGCTCTCGGAAGAAGAGATTGCCGCATTATATGAAAGCGGAGCGGAGCCGCAGGTAGTGGATAAACTGGTGGAGTCCCATCAAGCTGCGCAAAAAGTGAAGGGGACCTATGCAAGCGTCAAGGAAGCCTTCGCTGCCGTGGAACCAACCTTGAATCAGGTGAGTGGTTCCGTCAACGAGATGAGCGGACAGCTGACGTCTATCTCGAATAATCTGTCTGCATCCTTGAAAGAAACGGATATGAGCGGGTTTGCTCAGCTGCAAAAAGGACTGGGTGAACTGTCCGCCAACTACGGCGACTTCCACTCCGGACTGGTCCGCTATACAAAAGGCGTGGGTCAGTTATCCACTTCTTACGGGAAGCTTCACTCCGGCATTGCTGAACTGGCTGGAGGAACAAACGAATTAGAAGATGGAGTCGCAGATCTTCACAGTGGAACGAGCAAATTGCATCAGGAAACGAAAAACCTTCCTGACAAAATGCAAGAGGAAATCAATAAGATGATGGCTGAATACGATAAATCGGACTTCAAGCCTGTATCCTTCGTTTCCTCCAAGAACGAAAAAGTATCTTCCGTGCAATTTGTGATCAAGACAGAAAGCATTGAAAAAGAAGAAAGAGAAACAAAGAAGGCAGTGCCTAAGAAAGAAAAAGGGTTTTGGGATCTGCTGATGGATTTGTTTAAATAACCTGAGAGTATTTGCTGATTGACACAAAGGTGGTTGGTTTTAGTAACCACCTTTGTGTCATTTTTTTATTTATTTTCAAGGGCACACTCTCGTTAAACGCTGTTCTCATACTACGCGTGGAATGAATTTAAGCTTCAAACAGGTGATTCATACATAACAAAATACTCCTTTGACATACCTGCTAAAGAAAATTCGACAAGGAGGATCAATTATTCAAAAAGAGGATTAATAAATCCAATCTAGGATTAATAAATCTGGAACAGGATCAATAATCCCAAATTAGGATTGAAATCGGCCAGTCAGGATCAATTCTGCGGCAAAGGGACGCCTCATCTGAATGAACTGCCCCAAATCCGTCCCCATTCATCCGTTAAAGAGCATATTCCAGCTGAAAAAAAGACAATCTACATCATAGGTCTCCAGACTGATATATTTTTATGTAACAGGTCAGAGGAAAGCGAAGGCCATCATATGGTACATTCATATCTGCATTCAAAAGAATAAACGATGAAATGGAGTTGAATAGGATTGCGAAAGAAAATTCAAATAATGATAGGCATCCTCCTTATATTGGGAGCATTGATAGCATGGTTCAGTCGTGGAGGAAGTGATACAGTGTATAAAGAAGTCCCTGAAGCAAAACAGTCAAAGGATTATAAACCTGAAATTCTTTGGCCGCGGACAGAGGAAGATAAAGAAATGGCAGGGGAAGCCAGTGGAGTAGCCGTCGATAGTAAAGGGGATATCTTCTATTTACATCGGGGAAGTTCGGAATATGGTGGAGAAAGCTTAATACAAGAACCTGCCCTCATTGTGATTGACGGGGAAACAAAAGAGGTGAAAGACCGTTGGGGAAAGAATATGTTTGCATCCCCTCATGGCTTGGAGATCGATGATGAAGATAATGTTTGGATCACAGATATAACGCTGAACAAGGTGTACAAGTTTACACCTGATGGTCACTTACTGGCCACATTTGGAGATGACTATCCATTTTATATGGAGGCTGCTCTGCGGATAAGGAATGTACTTCCAAATCTTCCAACCGGGATGACTAAGTACACATTTGCCCGTCCTACAGATGTCACCGTTATGGAAGATGGTTCATTCGCCGTAAGCGATGGTTATCGTAATAGAAGGATTGTAAAATTTGATTCTGATGGAAATTTCCTTTGGGAGAAGAATGACCTGGGGAACGGTACGGGTGAATTCAACCTTCCTCATGGAATTTCTCATGATCAGAAAGGGAACTTGTTTGTGGCAGATAGAAACAATGCAAGAGTTCAGGTGTTGAACCAGGACGGGGAATTCCTGGATGCGTGGGAACAGAAGGAAATAGGTCGTCCTTTCGGTGTGGAAGTAGGGAATGATGGAAACGTGTATCTCGTAGATGGCGGTGATGCACTTTATCCAAACACAGGAAGAGGATCACATCAAGTAGTGATAGTAAATAAGAATGGTGAAATCATCAACCGATTTGGAAAGTGGGGTTCAAAAGCCGGGGAAATGAAGGTTCCCCACGATGTCGCGGTGAATCAAAATGGGGATATCTTTGTGGCAGAACTTCAGAATAACCGGCTGCAAGTATTCAGGGTCAAGGAATGATGGTAGAAAAGGGCACAGACGTGTGCTCTTTTTTTATTGCTTTGAAAGGGCTTGCGAAATTTCTGAAATCTATTATACTATTAATTAATTAAATGAATTAATTAATTAATTAGGGGGTTATATTAAATGAATATGGTAAAAGCTTTATTGCTTATAGGGGCATTAATAGGTTTAGGTGGATGTGGACCAGAAGAGTCCTCCTCATCTGTAGACGAAAAAAAGATCAATTCAAAACCTGAAAATCTTATTGTTTGGGAGGATATTGGGAAATCAGATGCCTTGGCACCAGCTATTAAGAGCTTCGAAGAAAAGACGGGAATAAACGTAGAAGTTAAAGAAGTAGAAATGTCTTCTCAAATGAAGGAGAGAATCAGGTTGGACGGACCCGCAGGCACAGGACCAGATGTATTTACCCTTCCTCATGATCAGATCGGACAGCTGGCCATCGAAGGAATTTTGAATCCGATTGATGTGAACGAGAAAATACTTAATCAGTTTACTGATTCTTCTATCGATTCCCAGACCTATGACGGGAAGGTGTATGGACTGCCAAAGGCTGCTGAGACACCGGTGCTGATTTATAATAAGAAACTTATGGGTCAGGCACCGGCATCCATGGAAGAATTATATGCCTTATCTAAAAACACAGAACCAGGCCAGTATGGATTTCTAGCAGTTTGGAATAACCTTTACTTTGGCTTTGGAGTCATGGGAGGCATGGACGGTTATATCTTTGACGACGAGGGTGGAAGTCTCAATCGGAAGGATATCGGGTTAAATAATGATGGTTCCGTTAAGGGAGCGGAATATATCAAGAAGTGGTATCAAGAAGGAATATTCCCTAAAGGATTATTCGGTGAAAATGGTGGAGCCACGATGGAAAGCTTGTTTATAGAGGGAAAAGCATCTGCCGTAATGGCGGGTCCCTGGGCGTTTAATAGTTTCAGAGAAGCCGGTGTAAATATTGGTGTGGCTCCTCTCCCGAAACTGCCAAATGGCGAACCGATGAAGACGTTGATTGGTGTCAAGGGTTGGCATGTCAGCAGCTATTCATCTCATGCCAAATGGGCACAAATGCTGGTCGAACATTTGAGTAGTGAAGAAAATGCCAGAATCCGTTTTGAAACGACAGGAGAAATCCCACCTGTCAAAAGCCTCCTGAATGATCCGCTTATCCAAGATAACCAAGAAGCTAATGCTGTTGCGATTCAATCCACATATGGTGTCCCAATGCCGAATATTCCGGAAATGGGAGAGGTTTGGGGACCGATGGGGACAGCGCTTGAGTTGATCACGTTAGATAAGAAGCCAACGGAAGAAGCTCTTGATGAAGCCGTTAAGACGATTCAATCTTCCATAGAAGCAAATCATCAGTAAGGAGGGAGGCGAATCGATGAATAGTGTCAGAAAAGAAGAACTTGAGACCTGTGATCTTACTGAAAAGCCCTCACATTCTCAGAAACAGTCACCGGGCACAAAACATCGAAGGCTTGCTGCGGTGTTATCGATGATACCGGGGCTTGGTCAATTTTATAACCGGCAATTTGTAAAAGGCTTGATATTCCTCTTGATGGCTGGCTCGTTCTTTATTGCTTTTCATGATTTATTAGATATCGGGCTTTGGGGATTAGTGACACTTGGATCTGAACTGCCCCGTGATCATTCCATATTCTTGTTGATACAGGGAATCATTGCTTTGGTTGTTACGCTGTTGGGACTGGCGGTATATGGCTTCAACCTATATGATGCGTATCAAACAGGTAAAAAAAGGGACGAACGCCGTTCAATAAGCTCAGTAAAGGAGCAATACCGGAATCTGATTGACTCGGGGTTTCCATATATGATGTTAACCCCCGGTTTTCTCCTTTTGTTGTTTGTTGTTGTGTTTCCAATCATCTTCATGGTGCTCCTGTCATTCACGAATTATGACCTTTATCATTCCCCACCTGCCAAATTGGTAGACTGGACAGGATTTCAGAATTTCATTGATTTAGTAAAAGTAGATATTTGGAGGGAAACATTTCTCAGTGTATTTGCCTGGACCATTATCTGGACCTTTGCAGCGACAACTGGGCAAGTTGTGATTGGGAATCTGTTAGCAATCGTGATACAGCAAAAGGAAATATGGGGGAAGAGAGTATTTCGGACCATCTTTATATTACCTTGGGCGATCCCGGCTTTCGTTTCTGTCTTAATCTTCTCAGGTATGTTCAATGAGAGTTTTGGTGCCATTAATCAGAACATCCTTCATTTCTTTGGAGTTGATGCGGTTCCTTGGCTGACTGAACCATTCTGGACGAAGATTGCGTTAATCTTCGTTCAATGGTGGCTTGGCTTCCCATTCATCTTTGTGATGGTGACAGGGGTTATCCAGTCAATACCCGGAGAGTTGTATGAAGCTGCCGCAATGGACGGGGCTTCACGCTTTAGTCAATTTAAGAACATTACCCTGCCTATGATTCTATTTGCGACCGCTCCCATCTTGATTACACAATATACGTATAACTTTAATAACTTCAATGTAATCTATTTGTTTAATGGAGGAGGTCCTGCTGTTTCCGGTCAGAATGCAGGGGGAACGGATATCCTGATATCGTGGGTGTACGATCTGACTATGGCTTCTGCTCAATATGGTAAAGCCGCGGCCATTACAATGATTCTATCAATCATCGTCATTGTGATAGCTTTATGGCAATTCAGGAGAACAAAATCATTCAATGAAGAGGATATGATGTAATATGAAAGCAGCATGGTGGAATGGAATACGAATAACAATGTCATACGCATTTCTCTTTACAGCAAGCATCATCGTGCTTTATCCGGTCCTATGGGTCATTGGAGCTTCACTGAATCCCGGAGACAGTTTAACAAGCTCTTCCATCATTCCGGACAATTTCACGTTTGCTCACTATCAAACGCTGTTTGACCTTGAGAGTACCCCCTATCTTCTATGGTACTGGAACACCATTAAGATCTGTTTCATCACCATGATACTGGCCGTCATTTCTATTGGGCTGACTGCCTATTCGTTTTCACGTTATCGATTTAAAGGGAGAAAAAACGGCCTCCTTTTATTCCTGATTTTACAAATGGTGCCGAACTTCTCTGCTTTGATCGCGATCTATGTCTTTGCAAATATGACGGGTTTGATCGATACCCACCTTATCTTGATCTTGATATATGTCGGTGGATTGATTCCTATGAATACGTGGCTTGCGAAGGGGTACTTTGACACCATTCCCCAATCATTGGACGAATCGGCCACCATGGATGGAGCCGGTCATCTTCGCATCTTCTGGCAGATCATCATGCCATTGGCTAAACCGATACTTGCGGTGGTGGCTTTATTCAGTTTCATTACGCCTTTCACGGATTTCATATTGGCGACGATCCTGCTTAGATCCGAGGAGAAATATACCCTTGCTGTTGGACTTTATCAATTAATCAGTTCACAGTTTGGTAATTCATATACTCAATTTGCTGCAGGAGCTGTACTGATTGCTATTCCAATCAGTATTCTATTCTTCTCGTTGCAACGTTATTTCACTACCGGATTGACAGCTGGAGGAACCAAAGGATAACGGGATTCCATTGGTGATCAATGAGGAAGTCTGATATATTAGTCATATTAACGTTGGAAAAGGAATGGAATCATGGGATTAAAAGGGCAGAATACGCAAAGAACTAAACAATTTAACCGCTCCCTCGTCTTGAAGACGATGTTGAGAAACGGACCGATCTCAAGGCATCAGATTGCTGAGCTGACCAATTTGACCAGGGGGACCATTACGTATATAACCTCGGATCTTTTAGAAGAGGGCCTGATTCAGGAACAAGGGAGTCTCCCGGTTGAGAAGCAGGGGGCTGGCCGGAAATCCGTAGCCCTTACTCTACGGGATGAAGCCGCATGGGTGATTGGGATGCATATTGGGATGAAAGAAATCTCCATCGGGTTAGTCAGTCTGAACGGAAGGGTGAAGGATGTAGTCAGAAGCACACCTTCCAAAGAGTTTACGGTCGATGCCTACCTCCATTTTATAGTGGAAGAGTTAAAGACTTTCATTCATCGGCATTCAGATAATGTGATTACCGGATTAGGAATCGGGGTCAATGGGCCCGTGGATATTAAGAAGGGGACAGTTCTGGGAAACGAAGAGGAAGGCTGGCCGGAAATTCCCCTTTACGACTATTTACAGAACCACTTTTCGTTCCCGGTTTACGTAGACCGTGATGTCAGCTCCATGACGCTTGCAGAGAAGTTGTTTGGTGAAAGTAAGCATTTCGATCAGTTTATGTTTCTCTATGTGGGCCGCAGCCTTGGATCTGGGCTGGTATTAAATGACACACATTTCCGTAGTGGTATATCAGGTGGGGGAGAATTCGCTCACATGACATACCAACCCGACGGACGGCCATGCTGGTGCGGAAACAAGGGGTGTATCAATGAATATGCATCCTTGCAAGCTCTTGCCGAGGAACGGAAGAGTGACTCCATTGAGGAGTTAACACATTCTATCCTAGAAGGAAACGCAGAATCCATCGCTGCCCTGGAGGCTGCAGGAGAGAAGATTTCAGTTCCGTTATCCTCCTTCATCAATATCATTCATGTTCAGAGAGTGGTGATTGGAGGGCCACTGGAACGATATAATAAAGTTCTTGCCGATTTGATCAGCAGGGAAGTCAACAATCAGGCATACGTAGCTTCCTTACAGAAGGTCGATTTCCAGGCATCCAGTCTCGGCGAATATATTGAAGTCATTGGTGCAGGAAGCCTTGCCCTGCTGAATGGCATCTATCAATACAAAAGTTGAACATGCCATGCACGTGTTCAACTTTTTTTACCACTAATAGTTAATTCATTGAATCAATAAAAGGAGAACGAATTATGAACTCATCTATTCAAACAATTGAAAACGTTTCATCCGTTTATCTAGGCAATACCCGCAATGTCCATATCTACCTGCCCCCAAGTTATAAGGTGGGGAGTAAGCATTATCCAGTATTGTACATGCAAGACGGTCAGAATATCTTCCACACTGCATTTAATGGACAATCCTGGAGGATGCATGAGATAGCGGATGAGTTAATTAAACAAGGGGAAATGGAAGAAATCATTATTGTTGGAATAGAGAATCACCCGACTGAACGTTCCAATGAATACAACTTTTATTTTCATGGAGAGGGGGAAGTAGATGTGCCGTTCTCAACCACGCCTTTTTCTGCAAAGGGAAATCAGTATGAAACATTCCTGATTCATGAAATCAAACCTCTTATCGATCAGACGTACCGGACCAAGAAAACCGCTGAATGTACGGCATTGATGGGTTCATCCATGGGAGGAGCGGTCAGTTATCATATCGGCTTTCGTAACCCGGAAGTATTCAGTATGGTTGGCATCATGTCGCCTTATTTCTATTATCATCATAAGGAATTGAAACGAGAGATAAGCCTGGTGAATAAATTTTCAGAGAAAGTCCCATTAAAGAAAATCTGGATGGATATTGGGGCAGAAGAAGGTCCATTAATTGAAGTTGCTCAAGTGGAAGATATGGCAGCACACCTTCTACGATTGGGATACGAGCATGAAAAAGAATTCCTGTTTCAGATTGATCACTCTGGAAAACATACAGAAGATGACTGGGCGAAAAGGGTTCATGCCCCACTGCTCTATTTCTTTGGAACAGAAAAAGGAAAGGCTGTACTGATTGATGTATTAGAAAAGAAGGAGGAAGTAGGATGCTGAGAGAAGCTGTTTACCACCGTCCAAAAGGAAACTATGCCTATCCGTTGGATCACGACACTCTTCAATTCAGGATCCGAACGAAAAGAAACGATGTAGATTCCGTTTACTTGATATGGGATGATCCTTTCCGTGGTGAAGTTGTCGATCACGTGTGGAGCTGGATTCCTAAACAGATCGAAGAAATGAATAAGTGCGGCTCGACAGAATTATATGATTATTGGACAGTGAGTATCAGGCCCCGGGACAAAAGGGTGAAATATTCCTTCGAGCTTCGGGATTCAAAGGAAGTGCTTTATTTCACTGAGAAGGGCTTCTATCCATCACTGGACGAAGCCATTTCTTCGTTCTTCCTGTATCCTTATTTATTGAAAGAAGACGTATTTGCCGCCCCAGATTGGGTGAAAGATACAATATGGTATCAGATTTTTCCGGAGAGATTTGCCAATGGAGACAAAGGGAATGATATTCAGGGAACACTCCCTTGGGGAAGTGAGGAACCAAGTGAACACACTTTCTTCGGCGGGGATTTCCAGGGAGTCATCAATCATCTCGACTATTTGGATGAGCTGGGTATCACAGGCATCTATTTCACCCCCATCTTCAAAGCTCCTTCCAATCATAAATACGATACGGAGGATTACTTAACGATTGATCCCCAATTCGGTGATAAAGAGACATTTAAGCGATTGGTGAATGAGTGTCATAAGCGAGGAATCAAGGTTATGCTGGACGCGGTGTTTAATCACTGCGGCTTCACTTTTCCTCCCTTTCAGGATGTTTTAGAAAACGGTGAGAATTCCCGGTTCAAGGACTGGTTCCATATTGACGATTTCCCGCTACAGACAACACCGGTCCCGACATATATGACGTTTGGATACACCCATACAATGCCAAAGTTAAATACGGCGAATGAAGAAGTGCGCAGTTACCTGCTGGAAGTCGGGAGATACTGGGTGAAGGAGTTTGACATTGACGGCTGGAGGCTGGATGTTGCGAATGAGGTTTCCCATGATTTTTGGAGGGGATTCAGGAAAGAGGTCAAAAAGGTCAAACCGGATCTTTATATCCTTGGGGAGATCTGGCACGATGCCTTACCGTGGCTTCAGGGAGATCAATTCGATGCCGTCATGAATTATCCATATACGTCTCCGGCATTAGACTTCTTTGCGAAAGGTTCCATCACAGCCATTCAATTTGCCAATCAGACAACGGATGCTTATTTGATGTATCCGAAACCTGTCATGGATGCTGCTTTCAATCTGCTTGGAAGTCATGATACCCCGCGAATTGCCACTTTATGTGGCAACGATTCGAGAAAGGTTAGGGCATTGTTTACCTTCTTGCTCACTTCTCCTGGTACTCCGTGTTTTTATTACGGTGATGAAATCGGTATGACTGGAGCGATGGATCCGGGGTGCAGAAAGTGTATGGAATGGGATACAGAAAAGCAGGACCGGGAGCTGCTTACCTTTATCACCGAGCTTATTGATTTAAGGAAAAAGCACCGGGCATTAAGCAGTGAAGCAAGTATAGAATTCATTCAAAGCCCTATTGAGGAGGACGTGATTGGCTACAAGCGAAGCTGTGGGGATGAGACTGTCTTATGTTTTCTCAGCCGTTCAGACAGTAGCAAGTCCCTCACAATGCCTGATGACCTGATTGGAAAAACAGTGGAGGATTTACTGACTGGAGAAAATCCATTAACAGTGGCGTCCAAGATGGAGGTGGAGGCTTTCAGTATTAAAATTTTGAGAATCGTAGATGACAGTAAAAGGAGAAATAACTGATGACTGAAAAAGAAAAAATGTTAAATGGAGAGTACTATAATGCAAGAGATCCCGAGTTGATGGAAATGGCCAGGAAAGCAAGGGTTCTGATGGATCAATTCAACTTCTCCCCTCCAGACCAGGCAGAAAGAAAACAGGAGATTCTGGCCGGGCTTCTTGAAGCAATGGGAGAAAATGTGTGGGTGGAAAAGCCGTTCTACTGTGATTATGGACAAAACATTTCAATTGGAAAAAACACGTTTATCAATTTTAACTGTACTATTTTGGATACAAATAAAGTGACGATAGGGGAGAACGTTCTAATTGCACCGAATGTCCAGATTTATTCGGCCACTCATCCTCTCCGGGCATCTGAAAGAATCAATCTCCATCATGGTCCGGATGAAGCCCCTTACCGCACATTGACTAAGCCAATCTCTATTGGAGATAACGTGTGGATAGGCGGTAATTCAGTCATTTTGCCAGGAGTCACAATAGGAAACAATGCAGTTATCGGAGCCGGAAGTGTTGTGACGAAATCAATACCTGAAAACAGTCTAGCAGTGGGAAATCCTTGCAGAGTCGTAAGGGATATTTAGAAAATGAATAAAGAAACACCATAGTAAATCGGAAAAAGGCTGGGACCAGAGTGTTTTGGTCTAAGGAAAACCCGAACAAACCTGTTTAAAAGTAGCCAGGTTTGTTCGGGTTTTATATTTATTTTCGGGACAAGTAATTCCAGCTGTTTAAGAGGTTGGCTGGAGTGCAGGACGAAGACTCCCCCCAAATAGTGCTGTTTTAAATGCAACCACTCCTTTAGTCCCATTAAAAACCCCTATAGCAAATTGGAAAAACAAGTTATAAACTTTTTTCTATAGAATCTCTTGAACTAAATTCAATATACGTGACCTAAAGGAGTGCCAGCACAATGATTGAAGGCAAAATCATCAGCTTCTACCGTGAAAAGAGACAAATGACCCAGCGTGATCTTGGTATTGGGATTTGTTCAAGTACTCATGTCAGTAAGATTGAGAGAGGATTGACAGAGTATTCGATTGAAGTCCTGAACCTATTAGCAAACCGGTTACAGGTGGATCTAAAGAAAGAAATAGAGACTTATTATTCTATTAAATCAATGCTCCATGATTGGATGAATGCCATTATAATGCTGGTAAGGGGGCTGCATCGGATTACGAAGGTATTTATGCCAAAGGAAAAGCCGTCGTCATTGAGCGTAGTGATGAAGTGGAGTCCTATGATCGAGGGAAGGCAGCCATGGCAGCGGGAGCAAAGCTTCTCATCGTAGTCAACGATGCACCTCAAGAGTTGGTTGAGCCATACAGGAATGTAAATGAGAGTTATGATCCAATTCCCCTTGCCGTTACATCTGTAACGAGTGTGGATGGGAAAGAACTGATTGAAGCTTCACGTACTGGAAATCTGGTCCTGCCTGTTAAAGGGGCTCCAAACTCTCCTTATTCATATGACTTGATTTCAGTCTACACTGATTCTATCCCTGATGGACCACTGGTTTATGCCCCGAAACCGGAGGAACTGGCTAAAGTGGACACTTCCTATCATTCAGATCGGGAGGCTGCAGGAGAAGAATGGCGCTTTGATTTCCGTCCAAACCGTACGGTAGACCGCAAATTCAGGTGGGAACCAATTGAGTTTCCTCATCAAAGGGAAGAATGGATCTCTACGACTGAAGGAAGTTCATGGTATCAAAAAGCTGCCATGACAGGTTCTGATGAAGACTTTTGGGAAATGAGGGATGGGCTAACGGCATATGAAGCAGGTGACCGTTTAGATAAAACCTGGTTTGGTGCAGTGATAAGCCCATCTTTCGGAGAGGGATATTTCTCCCCTTTCCGTGAAAGGAACCGATTCTACTTTAACGTACCAGGTTGGGGCGATTCCGAGGCAGGGCATGCTGGCTCGAACCCCTATACACTTGATGATCAGAATTTAAAATTTTATCAGGGAGATACCCTTATCAAGGAAGCAATAGGACAAGGGCTCTCCACAAGTCATAATAATCCGAGCGAACGTACCCAATATCGACTCGTTTCAGATAACACTCGTAACCCTGAACGTTATGACACATCTGTAAGAACCCATACGGAGTGGACATTCTGGTCAGAGTATCAGGGGTTAGAGGAAACAACAGTACCGCTCATGGAACTTAACTTCAACGTAAAAACAGACATGGCAAATCAAGTAGAAGCCAACAGTACGACACAAATGACCCTATCAGCCGATCATATTGAAGACGCTGTGGGTGCCGGAAACGTGGAAGGAGCTACACTGGAAATCTCCTTTGATGAAGGCCAAACGTGGAAAGCGGTTGATTTGTCAGCTGAAGGTTTACAGTGGAAAGCCAATATCAAACATCCGAATAACCCGGGCGGATCCGTCTCCCTACGAGCAAGTGCATGGGACGATGCGGGCAATACGATCAAGCAGGAAGTCATTAAGGCGTACAGATTAAAGTAGTTGTTAGCTCATTTTATGGTGTTAATCAAATAGACAAAGAAAGGCGGGTAAGGTTGATCCTATGCTCGCCTTTTTGTCATGGAATGGCCAACATATTTAAAGGAAAACAGTAGACAATCAGAGAAAATAATACATGACGGATTCTCTGTGAGAAGGTATTATCTTAGTGTAGCAGACATGATTGCCAGAGGGTGTAGCTATATACCCTCTGACTCAACGATTATAAAGGGGGGCCTTGACGATGAATCTATTATATGAAGTGATTCCGGAAGAAAAGGCAGAATACTGTCGGGACCTGTGCAATGAACTGATGGACTTTCAACAATTAAAGGCTATTATTACTCCAGAACGGTTTGACAGCATGAATTTTGATACCAGGATGCTGCCATCGATCCAAAGTGCGTTACACAATTACATAGTGGTGGTGAAGGATTCTCATAAACATGACGAAATTGTCGCCTATGTGTATTCCAACATATCACCTAAAGAATCGTATTCAAATGACTTTGCCACGTTTTTCGATCTTTCATCGGTTAAGAAAGAGAATGTAGGATGTTTATCCCAATTTTATATTAAAGAGGGGTATCGGCAATTCGGTGTGGGATCCAGGCTTTTTACCATGTCTATGGATTGGTTGAAAACATTCGAGGATGTGGAAGATTATTTTGTGTTTACATCGAATGGGAATCAAGAGGCGTTGGAATTCTATCAGCGGAAAGGGTTCTCGGTTTCTCATGATATCCTGGATGGCTTTATCACGGTTTTACGAAGTCATAGGCGAAGATAGGGCCAATTTTGACTATCCAGTATGTAAAATATATAGTTGAAATCAGATAAGGTTAATCCTGAACGGCATCATTTTAAAGTAGGAGGGAACAAGATGGATGTATTTGCACCATATTTAGCAGGTATCGATAATCCCGACCATCGCAATCGAATGGAGGAAATCCTGAAGTGGATCATGGAGAAATTCCCGCAAATGGAACCAGTGATGAAATGGAATACCCCTATGTTTACTGATCACGGGACATATATCATAGGTATCTCCACTGCGAAGCAACATGTAAGCGTTGCACCCGAGGAAGTAACCATGACGCGTTTTGCCGATGGAATTGAACAAGCCGGCTACAGTGCCACCAAGGGCTTATTTCGAATTAAATGGAAAGACCCTGTGGATTATAAATTGCTTGAGGATATGATTACATATAATATTCAGGATAAAGCAGAATACACGGGATTTTGGCGGAAATAGACAACACTTAGAGTTCATATAAGAAGGAGTGTTCCATGATGATAAAGCCGAATCGTAAGGTGGATGGATTTATAAAAAAAACCAAGACCTGGAAGGAAGAATTTGAGAGGTTGAGAAGCATCCTTCTTGGCTTTGAGGAGCTGGACGAAGAAATCAAGTGGATGCATCCTTGTTACACGCTAGAGGGTAAAAACATCGTGTTAATGCATGGATTTAAAGACTATTGTGCGCTTCTGTTTCACAAAGGGGCCTTATTAAAGGACCCTGACGGGATTCTCATCCAACAAACGGAGAATGTGCAGGCAGCGCGCCAGATCCGGTTCACGAATGTTCAAGAAATCATAGAAATGAAGCCAATCTTGAAAGCGTATATCCAGGAAGCCATTGAAGTGGAAAAGGCCGGTTTGCAAGTGGAATTAAAAAAGACAGAAGAATACACCATCCCGGAAGAACTTCAAACCAAGTTCGATGAAGTCCCTGCCTTGAAGACGGCTTTTGAAGAATTGACCCCGGGAAGGCAACGAGCCTACATTCTTTATTTCTCTAAAGCCAAACAATCCAAAACCCGCGAATCAAGGATTGAAAAATATATGGAGCATATTCTTGATGGTAAGGGATTGAATGATTAATAGGGACCTGTCCCCTCGTCCCACATGAATAATTAGGACGAAAGCAAAATAGGTATATAGAAAGACTGATGGTACAAGTTCCATCTTGTACTGAGCTCTGGATTGGGGCTGATTCTATGTATCGAAACAGAAATAGAGATAGGCTTGTGAACATCGTCATTTTATCGCTCGTTTGCATCCTTATGTTTCATATCATTCGGATTATCCTTCACGTTAAGGTTTACTTCGTGTATAGCATGGGGATGGGCTATCTTTTATTTATTGGACTAATCATCTTCCTGATTATGTTCCTATATTTGAAAAGATGACGGTCCTCAAGGAAAACGCAATTAATAAGATTGCGTTTTTTTTATTTGGCATTTAAAGGGTTTTCACAGGAGTTTAGTAGAATATGAAAAGTGAGAATACAATTTCCGTGAATGGAGGGATTTCACATGAGGAAACTGCTCGTGTTCGGCGCAAGTGGATTAGTGGGGAAGGCGTTGGTGGAAGAGTGCAAAGATTCCTTTGATGTATTTGGGACCTATGCAACCAGGCCGGTAGATCTTCCAGAAGAAAAACAATTTCAATTAGAAATCAGCGATATGGATAAGATGAAAGAAATCGTTCAGTCCATCAAACCCGATAGCATCATTTCATGTCTAAGAGGTGATTTCGATCAACAGCTTGAATTTCATAGGGAGCTGGCATTGGAAATCGAAAACACAGAAAGAGTACTCTATTATTTTTCAACGGCAAATGTGTTTGATGGGGATTCCACGAAGCATCATTCAGAAGAAGACACTCCTAACGCTGAATCACCTTATGGACAGTTCAAAATGGAGTGTGAAAATATGTTGCAGGAAGTTTTAAAGGAACGTGCGGTTATGATACGAATTCCGCAAATATGGGGGAAAAAGTCTCCGAGGTTGGATCAAGTCAGAAGTGGAATTGAGAATAACTCGATCGATGTATACAGCAATCTGGAGTGCAATCATCTAACGGATGAATTCCTTGCAAAACAGTTGAAATACATCATCCTCCATAAACTTTCAGGAGTTTTTCACCTTGGTGCAGTCGATATGATGTCTCAAGATCGCTTTATTAAAGAATTAGTCAGCACTCTTACAGACAAAGAAATAAAATTTCATTATCGTTTGCTTCAAGATATACCAGATACATATCATTTTGGATTGAAGAGCATTCGAAACGATCTTCCAAGAAGTTTGTTGAAGACGAATAGGGAAATGATAGACGATATAGTTAGTCCAGATGGTTCACGATGAATTATCAGAATGGATAAGAATTTTGTGACCTGAGAATAAAATATAATCATAAATTAAATGGAGCAATGGAACATGAAAGTAGAACGATTACTGGCGATTATCATCAAGTTATTAAATACCAATAGAATAACGGCAAAAAAGCTTGCCGAAGAGTTCGAGGTCTCTGTACGGACGATTCAAAGGGATATCGAATCAATTAACCTCGCGGGTATTCCGATTGTTTCGTATAAAGGTTCTAACGGCGGCTATGGAATTCTTGAGGAATACAAAATCAGTACAGGATTATTTAATGATATAGAATATGAATTGCTGCTCACTGCATTAAATGGTGTCTATAAAACCTATGATGATAGACAATTAAAACAAATTATTGAAAAGCTGACATCCATAAAGTCAAATGGGAACGTTCATCAAACTTCACCCGTTTGGTTAGATTTCGGTGGCTGGGGACCGACTGAAAAAAGGAAAGAAAAAATAAATATGATCAAACAATCGATTGAATCCAATAAAGTCATTGCTTTTCAATATATTGATATTAATGGAAGCTATACAGAAAGAGAAATTGAACCTGTTACGTTGATTCTAAAGATCAATAAATGGTATGTGTATGCTTTTTGTAAACTAAGAAATGAATATCGGTTGTTTAAATTAGGAAGAATGCAAAACATGAAACGTACATCTAAACCTATTGAGCAAAGAGAACGAAGCGAACATGAAAGCTTTTACCGGCACAATCGTGAAATGGTTACAATCACACTAAAGTTCACTCAACATGCTTTAAATGAGTTGGAGGATTATTTCGATTTAGATTCTGTAGAATTCGGTGATGACGGGTGGGTTTATCTGACTGAATCATTCCCGGAAGATGAATGGGTCTATCGTATGATCTTAAGTCTCGGCTCCGAAATAGAAGTTCTTGAGCCAGTACATATTAGGGAGATTATGAAAGAAAGAGCAAAGAAAATATATGATAAATATTAAGAAATACGACATAATGGTGTCGGCTTATGTGTGATACGGTATCAATATGAATCAATTCTAATAAATAGGAGGGATCAACATGTCAGTAGTGAATCAATTAGCTTCCCAGCTTAATAGAAATGACGAAGAGCCAAATATTGAGCTGGCACACACGTTAGCTAATGAAGAAAATCATGCGGGTATAGAAGAGGTTATTGAAGGTCTGTCTAGCAAAGATAAAAAGGTTCAACATGACTGTATCAAAGTAATGTATGAAATCGGACAGGTTAAACCAGAACTGATAAGTAAGTATGCCCTGACCTTTATAGAGTTGCTGAAAAGCCGTAATAATCGTTTAGTATGGGGTGCGATGACAGCATTATCAACAATTACTGAGGAATCTTCAGAAACGATCATGGCTCACCTTCACACAATAAAGAGTGCCATGAAAATGGGTTCGGTCATTACCATTGATAAAGGTGTTCTAACTCTTGCGAAGCTCGCGGCGGTTAGTAAGGAAAATAATGATGCGATTTTTCCATTCTTACTCCAGCACCTTGAGAATTGTAGAACAAAAGAAGTGCCTCAGCACTCTGAAAGCACAATGGTAGCTGTTACAGGTGAAAATAGAGAGGGATTTCTGAATGTGTTACGAAAAAGAGAACCCTATTTAACGGCCCCTCAACTAAAAAGAGTAAAAAAAATCTATAAAACCTTGGAAGCGTAATGAGGTTAAATAGTGAGGTGATAAAATGAAAGAATATAAGAAATGTCAGAGTTGTGCCATGCCCTTAAAGAAAATGGAAGACCGCGGTACTGAGAAGAATTCAGAAAGAAGTTCGATGTACTGTAAGCATTGTTATCAAGAAGGGGAATTCACCCAAAAAGACATCACAGTAGAAGAAATGAAGCAATTTGTAAAGAAAAAGTGTATTGAAATGGGTTTACCGAAGTTTATGGCAGGGATGTATGTAAAAAATCTTCATAAATTGTACAGGTGGCAATAGTCATTATACACTCATGTAAAGAGGATGTTAGAGGGTGCAGCGTCTCTGATGAGTTTAAATATAACCGGCTGTCTTTTTAGTTGGAGTAACTAAACGAGGTGAAAGAGATGGTTAGAAGAATATAGATTGCCTCCTCAATTTGATTTGTATTAAATTTTGGAGGCTAACTAATTAAGCAGGAGTTGGAAATAGTATGAAGCAAAATAAGTATGATGATGTGAATTTTTTTTCTGAATATAAAAATATGGAACGTTCCGTTAAAGGTCTTGAAAGTGCGGGAGAATGGCACGTATTAAAAGAGCTTTTACCCGAACTCCGAAATAAGAGTGTACTTGATTTGGGATGCGGTTTTGGCTGGCATTGTCGCTATGCTCGGGAACAGCAAGCAAAATCTGTTATCGGAGTGGATATATCTGAAAACATGCTTCAGCAAGCCCGCGAAATGACCAATGATCCTTTCATTTCTTACATTAAGATGCCAATCGAAGACATTGATTTTTCTGATTCCCAATTTGATGTTGTGATCAGTTCATTGGCTTTTCACTATATTGAGTCCTTTGCAGCAATCTGTAAAAAGATCTATGATAGTTTACAGCCGGGAGGTTCTTTTATATTTTCAGTTGAACATCCAATGTTCACTTCCCGAAAGGAACAAGATTGGTATTGTGATGACCAAGGGAATCGTTTACATTGGCCGGTTGACCGTTACCAATTAGAAGGCATACGTGAAACAACGTTCCTGACCGAAAATGTTGTAAAATATCACCGGACATTTTCTACTTATGTCAATGACTTACTAAATGCAGGCTTTAATATAAGGAAAATGAAAGAACCAGTTCCCTCTAACGAAATGTTAGAAACTGTGCCTGAAATGAAAGATGAACTCCGCAGACCTATGTTCTTGATCATCTCAGCAGAAAAGTAATGCGTATCATCACTCTTACAAAATGTAGGGGCAATTTTCGCCTTCCCCTAAAGGATCTTCTAGCGGAAGGGTATGCAAGCTTTCTTCCCTATAAGCAAAGAAGACTCGTCAATTGACGAGTCTTCTTTGCTTATATTTGCTGTCAAACTCTATAAGTATATCATTATAGCTTTGGAGATCGGTTTAAGCACCTCAAAAAGGACCCCCATACCACTTCTTTCTATGAAGTCTTGACAGATTCACTTGATACCATCTTTGAAGGGACTCTGATCCCGGTTTCTTTGATCATAATGTCAGGCTTGGACTTGAGAAGAGAGAACAATACACATCCTGCTATAACAATGACACTGCCGACAGCTTGTAGCCCATTCATCTTTTCCCCGAGAAAAACAAAGGCCAATAAGGCTGTGAACACAGGGTTGAAGTTCAAGAACAATCCTGAAGTACTCGGCCCCAGGTTATTCACCCCGATATTCCATAAGACCATGCATACAACCGTGGAAATCACGCCGGTATATAAGATGGACTGCACGAAAGAGGCATCAACATTTGTCACCAGGAAAGTAGAAAGGTTAAAAGGAAGAAGGATGAGAAGGCCAAATAGTCCTGAGTATAAAATGGACATCATGGGAGTGACGGTCTTCATTGCCCACTTACTGCAAACGGAATAGATTCCCCACATCACAACCGCAGCCAGCATATAGAGATCCCCTTCATTAAATTGCAAGGAATAGACCATCTCCACTTTCCCTTTGGACAGGACGAGCAACACGCCAAAGAGTGAGATGAACATGGATGACAGTTGAAATGCGTTCATCTTTTCCTTCAGAAAAATAAAAGAGATCCCGGCAATGGAGAACATATTTAACGTAGAGATCAGGCCCACATTGGTGGCAGATGTCTTTTCCAAAGCCATGAATTGCAGTGCCTGAAAAAGGGCTACCCCCGTCAGGCCCATGAAAAATAAGGGCAGGATCGATTGAATGGGTGGAACCAGCTTCTTTTCTTTCCACCAGACAATCGGGAACAGACAGACGATGGCGATTGCCCACCTTAATATGGTCAACGTTCCCGGGGATGCATGTTCCACAAGGGTTTTCCCCACGATGAAATTGCCTCCCCAGAGAAGACTTGTCAGTAACAACAGATAATAATATTTCACGTCATTCAGCCCCTTTTCGAAGAGCCATTGTGCACAATGACATTGTCTATAAGAATAATTTTAACATTTTCCTGATAATACAAAAGAACTTATTGTATAATGATTATTAATCGAAATATATGAAAGTGTAATAGGGTTTTAGGTTATAAAAATTCATATATACATAGTTTTATCAGTGGTTTTTGGAACAATTGAAAAGGGTGGATGGAGCATGGAGACGATTGTAAGCAGGGTTTTGGACCAAATGGATCTAAAGCTGTTGGATTTGCTTCAAAAGGATGGGCAACTCAGTAATCTGGAACTGTCGAAGCGGGTCAATTTATCAGCACCCGCCGTACACGCAAGGATCAAACGGTTGGAAATGGAAGGATATATCAAAAAGCAGGTAGCCATTCTCAACCATGAAAAACTGGGATTTGACTTGTTATGCTTCGTATTTATGAGCACGAATGAACATCGTACAGAAAAACTGGAAGCTGTTGAGGGGACATTGGAATCAATGGAAGAAGTCCTTGAATGTCATTGCTTGACCGGGGAATATGATTACCTCTTAAAAGTGGCATGCAAGGATCGCAAGGGATTGGAACTCTTTATCAGAAGGCTGAATGAAATGGGGATCACCAAGATTCAGACAAGCTTGGCGTTGAGGGAGATCAAGGATTCTACGGTGTTGCCGATACAGGGATAATGAGGGTGACCTTCAGATCTTACGGGTTAGTGATGACCATCTCACCTTCGCCATTTACAATCATTTGAGTTGTTAGTGTAGAAGAGCGAATAAATGAATGGCGTATTGCCAAATAATAATAGTAAGGATTGACAAATTTAACCTGTATCATTTACATTTGTTGTAACATATATTGGATCACTTACATTCCATGACGAGAACGAGTAGGTATGGAATCTGTTCTACAGAGAGTTGGCGATTTGGTGGAAGTCAACGTTCAGATCATATTGAATATCCTCTCCGAGAAGCAAAGCTGAAGGTACTTTAAGCTTTGACGGGTTTCCGCCGTTACAAGGAACGCGTATGATTGTACGTTGCATGAGCGCTGTCACGTAAACTTGAAATCGAGTTTATGGATAGAATCAGGGTGGTATCGCGGGTTATAACTCGTCCCTAACATAAGTTAGGGGCGGGTTTTTTTATTTACAAAAAAATAGAGGGTGATGACATGAAAAAGGTGAATGTAAACGAAAAGGCGGTCGAAAGAGAGCAGCGGATCCAGGATTTCTGGAATTCGAATCATATTTTTGAAAAGTCAGTGACAAACCGTGAAGGGAAAAAGTCGTTCGTCTTCTATGAAGGACCTCCGACTGCCAATGGGCTTCCACATGCTGGTCACGTTCTGGGGCGTGTGATCAAAGATTTTGTCGCAAGGTATCAGACCATGCGTGGATATCAAGTCAAACGTAAGGCAGGCTGGGACACACACGGTCTCCCGGTGGAATTGGGCGTCGAAAAGAAAATCGGCGTGTCCGGTAAACAAGAAATCGAGGAATACGGTGTTGAGAAATTCATTGAAGAATGTAAAAAGAGTGTTTTCGATTATGAGGGGCAGTGGCGCACCTTTACGGAGGCAATCGGATACTGGGTTGATATGGATGATCCCTATGTAACCCTTCAGAACAATTATATCGAAAGTGTCTGGCACATCCTTTCGAAGATCCATGAGAAAGGGTTGCTCTATCAAGGGCATCGGGTCGCGCCTTATTGCCCGAGCTGCCAAACCTCCCTCAGTTCCCATGAGGTGGCTCAAGGATATAAGGATGTAAAAGATTTATCCGCGACAGCTAAATTCAAGGTGGAAGGGAAAGAGCATGAATACTTTCTGGGCTGGACGACAACACCTTGGACGCTACCTGCCAATGTGGCGCTCGCCGTCCATGAAGACGTGGATTACGTGAAAGCCAAACGGGGTGAAGAGACGTATATCCTGGCAAAGTACCTTGTGAACGATGTGTTGGGAGACGACTTCGAGTTGGTCAGTGAGCATAAAGGGTGCGAATTTGTAGGGGTTTCGTATCAGCCGCCGTTCAACAATCTCACGCTCGACCGCGGGCATGAAGTGATTTCGGCATCGTTTGTGACCGATGACAGCGGAACCGGGATTGTTCACCTGGCTCCCGCTCACGGTGAAGATGATTACAATGCCATCAAAGAAAGTGGATTGGATTTTGTCAATATCGTGGATGAGAAGGGTTGTTACACCAGAGATTTCAAGCCTCTAGAAGGAGAATTCACAAAGGACAGCGACGTGAAGATCATCAAAATGCTCGCGGATAGCAACCTTCTCTTTTCCAAGGAGAAGTATGAACACAGCTATCCACACTGCTGGCGCTGTGACTCACCACTTCTCTATTACGCAATGGAAGGCTGGTTCATCAAGACAACGGCCGTAAAAGAGACCATCTTAAAGAACAACCAATCCGTCGAGTGGTATCCGGATCATATGAAAGAAGGAAGGTTTGGGAAATTCCTTGAAAATATGGTGGATTGGAACCTGGGGAGGAACCGTTACTGGGGGACTCCGCTGAACGTCTGGGTTTGCGGGGAATGTGATCATCAGTATGTCCCGGGAAGTATCCAGGAGCTGAAAGAACATGCGAAAAGGGGTTGGAGGGACAATCTTGAACTTCATAAACCATATGTCGATGAAGTCATCGTGGAGTGTCCGTCCTGTTCTCATGAAATGAACAGGACGAAAGAAGTCATCGATGTCTGGTTTGACAGTGGTTCGATGCCGTTTGCACAGTATCATTATCCATTTGAAAACAAAGAGTTATTTCATCAGCAATTTCCTGCAGATGTGATTGCCGAAGGGGTGGACCAGACGAGGGGCTGGTTCTACAGCTTGTTGACGGTTTCCTCCCTCCTCACAGGGAAAGCCCCATATAAGCGCGTATTGTCACTCGGACACATACTGGATGAAGACGGACGTAAAATGTCTAAAAGTAAAGGAAATGTCATCAATCCAATGGATCTCGTTGAGAAATTTGGGGCAGATGCTCTCAGATGGGCATTGCTTGCAGATAGTGCCCCGTGGAATAACAAACGCTTTTCAGAAAACGTCGTCGGCCAGGCTAAATCGAAGCTTGTCGACACGCTGAATAACGTTCATTCCTTTTACACCCTGTATGCAGTGATTGATGGTTTCGAACCTCATAAACACGAGGCTGGAACTCCTTCTCTACTCGATCAGTGGATGTTATCACGATTGAATTCGGTTATCAGAAACGTAACGGACCATTTAGATCAATATGACTTTACCGCAGGAGCAAGAGAATTATCCATCCTGGTTGATCAGGTGAGTAATTGGTATATCCGCAGATCACGTGAACGCTTTTGGAGCGAAGGGTTGAATGAAGATAAACTGGCTGCGTTTCATACATTGAATCGAGTATTAGTCAGTGTAAGCCGATTGCTGGCACCATTCACTCCGTTCATTGCAGAGGATATCCATATAAACTTGACCAATGAAAGCGTCCATCTGGCTGATTTTCCTAAAGTAAATCAGGAAGACATCAATCCAGCATTGGAAACGGAAATGGATCGCGTCTTACAAGTAGTCGAACTTGCCCGATCTGCCCGTAATACGACGAATATTAAAACAAAGCAGCCTCTATCCAGGCTTACGATAGTGGGAGCAAAAAATGATACAGAATTACTTAGGAAGTATGAATACATCATTCAAGATGAAATCAATGTAAAGAATGTACAATTGCAGGACCAGGCAGGAGATTCCGTGCAATATGAATTAAAGCTGAACTTCCCGACTGCAGGTCCGAAACTCGGTAAGCTCGTGGGCCTTGTGCAGAAACATTTACAATCGTTAGATCAGGAAGAAGCAAGCAAGGTTGTAGAACAAGGCTATCTTGACTTTGAGTCTCCAACTGGAGAAAAGGTTTCAGTGGAGAAAGATGATCTCATCGTTCATCAAAAGACACATCAAGGGTTGGAAATGGTTTCAAACTCAACTTTCAGTGTTTTCCTGGATACGACCATCACAGAAGATCTGCGTAAAGAAGGGAAGGCCCGTGAGCTTGTTCGAGCCGTTCAGCAATATAGAAAAGAATTGAACCTGTCTGTAGAACAGCGTGTGCACCTTGTGCTGGATGTCAATGATTCAATGAAAGAGGTAGTGGAGAAATTTGAAGATTTACTGCAGGGCAGTCTCTTGATCAAGAGCATGACGTTTGAGAAATTAGAAAGCATGAAGACAGTCGAGATTGATGGTGACAGCATAGGGATATTTGTAGGAGTGTAATTATTCACATAACCGTTTTAGGGCTTATCCGAATTTGGGTAAGCCCTTATTTTGTCTTGAGATGTGAATGCTCAGAGATAAATAAGTCTGAGGTATTGTATGGTGATCGCCTTATCTACTTCTGATTATACCCTCGTTCTCCATACGGCTGCAGTTTCTCCAACCACTTTTCCTCCAACTCCTCCAGAGCTTCTTTTTCAGTCACAAATGGATCATCATTCTTTTTCAGTTTTTCCAACAGCTCGAATGTAAAAGCGTCTTTCCCGTACTGGTTCCATTCGGTTTGTAACCCTTTGCTGGTGGTGAATCCATTGTTTTCAAGCATGAACTTGATTCCGTTCAGGGTCTTCAAGTTTTTTGTGCTTCCGATATAGATTTTATTGTTTTGCTGATTTACGATTTGAAAGACACCTGCTTCAATCGGTGTTTCTTTATATTGTTGTTTTAACTCTCTTTTACGATCCATGTTAAGACCTCCTGTTCGTTCTTTACTTCTTTAACCAGTACTTGCTTCCGTCGGATTTACGGTCTATAAACCCATATTCAATGAGATATCTTCTGATGAGCACATAATCGTCATAAATGTCTTTTAATACATGATTTAATTCCTTTTCATCGTACATATCGTTTTTCTTCAACTGTTTCGAAATCTCACGAAGAATGACCAGCCTTTGCTTTTCCTTTGGGGGGAATTTCGTCAATGCCCCGTCAGAGAAGTACTTTTTCACGATCTGCTCCTGTTCGGTCTGTGTAATATTGTACCGTTCGTCCACCATGGTGGCTGTCTTATGAACAGGGACAAACGTCGGGGCATTATCGTCTTTTTCTTTCAGCAATTCCATCATCGCCAGGAAGGTCTTGGCCTGACGCTCCTTTTCTTTTAATGCAAACCGGTGATGGCGGATAGTGGACGCACTTCCGATATCCAATTCTTCCTTGATTTCTTTGTCATTTTTCCCTTGATAAAAGAGGGTCAATAAACGTTTTTGGTGATCGGTAAGACCCGTGAGCTTTTTATCCATTCCAATTAAATAATCGAATACAGATAGGTGCGTACGTTCAATATGAACGCCCATAAATTTTTCAGCGAGGTAAAATTTATCTTCGTAAGGATAGACCATGCCTTTTTCAATGATCTCTCCGCACATAAGACAAATAAAGGAATCTTCTTCTTCTATAAAACCTCTTTTCATTTCTTCCAACGAGGCACTCCAAAACAAGTTGGAAAGCTCCATTCCTTAACACGCCCCTTTCTTTTTATCTTCAACGAAATTATTATACAAACAAATTTTAACTATGTTTGTTACTTTATAAACATAATATAAAATTGTTTGTTAATTGTCAAATGAAATGGTGATGTTCATCCATTTGAGTATTAGGTGATCACAGTCTCCAAATAGATCAATCAGCAGACTTACCCAAAAATCCAATCACAGTGTGGACCTGATGCAAAGGGCGTGGTATCTTCAGATTATCAAGGTATGAAAATCTCTAAATTGAATGGAACGGAGGCCGAAGTGGATGAACGACGTGACGAACATTCAATGTGAAAATATAACAGATGATATCATTCAGGAATACCAACAAAAGGGCTATAAGATGGTATTCCAAGAATATGTGATGGAACACTCCTTAACTGATATCCCCAAAATCGAAGCACCTTTTCCTTTGATTTTCAAAAGTTGGTCACCATCATTGAAAGAACGATTTTATGAAGTTTACGAGGCTTCATTTAAGCACCGTCCCGGTTTTCCCGGGTGGACGAGGGAGAAGTGGGTGGAGTGGATATCGTCCGGTTCTGATTTTCTAGCGGAACGGTCCTATATCGCGACTGTCAATGACCAGGCGGTAGGGTTCATTGCGACCGATCAGGAGACTGATACAACCGGGTATTTTATTCAAGTGGGTGTAATTCCGGAGTGGCGGGGAAAAGGGGTCGCTGCTGTATTGATTTGCAAATGCTTAGAAGACCTCCGTCATGATGGAATGAAATCCGCCGCCCTTCACGTGAATCAAAACAATCCCCGAGCCATAAAGCTTTATGAACGTATAGGATTCAAGACTGTGCGGAAAAGAGGCACGTTTGGATTGATATCTTAGGGTATCCAGAATGGAAGGATACGCTTATTTTTGCTGTAGTTTAAGGAGAGAATAATGAGAGTAGAATCTAAGTCTTTCAATTGTGTTAGAAATAAGATTGAAATCAAGAAATAAGTGGTGTACGATAAAAAGAATATTTTAAGGATTGCCACTCGGTAGAAAGAAAAAATGAGATACCCATGCAGCGAACTATATGATTTTTTCACAATAGGTAAAGAAATCCTGCATTCGTTTTGTGGAGAGGTCTTTTTTTCATTTAAGGAGGAGGCCGACATGCTACATTACATAAATGGACTAGCGGACTTTTTCTGGCAGCATGATATTTATTTCCGGATCGTAGTGAGTGCGGTATTGGGATTCGTCATCGGATGGGACCGATCAGCGAAGAACAAGCCCGCTGGATTAAAAACATATACGTATGTGTCAGTGGCATGTACGTTGATCACGATCGTATCGATTGAAGGCGCAGAGATGCTCAGTCAGCCGGATAGCGGAAAAATGATGGATCCCTTCCGTCTGGCTGCCCAGATCGTATCAGGGCTCGGGTTTCTAGGTGCAGGCGTGATCCTGAAAGATGGACTGCGGGTGAAGGGACTCACTTCCGCTGCGATGATCTTCTACGTGGGGGGTGTCGGAATCGGAATTGGAGCAGGGTTTTATTCGATTGTCATCTTCGCCACCCTCGTCACTTTCATCATGACGAGGGTTGGAAATTTCTTTGAAGAACGGGAGATCAAAGCCATGAGCCTGCCGAAGATGCGGAAGAAAAACGAGGAAAAAGATGAGAGATGAAGCTTGCAACTCGAGTGATGAGGTTTCTACTTGATGGGGGCACGAAAATGGGGTAAGACCCTCAGCGAGGTGAAGTAGATTACTATGATCCAAAAGAGCTTTGCGTTAAGGAAGATCAAGGTTTCTACTGTGTTACCAATACAGGGGTAAAACTAAAATCGTGCGGAAAAAAACTACTATGTTATTGAACGAATAAGGCAATGGCCAGGTGTCTCTGGCCATTGCCTTATTTAGCTTGTTATTTTAGGTATTCTCCTTAAAGTATAGTATTTCGACAACTCCTCATACTACCTTTAGGGAGGATGAAGGATGCCTAAAATAGAAATGTGCCTAAAAGAAAATATAGAACATATAAGGAATACCTTTCACGACACATCTGACCTTATCGTAAGAAATTTAAAGTCTGGCTGCGAAGGTTCCCTTGAAATGAATATTGTCTATTTGGACGGAATTATCGATACGGATGTTATTCAGGATTATGTGGTCAAGCCGTTATTAGAACCATTTGAGACTGAAGGTTTGACTGAATCACTCATCGATCAAATCATTGAAAGAATAGTTGAATCGGCAGATGTGAAAACGACTACTCAGTATCAAGAATTGACCAATGGCATCGTACAAGGAAGTACAGTCTTATTAATTGACGGGTTTCCAGAAGGCATCATAATACCATCTCCTAAGTGGGCAGAAAGAAGCGTCGAAGCGTCAATTGGAGAACGTTCAGTAAGAGGTCCACAAATTGGATTAACAGAAAAGATAAAAACAAATATCAATTTGATAAGAGGTTCATTAAAAACGCCGGATTTGTGTGTGGAAACAGTAGAAATTGGCACCAATTCACCAACATCTGTTTCCATCTTATATATAGATGGTACTGTCGATAACGGGATATTAAAAGAAGTCAAAAAGAGGATACATAGCCTTACCGTAAAGTACGTCCTGAGTGAAAGAGTAGTAGAGGAAGTACTAGAAGGAAAGCCAAAAACATTTTTTTCCCGGCTAAGACATTCAGAACGAATTGACGGGGCAGTTTCATCCTTATTTGAAGGAAGAGTGGTAGTGATGGTGGACGGGTACCCTTTCGCCATCATTGCTCCTGCTTTATTTATTGATTTTATTCAGGCACCCGATGATTACCACATATCAATGGGCAGATTCACCAGCCGAATCATCCGTTTTATCGCCTTTCTATTAGGAATATACCTGCCAGCGGTTTACATAGCATTAGCAAATTTTCATAAAGATGACATACCCACCAAGATTTCAAAAGCTATCATTTCTGACGATGAGATATTGCCAACCTTTTGGGAAATCGCCATTCTTTTATTCTTGGTCAGAATATTAGTAGACGTTTCGTTTCGTCTTCCGCAAAGTGCAGTCATATTGGTGTCTTTAATCGGGACCATCGTCATTGGCGAAACGGCGGTCACCGCCAAATTAATCCACCCCGTCAGTCTGATCGTCATAGGGATAACCGCTCTTTCCAGTTTCTTGGGAGCAAACAGAGGACTGGTGGGACCTGATGCCACCTTAAGGATAGTATTTTTATTAACGGCTAACTTTTTTGGTTTTAATGGAATCATCATTGGGACAACCATTCTAATGTTGTATATGGTGAGTCTGAAATCGCTCGGAGTTCCTTATCTTTCTCCTATCATTCCTTTTAAGATGCAGGAATTAAAGGATACGTTTTATCGAGAAGATTTACAGAGGCTTACTAATAGCAAGCATACTTATACTAAGGATGGTGATTGATCAATAGCAATAACCCTTTAATGTGCAAATTGCAATGGAAGGATAGGATCAAGACCATCCTGCGGTCAGTAGA
Organism: Rossellomorea sp. GCM10028870; assembly: GCF_042666755.1. Lineage (NCBI taxonomy): Bacteria > Bacillati > Bacillota > Bacilli > Caryophanales > Bacillaceae > Rossellomorea > Rossellomorea sp. GCM10028870. Next base: position 28,382 of record NZ_JBHTGN010000006.1, on the reverse strand, counting down.
ATATCAAGGGTTTTTAAGAGGTACTATTAGGATACGTCCATTCTCAATACAGCTGTCGCAGCTGTATTTTTTTGTAGGGAATTCAATCGTCAAAGGGATATTGGATATGATTGTTTTGTAAAAAAAATGAAATCCCATTGCCAACTTTTAGTTAATATTGTATTATTGTGAATAATCAGACATATATATTAGACAGGTTATCGTCTAAGGGTAGAGATGCGGAGAATCCCTGTGACCAATGAAATGCATGACATTTATTTGTGATGCAGTTTATTGTTCATGGGTTTTTTTATGAAAAAAAGGGGAGGAATGGGCATGAAAAACAAGTTTTTATCATTCGTAATAGTGTTGATGGTTGTTCTTGCCGGATGCGGCAGCAGTGATACTGCCGGGGGTGAAACGACGGAAATCGATTTCTGGTTCCCGGTTGCGGTTGGCGGGGATGTAGCGAAGATCGTTGATGGGTTTGTGGCTGATTTCGAGAAAGAGAATCCCGAAATCAAAGTGAACGCGAAATATGGGGGCAGTTATGCTGAGACGATGACCCAGGTCATGGCATCGGCCCAGGCAGGAAATTCACCTGAGCTTGCTGTGTTATTCTCCATCGACCTTTTCACATTGCTTGAGAACGACTTGATCGAGGAATTGACGCCGATGTTCGAGAAAGAGTATTTGAATGATTTCTATGATGGTTTCATGGCGAATTCTTCCATCGATGATAAGGTGTACAGTTTGCCATTCCAGCGCAGTACCATCGTCCTTTACTATAACAAGGACGCCTTCAAGGAAGCCGGTTTGGATCCGGAAGCACCACCTGAAAACTGGGATCAGCTGGTGGAATACGGGAAGAAGCTGACGAAAAATGGAGGCAAGGATCAGTGGGGTCTCGAAATTCCGAGCACCGGCTACCAGTACTGGATGTTCCAGGCTTTAGCCCTTCAGACTGGAGACAACATCATGTCTCAAGATGGTAAGGAAGTACATTTCAATGCACCATACTCGAAAGAAGCGATGGATTTCTGGTTATCCCTTGGAAAGGAACATAAAATCATGCCGGAGGGAGTCATTGAATGGGCGACGGTTCCTTCTGACTTCCTGAGTGGAAAAACGGCGATGATGTACCATACGACAGGTAATCTGACGAATGTGAAGAACAATGCGGACTTTGATTTCGGTGTTTCCTTCCTGCCGGCGAACAATGAGTATGGTTCCCCTACCGGAGGAGGAAACATCTACTTGTTCAAAGATCTTCCAAAAGAGAATAAGGAAGCGGCCATCAAGTTCATGAAGTTTCTTACAGAGCCTGAGCGTGTTGCCCAGTGGTCAATCGATACAGGATATGTAGCCACAACCGAATCAGCTTATGAGACCGACTTGTTGAAGAAGTATGTAGAGGAATTCCCACCTGCACTGGTTGCCCGCGAGCAGCTCGAGTATGCAGAAAGTGAACTCGCAACCTATCAAAATGGTGAAGTGCAGAAAATCTTCAATGACCATATTCAATCGATCCTGACGGGGCAAAGCCCGGTTGATGAAGGGTTGGACAATGCACAGAAGAAAGCGGAAAAAGTATTGGAGCCTTTTCAGTAATAAGATAGTGATCGAAGAGTGAATGGAGTGAGGCTCAGGTGGGCTTTGTGCTGACTTGAGCTCCTGCTCCTGCTTCACAAGAAAGGTGGGGCCGATCAATGACAACGAAACAAAGAAAACTCAGCACTGGGGCGAGAAATAATCTGTTTGCCTACGGGCTGCTGTTTCCTTCTTTCATATTTTTGAGTTTGTTTACGTTTTACCCGACGCTCAAATCGATCCAGTTAAGCTTCTATAGTGGCCCGATGACCAGGCTGCAATTTTCGGGCCTTGAACAATATAAAGGAGTTTTCGAGGATGAAATATTCCGGAAGGTCATTCTGAATAATATCCTCTTCATGATCGGTACAGTGCCGACAAGTTTGTTCCTGGCGATGTATCTTGCCATCTGGCTGAATAAAAAAATGGCCGGAAGCTCTTTGCTTCGTACGTCATTTTTCTACCCGACGATCGTTCCGTTGATTGCGGTGGCAAATATTTGGCTTTTCATCTACACCCCGCAGTATGGATTGCTCGATAACTTTCTGCATATGTTCGGACGGGATGACACGAACTGGCTGGGGGATCCAAACACCGTCATGATCGCGATGATTGTCATGATCATCTGGAAAGATGCCGGTTTCTTCATGATCTTTTATCTGGCAGGTTTGCAAAATCTACCGAGGGACGTGTATGAAGCGGCTGAGATGGAAGGGGCGAAACCGTTCCAGATGTTCCGTCATATCACCTTCCCACTGCTGATGCCTACGACGCTGTTCGTCATGATCGTGGCGATTACGAATTCATTTAAAAACGTCGACCACCTGTACATCATGACCAAGGGTGGACCGGATAATGCCAGCAATCTATTACTCTACCATATCTATGAAGTGGCATTCACGAACTGGGATTTAGGTAAAGCAGCGGTGCTGACCGTGATTTTGATCGTCATCATGCTCGGAATCACAGCATTCAATTATTTGTACCTTGATCGGAAAATCCATTATTAAGGAGGGGAAGATTCGATGAAAAAATTGAACTATGGCATCATCATTTTTTTAGGGATACTTTCATTCATCCCCCTCCTTTGGGTCATCATCACCTCTTTCTCTCCCGGGAATCAAGTGATCAACGGAGGCTTTCCGTTCTGGGTCTCGAATCCAACGGTTGAAAACTATGTCAACGCGTGGAAGACTGCACCATTTTTGCAGTATTACTTCAATACATTCGTCATCGTTTTTGGGGTGTTGATTGTCCAGTTAGTCACCGTTACGCTTGCGGCATATGCGTTTGCACGGGTGAATTTCAGAGGGAAGAATGTACTGTTCATCCTGTTCCTGCTGCAACTGATGATTCAGCCCGAAATCCTGTTATTCCCGAACTATCAGGTAATCAGCCAGCTTGGGCTTGTCAATACAAAACTCGCCGTCATGATGCCATATTGGGCTTCTACATTTGGGGTATTCCTCATGCGCCAAACGTTCAAGCAAGTCCCGTTCGATCTTGATGAAGCGGCAAGAATGGACGGATGTAAATGGTATCAAACACTGTGGCATGTATATATCCCATCGGCGAAACCGACCTATATCGCATTTGCCCTGGTATCGGTCAGCCACCATTGGAGCAACTTCATGTGGCCGTTGATCATCACGGATTCTGTCGAGTCCCGGCCGTTGACCGTCGGACTTGCCCTCTTTGCACAATCATATGAAACGGGAGCGCAGTGGGGAATGGTCGCAGCCGGTACGGTAATGGTCATCATGCCTTTAGTGCTCGCCTTCTTCCTTTTTCAAAAACAATTCGTATCAAGCTTTATGCACTCAGGAATTAAATAGGAGGGGATCTGATGGACATTCATTTCTTAGGAACGGGGAGTGCCTATCCTGGCTCCGAACGCGACAATACATCAATCTGCTTTTCGAATGATGACTATCATGTGCTGGTAGATGTCAGCGGCAATCCTTGCCGGAAGCTGAAGCAGCTGCGGGTGGATTTAGGGGAGCTCGATGCAGTGGTGTTCACCCATTTTCATATTGACCATATTTATGGATTGCCGTCCTTGCTGTGGGGGATGTGGCTGGAAGATAGGAAAAAGCCATTAAGGATCCTTTGTGATGATCGGAATGAGAAAAAACTGCAGGAATGGCTGTCAACGATGGAAGCAGATCAGTGGCCGATTGCTTTTACCATTAAGGTTGAAACCTTTGACGGTGATCGTGAAGATGATCTTCTGTCTGGTGGTGGGATGACGTTTTCCTGCTTTAAGGCCCTTCATTCTGTTCCTACTGTGGGGCTTGAAGTGCGATGTGCCGGCCGGGTCGTCGTATATTCGAGCGATACGGAAATCAACGCACGAATCCGACAGTATGACCATATTGATATGTTAATCCATGAAGCGACTTCTGCCCGGAATATGGCAGGGAACCACAGCAGTCTCGTTGAAGTTGCAGAGAACTATGATATGGATAAGATCGGGAAAGTCGTTCTCGTCCACTTATCCGACCAAGAACCTTATGAAGAAGAGGTGGCAAAGCTTGACACTCCAAAGGTCATCATCGGTGAAGATCTGATGACACAACGGGTATAAATGAATAGATACAAGGATAAAGATCAGGAGATTCCTTGAGTATGGCGAAAATCCAATTGTTCAATTGGAGAAATCGTCATGCTCAAGGAATTTTTTTAATTTGAAGGAGGGGGACAGATGAAAAATCTGAAAGGATATATTTTTGACTTGGATGGCACCGTATATCTTGGCAAGCAATTAATAGAAGGAGCAGACACCATCATCAATTCTCTTCTCGATGAAGGGAAGAAGGTACTGTTCCTCACAAATAAGACGATTGAATCCCGACAGCGTTATGTGGAGAAGTTGAACGGCTTCAATGTCAAGGCTACCCTTGAGAACATTTTGAATCCGACACTTACGTTGATTGACTATTTACGTGAACATCATCCAGATGCCACATTGTATGTGATTGGTGAGCAGCCGATTAAGGATGAGCTGACACTTGCCGGATTCAGGGAAGGAATGGCGCCATCAGAGGTGGATGTCGTCGTGCTCTCATGGGACCGGGATTTTCATTACGACCATTTGAATTTTGCTTATCAGGCGATCAAGCTTGGTGCGAAGATGATCGCGACCAATCCGGACAGAACCTGTCCAGTAGAGGTTGGTGATGTTCCGGATTGTGCCGGGATGATTGGTGCAGTGGAAGCCGTTGTGGGGAGAAAGATTGATGTCCAGATTGGAAAGCCTTCTAAGCTGACCATTCAGGCAGCTCTAAAATTATTGGAACTAAAGCCGGAAGAGTGCGTGATGATCGGCGACCGTCTTGAGACGGATATCCGGATGGGCATCGAAGCCGGGATGAAAACGGTCCTCGTTCTCAGCGGGGTCACGACCGAGGGGGATTTGAGGGGAACGGTTTGGACGCCGGATTATGTGCTGCCTTCAGTCAAGGGGCTGTTATCGGATAAAATCATATAAGGAAAAGAGAAGCTGTTATGCCGGGCACCCAAGCAAAACAACGAGCTTGAACGTCAAACCCGTTGTTTTTTTATGTAATCAACACCTTTTTGTGTTTCCACCATAAATCAACCCACAAATATTTGTGGCTCGAGCACGTTGTTTCCCAGCTGTTATTCCCGGTATAATTTTCTTAAGATTTACATTTCTTCGTTTAATCACCTCGCACTTGAGGTAACAGTCACTATAAGGAGGTGTTGTAATCATGGAAGCAATCAGTAAGCGTTTTTTCTTGTTTCTTTCTCACAATAAGGCGATGGATAAGATGGCCAAACGGTGGGGGTCAAGATTTGGGGCTAATAAGCTTGTAGGGGGAGAAACCTTTGCACAAGCGATTCCATTGATTACGCAATTGAACGAGGAGGGATTCCAGGTAACGGTCGATCATCTTGGTGAGTTCGTCGATTCCACATCGGTGGTCCGGGAGAATGTCCAAGGATGTATCCAGAGTATCAGTGCGATTGCCTATCATGGGCTGGAAACTGAGATCTCTGTGAAATTGACTTCCCTGGGATTGGATATCAGTCAAGATCTTGTCATGGAAAACATGGAGTTGATTCTCTCGAAAGCGAAAGAAAGCGGAATCACGGTCACCCTCGATATGGAGGATTCCTCGAGGTGCCATGCCATCCTTGACGTTTACAAGAAGCTCCGTCAAAAGTACGACAATGTGGGGACGGTGATCCAATCCTATCTATATGTCTCAGAGCAGGATGTGGATGATCTCAATCAGTTCTCCCCTTATTTGAGGCTTGTGAAGGGTGCATATAATGAATCGGGTAAAGTGGCGTTCCAGGAGAAGAAGAAGGTGGATGAGAATCTGAAGCATCTCATCAAGAAGCAGCTCTTGAACGGCCATTATACTGCGATCGCAAGCCATGATGAAGCGATCATCGATTACACCATCGGATTAGTAAAAGAACACAATATCCCGAATGACAGATTCGAGTTCCAAATGCTTTACGGCATGCGGAATCAACTGCAGTCCGACTTACTGAAAAAAGGATATACCGTCCGCATTTACCTGCCATATGGCGAGGACTGGTTCGGGTATTTCATGCGACGCCTGGCGGAAAGGCCGGCAAACATCGCATTTGCATTAAAGGGAATCTTCAGCAAGTAACATCCAGACAGAATGAAATCAGAAAGGAATGTGAAGAGAATGAGTAACGGAATTTACAACATCCCAAAACCAACAAATGAGCCTGGCAATACATATGCCCCAGGTACGAAAGAAAGAGAAACGTTAAAAGCTGAATTAGAACGCCAAGCTGGTATCGAGGTTGAAATCCCGGTCATCATCAATGGCGAGAAAATAAAGACCGATACAGTGAAACAAGTGGTTATGCCGCACGATCACAAACATGTATTGGCTACTTATTCACAAGCAGGTGAAAAAGAGCTTCGCGATGCAGTGGAAGCGGCAATGGCTGCGAAAGATTCTTGGTCCAATATGCCATGGCAGCACAGAGCATCGATCTTCTTGAAAGCTGCGGATTTGATCTCTGGTCCATACCGCGACGTCATCAATGCGGCCACAATGTTAGGACAATCCAAAACAGCGTACCAAACGGAAATTGATGCTGCACAAGAATTAGCGGATTTCTTACGCTTTGGCGTTGATTATGCAAACCAAATCTATCAAATGCAGCCAGATAGCATGAAAAACATCTGGAATCGTTTAGAATACCGTGCGTTAGATGGTTTCGTATTAGCTATCTCTCCGTTTAACTTCACAGCAATCGGTGGAAACCTGCCGTCAGCTCCTGCCATCATGGGGAACGTAGTTGTGTGGAAACCGGCAACAACGGCTGTACTATCAAACTACTACTTCATGCGAATCCTGGAAGAAGCTGGACTGCCTAAGGGCGTTATCAACTTCGTCCCATCACGTGGTTCACAAGTATCAGATGTGGTGTTAACAGACCCACGCATGTCCGGATTCCACTTCACTGGATCAACAAGCGTGTTCCAGACGATTTGGAAGACAGTCGGGGAAAACATCACAAACTACAAATCGTATCCTCGTTTAGTTGGGGAAACAGGCGGTAAAGACTTTGTCTTCGCTCACGAAACAGCTCAAGCAGACAAAGTTGTCGCTGCACTTGTTCGTGGTGCATTCGAATACCAAGGTCAAAAATGTTCAGCAGCTTCTCGTGCTTACATCCCTGCAAGCATGTGGGAAGAAGTGAAAAATGGTGTCGTGGAAGAAACGGCGAAGCTTAAAGTAGGGGATGTAAGAGACTTCAGGAACTTCATGGGTGCGGTCATTGACAAAGCTGCCTTTGATTCGATCACAAGCTACATCGACTATGCGGCTGATTCTGAAGAAGCTGAAATCATTGCCGGTGGTACGTATGATGATTCAGTTGGATACTTCGTTCAACCGACTGTCATCGTAACAACGAATCCAAACTTCAAAACGATGACCGAAGAAATTTTCGGACCAGTATTAACGATTTATGTATACGAAAATGAACAATTAGAAGAAACACTGACTTCAGTGGATACAGCTTCCATGTATGCATTAACGGGCGCAATCTTTGCGCAAGATCGTGAAGCGATCATGCACTTGGAACGACGTCTTTCCGGTGCAGCTGGTAACTTCTACATCAACGATAAACCAACTGGTGCCGTGATCAACCAACAACCATTCGGTGGTTCACGCGGTTCTGGTACAAACGATAAAGCAGGCTCTATTTTCAACATGATTCGTTGGACCAGCCCTCGTATCATCAAAGAAAACTTTGCTCCAACAACAGATATTGTCTATCCGTTTATGGATGAAGAATAAATCGAACACGATAAGCTCTCCCGATCAGGGGGAGCTTTTCTTTTTTTATTCGGGGATTTAACGCTATAATAGGAATCATAAACACTCGTGGAAAGGTAAGATTCCTATGGAAGCAATTGATGTAATCCTCCAAACCGAAGATATTCATAAAGCGACGGAATTGATCAGCTCAAAACTGGGCAATCCCGTCATCATTGAAAATAAAAATTTCGAACTGATTTCATACAGTTCCTCTTCTAATAAGTTCGATCAAACACAGCTAAAGACGATCCTTACAAAAAAATGTCCGGTCTTCATCATCGATCGACTGAAAAAAGAGGGAATCGTACACCAGCTCGAGAAACATACGGATCCGATCCGGGTGCAGGCGATGGAAGAGTTAGGATTTCACCAGCGCGTCGTCATTGCCGCAAAATACCTTGGAAACACGATGGGGTATATTTGGGTTCAGGAATCCAACCGTCTTCTGGAAAATGAAGAGCTCGCATTCATTGAAGAAATCTCTTCACATCTTGGAAACCTGATTAACGATATGTTCGCAAAGGTCAATATCAAACAGGATAGAAAAGAAGAAGTACTGTGGCATCTCCTGCAGCACGAATACGGAAGTGAAAGCCAGCTGCGCCATGATGCTTCCCTCGTCAAGCTGACCCTGCCGGAACGGTTCACGGTAGCGGTGTACTCGATCGCATCGTCGCAATATAAGTCCATGCTCGATCAACTGGAGAAGTTGGTCCAGGAATCCAGCTTCACCACAAATATTTATTCACTGCGTACGGAATATCAGGTGATCCTCGTTCTCTACGGAAAGGCAGACACACCGTTATCTTCCCTGGAACTAGCCAGAGATCTCGTCGAAAAGGTGAAAGAACAAACAGGCGAGGAAGATTTCTACAACTTCCTCATCGGGATCGGGAAGGAATACACCACGCTATATCAAATGCGAAAGAGCTTCTTGGAAGCGTCAGAAGTCATTGAGACGGCTAACTTCATCAGCCCGCGCCCCGAATCGATGCCCCGGGAATTTGCTCAATTGGGCATTTACCGGTACTTGCCAACGCTCTATGAGAAAAACACTTCAAAGGACTATTACAGTGATGACCTGTTGTCATTGATCAAGAATGATGTCAAAAAACAGACAGACCTTCTTAAGACACTCGAAGTATACCTGGCGAATGACGGAAAGGGAAAACAGACTGCTAATGAATTGTTCATTCATCCGAACACGTTGAATTATCGGATCAAAAAAATACAGGAACTGACTACGATTGATTTTAATGATTTTAATATGAAGGTATATCTATATACTGAATTACTTCTACTGAATAATGTTGAAGCGTATTATCAGCGGTATAAGGATGCTTTGAAGGGGATTTGATTCTGGTATGTGACAATTCCCGTGCAAGATTTCGCTTTCCTCGGGCGGATGGCAAGTCTCCTCGTCGCTGCGTGAGTTGCGCTCCTGCAGGGGCTCACCTATTCCGCCTTCCCCTTAGGAGTCTTCGTCTTGCACTCCAATCAACAGCGAGAACCTGCAAAGTGCATTTTATGTGCTTTTGAAAAACAATAAAAAATCCGAGCGAATTCGATTTTCATTAAAGAATTTCGAATCATCGTTCGGATTTTTTGGGGTTATAACTCTTTTGTGCTAGTGGGAGGCACAGTTCAGTCTCTACTATTTCCTTTCGACCATCACCCGGATTCATCCATGAAAGTATAGTAAGAAATGTCCCGGTTTTGACAAGTGAGTTGTCAATTCGCAACGTTCTTGAAGAGATTAGCCACTTGTTTGAAATTGTGTGATAAACTTGTAAATATTGGATATTGCATTTTCGGGCAAGATAATTGAAAAAATAGGATTGAAAGTAAAAAGAAAGTGAGTGAGGTATAAAATATGGACTTATTAATCTGGATAACTATTGGTTTTATAATAGTCGGATTTACTGCGCTCAATTCTATAAAAACAAGTATGGAAAACCAGCTCGCTTACATAATATCAAATTTGGAAGACGAGGAGAGTTCAATTAAAGCTAAGTCCATAATTTGGTGGATCGTGAGTGCCGCAGCTTGGGGAATTGTTAGTATGATTCTTATTGTTTGGTGTTTTCATAATTACATTGGATAATTGTTGGTTGTAGATGTATTTAAAAAATTATATTTGTAGGATGATAAGTCAATGATGGGAATAAGTATAGCGACGAAGTGGGAATATGATGCGACATTGGAGTACTTTAGCGTAAAAGAAAACGAACGTTTCGGTTATCCTTATGGCGAGTATTTCATGAGAACAATAAATGATGCTGAACTTGTTTTTTATAGTACCGGTGTAAGAAAAGTAAATGGTGTTGGTGGTAATCAGTATATGATTTCTAAATTTAATTTAACGAAAGTAATCGTTGCTGGAACATGTGCAGGAATAGATGATACGTTCAGTAATTTGGATATTTTTGTACCCGATAAAGCCGTTCAATATGATTGCACTGTAAAAGAAATTGAGCCTTTTATTAAACAATCTTTCATAGTCGATATTGATCTATCAAACTATGGAAATGATTTTTATACCGGAACTATTGCCACCGCTGATAAAGCAGTAGTGATGTGGAAGGACTATTTAGAACTGAAAGAAAACGAAATAACAATAGCCGATACAGAAGCGGGTGCAATTGCTTATATCTGTAAGAAGAATGATGTTGAATGCATTATCATTAAAGGAATATCTGATTTTCCAACAGATGAAAGAACCTCCGATAAGTTCGAATCGAACATTGAACAAATGAATGTTTATTTAGAAAACACACCAAAGGTGATGAACAAAATATTTGGCGAATATCTAAAAATATTTATTTAAATAAATTTAATAAAGGCAGGAAAGTTGCGGCGGAATACTTTACTTACAGATAAAAATGGTGAATGGACAAAAAAGACAAAGTGGTGTGTTAGTGCAATAAGAAAAAGGGCTTAGAGGTGGATATTCTCTAAGCCCTTTTCTGATGTGAAATTGCTACTCCATCCCCTTATCATCCTTCATCAACTTCTTCATATCGATCATAAGCATCCGGTCCATCGGATAGGTGGTCGTATAACGATATTTATCAGCACCGGATTCAAACACGACGTAGAGCTCTTTTTGTACTTCCACGATTCCCTCAGGCATCGGAATGGCTTCTATGCTCTGACGCGGTTTTGCCGTGTGGCCATCAAGGAACCAGAGAGGTACTTGCTTTCCATCAATGGTTACATGGGCATGAGGGTCTTCTTTTAACGGGTATTCATATCGGTACAGCACGCTATCGTTTGCTCTTCCATAGGAGGTACTGAGAGTGACGCCATTCCTTGCAGCCTTCTGCATGATGGCTCCCTGGACTTTTCCTGTCGTAGAAAGAACGTAATCCGGCACCGCGTCATGGTCAGGAGATCCATTCCAATGCTCTTCACTAAGCATGTCGTTGTTCCGTTCCAAATCAAAGCCGATCATCCAGGCGTAATGCATTTCCCCATCCCGGTTCTCAATATGATGAGATGGATCGGTCGGGTAGGCGTTTGCCTCATAGAATTCCCCGACCCAGAGGATGCCTTCATCATATACGGTATAAGCGGCTTCGACCGGTAATGGAATCTGTCTTGTGAACTGGATTTCCCCGTTATTTTCTGCCTGTACCATGTCGCTTAAATTAAAACTGAATAAGTGATTCTCGGATGCCACCCAGCCGTGATCACGACTAACGGTCACACCGCCTGCATGACCGGTATACGGTGTGCCGTCCGTATTGTAAAGGACAACGGACTTCACCACCTCTCCCGTCTTTCGGTCTGTTACGGTAATGGTACCAGGCCGAATCCCATCATCGACGTAGCTGACGGTAAGCAGCCAGTCTTTTTTTGCATAATAGGTCAATCCTTGAGGCACGAGCCCTTGGGAAAGTCCAGCGATCACCGGACCGTCCGAACTGATATCCCACAAACCTTGGTAGGCAGGATCTTTTTCATGTTCCCACCGTTCCAGCTGGGTGATGATCTGGTGTTCAGGAGTGACTAGTACAGGATCTGATTTTTCCGATACATTTCCTGATGTATCCTCCGCGCTCACTTGTAACGTGTATGTTTGATTACCAACTAACGTATAGAGCGTAAATGATGTCTGGGATGGATCTATGGAGAATTCAAGTTCCCCATCTTTGTAAATGTGATAACGGTATAGATCTGATTCAGTTGAAGCGTCCCAGGTCAAAACGGCATCACCGTTCCCCGCTGATGCCTCAAGGTTGGTCGGTGTTTCCGGTGCTTCTTCATCTGACACGGGGCGATCCGGTGCTTGATCTTCCACAACCCATCCCGGTGTCGGATATTGGCCGGCTGCCAATTTTTCCATTGTCCGGGTATTATCCTTTGGATAGGAATAGGTGACGGTTTGTTTTAGAGAAACGTCCTCTCCAGAGTATTCGGCTCTGACGACTTCGAGTCCATCAGGGTCATAAACGGTCAGTGTATTGCCGCCGTTGACCAGGCCGGCGATATCCCCGAGGACGATCGTATCCTCTTCTTGAAGATATTTGCTACTGTACGAATAGAAATAGTTATAATTGAATGCTTCCTGGGAAATAGGGTTGATGGCTGTATTTCTAGTCCAAATCACCACTGTATCCCAAGGCTTTAGTATGTGAGTGTCCCCGATTTCTTCATCCCAGTTATAGGAAGCGAATCGGTACCCTTTCAGGTCGATTGGGTCCGGGCTGTTGTTATAAAGCTCAAAATATTCGAAGGCATCATAGCCTGCATAGTTATCGGTGTTCGGAATCAATTCGGTGATCAGTAGGTTGGGTGTCGGTACGTTTTCTGTCGGTCCTGTGACGAGTGGTGCTGTAGCTTCCGATTCGTTTCCGACTTGATCGAGTGCCGTTACCTCGAAAGAGTACTCCCTGTTCAATTCCAGAGGGGAGATAATCAAGCTCTTCATGTCAGGGGCGACTGTACCGTAAAATGTTCCATTAATGTAGACGCGGTAACCTGCAAGATCACGTTCTGTATTGGCGTTCCACAATAACTTGACATGATCACTGCCTGGAGTTGCTTTCAGTCCGGTTGGGGTAGCAGGGGCTTCACTGTCCACGACCTCCTGTGGGACAGCCCGGACTTCTTTTGTGGCCGGGGATTCGTTTCCTTCCGGGTCGACAGCCGTCACCCGGAATGTGTATGCCTGACCATTTTCCAATCCATCCATGATTGAAGTGGTCGTGTCCGTTGAAGTGGTCGTTCCATCAGGGTGGTAGATCGTATAGGAGACTGCACCTTCTGAAGCTTCCCACTCAAGGGTGATTGATTGGTTGGCGGGTGTTGCAGTCAGGTTGGTTGGTGTCGCAGGACCAGTCACTTGTTCACTCAACAGGCTGGCAGGAGTCGGTTCTTCATCGTTTCCGAGCTTCTCCATTGCAGCTGAGATAGTGGCCTTGTAAATGATACTTCGGTTAGTGATGCCATCAACTACCCCATCATTAATGAGCGCTGTACTGAGAATATTGTCCTCCGCATCCGCAATCCCTACCTGGCGAAGGCTGCTGTCATGCAAACCCTGACCGGATGTCGTCAGCTTGATTTCGTATACGTCATCGGGAGTGAGATACATGTCATAGTTGGAGTTGAAGTCCCACAGCGGTACATCAGGATAAGCGAATTTCTTTAACCAGAGGACCAGGGATTCTTTCGGCTGGATGATTTTGTCGTCGATGGGCCATCGGTTAGCGGGGCTTGAGAAGTTACTAGTGAAGTATTGGAGCTCATAATCTTGTAGATTGATTGCTTCTGAGGTGGTGTTATAGATTTCGACGTACTCAAAGGGCTGACCGGTGCCTGCGGATTTGGTGACGATTTCCGTGATGACAAGAGGCGGATTGGTTTCTTTCGCGTTTGCGCTGTGAGCATGAAGCAATAAGAGTCCTGCGATTCCTAAAGCAAGAAGGACGGCTATACGGGTGATAGATCTGTTTTTCAACTTCATTTCCTCCTTTTAAATGGTATTTATGTATAAATGAAAAGAACCCCATGGCAATGGAGTGCACGATCATCGTACACACGAATTGACACAGGGTTCTCCTCATCTCTACCCGCTATATAATCTTACTAACTCCATCATACAATGGGGGATTCAGAGTGGCAATGCACATTCTGTAAAATTTAGAATTTTTAGATATATCATTGAAATGGTTGGCTGATTGGTGTATGATAAAAGGAATATTAAGAGGAATGAAGCTTGGTAGGAAGAGGAGAAGAGATCACCTATGAAGCGAACTGTATGGTTTTTTCACTATGGAGTGGAGAAATCAGGCATTCGTTTTGTGGCGCGATCTCTTTTTCATTTAAGGAGGATGGCGGCATGGCGCATTACATGAATGAGGCAACGGAATTTTTCTGGCAGCATGATATCTATTTCCGGATTTTGGTGAGTGCTGTATTAGGGTTCATCATCGGATGGGACAGGACATCGAAAAATAAACCAGCCGGGTTAAAAACATATACGTATGTATCGGTGGCCTGTACATTGATCACGATCGTCTCCATCGAAGGGGCGAATATGCTCAGTCAACCGGACAGCGGAAAAGTGATGGACCCGTTTCGTCTGGCGGCGCAGATCGTATCGGGACTCGGTTTCCTTGGAGCGGGCGTGATCCTGAAAGATGGATTGCGGGTGAAAGGACTGACGTCAGCTGCGATGATTTTCTACGTTGGGGGAATCGGGATTGGTATCGGAGCCGGGTTTTATTCCATTGTCATCTTCGCAACATTTGTAACCTTCATCATTACGAAAATAGGAAACTTCTTTGAAGAGCATGAAATCACGTCATTTCCTCTTCCATGGACACGGAAAAAAAGTAAGACAGAGGAGGAAGAAGAAAAGGTTGGCACGTAAATAAAGAGTGAGCTCAACTCCCAGTGGTTGAGCTCTTTTTTTGGTTAAACATCCAGATTCCAGAGCTTCGGATCACCTGAAGAAATGGCGAGGGCACCGGCTCTTAGTCCATTCAGAATATCTTCCTTATTACTGATCAGGCCACCAGCGATGATGGGCAGCGTAGTCATGGCCGTCAGTTTGTCAATGATGGACGGCATGAGACCAGGAAGGACTTCAATCGCATCCGGCTTGCAGTTCTGTGCGATATCAATTCCTTTGTCAAGGGCATTGCGGTCGATAAGAAAAAGGCGCTGGATCGTCATCAATCCTTCTTCCTTTGCATATTTGATCAGGTTGCTCCTCGTTGTGATGATGCCAGCGGGCTTCCAGATTTCTGCTATGTATTTAATGGCACTTTTCGTGTTGGACAGCCCATCGATGAAATCAATATGTATGAACGTGGTTTTACCGGCTTCCTTCAGCTTTTTTAAATACCCTTCCATTGTAATCAAACTGCCGGTTAGGATGAACACGATGTTGGCGTTTGACTGTATGGCTTTGTCGAGGTCCTTTTCTTCCTTGATGGAAGCGATGACCTGGGATTGGACGATGTCGATAATGTTAGGTTTCATGGAATTGGCCCCTTTTAATAATCTGAATATTGTTTTTTCTTTTAGTATAGCATAGTTGTTTGGGGATTCTTCTTTAATGGAGGCGATGATCTGAGAATTGACGATATATTGGTCGCTCCTTTAGAGAGTGTGGGTCGTACCTTTATAGGTGAATATATTAGACTGCCTGTTAAAAGATGACTAGCACAATTATCGGTAGTGAGATCCGGTTAAGCATCAGAGCTAATCAATAGACGGAAATATTCCGCTTAAATTCGCCATGACGATTAAAAAAGGTTGAAATAAGGGGACATATTCCGCCTATTGACTCTAAAAGTACAATAAGAGGTGATTTTTTTTTGTATAACCGGAAAACCTCCGCTTATTTCCCCTCAAATCTAGTTCCAAACTGAATGTAACCGGAAAATCTCCGCTTATTTTTCTTTATCGTAGAGTGTGGCAGATTCCGATTCTATCTTCTTCTTTCGACTAATCTCAATTTCTCTTAAAGCCAAAAAGTAGAGTAAGGACCGTCCCCGGTTTGTCCAACATAATACAATTAATTCAAAAACCGGATTGACAAACCAATTATAATCATTTACCATTACCCTAATGCTAAAACGCATCATAACTTTAACTTAATAAAGCGATATCTTCTTATCCAGAGAGGTGGAGGGACTGGCCCTGTGATACCTCGGCAACGGGTTCTTATGAATACCGTGCCAATTCCATCAAGTCATGTGACTTGAAAGATGAGAAGAGCGGGACATATACATATTTTTGTGCCTCTCTTCTTATGAAGGGGGGCACTTTTTTATTTGAGCCATGATCGTCAACAAGAAGTATACATAGCGAAAGGAGCAAGTCTTATATGATCAGAGTTCAGAATGTTACGAAAGTATTCGAGACGAAGGATGGCCCATTCACCGCTTTGAAGAATGTTTCCTTCGAAGTGAAGAAGGGAGAGATTTATGGCGTGATCGGATTCAGCGGGGCGGGAAAAAGCACGCTTGTCCGCTGTCTCAATTTTTTAGAGAAACCATCATCAGGTGATATTTTCATAGAGGGGCGCAGCCTGAAAGATCAGTCAGCAATCGACCTGAGACAGGAGCGTCACCGCATCGGGATGATTTTTCAGCACTTCAATCTGTTTCAATCCCGGACGGTGGCAGGGAATATCGCCTATCCTCTGAAACTTGCAAAATGGCCAAAAGAAAAGATCAGCGAGAGAGTAAAGGAATTGCTCGCGTTTGTCGGACTTGAAGATAAAGCGAAGCATTACCCGGATCAACTGTCAGGAGGGCAGAAGCAAAGGGTGGGGATAGCAAGAGCCCTGGCGACGTCGCCTTCGATTCTACTCTGCGATGAAGCAACATCCGCACTTGATCCTCAGACGACGGAATCGATTCTGAATTTATTAAAGAGAATCAACGCGGAGTATGGCATTACGATTGTGATGATCACTCACGAAATGGGGGTCATCCGGGAAATCTGCGATAAGGTCGCGGTCATGGAAAATGGAGAAATCGTTGAAGAGGGAAGCGTCTTCGATATCTTCTCCAACCCGCAGACCCCGACGACGAAAAACTTTGTGAAGAGTGTCATGAATGATCAGCTGCCGGCATCGGTTCTCGACAAATTGAATGACAGCAAAGAAGGGCGCATCTGCCGCCTCATTTTCAAGGGTGATTCGACGGGCACGCCGATCCTTTCCGAAACGGCAAAGAAATTCGATGCCCACATCAATGTGTTATTCGGCCAGATCACGGAACTCCAAGGTAAGCCGTTCGGGAATCTCATCGTACAGATCATTGGCAGCAAGAAAGAGACGGAAGAGATCCTGGATTATTGGAAGAACAGATTATTCGTAAGCGAGGTGGAGAAGCGTGCAAGTTAACTGGGAATTATTCTGGCCAAGAATTATTGAAGCGACATGGGATACCGTGGCGATGGTGTCATTCTCCCTTCTATTTGCAACGTTGATTGGGCTTCCCCTCGGCATCATCGTCGTTGTCACGCGGAAGGGGCACTTACTTGAAAATAAAGTCGTCTTTTCCGTATTGAGCAGCATCATCAACGTATTTCGTTCGATCCCGTTCATCATCTTGATGGTGGCCATCATCCCCTTTACAAGATTGGTAGTGGGCACATCGATCGGAACGGCGGCAGCCGTGGTACCGCTTGTCGTATTTGCAGCACCGTATATTGCAAGACTGGTAGAGAGCTCGCTCCTTGAAGTGGAACCGGGTGTCATTGAAGCGGCGGAGTCCATGGGGGCAGGGCCGTGGCAGATCATCTTCGGGATCCTCATTCCGGAAGCACTGAGTACACTGGTCCTGAATATTACGATCGCGACCATCGGACTCGTCGGAGCATCGGCCATGGCCGGGGCAGTCGGAGGCGGTGGACTCGGGGACCTCGCCATTGCTTACGGATATCAGCGATTTGAAACATCCGTCATGATCGTGACCGTCATCATTTTAATCGTGATGGTGCAGGGACTGCAGACAGCAGGGAATACATTATCAAAAATCATCAGGAGACGTTAGGAGAGAGGAATATGAAAAAATCAATCAGCCTGGCAAGTATCGCCATTCTATTAATCACCCTTATCTTGAGCGGCTGCTCGGGAGACAGTGCATCCGGCTCAGGTGAAAAAGAAGTCGTGAAAGTCGGAGTGAATGGATCTGGGGTGCCGATTTGGGAGTATATGAAGGAGAAAGCAGCGAAGGAAGGGATTGAAATCGAGATTGTGGAGTTTGCCGATTACGTGAGACCGAACCAGGCGCTGGCCGATGGGGATATCGACCTGAACGCCTTCCAGACGATTTCGTATTTTGATTCATTCGTTGAAGAACATAATCTGGACCTTGTACCGATCGGCTCGACGATCATCGCGCCGATGGGAATCTATTCGGAAAAATATCAATCGGTAGAAGACTTACCGAAAGGCAGTAAAGTAGCCGTTCCTCAAGAGGCGACGAACCTTGGCCGTGCCCTTCTCCTACTGGAGGAAGCAGGCTTGATACAACTGAAAAAAGGATTTGATCAGTCACAGGGTCTCGAAGCCATTAAAGAAAACCCGAAAAACCTTGAATTCACACCGGTCGTCGCTGCCCAGACACCGAGGGTACTGCCGGATGTGGCGGCATCGATCATCAATAATGGTGTGGCGGTTGAAGCTGGGTTCATTCCGGTTGATGATAGTATCTATATCGAAGGGGCGGAATCCAAGCCGTTCATCAATATCATAGCTGCCCAGGAAAAAGAGAAAGACAATAAGACCTATAAAAAGATCGTTGAGCTCTATCAGGAAGATGACGTAGCGGAACATATCAAGAAAACATACAAAGATTCCCTGATCCCGACATTCGTGCCGGTCAGTGAATTGCATTAGGAGGGAAAAGAGATGAGTCAACCAGCAGCGATTGCCCATCGTAAGAACAACATCCTCTCGGCAGTGGATCAACTGGCTGTGAAACTCGTGTCGACCAGCCATCAGATCCACGACAATCCTGAAATCGGTAACGAAGAGTTCTTTGCTTCAGAGACCTTGACCACCCTCCTTGCAGCCAACGGATTTTCCATTGAACGGGGAGTGGCGGGCCATGAGACTTCCTTTGTGGCACGCAAACATTCAGGAAAAGAAGGGCCGGTCATCGGCTACCTGGCTGAATATGACGCCCTGCCTGGACTCGGTCACGCCTGTGGTCACAATATCATCGGGACGGCAAGCTGCGGGGCGGCCATCGCCCTGTCGTCCGTACTCGATGAAACAGGAGGGGAAGTGGTCGTGTTCGGGACTCCTGCCGAGGAAGGCGGTCCGAATGGAAGTGCGAAGGGCAGTTTTGTTAAGGCGGGCTTGTTCGAAGGAGTGGATGCCTGCATGATGGTCCATCCGTTCAACAGGACAACACAGACAGGGAAAACCCTTGCGGTGGATCCACTTGATTTCGAATTCAAAGGAAGATCTGCCCATGCGGCAGCTTCCCCTGAAGACGGCATCAATGCCCTTGATGGTGTGATCCAGCTGTTCAACGGCATTAACGCCCTTCGCCAGCACGTGACCGATGATGTCAGGGTCCACGGCATCATCACCCACGGCGGGGACGCACCCAATATCGTCCCTGACTATGCAAAGGCCCGATTCTATATACGGGCTGCCACCAGGGAAGCGTGCAATGAAGTCACGCAGAAGGTGAAAGCGATCGCTGAGGGATCGGCACTTGCCACGGGGACAGAACTGAATGTCATCAAAATCCAAAATGAAGTCGATCACTTTCAGCTCAACCGCCGTTTCGATCAAGTATTCCAGCGCTCCATCGAGTCACTGGGGGAATACTTCGACGATACAGAACGAAAGGGACTCGGTTCCTCCGATGCCGGTAACGTCAGCCGGGTGGTCCCGACCATCCACCCCTACATCAAAATCGGCCCCGAATCCCTCGTCGTCCACACGAACGAATTCAGGGAAGCGGCTAAATCCACCGAGGGTGACCGTGCGCTTGTGATCGGAGCAAAGGCACTTGCGCTGACAGGGTATGAACTGCTGACGGATAAGGGGCTTTTAGAGGAAATATGGGAAGAGTTCGGTTCAAGTAAATAAAGACGAAAAGACAGCCGAATCAGGGCTGTCTTTTTTTGTGTGAAAGATGCGGCGGTTAATGGAGAATGTTCCAATGTTTAACAAAAACACTAAAAGGATAATGAACAAATGAGAGATTGTATCGTAGAAACGAAAGAAAGGAGAATGACATGAAAAAACGACTGATAGCAGGTAATCTTCTTTTCGCACTCTCCATACTGGGAGCATGCGGTTCAGAAGAGGCCGAACCCGAAGATAATACCTCAGGCGATACGGCAGAAATGAGTAACCAGCAGGATTCGAAGGAAATGGACGAGCCGGCAGCCGAACTTCTCGACAGTGAAAAGCTGCAGGAACGAATCCAAAAGGGAATGGATCTGGATTCCTATTCTGCTGAACTGACAGCGATGGAGGAAAAAGGAGAAACCACCCTCGTCAAGAAGTACAACTTGACAGGGAATGAAGAAATAAAAGCACAAATCCTCCAATCGTCAGACGGATTTGTCGCAGTTGAAACGGATGGCCTGGAAGTGACAGATGTTTCAAACTTCAAAACCATGCAGGAAGTCGAGGATCATCTGAAAGAGAAGAATATGGAAGAAGATATGAGCGAGTAAACGTTCCTATCATTAAAAGAGCATTCGATAGTTTTCTTAGTGAAATCCGAACTAATTTACCTTAAGGGAGTCAAATTAGTTCGGGTTTTTTATCGTTTATCGAAAGAAGTAAAGAACGAGCTCCTTCTTTAAGAAGGGGGCATGTTATTGCCTTCATTATAGTATAAGCTTTAACATTTTCCTTGCTTAATTTTTATGGGGGGATTCCATTAAAGGGCCATTTAGTTGAACAAGAGTATTGCTCAAAATCATAAAATTTGAAATAATTGGTATTATGAAACATTCAGCTATAAAACTTTAGAGGGTGCATTTATGGAATTTGTTATCACTAATGAACAAGTTAAACAAGAATTGGAAAAGCGTTGGGAGACCGAATTTAAAAAAACTACTGTTTCTTTTTCTACCCCCCAAGAGATAATTAATTTTATTAATGAAGAGTTTCCAGTGTGGTCAAAAATACTGGAAGATCAACAACGGTCAAATTTGACAAATAAGATAAAACAATTTGTAAATCATAGTACAAACTCACACCAAGCCACAACTAACGTTAGGGAGTTATATAATCTCCTTGTTAATCTCTCTAATAACAAGGAAATTATATATTCAAAATCACCAGAAGGAAAACTAATAAACAAGCTAGATTCGATAGAAGCTAAAGGATTCCATAAATACATAGCAAATAAGCCATTTAATACGCGTAATGAGGATCTCGATAGTAGGTTAATATATGGGGCATTTTTAGCAATTCTATTCGAAAAAGGGTTTGTAAAAAAGAAAGAAATTCAAGGATTATTAGAATCACCGGAAGATATTTTCAATGATTATCAATCGGATTATGAAAATGAAATCGATTCTTTAAAATTGAAAAAGGAAGAGTTAGAGGAAAAAATTAAAAATCTTCAAAATTTTCTTAGTAACATAGAAGAAAAGACCCTCGGTGATATTAGTACATTAAATAATGAGTGGAAAAAGGAAGTTGCTGAATTAGTAAGTCAGAAGAAGACAGAAATTGAGACTTTAGAGGCGCAATATTCAGAGAAACTAAAGTTAAGTGGACCAACCCAGTATTGGACAGAACTTTCAAAGACTTATAAGACACAGGGCATTATTTGGTCTTCGATTTCTCTAATTATTGGATTAGGATTAGGGTTAATAATTTGGGATTATCATCACATCTTAACCTTTCTGACACAACAAATGTAACTAATACTTTACAAAAATATTTAATTGTGGGCGTAGCCACTTCAATTGGTTTTTACCTTTTAAGTCAAGGAGTCAAGATTACAATGAGTCGGTTTCATCTTTCTACAGATTACGAAGAAAGGGCCCAACTAACTAATGTTTATCTCGCATTAATAAATGCAGAAGAAAATTATCCTACTGAAGAAAAGCAGATTATTTTACAATCTATTTTTAGTAGATCAGAAAGTGGATTGATAAAAGGTGATTCAGGACCTGTAATGCCGAATAATTTTTTGACACAAATACTTAAAAACACAAAGTAGAGGGTTTCCAACTTTAACAGTTTCCATGCAGCCATACTTCATTTTTCCTTTATTCTTTAATGGAAGGTTTGTATCAGGGCTAGAGAAAACTAAGTAGGTGAAGAAAAGTGAGTAAAGTTATAGAAAAAATTGAAGAAATAGATGTAGGAGAAATAGGGATAGCTATATATTCTACAGTAGAAAAGAGAGAAAAATTCTCCTTGAATAGTGAGATTGAAGTCCCTCTTGCATCATCTGCAAAAGTAGCAATAGCATTTTGTGTAGCGAAATGGGTAGATGATGATTTGGTAAATTGGGATGATATTATTGAAGAAGTGTCATTTAATCCAGCTGAAGATAGCAAAGAAGTTTATCCTCATCTACAAAACAGACAAACGCTCCCTTTGAGAGAAGCGGTTGAAGTGATGATTGCTTGCCACGATAGTTATATCGCCAGATGTATTGTTGATTTTTGTGGTGGTTGGGAAAAGTTAAACAAGTTCATCAAGTCTTACTATCCTTCAATAAGTGTTACTGAAAACCCAAGGGATATTGAAAATAAGGCTCAACTAAATGAAATGCTTGATTTGATGATTCATATATATCAGGGGTACCAAACACAACCTCTCTTATGGACACCAATCGTAAATGGTTTGGTTAGACAAAAGGGAGATATTAAAAAAATACCCGCACACCATCTTAACCATATGACAGGTGGATTAGAAAATGTTGTTGTTGATATAGGTGTAATTGGTGACTTTAATCAACAGCCTTATATCTATGCACTAGGGGCGGTTAATTTAACTAATAGATTAAGCAATCAGGTTGCTGACAATAAGATTATTGAAGCTATGGAATTGCTTTATGCTGAATATTTAAAACAGTAATCAGCTTTAATCTTACATACTGGATAAGCAGCCACCCTTTGTTCAAGTAAAGGGCAGGTTAACGGAGTAATTTGAATCCAAAGTGACTCGGCTTCCGTCTAATTTAGAAAGGAAAAACAAAGAAAAAACTCAAGAGAATTGAAGAGGTGGAATGAAAAGATGAACAAATACGGTCTATTATCAGTATTAATGGTACTAATTAGTGCAACTGTGTTTCTGATACTAAGAGGACCAAACGCTGATTTGTCGTTGGCGATTACCATTTTGGGAATTCTTTCAGTATTAGGAATCGTTTTTGCTGTCATTTCTAAAAAGTGGTTATCAGGGATTATAGGCGTATTGACGAATGGAGCAGTTCTTATTTTTGCATTTTTCTTATTATTAGCAAAGGGGATAGGCGGTTAAGTCAATACAATTTCTTTAATTTTCTCAGGTAATAAAAAGCTAAATGGATAATTAGGGGGAGATTGTTGTATGAGGGATTTATTGGGGGATGCGGTAACATCTTTGGAAGTCTTAGGTGCCATTGTGATCTTGTTTTTTGTTCACTTTTTGTTTACAAAGTTTAAAAAAGTGTTAATTACTCCCTTCGTCGTGATGCTTCTCGGTTACATCGCTTTTATTATAGGGATTGTCTATATTAGAGGTTGGACTGGAATGGGGTGGATGGTTTGGGGAAATATCATAATGGCCATTGGACTTCTTTTTTACCTTGGATTGGAGATATTTTGTATTTTCCGCAAACGGGCGTATAAATGGAAATCAGCTAAATGATTTTCATTTATACCAATATAAATATGCCAGCTAATAGAAGATAATCATTCCATTAACGGGGGCCTTTGCTGAACAAGCAGCCGCCATTTGTTCAAGTAAAGGACAGGAATGTTGAACAACGTTGATTAATGGAGGGATTAGATGAGGGAAGGGAAACAAAGATTATATCTCAATATGATTTTTGGCTCAGTTGGATTGTTATTGGTTGCTTTAGCAGCAATGAGATATATTGCAGAAGGACTCAATAGTGGTAATAACGGTGGATATCTAATAGTATTATATGGTTTTATATTTACAATGAACTATGTTAATTTCCTTGAAGAAAAAGCTGGAGTAAGCAAAAAGATTACGTGGATTAGAGCCATCATCTCCATAATTTTGTTATTTGTAATATCATATTATTTATTTTTCTAGTTATTATACATACGGGGCAATAACGGAAAATCAGCTAACTTGATCCGCCTATTACTCTTATTCAATTATTGGGCAGGTTAGTGGAAGAAGTATACACTCACTTAATACAAAATGTTACAATTTGGTAGAGGTGAAATGAGTGAATATTTTTCTTTTTGTTATTGTTCACATATTGGTAGGATTAGCAATAATTTATTTTTATGGAAAATTACCTAAAGTACTTACTGTTTTGCCATATGTGTTTTTATCTATGAGTTTTCTTTATTGGGGAACAGTAATTATAAATTCATTGTTAAAGTAAATGGGGCGTTTGCTGAAAAAGCAGCCGCCTCTTTGTTCAAGTAAAGGTTAATGGAATAAGTCTGAAACTTATGCTGATGGGGTTCCGTCTAATAAGTAAATTGTTTTCAAGATAATTAGGAGGGATAATTATCGAGATTTTTAAAAAAGTAAATTATATATTCGCTATCATTGGAATTGGGTTGGCAGTCACACATTTTTTTATTAAATCCGTTGAATTGCCCACATCTATAGCGCTTTCATTTTTATTAGTGTTTTTCCTGCTGACAGGATTTGAAAAATTTAAGAATAGAGAAATTAAAAGTGGCTATTTTTATATAGGTACTGCTGCTATTACGTCACTAGCGGTTCTAAAAGATTTATATGTAACCTTATTATAATGAGCACTTAGTGCTTCCAGTAAAGGGGGCAATAACTGAAGATCAGCTAATTGATCGCCAGCTACTGCCCTTCTTCAATTATTGGACAGTTTAATGCAAGAAGCATTGCAGGAAATAATATACAATAAATAGAAATACTTATAATAACAAAATAAATGAGGAGATAATACTTATTTGACCATTCTAACTCTGATTTTAAGTTACTTAATAGGATCAATTTCATTTGCTTTAATGATCGGTAAAGTGTTTTATAAGAAAGATATTCGTGATTATGGTAGTGGAAATCTTGGTGCAACGAATGCTTATAGAGTTTTAGGCATAAAAGCAGGAGTACTTGTTGCAATTGCAGATATATTAAAAGGTACACTTGCTTGTTTACTTCCAATAATACTTAGTTCTACGATTAACCCTATTGTTTGTGGCTTATTAGCTATATTAGGACACATATTTTCTATATTTGCTAATTTTAAAGGTGGAAAAGCTGTTGCGACAGCAACTGGAGTTTTTTTGTTTTTGACACCTTTAGGTGTTTTGGCTGGTTTTGTTGTGTTTGTACTAACTTTGTTACTTACAAAGTATGTATCACTAAGTTCTATGTTGGCTAGTATAGCATTATTTATCTACAGTCTAGTATTTGAAGATAAAGTGATCATAGCACTTTCGCTACTAATAAGCGTAACAATAATCATTCTTCATCGGCAAAATATAAAGAGAATTCTAAATGGAACAGAGAACAAAATATTTTAAAAATATTGAGTATATTTGTTAAGTAAACGGGGGCGATTGCTTTACAAGCAGTCGCCCAATGTTCAAGTAAAGGGCAGGATAATTCAACAACCAATTTAAAGAAATTATGATATCAACTGTTAAAAGTCAAGAAAAAAGGAGAAGGAGAAATGGCTAATGAATTTATATTAACCTTTATTTTCACTTTCCTTGTAGTAGTTTTAATCAGCTTTATATTAAATACATACTTATCCAAAGGTAAAGCAGGCAAGAAAAAAGGATATTCAATTTTACTGATTCAAAGTTTTATAATCTCAGTTCTTCTTACTTGGGTTATGTAGATGTTATTAAGCTAAAGGGGGCTTATCCAGAATAAGGATAAGCTTCTTTTCGTTTAAAGTTTTTCTTGAGAAAGGTGCTCGATTTTGAAATAATTGGATATATATAAGGTCTTATTCTATTCGGAGGTCAGAAATGGAGAAGCCCAACAATAAAGATTCATTTAATATTCAAAATAAATATAGACAAAAAATCAGGAGGAAAAGAAAATACAAAAATAAATTTGAAGTAATAATAATAGCTATCATTTTCTTAACAATAATAATATTAAAATGGCTTGACTAAATGATCTTAGAATTCATTTTCGGAAACGAAAATTATTCATTTAAAAAGGCTAATTGCTTTGTTGAAGTAAAGGGCAGTTTAATGGAATAGACATGCTAATCGGCGCAATCCAAATGGATTGCGCCATCATTTTGGATAAATTGATACTGTCTATTCAAGGGGCTACAGGTATTAGAAAGTAATTGCAAATAACAGACAATATGTTACAGAAATGTAATAAATGTAATAAACAGTGGGAGAACATCGATTATAAGGTCTTCTGAAAAGTGTGAAAATCACTATTCATGGCCTTCTGTTTAATAAGAGTATAAGAGCATTAAAATAGGATTTGTGATTAATTATGAAGCTATTACGTAGGTTATAGAAGATGTCTGAGGTGTTATTAACTCATAGTTCTCTGATTGAAATAACACTAATGTAAAATTGTAGAAACAATGGAACGAGTTCCCTTTAGTATAATTAAATTATCATTAATTGTTAGGAGTGTTTATTATGACTGAAGCCATAAAGGATTATCCAGGTTTATTAGAAATGTTAGATTCTCTATTAAGAGATCCATCTTTGTTTTGGGATGAATTTTATTCCGACCGAGATAAAAAGGTTCCAATTTTCAAAAATACACCTGATGAAAATTTAGTTTCCTATCTACAAAAAGGAATAGTCAAATCAGGGAAAGTATTAGATCTTGGATGCGGAGCAGGAAGAAACGCAATATATTTAGCCGAAAATGGATTTGAAGTAGATGCAGTGGATTTGTCGAAGATTTCACTAGAATGGGCCAAAGAGCGATCGGACGAAAGAGGTCTCGCTATTAATTATATTCATGAAAATATATTTGAATTGAATGTGCAAAAGGGAGAATATGATTTCATTTATGACTCTGGCTGTTTTCACCATCTAGCCCCCCACAGGAGAATTACCTATATTGAGTTATTGAAGAGAGGTCTAAAAGAAAAGGGTCTTTTTGGAATTACATGTTTTGCTGTTGGGGGAAATTTAGGAGGAGCTGATTTAACTGATATAGAAGTGTACCAAAAAGGAACTTTAATGGGTGGTTTAGGGTACACCCTAGATTCATTAACAGATATTTTTAGCGACTTTAAGCAGTTAGAAATGCGAAGGATGGTCGAAAGTAGTGATGGGAAGACTTTTGGTTCATCAGATCTTATAGCAGGTTTGTTCATAAAATGAGTGAAATAGTAGAAAAATTAATCAGAGAAGTTGAGAGAGAATGTAAACATTTGTGTAGTTTAGTCAATATTCAACCGTTTGCTTCAGGTGTGGAGAATTGTGTGTTTATTGGACAAACTCATGAATGGGGTAAGGTTGTTATTAGAGTACCTTGGCACACAATGAGTAAGAATCAGGCAAAAAGAATCGATTCTAGAGAAGGACTAGAGAAAGAATATAAATTAACGATGTTTTGTTACCAAAATCGGTTACCGGCTCCTAAAATACACCTTTTTCATAAAGGGGAAGAAATGGATTTCATCATTCAAGAATATGTACCTAGTGATACTGACATTAATCCCCCTTTATATGAGGTAGGAAAGCTTGTAAAAAAACTACATCAAATTAAAGTTCCTCTAAACTTTTTACCTAATGCACATAGTGTTTTATCAGAGCGAATCACCAGAAACTTAAAGAACTTCAATTCCATTTTTAATCAATCCATTCTATTGCCAAACAAGCACGAACTGATGAAAGTATTTCAATCGTTTCCGGCAAAGAATAACTTATTGCATATGGATATAAGACCTGAAAATATTCTATTTAAGGATCAGCAAGTAGTCGGTATTTTTGATTGGACAAATGCCTTAATGGGGGACCCAGTATTGGAATTGATGAGAATTAATGAGTACGGTTTCTTGAGTGATGGATTTATTGAAAGTTATTATGATTTTGAGAATAAAGTTAACCAAGTACCAGACTTGGTAAGGTGGCTGTATCAAATGGATACCAGTCTTATGCTTACTCTTATATTTGAAGAGTTGGATGAAAAAGCTCAAGGAAGTCGTGCATTGAAGCGCTTCGCTAACCTTCATGGGGAAATTATAAAGGCTATATAATTTTGCTTCTTCCATTAAACCAGCTAATAGTTTGTCAACATTTTTCAATGAAAAGTTCAGAATAAACATGTTACACTAAATTTGGGCATACCAAATAGCCTTCCACTATGCTTGTTATGGAAGGTTTTGTATTAAG
>NZ_JBHTGN010000005.1:156382-438768 GCF_042666755.1 Rossellomorea sp. GCM10028870 | reverse complement strand
GCACGCCGCCAGCGTTCGTCCTGAGCCAGGATCAAACTCTCCGATAAAAGTTTGAATAGCTCTTTAAAAATAAATCTAGAATTAACGTTGACGTATTGTCTTGTTTTGTTCAGTTTTCAAGGTTCAATGTGTAAGTGCTTCTTTCGAAGCGACCCTTACTATGTTACACGATCACCAACTTGGTGTCAATAACTTTTTTCAAGAAGTTTTGATCAAGTTCGTCGTGTTTTCGTTGTCCGTTTGTGGCAACAAATGATACTTTACCAGTTAACTTCGTAGAAGTCAACTTCTTTTTGAAAGTTTCTCAAAAAAAATGTTGAGAACCACTCCACTTTCTATAATGAAGAAAATGGCTCCGCAGGCAAGATTCGAACTTGCGACCGATCGGTTAACAGCCGATAGCTCTACCACTGAGCTACTGCGGAATATTGAGATGGTGGGCCTAAGTGGACTCGAACCACCGACCTCACGCTTATCAGGCGTGCGCTCTAACCAGCTGAGCTATAGGCCCATTAAAATTGGAGCGGGTGAAGGGAATCGAACCCTCATCATCAGCTTGGAAGGCTGAGGTTTTACCACTAAACTACACCCGCATGAAAATTGGAGGCGGCAACCGGATTTGAACCGGTGATAAAGGTTTTGCAGACCTCTGCCTTACCACTTGGCTATGCCGCCGTTGGCTGGGCTAGCTGGATTCGAACCAACGCATGTCGCAGTCAAAGTGCGATGCCTTACCGCTTGGCTATAGCCCAATATAAAGGGCGACTGATGGGAATCGAACCCACGAATGCCTGAACCACAATCAGGTGCGTTAACCACTTCGCCACAATCGCCATGCTTAAAATTTCTTTGGCAGGGGCAGTAGGAATCGAACCCACACCAAAGGTTTTGGAGACCTTCGTTCTACCGTTAAACTATGCCCCTATAAGAATAGTTGTTTAACTTAGAAAAATAAGGTAGATATTTTGCTTACACAAATATCATTGGTGGAGGGGGGCAGATTCGAACTGCCGAACCCGAAGGAGCGGATTTACAGTCCGCCGCGTTTAGCCACTTCGCTACCCCTCCAAACAAAAGAAATACTTAAAGGCTCTTAAGTATAAATGGTGGCTCAGGACGGAATCGAACCGCCGACACATGGATTTTCAGTCCATTGCTCTACCAACTGAGCTACTGAGCCATATTATATAGAAGATTAAATTTTCAAGTGATTAACTTCAATGTTACCAAGCAAATAAAAAATGGCGGTCCGGACGGGACTCGAACCCGCGACCTCCTGCGTGACAGGCAGGCATTCTAACCAACTGAACTACCGGACCAAAGTTTTTTCGCGATAGCGAAAATAACTATCCATGCGTGACTTATGAAAGATTAAGGATAACCTCTTATAAATATAAGTCAAAATGGTATTGCGGGGACAGGATTTGAACCTGCGACCTTCGGGTTATGAGCCCGACGAGCTACCGAACTGCTCCACCCCGCGACGATATAAATTTGTAAAGGTAAATATGGAGGAGGAAGGGGGATTCGAACCCCCGCGGGCTGTTACACCCCTGTCGGTTTTCAAGACCGATCCCTTCAGCCGGACTTGGGTATTCCTCCGTGTATAATGGACCCTGTAGGACTCGAACCTACGACCGGACGGTTATGAGCCGTCTGCTCTAACCAACTGAGCTAAGGGTCCTTATCAATCGTGCGATTTGTATTGAGTAATAGCGGCGGAGGGGATCGAACCCCCGACCTCACGGGTATGAACCGTACGCTCTAGCCAGCTGAGCTACACCGCCACGAAATATTTAGAATGTTTTTTGCACTTCTATAAAACCAATGAATGAAGTTCATGGTGGAGCCTAGCGGGATCGAACCGCTGACCTCCTGCGTGCAAAGCAGGCGCTCTCCCAGCTGAGCTAAGGCCCCAAAGAAGTGGTCGGGAAGACAGGATTCGAACCTGCGACCCCTTGGTCCCAAACCAAGTGCTCTACCAAGCTGAGCTACTTCCCGAAATATATGGCGCGCCCGAGAGGAGTCGAACCCCTAACCTTTTGATCCGTAGTCAAACGCTCTATCCAATTGAGCTACGGGCGCTAAACAATTCATTAATGACAAAGTAAGGAAAGTTACTTTGCTGTCGCAAAAAACTTTGGTGCCGAGGACCGGAATCGAACCGGTACGGTAGTCACCTACCGCAGGATTTTAAGTCCTGTGCGTCTGCCAGTTCCGCCACCCCGGCAAGTCTGGAGCGGAAGACGGGATTCGAACCCGCGACCCCCACCTTGGCAAGGTGGTGTTCTACCACTGAACTACTTCCGCGAAATAAATGGTGCGGGTGAAGGGACTTGAACCCCCACGCCTTGCGGCGCCAGATCCTAAGTCTGGTGCGTCTGCCAATTCCGCCACACCCGCAAAATGTTAGATGTTTCGCATTCGCGAAAATCTTTGGTGAGCCATGAAGGACTCGAACCTTCGACCCTCTGATTAAAAGTCAGATGCTCTACCAACTGAGCTAATGGCTCATATATAGCAAGAAACCAAATGGTGCCGGCAAGAGGACTTGAACCCCCAACCTACTGATTACAAGTCAGTTGCTCTACCAGTTGAGCTACACCGGCATATTTAATTCATGGAAGCAGTTTAAGGAAAGATATTTTGCTAGCGCAAAAATCTTTGGTGGAGGATGACGGGATCGAACCGCCGACCCTCTGCTTGTAAGGCAGATGCTCTCCCAGCTGAGCTAATCCTCCAAAATGTAAATGCTGAGTTATTTTGCTACCGCAAAAAACTTTGGTGACCCATACGGGATTCGAACCCGTGTTACCGCCGTGAAAGGGCGGTGTCTTAACCGCTTGACCAATGGGCCATATTTTCTTAACGTCCCGCTTAAGGACATGTATAACTATATCAGCTAATTTCGTAGAAGTCAACTTCTAGTTAACAAAAAACGAAAACTTTTTTCGCCATACTCAGCTTACCATTTTGGTAAGCCGAAAAAGAATATACCATATCTTTAAACATTATATCAATAGGAAAAATGACAAACTATCCAATTCAACTCAAATAAATTTACTGATCCCCTCCATAGATAATTACGAGATCAGTAAATCAATCTGGGACTACATCGCTAAATATATAACAACCGGAAGCGTGACAATGCTCATAATAGTAGAAATCAGCGTCGCACTTGAAACATTCTGCGGTTCTGTCTGGAACTGGATCGCATACATCGTAGTGTTAGCCGCTGTTGGTGTTGCCGCCATAATGATCATGATTTGCTTAGTCATGTCATCCAAAGGCATAGGCAGAACGAGTAGAGCTGCAATCATTGGGGAGGCGATCAATTTCAGTGATAAAGATGTATAGAGCTTCTTCCAATCAATCGCTTTGATCGAGATATTGGCTAATTGCATGCCAAGAGTAAGCATAATGAACGGGATCGCTGCATCCGCTATGAAATCGATCGCTTGCATGAATGTTTTGCTGATTGGCACATGAAGCAATTGGAAAGCGATGCCCCCCATTGCCCCATACACCATAGGCATTCTTTTCACTGCTTGCAGTGCTGCTTTTACACCGTTCTGCTGGGCACTCCCTTTTGCTGCATAGAATACTCCCAACGTGCTCATCAATAATTGTTGAATGACCATGAGGACAATGGCGATTTCAAGTCCTGCTGCCCCGAAGAGAAAAAAAGCGAGCGGCGTTCCATAGTTTCCGTTATTCATGAAAGCCGAGGATAATACAAGCCCGCATCGCTCCGGCTCTGTAAACCGGTAAACTTTCGACAAGATGGTAACCAGTAAGATGATAATCAAACATAATCCAATCATATAGAGGGTCAATAGACCGTACGTACTATTAATGGACTGTTCGTAGAAAGTTCGAAACACTAAAAAAGGCACCATCACATAGATGGCCATTCTTGAAAGGTTCTTAGTATCAAGTGACAGGTATTTTTGTGATACAAATCCTATCCCGAACACAAAGAAAATCGGAAGCAAAATGGTGATAAATGACATGTTTTGGTCCCTCCGCTTGATGATAAAAGGACTGTTTCCGATAAGAAGGCACCCCCCCCTTAAAGACAAACAGCCCTGATGTTGATTCATTTATATATTGAATACCACGATTCTTTCTTCAGTCATTTCCTGGATGGCATATTTAGGACCTTCTTTTCCAGATCCACTCTTCTTTACTCCTCCGTAAGGCATTTGATCGACACGGTATCCTGAAGTATCATTGATCATCAGTCCACCGACTTCGATTTCATCGGCCGCTTTCATGGCAAAGGCTAAACTATTTGTAAATAAGCCAGCCTGAAGCCCATACTCGGAGTCGTTCACTCTTGCGATTACTTCTTCTTCTGTTTGATAGGTAGTGACGGCAACAACGGGACCAAATACTTCCTGACGGCACACTTTCATATCATCATGTACATGAGTGAGAATGGTAGGTTGATAGAATACACCCTCACGTCTGCCACCTGTTTCAATGACAGCTCCACTGCTTACAGCTTCATTCACCCACTGCTCAACTCGGATGGCTTCCTTTTCTGCAATCATCGGTCCGATATTGACAGATTCGTCTTTCGGATCTCCTACAACCAGGGAATTTGCAACTTCCTTCATTTTTGTCAGGAACTCTTCGTACACCTCTTCATGTACGTATACCCGTTGAACGGATATACATACTTGCCCTGCATTATTGAAGCTTTTTTGAGCGGTGACAGTCGCTGCTTCACTGATATTGGCATCCCTATGGATAATGGTCGCTGAGTTGTTCCCTAATTCCAGGGCTACCTTTCTCAAGCCTGCCTTCTCCCGGATCAACTGACCAACACGGGGGCTTCCCGTAAAAGTGAACATGTTGACATCCTGGTTATCCAATAGCCATCCACCGATAGCAGGACCTTCCCCCGTCAGAACATGCAATCGTCCCGGAGGAAGCTGGGCTGCCTCGAATACTTCCGCTAACACAAGGGCCGTGATCGGCGTGACTTCTGCCGGCTTCAAGATGACACTATTTCCAGCCGCCAGTGCAGGTCCGATCTTATGGCATGCCAGATTAAGAGGAACGTTGAACGGCGTAATGGCTGCGATGACACCTACCGGAACTCGTTTCGTATATGCTTGGCGATTCTCAGAACCGGGTGCCGCTTCAACCGGGATCCCTTCTCCATGAATACGCTTAGCTTCTTCAGCAGAGATTTCCAATGTTTGAGCGGCTCTGGCTACCTCGCCTCTGCCTTCATCAATTGGTTTACCCACTTCTTCTGCGAGAATCACAGCTAATTCTTCTTGACGGGCCATCAATCCTTCAGCGGCTTTCTTTAATACGGTATAGCGTTCATATGGGTGAAAAGATTTACGGAGTGCTTTCTTTGCAGATTCAACCGCAAGATCCACATCTTCTTTTGTTGAAACAGATACAGTTCCGATCACACTGCCGGTACATTTATCGATAACCTCATCTTGATTGTTTGTTTCTTTCCATTGTCCATCAATAAAGAGCCCATAATTCCGAGTTGCGATTGCACTCACAAAACATACCTCCCTATAGGTTATAACGTTACGACCTTTTTGTTTAAAAGTAATTCTTCTGCTCTTCCCTGACTGCCGAAGACACGGATTTTCTCCTGTACTTTTGCTTTCATTCTTCTTTTTCCATTCCCCAGTGAATCCGCTAATACGAATTGATCAGGATTCTCATTAAACACTTCTTGAACCCCTCTGGTGAAAGCCTGGCGCAGTTCAGTATCCACATTGATCTTGGCTACTCCCAAAGAAATGGCTCGTTGAACTTGCTCATCCGGTACATCTGAGCCTCCGTGGAGAACGATCGGGCGGTCAACCGCTTCGGCAATTTCCTTTAAACGATCAAAGCGCAGATTGGGTACTTCTTTGTAAATACCGTGAGCCGTTCCGATCGAAACAGCTAAATAATCAACATCTGTTGCCTCGGTAAACCTGATGGCTTCTTCAACCGTTGTTATGAGAGCATCCTTCTCATCGACGGTGATATCATCTTCCGTTCCGCCAATTTTTCCGATCTCCCCTTCGCTGCCAATCCCTAATGCACGTGCTGCGTCGACTACCTTCTTGGTGATTTCAGCATTTTCTTCAAACGAATATCCGGACCCATCAAACATCACGGATTGGAATCCCAGTTGGATGGCTTCCATCGACTGGGTGTACTGACGGCTGTGGTCGAGGTGTATACAGACGGGAACCGTAGTATTCTTCGCAAATGTATCGATCATCACTTTCATCGGTTCAAGACCTACGCTCCCGATGACCTTCTGACCCACTTGAATCATGATAGGCGCTTTTTCTTCTTCAGCTGCCTCCAGGATGGCTTGGATCGTTTCGGCGTTATGGGCACTGAACGCCCCGATACCGTATCCGTTTTCCCTTGCGTGGTGAAGCATTTCTTTTCCGCTGACAAATGGCATAGTGTTCTCCCCTCTATCTCTTCAATTGGATATTGTAATGGTATTGATCGCTTCGATATTTCGTTTTCGTATATTCGATCGGTCTGTCATGGATCCCATGACTTAAACGTGTCATCTCAAGGAGGGCCTCTCCGGGACGGATCCCAAGATAGTCTGCTTCATGGATGGTTGCATTGATCGCCGTTATCCGCTCGTTGGCACTTTTAAGATAAACAGAATAGTTCTCTAAGATTTCGTAATAGCGGGCCTGATGAAGGTCATGCTTCAATAGGAGATCGCCTATTTCTTTCGGCCAGCATGTTCTCTCAAGGGCAATCGGGGTATCATCGGCAAATCGGATCCGCTCGATCAGAAGAATTGGCTCTCCTTCTTTCACCTCAAGCATATCGCTTTCATGAAACAAATCATCCCGATACTCGGCACGTAACAGCTTTGACCTTGGAATCTGCCCTTTCTCGACGACTTCTTCGGCAAATCCCTTTAACTGTCCAAGGTTTCCCACAAGCTTTTGTTGTTTCACTACTGTTCCACGACCTTGCTTCTTTTCAAGGAGTTCATTCTGAACCAGGATGGAAATGGCTTGACGGATGGTGGTACGGCTTACGTCGAATTCCTTCATCAGTTCCTGCTCCGTTGGAATCAGAGTGTCAGCCTTCCATGCACCGCTTTGGATGCGGTCAATCAGGACATCTTTTATTTGTAAGTACAAGGCCTCTCCCTTGTTCGGATTGATCTTGCTAGTTGACATATAGGTCTCTCCTTTGAATGGGTGGAGGATAACTGGACAGGCCCTCCCCTATGAGTGGACGCAGCCATTTATAGTATTCTCCCGGATGTTGGATAAAGTGAGATGGAAGCATTCGCTCTCCCGCTCTCACGACATCCTCCAGTGCCACTGGTATTGTCTCTACATTATACCCTCTATCCTTTGATCTTTGCAGGGATACCATCACGCCGGAGTGACCGTGCCTTACCCAATGACCACCTGCTTCACCACAAAGGAAAGCTTCATATCGGTCGACAGAGGAAACAGCGTAAGAAAAACTCCGCTGATTCATACCAAGTATTTCGGCTCTTGCTGTTACATGCAGTTCATCTTTCAGAAAGGACTCGATTTGTTTGGATATTCCGCCGAGGATCGTTCTTCCCGTAACCGTTTCAAGTTCTACCTGTTCTCCGCCGGCCCACTTCACTCCTTCACTGACGACGATCGTTGCATAGCCGTATCTTGACACGGCCTCATCGACGGAAGAAACAAGTTCTTCCACGTTCAATTTTTTCTCAGGAAGGGCAATATAATGCGGGCCTTCTTCCTCAAACCTGCGGAGAAGACCGGATGAAGCCGCGAGCCAGCCGGCATTCCTCCCCATCGTTTCAAGGATCCTTACCTGTTCGAAGTTTTGCATGGAATGAAGATCCCGGCTGATGTCATTGGTCGTTTGGGCTACATAACGGGCTGAGCTCCCAAAGCCCGGAGCATGATCCGTACACCCCAGATCATTGTCGACGGTTTTCGGAAGTCCGATCAGCTGTAAGTCATACTGTTGACGTTTAGCCTCAGCCCCTATCAAGGAGAGCGCCTCCATCGTTCCATTCCCTCCAATGAAAACCAGGCTGTCGATTCCTTCATTCTTCAGGTGTCGGACGGCCAATTCCATTTGGGCGGGACTAAACGGATAGCGGCCTGAACCCAGGCAAGCACCTGGAACCCGTTCATTCTGCAAGACCCATTCCAACAATTCATCGGTTCCCTTCAGGAAATTCCCTTTCACCAGTCCCTCATATCCGTTCCGGACAAAGAATAGTGCATGGTCTTTCATTGTATTTTTCACGAAGCCCGCCAGCGTAGCATTAATAACGGTTGTTGGTCCGCCGGCCTGCCCGATGGCAATTTTCTTCATATGACTAACTCCCTTTTAATCCCTTACTAACAAAGTGGTCTCCAAACCAAGCTGACGGCCAAGCTCCACCAGTTCGCTGGCGACGTCTTCATAGACAAGGGCGTAATGTGGCTCGAAGCCTTCTTCCATAAGTTGATAAAGAGTGGATTGTACTTCTGTTTCAAGCTTCACTTCCACCGACGTCCCATCGAATCGCTTCGGTGTATCCAATGCGTCCCCTCGCATAATGAGGAGTCTGTATCCTTCCGGAGTATAGCTGACACGGAACATAGTGACTCTTCCAGGTTTTAGTCCGAATTCCATCGTCATGCCCATTTTTCTGTTCGGATGAACGCCTGACTGTGCCCCTTGATCAGGGTGTGCAAGAGAATAGGCACCGGCACCGCAATGCCAGAATACAACGGAATTGGATGCTTCATTGACATGAACCAGGTCCCCTAGATATGGAGCACTTCCACCACTTAACTGCCTCAGGATGAACATGGATACAGATCCGTGGATGTCTGATTCACACGAGGAAACCACGCCATCTTCTGTGAATTGAGAAAGCGTCGAGCACGCTGCCGCTCCAAGCTCATTGAAGAAGTCCGGCCAGCAGCGGACGGCTATGGCTGAGATATCCCGTTCTTCGATTTGATCCTTCACATACGTGGAAAATTGGGCAAATCGTTTCACGGTTTCATCGTTGCGATTTAAGCCGATGACCTGTTGCTCCGCTCGTTCGATGGCAGGTTCCCATTTTTCCCGGGGAAGCTTCCTGCACTCTTCAAACGCCTTGTGTAAATCGAAATGCTCCACTTGTACGCCCCACTGTTTATGAAGCGCTTCCTCATCCGTACCTGAAAAGAAGAATCCTGGTGGATGCTCACCGATGACACCGATCTTCAGGTTCTTTAAGTCATTTAACAGATTCTGTACCTTCAGCTTTACCTTCAGCATCATTTGTACATTTGCCTCATCGGCATTCCCGAAGATGAAACTGTACGGATGTCCGGCACAACGAAGGACATGACTAGTACTGTTCCCTCCTGTCAGGGAGTTCAAACGCAATCTTCCTCCAACACTCGGCTCACGGACCGACCATACAATCACAGGTGCTTTCACCTGTTGGATGATGGTCTCGATGAACTCTCCATCCGCAAAGGTCACGCTTTGATAAATCGTGGTGGATACCCGGTCCACATCGACACCATCCAGAAATGCTTTCAATTCTTCAGGTGACGTGACAATTGAATCCGGCTCAACGACATGATGGGACACTTCATGGAGAAAAGAAGAGCTTTTTCTTCTCTCGTGTTCTGCTGCTTCTAAATCAAATGTTTTACGTCCTATAGGTATATACAATACAGATGGATGCACTGGCATTCACAACCCCTTTACTTCATTCATGTTTGACTTCACTATATCATAGATACCTACGTTTTAAAATAGGTTATTACCTTTTGATCGTATTTTTTGCGATACTTTCAAAGAGATCACGATAGACTGATTTTTCCCGGTAAAAGACAGGCGGCTCTCCGATCAGGGCGTTGACCGTGATTTGCCCTCCACTGTATGTGTCACCCGTCCATAGGTGAATCCAATCGTCCTCTGGAAGATAAACATTTCGTGTTGAAGCTCCTTCTTCATAAACAGGGGCCACCAATACATCAGATCCCAGCATGTACTGATATTGAATATCGTAGGAAAAAGGGTCTTCCTCATATTCCATAAACAGTGGACGCTGTACAGGGATACCATGTTCCGCGTTCTCCTTCACCAGCATCTTCAGGTATGGGCCCATCTCTACATACACATTGGTCATTCGGACGAAGTGGTCCAGTGTTTCGTCGTCTCCATCATACTGGAAGCAGTCGTCGGGACGATTCCCTTCATGTGTTCTCATCACCGGAGTAAAAGCCGCCATATCCACCCAGCGTAACAGGAGTTCCTTTGAACGTTTGTTTCCGTGAAGACTCGTGTAGCCCCCAATATCACTATGACTGATTCCACAGCCCGTCAAGCCTGCCGATAAAGCCGCGGGAATGACAGAAGCAAGACCATCATCCATGCTCCAGTCGACACTTTGATCGCCTGCCCATAACAGGGGACAATATGCTTGATTCCCTGTGTACCCCGCACGCATGAAGTAGGTGATATCTTTTGCGCGACCCGATTTTTTTACCGCATCATGATTCACCTTCGCCCACATGGCAGGCCAGGCGTTATGCATCTTCATGGCTGTTTCACCGTTAGACAGATTTACGTCGGTCGGTAAGTACTCACCGAAGTCCGCCATCCATCCGTCTAATCCGAACTCGATCATATTTTTCTGGATGACACCTTGATACCACTCATTTGCTTCTTCATTTGTAAAGTCAACGACCCCGCAATAAAACTCTCCGAAATCGACAAGATATTCGCCGCCTTCCTCATCCGTCGCCAGGAAGCCACGATCAAATGCTTCTTTATATAAAGGACCATCCACTGCCACATAAGGATTGATATAACCAAGGAAGCGAATCCCTTCTTCTTTCCACTCGTGGATTTTCTTGTCTAATCCAGGGTACTCCTCTGGATTCCACGCCCAGTTCCACATAAGTCGCCGCCCAAAGGAAGTCACTCGTTTTCCCTGCCAGTCCTGGCACCAGACCGCTCCGACTTTAAGCCCTTTTTCTTTTGCCACTCTCAGCTTTTCTTCCACCACATCGGTTCCACCTTGAATACCAAGCCAGATTCCGTCGTATGTCCATTCCGGAAGTTCAGGTTGACGACCGAGTCTTGCCGTTAAGCGACGAACGACGTCCTTGTAGTCAGATCCGCATTCAAACAGAATGGAAGAAGGGACTTCCCAAATATGCAACTCATGGAAATCATGATGACGGAAGTTAAAATCTGCATAAGCGGTTGTATCCACATGGCAGAAATACTTCTTTGTCGAAATAAATGTCGGCTGCGGAAAGTTTGTTGTGTAATAGTCGCCGCCTGCACGATCCTTTACATCGGCCTGCCACGTCGTATAGGTACTCTTATTTCTTCCGACACCGGGTTCCGATGTCCACAGTGGAAAGTTCTTTCCTCTTAGATTTAAATGGGAAAGCTGCTCCCCGCATCCATATACTTTCTCTTCATGATCAGCAGAGAGTCGAATCCAGAATCGGTTCACAAGTTTATCTTTCATATCAAAAGTGATTCTCAAGCCTTCATCATTCATGGAGAAATGAAGGGACAGAATTTCCTGTTCTCCTAAATATCGTCGAAATTTCACCCGATACCCATTCGGCTCTTCGACTACATTCGCATATCGCAACGGGGTGCGCTCATCTATATAGTCATCGATCTGGAAATTCCCCCTGTACATCTCGATCGACTCTTTTCCCGTACCAACGAACATGAATGGATCTGCGGTGGAGTGAGATAGAAGGAGTCTGCCTTCCAACCTCACTTCAAATCCTCCGTTTTCCTCAATTAACTGAAAAGGACGCATTGTGCTGCTTGAATTCATGTAAATTTCCCCCTACACCTTTTTTCGTTTTAGGCACTTTTCGTGTCCGTATGGTTTAACGCTTCTTCATGTTTGCCTTTTACGTATGATTCATATTTCCTACTCCAGCTCTTTAATGCCAGGACAAAACAAATCGTTGTCACTACCGCTAAAAGAGCGACTGAAGGCCAGAACCAGCCAGATACAATTCCCCCTGCGTACGCTAATCCGATTGGCGAGAATAATAGATACACAGCTACAACCAAGCTAAGAAGAATGGTCACAACAGGTAATGTGTATTTCCATGGGACCATATCCACTTTCAGTGTCGCTTTGAACTGATATGGCTTTTGAAGTGGACGTACCTTTCCAACCACCATCATGATCGCTACTTCAATGACGAATAAAATCGCTGAGATGTGAATGAAGTTGATCGTCGTTTCGATTCCGAACAACTGATTCAATCCCCAAACGAGCATATAATAGGTAACAACGTGGAAGATGATCGCAATTTTTGCCGCCAGGGCAGGTATCCTCTTCGATACGATCCCTACCAGGACAATCGCAATGATGGGAATATTAAAGAATCCCGTAAATCGGCGAATCAGATCCCAGATTCCATCCGGTGCATTCATGAGCATCGGTGCGATGAAAAACGACACCAGTGCGAGAATGCTTCCAAAATATTTACTGACGGTAATCAGCTGCTTATCGCTGACCTCTTTTTTCATTGCAGGTTTATAGACATCCAATGCGAACATCGTCGCAGCACTGTTTAATAGAGAGTTAAAGCTTGAGAACACAGCACCCAGCAATACCGCCAGGAAAATCCCTGACATGAATGTCGGCAATAGATTGGAAACCAATGACGGGTAGGCTAAATCAACCGGATCCAACTTATCTCCATATAAATGAAACGCGATGACACCCGGGATCATCATGAGGAATGGAACGGCAAGCTTATAGAAACCTGAGTACAGAACCCCTTTTTGACCTTCTGCAAGGTTTTTAGCCCCTAATGTTCTTTGGATCACGTACTGATTGGTCCCCCAATAGAACATATTCATAAAGATCATTCCGGTAAAGATCGCACTGAACGGAACCGAGTCCGTGCTGGAGCCGATCGCATTCAGCTTCTCCGGTTTTTCCGTGGCAATCGTTTTGAATCCTTCGGCAAAATCCCCATTACCCAAGGCAACAAGCCCGAGAACTGGAACGATGAGTCCGATGAGCAATAAACCGATCCCATTCAGAGTATCCGATACTGCAACCGCTTTCAATCCACCGAAAATAGCATAAACGGCACCGATGATCCCAATCACCCAGATTGTCAGCCATACGGATTGTTCAAAGGAAATGCCCAGCATGCTTTCAACATCAAATATCTTCAGTACCGCCAGCGCCCCTGAATACAAGACTGAGGGAATCGTGACGAATACATATCCAAGCATAAATAAAATGACGGTGTAACGGCGTACCCCTTCATCGAACCGGGTACTTAAGAATTGAGGAAGTGTCGAGAACGCCCCGCCTAAATATCGTGGCAATAGAACGAGGGCCATAATCACAATCGCAAACGCCGCTGTGACTTCCCACGCCATATTGGACAGATTCGTCCGATATGCCTGCCCATTCAATCCGATCAATTGTTCGGCAGATAAGTTTGTCAGTAATAGGGACCCGGCAATGAAGCCCCCTGTCAAACCCCGTCCTGCAAGAAAATAACCATCCGAATCATCCACTGACCCCTTTGATTTCAAATAAGAAACCCAACCAACCAATGCCATGAAAATGGTACACGACAATAAAGTAAACCACATATCCTTTTCCTCCCCCGTTTATGAATTGGCTGACGTACTTTCAGGAAACGCCACCGTTACATTCTCCCCTTTGATTCCTGCAATCGCTCCTTTTGACACAAACCTTTCCGTTTCTTCATGGGCGATGAGCCATTTATTTTTCATAAACAGCAACGGATCATGCCGCGTCTCATCCTCGGAAAGAGGC
This sequence comes from Rossellomorea sp. GCM10028870, assembly GCF_042666755.1. Classification (NCBI taxonomy): domain Bacteria; kingdom Bacillati; phylum Bacillota; class Bacilli; order Caryophanales; family Bacillaceae; genus Rossellomorea; species Rossellomorea sp. GCM10028870. The sequence continues at coordinate 424,952 of NZ_JBHTGN010000005.1, read as the reverse complement.
AAGTTCGTTCCTTCAGGAAGAATCACCAGGCATTTAAATCCGTCTGCGCTGACTTTACATGGTGCCAAATGAAGTGTCGTCTGATACAGCTCTACAGCTGTTCCCTTTGGAATGAAAAATGCTTCAACTTGATCACTGGCAAAGGTTGTGTCCTTCAAGTTGTCCATATGCCCTACCAGAAGAACCAGATCCGTCATCGCTACATTGATTTCACTGCCCTTATGGAACTCAAGCCCGTTCAGCTTTGAATTTCTCCCGTTGCAATACCCGATTTGAATACTCATCCCGCCGAAATACCGATTCTGGAGGAATCCCTTTACCCCTTCTTCCTCCCACGCCGGAACCGACGGAACATAAATATTCCCCTCATCAGGAATTGAAGTCGCTGCCATCCACTCTTCAAACGGACTCAACGGAAAATCACCCAATACCTTTCCGTACCTACCAAACACGCTGCTCCTTACATCTGAAATGATCAATGAAGGATTCAAAACTCTTAACCTCTCAATCAACACCATGCCCTCCTCCGGGACACGGAGCGGTGGGACATGGGCGGTCCCCGGTGAGACATGGGGACAGGTCCCTTTTCCCAGAATTCATATGACCGTCGATCAAAGACGAGCTTAACACTTGTAGTTTCCCAGCCATTCCGTTCCCTCCGTTCACAAAGTAATAACCTTTAAACAAACATCATAACCTTTTAAGCTATTATATTGTAAACGTATTCATTAATGCAATACATTCTATTAAAATTTTCAGTCTTTTTCATCTATAAATACGAGAAAGGGTTGAAAGTCATAGTACCGGGACAGGGGGACAGGTCCCTTGTCCCAGTCCATGGAGGTTATCATGTCGACACAACGACCCTCCCCATGCCCCCACAGTAAAAAATAGGTATAACCTCACAACACCCACATAAATATAGGAAATGAAAATACGTTAACAAAGGAGTTTTTTATGAAGATAACCCGCTTAGGTCATTCATGTTTTGTCATTAAAACGAATACTGGAAAGAACATTATGGTAGATCCTTTTTTAGAACAAAACCCTGCTTGTCCAAGAGCATTCGTTCAAGAAGACTACTTAAAACAGATAGATGTGGTTTTTCTCACACATGGTCACTTTGATCATGTTTCAGGGCTGGATGATATTAAGAAATATAAACCCGATGCCCTCGTCGTTGCCCAATATGAGCTGGCATTGAAATTAATGGGTGAAGGATATAACGTCTTTCCATTAAACTATGGGGGCACTTATCGGGAAGATAGCTTTGAAGTGACGATGGTAAATGCAGTTCACACATCTTCGTTCGGAGAAACACAGGGAGTACCGGGTCTGGTAGGACTTCCATGTGGATATGTATTAAATGTTTTTGGAGATCAGGTTGTCTACATTTCTGGAGACACCAATGTAATGGCTGATATGAAGATCATCCAGGACATCTATCAACCCTCCATTGCCATTCTTTCCTGTTCCGGACAATTCGTCATGGGGGTAAAAGAAGCAGCATACGCCCTAACAAATCTATTAAATGTAAAAAAAGTCATCCCGTGCCACACATTCCCTGAGGTAAAGGATGCTGCAAATCCGGAAATGATGGCTGGATTGATAGAAGGCTTTCCGGTAATTCAGTTTATGATGGGGCAAGATGAGGAATTGAGAGAGGTTATGAAGGAAGAAGATATCGAAGTTACAGTAATCGGATATGGAGAAACGAAAGAAGTGTAAAGGTGAGACAGAGGGACAGGTTCCCTGTCCCAGAAAATAGTTTCGCGATTAGCTGCATCATGTCTACCTTATAAGAGGTCCGTCCCGCATCGCTTTAAAGCGATGAGGGACGGACCTCTTTTTCAGGCTTAAGCTTGTTTACACACTATCTTTATAAGTTGAATACGATAGTAGTAGATTATGAATGAGGTGATGGATTCATGGAGCTTCCAACGATTTTGTGCGGTCCGATTGTTCGTCGGGTAGAACCTGAACAAGCTTTTATTTGGATTGCATTGAGCAAACCATATGGTATTAAAGCGGAGTTATTTAAGATAAAACAGGGTAACGAATCTCAATGTTTCGACTATACGAGCATAGCCTGTGAAACTGAGACGAAAACGGTACAAGCCGGAAAGAACTTATATATAAGTTTAATAAACGTTTTTCCACAAACCGGATCTTTTCCTACAAATAAGTTATTAGGATACAATTTATTGTTTGATAATAGTAATGGAACACTGGACCTGGGCAGCTTCGACTTACTCTCCCCTACTCATCCACACTCGATTGTCTACGAAAATCTCGCTTACCCTACCTTTTATATTAACGAAGGAACTCCATCGAATATTCTATACGGTTCATGTCGAAAGCTCCACGGGGAGGGTGCGGATGTGTTGTCAGCAGCAGATCATGTCATTGCATCGTCTTATATTCGTACTGACAGACCTTCCTCTCTATTTTTAATGGGAGATCAAATATATGCTGATGATGTGGCAGATCCCATTTTTAAAATCATAACAAGGTTCGGAAAAGAGCTGGTGGGACAAGAGGAAGACCTATGTGCCGTCGACCCTCGCTTAGAAGAAGAGCCTTTTAGACAGGGACTTCAACAAATCAATGGCAGGCAATATATGACGGAACACTTTTGCAAATTCACTTCCAGAAAAGCGGCAAATCATCTGTTAAGCTTCAGTGACTATGCAGCCATGTACATTTTGTCTTGGAGTCCCTCATTATGGGAGCTCGCACATAGGGAAGGGATGTTCGATTCCTTTCGAGAAGCAGTTGATAAGAATGAAGTCTATTTTGCTTTTAAGGATTGTCAAAGCAAAGAGCATAAAACGGAATGTCAGCAGCTTCAAGACCGCTACCAAAAGCAGATGAAAGAACTGGCTCATCTGGAGGAAGCCTTGTATTCTGTCAGAAGAGTACTGGCCAATACCCCGACCTATATGATGTTTGATGACCACGATATTACAGATGATTGGAACCTGACACAGGATTGGAAAACGAACGTTTGGAACGCTCCTTTGGGGAGACATGTCATTAGTAACGGCTTGGCATCCTATTGGCTTTTTCAAGGCTGGGGCAATGAGCCGGCTACGTTTACCCATTTCGGTCAAACCATGCAAACCTATTTTGACTCTTTCCATCCCGGGTCACTCCCCCACTCCAACTGGGTACAGGCTCTATGGAACTATGATTCTTGGCATTTCACCGCTTCTACTGCACCAAAGGCTGTATTTCTTGATACAAGAACCCAGCGCGGTTATATAAATAAACCAAAGCCTGTGAAGGTTGGAAGACGGATAGATGAGGAAAGATATAGTCCAAACCTTATTGATCAGGAAGGATGGCACAGGATTTCCACTAAACTGACCGCGTCTGGTTGGAATGAAGGTGAGCCCTTAATCCTTGTATCCCCTGCTCCTCTTTACGGAATCGGATTAATTGAAAACTTTCTACATGACTATATGCTTCCACTCAGGACGTTTGGTTTACCTGTCCAAAGCGATTTCGACTTAGAAGCATGGAAATACAATGGGAAAGGCTTTAGCGACTTCCTTCATCAGGTATCGGCCTGGAACCCAAGTGACTGCATCATCTTATCAGGAGATGTGCATTCGGCTTCGTCCGTTACATCTGATATTACCTTTCGTGATGGCCGGACCCTTACGATTCATCAGTTTACAAGCAGCCCGATCAAGAATATGAGCTATACAGGAATGTGGGGCGCAATCATGAAATTCATTATTTCCTTGAATGCCAGAAAAAGGACCGACCGGACGATCTACCGGTACTGTGATCATCAGTTTGTTTTATTTCAGGAAGAGCAGGAAAGTAGCACTCCCTATGACTATGTATGGAAGGAAAGCATTCGTTACCAGCGTATAAACGATATTTCGATTATTGAAACCCATAATAACATTGGGTTGCTAAGGGACGGAGGGGCAGGTCCGGTGTCCCGGATCATTGTTTAGGGACAGTGGGATCGAACTAAAAGAAGCAGCCAACTTACTAAATTTAAGTTGGCTGCTTCTTTTCCTTATTAGGGGAATACGTCTCTTTGTCCACTAATACAAGTTATTCAATTTCATTTCATGATACGTTATTTTTTCTTGCAATTTCTTTTTGATTTGGCAGTCCAAACAACCTTCAAGTAATACAAGGTTGTAATGGATTCTCAAGGAATGCCATTTTATTTTCATTTGTGATAGGAATCCTGGTTTTGTCATCATTTTCTCCTCCATGTTCATAAGTCGCAGGAGTCCGTTTCGAAAACTGGCAAGCATCGTCATTTAGACATTAGCTCCTAAAGTTTTGCGTCCCCACTTTTCAATGGGTTTGCCTTTATCGTACGAGTTATGAATGATTGTTGCATGATAAACATGTGATTGTACCTAAATACAATTACCGAAACATAGTTAAGCATGAGTCGTTTATACCACTTTTGAATAATACCATACATTTTAAAAAGACAAGTGGATTATTCCTAAAAGAATGATAGAAATGTGCTGTGTTGGTAAATGTATATGCTATTTAATTCTTTATATATCCATTTCCGCTGTACTTTTAAACCTCGAGTAGAAAGAACCGGGGTGGGACGAGGTTGCCTATCCCTCCGTCCCATCCCTATCTTCCATTTTATTATATAGAGAAAGAGACCTCTTAACTTGTAAAGAGGTCTCTTTCTATTTAATATTTATTCTTTAATTGGGACAAGGTGCCTGTCCCCTAGTCCCGCTTCTTCCCCTTCTCATCGACCTTAATCACAACAGTGGTCAAAGGATCCAAAGTCAAAGTATCTTTCGTTAATGTAAAACCGGATTTTTTTGAAACAGGGGTTGTTCCCGCTTCGTCATTGTCCACTACAACCTTGCCTTTGGAGAGGTCATAGTCACCAACCGATAGAGTACGCGCTTCGCTATCCGCATTAACGAATACGTAGTACTCGCCCGTACCATCCGTGGATGCGTTCTTGTAAGCAAGCATCAAGTCCTTTTCGGCGATCTCAGGTAAATCTAGCAGCGATACATTTTGATCAACCAGCTCTTTTTCTCCTAAACGGAAGGCGTTGGTTGATCTTCTGAGCTTAATCAAACCTTCTGTATATTCTCTCGTAGTTGTATTAACTTCATACTTCTTCTTATTCGTTGCTTTTTCCCAGTCAAACTTATTGATAGCGTCGGATGAATCATATGAGTCGTGAATGAAGTAGCCGAATGGGTTTCCTTCTTCATCTTCCAGCTCATGGTATTTCTGTTCCGGTACGCCTTCCCCTAGCCATTGCTTCGTTCGTCCATATTCCTGACCAGCGTGGATAAAGGCCGTTCCTTGTGATGTCAGGATCATGGAGTTCCCAAGGCGGATACGCTTATGAATCTCCAGGTTGTTTTCCGGGATGGCCGGATCCTTTTTGATCGATTGGGCAATGACATCGTATAACGGCAGGTTGTCATGTGCTGCGATGTATTGGACCATGTCGCCCGGGTCGTCGTCTGCCGTGTTGCCCGGCTGTCCTTTGATGTTGTTAAAAATCGTGTTGATGTCGCGTGCGCCGTTTGTCAGGAATCGTGGCTCACCTTCTGAACCGAATCCGGATTTCAGTTCATTACGGATTTCGTCGGAGAAGACTCCTACGTCGTCGGTTTTGTCCATCCAATCTTGATCCGCTCCCATTCCTTCTAATGAAGGATCGGATAAGTGACCGGCGAATGTTCTCCAGCCTTCACCGATGAACAATGCATCCGGGTTGATTTCAGCCGCTGCGTCATAGGCTTTTTGAATGGATGGGTAGGTTGCGTCGCCCATCATATCGAATCGCATACCATCGATTTTGTATTCGTCAAACCAGTATTTCACTGAGTCGACCATCAGCTTTTCAGCCATGGTATGGTTGGTTGCCAGGTTGTTTCCGAAACCTCCAAGGAAGTTTCCTTTGTCGTCCTGGAACGCATAGTAGTTTGGAACGATATCGTTCAGTGTGCTTGTTTTAGCCATATGCGTGTAGACCACGTCGAGGACGACACCCATACCCTTGTCATGAATCGCGTCGATCAATCGCTTCGTTTCTTCGATTCGTAATTGTGGATCAGTGGCATCCTGTGAATACGCACCATCCGGGGAAAAATAACTGTGAGGGTCATAGCCCCAGTTGTATTCATTTCCTCCCGCTGAATACTCAAGCTCCCGTTCGCCCATATTCGTTTCATCGCCGTAGTACCAGGCCATGATGGGAAGCAGTTGAACGTGTGTCACACCCATTGACTTGATATAATCAAGCTTTTTGATGAAGGCGTCATAGGTGCCCCATCTTTCCTTCTTCAAATCTTTTTCAATTGAAGGGTCGGACGTAAAGTCACGGACGTGGACTTCGTAAATGACCGCATCTTCACGTTTTTCATAGCCATCAATGGAAGCATGACTGAATTTCTTAGGATCGGTTCCTGTTAAATCGACGATCGCTGCCTTCCCGACATTATCGCCGTCAAGCCCAGCTTCACCCTCTGTATTCACTGTAAAAGCAGCCATTGATTTCGCGTAAGGATCCAATACTTTTTTCGTTATGCCGTCATTGGTTACTTCATATTGATAGTAGTAACCTTTCAAATCTTTCACCTTTAAGTCATTCGCTTTTACGTCTGTTGACCAGACACCTTTTTCACCAAGGGTCAGTTCCACACTGCCGATTGGTTTTGCGGCATCTTTATTATCAAAGAAGTTCGCGACTACCTTGCTTGCTTTCGGTGCCCATAGTTTTAAGGTCGCGTTTCCTTTATTATATGTGGCACCGAGGTCGTCACCATCATAGGCATACTTGTTATCGATCAGTCTCCAGCCAGCTGCCGCTTTAACGGTTCTGCCTGAGTAGGTGATGGATAACGGCAGTTTTTCCAGGTCAAAATCAGCTTTTACTTCCACTGTTTTGTCTCCGGTGATTTCAGCACTTTCCACTGTCACATCGGATCCGGCACTGTCTTTCATGGCTAAACCGGACAATAACGCTTCCTCTGTCAAACCATCTGTCATCGTGAAGTTCAGACGGATCGTATCGTCAGAAATGACCTCGGAAGAGATCAGTCCCGTTGCTACGTCGCCATGTGGGGAAATGTAGACATTGTCTTCACCCTGCTTCACCCACAGATGATCATATTTATCCAGTAAGTTGAAGGACTTGTCTCCGCCATCTTTCTCTCCCGTAGCTTCATTCACTACCAGGAATCCAAGGCTTTTAGCACCTTCATTAAGTTCAACATCTACGTAAGCACCATAACGGTCCTTTTTCGTAAAATCAATGGCATCTGCCGGCCACGTGGCAGGGGCATTCTTCACGTCTCCCCACGTCCATAAACCGAAGTTTTCATAATTCCCGTCTTCACGCTCATAATGAATACGCACCGTGTTTTCCGGCAGATCAACCGGCTCATACGTATACACTTTATCCGATCCTTGTTGGATCCAAATCTCGTTTACCTCAGGTGAAGGGATCGTAAATCCTTTATCTCCACCATCTTTACCGGCATCGCCTTTTGTAATATCCATTACAAGGAAGCCGATGTTTTTCGCACCCTCAGCAAGTGGTACGTCAATGTACGCGCCGTAGCTGTCGGTCTTTTCAAACATGGTAGCACCTGTCGGCCAGTTTGCCGATGGTGATTCCACGTCATTCCATAGCCATGCACCGTAGTTTTCGTAATTTCCATCGGTACGGTTATAGTGGATGCGGAAGTTGTTTTCCGGAACCGGCTCTACTTCAGGATCTTCTCCCCCTGAACCTGATCCAGCTTCAGCACCTGTAATCTTACCGTCTTCAACGGTCAGCAATGCGGTACCGCCGTCTGCTTTGGAAGGTAGAGTCATCGTAATCTCATTTCCTCCGTCAGCATTGAATGTCTCACCGGAATACGCATTCGTCACGACTGCATCCGGAGAATCCACTGTCAACGTGATCTCTTTCGCTTCGTCCGCCACGTTCAACCCAACGTAGACAGAGTCCTCTTTATAGTCACGGGAGAATACGAGGAATTTATCGCTATTCGAACCACCGACAGTCTTTCTCTCCCCTTTAGCAAACACATCGGAATGTGCCCCTCTAAAGTTTAAAATCTTCGTATAGTGCTCTAACACGTCATTATTTTCTACATCATCCCAGGCAAAATCATAACGGTTATCATACTGAGGATAATTGTTTGCACCGCTTTGCCCTAGTTCTTCACCATAATAAATGACCGGCTGCCCCTTCGACGTTGCCTGAAGTGAAGCGGCCACTTTCAGCTTGCCTTCATCTCCGCCTAACGAATACAAGAAGCCGTCTTCGTCATGACTTCCTAAAAATTGACCGAGTGTTGCCGTGTTATCAATCTTTCCGTTTCGTGCCGTCAGCTTATCATTGGCTGCTTTCAGGTCGCCGTTTACAAAATCTTTAGCTATACCTTTGAAACCGAAGTCCAGAAGGGAGTCCATCATTCCGGTATCAAGATATCCCAGCTGATTGTCTGAACTTGCTCCCCAAGCTTCACCAATCATCTTGTGCTGAGGCATTTTTTCCGTGATGGCGTTTTTAAAGGCCATCCACGTAGCATCTTCCACGTGCTTCACAGTGTCGACGCGGAAATAATCGATCGTATTCCCTTTTGCCGTTGTCGCTTTCTCGATCCAATCCGTTTGCCAATCGATGATTTGCTGGCGGACTTCTGGATTTTCCGTGATGACGTCTGGTAATCCTGCTAGTTCTCCGACAACTTCATCCGTGCCAACATTGCCTTGGCGTACGATGTCGCTGTACTTGTTGCGTTCTGCATCCGTCGGGTAACCCGGTGGACGCTGATCTTCAGCCAAGTCACCATCGATCTCTTTTAACCCATACCCCGTATGATTCAAGACCACATCGACCATGATTTTAATGCCGCGGTCATGTGCCTCATCGATTAAGGTATGGAACTCCTCCATTGATCCAAAGTGAGGATTCAGCTCACCGAAGTTACTCGCCCAGTAGCCGTGGTAACCAAAATAAGGCTGATCCGATTCCCCGTTTGTTTCAACGGAACGGACATCATACTTAATATTTTCAACGACCGGACTGATCCAGATCGTATTCACGCCAAGGTTATCAAGGTAATCAAGTTTCTCCGTGATTCCCTTGAAATCTCCACCCTGGTACGTACCGCGTTTGCTTTGATCATAATTCAAATTGTAAGGATCATCATTCGACGTATCCCCATTGAAGAATCGATCTGTCAGCATAAAATAAATAATAGATTCATCCCAATCAAGATCCGAATCGCCGACAGACTGTCTTGCATTTACTTCGATTTCAGTCGTTCCCTCATAATAGTTCCCGTATGAATCCATTACGGTCAGAGGAATCGTTTTCGTCCCTGCCGTAATGTCATCATCGACGGCTAATGTCACTTCTTTTAATGAAGGATCGATTTCAAGTTTCTCTGATCCGCCAAGTGAAGAAACATCTGCCGTGATCTTTTGGATTTTCACATCCTCTGTCAGTCCAGCTACATCAACCGTCAAGACAGCGTTCTCATTATAGTCCACAGCAGTTGGAGCCACTGAACCAGTAACCGTCAGATCAGCTTTTTGGAAATCAAGAAATGATTGCCCGTCCATTGAATTGTAAGGGTCACTTACTTCTGTCGTTTCACCGTCTTTTGTGACCAGGAATGAGTACGGGTTATTTCCATTTGGAATGTTCTCGTATGATAGAGAGAATCTCTCATTCTCAGGTTCATACGTCATTTCTCTCGTTTCCCCGTTGTACTTCAACTCTACTTTTTCAATCGTATCCATCGCATCATTTGCGAACAATTCTTTATCACGATAATAGAACGTCGCATTTCCTTGATCGATGACCGGGGCCGATCCATCAGGCACAATGCGGATTTCCTCGACGCCGCTTGTTATGTACGCCTTGGTGAGGGTGTCGTTTTTGTTCACTTTAATAAAACGATCGCCAAACTCCTTCTCCGCCGTATTCCAATCCTCCGTACTGCGAAGAACGAAGCCGAATTGCTCTGTTTCAGGTGCAACGGCAATGTTCGCTACCGCCACTCCGTTTTCATAGGAGTCAAAGTTGATTTGATCATTCTTTACTCCTGTGTTCCAGGCCCATATATTCCAGCCGTCATATGTTTGGTCTTCACGATCATACGTGAAGCGTACTGTGCGATCACCTGACTCTGCTGATTCAACCGTGGCATTGCCATCCGCCACTGCAGATGCTGCCGGTGCAAATGGTGACCACAGACTTAGCAGCATCATCAAAGTCATAAAAATTGAGAATCGATGCTTTGTCCTATTTCCCATTCATGTTTTCCCCCTCTTAAATTGGATTAATAGAATAATAGAAATGCTCTTGATGATTGTGGAAACGTTTGCACAAAGAGTTAAAAAAATGTGGGATCGATATTAATGTAGTTATTTTGAACTAGTGCAAACGCTTGCAATTTTCTGTCTTTTTTATTTTACAATAAATTTAAAGGAGTGGCTATATGACAAAAGGGGGATTTTTTTCCTATTATTAGTGTAAACATAGTGGCTGCTTTATAGTAGTAGATGATTTCACTACAGGATGCTTCTTTTGGGGTGAGACTTTGCTCGATTGAAGGTCCAAAGGCTATATTTTGTATGCTTATGGACGGAAAATGACTTTAGATTGTCTTTTTTTTCAGCTGGAGGGGGAAGCTGAACGGATTGGCGGGTGCCGGTATGGCTTTTGATTCTGATATGGAACCCTCTCGCAGTTAAATCCATCCTGATTGGGTAATTTTCAATCCTGATATAAAATTTTCAATCCTGTTTTGAGATTATTTATCCCGATTTCGATTTATTGATCCTTATTACGATTAAATGATCCTTCGTGTCGAATTTTCTTTGCTCAGTGGCTCCCTGAAGCAATGCTAGTTCAAGTCGACGTTCCTCATCTACAGATTGCGAAAGGGCAAAAAATAGGAACAAGTAGATGCCCTGTTCCTACAATGTCACACGATCCACTTGTTGACGCAGTTGGATCATGTTGTCTTTTACGCGTTGTGAAATTTCACACAATGCCTGAATCGAATTTCCTTTATGTTGACTGAGCTGGTGGACGATATCGTCAAAGAGCATTTCCATTTCTTCATGGATGGCCATGGCCGATACATTGTAAATATGGATATTGGAGTAGCTCGTCAAATCAAAAATCGCCGAGTCAATATAAGGTCTGAAGCTATCCAGTAACGCCGGAAATCCAATCGTCAATCGGGTCAATCCGTCACGGAGTCCTTCAATGGTGGCTGCCAGTTCGTCGATCGGCTCCAGTGCGGAAGAAACGTACGAGCGGATTTTGTCATCAAAGTCCGAGAAGATGCTGATGAGCTTTCCAGGAACCGTTCCACTGAGGGCAATATTCATGGCACCCTTGATTTGAGCGGAAATGACCTCCAATGTGCTTTCAATGGCAAAAGCAAGACCCGTCAAACCGCCCAATAGCGGCAATAGAAAGCGGTGGGAAATTCCCTTGAAAGCCTCAAAGGATCCATCCAGATAGATCTCTTTCACCTTCATACCGATGAGCATGTGATGAGACGCTTCCAGCACGTAGTCGTTTTTCTTCGGCATCACTACTTCGTGTGGAACCGAACCCCCTCCAGAGATGCTTGCACTTAAAGAAGAATCACGATCTCCAAAGTTCTTTGCAAGGTCCCCGACCTGACTCTGAAATTCTGCTATGTGACTATTCATTTTCACACTATTGGCTTTGATAATTTCATAGTGTGAAAGCATCTCGTTCACAAGGAGGTCCTCCAGGGTTTCCTTCCCTCCGCTAAACAGCTCAGGGATTTCTTTATGAAGGATGTTCTGCAGGAATCCTGTCAGACTGGTAATCTCCTGCTTGAATTCAAGCAGCTGATTCCGGGCCTGGCCGAAAATGCTTTCGACACTGACGCTTCGGTTGAATAAGTGCTCCACGAGTTCAACAGGCGGGGAATTCAACACACCGTTAAGGGATCTACTGGCGTTTTCAGCCATATTCAAGAGAGAAATAAGATGGTCGATTTCCGAGGTCAAACGATGTCCCGTCGTCGTGATCCCTATGAATAAAGGATTCCCGATCAAATTTTCGAAAGAATCCTCAAAGATCATCTGCAGACGGCTCAACCGCTCCGAGTACCTGTCTCCTTCATGCTGGGCAATTTCCTGTGAATGGGTCAAGTAGTCCTGTGCATACCCCAACCTTGTGGCGACATCCCCTGCCAGGGCCTCGGCCAACAGGTTCAGATTCTCGCGATTGATTTCGATCCTGTCCGAATGACCGCCATAAAGAGGTTCCCCCGTCCAGATGCTTGTCATGATGTGGGCATCGGCTTCAACATGGATTTCACCGTAACCAGGTTCCCCATCTAGACCAATTACGTATTTCCCACCATCGGTATACCCCGTATGATTGTTTGTCAGGATACTGAACTTCTCGCCGATCACCGGTATACCTGTCGAAATATCGTATCTCTTTCCAGGGATGCGGGAATCGAGATTCAGGGCAATCAAGGTTCCGGTTAAGACGTCATAGTTGGTGAAGTAGTTGGTGATGTTTTCGTAGGTTTTGTTTGGATCGGCCATCCCTTTTGGGAGAAGTGCAGGATTAAGCGTAACGGATGTAACTTCGGGATGATTAATGGCAACAGAGTTGGCTAATGGTCCACCCAAAGAATTACCGGTAACGGATTTAACCCCTCCAATAGATTCATATTTTTTGTTCATTTTATTAAAGTAATCTTGAGCTGCTTCCAGTTGCGGAAGGGTAAGATCACTAAGTAGTTGAGCATCGGTTAGGAGGTCTTGTTTTCCGTTTTCAGCTGCTGCATCAGTACCGACATAAACTATTGTTATTTCCTTTGTTGTTTCATTTCGAACAGTAAGAGCATCAAGTCCAGTCGGATGATTGTATTGTGTGTTTAACACTCTATATTTCGTATCATTCACTTTAATATATGAGTCTACCTTTTTTTCTTTATACGCATGTAATCCAGCTAATTCTACTAGGTCCTGATCATTACTCTTAAAAACTATTTCCTTGCTTATTAACTTATTTACTGGCTTCTCCATTTTATTCACCCTTACTTTTTAACAATGGAATCCGGAAACGTTAACTGCAAAGAATTATCTTTAATCCCATCGTCTACTTTTTCATTAATTAAATTATCATTAATGATTACACTGTAGTTTCCTTTAGGTATCGAACTCATTGACTTAATATCCTGTTGAATTTTATTGAATATTTCTTTATCAGGTTCTACATTTTCATTCTCCATATATAACTGAATCGTAATATTATAATCTTCTGCTACGTAATCAGCTTTTGAGAATAGCGATTTAAGTTCACTGACAGGTGTGTCCGGATTATTTAGATATGCCTCATAAACCGGTTGGATAGCTTTGTCGTCAGGTGGAGTTGATAGATAATAGTATGGGGTCATGTAGCCTGCCCCTCCAACATTTTCAAGTGATTCTTTCGTTTTTCCAACAACTGCATTCTCAGAGACTATCTTACTTAAATATTGATCCAGGTTATGAAATTCAGCTTCGAATAAAAGGTGGTATAAACCTCCTTGAATAGCACTCTCAATTTCTCCATCTAAAGACGTAATACTGTCTTCTAAAACCTTTTTTTGACTCAAATCAATTGGCACTATAGCGGTCGTATAGAAGTGAACAGGTCCCGTCGATTCTACAAACACAGTCGCACCATCCACATTCCCTACTATGTTATGCACTTTGACATCTATTTTATATTTTTCCATAAAAAAATCTTTAACGGCTTTTTGAACTTCATCACTCTTCTCTTCTGCAATTTTATCTGCGTCTTCTCCATTTCTGAGTACATATCCTTCACCTTTGTAATCTTGCACTCTCACAAAAGTATCTTTATATGGACCTGTTGCCTCTTTTGAATTCACATTATTTTTTTCATTATCCATATTCATACATCCTCCAAGTAATAATGAAAGTCCGATTCCATATATAATCCACTTATTTTTTATGTTCATGAATGTCTGATCCTCCTAATTGGATGGGTTCATTTAAAGAATTACCTTTATATTGTATAAAAGTCTGTAAAGTATTAACAGTTCAATCGGGTAATACTTAGAGCAATCCGGTAAAACAGGAGAAAAGTAGGGGAGCAGACTTATTTATCACATTTCTTTTATCCTATTGATTTCGCATATCTAATTCATGCCTTCAGACACATACATTTGTATAATTACCCCAATTATTCAAATGATAACCTATAAAGTCCTGAAAATAAATCTCCTAAATTTATAACTATCTGACCTTATCACCAGGTCGGGAGTAGGTAGATAATAATAGTGGGTCACACCGCTCACCACTTTAGTATTACTTCTTTACAATGGTGTCCGGAAACGTTAATTATTTGTCTTATTCTCCTCTCTTCATAACCTCTATGTATGAGTACCTACTCCTTAACAATCTCATCCGGAGTCGTTTTTTCGAGGGAATTGTCTTTCACCCCTTCAAACGACTGTTTATGGACGGTATTGTCGTTGACGAAGATACTGTAAGTTCCCTTTGGTATATCACTCATGCTTTCGATATCGTTTACTACTCTATTAAATACCTTCTCATCCGGTTCAGCATCTTGATCTCTCATAAACAAATGAATGACAACCTCAAAATAAGTCGGATTAAACACTTGTTCATTATAAGCAGCCCTTAATTTTTCTGTACTAACCTGAGGATCTTTCATATATAGATCATAAACTGGTTTTATCGCTTCATTATTGATAACAGATGAAGACAAGAAGTAATATGGGGTCATATAGCCTGAACCCCCAACATTTTGAAGGGACTCAATCGTTCTTCCAGTAACAGATTCTTCATTTGCAATTTTCTTTAAATACTCATTCAAACGATCAAACTCGACTTTGAATATCTTCCTGTACAGGCCCTCTGTTATGGCACTCTCCACCTGTCCTTCTTGAGAAAACACACTGTCGGACAGAATTTTCTCATTTGATAGATCAATTGGAACAACTGCATACGTGTAAAAATGAAGAGGATTAGTTGATTCCACAAATACTGTAGCTCCGTCTACATTGCCCACAATATTATGGACCTTTACATCTGTCTTATATTTTTTCAAGAAAAAATCTTTAACAGCTTTCTCTACTTCTTCACGTTTCTCTTCGGCAATCTTGTCTGTTTCTTCCCCATTTTTCAGGGTGTATCCTTCTCCAATATACTCCTGGACACTTACAAATTGATTCTTCAACTGCTTTTTAGGATATTCTTTTTCATTCACACCATTCCCATTAACACATCCGCCTAGCAACAATGGAAAGGCGATTCCGCATATAAACCATTTATTTTTAGTGACCATGAACGTATACACCTCCACTATTGAACTTAAAACATTCTTAATCCATCAGAAAAACTTCCTCTTCTATCGAATTATCTTTAAACCCCTCAAAGGATTCTTTATGGACTCCATTATCATTGACCGCAACCCTGTAGGTCCCCCGAGGAATGGATCCTGAATTTTGCAAATCGCTTACAACCTTTTTCATGACCTTTTCACTGGGGGGTACGTTTTCTTCTTCCATAAATAACATGATGTTGACTCTAAGCATGTCTGCTTCAAATACCTGCGCTTTATACGCTTCTCTTAATCGCTCTACTTTAATGTTCGGGTTTTCCATATAAAGATCATAGACAGGCTTGATTGCCTCATCATCTTTTAAAGAACTTAGAGAGTAGTAAGGGGTCATATAACCGGAACCACCGACATTTTGAAGCGATTCAATGGTCCTTCCACCAACCTCATGTTCCGTGGCCGTCTTTTCAAGATAAGCATCCAGTCGATTAAACTCCTTTTCAAGGACAACTCTGTATAATCCTTCCCGAATCCCTCTCTCTACTTCTCCTTCCTGAGTCCTAACTCCATCTACAATGGTTTCATTTAATGACACAATGGCATATGTATAAAAATGAACCGCCCCTATCGACTCGACAAATACCGTGACCCCATCCACATTCCCTATCAGATTATGGACCTTCACCTCTGTCTTATAGTTTTCAATGAAAAAAGTTTTCACCGCTTGTTCGACTTCTTCACGATGGGCTTCAGCGAGCTTGTCGTTTTCTTCACCGTTGTTCAGTGAGTAGCCCTCTCCTTTGTAATCCTGCGCGCGTTCATATTAATCTTGGACTTGGAGCTGAGGTGTATTGTCTGGACCCGTACATCCTCCAAGGAGCATTGAAATCCCCATGCCGTATGCAGCCCATCTTTTTTCCCGATCATTCTTACATCCTCCCTTCTAATCTCTGACAATCTCATTTGGATACGCCCGCTCTAGAGAATTGTCTTTTACACCCTCAAATGATTCTTTATGTACTCGATTGTCATTAATGAACACACTATAGGTCCCTTTAGGAATTCCGTCCATCCTCTCGATATCTCCCGTGATTCTATTAAATAATTCCTCGCTGGGTTCAGCGTCTTTCTCTTCCATAAACAGCATGATGGAAACTCTAAGATTGTCTGCGCTGAATTTTTCTTCATTGAATGCTTCCCGCAACTGTTTTACCGATGCTTGCGGGTTACTCAAGTACAACTCATACGCAGGCAGGATCGCTTCATCATCAATGGGAGACGCCCCGATGAAATAATAGGCGGTCATATAACCAGCCCCACCAACGTTCCTAAGAGATTCAACCGTACGACCAACAACCTCCTCTTCGGCAACGATCTTATCAAGATACTCATCAAGACGATCAAACTCTTCATCAAAAATGATCCTGTATAATCCATCCGCAATTCCACTCTCCACCTGCCCTTTCTGTGAAAAAACGCGATTCGTACTCACTTTCTCTCCATCGAACGGAATCACCGCATATGTGTAAAAGTGGAGCGGTCCTTCAGATTCAACATACACTGTTGCTCCATCCACATTCCCTACGAGATTATGGACCTTCACCTCTGTCTTATACTCCTCCAGAAAGAACGCCTTTACTTCCTTTTCAATCTTCTCTTTATTAGCATCAGCGATTTTATCGTTTTCAGATCCCTGATTCAGGAAGTAACCTTCTCCTATATAGTCCTGAACCCGTTCATATTGGGTGTTCGGGTTCACTTTAGGAGCTTCTTCTATTTCAACACAACCGCTTACTAGCAGAAGCATGGTAGCATATGTGATAATCGTTTTCTTTTTCAATCTTCATCACTCCATTATAAAACAAACCCCATGTCCCCTACCGAGGGAATTGTTTTTTCACCTGTAAAGCTATCCTTATACACCTTATTATCATCAAGGTAGAAACCATCCAAATCCTCTAGATCATTTGACACTTAGAGAAATAGTTCCTCACTTGGTGAAGCATCCTTTACCTACATGAATAGTCGAATATTTATTAACAGAATTTTAGAAGAAAACCATCCCCCCTTACATTTTCCAGGAACTCCCCTATTTTTCCTACGATCTCCCTTTCAGAAACAATTGCTTCTAAATAGCGATCCAGCTTATTCGACGATGTTATGAACTGTGACGTTTGTTTCATGTTTTTCAGGGAAAAATCTTTGAACTCTTTTACCATTTCCCCACGATTGGATTATTATGTCGGTTTCTTTTCTATTGGGGAGGGTGTATCCTTGTCCATTATAATCCTAGACGCTTACATGTCCACCTTCCTCTCCCCCTTCCTGAGAAGAAACGCCACATCCTCCGAGCAGCAAGAAAATGAAAGAAATACAAATGATCCATTCTCCAGTTTTATTCATACCTATGTAACTCCCTGAATAACTTTTGTAGTACTTCTTTATTGTAAAAGATAGTGTAAAATATTAACAGTTTGAGAGATTTCAAGTTTTTGTTCCTAAAAGGATTTGAAATAGAAGAGAAATAAGGAATATTACTAACGTGGGAATGAGATGAATAGTGAAGTTTTACTGAAAAGGGTCCCGTAATCGATTAAGGATTGAAGGAACTCTATTGAATCAGAAGTTCTATCCGATCATCCTTCTCCCATGGTCAATATTTCAAGTGACAAGAATACACGAGGAAAGCAGATTACATTACATAATCAACTTTTACACGAGCTTCTTAAGTACAGAGATAATTCCTTTGGACTGAGGTTCATTTTGAGTGGCTTTAACTGCGGAACGATAGCTTTTTTCAAGTGAATCTTGTTATAAACAAATAAAAAAAGAGAAGCAAAAGGTCCGTCCCTCGCTTCTCTTAAAACAAATTAAGATACATTCTTCTCGATCGCATCTTCCTTTTTTGATGAAAGATCGATGGTGGAGATGGCTTTCCAAATCGTAAAACCTGAATATAAAAGGAGTAAAATTCCCGGGATGATGAACATCAATGCACCGTTCTTCGAATTCATGAAGTTCATGAAGTATCCTATATAGGGAATCGTGAACCCTTTGTATTCTGCCACTACATTTTCAGATAGCACAGGTTCAAGGTCCGGAGCGTCATTATTGTCCCCTTTTGTTTTATACATCACATGTTCTCCGCTCTTTATTACTTCCAAAACCCGGTGAGTGATGAGAATGTTCTCTTTCTCTTTAAATGTAATGACATCGCCTTCTTTAAAACGGGTCATGTCTCCTCCGGGCTTCACCGCAATGATTGATCCCGTTTGGATATCAGGTTCCATTGACCCTGATAACACTGTCTTTATTTGATAGCCCATGAATTGGGGTTCTCCACCGGCTGCCTTGGATGAAACAACAACGAATATCATCATGAACAATACAGCATACAGAACGACCGATATACTCGTACTTAGTATTCTTTTTGCTAGCTTCATTTTTTATCAACCTTACCTTTCTTTTACTCTTGATTACTAGTTTTATCAGGTGATGCTGGAGATGGTTCTTCTTGCTCTTCTTCCTTGGCTGGCGGCGCTTCTGAACTTTGGACACTAGCTCCTGTAATTTCGGGTTGTGCATCCTCTTCTGGTTCTGGCTCAGCATGGACTGCTGGCTGCTCAGGTTCTTGCTTTTCCTCTACCTGTGGTGGAGTTTCTTTCTCGATGTTCTCTTTACTTTGATCAGTAGTTGTGTCAGGTTCGGTTACTTCCTGTTCTTCTTTTTTGTCTATTTCTTCTGGTGGCACAGGTTTACTTTCATCTCCGCCCTTATCAGGGGATTTTGGTGTTTCTTGGTCGCACTTTATAGTAATTGTTTCACTCCATAATTCATGTCTGGTGTCTTCTTTATTTCCGTGTCCTGGGCGTTGAAGGGCTTTGAATTTATAAGATCCTGGCTTAGTTGTGTTAAAGACGATCTTGTCAGTTCCACCTTCGGGTATAGGTTGAATCTTCCCACTACTTATTTTGACTCCAAATTTCATAGGGTTTTTCCCACCAGGTTCATGGAATACTTCATATTCTGTAGTACCTTGCATAGTACTCCCTTTATTCACAATTCTGGTTGAAATGTCAATTGGAGAACACGCCTTTACTACTCTATCTTTTTGATCAGGGAAGCTTAAAGAACTCTTATCCCAAATACTCCAAGTTCCTGCAGTGATTACACCGGTTATATGGTCTTTATCGTTAAAGTAGGCGCCGGTACTGCCGTCTATGAATGAACTCGTAATGGTAGTGGCATACCAGATGGCCATTAGTTGACAGAGGAGCTTCCACTTCTTTGTTGGGGTTTTGTGTTTTCTTGTTCTTGAGTATCTTATGGAGATCACATCCTTTAAACCTGTGATAATACATTAAATTTCTGCAGAAGATAGACCATAATATTTCTATCTTCTGCAGAAAGCTAATTTGGATATTATTTAAGAAAGGTGGGCGGGGACCCACCTTTCTTATAAGCTAATTTATCGAGCTACACCGGCACCTTGCTTGCCATTAAATGTCCATTCAAGTACTAATGTATCACCTTGGAATTTGTTTTGGTCTTGATTATTTTCAACAAATTCATATTGAACATAAAGTTTATCAGATGTTCCTGCTCCAAGTTTCCCACCACGTTCACCTAGGTATTGACTCCAAAAATTACCAGCTATTACATCTGGATCCATTCCTTTTAAATCTGAAAGAGTAGTTGACCAAATTGGTAAATCCACTTTGTCTGCATTAAGCAAGAAATTCACTCTAATATGGTCTCCAAAATCTTCTCCACCATTGTCACCTTCTGCATCAGTCACTGTGTAATCAGTTATTAAGTCAATCGTAGCAATGTCAAGAGTACCACCGTTTATTAAATCAAAAGAACGAAGCATAGTATCACCTGGTTTAATATTATCAACATTGATGATTGTTGTCGGATCTACACTTAAATCTAATGTACCAGCTGCAAACGTCGCGTTAGCTTCTGCACTATCACTAAAGTACGCATATGTACCTCCCCCAACCAATGCCAATCCAAGTGCCGCTGATGCTACGCCTAAACCTAATTTTTGTTTAATGCCCATTTCAAAATTCCTCCTCGTTTTCACCTATTGTTTTTGGTTCGTTTCAAAGTTCGTTTTGTTCTCTTTAACGAACCTTACACTTGAAGTATAAGACAAATGTTATGGATTGAAAAACTTCAAATCCGGTCGTTTATTCTTTAAAAAGAACAAAAAACGTTGCATCTCTCTATTTTTCTCTTTATATCTTATTATTTTATTTATTATCGAGAAAAACGTTCTTTATAATGCACAATTAACTCCCGAGGGATTTAAGGGGACAGGTTCTCCGGCTCCCTATTCTTAACGTCTTGTTTGAAACTCCCGCCTTACTCAAACTTCGTCATCTGTTTTCCGTTGGCGTGGAGTATCTTCTAAGCATAAGTCATGGTTAGATTGAGACATGTAATATTTAAATAGCGTGACGGCTTTGGTTTTAATATTTGAAAATAGGTTAAGGGAAAGTTCTGTATCGAGATGGCTCTCATTTTTGCCATATTCATAGATGCTTGTCCATCTGCTATGAAAAACGTTCTTTACGGGACCTACTTCTAGAGGGCTTTGGTGGATGTAAAGGTGAATTGAGGTTAGTTCTAAATATCACTCAACATTAGTTCTACAAATCCAGCATTCCACCTTCCAAATGTAGGAATCCTTTTAATCATTTATTATGAAAAAAAGGAGCCAAGAGAATCATCCCCTTTGGCTCCTTTACTAATCCACATCAATCCATATACTTTAAAACCTCTCCAACGACTGCTTCATTAATCCCCCCACCAATCTGATGAACTTCTGAAGAAGTCTTACCTTCAATAGTATCAATTTGAGATCTTTCTAAACCTTTTTGTGAAACGAGCAGTACTGGTACGCCAAGTTTAGACGCAAGCGGACCCGCAGATAAGGCGTCAACCAGCTTGGCTGTTTCGGATTTGGCTATTAAAATGGTTGGATAGTGATTTTCTGTGTAGAATTTTTCTATCACTTTCGCATTCGTATCATGACGGGATAGTCCGCTGATACGGTTGCCCTCCACATTCTTCGTTGTGATGCTATTCATCTCTTTCATGATGGCTGAATCAAGTACCGCTGCTCCCCCGATAAAGTGAGCGTTCGATAAATCTTCTGATTTCAACCAGTCATAGGTAGCTTTCGGAACAGACTTTTTTTCTGAAAGAATAATCGGTTGTTTCACCTTTCCAGATTGAGCCGCAATCGACAGTGCATCCGGCTCTCCTCTTCCATAAGCAAGATACGCTTCCGTCACATCGACTGATTTATCCAGCTGTTTTGCAATGAGTAAAGAGGTTTCGTAGCGATCTTTTCCGCCAATACGGGAAACACTATAACCCAGCTTCACAAGTGATCCTTTTACCTCATCGGAAATAACCCCGCTACCCCCGATTAATACAATTTTCTTCGTGCCAAGTCGTTTTAATTCTGCTTCTGTTTCTGCCGGCAGCGTCCCCTTTGTTGTCAGGAGAATAGGTGCGTCATGTGCAGAAGCTAGTGGAGTGGCAGTTAACCCATCCGCAATCGCTCCCCCATTGACTAAAAATACTGTAGTTGAGGTATCCCAACCCTGCTTCGATACTTCTACGGCGGTTGAATACCTCGTTGTGCCGATTAGGGTTTTCAGTTGAGGTTTTTCTTTTTCAACTTGTACTTTACTAACGGCACTCTTGTTACCTGCTTGGTCTTCTGCATGCACGCTGATTTCGGTGCCTGCTTTTTGTTTACTTTTGGCAATCGTAAATTCACCGTTACTTTTCGCCGAAGTTTTCCCGATTTCCGTTGAACCAGTACTCGCATAGACCGTGGAATTGGCTTCCGCTTTTCCTGTAATCGAAGTGGACTGATCCCCTACTGGATTCACAGACGGCTTCGCTGGGGCGGTTTTATCTTCGACAGTAACTTTTACTGTTTCACTCTGGTTTCCTGCACCATCCGCTGCATATACACTTATTTCGATACCTACTTTTTGCTTACTGATTGTAATGGAATAAGCACCACTACTGTTAGTCGTTGCTCGGCCCAGCTCTGTTGAACCCACTTTTGCAACCACTATAGAGCTCGCTTCTGCTTTTCCTGTGATGGCAGTCGAGTTGTCTCCTACCGGGTTAACGGTCGGTTTCGCTGGCGCTGTCTTATCTTCAACCTTTACGATTGTCACTTCACCTTGGTTACCAGCTGCATCTACTGCATACACACTGATCTCCGTGCCTGCTTTTTGCTTGCTGATCGCCAAAGTAAAATCCCCTGTGCCGTTTGCAGATGTCTTTCCAATCTCTGTTGATCCTACTTTTGCATACACAGTTGCGTTTATTTCCGCTTTTCCTGTAATCGAAGTGGACTGATCTCCTACTGGATTCACAGTCGGCTTTGCTGGTGCTGTTTTATCTTCGACAGTAATTTTTACTGTTTCACTCTGGTTTCCTGCACCATCCGCTGCATATACACTTATTTCGGTACCTACTTTTTGTTTACTGATTGTAATGGTATATTCACCACTACTGTTAGTCGTTGCTCGGCCCAGCTCTGTTGAACCCACTTTTGCAACCACCTTAGAGCTCGCTTCTGCTTTTCCTGTGATGGTAGTCGAGTTGTCTCCTACCGGGTTTACGGTTGGTTTCGCTGGCGCTGTTTTGTCTTTTACCGTCACCACTGCTGATCCACTTTGGTTTCCTGCTCCATCGATGGCATAAACGCTTAATTCCGATCCCGCTTTTTGTTTAGGGATTCCGACTGTGAATGATCCATCACTCGTTGAAGACCCGATGATTTCGGGTCCGGCTTTGACCTCTACCGTCGCCCCTGCTTCCGCTTTTCCAGTCACGGAGGTGTGGCGATCGGTTACTTCGTTCACAGTTGGAACATCTGGACCTGTCCCGTCCATTACCGTAATAGTCGTTGCTTTACTTGTGGCGTCACCGTCTGTCACGGTTACCCATAATGTCGTCCCTGCAGGTTGTTTCGAAATATCGATATTAAAACTCCCCCAATAAGGATATCCACTCCCAATGACTTCTTGTCCATTGCTAACTTCAATGTAACTGTCATCATCTGTTTCAACTGTTCCACTTACATATGTAGAGTAGTCATATACTTGTGAAACTTGAGGCGGGGCTACATACCTTGCCACTCCGACTGCTTCTCTCGCATTCACCCGGCCATGGCCGTAGAAGTAATCCTTCCCGGATGCTCCAAGGTCATCCGCCGAAGCGTATAGTCTGTCTGCTACCTGATCATTTGTCAGATCAGGTTCATTCGCTAAAATAAGTGCGGCCACTCCAGCCACTACCGGAGAAGCCATGGAAGTCCCATCCATCCATCCGTACTCAGAATCCGGCAATGTCGATAAGATTGAAGACCCTGGTGCCGCGATATCAATGTCATATCCATAGTTAGAAAAACCTGATTTAGTATCATACTCAGTAGTCGACGCGACTGAGATGACATTAGAATAAGAAGAAGGATAATGTGAATCACTTGTATTGTCATTACCTGCCGCTGCAATCACCACTACTCCATTATCGTACGCATATTGAATCGCATCATTATAAACACTGCTATAATAATAATTTCCTAAACTCATATTAATGATGTCAGCACCGTTATTCACGGCATAATAAATACCCTCGATGACATCGGAAGAATAGGCAGATTCTTCATTAAAAAAAGCATCGATAGGCATAATGCTCGTCTCTGGTGCAACACCAGCCAATCCCATCCAGTTATCCATGGAACTTCCTATTATGCCTGCTACATGGGTACCATGATCACCTTTAGTCATGGTTGTTGTGTTGTAAACGGTATCATATGGAGCGACAATCCGCCCCGCAAATTCCGGATGATCCACATCCACACCATTATCAATTACAGCTACCACTACATCAGAAGAACCCTTTGTTTGATCCCACGTTCTCTCTGATTCGATGTTTTGGTGATGCCATTGAAGACTGTAATAAGAGTCATTCGGTACGTGGTTCAATTTAATCAAGTGATCAGGTTCCGCATACTCTACATCACTATCATTCTCTAAATCCTTTATAAAAGATTCCACATCCTGCCCGTCAGGGACATCTACTGTCACAATCGGAGCGGCATCATTTTCTTGATTTGCCAACACCTCATACCCCTCAATAGCTGCTTTCTCCACTGGCTTTTTCAACTTCACAATCACTCGTTCTGCTAATTTATCACCTGAAGCAGCAGCAGTATCTCCATTTGCCTTTGCTACTTCAGTAGAATAAAAAGGCATACAAAATAAACCTAAAACCACCATCAAAATCAAAACTTTTTTCATACATAATCCCCTTTTAAAATAGTGTATAGTCAACCCAATGTCACAAAGAAAAAAGTACAGTACCGCAACTGTAACCTTTTATAAAAATAGGAATTTTTTGGTCGTGAATATATAATACTTTTATCCTATAAATTTAGCAATACGTGATTGTGATAACTTCATAATCATCCTCTAATACATAAAACGGGACCAATAATAGTTAAAGGTGTTAACACCTGACCACGAAAAGGCTGGTTCTGCTAGAAAGTCATTATGGTTTTAACCAATTTTTATTAGATGGAACTTTGACCAGTTTCTTGCTTTCTTTAAGCAATACCAATAGATTTTCCAAAATATAAATAAATTAATATTTTTTCTTGTAATATTTTGAAATACTTACAAAATTTTATTGTTTAATCTAAAAGAACTATTACAAAAGGGGGATTTATTTATGAAAGCAAAATTACGAAACGAAGCAGGTGTCACAAAGGAGGTTAAAATTGGATTCAGCTGGACTACATTCTTTTTTGGATTTTTCCCAGCACTTATTAGAGGAGATTTAAAATGGGCAGCGATTATGTTTATCACTGCTGCAATAGTTGGAGCGTTTACTTTTGGGTTTGGAGCTTGGATTCCTGGAATAATATTTTCTTTTGTATATAATAAGATTTTCATTAAAGATCTACTTGAAAAAGGCTACCGCCCTGCAGATGAACAAACCCAAACAGAACTCCAATCCAGAGGAATTATTTCACCACTTTCTAAAGCCGTATAAAAGATTAAAAGCTGATTATTTTGTAATCAGCTTTTTTATTTTAAATATAATTGAATAAATTTACGCGGCTTTGTAAAAAGTTGAAAATGATTTAATAGGCTAAGGAATCTGCAATTGAAGCACTTACCCCTAGCAAGAAATCAGAAGGTCTTTTTTCAAAATCTTATTACTATAGGAGAAGATGTCGTACAACAAAGAATCATTTATCTCTCATTTCTTATATTAATTATATTGAGCGCTTGTTCTAATTACGAAGAAGTTTCTACAAATAAAGTACAAGAAAAACCACAACTAGAGGAACGCCCAAAACAAATAGTCAAAGAAGTAAAAATAATTAATTCAGAAGAGAAAGAAGAAGAAACAACTAAACTATGCAACTAACTATAACATAAAATGGTAATTCATTTTAAGAGCACTTATTCCCCCACACATATGCCAACTCCATTAAATATTGTAAATTGTCCAAGAAGCTGTTTTCTTATTATTCCCTCCCCGTCCCATATGCCTATATTATCTTTCTCTCTCATATAGTAGAGTAATCAACTAAAAAAGGGGTGAACCATATGAAAAAAGTGATTTCACTGACGTATTTATTCGGGGTTGTGTTTTTATTGGCAAGTGCACTTTATTTTTTCGCTTCTAACTGGCAGGTGTTTTCGCGGCTTGAGAAAGTGGCTTTGGCGGGATTTTTGGTTGTATTGTTCTATGGGGCAGCTTTTCTGTTGGACCGTGTGTTAAAGGGGGCCCACTTCCTTTCAAACTGGCTGATGGTCAGCGGGGTGATTTCCTTCGGCTTGTCCGTCGCCTTACTCGGGCAGCTGTACAATTCCCATGCGGACAGTTTCTTGCTGTTCCTTGTCTGGTCTATTCCGGCGCTTTTATTCAGCTTGAACACAAGGTATAGCGGATTTTACGTATTAACCCATATCCTCATCCATTTGACGATTTATTTTTATCTGTTCCCTTCATCTCCATTCGGGCACTGGACACTCGCCCATACATGGATCGCGTTTGGAGTAGGAATTCTTAACACTCTCTTATTTTTGATCATTAAAAAAGGCTACCTTGCATCAAAGCCGCTCCTTTATCTGAGCCTTATCTCAGCCAATCTCCTCCTTATGGTCACAGCATTCGATAACGAGTATTCCGTTTTCTTTACCCTGTTTTATGTTTTCATCCTGGCCGTTGGCGTGTACAGGTACTTTCATAAAGAAACATCCATCTTCATCATCCTTTCGATGTTTGGAACAGGCTTTATCATCATCAAAATGTTCGAGTTGATGGCAAGGTATGTATCCAGCCTTTTCTTTGTCGGTCTCTTATTTGCCGCCGTTCTGTTACTAACGGGAAGTGTTTTTCTTGTGAACTATTTACGGAAGCATTCCTCTTCCCGTCATTGGACAAAGATAATCTTCATTGCAAGTGTCACGACCATCGCCTCTGTTTTCATCGTGGCGTCTGTTTTCGGACTGCTTTCATTGCTCATGGTCGATGTCTCAATGGTCACTCTATTTGTATTCGCGACGGTATTTCTCGTCATCCCAAGCACGTTGACCAGCTGGCCGTCTCCTGTAAAGTATTCACTCATGATGACCGGTATCATCATCGGGATGACAGCAAGTGTGTTTGATGAATTTTCGTTTGTGATGTTTCTCGTTCTGGCCTATGTGTTTTATGTTGAGAAACGGTCCGCTGCGAGGTTTGTATTCTACTTACTCTTTCAATTGAACACAGCAATCTTCTTGGGCCAAACCCTGGATCTAGGTACCCATCCCCTCCTTGTCTTGATGACGCTCTTGAATGTTGCCGTGTACCTTGCTACTTATAAAAAATATATCCTACAATATGGAGCGTTTCTCATTGGCTTCCTTGCCTTTTTCTCGTTAACTACAATCGTCCTTTCATTAACGCTTCATATTGTCTATACCGCTCTGTTTTTTCTGACCGCGACAGGCTGCGTCTATTACTTCAAAAAGCAGGACCGCACCTTCTATTGGGTTTCATCGCTGGTATTCTGGTTCATGCTTATCGTCCAGCTGTATTATGATCTGGCCTGGAAGCTCGTCCATAAATCCCTGCTTTTAGCCGTGTTGGGAATCCTCTTCTTAATGATGGCGGTTTATCTGGATAGGAAAGTTGGTTCTGATCAGAAATCACACTCAATGCTTGCCGGTAAGAGACTCGGAATCATTCTGATCATACTTCTTCAAGCGGGATGGGTTGGGTACCAGGTTTATTCCAACGAGACCCTTTTAAAAAATGGGGAAACGATCGTACTGGAACTTCAACCTGTCGATCCGAGATCTCTCCTCCAGGGTGACTATGTGGAATTGAATTACACGATTTCTCAGCTTGAAGACACCTCCATTGAAGACAACGGACCCATCACTATTGTGTTGCGCAAAAATGCACAAGGCATCCATGAACATGTGGGTATTTATCGCTTTAACGAGAAATGGAATACTCCTTACGAAAAGAAACCCGGTGATGTCCTACTCAACGGAAAAGTTACAAACTCATGGGACAACAACGCCCAGATCACATATGGAATCGAACATTTCTTCATCCCGGAAGGAACCGGGCTGGATGTTGAGGGGAAAGTGAAGGCTGCAGTGGTGAAGGTAAGTGATAAGGGGAATGGGATTTTGGTGCGGTTAAGGGACTAGGCTGCGGTGGGACTAAGGGGCCTGTCCCTTGTCTCTTCCATGAATCAAAAAGGTGGACTAATAAGGAGAATGCTGCTTATTAGCCCACCTTTATTTCATTAAGCTCGGTTGCGGGGACGGGGGGACAAGGTGCCTGTCCCCCCGTCCCACCATCACCCAAACGGCGTATCCGACAGTTTAATAGATTCCGTCGGACAGTCTTCATATGCTTCTTCCACGTCTTCCATGAATTCTTCTGGAATGGGTGTTGTCCCTTTGTTATCATCCAACAAGACAAATGCCAGTCCTTCTTCGTCGTAGTCGTATACTTCAGGGGAGGATACTCCGCATGATCCGCAGGCAATACAGGTTTCCTGGTCTATGATCGTGTATTTACCCATATTCAATCTCCTTTACGCTTTGATGGTTTCTTTCTTATCCGTTTGCCCCATCACGCTTGTACTATGTAATGGCTGCACGCGTGCACTGGGATCGACATATTGTTTGGCATGGCTTACGGCTACAGGTGCCTCGCCGAACCCGGTGGCGATCAGTTTGATTTTCCCTTGATAGGTGGCGATATCGCCGACGGCAAAGATCCCTTTTATATCCGTCTCCATTTTATAATCGACGACAATTGAATTCTTCTCGATTTGAAGCTCCCAGTCTTTTATGGGACCAAGTGAAGAAATGAAACCGTAATTGACAAGAACATCATCCACATCAACAATTTCAGTCCGCTCCTCCTTCGCGTGGTGAAGGATGACGCTGCGAATCGTGGAGCTCTCTGTATTCATTTCAGCTACATTGTAGGGGGTCATGATTCTGACACTTGAATTCATTAGCTGCTGAACGCTGTGTTCATGGGCTCTGAACTTATCCCGTCTATGAACGAGTGTTACCTCGCTGGCAATCGGCTCAAGCATATTCGCCCAATCGACCGCTGAATCCCCGCCTCCGCAGACCATCACTTTCCTGTCTTTGAAGCGTTGTAGATCATTAACGAAATAATGAAGGTTCTGATATTCCTCGTCTAACCCTTCGATTCCCAGCGGGCGTGGCTTGAATGCCCCCGCACCTGCTGTGACGATGATGGTTTTGGTATGGTGGACTTCCCCATTATTCGCCGTTAATAAAAAAGACCCATCAGGAAGCCTTTCCACTTTTTCCACAGTCTGACCCAGACTTACAGAAGGATTGAACTGAAAGGCTTGCTCCTTTAAGCCGTCAACTAAATCCTTCGCAAGCACTTTAGGGAACCCTGCTACATCATAAATATATTTTTCCGGGTATAGCGCCGACAGCTGGCCTCCTAATTCAGGCATACTTTCAATGATCTTCACGCTCATCTGCCGCATCCCTGCGTAAAAAGCCGTAAATAATCCTGTCGGTCCTCCCCCGATGATTGTGACATCAAAAACTGGACCTTTTTCCATACACTCAAACCCCTTTTCTTCAACGTTGTTTGACCTATAACTTCTTTAACAAAAGAAGCAAGTCTGTCTCTACCGCTGCATTGCCTGGCAGGGAACTGACTCCCACTGCACATCTGGCATGCTTCCCATTTTCCCCGAACAAATCAACCAGCAGATCGGATGAACCATTGATCACCTTCGGAACATCTGGAAAACCTGCTTCACAACTGACATATCCTGTGACTTTCACGACACGTTCGATAAGGCTGAAGCATCCCAATACATCCTTCACGATTGCCAGCTGATTAAGTGTCGTCAACCGCGCGGCCTCGTATCCTTCCTCTATCGATACATCCACTCCAACCCTTCCTTTGTAGGGGAGATCTCCATTCCACTTACAGGTCACCCCGCTGACGAATAAAAATGGATCCGCTCGTACCGACCCTAAGTAATGCCCCGACGGTTTAGGCTTTTCGGGCAGGATCAGTCCCATTTCTTCAAGCCTGTCTTCAACCTTTATCAATTGTTTCTCCACATCGATCTTCCTTCCTGGCGAGTGCCATTAAATCAAGAAGCAGCAGATTATGATGTTTGCAAAAGCGTTTCCCTTCTATTTTTGAATGTACTTGGTTGATGGGAATAGAACACATTGAGGTTTGCCTGTTTATCGCAAAAAGAACATTTCACACCCTCCGGAGCCTTGCGGATATGAGGGACATCCAATATTTCAATTGCCTTCGTCACATGTTTTTTACACGTCCACATTTGCTACACCTCTTTCATTTAATGTGTTTCGTCTTATTTATTGACTACTTGTTTTTGGATTTTATCCGGCTTTCTTTTCTTCACAACCTTTGTTGTTTCTTCATCCCAGGAAATCGTGACATCCCCATCCGTGACAAATGTTTGGCACCCTAAGCGATATCCTTTTTCAAGCCATTCTTCGCCGAGCTTTCTCCGTTCCTGAACCTTCACGTTGTCCAGGTTCTCAGCTCCCTCTTCGATCTTGCAAAGGCAGCTTCCGCAAATCCCCCCACCGCATTTGTTAGGAAGATCGCCATCGTATCGTAAGGACATTCGTAATATATTTGAGTTTTCAGGTACATCCAGAACTTTTCCACTTGTAGAATAATTGATTTTAGGCATCGAGTATTCCTCCCTTGATCCTTCTTGGTATACAATATACCACAAACGAAATATTCTGACAATATATTTTTAGTCATTTCTCGCTTTTCTGAATTTTAATTTGAATAACGAATGCTCTACTGCTATACTTTTC
The DNA here is from genome assembly GCF_042666755.1 of Rossellomorea sp. GCM10028870. Taxonomy (NCBI): domain Bacteria; kingdom Bacillati; phylum Bacillota; class Bacilli; order Caryophanales; family Bacillaceae; genus Rossellomorea; species Rossellomorea sp. GCM10028870. Next base: position 394,142 of record NZ_JBHTGN010000005.1, on the reverse strand, counting down.
GGTATACAAAATTCCATCAAAACGAAAGGAAGGATTCCATCATGTTAAAAGTAGGATTAATCGGGTACGGCGCGATCGGGAAAGATGTTGTCTCCTATATAAAGGAAGATAAGGTAGAGGGGGCAGAGGTGCACGCGATTCTAGTAAGGAACTCAGAGCAATATGAAGAATTAAAGACTGAGAGTTTCATGGTGAGGGATAGCGAGGAAACCTTCTTCTCTTCCGGACTGGACGTAATCATAGAATGTGCGGGCCATGATGCTGTCTATCAATATGCAGTGAAATCCCTATCAACGGGCAGTCACTTTATAACGGTATCTGTAGGAGCGTTCTCTGATGTGGAGCTATATGAGGAAGTCGTCGAAGCAGCAAGGAAGTATGGCCGTAAATTGATTCTTCCTTCAGCTGCCATAGGAGGCTTGGACCGCATCGCTGCGTCCTCCATCAATGAGCTGGATGAAGTAAAGCTCATTACCCGCAAACCACCGGAGGCATGGAGAGGAACGGTCGCTGAAGCAAAAGTAGATTTAGATACCATCAAGGAAGAATTTACAATCTATGAAGGTACAGCCCGTGAATCTGCTAAACTCTTTCCGCAGAGTACGAATGTTTCTGCTGCCCTCAGCATTGCCGGGGTAGGGTTTGATCAAACGAAGGTACAGGTACTGGTAGACCCGGGAGTGAAGAATAATACCCATCAGATCGTAGCAAAGGGATACTTCGGCGAGGTGGAACTGACCATCCAGAATACCCCGTCGGCAGACAATCCTAAATCGGGCTACATTGTAGCCATGAGCATTTGCAAAGCCTTGAATAACCTTACTTCCCCTGTTGTCATTGGGATTTGAGTCCACTTCCACAAAAAAAGACTGTGTCTCATCATTCAGACACAGTCCCTCTTTATTTTTTCTTCACTTTTTCTTTTTGCTTTTCGATGAAATGGATATAGGCTTTTTTGGAATTTTCAATGTGGATCTTCGTTAAGAATTCGGCCATATCCGCTTCTTTATCCCTTACCGCTTTCATGATTTGGATATGCTCCTTTAAGGATTCCTTCCTGCGTCCCGGGGTTTCGTATCCCATACTGGCAGACATCTGAATATAATCGGTCAACCCGGAAAGGATTTGGAAAAGCTTCGGGCTTTTGGCGGCTTTATAGAGGAGGAGGTTCATCTCGATATGTTCCGTATCGATCCCTTCTCCCTCACCTTTTTCCAACGCTTCCAGCTTTTCGATCTTCTCATTGAACTCTTGTTGTATGTCGTCATCCATTTTCTGCGCGGCAAGCTTTGCAGCCAAGACCTCGAGTGAAGAAAGAATCGTAAACACTTCGATGACTTCCTCTTCAGATATATTGGAAACAATGACGCCTTTTCTAGGGACTGTCTTGACGAAGCCTTGAGATTCAAGCCGGAACAGTGCTTCACGAATCGGGGTCCGGCTGATATTCAGTTTACTTGCCACTTCCCTCTCGATCAGGCGGTCACCTGGCTTGTATTCTCCGCCCAGAATCAAATCTTTTAAATAAATATATGCACGCTCACGGATTGAAAGTAATTCCTCTTCTTCCCACTTCATTTCATTATCCCCTTCTCCGATATAAAATCACTTGTTTATCTATTTTATCAAAGACTCTGTCATTTTTATATTATTAAGATATTTTTGACGTTACTTATGATGGAAAGGGCGCTTGTAACGCAAAACTAAGATATTTAGAGAATAAAACTTTAGTTTTTATCCATCTCAAATTTCTTTTCTTGAAAATCACCTGCCAAGTTGGCACATTTGCCTTAAAAACCTTCACTTTCTGCTGATTATCCTCTGAAATGTAGACCATTTTAGTTGTTGTTGTGCCACTTTCTAGCAAACTTGTGCCAAATTGTGGACGACAATAACCATTATCGTTTACACGCAAGCACCATCCCCAACCCCAGCCACATAAAAAAATGCAAAAATCACTTTCTAAAAATGCAAAAACGATCAAGCTGAACTTGATCGCCTTCCATTAATTCGATAAAAAGATTCCTCCATAAAATAGTGCACATACAATCACAAGTGCCGGATGGACCTTAAGCTTTTTCATGACTAGAAAGCCTGCAGCAGTCAGGATCACAAGATGCAATACTCCGCTTTTTTCAAAGGCGGACAGGAAGAATTGATATGCCAGTACCCCGAGTAAAATGGCAATGACGGGCTGTACGGATAGTGTCATCAGCTTTACCTGCGGGGAATCCTTGAAAAGGTTCACGAATTTGAAAAGGATGATGACGGCGATCGCTGATGGAAGAATGGTTGCTGCAAGGGCAATCACCATCCCCAACACGCCTCCCATTTCATAGCCGATGAACCCTGCCATCTTCGTCGCGATCGGTCCGGGCAGGACGTTTGCAATCGCGAACAGATCCCCGAACTCGCCCAGGGTCATCCATTCATAGCGGTTGACCACTTCGTTCTGAATCAATGGAATCGTTGATGGCCCGCCGCCATACCCAAGGAGATTCGAGATGAAAAACGCCCAGAAAATATCCCAATAGATCATACGCTCTTTTCCTTTCTTGGCTCATACATGTCTTCAGACACTTCTTTCCTCCGGTTCTTATATGCGGCCACGATAAAGGCTCCAAGTAGGCAAGCCCCGATCATGATTCCCGGATGTAGATTCAGGAACTGGATCAGTACAAGGGAAACGCCACCCAGCCCAAATGCGATGGGCAGCCCGAGACCTTTACGTGCCTTGTCTGCGAACTTGTACGCCATCTCAAGCAGCATGATCCCGATGATCGGCGTCACTCCCTGCACCATTCCCCCTACAATCGGGGACGTCCGGTACTTGTAAAGGAGACCGAGCATGAATAACATTCCAAACAAAGAAGGAAGGATATGGGCCAGGATCGCTACTGCCGCTCCCAGGTTACCATTCACTTTGTATCCGATATACGCAGCCATCTTCGTAGCGATCGGACCCGGCAGCGTGTTGGCAAGTGCCAGGGTCTGGCCGAACTCATCCTCTGTCATCCATTCGTATTTCTTCACTGCTTCATATTCGATCAATGGTATGGTGGAGGGTCCTCCCCCATATCCGGTCACTCCCGTTCTTGCAAAACCAACCGTAAGGTCCAAATAAGATTTCATGCCTACTCCTTCTTTCATTATTTTATCGTCAGGACCTCGGCTGCAATGACTTATTTCTTAATATCTGCATCTGTTACGACGTCATGATCCTTTAAGTGGGACTGCAATGCTTTCAGCGCAGCTGTTCCGACAGCCGTATCCTGTTCACCGTTACCGCCGCTGACCCCGATGCCGCCGATGACTTCACCATCCACTACGATCGGAAATCCTCCGACAAATACCGCAAACTTCCCTGGGAGCATCTGCTGGATACCAAATGCTTCATTCCCCGGCAATACAGGCCCGTTCGGTTCCTTGTTAAATAAATGAGTGGAACGCTTATGCCCCGCTGCCGTAAACGCTTTGGCAATCGCGATGTCGGGACCGGTGATCCGGGCGCCGTTCATACGTTCAAGGGCAATCACATGTCCTCCGTCATCGACAACTGCGATGGTTTCAAGTACATTGATTTCTTCTGATTTTCTTTTTGCCTCTTCTATGATTACTTTTGCTTCTTCGAGTTGGAGTCTTAGTACAGTTTTCATATCGTCGTTACCCCCAGAGAATTTTAGTATCCTATATATACGGTCTTGATTTGAGTGAAGAAATCGAGTCCTGCTCTTCCAGATTCACGGAAGGTGGACGTACTTGACCTCTTGATGCCGCCAAATGGAGCGTTCATCAGGTTACCGGTCGTTGTCCGATTCACTTTCACGGTGCCGGCTTTGATATCTTTCGTGAACTGTTGGGCCGTTTTTAAGTTATTGGTCACAATCGATGCGGACAGACCGTATTCAACGTCGTTGGCCACTTTGATCGCTTCAGCATAATCAGAAACCTCGATCACCGCGATGACAGGACCGAAGATTTCTTCTTTCGCAATCCTCATGGAAGGATCGACCTCCGTAAAGATCGCCGGACGAACGTAATAGCCCTTTGCATAATCGCCTTCCGTTACATGCTCTCCCCCGTACAGTAAGTCGGCTCCCTCTTCTTTACCGATTTCAATGTATTTCAACACATTCGTCAATTGCTTCTCACTCGCCAACGGACAAACCGTGATCCCTTCTTCAAATCCGTTACCGATCTTTAGGTTCTTTGTTTTTTCCACCAAAGCACTGAGGAATTTCTCTTTGACCTCTTTCATCACGATGACACGACTGGTTCCCGTACAGGCCTGACCACTTAGATTGTAGCCGCCATTCACTGTCAATTTAGCTGCAAGCTCGATATCGGCATCTTCCATCACAATCAATGGATTCTTCCCGCCAAGCTCCATCTGTGTTCTCGTATCGAAGGAAACATTACGATGAATGCGTTCCCCGGCGCCAGTAGATCCTGTAAACGTCACAGCCTTCACTGCTGGATGGTCGACCAGGCTGTCACCTATTTCACGGGAGTTCCCCGTTACAAAATTAAGTACCCCATCCGGAAGTCCGGCGTGTACCAAAGCTTCCACTAATCGATAAGCAACCAATGGCGTTTCAGAGGATGGCTTGAATACAACCGTATTTCCTGTGATCAATGCAGGCGCTATTTTACGGGCAGGTATCGATAATGGAAAGTTCCAAGGAGTGATGACGGTGATGACACCAAGCGGCTCAAGCTTCGATGATACATCCATGTTGGGATCATCCTGGGGAAAGGTCTCTCCGCTTTGGCTTTGACCTTCGACCGCATAATATTTCAGGGTTTCAGCAGATCTCAGCACTTCCCCACGGGCAGCCCCGATCGGCTTCCCTTCTTCCTGAGTCAATTCCTTTGCAAATTGATCTACATGGTCGATCAAATATTGAGCTGCCTTGTTAAGGATCGCTGCCCTCTTGGAAGGCGCCGTATCAGACCAGGAAGGAAAAGCGGCATCCGCAGATTCAATGGCCCTTTTCACGTCCTCTTGTGTCGACGCCTGGAAGACACCGACCACTTCTTCTTTATTGGCCGGGTTAAGGCTGACAAACGTTTTTTCACTGGAGGAATCCTCCCATTGACCATTAATGTAGTTTTTGTATAATTCGGCTTTTGCTACTAGCACTCGAAACATCCTTTCCTATTCATTTCTCGGATATGATGAACAAATGGCAGTTCCCATACCAGGAAACTGCCACTTATGCATTTTTTACAATGTTCTAAGTATCTTAAGCCTGTACAAGAGCACCTAAATCTTTTTCAAGATACTCTTTCCATAATCCGTCCATGTACATGCGGCGCATTTTCGCTCCTACACGCACAATCTCCAGGCATTCCTGCTGAAGTTCCGGCGTATCAGCATGCTCCAACACGATTTTGTATCCACGCTCTCCATGGATTTCATCCGATACGATGTGCAGGTCGAAGAATTCGATTTCTTCATCTGTGAATCCGTATTTTTCACGAAGGACCGGCGTTTGTTTACGATAAATATCAGGTACTTGTGATTCCAAACCTACTACTAATGCTGCCGTTGCCACTACGAAGTTTTCACGTGCCGCCACTGAATAGCACCAGCTTTGCAGTCCAAGAGTCGTTGCAGCCATATTCTTCGGATCTCTTACTCGATCGCCTGTCGTTCCACACGCTTCAGCAAAACGGATCAACAAGTCGGTATGGCGATCTGCGGCGATTTCTTCTTCATACATATTTTGAAGGGTGAAATCTTTCGCGTCTTCGAATTTTGGATGATCAGGCGTATTGTGATAGATATACGAAAGATAGTTCGCGAAAGGCCCAACATAGTGGTAATGGTTTTCAGCCCATTTTGCAAAGTGCTTTCTCTCGAGCTTCCCTTCTGCCCAAGCAGTTGTAAAAGGAGCCTTTTGACTATGATTTCCCTTGATTGCCTCTTCCAGCTCTTTACGGAATTCATCTTTAGATAATAGTTTTGTCATGATCATTCTCCTCCTAAAAGTATGCTGCAGTTGATCTGCACATTGTATTGTGTATTTTGTATACCAAATAGTGTTGAAAAAACAACCATATCTTCCTTTTCGACTGAAGTGACAGCATCTAAAGAGATACAGTTCGTGAAAACAACTACTTAGCTTGTTCATTTGGTATACCATTGACTTTATACTACCCTATGAATCGTACTTTGTAAATATACTTTTCTGATTTTTTTAAAAATTATAATTTTAATGCTGGCTACATGAACAATATGGCCGCAAGGGTTGCCACCACAAGCCCTGTCATGACGGGAATGAAGTTCTTTCTGGCGAGCTCCAATACGGATACCCCGCAAAAGCCTGCCACCGCCACTAGGGATGACCATGCGATCAGTGTCCCGCCGCCTGTCCAAACAGATCCCATCTGACCGATCGCCGCCAGTGTACCAGGGTCAATCCCGGCTGAACCTGACATGGCACCTGATAATGCTCCCACTAAAGGTAGTCCTGAGAAGCCTGAACCATCCAAACCAGTGATGATACCAACTAAAAGGATACCAAAGGCACTAAAGAAAGCGTTTTCAGGAATAGATGCTTGTGCAGACTGAACGAGATCGAATAGAAAGGCAGGCTTGGCCGCTTCTTCCCCAAGTGATAGAATCGACCCGGTAAAATCCGAGCTCCCCAGGAAGAAGAATCCGGCTATCGGGATAACAGGACCCATGGCACGAAACGCGAAAATAAAACCGTCTGTGATGTGATCCCCGATTTTATCCAGGGCATGGATTCTTCCAAATGCAATGGAAGCCAAAATCAGCAGTACGGCTGCGACTCCACCGATAAAGGCAGCACCGTCCCCACCTGCAAATCTCCCCGCCTCTGCATCACTAAACTTGGTAGAAAACATAAAAATCATGACGGCAAGCATGGACAATGGAACGAGAACAGCAAACACTTTCCCCCATATTTCTTTTCTGCCTCTGTAAACCTCAAGCTCAGACGCCGCGGATACTTCAGCTTCCACAACACTTTTGTCCGCAGTCATGGCATTCAATAGGTTGACCGCATTCTCTGCTTCTTCGCTATTCGGCTTGGCAATCGACTTATACATCATTGCATAAGCAACCCCGACAGCTGTCACTCCTGTTATAATCGATAAAATCATCGCTTTATCCGCAACCTGCACCGTTTCCATCCCCCCGGATGTTGCCGTCAGCATCGGCGCGATCTGCATGATATAGTCAGACGATAACGCCATCCCCTGTCCGGCAATCGCCACGATCATCGCGGCCCCCATCGCCGGCAGGCCGGCACGCATGGCAGCAGGAACGAGCAGAGCACAAATAAGTGGAACAGCCGGTGTCGGCCAGAAGAACAATGAAATGACATACGTCACTACCATTAATACGAAAAAAGCGATATGACCGTTGACCATGACTTTCTGTATGGGCACGATCATCCGTTGATCGGCTCCGATATCTTTCAGTGAGTTTAATAGAGCGACCATCAGGGTAATAATTAAAAAGATACTGAATAATTCTCTGGCTGCAACCAGATTGGCGTTGAAGACCGCCATAAAACCGCCGACGAGGGACCCTTTATACAACCAGGCAACCAAAAAGGTCCCGACGATCGTCGGCAGTACAACCCCTTTCCGAAACAACATCGTAACGATGACAAGTGCAGTAACCAATGCATACAACCAATGAGCAGCAGATAAATCCAAAGCATTCACCCTTCCCACTTTTTTGTAGCGATTTAATTCAGCATTTCAACTTCGAGACGTAATAATTCCCTTAACGCTTGTGCAATATTCTCTGTCGCTTCTGTAACAATCTGTTCCCCTATCTCTCTCGATGCCTTTGTTGCGTCCCCGATACATCCATTTTTCGTCATTTCTTCATACTGATAGTATCCTTGAATCGCTTTTCCCGGTCTTAATTGTTTATATCTCCCCCCTTCACAGAAGTCTCCCGACGTCAATTTGTCCGGTCTGATCAAGTATGGTGCTAAGTAAAGCGCTTCTGATACTTCGCGTTCACAGCTATGCCCGAAAATCGGGGAATGGATGAAATCCTTGATCGATTCTTTAGCAGATGAGGTGGTTTTTGCATAATAAACCTCAACCCCCTCCTCCTCTGACAGGACCGTGCTCGCCACACTTAACGTCGATTGATTTCCCCCATGCGCATTTAGGAATAGAAATTTATTGATCCCATGACGCTTTAAAGAACGTACCATATCCCTTAAAATCGCGATTAATGTATCCGGCTTCAGGGAAATGGTCCCCGGGAAATTCATGTGATGGGGAGATACGCCCATATTGACCGTCGGGGTAACGATCAGATGCGGGTGCATCCGCTCGGCAATTTTTTTCGCCATCTCGGTTGCAAGTACCGCATCACAGCTTTCAATCATGTGAGGACCGTGCTGTTCATGGGCCCCGATCGGTATGACCGCCATCTTAACGGTTTTTAACGCCTCCTCTACCTCTTCCCAAGTCATATTTGTCAGTACGTACGAATCCATATTGTCACCCCTTACACTTTTACGGTATTTTGTATACCGATTAAAACCACAAAAAAAATTAACCCTTTGCCTCTGCTGCCGCTTTTCTTTTCTTGACGTCCACACCTTCCTGCGTCAGTTCGATATCCGCTTTAATGTTCAGCTGACACGTGAGCCGGTAGTTTTCATTCACCAATTCCCCCAGCATTTTATCCTCCTTCCAATTGGGTGGATCCAGGTTTTCACCGCCACTCAGCACTTTACATGTACACTTCGTACATTTCCCCATCCCGCATCCATATTTCAGTTTCGGAAACTGCTTAATTCCTGCCAGTACAACCAAATTAGCGCCATCTTTCACATCCTGTTCAACGATTCCACCTTCAACATACAGCTTGACATTTGGCATACAAAACACTCCTTTACCGTGACATTTATCACAATTTTTAGAATTTTCTTAAGTATACATATGAATCTATAAAAATGTAAACCCTTTCGTAAGGTTTTCTTACAAAAACGAGATTGGAAATGACTGTAAGTTTTGAAAGTGAAAAAGGATAAATTAGCGACGAATCAACAAATAAATAAAAATTCTGAAAACTATATTGATTTCATTCGGCTCTTCCTTTACACTGTAGACAAGAAGATTTGGTATACAAAATACAAAGTGTACTGAATCCATCATGAAGGAGTGGGTTTTATTATGGAAAAGTATATTGTACTGACCAACAAGGATACCTTTCAGACGATACTAGAAAATGACGGATTCCAGCCTGTAGAAACGTATCACTTTTATTTCTTCGATAAATTGAAATCTTCCTATACCATTGCCAGAGTCCTGGATGACGATGCGAAGATTCAATTGTATGAGAAGTATGAGGGGAAAGAGTATGTCAATCATATCCGGGTGAAGTTCTTCGAATCCTTCGAGACGATCGAAGGCGCACGCGAGGAGTTATATGAAATTGTGAAGGCGAATGGAAACAGCGAGGACTCGAAACATTCCAAGCTGGTTAAGTCTGATGAATTAGCTGTCTAGTAAAGTAATAACCTCAATCTGTTATTATACAGGCTTACTCGATCCTTTGGAATGTGGAGGGTTAGGTAAGCCTGCTTTTTTGTGGGAGTGATGGTTGATTTCCGTTCCGAATGACCTTTTTCCGCGGGGCTTGCGGTGAGATTCCTCTAAGTTAAGTACCTATGTTGTCTTAGCCCCTGGCTTTATATAACTTCCAGAATTGATGAATGATAGTTTGAAAACAGGGACCGTCCCTTTCCGCTCCAGGCACTTGCCTTCCGCTGCAATCCACTCTTTTCTGCTACATTTTGACGGACAAATTACGTGTTAAAAAAATATAAAAAACAGACCTTATTTTAGATTGAGGGTTCTCCAAGACAAACTATCTAAATCTCCGCACCAATCAGCTCTTTTTGTATTCTATTTATTTTTAAAAGAGATCCCAACGAAAAACACCTTTGATTCTAGTATCTACAAACATACAAAAATCGAAGGTGTTTTTTTCCTATATAAGAATCTGCAAAATGATGAGGTACGTCACGGTCAATGCCAGAAAAGAAATCGTAAATGTAAAATTCCAATTCGATACTTTGAAGGAGCTTGTCTTTACAATGGTAGACATTAGACCGATCGTTGCGTTATAGGGTCCCATGAGAAACGCAGATACTGCCCCTGCGAGCATGGAAACCGTCAGGATATAGGGTGAAACATCCAAGCTGTGAGGGTCAAGTGTTCCTGCCAGTAAGGCAAGTGCCACCGCTGGATGAAGTCCGATAAACGCCAGGGTCAAAGGTATCAGAGGGATTAATAGGACAAAGATTTCAATCCCGATTGTATCCTTGAAAGCGGTAATCCATTCATTCACCAGATGATCCGTATGGGAGAATTCAATCGCCGATATAAAGAATCCTGCAGACAGAAAGATGAAGAACTGATCTTTCATTTTTAGTAAATGGTGCTGATAGTGATCCACCAGCCCATTTTTAAAACCACCTGCTCTTCCCAATAATAGACACCATATGAAAGCGAAGGGAATGACGAGCAGTGAGACGACGATTAAGAACGAAAGGGACAACCAATGCTCCAGGAATGAGATGACGATATTGAAGGCAAGTATCGCCAGCAAAATGTGTGACAGTTTTCCTGCCCCCGCCTTTCCGTCCATCCCCTCAATGGCTGCAGCCGTTTCATTAGCGGCAGGGCTTGTACGATATGAAGGACGCTTTCTCCTCTTTCTAAATCCACCTGTATACCAATCAAGCAGCAGCCCCATCACACTTAAAGGAAGGACATAAGGAAGCAGCCCGCCCCACTTTACCCCCGTCATATCAATCACAATCCCGACAATCGGGGTCACTGGAGCCCACATCAAAGGCATGGAGAATCCATGAGTGATGGCTCTGCTCATGAACCTTTCTTTATCTTGGAGCGGAAAAGCATCCGCCGCCGGCCTGACAGAGAAATACGTCATCGGCAGCGTGGCCAGATTCATGAAAATACTAAAGAAATATGAAATCCCTGATGTGAGACTATATAAGCTTGTTGAGGATTTCACCCTCCTGGATATGAAGCCTTGAATATTCTCAGAGTAGTTTCCGAGCTTGATAGGAAGCGCTAACAAAGGGACCAAAGCAAACAACGTCAGAAGATTGAGCATCGGGCCGAATGAAAACAGAATATCTTTCAAACCGGCGTCACCCTTCAACAACATGATGAATCCCAATACAAGAAACGTCCCCCCTATCACCCTTACAAACTTGTTTACTCTGAATAAAGTGATCATGACAATCAGGAAACAAATCACAGAAATGATGGGAGAAATATCGATACCACTGAAAAGTTCGTTGATCAAATAAAACAGGATGGAAACACCGGATAAGAGTTTTATCATCTAATCACCAATTCTTTTTTCTGATTATTCTATATATTAAACCTCTTGAGAATGAAAATCAATTGTATGGTATACATTATTTCAGAAAAAACAAGGTTTTTTGATTGTATTTACTCTTTCCTATTACAACATAAGTATCGGTTCCTTGCTGATAATTGGCTTATAACAGGGATTTAATGCGGTTTTAGGAAATCCTTCTCTTCATTATGGTATACCATAATGATTTTTTAATCTACTTTTTACGTTAATTACATTTAAAATAAGGCATTTGGTATACAATAATTATTGACTTCGTTTCATATCCCTCTTATACTAAAGATATTAAGAAAAATATAAAAATCTTCGGGAGGGGTCCATATGTTCCAACTATTATTTGGATCTAGACACGCTTTAGAAAAAGCAAACCGCAAATTTGCCAGACTAAAACGAACGTTAAAGTTTTAATGATATAACATTTTATCCTATGTATTTCTCAATTGGAAGGCAGTTCAGTTCCAGATCCAAGAGGTGGTCCAAGCAATAGGACTACCTCTTTTTTGGGGACATGGGGACAGGTACCGCGTCCCTGCACTTCTTTATAGCGGGACAGGGTGCCTGTCCCCTTGTCCCAAAGATCCATTCTGCAAAAAAATATCCTCTAAAGACGGTTCATCAACATTAATCCTGTATAAATCAATATTATGTTTGGTGAATGCCCGGACGATTTGTGGGATTTTCTTTTCTGATTCGATTACAAGGGATGTGACATTTCCTCTTGTCTCAATCTTTTTTCCCACGGTTTCAAGGTACTGGTTGATGAGATGAGGGTTTCCATTTTCCAGTGAGGAATGCTTGATCTCCACCTGGATGGAGGAAGAATAATGGGCCCTTAATTCCTCTAATGTTCCTTCATTGATAATTATGCCATCCTTCATGATAGCCATGCGGGTACAGATTTTTTCGACCTCATTTAAGTTGTGGGAGGTCATGAAAATGGTTTTTCCTTCTCTTTTCAAATCCAGGATCAGCTGCTGGATGCTAAGTCCTGATTCAGCATCGACACCTGAAGTAGGTTCATCCAAAAAGACCAGATCGGGATCATGGACGATCGCCTGGGCAATCCCTAATTTTTTCTTCATACCGAAAGAAAATTTTCCTGCCTTTACATTTGCATGTTCTAAAATCCCCACTCGATCCAGAACTTCTTTTCCTTGTGCCGTTGATATTTTTTTGCCGTTAATGCTGGCAAAATATTTTATATGACCAAGGGCGGTTAAGGAATCATAAAAGGTTGAATAATCGGGTAAAACCCCGATTCGGCTGTATACGTTCTCAAGCTTTGTTTCACCCAGCAGTTTGAATTCTCCTGAAGTTGGTTTTATCACCCCGGTAATCATATTGATGAAGGTGGATTTTCCGGCGCCATTCCTTCCCAGGAACCCGTATATCTCCCCTTTTTCCACATGTAAACTTACATCACTGACGACCTTTTTGGAACCAAATTGTTTCGTGAGTCCGTTTGCCTCTATCACATTCATTATAAATCTCTCCTCTTGAAGATCTCTCTTGCAACGATGAATAGTAATACCGCATAAATGAGATTGATTAAGATATAGTAACTTCCAAGCGTTGAATAATAATAGGGGGTTAAATACTTAAACCAGTTCGTATAAATGCTATCGGCATAGATCGCCCAAAAACTGAGCGCAGGGAACACAAGAGCGAATACGATGCCGAAAAACATCGAGACGGCAGGCTTCGGCATCACAATGGAAAAGATAAGATTCAATGCCAGGGCGACCGAAAGAAACAACATGCAATCCACAACACCAAGCCATAGGAATTCTTTCGAAACAAATGTTACCAACAGATAAGAAACCGTTATGCAAAAGAACCAGAAAAACCAAACCCCCAGATATTTTCCTAATAAAATCTTCGTTCGGGTGGTCTTCGTCACTAAAAATCTCATCGTGCGGCTGCTGATTTCCCGGTTCATTAAATCATGAGACAGGCCTGCTATAAATAAAAACCCTAATCCAAATACGATCATCAGGGTTCCAATCGCAAATCCATCCTTACTCCCACCTAAATCCAACTGATCTGCAACCGTAGTCATGAAATCTGCCAATACATAACTTATCCCAAAGATGATTGCGATGACGATGATCGATTTAACACTTTTAAAATGTCCTTTAAATTCATTCATGCATATTGCCCACATTCATTACCACTCCTTTCTAAAAATAGTATACTATTGGTAAATTAAGATAAATTTAACTCATCCTTAACATTACCTTAAAAAGGAGCCGAGAAATGGAAAAAGGAAAAATACTGATTGTAGACGATGAAGTGGAAATTCTAAAAATGATAAAGCTGGTGTTAAACAAAGAAGGATTCCAGTCGGTGGAAACATGCACAACCGGGGAGGAGGCAATCAAATTAATGGAAGGCAATCGATATGATTTGATCCTTCTGGATGTGATGCTCCCCGATATGCATGGATATGAGATTTGTTCAACGATCAGGAAGAAATCCAACGCTCCGATCTTCTTTATTTCGGCCCGGAATTCTGATCTGGATAAATTGACCGGGTTCACCCATGGCGGTGATGACTATATCACCAAACCGTTCAATCCTCTTGAAGTGGCCGCAAGAGTAAAGGTCCAAATGAAGCGGTATCTTGCCTCTCAAGGAGAGAAGGAAGAAGGAGAAATCCTGGACTTCGGTCATTTTAAGCTGAATACAAAATCGGCAGAGTTATGGGTTGAGGATCGCCTGGTCCCTTGTTCCGCTCAAGTATACAATCTCCTGCTTTTTTTCTGTAAAAATTCTGACAGGATCTTTTCAAAAGAACAACTCTATCATCAAGTATGGAAAGAGCATGTACTGATGGACGATAACACCGTCATGGTCCATATAAGAAAAATCCGCGAAAAAATCGAGAAAAACCCCAGTAAGCCAACTTTTTTACAAACTGTCAGGGGGCTGGGATATAAGCTGGTAAGCGGAAAGAGCCGGACACTATGAATCTACGAAAAAAACTGACTATGCACTTTTTATCGCACTTTATTTTCTTGTTAGTTGTCATCATTGGGCTGATCATCATAGCTCTTGTCTCACTGTCTTTCATTATCTCTCAATCTGAGATGAAATCAGACTTCTCAAGAACGTCCAAAGAGTATATTGAACACGCCATAGAGATTAAAGGACAAGAGGTGAACATCAATCAAGACGTGAAAGAATCTGTCAAAAAGAATGAAGGATGGCTGCAAGTAGTGAATCGGGAAGGCAGCGTAATAGGCCAATACAATACTCCAACAGAATTGCCTGATTCCTATAGCTTCATTGATATACTTTCTTTAGAGAACCGAATGTACAGAATGAACTATTGGGAAATCCCGGACGGCTACGTCGTCATGTATGGTGAAAAGGTAAGAAGCATTGAAATAAAAAATGATCTGACAACCATGAACGGATTTCCGGAAATCAGCAAGGAAGTTCAGGATTATTTAGTTCAAAACGATGCCTGGATACAGATCTATAACTCTGAGGGAGACATGATCAAGGATTACGCTGCGCCTAAGACGCTACACTACTCGTTTAACGAACTATTGGATATCAAGGAAGAACCGTGGAATTCAAAGTATGACCTTTCGTTATACCGTCCTGACAACAGCACTCTTTTATATGTAATTGGTACGGAGAATACATACTACAGCCCCGATGCGATCACAGATAACATGATCGACCGTTCGTTTATCAAAGGCTTCTTGATCGTTTCTACCATTCTTGGCCTAATGATCATATTACTAGGGCTATGGTACGGAAAGAAATTCGGGGTTCCTTTGTTGTATATGATGAAGTGGATCAACGATATGTCTGAAGGAAAATATGTCATCCCTCTAAATAAAAAAGGAGTAAGCCCTTTACTAAATAAAGCAGGAATGCTGCATAAACGATACGCTTTCTTTAAGGATGTCGTTCATTCTTTGGAAAAGCTCACATCCACCTTGAAGAAAAATGAACAAATCCAGAAAAAAATGGACAAAACAAGAGAAGAATGGATTACGGGTCTTTCCCATGATTTAAAGACTCCCATCAGCTCAATCTATGGATACTCCACCCTCCTCGTTTCTGATTCTTATACGTGGAGTCAAAACGAGATGAATGAATTCGGGCAAATCATACAAGACAAATCCCATTATATGAGTGAATTAATTGAAGATCTGAACCTGACGTATCGACTGAAGAATGATGCCCTCCCCCTCCATAAAGAGAGAATCGACGTCATTTCATTCTTGCAAAAATGGATGACCCAGCATCAATCCTCTGATAAACCGATTCTTCTCGAGACAGCCCATCAGGTGGTGTTCCTCGATGTGGATCCAAAATGGTTTACGAGAATTATGAATAATTTAGTGGTCAATGCCATCAAACACAACCCTATCGGGACCATCATTAACATTAGGGTACTGAAGTCAGAGGACTCCATCATCATAAGTGTGGAAGACAACGGGACAGGGATCGATTCTGAAAGCATACAAAACCTATTTAATCAATATTACCGCGGCGGAAATACCAAAGACAGTGATAACGGCTCAGGATTAGGGATGGCCATTGCTCATCAGCTGGTGTCAGCACATGACGGAAAAGTCGAAGTAACGAGTAAGCTGAACACCGGAACAACCATCCGATTGATCTTTCCTCATAAGGGACGGAGGGACAGGTCCCTTGTCCCGAAATCTAAGTAGAGACTGGGGTTATACTCCCCTCCTCTTTTTCACTCTTGGGACAGAGTGCCTGTCCCCCCAACATACATAGATAAGGGAATATCAGAGAAAATGATTCTTTCGTCTGGTATTCTCTTTCTTGTTGAAAGAGAATGTACAATGCTATGATTAACTTCAAATACTAATATATTACATTTTTACATATAAAAGGGTATCGTGAATGTAACAGCTATAATTATTATGAAGAATTCTAACAATCGTGATCATTATTCGAATGTTATACAAAAGCAATAAAACAACAATCAAACAGGAGGTGAACAAGTTATGGCAAGCGTAGCAAAGAAAGAGCACAAAACATTTTTCCAACGATTAAGTTTCGGATTTACCATTTTTTGCGTCGTGTTTCTCATTATGAGGTTTACGGGATTATTAGACCCTGTTATTGAGTTATTTAAAGGATAAAGGGACGAAGGGACAGGTCCCTTGTCCCAGGGTCTAAATAGAGATGAGGGGATTTTCCCTACGTCTTTTTCAGTTTTGGGACGGGTTGCCTGTCCCCGTGTCCCTGCCAAAGAATCTTTAGGAGGAATTCTGATGAGAACTTATAAGTTCCGACCACCAATGATGAACCGATCAACAAAGACTTTCGCTATTACTGATGATTCGGGCAAAAAGGTTGGAGAAATCGAGAGATATTTCAATTTTAAAGGACAAAATGTACTTAGTACATTTATCAATATGTCAAATGTGAAGGTCAGAAGCGTGTTGGAGGAAACTTCCCTGGACTTTAAAGAAAAAAGTCTTCTTAAAAATTTATTGTTTAATAAATGGGACGTGAACTATAAGAAGGATGGGAAACTTCATCACTTTGAAATTAGAGATAAAACTAAAATTAAGACACACCAATTATTTTTATATACTTTTCTGGGGAGAAATATGCAAGTGAAATCAAAGGTAATGGATCGTACAACTCGTTTTTACAAAGAGCAAAGCGGACACTTAAAAATTGTAGCTGAAGTATCTTATGATACCTTAATACCTCCCTATACTTACACCATCAATCTACACGACGATTCCATCCATTATTGTGAAATTGCCGGAGTCTATTACTTAATGCATATCAACAGTAGTGACTAGTTTAAGAAATGTTTGGACAAAAGTTTTTTGAGCTGATAAATAGCAGTTACTACGTCAGCGGGGGAATCGGGACGAAGGGACAGGTCCCTCGTCCCAAAACCAAAATAAAGACGAGGGAATAAATCCCCTCGTCTCTATTAATTTCGGCGGGACACGGTGCCTGTCCCCCCCGTCCCACATTCTATCGCTTAACCGTGAATTTTCTCGGAACAGATGATAGCGTCAATCCACTCTCATCCTTCACCGTTACCTTCACATAGTAGTCCCCATCCGGATAATCACTGTCAGGAGCCCATGGCAGGTTATAGATGGAATGTTCGTCATGGATGTCTGCTTCTTCAAGTGTGTTCCCCCGTGCATCGGTAATTTCCAAATGCCAATCAAGGCGTTTGTATCCGAAGAGCGTCAGGCGCAGTGGCTTGGTTTCACTTACGCTTGAAGCGTTGTTGATGCCTAAATAGTTAATAAGGGGTTCGGCGTTTAAATGCGTTTCATCCCCCTGGTACGCAACTCCCACATTTCGGGCATTGTCGATGGCAGAGATGGTGACCAGTTCCGGTTTCACTTTTGAGATGTACTCTGATCCCCCGTTTTGAATCCGTTGGGACTTTCCGTTCACCCAAAGCAGGCTGCCAAGAGGACCGGTACCCGTGTCTGTTATATCCCAGCTGATATGATAGTTTCCATCCGGCATTTCTTCTACCTTGATGTCTTCCACTTTAGGAGCTTCGGAATCTACTTTTATCGGAATCTTGGTCTCTTGAGGTTCAGCACCCTCATAGTTTAACGTGCTCGTATAGACGTAATAATACTGTCCATCCTTTATCGTTTTCCCATCGTCGTCAGTAGAATTCCAGAATAATCCTTCCATGTTATATGAGTAATTTCTGTAGCTCATGATGTTCTTTCTGAATTTAAACGGACTTCCATCCTCTGTGAATTCACTAAAGTTGCTTATCTCTTTAATGGTATTCCCTTCCTCATCCTGAATGCTCAGGGACAGTTCTTTCAGGTTGCGCAGCGCGGTAAAAGAAGGATAAGCCCCCTCACTTATGGATCGTGGTGACACGCCTATCTTTTCTTTATTGAAGGTTCCAGTGGCCGGATCATATCCGATTGGCAACGAATCAATTTCATTGAATAGGACCGTATACCCCAAGAATGCATCCCCTGTCACCGGGCTTTCATCCACATTCGCCATGGAGTCCCAGTCTCCGTAGTACCCCATAAGCGGTACGGAAAGTGTCGTCAGTTCTTTTACGGAGCTTCCTTTTGGTACAAAGCGTACAAACCCTTCAATGAAGCGCCCTTCACTCAGCTCTTCAGGCAATTCAACTGAAATCTTCACTTCCTCATCACGGTGCGGTTTATATTGATACGGTTCCGCTGGATCGTACGTCTTGCCGTTGATCTTGATGTCTGCCCCTGTAACCGGTACAGTGTGAAGCGTTAAGTACTCTCTTTCCACTCCATCATGTGTTTGTTTGGTTGTTTCGTCTGTAATTAGATCGATCATAATCTCATATTGGTGCTGAGGCTTCACAAGATTTTTCTTTAAAGGCTCCACATTCAAGGTGAAATCAAAGCTGCGTCCCACTTCTTTCAGAGCAACAGAAGCGGCCTGCTCTAATGGAACACCCGAACGTTCAAGGAGATATGGCGTCTCCATCGCACGGTCGATCTTCATGATCCCGGAACCTTGTCTTCTTGGTGAATAAACCGAGTGATCATTGGTTGGATTCGTCAGGGTTTCAGACGTATTCATCAATGCGTTTTTCGCTTTTAATACCGTTTCCATCTCTTTCGGAAGACCCAGCTCCTGATAATAGTGCTGTAAAAGAAGCGCGGCTCCGCCTGCCACCTGCGGGCTTGCCATGGACGTTCCGCTCATGGTTTCATATTCGTTATTGATCACTGTCGAAAAAATCTTCCCGCCTGGTGCCGTGATCTCAGGTTTGAAGCTTAAGTCCGTTGGAGATCCAAAGGATGAGAACGTGGACATCGGCTCGGTTGCCGTATTTTGAACCTTCAGCACTTCGTCAGTCAGTTGCACCGTCACTTCTTCACCGGACTTCAATCGCTCTGCGAGTTCATTTCCATTCACTTGATCGGTTGTGACCGCCGGAATGAAGTACGGGCTGAAGTATAGGTTTGCATACGATGTCACTTGGGGAGGTGGAACCACCATCACTGCCACAGCACCTTTCCCTGCAGCTGCGGTCTGCATATAGGTTGCGGGGGAATAGTACTGCGATGGCTGTGCGACCGCGATCTTCCCTTTCAAGTCAAGGTCCTTGACCGCTGCCGAATTCCCCTCACCTACATAAACCAGTTCGTATTCCTTGGATGGATCCAGCGTCCCGATCAATTTCTTGATCCCCGGCTGAATTTGATAGCCGAATAGAGTTCCATCGGACAAACGCAGCCCGTCTACTGTCATCATGTCGTTCTCTGAAGAAGCAACTTGAAGGGCATAAGGTGTCACACCCGGGTCTCCGACCAATCCGATGTCTGGATTCTTCGCTAAAGGCAGTTGAGACCTTTCCAGCAAATTGTTCTTGGTGCTATAAGCCGCATTCCCTGCCGCCGCAACAACCAGGACGCCTTGTTCTGTGGCATATTGAATCGAGCGCTGGACGGGATCGTTCGGATCGACGTTCCCTGCTTCCGAACCAAGGCTTAGGTTGATGACATCCGCCCCCATTTCAACGGCATGATAGATCCCTGCTGCGATATCATCGTCATAAGCGCCGCCACCCTTATCGGAGAAAACTTTTTCCGCTAATAGCTGTACATCGGGAGCGACACCCTCTGCTTTTTTCTTGGTTTCTTCATAAGCTCCTACGATCCCCGCTACGTGGGTCCCGTGAGAATTGGAGGATGGAATGACGTTGGTATCATTGTCTGCCCAGTCGTAGCCTGTAGGGACTTTATCTGTGTACCAGGTGTCGTCTACTTCGGTTTGTTGAAAATCATCTTGCAGGTTTTGTTCCGTTAACTTCGCCGCTTTCTTTCCTTCTTCCGAAAGCTGCATCGCTTCGTGACGGTGGTCCACACCTGAATCAACGACCGCTACGACCATACCTTCCCCGCGCGTGTTATACTTCGTCCACGTATCCATCGCCTCAACGAGCTCCTTACTGTCTACAACGGTATGCTCGTATTGTTTAGAAATGCGAACATCCTTTACGCCATCCAGCTTAGCGATCTTTTGAGCCTCACCAAATGTTGTATCCACGCTGAAGCCACTGAAACCTTTTGAAAATGTGTGTCTCACTTTTGACTTTGAGTTCTTTTTACCCGAAATGATATTCTTCACTTTTTCAACTTGAGCGTGCGGAGACGACTTCGCATGCTTATTCACCTCAACCTCAACGACAATCCTTACATTCTCGTTCGGATCGAAGGAAGACTGATCCACTCCGTACAATGGGTCACTGTTCTGTTCAAGTGCTTCCGCAAACGGATTCGATTTCTCCGCCAGAACAGAATGGGGGACCTTTTCCTGTTTGGAAAACTGAAACTCCGCACCTGCTGATGCCCCGAACGCACTTGCCGTCATCACACATGCCAATAAAGATGGTACGACCTTTTTCTTCATGCCTCTACTTCCCCTCTACTATCTAGTTTTCTAACTATTCTTATTTTTAATAGTAGATAGAGAGATCGCTTGCGTAAATGGGGGTTTTCAAGCACTTTTCTTTTTAATTTTAAAGGTATTTAATACCGGTATGGTGAAGAGAGAATTCCATTTAATAGTCTATTAGTCTGATTATTTAAACATAAAATCCCTTATTTGTATAAATATATATTTTAAAAAACCCCAAGTGGATAAAACATAGGGAAAGTACCCTAACCTACGCCTTGATTGGGACGGGGGGACAGGTCCCTTGTCCCAGAACCAAATAGAGACAAGGGGTTGAAACCCCTTGTCTCTATAATTCTTGGGACAGGGTGCCTGTCCCCATGTCCCACACCACTTCCCCATTGACGAATGTGGCTTGGACGTTCCAGTTTTGGTCTATGAAGGCGATATTGGCTTTTTTGCCGATTTCCAGGGTCCCGATTTCGTGATCGATGTTTAGTAGCTTTGCCTGGTTCAGACCAACCATTGGCAAAATGTCCTCAAGGGGGAGGTCCAGCACCTCTGTCATATTCTTAAGACAGTCCAACAGGTTCGTTGTACTACCCGCCAAGGAGTTGGTTTCTACGGTCCTGGCAATCCGGTCCTTGACTTTCACGTTCATTGTTCCTAGAGTGTAATCACCGTCAGGTAAGTCGGCGGCCGCCATGGAATCGCTAATTAATAGGATGTTGTCGCTTCCTTTTGCTTTATGTAAGAGTTTGATCGCCCCCGGATGGACATGATGGAGGTCTGCGATGCATTCACACAGGCAGTCATCATTGGTCAGGACTGCGCCGAGGCATCCCGGGTCACGGTGCTTGAAGCCCCGCATTCCGTTGAATGTATGGACCGCGACTTTTGCTCCATGGGAGACAGCAAGATTCGTGGTTTCATAGTCTGCATTGGTATGACCAATAGAAACATGGATCCCCTTACCCGCTAGGTGACGAATGACCTCCATGGCATGAGCTTTTTCCGGAGCAATTGTGAGGACTTTTATGGTATTATGCGAAACATCAATCAGTTCTTCTATCTCTTCAATGGAAAGCTCCCGCATGTACTCCACAGGGTGTGCCCCTTTATGTTCGGGTGTGATATATGGACCTTCCACATAGGAGCCAAGGATTTCAGCTCCGGTCGTTTGACCGATGGCACTGCTTACTGCTCCAACCGCCTTGCGGATACTTTCGGGATCGTGGGTGAGTGTAGTTGGCAGGAACCCTGTTACGCCGTATTTCGCAAGGGATTTTGACATCTCGTTTAGGGAAGAGACGCTTCCATCCATCGTATCGTGCCCCGCGATTCCATGAATATGGAGATCAATCATTCCCGGTATGGCAGAACAACCGGGTAAAGCGATGATGGGACATGGTGGAGGTTCCGTTGTTATCCCTGAAATCCGTCCATCTTCAATGAGGAGGTACCCGTATTCAACTATTCCTTCCGGTGTATATATGTGGTCCGCCTTCACGGCTTTCATATTCTTCATCCCCTTTAATATAAATAAACAGAACAAGCAACACCATCAGAGGTGCTGCTTTCTAGACTGATTCTTTCATGTTCAACCGGTTTAAGGCAAGGTAACATGCTCCGTATAATCCAGCATCATTTCCCAAGGCGGAAGCAATAACCTTGTCCTCACACCCGTACACATCCATAACTTCATTCCGTACTTGGTTATTTATATCTTGGAAAAGAGGACCTGTACCCTCTGTGATCCCGCCCCCAATGATGATCTTTTCTGGGTTGAGAAGATGAATCACGTTGGATACTCCTATACTAATATAACGGATGAACCGTTGATAAACGCCAAGGGCGACTGGATCGCCCGCCATGACAAGCTCCATGATCGTTTCACCTGAAACAATTTCCACTCCTATGCCATTTCGTATGGCTTCATCCTTATAGTCCTGGACAAAAGCGGAGGTGGATGCATACCGTTCAAAGCAGCCTTTTCTGCCGCAACTGCACGGTTTCCCCCCTGCCACAATGACGGTATGGCCAAGCTCCCCCGCAAGTCCCCCAGAGCCATGCATGACTTGACCATCCATCACAATGCTGCTGCCGATTCCAGTACCGAGGGTCAGAAACACGGCCTCACTCTTCCCTTTGACGGCACCTTGCCACATCTCGCCAAGGCACGCACTTTTCACATCGTTTTCAACGGATACAGGCAAGTGGGTCAAATGAGACAACTTTTCTCCAAGCTGCGTCCCACTATATCCATCTATATTATTTGAAAATAATATCATCCCCCTTTTATGATCAACCAATCCACAAGATGATATCCCGATGGCAGAAATGGGTTGATCAAGCTGAAACGTTTTCACTTTTTCATTTAGAACATCAACGATTTCATTGCTTATGGGAGTCGTTGTCTTTCCTTTCGAAAGTAGGTGTCCATGTCCATCAAAAACACCATATTTAATAAAGGTTCCCCCGATGTCAAAACACGCGATATGACTCATCTTCCATTCCCCCAATCATTTCAATGACGTCAATTTCCTTTACAAATCGTTTTACATGAACCGGATTTATGGAACCTGTCTTTTCCAACATGGCGTTTGACATCCCACATGCGCAAGCCCATTTTAGCACTTCCTCTATGGGGTAACCATGGGAATAAGCGTGGGTGAACCCCGCCAGCATGCTGTCTCCGGACCCGACAGGATTCACCACGTTCACGTTCGGTATCCTTGCAAAGAGGACCCTGTTCTCACTCACTAAGAAGGCTCCCTCCCCCCCAAGGGAAAGCAGCACGTATGGAACTCCTTTCTGACATATGGATTGTGCCTGCTGAAGCATATCACTTTTAGAGTTTGTCTTTCTCCCTATCAAGTCATTGAATTCATCCTTATTCGGTTTAATCAAGAAAGGTTTCCCGGCCATACTGTCAGTTAGGGCCGGCCCGCTTGTGTCCAATAGCATTCGAACTCCTTTTTGATTGGCTTTTTCTGAAAGCCCTTTGTAAAAGTCGTTCGGTATTCCTCTCGGCAAGCTTCCGGACACAACGACAAAGTCTACTGTATCCATGATGTAAGCGAACATTCGATTAAAACGCTCGATTTCATCTGGGCCAATGACTGGTCCCGGTTCAAGGATCTCGGTCTGGCCCCCCTTTGAGAGAACAGCGAGGCAAGACCTTGTTTCCCCTTGTATCGAAACAAAATGATCGTGAAGGTTCATATGCGATAGCTGGTTCTGAATCCATTCTCCGTTTTTCCCACCAAGAAATCCCGTGCATGTAATTTGATTCCCTAACCCGGATAGCACCCTGGTGACATTAAGACCTTTACCACCTGGTGTTTTTTCAATAGAAGAAACTCGATTGACCCCTCCGATTTGAAACTGTGACAGAGTATAACGGACATCGATCGCCGGGTTTAACGTGACGGTTGCTATCACGGACCTACCCACGATTGAAACTGCCGCAAAGTTTTATTTTCTCCGCTACCACCTGTTTCATTTGGACAACCGCATCTTTAAAGTAATAGCGTGGATCATTGGCTTCAGGATTCTCCTGAAGATAACTGCGGAGCCCTTTTACAAACGCCATCTTTAATTCCGTTGCTACATTCACTTTGCATATGCCCCGCTCAATGGTCTCGCGGACAAGCTCATCAGGAAGCCCCGATGCACCGTGAAGGACAAGGGGGACATCCACTTCCTGCTGGATGACCGCCAGCCGGTCTATATCAAGCTTGGGCTCTCCCTTATATAAACCATGTGCAGTACCGATCGCAACGGCCAGCGAATCAATGCCGGTCCTCCTGACAAACTCCTCTGCCTGCTTCGGGTTGGTATAGATCTGATCCTTCTCGTCTACTTCTATGTCATCTTCCATGCCGCTTAATCGACCAAGCTCAGCCTCTACCGCCACGCCAAATGGTGCGGCATATTCGACGACCTCCCTGACAATCCGTATGTTTTCTTCAAAGGAATGGTGGGAGGCATCGATCATGACGGATGGAACGCCCATATGGATCAGATTCTTGATATCATCCAGATTTTCGTGGTGATCAAGGTGGAAGCAGACAGGAAAATCATAGCTTTTCACCGCCGCTTCCATCATCTTGATCAGGAAGTTCTTGCCCATATATCGGACGGTACTGGGTGTCGCTGCGATCATGACAGGAGAACGAAGATCTTGGGCAGTTTCAAGGACTGCCTTGAGCGTTTCCAGATTATGAACATTGAAAGCAGGGACTGCATATCCTTTTGACTGAGCATCGGCCAGAATCAACCGCTTTGAATGAATCATACTTTGTCTCCCCCATTCTCATAAGGATAAATCTTGACACCTTTCACGACTCGATTCACGAGCCCAGATGGAGAGGGATTATCCGGGGAGAATCCCAGGTGGATTGATTTATACATTGCAAACAATTGGGCATACACAACAAATGGTAACGTCAGGAAAATATCCTCTCTGATCGTGTCCAAACCTACCGAAAGAAAAACATCACAGTGATTCTCGGCGTCATCATCCTTAATGGAGGAGACCGCCACGACTTTCCCCCGACTCCGTTCTCCGTAAAGTTCTTTCAGGATATCCAGGTCATACTTCCTTGTGTGAGGGTCGCTCGACAGGTATACAAACACCATTGTCCCCTGGTCCAATATCGACTTGGGACCATGCCGGAAGCCCAGTGAAGAATCAAAGAAAGATGAAATGGTTCCCCCTGTCAGTTCCAGTAGTTTAAGAGAGGACTCCCTCGCCAGTCCCTGAAATACGCCGGATCCTAAATAAACGACTTTTGAAAAGGAGGTAGCAGCCAATTTTTCTACCTCTTGTGCCGCACCTTTGATAATCTCTTCACCAGACTGACTGATTTTCTCTATAAGATCCTTCATGGCAAGAATACGTTCATTTTCAAATAGAAGCAACGAGGAAAGTAGCATTGTCGTAAAGCTGCTGGTCATGGCAAATCCCTGATCATTCGCTTCCTCCGGCATATAGATGACGAGGTGATTGGATTTCTCCTTTGTTTTCTTCGCCAATAATCCATTTTTATTGCAAGTAAAAGCGACCCCGTAAAAATCATCGACAAGTTGTTCGCCTAATTGAACGGCAGCCAGGCTCTCTGGACTATTTCCCGATCGGGCAAACGAAATCATCATGGTCGGCACATCCCTATCTAAATATAGATGGGGGTTGGAAACCACATCCGTCGTGGCAATACACTCCAGGGCCATGTCTTGGCTTTTCGCAAGCTTTCTCATATGGGGGAGTAAAGTTTCCCCCACAAAAGCGGATGTGCCCGCACCTGTCAATATGACTCGGATGTGAGGATGCTTCTCTTTGATTCTCTTAAAAAATGGATTCAGTTCGTCTTGATTTTCCAGCATGATTTCGATGGTTCGTTTCCAAAGTCTTGGCTGTTGGGTGATTTCTCTTGATGTATGGACTGCACCGGAATGCTGATGTTCCCACTTGTTTGAATGTAAAAGTTCCATACGTTTTCCTCCTGTACTGATAATGTTGTCATTACCAGTTAGAATGAATAGATACCTTTAAGTACCTATTTTAGTTCTACCGTATACGTAAACTTATCCCCTCTTGCGATAGAGATGGTATATTCAATGACGTCATTTTCTTCAAAGGTTATACGCTCAAGCCTCAGGCAGGGGGAATACTCCTCAATCGTCAGCATGTCTGCCTCGACTGCCTGGGCACTGACGGCATTAAAGCTTTCCAGTGCTCGTGTGATATTCACATCATACTTCGACCGGAAAACTTCATACATTGGGGTGATCTCCAACTCTTCCTTGGTGAGGTGTTGAAAACGCCCCACTGGTACGAAGGATGTTTCATAAATCATTGGATCTCTGTCGGCGAGTCTTAATCGGGTGATCTTGTAGACCTCATCTTCCGCTGTCAGATTCATCTTTTTTCCTACGGTACTTTCACAAGGTACTTTTTCAAAGGAAACGACCTTCGTCGATGGCTGCTTTCCGATTTTTTTCATTTCTTCTGTAAAGCTGTAGAATTCCACAAGACTCTGCTTATACGTTTTCGGGGACACATAGGATCCCTTACCGTGAACCTTGTAGATGTATCCTCCCTTTTCGAGCTCCTGCATTGTCTGCCTAACGGTGGTCCGACTTACTTTATATGATTCACATAGCTCCCGTTCAGAGGGTAACTGCTCCTGCTCAGCAAGCTCCCCGCTTTCAATTTTACCCAATAGCTCATCCATAAGTTGGTAATACAAGGGTAGGCGATTATCTTTTTCTATCATGTTAAACTCCTTTTAGTGGTATCTTTGTCATAACCATTTGTATAACCATTATACATAAAATTGCGACAATTATCACTCGATGGCATGATAGATATTTCCATTAGGCATTTTCTTTTGCTTTCTCCAATTCATCCTGAAACTTTTTTAATTCGATGGTCGCACCTTTCAGTCTTGATTCTTCCGCTGCGAAAGCGATCAAGTGACTTTGGGAAGACGTTCTGGCTGAGGTCAGTGTCCCTTTATCCTTCGTGCGAACCCGGTTGATGAAATCCTGCATGATGCTCGTATCGGCACCCATATGTCCGCCATCTACCGTTGGAGGATGAATCACTTCCTTCTTCCCGGCAAAATGCTTGATGATTATTTCATTGTCAGCGTCATGGCCGCTGATTTCCCCATTTGTACCCATGATTTTGAAATGGCGGTACGTTTCCTTCGTAAACGCCGTCATCGTGAACGAAACCGTGACATCCCCATCAAACAGTAAATTAACAACTTGATGGTCCACCACATTATTATCACAGCGGTACACACAACGTCCATAGGGGCCTTCCTGGATCGCCTTCAAACGGCTTTCGATGCTCGGATTCGAGGACACCACATTCGCAGGCCACACATCCCGGTCATGAAGATACCATTTCGCTGCGGAATACGGACATTCTTTCTCCACTTTACACCCATCGAGACATCGATGGGTGGATCCCTCGGGAGCATTCTCTTCTTTAAAATAGGAAAGACTCCCATAGGAAGAAACACTTCTGCAGTCCGTGCCTATCAGCCAGGCAAGCATATCCATGTCATGGCAGCTCTTCTGTAGAATCATCGGACTCGATTCCTTGGAATTGCGCCAGTTCCCACGGACGAAGCTGTGGGCTTGATGGAAATAGCCGACATTTTCATTCCATTGAATGGAAACGATATCCCCTATTACCTTCCGATCAATCACGTCTTTAAGAGACTGATAGAATGGGGCATATCTCATCACGTGGCATACGCTCAGCAGTGTAT
Source organism: Rossellomorea sp. GCM10028870 (assembly GCF_042666755.1). Taxonomy (NCBI): domain Bacteria; kingdom Bacillati; phylum Bacillota; class Bacilli; order Caryophanales; family Bacillaceae; genus Rossellomorea; species Rossellomorea sp. GCM10028870. Next base: position 366,035 of record NZ_JBHTGN010000005.1, on the reverse strand, counting down.
CATGCTTTTCAGCTGCTTCAGCAATCTCCAATGTTTCAAGGGGACTTGGTGACATCGGTTTCTCCAATAAAATACTATAACCCTTTTCAATGGCTCGCATGGCAGGTTTATAGTGGTCCCGGTCCGGACTGCAGATCAACAGTGCTTCACAAAGCCTATCTTGATCCAACAGATCGGGCCAGTCTTCGAATCTCATATTCTCAGGGATGCCATGTGCTTCCGCAAATTTCTCCCGCTTCTCTTGATCTGGTTCCGCCACAGCGATAAACTCGATTTCATGAGGGTACTGGAGTGCATAGGATCCGTATGCGTAGAAACCTCTGCTTCCGGCCCCGATTAATGCTGCTTTCATTGTCATTCCTCCCTTAGTTGCCTATCAACTTATTTTCCACCCGTAATCGCAATTCCTTCTATAAATTGCTTCTGTAATATGATAAACAAAATCAACATCGGTAAAACAGCCAAGAATGAGCCTGCCATCAAGATTGGATAGTTGGTGCCATACTGCCCCTGTAAAGAGGATAATCCTACGGCCAATGTCATGGCATCCGGTGAACTATTCACGATCATCGGCCACATCAGTTCATTCCACGACCATAGAATCGTGAAGATACCAAGGGCGATCAAACCCGGCTTGGCGAGTGGCAGCATGATGCGCCAATAGATTTGAAAATGATTGCACCCGTCAAGTCTGGCCGCCTCCTCCAACTCCTTCGGTAATCCCATGAAGAATTGTCTTAAGAGAAATGTTCCAAAGGCGCTGAATAACCCAGGCACCACAACGGCTTGAAGCGTATTGAGCCAGCCAAGCTTCACCATGATCATATATTGGGGAAGCAGGAACACCTGACCCGGCACCATCAATACGGATAACGCCAGGACAAACAGGAGATTCCTTCCTGGAAACACAATCCGTGCAAAGGCATAGGCAGCAAGGGAGCATAGAAATAACTGCCCCGCCGTCCGAAGCACCGTAATGATAAAGGTATTTAACATAAACTTAAAGAATGGAAGCAGCGTGAAAACCTCTTCATAATTCTTCCACTGAAAGTCTTCCGGTATCATCACAGGGGGAACCTGAATGGACTCTGCATAGGTTTTCAATGACGTGAGAATCATCCACACAAAGGGAAACAACATCACAATCGAGCCCATGATAAGGATGAAATGGATGAGAAAAGACTTACTCCTAATAAACTGTATCGACTTCTGCATATGCCATCCCCTCCTCAATCATAATGAACCCACTTCTTCTGCAGTGCCATCTGGATAACGGTAATGATGAGAATCATCGCTAATAGCAGGACTGCAATCGCAGCTGCATATCCTTTGTCGTTCAATACAAAGGCATGCTGATAAAAGAGATAGACGATGGACTGCGTGTTCTCCAATGCCGTACTGCTTTTACTGATCATCATAAAGATCAGGTCGAAGAATTGAAAGGCTCCGATCAACGACATGATCGACACGAAGAAAATGACCGGAGACAGTAATGGCAAAGTGATTTTGAAAAACATCGTCACGGGCCCTGCTCCATCAATTTCAGCCGCTTCGTAATAGGTTTTCGGGATCCCCTGCAGTCCCGATAAGAAAATGACCATGTTGTAGCCGATCCCGCTCCAAATCGCCACCGCGATAATCGAATACAGGGCGATATCCGGATTCGTCAACCACTGAGGTCCATCTATTCCTATAAAGGACAACAAGTAATTCAACAATCCAAAATCGGAATTATAAAGCCACTTCCACACCATAGCGATCGCTGCAGGCATAGTAATGACAGGCAGAAAGTACAAAGTCCGATAAACCGTTGTCCCCTTAATCTTTTGATTGAGCAAAACAGCGACAAGAATCGAAAGAAATATCCCCAATGGTACGGTACAAAGGATATAGATCCCTGTATTCTTGAATGATTGCAGAAGATTCACATCCGAAAGCATCCGTGAGTAATTCTTTAACCCGATCCATTTGTATGTGCCAAATGCCCCCCACTCGGTAAAACTGAAGTAAAACGTTTGAAGCATCGGCCATAAATAGAAGACAAAGAGTCCGAGCATCGTTGGAGCGATCATGATATAAGCCCAAAGATAATCTGAGCGTTTCTTGGTACTGGCATACGAAAGCACGTGAAGCTTTCGCTTCGTTTCAACCTGGAGAGGAAGCGGTTCCATTTTATTCTCCTCCTTTGTTAGAAAATGAAGAGAAGATCCCTCTTCCCTTCATCGCATCCCTACTCTTCCAGTTCTTTATTTGCTTTCTCAGTCAGCTCTTTTACCACTTTCTCTACACTCTCTTCACCCGCCCAGGCCTTCTTGAGGATATCTGTTTCATACTGCCAGATTGCCCCTGTGTTCTTCACACTTGGAAGTGGATTCGAATACTCAGCTCCATCGATATACGCTTGAAGATTCAACTCCGGAACAGAATTCAACCAGGCATCCTGAGTACCGTTAAAGGCAGGTATGACCGTACCTGTTTCTGCAAACACTTCGGCTGCCTCTTTGGAACCCAGGAACTTCACAAACTCCCACGAAGCTTCTTTATGCTTGGTATTGGCTGCGATGACATTGGACAATCCATGAATCGAAACAGCCCTTTGCTTTCCTTTAGGCAGAACCGCTACGTCCAAATCAGGATTCTTCTTATATTCCGGTACCATCCAAGGACCATCGAACATCATGGCAATCTTCCCGGATGAAAACAGATCCGAAGCTGCCGTTTCATTCATCTGGGCCTGAGTCGGAGATAATCCCTCTTCTATGAAACTAATATTGTATTTTAATGCCTCGATCGCCTCTGGCTGATCAAATCCAACCGACTTTCCACTCTCTGAAATCACGTGGCCTCCGTTTTGCCAAATCAGATCATAATAACCACCTTGATTCCCCATCACAGCAGCGAAGCCCCATACCCCTTTATCCTTGTTCGTCAGTTTCTTTGCCGCTTCCTTTAACATATCCCAATCCCATGTATCATCAGGATAAGAGACACCGGCCTCGTCGAAAATTTTCTTGTTATACCATAACCCTGTCGTATCATAATCCTTAGGAATTCCATATACCTCATCATTTACGGTATACAGATCAATGAGCGACTCAGGATAATTATCCAGACTGTAATCATCTTTTTCGGCAAGATCGCTCAGTGGCAGAAGTACCTTCCCTTCCGCATATTGAACAATATGAGGACCGTTCATCCATAACACGTCCGGCAATGCGCCCCCGGTTGCGGCAGTCTCAAGCTTCTGAAAATACTGCCCGTAGGGAATCAGCTCCGTCTTCACTTTAATGTCCGGATGCTCTTCATTAAATTGCTTAATGATTTCTTCAATCGCTGGTACTTGCTTCTTATCCCAGAACCCATAACTGATCTCGACCTTTCCGTCCTTCGATTCCCCTGAAGAACTGTCACTGCATCCTGCCAGTAATCCAAACACTCCAAGCACTAACGATAGTAAAACCATAAGACCCTTTCTCACCATGTTTCCCCCTCTTTCTTCGAGTGATATTCACAAACAAGTACTACCCTACGTGTTGTCATGATGTTATTACCAGTTAAAGTATAAGGGTTGTATTACCTGGCATAAAACTCAGGATGCTCAGATTCGTAATGATGTCATTACCAGTTAAACAAAGTATAACACCTCCATTCCGGAAGATGAACACTTTAATTTAAATTTTCTAAAAATTATATCGACAGAATTCTACATCGGACGGGGGGACAAGTTCCTTGTCCCAAATGCCCCTATATTTAGGAACCTGCCCGAATATAAAGGAAATGAGAAAGATCGTCGAGATCACACAAGGGGAACTTGCTGAGTAGATCTGCACCCAGCCACTCATCAGCCGGATCGAAAAAGGAGACATCTATACCAGTGCCACGGCTTTGTATCAGATCGCTGTCAAACTTGGCGTCGACGTTAACTTTCTTTGAAATCGGAACCACCCCGCGGCTGGATTATGTTGAGGAAGTAGAGAAACAGTTAAGATATCTGAGGGTCAACCGACACTACGAGGAAATGATGGATTTGGTCAAGACAGAGGAAAAGAATCCACTTTTCTATAGAGATAACGAAAACCTCCAGCTTCTTTACTGGCATAAAGGGATCTATCAATATGAAGTAGAAAAAGATCCAGAGACCTCCTTTGAACTATTAGATCACGCTTTTCAGATGAGCGCCAATGGCAAAAAAGCGATGTCCGAAAGAGAAATGCAGATCCTTTCCAGCGTCGGCACCATCCACTTTTCACTGTGCCTCTACGAAGAAGCACTCTATTATTTCAAGCAAGTTGAAACGGCCATATAAACAACTGATCTATTACAGGATAAATCCATTAAAAGCCGATTATTTTATAACATGGCCAGAGTACTGACCGGCATAGGACAACTCGAGGATTCGACGGCCTATTGTCTCGACGCCATCAAATGGTGTTTCGAAGAAGAGCTTCTATGGGGATTAGACCAATTGCATTATCAGGTAGGCTACAACTATGAGCTGTTGGGTGACTATGAAAAAGCCCTACCGTAATAAACAGGCATTGCATATGTTTGAAATACGGAAGGATAAGGTGTGTATAAAGTTCCTTACACCTAAAATTGAGGAGACTTCAGATCGATTGCAGATGGGATGAAATAACCAAAGGCAGAGATATAAAAGAAGCACAGGATATCCCTATGCTTCCTTTATCACTTATTTGATTTGTATCAAATTAGCATCCAATTCCTTCACAACGTTATCGGTAACCGCACCCGGTCCACCCCATACCATGTAATAAGAATAACCCATCAAGAGGGATTTGGTCGGACTTGGTATAGAGTTATCGCTGACCAACAAAATAGGCGAGTTATTTTTTGCTGCCAATACAGATCCTGCAAGGGCATCAGGGAAGTTCTTTCCTGTCGCAACATATCCCGTGTTTTTCCCCAGTGCCAGGTTGTCAACAATCAACTTAGCTGTTTCATAGCGATTTATTCCACCGTAGCGAACCGGGCTTGGGAGTTGATTCTCTATTGACTCACTGACTGCACCTGCCGCACCTACAATAATGGTATTTGCCTTCCCTGCAAGTGCTTTTTTTGTCGCATCCGGTAACGAAGCTTTTTCAGTCAATAGAATCGGGATGCTATTCTTTGAAGCGTATGGTGCTACAGCCAGGGCATCAGGAAAGTTTTTACCGTTTGCGACCACAGCTTTTGTGGATGGAATTTCTTTCGCGACATACTCAGCTGTCTCGTAACGGTTATCCCCACCGATTCGTTTCACAGAAATATCAAGGTACTCCAATTCATCCACAACCTGATTGGAAACGGCTCCCTCACCACCGAGGATGATCACGTTCTTCGCTTTGAGTCGTTGAACCTCTCTCCAGGTAGCAATCGGAAGTTTTTCCTTATCCGTCAACAGAATCGGGGCATTGTGATAATAAGCCAGTGGTCCACCTGCAAGGGCATCTGGGAAGTCATTCCCTGAGACCAACACAACCGTGTCAGAGGTTTTGAAGCCCTGCTTTGAAATCTCCACTGCTGTGTCGTAGCGCTTCGCTCCCTGTATCCTGTCTGTTAACTCCTGTACTTTAAACGCATACGGCATATTCGGGGTACCCCAATTGTTTTCCAACCTCACATAGTACGTCCCAGCAGGCAGCTCCAGCCGTTCTACATCAGGACCATACTCGGCAAAATGGACGTCTGTGTCCAGGTTGACATATTCCTTCCCGTTCTCATCCACAAGGAGGGCATTCCATGATCCTTCATTATCCCTCTCTATACTGAAAGCAATCCTCTCGGTACGATCTAAGGTAAATGAAAAATAATCTTTGTCATCATATGTTTGTATGTGACCTTTGTAGGTTTTGTTCAATTGCATGGAAGATGCTGCTTCCATTTTGTCATTGAATTCTTTTTCATAATAATCGTTTTGGGTTTGTTGGACCATGAACGTATATGGGACCCCCGGGGATTTGTGATAGTCCGTGCTCACCTTGATAAAATATTCTCCCGCAGGCAAGCCGATATTCACCTCTTCAGCACCCGTGACCCCTGTATGAAATCTAGTACTGAAATGTGTATAACGGTCACCATTTTCATCGATGATTTCTACACCCCACGTTGCGCCTTCCACTCGATTAAACTGAATAACCGTATTTCCAGTCTTATCGAGGGTAAAACGGTAAAAGTCTACATCTTCAGTCGATTCCAGTGTTCCTTCATACTCATGGTCAAGATTGATTGGTTTCGCATTCTCCAAAGTACCTCCCTGTACAGTAGAAGCTTTCACCGTTCCCCCTGTACATACAGATACTAACAACATCGTAATCATACCTAGGCTGCTTAGAATTTTCCTCACATTTTGCCTCCTCAGAATTTGGTTTTTTTTTACAACAAATCTATTATACTATGTATTTGGGTTAATATTACATTTCATTTACAAATATCACTTTTGACCAATTCTTTGGGAGGGCAGGAGGCAGGACCTCCACACAAAATCTATTTTTAATAAGAAACTAATGGCTCCAGAATTAAAATAAAAACGAGGGAATTCCTCCCCTCGTCTCTATCACACTTGGGACAGGGTGCCTGTCCCCATGTCCCACCATTTAGTTGCTATCCGGATCTGTGTCGTCGTGGTAAGTTGAGTTTCCTGTCTTGGCGTCGAATGTCCAGTCTACTTTCAGTGTATCGCCTTGGAATTGGTTTTGGTCTTCGCCGTTATCGACAAACTCGAATAGTACAAAGATTTTTTCTTCTTGTCCTACAGGGATCCCATCCGGTACCGGCAGGGCTCCGTCATCGCTGCTTCCAACAAAGGATCCGATTGCCGTTACATCAGGTGTTTCCCCTTGTAATTCAGCTAACGTTGTTTCGACCGCTACGTTGGTGGCACTGCTTGTGTTGTACATGATCGTTACTTTGATATGTTCTGCCATGTCCCCTGTGTTATCACCTTTTACATCTTCCACTTGATACTTGGTATCTAATAGGACTTGATAAATATCAAGCGTCCCATTGTTTTTCAGCGTGAATTCACGGTAAATTTCGTCCCCTGGCTTGATGTTATCGATGTTGACGACAGTGCTCGGGTTCATCGCCAGATCCAATGTACCTGCCGCAAAGGTGTTCTGTGTGGCCTCTGCATCGCTGAAGTATGAAAACGTCCCTCCCCCAATCAATGATAAACCTAGCGCTGCACTCATGATCCCTTTACTTACATTCTTAGTAAAACTCATCAATGAATCCTCCTTATTATTAGAAAAAATATAGTAAACTCTTATGTACGTTTGTTGATACATAGGAGATGAAACCAATACATCATGCTTTGCTTCCTTCAAGTTCATTCTTCGCCACAATAATGGAACGGAATGCGGAAAACAGCAATAAGATCCCTGGAACAATTAATAATAGAGCCGAGCCTGCTTTTGAATTGACGTAATTAAGGGCGTATCCTATATAGGGAATCGTAAAGTTGGTGTACTTTCCGATGATAGTTTGTGCGGGAACCGTCCATAAATCGGGGCCGTTATTGTTATCCCCTTTGGTTTTGTACACTGCTTGTCCATTCTCTTGTTGGACATCTATGATTCTATGTGTAATAAGCTTATCGTCCATTCGGAAGGTAATGATATCCCCCGTTTTATAAGACGCACGCTCATCTCCCAGCTTTATGGAAATGATGGACCCCGTCTGGAATGTCGGTTCCATGGATCCTGATAATACGGCTTTGACCTGGTATCCCATAAAGGTCGGTTCCCCTCCTGATAGTTTGGAAGAAAGGACGATGAATGCCGCCAGACAAATCATCACGAGAAAGATCGCTCCTATTGCACTACTCACTATGTTCCACAGTTTCTTCTTCATGTTCTGTCACCTGCTTATCATTTGTTATTTCCGATGGTGCTTCATCAGTAATTTCCGTTGGAGCTTCATCAGTTATTTGCTTTGATGCTTCATTCTGAGATTCAGAGCTCTTTGTATCTGGATTAGTCTGAGGTTGTTCTATAGAAGGTTCCTCTTGATCTTCCAGGTCTTGTATCTGCAATAAGATAGAAGAACGAATGGCCTCTATATGTGAAAAGTCGACAGTTGCTCGAACCTCTTCCATCATGTCTTCAACATGCTGAAAACCCTCACGTACATAATCATATGTATGGACGTTCGTGACTCCCTGTTTCTGAATGTCCAAATGATACACGGACATTTCATCATACAGAATTTGCATAGTACTTAATTGGCGAGTGAGCTCCTCTTCCATGGCTCTCACCTCTTCCAGTTGCTTATGTAATTCTTCCATTGATGCTTTGGCTGAAGGAGCAACGATTGTATGAAAAGTATGATCTATACGTTTTGATACCTTCTGTGCGCGATCCTCAATCCCGTGAATGGTTGCGGGAAAAACAAACGCCGCATTCATGGTGATCGGATCTGGTGAAACCTGGCTTGAAAATGCCGCTTCTGTTTCTCCTACCAGCTGAGTCCCTGCATAAAAGGCCATACAACATAAAGAAGGCAGGAGTATGGTTTGTTGAATTCGTCTGCTCACTTGATCACTCCCTTTTGCTGATTCTAAGTATACAGAATTATCAAACAAAGGAAATTGGGTTATTCTGACCGGAAAACGAAGGGGAATTTTGTCGAATACAGACGTGATTGAAAAAAACCGCGTAAAATCATACAAAAATTAACCCAATTGATTTCACCTTTAACTTTCTCAATAATTTAAATTGTTAGATATCTTATCTCGATGAGAGGGTGAAAGTGTTTGAAAAAGAAAAAGCAGAAGAAAATGAGTAAAAAAGCGGCCATTCCCGCTGTACTGGCTCTATCGGTCACATTGGGAGGATTAGTACCATCTGTACCTGGATTTGCAGGATCATCAAGCGTTGTTTCTGTACAAGCTGAGGGATTGAGTAAGCAAGAGGTTGTAAAGGCGTTCCTTCAATCAAAAGTACTCGAGAAAACAAAATCCCTGACGGCAGGAGATCAGTTCAAAATCATCAGTGAGGAAACGGATAGCGAAACCGGTACATACCATGTGCGCACTGTCGAGCAGTATCAAGGCATACCGATCTATGGTTCAGGCCAAACCGTTGCGTTAGATGCGAATAATAACGTATATGCATCGTTTGGTAACGTGACCCAAAAGCTTGCCCGTACTATCATCCCGACAGAAGCAGCCATTGAAAAGGAAGCAGCGGAGAACATCGCCAAAGCTGGTGTGGCATCCGACATTGGGGTAGATGAGCTGGAAACGTACGATGGCCTCGATACAGAGTTGACGATTTATCCCCATGAAGGGAAATACTACTTAACCTACTTGGTGAAAGTATCAACTTCCACTCCGACTCCGGGCTATTTCCATTACTTCGTGGATGCAACAAACGGGGAAGTGGTCAACAGCTTTAACGCCATACATGAAGTGGATCCGACAAGTCTTTCAGTAGCGGTAGGAAGAGGATTGAACGTATTTGGAAAAATGCAGTCATTCCCTGTAGGCAAGGATACGGCAACCGGAACCAGTTATTTATATGGCGGTTCTATCGCGGGCGGTTCGTTCAGTAAACCTAATATTGTACCTATTGCGACGTTTGAAGCACGCCGGATGGGTGAAACTCCATTTATCCTGCTTTCGGCACTATTTGGATTCACTGGATTTGAAATCAAGACCAATAGTTCTACGAATTTCTTCTACGACCCTGCAGCCGTTTCTGCACATACAAACGCTGATAAAATAAACAAGTACTATCAACTTGCCCACAAACGCAACGGAATCGACGGCAAAGGTACGCCATTCATCAGTACGGTCCATATTGGTTCTAAGTGGAATAATGCTGCCTGGAATGGAAAGCAAATGCTGTACGGAGATGGCGACGGGAACCTTCTTGGTTCATTAGCCGGCGGATTGGACGTGGCTGGTCATGAAATCACGCACGGTGTCATTGAACACACGGCAAATCTGACGTATCAAGATGAATCAGGGGCCATCAATGAATCATTAGCGGATATCTTCGGGGAAATATCTGAAATGTACTCATCCGGTTCTTATACAAATCCTTCAGAGTGGGAAATGGGTGAGGATATCTATACACCGAATAAAGCGGGAGACGGCGGGCTTCGGTCAATGAAAGATCCTCGTTCCAAAACCGTCCCTGCTGCATACGGCCTGAAGGATAACCGTTACCCGGATCACTATGAAGACCGCTATGTCGGGGAACTAGATAAAGGCGGCGTGCATATTAACAGCAGTATCAACAATAAAGCAGCCTACCTGATTTCAGAGGGCGGCACACACAATGGCGTAACGGTGACTGGAGTTGGTGCCGGCATAACAGGCACCATCTACTACGATGCATTAACAAAGTACCTGACACCTTCCTCTGGATTCAAAGAAATGCGCGAAGCCGCCATCCAGGCCGCTCGAGACAAATATCCAGATAAGAATGGTCAACCATCAGTACAAACAAAAGCAGTCATCGATGCTTACGATGCTGTAGGTGTTCCGGCTGAATAATAGTGGGACATGGGACAGGTTCCTTGTCCCAGAAACCACATAGAAACGAGGGGGCTAGGCCCCTCGTTTCTTTCATTTTAGATTCTTAACTATAAATAGTAGTTGTTCTATAGCACAGGCTCCTTATAGACTCTTCCATTATTCTAGACAGATAACATCTAAGTTTCAGAGTAATCACGTTTACCTGACCACCTAAAGAAAATTCGACAAGTAGGATTAATTATTTATTAAGAGGATTAATAAATTGAAAATGGGATCAATAAATTCAAGAAAGGATTAATTATCCGAATACGGGATTGAATATAGTCAATCAGGATTAATTATTCAGTAAAGATGCCCTTATCAACATTTCCGGCCCCAATATGTACCCACAGAACTCCTAAAATCCCATCTCAATAAAAAATTCCGCAACTTCCCGTCAGTTTTCGGACAAAAAAGACAGATTAGAATCCTATAAGCATCCATTCAATCTCAAACCGAAGCCCGATGCATTTACTGTTACAACTTAAAAATGGGACGAGGTGCCTGTCCCCCCGTCCCACCATTTACATTCCTGCCGAAGATCCTGCGGCCACAATGATCCAAAACCCAAATTTATAAATGAAGGTTACAATTCCAAGAATAAGACCGGCATAACTCATCCCCTTCGACTGCTCGCGTTTCAAGCCCACGGCACCAAAGACAATTGCAAGGATCCAAGCAGGGAGCATGAACCACCCGAGAAACGGCACGAGACCAAGTACGAACCCGACTATCCCAAGAACAAGGGCTGACACAGCCATCCCATTTCCATTTCTATGCACTTCATTCAATTCTTTTTGCATCTCCATCTCCATCACCTCATTTCAAATTATGGGGAAGCTTAGAGGTTTATACCATAATTTATTAAAAGCACTTCGAACGGGATAAATGCAAAAACAAAGATTGGAGGGTCTTGATACAACTAACCTTGACACATCCCTCATGGGGGCTAGGTTCTATCTTTTTTTAGTGCGTCACTATTGATCTATTATGAATCATCATTGAGTGTCCATAACATGAAAAGACTAAACTCTTACTGTACGACCCAAAGGATAGATAGCACACCTATTAAGGGGTGCTCACTACTTCTGAATGAACTTGGTCATGCCTCCACTCTATTAAGCAGCGCCCTTCCTCACTCGCCCGGCTGCCAGAAAAGGAATGTCTCCCCCCCCTTCCTCATAGACTTAGAGAAAAGAAGGGAGCTGGTCTCAATGCTTGAATGGAGTGCTGCCATTGCAGCCGTCGCCTTTACCATTCTCGTCATCTACTTAATTATGACATTAAGAAAAGTAATGACAACACTTGCTGAAACGGAGAAGACACTGTCTGACGCACGGAAAGCCGTGAACGGAGTGACAGAGGAAGCAGAAGAACTGATTCACACGGCCAATCAGATTTCGGATGATGTAAAAGGAAAAATGAAAGCCGTCGACCCTTTACTAGAGTCCGTTCACGATGTGGGTGACATGTTACAAAATGTGACCAGCTCGGTGAAAAGGACCGCTTTGCAAAAGAGGACTCCCAAAACCATTCAGGCGCAGGAGAGGAATTCGGTGCAGATTAAATTGAAGTGAGAAGTGGGACACAGGGACAGGTCCCTTGTCCCAGAATCTAACCAAAATAAAAACGAGGGGATCAACTCCCCTCGTCTTTTTTACTTTCCGGGACGAGGTTCCTGCCCCCCCGTCCCACTACTTACCTATTGTTGCTTCTCAAAGTGATAGTTCAACCATTTATGCACTTTGTTCATCTTCTCTACTACTCGTTCTTTTACTACTTCATTCAACGTTTCCATTGAATTCACCAATTCTATCGACTTCTCAAACTCTTCTTCTACTTTTTCCATCTCCAATGATTGATCAGGGCGCTCTATCATCTTTTCCCATTTACGAAGGTTGTTTTCTAGTTCCTTTCCTTCTTCTTTGTTTACGGCTCCCTTTGGAATATAGATGGAGGCTGTCTGTTCCTTCAGTTGCTTGACCGTAGCAAGGACGGCTTCTTTCGGTGTCTCTCCAGGATTGACGGCCTGGTGTCTCCATGGTCCTTTACCCAAAGCGTCCACGGAAGGAGCGCTTGCCTGCCCGAAAGCAAACATATTCACTCCTGAAGTTCCGTATGCTGCTGCCAATACATCATTGACGGCTGCTTTTTCTCCCAGATGATGATAGAACGAATAGATTCCTGTGTAGTACATCATCGATGGCGGCGTCAGTTTCTTACTCGCGATCACCGTGGACTGGATACTATTGAAATCATGCCCATATGCCTGCGGGATGACGCCGTCGATATCGTCCACCCAGTCACTGATCAATACAGCTTCAGGACCCGGCTCCGGAGTCGCGGTCATCATGAAGGATGGGTCGATTCCTTTACTCTGATCATGAAGCTTCTCCACGAACACATTCTCCTGTTCGCGCAACCAAAGCTCCCACTCTTCCCATAGCTCATCGGATTCTTGCAGATTCATAGGATCTACCCCGAACTCTTCTTCGAAACGCTCACGATTCGATGCACTGAACCCATAGCTCTTATCAAAAGAATGGTGTGGATAGCGCATATAGTCAATGTTGACACCGGTGATTTCGTAGTCCTCCTGCTGTTCTTTATAGATTTCCAGCATAAAGTCCTGAACCTCAGGATTGGCTATGTCCAACCAATAATAATTGCTGCTTGAGTCACTACCTGGTGTTCCCGGCTCATCATTTCGCTGAACGGCACTCCACTCAGGATACTTCTTGAACTGTGATGGAAGTCCAAGGCTGCTGTGGCCGATCATGAAGCCATCCGTCCATGATTGAACCGTGATCCCGCGCTCTTTTCCTTCTTCGATGAAGGCTTTCAGAATGTCCGATCCGTACTTTCCGTAATCCTGATCGGCGAAGTTAGGGTGCTGCTTCGGTAATCCGTACGCTTCCATGGTGTCACTTGGGAAGATGGTATATCCCCAGAAGGTGGTTTCAAGGTATAGGGAATTGAATCCCGCTTCCTCCATGCGGTCCAATGTCGTGATGACATCGTCAAGGTCCTTCTCTTCAGGGCGATACCAGATCGCTCTCTGTTCGCCCACTTCAGATGGCAGGGAATAATAATACGCGTCGTATGCAGCCTGAGTGGCTTGCTCTGTATATGCCAGCGCCTTTTGCGGATCTTCGTTTTGGATGTCATCCGCTTTTTTCAGGAGCTCTTGTGCCAGCTTGATAGAAGCGTTCGCCTTTTCAAAGTCTGCATCGATGAAGTTTTCTTCTGCACGGGCGATGCTTTGCTTCGCTTCTTGTAAATTTTGCTGACTCTTAAATATATAGGTAGACGCATCCCGGATCAATTCGATATTCCCTTCGGCATCATACTCGACCTTCATGCCGATTTCCGCTTTTTTCAAGTATTCCGCTTCCGTCCCGTGACCACTCACGACAAACCCGTCATCAGGAATCGCACTGTCCCCTCCGCCGACTTTCGTGACCACTCCACCGGTTACCGTGATTTCATACCCGTAAGGATTGGTGCCGGTGCTTGCCCCGAATGCCGGAGTGTAGACAAGAAGTTGATTCGCTCCACGGTTACCCGGGAACGGAGCACCATCCGGATTGGATTCATCTGTTGGATCCACGTCATCGAGGACTGCGGAATACGTTCTTTCCACCGGTTCATTGATCCAAACCGTTTCCCCCTCATCCAAGCTCTTTAAGAACGTCATGATCTCATCTGTCGTCTGGGGACCCGTGGATAGGACGACACCATCTTCAGGAATGGCGCTGTCTCCTTTACCTGACTTCACCACCTGATAACTCGAGCCTTCTTCATGCTCCAAGATCACCTCATACGATGATCCATTGGTTTCCGTAAAATAACTGAACGTAGGATCAAATACCACCAGCTTGTTTGTATTGTTGCGATTGTTTTCGGCATCGACTGTGATGCTGATGCCATCTTCATCCACTACCTTCGTCGCTTCACTTTCATCTGCTTCCACTTCCAGTGCCGGGGCTTGAAATGCAGGGACGACCAATGCCATTGCCATAGCTGGCACCACCATTTTCTTTCCTACCAACCACTTCTTCATACAATACCTCCATATAGTCGTTTTTGTATGTATGCGCTATCATGATGTGGCAATTCAATACTATCATAATTTTCAGAATAAAAGGAATAATTCTTCACAAAATTTAGATAAGTTGGATTAATTCACCCAAAATAGATAAATGGTCACGAATGAATCTAGAACTTAATCATTACCATTGATGCTGAATCGGACTCCCCATTAGATACACCCAATCCATTCTAATGGGGCCTTCCAATCAAATCGGCCCTACCTCAGGCCAGCGCAATTCAATCCCTTCCTGCATAAGCATCTCTTGAAATTGTTGCAACAACCCTTCATCCTCCCTTACTTTGCGGGGAAGAACTCCCTTTTCAATGGCGAAGGCGGCAAGATAGCCCGCTGATTCCCCGATATTCCATTCCACCGGATGAACGCGGAAGCAGCCATTCGTAATATGAGTGGAGCCAATATTCTTACATGCAGGTAATACATTGTTCACCCTTACAGGCAGCAGCGCACCTAATGGAATTTCAAACGGATAGCTTTCGGCATAGAAGAAGGTATTGGTTTCCGTCGTAGGGTGAAGATCGATCCGGTAGCACCCGATCCCTACGGAGTCTTCAAAGTGCTGGATGCCTTGATCCCCTCTGACGTTGGCGTTGATATGATCTTCCACAACAGTGGTGACGGCCTTGATCCTCCTGGATTCCCGGATATAGGGATACTTGGCCAGGCCATCCTCTGTCCCTAAAATATCCCCCCGCAGACGCAGTCCCGGATACCCTTTTCCACCATGGGGTCTCGGTGCTTCGGTTTGCAGCCAGTAAAGCAGGGATAGACTCAATTGTTTGGATTCATGGATATGTTTTTCATATTCTTCTTCACTGACGTCGATGATCGATCCTGACCAGTAATCATTTTGGGGCCAGTTGATCAGCGAAATATCCCCTTCATACATCCCCTCTTGAAAGAAGGACGGGTCTATGATGCGGCGGTAATCCCACAGTCCCCAGAGGTTTTCATGATGGAACATGGCGAATTCCTTCGAACCTCCCGTATGGGCGTCGGGTGCAAACCAGCTTAGCTGCTTGTGCTGGAGGAATGGTGCCTGGTAGTCTTTCCAGAACTCATACTGCTCCGGTTTGTCGATGACGAAATTCCCACCCTCTACATAATCCACCGCGAACACATAGGTGAATGACTGCATATCCTGCGGTCTTGCTTCTTCGGGTGCATGGAGCTCCCCGGTATCCCGCTTGGATTCGGCACCTGTGACATACTCCACTCCAGCTAAGGGGAGGAGATCGCCTACTTCCGTGGCATCGAGATAATAGTGTGCCTGAAGCTCTATTTCCTTTCTGCTTCCAGTATGCTGAACGGTCACAGATTGAACATCATCCCCTTCAACGGCGGCCTTCACTACCCGATAATGTGTGTAGATCTGTAACTTCCCACTGCTCACATAAGGAACCAGCATCTCCTGAAGAACACTAAGAGCCACTTTCGGCTCATGACAGAGCCTGCTGACCCAGCCATTCCCGGGATTCAGCCTTTCATTTTGACGGGCTTCTTGTTTTAACGGGTAGTGTGTCCGGTAATACTCCCTTACACGATTGCGGAATTGACGGTACGTTTTGGTACAGCCGAATTGTTCAATCCATTGATGTTCGTCGGGCGGGACAGCCTGGCTGGTCAACTGGCCGCCGATCCAATCAGTTTCCTCTGTCAGGATGACTCGATGACCGCGTTTTGACGCAGCCAAGGCCGCCGTGCAGCCACCGATTCCCCCACCAATGATGACAATATCTGTTTTTATATTCTCTGACATCATTTCACCTCTTTAGAAAAGGGAGCGATTCCCCTTGTTACAAGCATTAAACAAACGTTTGATTAAATGATGAACCCTGCACCGATCACGCCTGCATTCGATCCAAGCTGTGACGGAACGATGGTGACGCTTTCTTTCAAGCCGGGATAGACATATCCCTTTACTTTTTCCCTTAGGGGAAGCAGGACCTGTTCTTCTGAATTCATGACTCCACCACCCACGACGAATACTTCAGGATTGATTGCATGAGTCAGGTTGGCGATGGCCATGGCCAGATATTCAATGGCCGCATCAATGATCGTCTGGGCAGCCTGATTTCCGGCTTTGGCTTCCATGAATACTTCCTCAGCCCCACCGTAAATCCCCTTCCCTGCACCCGCTAATCCAATGGCGGTGCCGCTTGCGAGGGTTTCGAGGGCCCCGGCGTTCAAAGAAGGGTGGCTGATCCCGTTTGGAACGACAATCATATTCCCCACCTCTCCCGCGTATCCATCCGCCCCTTGAAAGACCTTTCCATTAATGACGAGCCCCCCGCCGACGCCTGTGCTCACGGTCAAGTAATACACGCTTTCACACCCGGCACCTGCTCCGAGCAATGCTTCGGCCACTGCAGCCACATTCGCATCATTATCCACCTTCACGGGTAATTGAAAATGCTCTTCCACAATCGATGCCAGTGAAATCCTGTCCCATCCCGGTAGATTGGGAGGTGAGAGGATGGTGCCCATTTTTGCGTCCAGGGGTCCCGGGCACCCGATCCCGATCCCCTTCACCTGCTCTTCCCCTTTGACACGTTCCACTAGTGAAATCAATTTCGCAATGATCCTCACCGGTCCCACATGGGCTTCTGTTTTCTCCCTTACATCCCTTAGAATCGTCCCCTTTTCATCGAGGAGGGCCGCACGGATATTGGTCCCGCCCAAATCGACACCGATCCTGAGCGTCATGACTCATCCCTCCGCCTCAAGCCGATTTCAAAGGTCCGGTTCCAGGGCAGATAAACGTCTTCAAGGGGAAAGGAAAGACCGTGTTTTGCCAGAAACGCCCCAGACTCTTTCAAGAACGCTTCCTTCACTGTAATCAAAAGCTTTTCATGACCCACTGCTGCCTCATCGATCCCGGCACGCACCCCTTGACGGACAACCGACTGATAGACGTAGTCATCCAGTAATCGCAATGTCATTTCTTCCAGTACTCTCGCTTTTACCTCTTCTTGGGGGAGAGTGGCCTTCTTTTTCTGCAAATGGACCATGGCTGCCTGTGCAACGACTGTTCCCAATGTGTTTCCCGCTGTATTCCAGCCTCCGAATCCCGCTAATCGGGAAACCTCTATCTCTGCAAGAAGTCTGGGAAGCATCCTTGAGTCCACCCCATTGGCATAGGCGGTATCGGCTACCGCTACTAGCTTATCCTGACGGAGATAATGAGCGATGCGCTTGATCCACTCACCGATGTTGCGATGCGGTGTGTCGACTTCTCCAAGGAATTTCTGCAGGGCAAGGTCTCCCTGGCGTTTTCCGGGAACATTGACGGCGAACACGATATCCGCTTCTGCCCCTTGATCGACCGTATAGCCGCCAAAGGCATAAATCTGACCCTTCACGGATTCACATATCGGACGGTCCTCATACATCGCAGTCGACAATGCCCCGATTTCCCCACTGTAGATAGGGTAGAAGGTCGGAAACTCCACTTGTTCCAGCTGATAGATCATCTTTGCCACAAGCGTATTGGCGACCTCATCGGCTCCGGGATAGATAAAGACGTTTTGGAATAATTCCCGTTCCGCCACTTGATCTGAGAGCTCTTCCTGCTCCCCTATATTCAGCCCATATTCAGAAGTATCATCTTGTGGGAAGACAAGGACATCGATGATTTTGCCTTCTACCATTTCCAACAGGGATTCATTCACCTGAAAGTTTTTCAGTCTGGTTGATAAATAGTCTTCCAGAATGTCTGAAGGTATCCGATCCTTTAAGTCCCGGACCTTTTGATTGGAGTCGACATCCCCGGTTTTATCAAAGCGGTGAACGTGATACGAATACTCCCAAAGCTCGACTCCATAATCACTCCAATATTCCTTCTCTTCCTCGTTTACATAGTTATTGGAAATGCGCATAGTCGAGCTGAACGCCATCAATGCTTTGTCAGGGTACTTCTCTTTCAATGAGCGGAGGACGCCGATTCGCTGTATGATGGCTTCTTTCCCATCCAGGCATACACGTGACGGAACGAGGCCGCCATAGCCCAGCATATCAATGGACAGGACAAATCCGTTTACTTCAGGCGCCACTTTCCATATCCACTTTTCCAGTGCAGCCATATCCCCGGGCTCTTTCAAAAAGCCGAGTAAGCTTTTATCTGGAATCAACACCTCCCAATTTCCGATCGATGCGATCTGCTTCGGGAGCTCCCTTGTCACCGGTCTACCATCGACAGGCAGGAGGGCAATCTTTCTGTTCATGCATTCCTTCCTCCTTTTAATAGGAAAGTAGTAATTTCTTTCGGGTTGAGCTGATCCGCCGCGTTTTCTACCGTGTTCAATCGTTCATGCAGAAAATCCACACGCTCGATCCCCTCGGCATGGGATTTGAACGTCACAGGCTGCACCCGATCTGTCGGGTTCCATAGACGGAGCTCCACTCCATCCGCAACCCGTCTGAGTGAGCTCCACTGCACTTCTTCATTATCAAATTCTACTAACCCCGTTAACTCATTTTCTTGTGTCTCCCCGGGATAAATCCTAGGCGGTACACGGTAGACATGAGCATCCGTCGCTACTCGTCCCAGACCTTTATCCGGTGTAAATTCAAATGCGGCATGAAACGTATAGCGGCCGATACATTGGGCTTCAGGCGTTTCCATACTCGGACCGGCCCCTCCGCCGCGGGTTCTGAGATCATCCCGGGACAGCCAGCCGACACTCCTGATCAACGTGATATCCAACGCATCTTGTTCCCCTAAGCTTGTCACCTGGTATTCCTGTAAACCACGATGGTAGAACGTGAACCCGCTCTCTGACCGAACAAAAGAAAGGGAAGGCTCGACTACCACCGGAACTTCATTTTGCTTCGGAGCATCAAATTGTTCCTCTTTCCTTGCTGTTCGCTTCACTACATCAAATGCTGTATCGCTATATGTGTAACGGGTGGAACCCCCTAAAGGATATTGCACACGAAGACGTTGATCCTTCGAGTGATTGTCGATGGTGTAGGCCACATACATCTTTCGATCACCAGCCCGTAAGGTAATCTTGATTTGGATGGTGGTCATGACAGATCCATCAGATGGACCGGTCCTTGTCTCATCCAATCCTGCCGGGGTTTCAAGCTTCAGCTCATATGTCATTTCCTGAACGCCGGATGACTTCCTCACGGTCGGGGAAGAAAAACGCTCCGCATACGTCTTTACATCGTTCACCGGTGGGGAGTAGTTGTACTCATCCCCTGCGTCAAGTGAACTATAGAATCGTTGTAATCCAGCGTGCCTCCTCCTTGTCTCTTTATCTACTAACACAAGGGTTCCATCCCCACTCAATTCAACGGAGTAAAACTCGTTTTCTACTGCCTCGCCCTTCGCCTCCAGCAATTCCTCGTATTCCCCCGCTTCTACCCTGAAGCTTGAAAGGGAGGTGCCCGGAAGATGCTCAACATAAAACTCAACGTCGTAAAACGTTCCTTCTTTAAAATCGGGAAACGCATCGAGGGGCGAAGCAAAATGCCTTCCACTCCTCTTGTTCTTGATGACAGGGGTATAGAACTTTCCAGTATGATCTTTCAAATGAAACGTCCGATCTTCTTTCAACCAGATTTCTCCCGAAACCCAGCCCTTGAACGACCTTGGATGAGGATTGAAGACAGTGAACACACTGTTATCTTCAAATGGCTTCCTCGCTCCGTTTCCTGAGAACATCGGATCCTGAACGCCGGCATGAGATAGGGAACCCATCTGAATGGACTCCAGCCTCTGCTTCAACATCATCGTCCTCGTCTCCATTTCCCGATGGACTTCATCGATGCTGCAGCCACATATGCTGTCGTGGGGTTGATTCTGCATCAGCAGTTTCCACGATTCCTCCAGGTATCTGTGGGGATACTTCCCTTTGCTGCAAAGAACGGCAAGGGGTTCTGCATACCCTGTCAGCTCGTCTTCCATTTCTTGATTCTGCTGCTTTAAATAGCTTCTCGTCGAAAGGACATTCGGAAGGACGTAAATATGTTCATTGCTTCTCATCTCCCCTACATACAGGGGAAGGTCGGCTGATATCTCGGCTTGGACGCTTGCCAAGAATTCTTCATACGTACTCGATCTATACTCCACTTCTCCTTGAAGATCTTCTATTCGTCCCATCAAATCCCCATGCTTCGGCATCAAGTGATCGCCGCCGTTGGTCAACAAAATATGGGAAGTCGTCGCATACGGTGTGACTTTTTCCACATAGGTCTTCATTTGCTCTTCTACATTGTCTTCATTCAGTAACGGCTGGTAGTACCCTTCCCGCAAAAAGGCCGTAAAGACACGGGATCCATCCGGTGATTCCCAGTTGAATTCGGACGTCCGGGCTTGAATGCCACGCCACAAAATCGCGTTACCAATCCCGAAGCCTTTTAAAAGCTGAGGCATCTGGCTCACGTGCCCGAACGTATCCGGTAAGTACCCGACCTTCTGGGATTCCCCGTACTGGCCGGCGAGCTTCATTCCCACTTCAAGGTTCCGGATCAGGGATTCCCCGCTCACCAGGAACTCATCAGCGAGTACATACCATGGTCCGATGATGATTTTCTTTTCTTCTATTAAATGAAGGACTTTTTCTTTCATGGCGCCTTCACACACATCAAAGTAATCTTCTAAAGCGGCCATCTGACCATCCAGGACGAATTGCTTCAGTTCACCGGTTTCAAGACCGGAAACGATCCGGTCCATCACCTGCGCCAATCGATGCCTGAACACTTCAAAGGGCAGATACCATTCCCGGTCCCAGTGGGTTTGAAAGACGATATGACAGGTCAACTTGTTATCCATTATCCTTTCACCGCCCCTTTCATGGCGCCTGCGATGAAGTGGCGCTGCAGGATGGAGAAGATGATGATGATCGGAAGAATCGAAATGATCGATCCTGCTGCGATATAACGCCAGTTCGCCGAGAAGGAACCGGCCAATGTATTCACTCCGAGCGGTAAGGTGTACATGCTTGTGTCATTTAAAATGATCAACGGCCAGAGGAAATCGCCCCATGCCATCATAAAGGTGAAGATCGCAAGGGTGACGAGGGAAGGTTTCACCAACGGCATCAGGACTCTCCACCAAATTTGGAACGCATTGGCCCCATCCATCCGTGCCGATTCATCCAGCTCATATGGAATCGTAAGGAATGCCTGACGCATAAGGAAAATCCCAAAGGCCGTTGTGGCATGGGGAAGAATCAAACCTGCATACGTGTTTTGAAGACCCAAGTCCAGAGCCAAGAGATAAATCGGGATCATCAGAAGCTGGAACGGCACCATCATCGTACTGAGGATCAGGACGAAGACGATGTTTTTCCCGCGGAAGTTCATCCGTGCCAACGGATAGGCCGCCAATGAACAGAACACGATATTCAATAGGACAGTGACAACCGACACGATGACACTGTTGAATAAGTAACGCCAGAACGGGAAGAATTCCATCACTTCCACATAGTTTCCGAACGTGATTTTTTCAGGTATGAATTGTGGCGGGTACGAGAAGATGTTCTCGCTGCCTGATTTCAGGGACGTCGCCAGGAGCCATAGGAATGGACCGACCATGATGAGTGTGACGAATAGGAGGGTCGCGTATTGAAGAACGCGTTTCGCCACCTTTTTGACATTGATTGGCTTTTTGACAGAAAGTACGGTTGGATTTTCTTTACTGGTTCCAAGAGAAGGAGAACTCATGGAGAATCACCCCTTTATCGCAGATTCTTTTTTGCTCATGAATGTAATATTGATCACTGAGAAGATCAGTGTGATGATGAATAGGATCACCCCGGCTGCACTTGCATAGCCCATCTGCAGCTTATCGAAGGCTTCTTCGTAAATGTAGAATACGAGTGTTTTCGAGCTGTTCAGCGGCCCGCCGCCCGTCATGACGTAAATCTCTTCGAATACCTTCATGGCGGAGATGGATGACATAATGGTGACAATCATGATGGAAGGCATCAATAGAGGAATCGTAATATGCCAGATTTGTTTCCATTTGCTTGCCCCATCGATTTCCGCTGCTTCATATAGATCATCAGAGATCGATTGCAGTCCCGCTAAGTAAATGACCATATAATAGCCAAGCCCTTTCCAAATGGTCACAACCATTACGGCGAAAATGGACGTAGACGTCGACGTCAGCCAATTCACCGGTTCTGATATGAGGCCGACCGATTCCAGTATGTAATTCAGGATCCCTTTATCGGCATACACCCATTTCCATGCGATCCCCACCACGACCATCGATGTGACAACCGGTACATAATAAGCGGAACGGAAGAATCCGATTCCTTTTACCTGCTGGTTGACTAAGATGGCGAGAAAGATCGGGAGGATAACAAGGGCCGGGACGACAATGAGTAAGTATAATAAGGTCTTGCCGAGCACTTTCCAAAATAGAGCATCGGAAAATAATTCTTTATAATTCTCAAGCCCGATGAATTCGGCTTCTGTCACGATATTATAGTTGGTGAAGCTCAACCAGATGGCATTGAGCATGGGATAGAAGATAAACGCACCCAGGATGATGACGCCGGGTATTAAAAATAGAAATGGTGTTAACGGATGATTTCTCAAACGGACTCCCCTCTTTTCTCCATCACTTGAAATAGTAGCTTCGCGGCTCCAAGCATTCCAGCTTTGTTACCCAGGACAGCAGGATAAATGCTGGATTTGACAAAATATTCCTTCAATTTATGTTGGAAGCCGGGCCACCAATGGCTCTTGGAATCGATGACTCCTCCACCAATGAACACGACTTCCGGATCGATGGCCACCGAAATGTTGTATACCGCAATGGCCAGATGATCCAGATATCGGTCAACCACCTGTTTGACCTGTTGATTTCCATTTGAATATTCCTCAAATATCTCCGAGCCATGCCGGAAAGAAAGATCCGTTTCGGTGAGAACGGCCTGAACCAGTGCTGTACCCGACAGGTATTGCTCCAGACATCCCCTCTTCCCGCAATTGCATGGCTTTCCATTGGGAACGAGCACAACATGTCCCCATTCCCCACTCTGATGATGATGGCCATTTAGGATCTGACCGTTTATGGCATTCGCTCCCCCGACTCCAGTACCGAGTGTCAGCATGACCGCCGTTTCGGGATTTCCTTCCCGTTTCCAAAGCTCTCCTATAAGAGCCGCGTTGGCATCATTCTCCACGACGCAGGGCAGCCCATATCTTGTTTCGATCTCCACTTTCACATTGGTCCCTTGCCAGGAAGGGAGATTGGCCGTCGCAAAGACGATTTCCCCCTTCTCCCGATCGACACGCCCTGCGGTGCCGATTCCAATTCCAATGACTGTTTGATCTTTGTGCAGTAGTAAGTCAATCACCTTATAGATTGATTGGAGGATTCCTTCTCTACCTTGTGAAATATCGGTGGGGACCATTTCATGATAGAGGATCGTCCCATCTTCACGGATAATCGATCCTTTGACTCCGGTACCCCCTACATCGATTCCGATGGCATTCATTGTGTCACCCACTTTTCCCCTGGCTACTTAATAGATTTTGTCCACGACAGCTCTTGCGGTTTTTTCCTTCATCCCGAGGGAGAACTCTTTATTGTTGAGGGCAAGGCCCGTACATAATAGATCAATGACAAACAGCTGTGAAATCTTCGCAATCATCGACCCGCCTTCAAGGGGGGATTCTTTCCCTCCGCTTAATAGAACCGCGTCGGCAAGCTTCGTAATCGGTGAACGGGCATAGTAGGTGATGGCGATCACACTCGCCCCATTTTCCTTCGCCAGTGACAGGGAATCAATGGTATCCTTCGTACTCCCTGAAATACTCAACCCGACCACCACATCCCCTTCCTTCACGGTTGCAGCCGTCATCGATTGAATATGGGGGTCAATGACGGCGTCGGAACGGTATCCGATTCTCAAGAAGCGATTTTTCGCATCCAGAGCCGTCAGACCTGATGTTCCGACTCCGAAGAAGTGGATGGACCCTGCTCCGGCCAGTAGTTGTATCGCCTTCTCCAAAGAAGGATCATCCAATTTATTGACGGTTTCATCAATGGCATTCTTCGTATAGGAAGCAATCGAATGAATGAACCCCGTCGGTTTACTTGGGTCTGATTCTTCTTCTTGGGAAAGGGAGGATAAATCCTTGGCGATCGCCAACTTGAATTCCTGATAGCCCTTCATGCCGATCTTCCGGCAGAACCGTAACACCGTCGTTTCCCCCACTTCTGCCACATCTGCAAGGTCGGTGACGGAATAGTAAAGGGCCTTTTCCATCTGGTCCAGCACGACTGCCGCTACTTTCTGTTCCGATTTCGTCAAGGAAGGAAAGTAACTATTAATCAATCCGCCTAATTTGCTCTTTGACGCCGTTTGTGCGTGCATCTTGTGTCCCTCCTCTATTCTGTATGGATTCCACGAACTTTTTCGTAATCTCCTGTGGCCTCGTAATCGCAGATCCTACCACAACCGTATGAGCACCTAAATCAAGTGCACGATTGACATCTTCCGGAGTCGAAATCCGGCCTTCAGCAAACACCGGTACGTGGAGTGTTTCAACCAATCTTTTCAATAGAATGAAATCGGGTCCGCATTGCTGGGGTGAATAGGGTGTGTACCCTGACATGGTGGTGCTGACACAATCTGCCCCAAGTCTTGCCGCATTCACAGCCTCGTCATATGTAGAAACGTCTGCCATGATGGTTTGACCTTTCGCCTTCAGATACGTCATCAGACTTTCCAAGGATTCACCGTTCGCCCTCGGTCTGGTTGTCGCATCCATCGCGATCATGTCCACCCCTGCCTGGATGAGTTCATCCGCTTCCTTTCGGGTAGCTGTTATGTAGACCTCGCTTCCCGGATAGTCCCGTTTCACCAAACCGATGATCGGTAAGTCCACATATTGCTTGATCGCTTGAATGTCAGCTGCACTGTTCGCCCGGATCCCCGATGCCCCACCGACGTACGCTGCCTTTGCCATCTTCCCCATGACATCCGCTCCGTGCAGCGGTTCATTCTCCAGAGCCTGACAGGAAACCACCAGCTTTCCTTTCAGTTGTTCAAAAACGATTTCCTTGCTGATCATCTTGTCATCACCGTGCTTTCATTGAAATGCAGAAAGGGAGATAGACTCCCTTTCCGTCATTCCCTTATTTAGATAGTGTTTCGTTCCATTTCATTTCGGCTTGTTCCAATGCTTCATCCACTGTCATATCCCCAAGCATCGCAGCATGAAGGGCTTCGTTCATGGCTGTGCGCAGCTCTTCGAAATTACTCATCGGCGGGATCAGCACTTCACTGTCCTTCAATTGACCGGCTGACACGATACGCGCCTTATCAATCGGAGTCGCATCTGCAGGCTCTTCACTGAAGTATGGATCGTCTAACGCTGTTTCGATGGATGGAAGGATTGCCGTCTGTTTATCAAATTCCACCTGGTTTTCAGCATTTGTCAGGAAGATCGAGAAGTCCACTGCTGCTTGCTGATGCTCGGATTGCTTCGGTACAACGACGTTCATCGCCGCTACGTTCTTCTTATTTGTTTCACCCGTGATGATCGGAGCCGTTTTCGTTGCTTTTAAAATATCAGGAGCATTTTCTTCTACAATCGTCAGGAATTGTGGACCTGATGCCAAAATCGCAATTTCACCCGCTTGATATAAATCAACCGCTTTTGAATGGCCTTCCGTCAACACTTCACGAGGGATCAGATCATTCTTGTAAAGGTCCACGAAGAAGTTGAACGCTTCTTTCCCTTCAGCCGTGTTAAACGTCGCTTTCGTCATATCTTCATTGGTTAAGTCCACGCCCATCATCACCATTGTCTCTAGAAGGTGACTTCCATCAAGGGCCGGGAAGAATGCGTATTTACCCGTTTTATCTTTGATCGTTTTAGACACTTCTTTCAGCTCATCGAACGTTGCCGGCGCTTTCTCAGGATCCAATCCTGCTTCCTTGAAGATCTCTGAGTTGTACATCGTCACTTGAGAAGAAAGATACCAAGGAATACCGAACGTCTTCCCATCAAACGTGTTGGAAGTCCAGATGTTCTCGAAGTATTCACTCTTTACATCTTCCGGTACCATTTCATCCATATTCACCAGTGCATCAAGTTCTGCTAATTTAGCCGCGAATTGAGGATTCAAGTTCGCTACATCAGGAGCCGTCTTTGAAGCGACCGCTGAAAGAATCTTCGTTTCCATATCGCCCCAAGGAATGTCGACCCATTTCACTTTCACATTCGGGTTTTCCTTTTCAAAATCGGCGATGACACCGTTTAAATAATCATCGAATGTCGGAGATAACTGCATGGTCCAGAATTCGATTTCCACCGGATCATCTTTCGATCCCTCTTTTTGTCCTTCAGAAGAGCTTGAACTGCTGCTGTTGCAGGCAGCTGTAAATAGCATAGCAAACATCAACATGAGCGTTAATAGAAACTTTCCATTTTTAAACATATTGTTCATCCCTTTCCCCTTTTAGTTGCTGTTGTTACCCCTTTGTTAAAAATGAGTGCAGTGCCCTTGGAAGGTCCCTTCTCCAGAAATCCCATAAATGGTCTTCATCTTCTTCGACATATGTATGGTTTTCTGTGATGAGTTGAAGCCTTTCATGAAGAGCGCGATTGGCCGAGAGGATGGAGAAGGCTTCGCCTGTGATCGGATAGATGACGGATATTTCCTGGATTCCGACGGTCTGATACACATGCCAAGGTGCTTTTGTTTCAATATTCCGAATTTTACAAGCGTGAAAATCTGTGTACGCTCCGGATTGAAGGAGCAAATGGGTCCATTTCTGTGGTTGATCACATGCGATCGTGAGACAGATCGCAGCCCCGAGGGAATCTCCCAGCAGTCCTGTCTTCCGGCTTTCTTTTCCTGTAGATTCAACCCGTTTTTCAATGTGCGGCACAAGCTCTTGGTTGAAGAATTGAATATACTGATCATGGTGTTTGCCTGATGGATGATAATAATGATAGCGTTCTTCTGAGGTGGATGGAGGAACGAGTACGAGAAGGAGATGAAGACCCCTGCCGGTTTCCCCCTGTAAGACTTGATGCAGTGCCTGATGAAGTTGACCCAGTTCGATGTAATCCCTACCATCCTGGACAAACAAGATATCCACCGCAGCACTGTGTCCCTGCTTAACTTCCAGGGTATAGTAGAGTAGTTTTTTGCCTAAGGTATGACTCATCATCTGGTGTTCTCTTAAACTTGAAATCAACGAAACCATTTTCCCCCTTCCATGGTTGAGATTTCCTAGCTTGTTTCTATCCTAGCATATGAAAGCGCTTTTGTGAATATGTTCTCCATTTTTTATTTTTTTGGTGGAATAATGCTCCACAAAAATCCATAGTGGTGCCTCGAACACTCATAAATGAGGGCCCTGTTCACTTTTTATACGTGGGATACAATGATCTCCATGTCGCCTTCAAGCTCAAAATGATCCATTCCAGAAGGTAAAATAAAATGATCGCCTTTGTTCAACGAGAGCTTTTCTCCACTTACATGGAGCATTCCCCCGCCTTCTATCACACTGGCAAGCTGAAAGGGTTGATCCTGTTGAAAAGAGGCCCGGCCATTGATGCGCCATTTATAAACGGTGAAATAATCCGCCTCCACATAAGTGGTCACCTCGGCCCCATCACGCTTTTCCACCTTGTGCTTCACTTCGGGCGTCTGATGAGGGACCGCCGTGACATCAATGGATTGACGGACATGCAGCTCACGGGTCTTCCCGTCCTGATCCCGCCGGTCATAATCATAGACGCGATATGTCGTATCCGAGTTCTGCTGGGTCTCAAGGACCAACGTGCCTTTACAAAGAGCATGGATGGTTCCACTCGGGACAAAGAAGAAATCCCCTGGCTTGATCGGTACCCTCCGTAGAAGATCGTCCCACTTTCCGTCTTCGATCATCCTCACAAACTCTTCCTTCGTCCTTGCCTTATGCCCGAAGATCAGCTCCGCCCCTTCATCGCAATCGATGATATACCAGCACTCCGTCTTCCCGAGCTCTCCCTCTTCATACTCTCTGGCATACTCGTCATCCGGATGAACTTGAACAGAAAGATCGTCATTGGCATCCAGGATCTTGGTGAGTAACGGAAAGACCGGCGAAGGATGATCACCGAACCATTCCCTCTTCTCCTCCCAAAGCTCCCCGACCGTCTTTCCCGCATGCGTACCATTTTTCACGGTACTCTGGCCGTTCGGATGTCCCGATATCGCCCAGCACTCTCCCGTCAGCTCCGAGGAAATTTCATAATCGAACTTCGACTTCAATGACGTTCCGCCCCATATCCTCTCGTGAAATACAGGTTTAAGAAATAATGGTTGTTTCATAGCAGCCTCCTCATGATAGATTCGCCCCTCCATTCCAGGTGAAAAGAAGGGACACTTTGGTTACTATGATTCATGTTCCCGATGTATGAATGAAAACCCTTTAATTATTTTTATTTTTTTGGGGGACGGGGTTGTGGCCCTTTGTCCCAGGGTGGTGGGACGGGGGGGACAGGTCCCTTGTCCCAGAACCTTAATAAAGACGAGGGAATCCCCTCGTCTCTTTCATTTTTGGGACAGGGTGCCTGTCCCCATGTCCCTTTTAGCCAACAACAGCGAGCCGATCACTCCCTGATTGTCATTCAATTGGGGAGGCACAATATACTGTTCGAAGTCGTCTATTTGGACATAGTGGTTAAGAAGTTTTGCTGCTTTTTCTCGAATGAGTGTGTAAAGGATGGTTTGCTTCATGACCCCCCCGCCCAATATGATTTTTTCTGGGGCGAGGATCAAGCTGTAGTTTACGATGGCTTGGGCCAGGTAGTAGGCCTCAAGCTCCCAAACTGCCTTCACCTCTTCCAACTCGTATCCTTTCTTTCCATATCGGGTAAGGATAGCCGAACCAGAAGCCATGCCTTCTAAGCAATTTCCATGATACTGACAACCGCCTTCAAAAGGATCTTCCGGATGCACAGGTACATAAATATGGCCCATTTCGGTATTGAAGAGTCCCTTAGACACTTTTCCATTTTGGACAAATCCCGCTCCGATACCCGTTCCGACGGTTATATATAAACAACTGTCAGAATCCTGTGCAGCTCCTGTATGAAATTCTCCCAATGCAGCTGCATTCACATCTGTATCCACAAAAACAGGGACAGAAAAGTGACAGGAGAGGGCTTGATAGATATTGAAATTCTTCCACAAAAGTTTAGGAGTATTTAAAATCTGCCCAAAATTTGCCTTGTTTTTATTTAATTCGATTGGACCAAAGCAGCCCACTCCAATCGAAGTTAACGTGTAGTCTGAAAAATATGAGTAGACGTTCCCTAATGTTGTTTCAGGATCTTGAGTCGGAAAGACCGTCCTGCTGATGATTTCCCCCTTCTCATTCCCGACGGCACAAACGAATTTCGTTCCACCGGCTTCTATTGCACCATATAACATGGCTCTCCCTCCAACTGAAAGAAGGGTTCCCATTTGTATGAACCCTTCTCTTCAAATTATTTACTGTTGCTGCTCATCACGTAATCAGATGCTCCTAGTATGAAGCGCTTCTACTGTTCCTTCTTCCACTCATCGTATTGCTTTTGAATTTCATCCAGTACTTTTTGCATTCCGGCTTCATCCAGCTTTTTATTGAAAGCCGGTAAGTATTCTTCAGGATCTACAGCACCTTTCAACAAGGCAGGAGAGAATTCACTTGTGACATTCGAGATTGCTGCAATTTCCGTTCGAACAGGATTGGAGTCAAAGTAGAAACCAAGTGCCGGAGACGCTTTTGCGCTTTCATTGAATTCTTCAAATGCGTCCCATTTGTCTGCCGGATCATCTTCGTAAAGCTTCAGGATCAGCTGATTCCCGATGGCAAAGCTCGGCATGTTATAGTTTTCAACTCGAGCAGGCAAGTCCTTGATCGTTCCATCTTCGTTCTCTTCGTAGTGAACCCCTTCGATCCCTTTATCAAGCAAGTTCCTTAAATATTCGTCGGAGTTTAATAGATTCAAGAACATCATGGCTCTTTCCGGGTGTTTAGAAGTGGCTGAAATGGCTTGCATGGAACCCGTGACCGAATTATTGAAGATATACGGTTCATGAAGTTCTCTCGTCACGATTTCATATCCTGCTGATCTGGACCAGATGGCCTCTGCGTATGGCTGATAAATTTCTTTACGGACGAACCAGTTAGCCGTTTCCAGTGGCCATGAGTCTGTGCTTGTTGCTGCATCTTTTTGGATATAGCCTTTTTTATAATATTCATGCATCGTTTTTAACGTTTCCATCGTAATATCTTCTTCGTATTTGTTCACAACCTCATCCGTGTTCCCATCCAAACGGAAGGCAAATGGCAACTCCTCTTGAAGGATGGAGTCGAAAGGAAGATACGCATCAAATGTGGCAATAGGTGTGACATTCTTTTCTTTTTCTTTAATGACAGCGAGCAGTGGCTCCAGATCTTCAATGGAGTTCACGTTTGAAATATCCAGTCCATGTTTTTTCACCAGTTCATTATTAAAGGAAAGGACAGCTTGCTGACCTACTTCTTTATTCGTCGGTACTGCATAAAGTTCCCCGTCGATCTTCGCTCCCTCAAGGAATGCCGGATCAATTAGTTTCTTCATGTCTTTCCCGTATTCATCCATTAACTCATTCAATCCAACAAAGGCTCCCCTTCTTGCATTCAACGCGTAATTGTTGGCCCATGAGCTTGTGAAGGCAATATCATACTCTTCCCCGGAAGTTGTGATCACCTGCATCCGGTCATTATACTCTCCCCAATCCAGGAGTTTCAGGTCGATCGACGT
Source organism: Rossellomorea sp. GCM10028870 (assembly GCF_042666755.1). NCBI lineage: Bacteria > Bacillati > Bacillota > Bacilli > Caryophanales > Bacillaceae > Rossellomorea > Rossellomorea sp. GCM10028870. Next base: position 334,635 of record NZ_JBHTGN010000005.1, on the reverse strand, counting down.
GTTGATCTTTTCCTTCGTGTACTTGTTCACTTCTTTCATGACATCGTCAACATCTTTTTGCGGAGTTCCGATTAAATACCAGGTCAGAGTAACATGATCATCGGTGGAGTCACCTGATGTTTCCCCGTTTGAACTTTTTCCGCTACACGCTGCCAGCATCCCCATAAGCAGCACCAATACAAGTGAAAGTACCCCTACTTTTTTCATTTCCATCCCCCAGTTCGTTTAATATAGTTGCTCTATCAAAAAAGGAATTGTTCTCCTTCTATGAATACGATCAATCTTTTACTCCTCCAATAGTCAGTCCTTTTATAAAGTACTTCTGAAAGAACGGATACGATAAAGCAATCGGAAGAGTGGCAATCACCACCATGGCCATCCTGGCTGAATCTTGTGGAATTGATTCCAGGATTGAGCTGTTTTGGTTTGAAAGCATGGCATTCTGTTTAATAAAGTCCATATTGTTCTCAATCCGCATTAGAAGAGATTGCAATGGTATCAAGTTCGGATCGTCAATGAAAAGGAGAGCGTTGAACCAATCGTTCCAATACGCTAGGGTATTGAATAGTGCAATGGTTGCGATCCCTGGAACTGATAACGGCAGCACAATGGTTAAGAAAATTCTCCACTCTCCTGCTCCGTCGATGCGGGCCGATTCAAGAATGGCTTCCGGTACGGATCTTAGGAAGAACGTTCTCATGATAATGATGTAGAAAGCATTGACCGCCATTGGGAGAATCAAGGCCCACATCGAATTCTTCAGATCAAGGAATTGGGTCATCACGATGTAGAATGGAACCATTCCTCCGCTGAATAGCATCGTAAAAAAGGCGATAAACGTAAATTGCTTTCTGAATACAAACTGTTTTCTTGATATCGCATAGGCGTATAACGCAATGACCGTCACGCTGATGAACGTACCTAATACCGTAACTAAGATCGTTACACCATAAGCTCTTATAACCTGGGCCTTCATTTCCCATAAATATTTATAGGCCTCTAAACTCCACTGTTCCGGAATAAGCTGATAACCATTTTCCGCTAAAGATTGTTCATTACTAAGGGAAATGATGATCACGTATAAAAACGGAAAGATACATAGAAAGGCGAAGGTACCAAGCAATAGATGCATGAAGATGCTCGTCTTACCTGAAAATCCATAAGGGTTATACGTTTTTTTCTTCGTTTTTTTCTTATCTGTTTCCTTCTGGTAACTCGTCGTGACATTAGTAGATGTCTCCATCTAGTACTCTCCTTTCTCTCTAATTTATTTTCTTAGAACAAGGCATTATCCTCATCAATCTTTCTCACAATATAGTTCGTTAGTAGAATCAAGATAAATCCAACGGTTGCTTGGTATAAACCAGCCGCTGTACTCATTCCTATATCTCCCATTGTCATCAATCCCCGGTAAACATATGTATCAATAACATTCGTTACAGAGTAAAGGGGACCTGAGTCACGGGGGATTTGATAGAACAACCCGAAATCGGCACTGAAGATGCTGCCAATATTCAGTATCGTCAATATGACAATGAGCGGCATGATCATCGGGATGGTGACGTGACGGATCTGCTGCCACTTATTGGCTCCGTCGATCATCGCAGCTTCATAATGCGTACGATCGATACCGACAATAGCGGCAAGATACACAATACTGCTGAATCCTACGCCTTTCCACTGGCTGATGACGGTGATGAAATAAGGCCAATATTTTGGTTCGTTATACCACGAAACGGGCTCAATATGAAAGAAAGCCAAAACACTATTAAATAATCCTTTGTCTACACTTAGAAAGGCAAATACAAAGTAACTCACTACCACCCACGATAAGAAATGAGGAAATAACATTCCAGTCTGATAGATTTTGGCTAATTTCTGCTTCGTGATTTCACTTAATATGATGGCTACGGCTACAGATAAGATCAGTCCGACTACGATAAAGAGGATGTTATAGAGTAAGGTATTTCTCGTTATGACAAACGCATCATTTGTACTAAACAAGAATTGAAAATTTTCGAATCCCACCCATTCACTGTGAAATACGCTGGCAAAGAAGCCATCCGGGTGAAACCGAAAGTTCTTAAATGCAATGATCTGCCCAAACATGGGAATATATTTCATGACAATGAGCCATATGAACCCTGGTAAAATCATGAATAGCCATATGCGGTTATCGTACACATTTTTAACAAATCGATTGACTCTGCTCATGTTTTTCCTCCTTTCTTAACTCTATACGTCAATTATATGAAAACCCTTACATGATAAAAAGTTGAGATATCTTAGATTTACTGGTCAAAATAAATACAATCCTGAAAATAAACTATATTTTCAGGAAACTATGAAAAAAAGCCTCTTAAAAAGAGACTTTTTCTCATGCCTGTGAATGTTGTTTCCTCCACTCGGAAGGGGTTGCACGTTCGTATTTTTTAAACTGTTTATAGAAATAAGTAGCATCTGTATAACCTACTTTTTTACCGATATGACCCGCTTTTTCATGTGAAGTCATCAAGAGTTTCTTGGCCCTGTCAATTCTCAGATGGTTCAGATATTTGGTGAACGAATCTTTGACTTCCTTCTGAAATAATTGTCCTAAATAGATAGGGTTGATGTGAAAACGATGACCGAGTGTTTTCAAGGACATGTCTTCAGAGTAGTTCTGATGGATATACGTAAGAACCGTTTGAATAATTGGACTTTTCCTCTCTTCTCCACTATCCTCCTGTTCAATGTACCTGATGCACTGATCCATGATGGCAAGGGCGTCTTCCTTGCCATGAAGGTAAAGGATCTGATGGATTAATTGAACGTATTGAGTATACTCCAAGGAAATCAGAAACTTGTTTTTCATCTGAAAGAAATATTCCAGCATCATGCTTTTAATAATGAATACCTCTTTATCCTGTTCAAGCTGAGTGAAGGTCCCACTTAAATATTTCCGAACAGCATCATATTCCTGATTCGCTAAGTGCTCCAGAATATCCGGTTTCAAATAGTTGATCGTCTGCTTGTCCGATGTTGACGTTTTCAGGTGCATTTCCTCTGCTATACGATGATCTTGATCCGGCAGCAGCATCTTCAATTCACACGCCATTTCTAACTCCCTGAACACCTTCTGGGCATCATCGATGACATCTACTCTTCTACTCATGACAACAACGTGTTCTTTCCCGTTACACTCATGTTCAACAATCAAGGAGACCTCCGCTTTCTCTGCTTCAAAAGACTCTTCAGACCATATAAGCAGAATATCCCCTGAAGGTGTCGTGACCGCCAATGTACTCGTTTCTTCCTCGATCGTTTTCTGGAGGTGTATCGCTTCTTCCAATTCAGTTTTTACCAAACCCAGACGAAGAGGTGTTTGAATATTGACCCTTGGGTAGAACGAGATTCTTTCTTTAAAATCATTGTCCGTCATTTTTCCCATCAGCCACCTCCAAATGGAGTGATCCCTGAGGATAAGGATAGACTCTTCTTCTAGCGATATCCGGTCTATTTTTTCTTTCAAATGAAGGATGGTAGACAAGAGCTCCTCTTCATTAATGGGCTTTAACAGGTAATTCTCAATACCAAGTTCCAGGCCTTTTTTCACTAAGTCGAACTCTTGAAAGCCTGAAAGAATAATGGACTTAATCGATTCTTTTTCCTTGTTTATCTTCTCGATCAACTCCAGGCCGGTTAGTTCGGGCATTTTGATATCAGTGATTAATACATCAAATTCCACTTCCCTGGATAGCTTGAGCGCTTCCAGGCCATCCTTTGCTGTCGCTACAATGGTAAATCCGAGGTCTTCCCAATCGAGTATATACTTCAATCCTTCAAGAATAAGCGGTTCATCGTCAACCAGCATAACTCTAATCACTTTCTACACCTCACTTATTAGCGGTAATTTAACCGTGACGGAAGTTTTGACATGAGGCAGACTACGGATTTCCACCCCATAATCGGAACCATACTTTAATTGAATGCGCCTGTGAACATTTCCCAATCCGATGGAATCGGAGTTTCCTTCTTCCTGCTTCAGCCTTGCTTTGATATCCTCCAACTTTTTCTGCTCAATGCCACTTCCATTGTCTTCTATGTTTATGAAAAGGGTACCTCTATCCGCATAAATGGAGACCGTTAGTTGGTTGGTTTCAATATCCCTCCTGAATCCATGCAATAAGTAATTTTCAATCAAGGGCTGTAAGACAAATGGAGGCATATAATAATCCTTCACTTTATCTTCTACGTGGAAATCGTTGATGAGCTGATTCTGAAATCGTATTTTAAATAATTCAATATATTGGTGTGCATGGTTGATTTCGTTCTCAACCTTGACAAGGTCTTCTGTTTTCAATGAATAGCGAAATAACTGAGCCAGTTGGACAATCATTTTGGCCGATGTCCGCCCACCCTCGGCCAATGATTTCATCCGTATGGCTTCCAGTGTGTTGTATAAGAAGTGGGGATTAATCTGCGCCTGAAGGTTGGCCAATTCCGCTTCTCTTTGTTTCAACTTGGATAAGTAGACTCGATCAATGTAGTCATTTAGATCATCCAATGTTTCGTTAATGGTGTGAGATATATCTGTTAGGTCATCATCTACATTCGCGGTGATAATTCTTGCCGATAAATTCCCTTCTTGTACTTCCTTCATCTTACTAAGAATCTCATCCACTCGTTTAGAGTAGCCACGCAATGCGATGTAAGGAAGGGAAATAGACAAAACGGTCAACAAAACCATAATAGAAAGAATGGTTGATTTATAGGTAAGGAGCTGGGCCATTTCCTTTTCTGAAATGACAGCGGTGATCATGAGCTGACTCGTCGGCTCGATGGAGGATTGAATATAGTAACGCTCATCCAAGTCTATTTTCTTTTGAACCGCACGATAGGATAAATCCTTTAGAAGCTTTTCAGGAGCATTTCCATAAGAATAATAGAGTTCTTTTTTCATATTTGTAATAAAGAAAGATCCTTTGGAAGGGGTCTCTTTCAGTGATAATAACCGATCTATATTCTCATAACTGAAAAAGACCCGTACTTTTCCCAACCGGTCCATGGAAACGGGATCGTTTATTTGTTCTTCCACAACATACATATCTTTGGGCACGACATACGTTTCCTTGGAAAGGGGTTGGTTTTCTACCATCACGCCCGTGTCTTCTTGAGGTTGATTATGTTGATTCCACCTACTATGATCAAACAGGTACATATATTCTGTTCCTAAATTTTCATTTCGAACTTGCAAGGCGACGGACTCTGGATCTCTGGAAAAATAGTTCTTCACATAAATATCGAAATTATAAGGAACAAAGGAATCACTGCTTGAGAATTTATCTAAACGATAGCCGATGTATTCTTGGTAGTCATGCTGTAACGCGAAAGCCAAATCTTCAATCAACCGTTCTTCTTGATAAAGCTGACGGATACCCTGACTGACGAATTGATGCTTGGCATGTATGTCCGATTTGATCTCATCGATCACCGCTTCTTGTCTATCAATTTCCCGCTGAACGATAAAGTCAGAGTAGTATTCTGATAGAAAGACAAACAAGGTAGACATGGTAAGGAAAATGATGAGGGAATAGGTTAAAAACACCCGATAGAACATTCTCTTGCTTATTCGTTTGAAAAATAGGAACGCTTTCATTTATGTAACCCCTAACATAAGGCAAAAGGGGAACAGCAGCCTGAAAGCGCCTGTTCCCTGTTCTTTACCTGCGATTTGATCAAATGGGCAAATCCGGTGGTCCTGTCCGGATGATGGTGACTTCCCTGATGGGTGCCGGAACAACGATCTGCTTATAACCGTGGTTCACTCCAATTGGGACGCCCAGAGTTCTGCCCCTTTATCGCGATTTCAATCGTCTTGACTTCATAAGGACTGAACGTCAAACATAATGGGATTTCATTGAAATCCGAGATGCTTTCATCTTCCATAAGATTGATTTCCCGCCATGCACTTAACGGCAATGAGCTGGTGACGGTGACGGACGAGCGTGCACCCTCCATTTCATGAAGACGGACAATCAGGGATTCACGATCTTCCGCTTTTTTCACCGTGTCGATGATGACGCCATGGCCGGAAATTGACAGAAAGGGTTCCTGAAACCCTGATCGGACTTCTCCCTGGACGATCCGAAACGGTGTGTTCAGGTAAGTGGATTCCCGCTCTATATCATGCTTGGACGTTTGTCCAGCGAAAGGATACAGTGAATAGGTGAAATGGTGATGCCCTATATCCGCCTTGGGGTCTGGATATACAGGACCTTTTAGTAAAGAAAGGCCAAGGACATTATCTTTAATCGAGTAGCCATACTTACTATCGTTCATTAAACAGATCCCATAATAAGGTTCGCTGAGTGCCGCCCATTTATGACCAACCGACTCGAATCTCGCCATATCCCAAGAAGTGTTCCAATGGGCTGGGCGTTTGACGTTTCCGAACTGGATATCGTAAATCGCTTCGGTGGACCGGATGCTAACTGGAAACTCCACTTTGAGAAGCTGCTGTCTGGCCGTCCAATCGATATCTGTCTCGAAGTCGATGCGTTTTGTATGAGTATAACAGTGGATTTTCTGGAAAATCTCCATCTGCGGAGTTTTCCATGTGAATGCCACAGTTGTTTTTAATGGTCCATTTTCAAGTATAGTACACTCCTTTAGGAAATCAATAGGTGTCGATTTCTCCACATAGTACAGGTCGATGTCCCAGGCATCGTGGGCGAGCGGCTTGTCTTCGTAGAGTTTCAGCACATTGCCCGCTGCTCCCTCCTGAATCATCTCCCTCCCCTCTTCTTTATCGAAGAGACTTGTAATGTGACCATTTGAATTCCAGCGGATGTGATAAAACGGTGTTTCCCATCTTCTTTCATTCAAGTCAATGTTACTTAACATCCCCTTTTCCTTCTCCCCCTTCCCTGCCAAACTGAGTGTATGATAGGAGAAAGGCTTCGTTTCAGGTACCAGGACGAGGGTATCACCATTAGACAGAGTCTGGGTCTCGACCTTTTTCCCATCCAGCACATAAACACCATTGGATTCAGGCACGGTGACGAGGACCGATGATGTATATTGATGTGGATGGAGGAATGACCAATGTTTATCCCCATCGAAGATCTGGTTCTCTTGAGAGGACATAATCGTATCTTTGATGGCAGAAGCTTTTTCATAATCTTGATGGGCATCCTCATATACTTCCGTAATCGAAGAACCCGGGATGATGTCGTGAAATTGATTGAGCAGAATCATCTTCCATCCTTTTTCAAGGAGCGCCTGTGGATAGTGATCCCATCCATTCACAGCACTGTTCCAGGAAGAGAGAAGTTCCGCTTCACGGTACCCGTATTCCAGCTTGCGATTCATTTCTTTCATCTTCGCATGACTGGTATACGTACCCCGGTGATACTCCAAATATAATTCCCCATCCCACGTATGAGTGTACTGATCGGATTTCCCGACGGTATCATGAAGTTTCTCGAAATAGTCATGGGCATTGACAGACTTTACGGACGGCATGCTTGGAACGGTATCGAGGTGGCGTTTCATTTCAATCATCTCACGGTTGACGCCGCCGCCTCCATCTCCGTATCCATATGCCAGGAGCAGTTCTTTATTCAAGTCTTTATCACGGTACTTTTCCCAAATGCCCTTTACGGTTTCAGCCGTAATCAGCCCGTTATACGTATAGAACCATGAGTCCGCGGGTCTTCCCGGTTCAGGCGTCGTAATGAAATGGGTCAGGATTTCCGATCCGTCGATCCCTCTCCACTGGAAGGTATCGTGGGGCATCCGGTTGTATTGGTTCCAACTGATTTTCGTCGTCATGAACGTATCAATGCCGGATTTCCTTAATAGTTGCGGAAGGGACCAGCTGTAGCCGAATACATCAGGAAGCCATAATGTCCGCGTCTTCTTATTGAACTCTTTCTCAAAAAACCTCTTCCCATATAAAAGCTGCCGGACGAAGGATTCACCGGACGGAATGTTACAGTCGGCTTCCACCCACATGGAGCCCTCCACCTCCCACTGACCGTCGGCGACCTTCTCTTTGATCGCTTCGAACAATTCCGGGTCTTCCTCCTTGACCCATTCGTAAAGCTGAGGTTGACTTTGCAGGAAAGTGTAGTCAGGATAAAGTTCCATCAACCTTAGGACTGTGTAGAATGTCCTCCTTGCCTTTTCCTTCGTGTGCTTTGTACGCCACAGCCAGGCAAGGTCGATATGGGAGTGGCCGATGGCATGAATGGATACATCCGAATGCTTGGGAAGGTTATCCACTTCCTGTAACAGGACAGAACGGGCAGCATAAAGGGTTTGATAAAAGGCCTCACTATCCCTGTCCGACCAGTCGATCTCACGGAATGCCCGGTTAAGGATGGCCAAAAGGTTGGTACGAGCAGGGTCGTTCTCATCTTGCTGCTTAATAGAATCCAGTATCGCCTTGGACTTGAAATAGAGGTCATCCACTTGCTCATCAAGGTATCCCCACCAGGCTTCCTTTAACCGGTAATACTGGTCAGCAGGCTGACCGCCACCTTCCAGTCCTGACCAAAGCTGTATGGAGATATCGAGGGAGTCATATGCAGGCAGGATGACTTCTTTATGGTTGGAATCGACCCCTTGGAACGGCTTCCCGTTCACATAGAGGAGGGACTCGAATCCTGAGTTGTTCCCTCCCCCTGTCCTTCCCAGATCAAGGAAGAGGACAGCCTTGTTTCCTTCCCATTCTTCCGGGATAGACAGGGACGTATTCAGCCACAGATATTTGTCCCTTCCTGACCAGGTATCGTTTACGGTCATCGTTTGATCTGAATAGCCTTCAGGGAAAATGTTCTCTTTTCCTTTTGGGGGCTCATGAAGACGGAAAGAGTCGATGCCCCTTATACCCCGGTATCGCAGGCGATCCAACTCGTTCAATCTGTTTTCTAGCTTTTGGATAGGATAAAACATATGGAACCTCCATTCAAGAATTTTTACGGATACGTGCCAATGGACTTTCCGGTACGAAAATCCCGATTTCGCTTAGAATGAATTCACTAAACATGGAATTGGCCCACGCAAACCAAGAACGAGTGAACTCTTCCGGACGATCGGCATCGAAGCCCTCATGCATATAGAGGGTGGATGCGTGTGTATTCTTGAACATCTCGAGGATCCTTCCTTTTTCCTCTTTAGAAGTCGCCGTCATTCCCTGAATGGCCAGACTGATATGCCAGATATAATGATCAGGTGTGTGGGGGCTTCCGATTCCTTCCGCCTTCTTCCCTTCATAGAAGTATGGGTTCTGGCGACTTAGAATGAACTTACGGGTATTTCCATACGTTTCATCAGAAGCATCTGTATATCCAAGATACGGGATGGCCAACAGGCTTGGTACGTTGGCGTCATCCATCAAGTTGTATCGTCCGTCCCCATCGGTTTCGTACGCATAGATTTCCCCGAAGACTGGATGGTCCACTTTAGCGAATGTTTCGATACCGTTCTTGATTTCAACCGAAAGCTGCTCCATTTGACGAGCGAGCTGATCTTCTTTCATTTCCTCAAGCATTTCCTTCGCATATCCCAGTACAACCACAGCGAACATATTGGCAGGCACAAGATATCCATATAAACAAGCGTCATCACTAGGTCGGAATCCCGACCAAGTCATACCGGTCTTCACGGAGTACCCGCCTTTTCCCTCCCTCAGGAGAGTGTCCGATACGCGGCAGTTCTCCCGTTCAAAGAGATACGGAGATTCTGCCTCGTGACTCTGTTCCACTTTCCATACATCATGGATGACCGTCAGCACTTCCTTGAGCTGATCATTCAGCACGCTCCCGTCTCCTGTTGCCTTCCAGTAAAGGTACGTCAATTGAATGGGATAACAGAGGGAGTCCACTTCATATTTACGTTCCCAGATCCAAGGAGTCATCTCCGTACGGTCGGCCTGGTGACCTTGATTGTCTGCCGCCCGGTTGAAGGCATTCGCATAAGGGTCCAGAAGAATATACTTCCATTGGCGCTCGATGACCCCTTTCAGCATAGCGGCAATCTCCGCATCTTCTTTCGCAAGAACCAAATAGGGACGTACCTGGGCCGATGAATCCCGGAGCCACATGGCCGGGATGTCACCCGTTATCACAAAGATTCCATCCTCATCCTTCTTCAATGTCGTTTGATACGTATTCAGGAAGCAGTTTTCGAATAATTCATAGACTTCCGGATCATGGCTATAGGCCGACTTTACTTTATTTATAATCGTTTGAAACGATGCTGGTATCACTTTTTCACTCATGTTCAATCACTCCTCGTCAGTTTGAATTAAAACAGTGATAATTTCTTTAGGGCGGATGATCTTCACTGCGTTTCCGAGTCCAAGAAGGTCTTTCTTCTCTTCCAGAATCGTAGAAAGATAGACTTCATCTCCCTCCACTCTCAGTTCCTGCGGTTCATCCGTCGGGTTGAACCACCTTGCAATGGTCCCCTTTCCTTCTTCTGCAGGCTTACATGCAGTCAAGGTTAAAGCATCACCTGACCATTTAAGTAGATTGCCAGTCTGTTCATTTCTCCCTCGGCTTTGCTCAACTTGAACAACAGTCGGAGTCAATGGATAGTGATAGGCATCCTTGAAAGCACGTGACTCTATAACATTTCCTCGATGGGGGATCACCATAAATTCCGCTTTATGAAGACCAAGGCACTGTGCTTCCGGTGTTTCAAACACCCCCCAGTCCCCGAGCTCCCCAACGGAACGGAGCAGTGTGACCGCAATGGATTTCCCGTCGACGATTTCATATTCATGAAGACCCTTCCCTGCAATCGTCAACCCCTTCTCGTGGTCATTCAAGCTGACAAACCTTTGCATATGGTGATCGAAAGCCGGATTGATCCACTGACTTTCCGGCTGGTTTGGCCGCTTCACCACTTCAAACACACTATCGGCAAAGTGATACTGATTCCCTGTTCCAACGGGAAACAGTGCACGCAAACGATGGTCTTTTGCCTGATTGTCCATTGTCACTTCGACCTTCAGCCCTTTAGAACCCTTTTCGAGAATGAGCAATGTGTTAAAGGTCAGAACCACTTCTTCCTCATGTCGTCCCGCTTGACGATCTGGGTGCCAGACCAGGTCCTGCCGCTCACATTCCAGTGTTTCATCGGCTTGCTTCGGTACAAAAATTCTGGACTCGATTTCTATGGATGCACGATAGGGGTTATTGTCTACAATGTTCACAGAAGCAGTTTGCTGCTTCGTTGTGTAGGCGATACCATCACTGCTTGCTTTGAACATATACTCGTTTCCGATATCCCCCACGTCCTCATACATACCAAGGTTTTTATAATGAAAACCCGTTTGTTTGTCCAAAAGTGAATAGGTTCCGTTCTCATGAACGGTCACGCACATATGCTCATTTTCAAGCTTATGTTCTGATGCATGCCACATAAGATTCTCCTCATGAGGCGCATCCTCAACAGGTACTAAATAACACGTTTCATACCCAATATGAATCGAGGTTTCTAATGCAAAGGTTATGTCTATTTCCTTCGCATAATAAGGTTTTCTGAATCCATCTCCAGGGAGGTCGTAACCGAATGAGATACCCTTTTCTTTCACATGGACAGGGATCGTTGAACCATCCCCTCTCTCCATGACAAACGAAGGGAGTGGAATGCTTTTCAACTTATTCGGAATCTGACGAAAATCCAGTTCATCGAAATAGATTTTCTGAACCATCACTTTTTCCCGAATGACCCGTGTAGAAGGTTTTCCATCCGTGAAAAACAGAATAAGGGGAATCGCGTCGGGGTGATGATGTGTTGTGGAGATACCCGATGCAATCTCACGCGCCTGCTCCGTTACATATCTCATAACCCCTTTCTCAACCTTCTCGAAACGGGTCTCCATTTCCCGATGGACGCTATCTACACTGCATCCGCAAATACTGTCATGAGGATGATTCTCCATCAGCATCTTCCAATAAAATTCCGCAAAATCACGGTGAAGCTTTTTGTCTTTTACCAGTATCCCGATCGGCTCCAGAACTCGCTCCAATAGGGTCTGACAGCGGTCATTCGCCTGCTTTAAATAGATCCTCGCAGAGGCCGTGTTCACAAGGGTCGACCATCCATCCGTTTTTTGGTTCCTGAGTTCCCCGTGAATGGTTTGAAGCTCATCCGGCAGCTCCTTCTTCACCACGTCTATATACTCCTTGAAACTTGAATGCTTGAATGTGACGCCCGTTATGAGCTCATTGGCCGTCGCAATGGCTTCCACAATATCCTTTTGCAGAGGTTGATGGTCACAGCCATTCATAAATAACAATTGGGAAGTCGAAGCAAATTTCTCCGCGTCTGAAAGCTTCTTTTTCCAAAATTCTTCAGCCTCCCCTTGATCGGCAGGTATTTCATTTCCATTGGAATACCAATTGGCAAATAAGATCCCCAATACATTCGAGCCATCGGGAGCCTGCCACTTCATTTCTGAATATGGGGAAGAGAATTCATCATTGTGATGAACCTGATTATTGAACCCTGTCGGTGTCACCCCTCTACCGAAAGCAGCCACATCAATGTTTGCCTGCTGTAATAATTGCGGGGCCTGACCGTAAATCCCAAAGGTATCAGGGAAATATCCCAGCGTCCCCTCTTGCCCGAGTTTCTTCGTATCTTTCATTCCATAAAGCAAATTCCGTACATTCGCTTCAGAGCTCGTAAGAAATGCATCCTGCAAGATATACCAAGGACCGATGATCAAACGTCCTTCACGGATATATCGTTTGACTTCTTCTCCTTTATCAGGACGCACCTGCAGGTAGTCATCGACCATAATCGTTTGGCCATCCAGGTGAAAACTGTGGAAACCCGGATCTTGTGCCAATTGCTCTAATAGATCATCAAACAGCTTGACTAAGTAATAACGGTGTTCCTCGAGTGACATATACCATTCCCGGTCCCAATGGGAATGAGAAATAATATGAGCGGTTTTGTTCTTCATCATGACTCTCCTCCAATCATTTAGATGTGCAATTGTTTATAGCGATTCATCGATACTTTCATCACCCAATAGGCAGGCATGACACCCAGGGCAAAAGGAATCAACCCGGGCATTTGATAAATCAGGTATCCTACCATCGTTAAGCCGATGGAAAGGATGAGGTTCTGCTTGAAGCTAATGATCGTCATAATAAACGGCTGGTACAGGTAATGTTTAAACGACTGATCAAAATGAACGTAATAGGGAAAGAAATATAGAAATGAGAATAGATACAGGATACATATGAATAAAATGAGCACCGTGCTGAATAAAGCCATGATGCCTTTTAGTTGAGTAACAAGATAGAGATCCACTGATAAGAACAGACCTACACTAAAATAGATCCAGCCCAGACTGTTAACCTTCCAGAAATTCCGTTTGTAATAATGATGGTATTCATTGAAGAAAGGTTCATCCCGTCCACCTTGCAACCACTTTCTCGTAATGGCAAATAACGAAACGGTGGCAGGAAAGATCCCCAATACCACACCACCCATTACTATGTGTAAGAACCAAGTAAGATTGAGTTGAATCGTCTTCCAAATCCACAGGCTCGCATCTGTAAACAAATCTCCCAGTCGACTAAACACGAAGATCATCCTTTCTGTATTCTTTCAGCCACCCATATGCAGTTCCAACTAATTGAGCTTCATCCAGATAGTGACACAAAGAGATGGAGGGCCGTACCTTGGCAATAGGCTTCGCTTCCAATAACCGGTCCATTCGCTGCTCCAGCTCTTCTAAAAAATCAGGCTGTCTCGTGATGCCTCCACCTACCAAAATCTTCTCGGGATCCACTATGTACTGGATGTTGAAGATCCCGATAGCGAGGGTAGAAAAAAAGGAATCCAATGATTTCCGAGCTTCTACATGGTGCTTGCCAGCTTGTTCAAATACCCGCGGTCCCGTCCACCCTTCGAAATAAGGGGGTTGATGCTTCAGCCTTCTTGAAAGGGCAGAGGATGAACCCATCTCACTCCATGTCTCATAAACATTTTCATGAGTGTCACTTGCTAAAATCGAGTAGCCGAATTCGCCGCCATGAAGATTGGCTCCCTTGACGAGTTTCTTGTTCATAACAAGAGCCCCGCCAACTCCCGTGCCACATACGATACAGGCGAACGTTTCACATTCTCTTGCCGCCCCTTTCCAAAGCTCTGAAAGGGCGGCACAATTGGCGTCATTCTCCATGAAAACCGGCAACCCATACCTCTTACTGAGCAAATGTTTGACATTATGTTCATGTATAAATGGCACAGCACTGTAGCCTAAGACATGTCCAGTGTCCGTCACACTTCCCGGACTGCTAATGCTTATGCCAATCAAAGAATACTTCTTCATGCGCTTATAATACTGATCGATCACGTCACTAAATTCTTCGATTGATTGTGGGGTTGATACTTCTTCTTTCTCAACAAGCTGACCTGTAATCGAAATCAGCGCAAGTTTGATAAAGGTCCCCCCGATATCAATGGTTAATAGAAACTCCATTTCTTCACCTCATTCCGGAAGCTGATTTGATTCGGCAAGTACCTTGAACCAGTCTGCACTTTTTTTCTTTTTCCTTCTTCCGGTCTCCAAATCCAGTTCAACGAGGCCATACCTATTTTTGTACTCATTCAGCCATGACCAGTTATCAATGAAGGTCCATACATGATACCCATAACAATTTGAGCCTTCTTCTATTCCTTTGTGAAGCCACTTTAGATGATTGCACATGAATTCAATCCGGTAGGAATCCTGAATCATCCCTGAAGAATCTCTAAACCTTGCTTCACCTTCTACTCCCATCCCATTCTCTGCGATATACCAGGGGATGTTCCCATATTGGTCTCTTACTGTCAGGGCAATATCATACATGCCTTTTTCGTATATTTCCCATCCGCGATGTGGATTCATTTTCGCTCCGTCCCATTGATAAGGTTCGAAATAGTGATCAAGTGTGCCGGCCGAAGCAGGTGAGCCTGCCTTTACCCTCCTTGGCTGATAATAATTAACACCTAGAAAGTCCACGGTATACTCTTTCAATAGTTGGAGGTCTCCAGGAAAGGAACGAACGTGAATGTGTTCTTGTTCTATGAAGGACAACAACTCCTCCGGGAACTCTCCCTTCACTACCGGATCTAAAAAGCTCCGATTAAACAGTACATCTGCCCACATAGCCGCTTCCACATCTTTAGGGCTATCAGAACGGGGATAGCTTGGCGTTAAGTTCAAAATGATCCCTATTTTACCCGAGTTGTTCCTCTCCTTAAATGCCCTCACTGCTTTCACATGGGCCATCAACGTATGAAAGCCTGCCTGAAAGGCTCGATTGAGATTGAATACTCCCGGCAGATGCTTATCATTTAAATAACCCATCTCTATAGGTACAATGGGCTCATTGAACGTGACCCACTCCTCTACAAGGTCCCCGAATCGTTCAAATGCCACCTTAGCGTAAAACTCAAATTCATCCACCACTTCCCGATTGTCCCAACCGCCTTTCTCGTACAACCGAAAGGGCATATCGAAATGAAACAAATTGACAATGGGCTTAATCCCACTTTCGTTCAGCCGCTTAAATACATCCCTGTAAAAGGCAACCGCCTCTTCGTTCACTTGAATGCCATCAGGCAATAACCGGGACCATGATATCGAGGTTCGAAAGGAATTAAAGCCTATTTGCTTCATCGTGACGATGTCTTCTTTATAGTGTGCATAAAAGCCTGAAGTGTCTTCCGGCCCCATCTGCTGAAAGAAACGTTCGGGCTCCTTCTGAAACCAGTAATCCCAAACATTCTGAGCCTTTCCTTCACTACTCCCCGCTCCCTCCATCTGTGGTCCCGAAGAAGCCGCCCCCCATAAAAAACCATCAGGAAATCCCATTTATACCACCCTCTCTAGAAATCGCTTACATTTACTCTTAAAGCCATCATATAAAGAATAAAAAGGAGTTGGAATATGTTCACTCCAACTCCTTTAATAAACGCATGAAAACTTTAATAATGACACCTTTGTGGATGGGTGGATGAGGGTCATGTTCTGGAACGGTGTCGTTCTCACGAAACAATCAACCTACCATTCTCTGTTCCCCTGAGGTATGCCAAAATATAAAAAACGCAAAGCCTATAAGGCTCTGCGCCATTCTTACAACCTATCAAACATGAGATACAATCAACTCGACCCGTCCTTCGATCTCGCACGTCTCGACATCCGCGGGTAAAATGAAATGATCTCCTTTTGTCAGACAATATTCTTCTCCATGGACTTTCAGCATTCCGTTTCCGTTCAATACACTTGCCAGCTGAAATGGCTGGTCCTGCAGAAATGCGGCATGCCCGTCTACTTGCCATTTGTATACGGTAAAGTATTCCGTTTCCACAAACTTAGTGGACTCGACTCCTTCACGCGTTTCCACAACTGGCTTAACAGCTTCAAACCTGTGCGGGATCGTCGTCACTTCAATGGATTTATCGATATGCAGTTCCCGGGTGTTCCCTCCCCCATCCTTTCGGTCATAGTCATACACACGATAGGTCGTATCTGAGCTTTGCTGTGTTTCGAGGACCAACGTTCCTTTGCACAGGGCATGGATCGTGCCACTTGGAACATAGAAGAAGTCACCAGGCTTCACAGGAATGCGTCGGAGGAGTTCACTCCACTTACCGTTTTCAATCATGGAAACGAATTCTTCCTTCGTTTGAGCAGTATGCCCGAAGATCATTTCAGCACCGTCTTCGCAATCAATGATATACCAACACTCGGTTTTACCCAGTTCACCGTTTTCATGTTCATTTGCGTAGGCATCATTCGGGTGAACCTGCACAGATAGATCCGCGTTCGCGTCTAATATTTTCTTTAATAATGGAAATACGGGGGAAGGATGCTTGCCGAATAGCTCGCGATGTTCTTCCCAAAGCTCACCAATGGTCTTCCCTGCGAACTCTCCGTTGATTACGGTACTCTGCCCATTGGGATGGCCGGATATAGCCCAGCATTCTCCTGTTTCATCAGATGGAATATCGTAATTAAATCGCTCTTTTAAAGCCGTACCTCCCCAAATTCTCTCTTGAAATACGGGTTGTAGAAATAGTGGCTGGTTCATGATATCCTCCTTATTCAGTTGATCTTATTCACTTAATCCAGTTGAAGTTATATCTTGATGCCTAGCATATTCGTACTCGTTACACTCCATTCCGACTGATTGCCTTGCGGAACATGTTCTACCCGCAAGTAGATTGTCTATCAGACTGACATTTCATCAGTGGTAGTGGCGTATTCTGTATGACCGCTTCCCTTCCAGCTTCTTGTCACTCCTTATCTCTATCACTTGACCAAACGGTGTCGACACCTATAAAAAGGCCAAAATCGACAGGCGATTTTGGCAGCATTCCATTCTACATCCCTACTACACTACTAATATCCATAAACCTCCAGTTCATAAATACGTGCAGCTTGGTCTCCTGTTTGGGTAGGTTCGTTTATCGATAAACGAACAAAGCGAGCTTCCGTTACAGCTATCGTATGCTCGGTTACAGCGGCCTGATTATCCTCCACGCTTACGTTCTCTTTCCACGTTTCTCCATCCATGCTTGTCTCTATGACAAAGGATTTCGTGTTGAACGCCGGGGATTCTCCTCCTGCTTCAGCATGTTTCACGATGAATTTGGATAGATGATGTGTATCCCCCAAGTCAACGACCATCCACTGATCCGTACCAAGCGCACACCATTTACTGTTATTCTCCACTTCCCCATCAACAGCCTTGTCTGCCCCTTCACTTGGAGCACAGGCACCACTTGATTCAGTCGATTTATTCAAGGCGACATTTCTAGTCGCATCCGCGTCTTCAGAGACATAAATATAAGCTTGTTTCGTCTTGACATCTTCGCCCGAAGTATTCCGAGCCGTCAGGGTTACGGAAAATAACCCCTCTTCGGGATAGTGAACGACAGGGTTCTCCTCTGAACTAACCTCCGGCTGACCACCCTCGAACTGCCATTCCCACTCTTCCGTTACTTCTGAAGCTTCGCTAAAGAACTGGACCTTATCCCCCGGTCGCACAACCGTTTGATCGACCCGAAAGTCTGCTTCCGGTTTCGGGTAGGCTGGCCAATCCATTGTGACCACACTGCTATCCCCTCTTACAAGCTCCTCACTGACTGGTACCAACTCATAAGATGTAGCTGTTTCTTTTCCATTCCTTTTCAAGTCATTCAAGGCAAGGACATGGTTTGGAGTTGCCCCTACCCACTCCTTGGAGCCATCAGTATGAATTCTGTACACCTCATACTGTTTCACTTCGTCCATCTTATTCCATGACAACCGGACATCCGCATATAACCCATCAATGAAATGGATGTGAGAGACCTCAAGCCCCGTTGGCTTTTTCGGCTTCTCTTTTTCATCTTTGTCATTGTAGATCTTGATTTCTCCAATATGGATTTCATAGTCCCCAGGTTCTTTCACTTTATCGAAGTGAAGGGAAACGGCGGAAAGATGATGTCCCTTGAATTTCGTCAGGTTAAACGTTTGGGTGACCCAACCTCCACGACTCTTCTTTTTCACTTCCATCAATGAAGTCTTATCATCATCAAAGTCCAGTTGCACGTCCATCTCCGGTTTCTTTTCATCCGTTTTGTACGTAATCGAAAATTTCGTATCTTTGGTAATCTCCACATCTGTTTCATAAAGGGACAGGGTTGTCTTACTAGTCTCATCACGCGTTCCATGAACTTTCAATGAGCTTCCACCATAGTAAGACGTACTCCAATCAAAGGCTGGGTTCAATAATTCACCTTCTCCGTCTACTTTCCAACGCCAAGTCGGTAAAATGTCTTGGAGACTTCGGTTATTCCACTCCTGTTCAGAAGACTTCTCCCCGTCAATGGCAAAGAATTCTCCACTTCCTGTATTGAAATTCGTCGTGAATGGAAGCGACTGGATCGTTGTCTTTTCAGTAAAATGACTCGAAATTCCAGGCCAGTTCACTTCAGGATCCCCTGTCCAAAACGCTTCTTCTTTTTGATAAAACTCGTTCATTGAACTTGATGTTTTAAATGCCCAATCTGGGCGATAAATACCAAGGGATGTCCAAAGTGAGCCGTCTTCTTTGACTAAGTTGTCCCACTTTACAGAGGTCTTAGTCCCATTGGCTTCCACATCTATTCCTGCATACAAATCATAAGGAGATCGTCCGATTTCCAACGCCTTTTCATACGAGCGTTCCTGACTTCCACCCTTCCACCAGAAATTCAGGAACATACTGTCGGACACACGTCGGCCCTTATCCTGCAGGAAGTACGTATTCTCATCCGTCAAATAGTTCTGCCAATCAATCTCACCTGATTTCACCATGGAGTCATACCACATAATCTCAAAGTCCGTCGGCTTATGATCCTGAAGATAGGTAAGGAACTCTTGCATTTTCTCTGCTTGTTCCCCGTCTCCACCCTCGGTCTCCTGATTGATAAACCATCCGTCGAATCCATAATATTCTGCCACTTCAAGCAATTTGTCCGCAGCAGGGAAAGAGCCATCCTCCCGCTGTGTCAACATTTGGTCGACCCACTCTTCTTTTCCGCCATACACTTTCGGCGGGAAGAAGACATTCCCTAAGATCGGTACCCCGTTACGGTGAGAAGCATCAATCACATCAGCACTAGGGGGCACGATGATACCTTCCCCGGAAGATCCTGCCCAGTACACCATCACGTCTACATATTGCCAAAAGGCAAATGTATTCGCATAAAACTCCTTACCTCCTTGTGAAGGTACACCGCTCGTATGAGGATTTAAAGCAGATAAAGCTACAACGCGAGCAGCATTGTTCCTGTCACTTGACTCCACCCGTTTCGCCAGAGGAACCATGGACCTGTTGTAGGCTGCGTCCGGATCCTGCTCAGGAGACCACTCCAGAAGCTCTTCCGGATACCAATGAGAAGAAGTGGGACCTTCTCCCGATACTGCCAAGGGAAAAAGAAACAAGACAAAAAACATGAGACTTCCAACAATCCTTTTTTTACCGTTCTTCATTCCTTCACTCACCCTCCATTTATGATTGATTCACAGACTTACTGCCTCGTTCTAACCCACCCCCTCTTCCAATTCGAAACCACCAATCCCAAATTTGTTAACGCTTACAATAATTGAGAAAAGCAGACTGATTAGATTTAATTTAGTCGAGACGGATATAGGAATCAATTGCTCTGGAGGATGTTGTAAAGTATGAACAGTTAATCTTTAAATTTTACAGTGGGACAGTGGAACATGCTCCTTTTCCCCCTGTCCTTCTCTCTTCTTTGGGACAGGATGCCTGTCCCCTTGTCCCATCTCGCTAAAACCCCAAGTGAAACTCTTATTTTGATTCTATGGAAATGTACAACAGCCAAAACTGTAAGCACCAGAAGGCTTATGACATACTTTGTAGATATTAAGTCGGTAAAAAATACCCCAATTGTAATAGAATTCATGTGAGTATACAATTCAATCAATCATAGAAAATGATCTATAAAACTAGTACGTCCACCTCAGCGAGTCTCCCTGCTTACCTCAATACTTACTACAACCATTCATCCATACTTGTTTTCCAGCAAAATACTTGAAGGGTGGTGACAGTTCAGTTGATACCTATTTCTGGACTACTAATCGTTTCCCTGCTTTGAAGAATTTTCATTGCTTCTTTAGATCGATCATCTTCCTAATAGAACCAAAGTAGCCGGAACATGAAGAAGACATGATTTTAATTTAGTTGATGTGGGGGAAATTTGATGAAACCAAGATTATTTCGGTCAAGAAAGAAATCAAAGCTTAAAAAGAGTACATACCTTTTAGTTACAGCGACTCTCCTTTTATCCATTTACACACCTTTTACTAGTGTAATAGAGAATACCCAGGCGGCTTCAAAGGATTCCACTGTAGACCTATTATCTTCCTTGTCAGAAGAGCAACGAAAGGCTTTAAAAAAATTAGAGGCGACTCAAAATGAAGGGTTACTGGGATTTGAACCCAGGGACTTATTGATGGGAGCGGACACAACGGTCATCATTGAATTCCAATCGAAGCCTGAAGAAATCGCCAGACTTACCTCTGCATTACAGGGGGTGGATTTATCAGTGAAGGAAGCCAGGGAGAAGGTACAAGGTGAGCATCAAGAATTTAAAGCTTATGCGAAAAAGAATAACATTAAAATTGAAAAAACCTACCAGACAGCATTCAATGGAATGGCCGTAACCTTGGCAGCCGACAAGATTGAAACATTATTAGAGCTGGATGAGATTAAAGCCATTTATAAAAACCATACCTTTTCGATTGAACCTGAACAAGAAACCGATCAAGAATCAAATACACCACATATGGCAGACAGCATTCCGTTTTTAGGAATCGATCGACTACATGAGGAAGGCATCACGGGAAAGGGAGTAAAAGTGGGCGTAATCGATACGGGGATTGATTACCATCACCCGGACCTGAAGGATGCGTTTGAAGGTGGATATGACCTCGTGGATGACGACGATGATCCAATGGAGACGACCTACAAGGATTGGAAAGAATCGGGACGCCCACTTGTAGACAACTTCAATTTCTACTATACCTCTCATGGAACCCATGTAGCAGGGACCATTGCAGCTCAAGGCAAAAACACCGGTGGAGTGACTGTAAAGGGTGTAGCCCCCGATGTCCAATTGTACGGCTACCGGGTATTGGGTCCTTACGGGAGTGGCCATTCGGACGATATCATTGCCGGGATTGACAGGGCTGTATCAGATGGCATGGATGTCACCAACCTTTCCTTGGGGATGAACGCGAATGAACCATTAGGGCCAACAAGCATCGCCATTAACAATGCCGTACTGAGTGGGGTTGTGGCTGTCGTTTCAGCAGGAAACACCGGTTCAACAGCGTATTCACTGGGCACTCCCGGTGCGGCTGCCTATGCACTGACTGTAGGTGCCAGCTCTACTTCGTTGCCGATTGTACACTTTACCGCAACAGGTGATAAAGATGTTTCCATTGAACTGCAAGAATACGCAAATGATTTTGTTACGGATCTACGCTCATTCGAGGATCAGTCGTTTGACATTGTAGACCTTGGGAATGGAAGAAGAAGTGACTACGCTGGGAAGAATGTTGAAGGGAAAGTGGTACTGGTCAATCATGGAGTCATTGGCACACAAGATAAAATTGTCTACGCAAAGGAACACGGTGCGAAAGCAGTATTGGTTTATCACAGTGACCCTGACATAGGAGAATTCTCATATTTCACTGGTGAAGATCACCGCTTTATTCCTAGCTTCTACATGAACAATCAAGATGGACTGGAGTTAAAGGGTCTTCTTCATTCTGGTGAGGCGAAACTCACATTTTCAACCTACACTGTGAGCTATACAAAAGAGGATGAACTGGCGGAATTCAGCTCACGGGGCCCTTCCAGGGAAAATATCGATATCAAACCAGAAGTGACGGCACCAGGGGTAAGCGTTTTATCTACGGTACCGGCCTATTCCGTGTATAACGCTGACTCATCCGATTACCAATTTGCCTATGACCGTTATTCAGGTACATCCATGGCCGCCCCACACGTAGCGGGAATGGCGGCTCTGATGCTTCAGAATGATCCTGACCTTCAGCCGGCGGACATCAAAACACTCTTAATGAATACATCGGTTCCTTTAAACGGGGAATATAGTGTGTTTGATATCGGGGCAGGAAGAATAAGCCCTTACGATGCCGTTCATTCAGAAATAGAATTGAAAGTCATGGATAAGACGCCCATGATCGATCAAGGGGAGAAAGTAGAGCTAGACGAAATAACCGGCGGTCTTAGCTTTGGCTCTTATTTTCCAGATGAAGGACATGTTCGTACACAAAGATCGATTACCATTGAAAATAAGGGAAAGAAGAAAAAACAATTCGATGTTTCGGTAGAATTCACTGAAACTTCTTTGGATGCTGACAAAAATGGCGTACAAGTGGTCGTCGACGATAAGGTGAAAGTGAAGGCGAATGCCAAACAAAAGACAAATGTTTTCTTAACCGTTCCAGAGACTGCTGAAATCGGCATGTATGAAGGCTATATTACGTTTGTAAATAAATTAGACCTGGAAGAAAGCTATCGAATTCCATTTGCCTTCAGGACCATGGAAAGCGGATTCCATTTCACCGAGCTTTCTTCGCCTGCCATATCCCCCCCTTATGTTCATGTAAAGCGGAACTACTTTGCTAAATCATGGGTGGACCTCTTATTCAGCTTCAAGTCACCTATGAAAAAGATAGATTTCGTCTTAACAGAAGGGAACACCGGTGAAGACCTGGGCTACCTGGGGTCACTCAACCTAGAATCTGCTTACGACGGCATACATTATCTTGTCAGAGACGTATTTAATGGGGAGTACTTCCGCTTTACGAATGAAGAAGAACAACCGATCGCCTCAAAGGCTACGCAAGCACAGCCAGGCTTCTATAAAATAAAGGCAATCGGAACCAGTAAGCGGGATCTAGTGTTTACACAGGAAATGACTATTTTCATAGATCCTAAGAATCCGAGTTTACTTAGTCCATTAGACGAAAACGAGTCCCCTGTCATTGAATATCCAGCTGATCAAGAAGAGTATACGTTGGACGTGAACGTACACGACCATGAGATTGATCAAATGATGAATGCGGGGATGAACGTAGATCAAAGCTTGAATACAATCAATTATTCCATCAATAACAATTACAATCCTGTACTGCCGGTGGCAGCTGATGGATCCATTTCTCTGAAGGTACCGTTGGACGCGAACAAACCTTTTATGAGCTATGCTATCTTTGCAAATGACGCAGCTAATAATAGGAGTGAAAAGAAGACCTATTATTTTATTAAAGAAGGAATGCCATACGGATACATGGATTCTAACGCATCGACGGTAAACATGGGAGACACGTTCACGACCACTCTAGTCGTAGACAACGTAAAAGATCTGGTATCAGGAAAATGGACTATCCCGAATTTCGCGAAGTATTTTGACGTCGTGGACGTTCGACCGAATGTGCAGTTGAGTGATGACGCTAACCCCGTCGTGAATTCAGAACTTCAAGGAAACAATCTCAACGTTACATTGGATGTTGATCATCCCATGAGCGGAGAGCTAAAGGCAGTCGACCTCGAAATCAAAGTAAAAGATTCCAGTTTCCAAGTCATCGGAGAAATGAAGCCAACCTTTACGTACACGAACCATCTTGATGAGGGAAAAACGATTCCTTTTGCTTCAGAATCCATCAACATTGTTCCAACTTATTCGGAGCTTATCGGAAGGGTTAGTTCGCGTGGCGTAAGCTTCGGTTTAGACTGGACAACCGTGGGAGCCACCATCAACCTCCAGTATCCAGACGGGACCGAATATGACGGAACAGGCAGTGTGAATCGATATGGCGATTTTGTCCTATCTAAGTTGCCTATCACATCAGAACCATTCCGATTAGACATTTCCTTACCGGGACATTTTACCGTACATCAATCAGCGGGAGTCGGTGTACAAATGGGTGATGAGGTCCTTGGTCAACAAATAAACCTATTTACGTTCTATGCAACACCAGGCGATGTGAACCAAGATGATACCATCGACATTCTCGATGCCTTGCTCATCAAAGAGAACTGGCATTCAACGAATCGCAATGCGGACATCAATTTCGATAGAACAGTAGACAACAAAGACCTTAATTGGGTAGTCCAGAACTACTTACTGCAGAATCCGGATGTCCAAGATCCTCCTGAGCCACAAACAGAAAGTGAAGGAGTCACACTTGAGGAAATCTTGGAAGAATTGGGTGTGAATTAGGGACACGGGGACAGGTTCCCTGTCCCAGAATTCAAAAAAAGACGAGGGAAATCATCCCCTCGTCTTTTTACTTTTGGAGCAGTTCCTCTGTCCCTATCTTAATCAAACGGTCGTTTAGATCTAAATCGCACAAGCGGAGGGCTTTGGACTTTCTAATCAAACGTTTGTTTAAACAAATCTATTGGGACACGGTGCCTGTCCCCCCTTCCTCCGCCGATAAACCACCTTCGACAACACCACACTGCATTCATACAACAACAATAAAGGAACAATCACGAGAACATCTGATAAAAAATCAGGAGGCGTAATCAAAACAGACGTCACAATCAGAAAGAAATAAGCATACTTCCTTGTCTTTTGTAAGCGATAAGGGTTCAATACCCCGATGCTTGTGAGAAACATGATGACGACCGGCAGTTCAAACAAGAAACCAAATGGCAGCGTCATACTGATCATGAAGCGAAAGTATTTCTCCACGGTAAAGAACTCCATGAACATATCCCCGGATAAAGACAATAGAAAGTCAAGAACGATGGGAAAAATCAGAAAGTATCCCATGCTGATGCCCAGAATGAAAAGGATGAATAATGCCGGGATGTAGGCAAGGGTCACTTTCCGCTCATGTTCATGTAAGGCTGGCCGGACAAAGAGCCAAATCTGATAAGCGGCCACTGGAATGGTTCCGGCAAGGGCTACGACACTCGACAGCAGTAAATACACCCATAGGATGTCACTCGGTCCCAGAACGGCTAGCTTGATCGGGAAATCCTGGATGAACCATTCATATAGATCCCGGATATAATAGAAAGCAATCAGAAAAAACACCACAAATGTAGCAAGTGTGATGATCAGTCGTTTGCGCAATTCTTCCAAATGTCCAATTAAGTTCAAATCCATCTTCTCCATACATACACCTCTGGTTGGGAAAAAATCTTTAGTAAAGCTTAATGGTATAAACCCTTACTCCCTAAAATAATAGAAGGTGCAAGTAACGAATACCTGCACCTTACCATCGATCGATCATTCATTTACTTTTCATTGTTGGTTTTGGATTCGCGGCTTTCAGACTCGCCATCTGAAACCAATTCCCTCGTAGACTTTTTAAATTCCCTTAAGGTCGATCCGAAGGCTCTTCCGATTTCAGGGAGCTTGGATGGGCCGAAGATGATAAGCGCAATGACTAAAACCAATATCAAGCCCGGTATTCCAATATTTTGAATCATTCATGTCCCCTCCTCACCATGATATTTTCGTAGCGTGTAAAATTCAATCCATTATCCGTTCATTTTTGGGTTCTTTCCATTCGGCTTCACACCATCAAGAGAACCGGATGCCACATTCCCCTTATAGAGAACGGCATCACATTTAGGCAGGCGGGCCACCGTTTCAGCGGAACAGCTTGCAGGAACAAGGACGGCTGTTGCTTCATCCCCCACCTTCGGCCATACTTGTTTACCCGACTCATTCAATGGTGTGATCCCTCCGGTTGCCAGAGAAAGTGCCCGTGACAGTTTGTACTCACTGGACCAGCCATACAGTTCGGCAGCCCGGTGTGCCTTATGAAGGATGTCCCCGATCCCAAATGGTGACCAATGATCGGTGATACTGTCATTTCCAAGCATGACGTTTACATTCTGCTCCTGAAGCATCGGAATCGGCATGACGCCTTTCCCGTTCGGTACATGGGAGGCAATGGAAATGCCCAATGATGCCAGGCGGTTCGCCATCTCCACGTCAGCGCCAGGTGCCAAGTCTGCAAGGGCGAACGCGTGACTGATGGTTACTTTTCCTTGAAGGCCCGCTTCCTCAGTCAGATCGGCTAATCTGCGTATCGCCTTTAGACCGGTTTCCCCTCCCTCATGAAGGTGAATATCGATCCCGGCCTGATAATCAGCCGCAATTTGTACCATGGTTTGCAATGACTTTTCCATATCTCCATCGACTTTGGTTGGATCGAGTCCGCCGACATGTGTCACGCCAAGCTGCATAGCCTCACGTATGAGTCCTTCAGAATCAGAAAGGAGTAAACCGTGCTGCGGGAATGCCACAATCTCATGCCCTAACTTATCTGAATAGTTGGCTAAGGCAAGCTGCAATTTTTCCAGATTCTTAAGGCCTACTACCGGATCGATGTTACAATGGCTTCTCGCAAAGGTGGAACCATACCCGAGGATCAACTCAATCAGCTTCTCTGCACGCTCCTGGGCAGTCGGAAGTAATTCCAGTAGCAGCGACTGTTCCAATTCGATCATGGAGAAAATACCATTTTTCCTGGTGGCTGCCGCTTTCCAAGGACCACCATAATAGGTTTTATCCAGATGGATATGCATTTCCTTAAAAGAAGGAAGAAGCAGCCTTCCATCGGCGTCATAGCAATCAAGGTGCTTTTCATATGGTACACCCGTATCTGTAATCTTCGTGATTTTGCCTTGATCGATGCGGATGTTTTTCAACACCGTGCTTGTAGCGACGACCTCTCCACCTTCATACTGATATCCGCTTTCTAAACGTACGTTCAGCAGCATATAAGAACTGTTTTTTCCCGGTTGCTTCGTGTGGTGTTTATTCGTTTGATGTTCTTTCGCACCTGCCGGTTGGGGTCCAAACAATCCCATGGAACCGGTCACTCCGAGCACAGCAGAAGCGCCGCCGATCCTCCCTGCGTCCTTTAAGAACTTTCTTCTGGATAAACCATACCTTTCCTGATCCATTTACTCATTCTCCTTACATCGTGTTTTTTATAAGCTAGAACTAGCATATCAAAATCGTTTCGACTTTTTTTATAATTGCTTTGGGTATTTTTAAAATATTATTACTATTCAGCTAAATGGAATCATGGTGGTTGTTCCTTCTATGTAATCGTGGGACAGGGTGCCTGTCCCCACGTCCCATCCACGATCGATTGCTATCCATGAAAAGACATCTTTTCTGTTAAACTATAAAAATAGAAATCTGAGCTGGGAGGTGGCACGGTGAATTACTCCGTAATCGGAAAGAAGATCAAGGAAATGAGAAAATCTGTCGGGATCACCCAAGGGGAGCTTGCTGAAGGAATCTGTACCCAGGCGCTCATCAGCCGGATCGAAAAAGGAGATATTTACCCAAGTGCAACGGCCCTATACCAAATCTCAGTCAAACTGGGCGTCGATGTGAACTATTTCTTTGAAATCGGGACCACCACGCGACTGGATTATATGAAGGAAGTAGAGAAACAATTACGATACATGCGGGTCAACAGACGCTTCGAAGAGATGATGGAGTTGGTCAAGACAGAGGAAAAGAACCCGTTGTTCTATAAGGATCAAGATAAGCTACAGCTTCTATACTGGCACAAAGGGATTTATCAATATGAGGTCGAGAAGGATCATGACACCTCCTTCGATCTATTGCATCACGCCTATCAGCTGACGGCTAATGATAAAAAAGCGATGTCCGAAAGAGAAATGCAGATTCTTTCAAGCATCGGCACCATTCACTTTTCCATCCAACGATATGCCGGGTCGAGAAGGCCCTCCATACCACTGAGCTACTACAGGATAAGTCGATTAAAGCGCGCCTGTATTACAATATATCCAGAGTGCTGACACGCATGGGGGAACTCGAGGATTCGACGGCTTATTGCCTCGATGCCATCAAATGGTGTCTGGAAGAAGAGCTTCTGTGGGGATTAGGCGAATTGCATTACCAGATAGGCTATAACTATGAGCTGGTTGGTGACGATGAAAAAGCCCTGCCTTATTTCAAACACGCCTTGCATATGTTTGAAATAAGGCGGGATCAGGTGTATATAGACTTTCTTACGCCTAAGATTGAGGGGATTTCGGATCATTTGGGAATGGTCCGCTACCGGTGAAAAGCTACATATGAGCTTACCATTCTAGTTCAGTAATTTTCCGGGAGAAAGTAGATGCGTAGGGTTACCTATAAATCGTTTTATAAGGTGTCTCGCTTCCTTCTCTTCTAGAAATCATTTGGGACACGGTGCCTGTCCCCCCGTCCCAACAGGTTGTTTCATTTGTTAAAAGGCACTCAAAACGCTCCAACCTTAAACTGCCGTTCCATCCAATTCACAACCACTTCCGCCATCTCCTGTTCATTTCCTTCATAGTTGTGATTGGTTCCTTCCAAAACCATATATTCGAACTTTTGGCACGCTGTCGCTTTTTCCTTCATCAACGCCAAATCTTCATTCGGTGTGTGAATGTTTACTTCGTTTACGTCTCCATGAACGCAAAAATAGGGATGCGTAAGGTAGATAGCGCGGCAAAGGTATCTGGATTTTCCAAGATAGGGAGATTATCCGCCTCACATCCTTCTAAGCAACGCTCCAGGTACGTTTGTGAGCTGGTTTCAAGCCATCCATCGTGAAGATGTGAGAGAAGCTTCGTTGGTTCGCCGTTATTCACATTCGTCTTTGCTTCGTGAATCATGTCGTTTCGATGAGGGTCATAGCGCTTGGAGAGCCCCACCAGATCAGGAGGGGATGCGAGTATTAAACCAGTAATAGGCGGGGCACCTCTTCAGATAGATAATGGATGGCTTTATTCACACCTAAACTATGGCCCATGAGGATAATCGGTGTATAACCCAGTTTAAATTAGGTCCCAGTTTATTCGGCTGGCAGGAGATTCATAGAGTAGTTTTACAGTATGCCGAAGAAATGGCTAAGGAAAGTAAATCGACACCTAACGAATATCTCCAAAATAAATTAATTATCCGGTAAAAGGTTCTTACATAAGTATCTTTATATTATTTGCTCAAAACCCATGAATATAGAATCTTTCATCGACTATAACGAATGAAATAACTGGAAATGGAGAAATCTCCAGAAAATTTTGTATTGTACAATATTTTCAACTAGAGGAATGGAGGATAGTTTTAAGAAACATCAAATAATATATAGAAAGAGGAGAATTAGGTGAAAAAAATACTTAAGATGTTAGGTACGGTTTCTTTGATCGCAATGCTATTTACAGGTAATGCCGCTTTTGCAAGTTCTGGATCAAGTGTAGAAACTGATGTAATTGATGGGCAATCAGTTGAACTGGGTGAACAAATAAAGGTTACAGCGACAGAAGCGCAGGAAAAGGTTTCAATTGATAAGGCAACAGGTCCAGATGCAGCTGTAGAGCCAGATTGTATCGCATGTGTAAATTACACAAGACATGCAACGAAGATTTCAAGTTATGGTGAAGTTTATAAATTCGTAAAATATCTAACCAGTACTTGGCAAGGTGCAGATAACTACAGATGGAGTTCAACGACAACTACTACTCTAACGGTATCAGGTAGTGCTGATGCTACAATAAAGGATACAATCAAGGTACAACTTGGCCTTTCTGGTTCATACTCAAAAAGTTATTCTGTAACCATTTCTATTCCAGCTGATCCTTCTAGAGACAACAGATTAGCTTTATACGGAGATTTCAATAAGTACTATGTTAAGTATCAAGAGAAAATGGGTGGTGCAGTAGTTCATACTAGCTATCATTACGCTTATGAACCAACTAGGGACCAGTACCTGCGTGTAGTATACAGATAAACAATTATTGGAGGCAGATAACTCATGAAATCAAGAACGAGATGGGTATTAATAACTTTAACCTTTGTCCTTATTGCTTCTTATGTAGCATATACCTTATTATCTGGAGAAAATTCTAAAGCTTCTACTGAAGATGAGGTTCTGCCTCCAAAAGCATCTGAAGTTCATTTTGGAAAATGGAGAGGAAATGTGGTTTTTACTGATGAAACACAAGTTAAGGTTTTCAATTTAGTTTATGTTGAAAAAGGAAAGAATTCAAAGCTAGACGATTTAGTGAGTGTCTCATTTAATGGTAAAGGCTTATTCAAAGTAAAGGATTTTGAAGTTGCTAAAGGTGATCAAATCGGGAATCAGAAGCGCATTGGTAACTTGATAGTAAACATTAGTCCAGGTGCTACCGAAGGAATTGAAACAATTTCGGAAATTTCCTTGTTCTTTAAAGAAGGAGAACCAGAAGTACATAAAATTGGAGAATTTACGGTAATGGTAAAACCAAATGGCGATAATCAAGACATTATAGCAGAGGGAAGTTATAATGCGTCTTATCCTAACACCACTTTTAATGGTATTTTTAAAAATAACACCAATAAACCTATAACGATTAAGAAGCTTTATAATCCTAATGAAGAAATTACGTATAAGAATATCATGGTAAATGAGAAACCGCTGGATTCTGAGATAGTTGTAGATGCAGGAGATACATTTACAATTGAAGCTGACTTCGATTTATCATCTCAATCTAATCGTCATTTCTTCCAACTTGTTCCTGTGTTTCAATATCTAAAAGAAGGAAAGGAAAATGAACAATTCTTTATGGAAACCACGTATGGGTTAATGGGCATTAACGATGAAGTGGTTGAAAATATCATCAATAGTAAAAATTAAGGACCAAAATTTATATATGCAGTAGCTTCGGGTAGATGGGACGCTTCCCACTCTACCCCTCAACCTTATACAAAAACGAACCGCAATCCCCAGAATCCTTGCAGCCTGCTGCTGTGACACTCCTTCAATCCTCTTCACTCTCTTCAACAGCCTATCCCTTTCAACCTTTTCGACAGGATCTTAAATTGGGGAATTACGAATTTGCCCAGACACTCTCTGATTTTCACCCTCACTACATCATCAGATAACCTCCCGGAGGAATCCCTATAGTCCTCCAATCAAATGTCTAGATTGGTTCGTTCGTTAAATTCATTGAACCTCGCTTGTGCAATGATTGATGGGAATAAAGCAAATCCTATAAATAAGGGAAATCATAGGAATGGTGGGTCTGACCCCAAAATCAAGACACTTGCTTGGTATAACGACATTTCGGAAAGCTATTAAACCCATAAAAAGATCCGTATTTCCCTTTTTTCATAGATAATTCTCCACTACATTTGGGGTGCTCAGGATCGACTGCTCAATGAAAATAAAAAACTGCAACAGCAAATCCTTGATATGGAAAAATCTTACTTCGCAGAATAAGAAACTCTGGAGGGAAAATAGTGAATTGAGGGATGAAATTGACAAGATTAGACCTTATTAACATTGGGGATCAAGGGACAGGTCCTCATTGTTGCTCCCTCACCCCATAAAAAACACGGGAATAATCCCGTGCTTCTCTTCTCTAAAATCATGTGGGACAAGGTGCCTGTCCCCACGTCCCGTTAACGTATTCCCAGTTCATCCAATATGTCTTCCAATGTCTGACCCTCATGTTCAAGTTTTGGCATTGGCGGATTTGGTGCCCATGTGTTTCGTGCTTCGTAGTTGACGAAGACCGACCACATGTCCCGGTCGTCTACTATGCCGTCAAAGTTGATGTCGGCGCTGCGGTTTTTGGATGTTTTCCAGCTGTCCTTGATTTCGACTGCGTCCAGGACGTCGATGACATCGTCCCCATTGACATCCCCGCCTGTATAATAGATATTGCTTAATTGCTGCTGTGAGCCATATATGTGCTTACCGACTATATCGTTCATGTTGGGGATGGTCTGGATGCTCCGGAAATGTCCAGGAATCTTGAGTTCCACCATGTAGGACTCTTCTTGGGCCGGAAGATCATCAATGAAATAGTGTCCTGTTTCCGTCATGGTACCAGCGTATTCTTTTCCTTCTTCATCCGTTGCTTTTACGACGACGTCAAGTTTCTCCATATCTGCTTCTTGTACCTGACTCCAGCTGAAGTTTGCGATCCCATATCCTTTTATTTCAGAAGTGGAAGGGATGATATTCACCATTCCATTAACGGTCAATAATTCCGGACCCCTTGACAAGTCTGCATCGTTCAACTGGATTTCCAGAGGACCTTTATGAAATGAGCCTGCTTTCTGGGTAAAGGAAAGTGTTAAAATCTCCATTTCCTTTTCAATCTTTAATGGTTTTTCTGATGTGGTGGAAACTTGTACGGTAACGGTAGTCGACGCCTCATTCAATTGGGTTTCAAGCGTTTCGACTGTTACATCCATTCCCTTTTCTTGAGCTACCTTTTCTAATTCAGGATGGAGCGAAACCTCTTCCATTTCCAAATGATGAGGGTAGGTGAACGTATACTGAGATGTAGTCAGCTCTTTGACGTTTTTCAACGTCAAATCCATTGAAAGATTTTCTTGCTCATCAACGATCTTCTCTGAACCTAAATAGGCATATGGTGTACCTTTCTCAATCAAGGTGTATTGATAATCAGGATGCCACATATAGGCATTCTTCGTAACATTCACAGGCAGTAGATTCACCGTCTTCATCTTCTCGCTTCCTTCAAGACCCAAGTCGAGATTGATTCTATCCTTACCCGTCGTTTTCACCTTTTCATAAGGGGTATCCTCTTTCAGTGACTTAAATCCAACGTTTTTATATTTCCATACTTCATTCCCTTTCACTTTCCCATTGATCTTCATACTCTTGCCGGGATCGACCTCATAGATGCCTCCCTTTCGATTCAAATCAATGGAAGCAACGCTGTTATCAATCGTGATGACTTCCTGTTCGATGTATCGGTTTCCATCAAAGGATGCTCCCTGGATTTCGAGAATGTATTTCCCTTCTTTCGCGTTCACCTTTCCTGGTGCTATTTGTTGCCCAAAACTTGCAATGGGGTTGTAGCTCCCATCGAATTTCATGACATAATCCTTTCCTTCTTCAATATCAGAAGGGAGGTACCAGCCGACAACTCCAAGTTCTTTACCTGTTTCATAATCTTTTAAAAGGACCAGAATACTGTAGATCGTAGGAGCAAAGAATTCTGTGATAATATCGGTTTTATTCTGAATGTATGGATGTGGCTGCGTATCTTGTGTGATCACAGAGTGGGACAGCTTCGGTTTAGCAAGACCTTCTCCCAATACCCTGGCACCGAATGGGATTTGATAGATTTCACCCCCATCCTGTTCATTCACCCATTGAATGTAGCCATCATATGGACCTTTCTCAGCAGATGCTGGGACTTCCAGCTGTACTTCAATGGATTTTGATTCACCCGGCTTGATCGTTACCTGATTCTCTGTCGTCAGTTTGACTCCGTTTGCCACAGGGTCCTTTGATTTTTCGGTGAAATTCACATCACCCTTTAACGTCTTCACTTCTTTTCCATTATTCACAATGGTGATCGTTTGTTTCTCCAGTTTGTCTTCATCCTCCAGCACAATCCCGCCAAAGTTCAGGCTTCCAGTAGCATTGGGAATGTCAATGATCTCTCCATTCCCATCTACCGACTTCGCTACATGATGGACTGTCATCGTAAGATCTGAATGAGCGGCTTCATACGCATCCATCCTTCCGGCTCCCACTTCATACACGCTGTAATCGCCATTAAGGGGATCCGCCGTGTTCATCATGATGGTTTTGATTTGTGCCGGGGTCAAGTCAGGATTTTGATCGAGCAGCAAGGCTACGACCCCTGTCACATGTGGAGTCGCCATGGATGTACCCGAGTATCGTTCGTATGCATAGGTGTAGTCTTCCCTCTGCTTCGTGTCCGCCGTATATGCCGGGACCGTCGAATAGACATGGACGCCGGGGGCTGTAATTTCAGGCTTGATGTCGTATGTAAATAAAGACGGACCTCTGCTGCTGAATGCGGCCAGTTTATCCCCTTCTGTGGTGTACTCACCCATTTCATTGAAGGTGATGGTCGGTCTTTCCTGACTGCGAATAAACTCCAATGCTGATTTTTTCATCGAAAAGGCCGGAATGAAATCCGCTCCTTCCCCCATGAAAAAACCTGTATGATTCTCTGAGTTGCTCGCGAACAATACCGCTTTGACTCCCTTTTCTTTAAAGGTTTTCATGAGACCTTTCGGGTGCAAGTAGCCGAACTCGACCAACGCTACCTTCCCGGCCAAATCCTTCCCTGCCAGGTCAAAAGGAAGACCCCTCTTCACATCAACAATCTCAAATTCTTTATTTTCTAAAAGTGTCAAGTCGTCGGTAAAGGACTTTGCCATCATTTCCAGCTCTGCATCCACCTCTGATTCACCTTTGAATAAAACCTGTGATACCGGGATTGTCATGGGTGAACTGCTTGCCCCCACGGTGATTGGAAGCGGTGCCGCCCCCGGAGTCCCAAGGGTATACATCTTATTCCCGTTGTTCCCTGCAGAAATGACCGTCACCGTCCCGGCAAGCATCGCATTGTTCACTGTGACGGATAACGGGTCAAACGGATCATTGGTGGCCGCTCCAAGGGACAGATTGATCACGTCCATTCCGTCCTCAACCGCTTTATCCACCCCGGCCATAATCCCTGACATCGGACCTGTCCCATAAGGACCCAGTACACGGTATCCATACAATTCAACATCCGGTGCTACCCCTTGAACACTATACGCTTTCTCTGTATTGGCCTCTTGTCCGGCGATGGTTCCCGAAACATGGGTACCATGGGACGTATAATACGTTTGGCCTCCCCTTGTCTCCGGGGCTCCGGACTTCTTCCAGTCCTCATACGTCGCTTCCATCGGATCATCGTCATTATCGACAAAGTCATAGCCGCCTCGATACACATCCTTTAAATCAGGATGATTGTAATCGATTCCCGTATCTAATACACCCACCTTAATGCCTTCACCCGTTATTCCTTCTTCCTGAAGCTTGTCCACTCCGATTTGAGGAAGTGTTTCCACCCGTGCAGGGGAAGACTTCTCTTCATCACTTGCCGCTTCAACTGGTGGAGGAGGATCAATCGATATCTCTTCATCCACATATACCTTTTTCACAATCTCTGAATCTAGCAGCTCTTTTATCTGGTTTTGCGGAATTTCAATGGCAACCCCATTAAAGGCATGCTTAAATTCTTTATTTACTTTTATTGAAAGACCTTTACCTCGCTTCATTAAAAATTGCGATCTAAATGCTTGATGATCTTTCTCGACTGCTTCTTTCGCTTGATGTATGGTAGTTGACCGTTTTGACTTGGAGCTCTTGGAGGCTTTCACTGGAGGTGGCTCATGGAGAAATTCTATGATGACGTTCTTCTTTTCATTGCTCTCTAAATCAATGTCGCTTGAAACGCGCAAATCCTGAAATGGATACCCCATCTCCTTATTCAGCCGCTGCATCTCCTCAATCAACAAAGGTGTATCAGGTTTGCCCCCTTCCTCCGCACTGCCGACAGAAGATAACGGGCTAATAAGTAAACCCGTCGAGAGTGACAGCACGAGCGCTGAGTTTCCTATTTTCTTCTTCATCAATATGTATCCCCCTTCTCAACTTCATTCAGAGACACTACCATGACTGTATGGACTCTTCACTTCAGCCCTCCAATCATTTCCAAGTCTCTCTGTTTAAATTATAAAGGGTCTACATTTGGTACTGTATCGGGACATAAAACAGGATAAACGGTGGGTGATATCGATATTTAGAGGCATTTTCTCCTTATGAATATAATGGAATCAGGACTTCTTTCTTAATAATATAGGGTTATTTCAAGTAATAGAGGTGGTTGGGGCCAGAACTCGAAAGTTGGAGCAAAATGAATACGGGACCGAGGGACAGATTCCCTACTATCCTGATGATCAATAATTTCTGATATGAAATATCACCATAACGAATATAATGTAGAAACCAATTTAAAGAATCAGGGGGATGCAGCCATGAACCCAAGTGGCACGTATATTGAAGTGGAACCGGGCATCGAATTATTTGTTCAGGATATCGGCAGCGGAGAACCCATTGTCTTTATTCCGGGTTTTACATTTACGACTGAAGTCTTTTCCGAGCAGGTGAAGCATTTTTCAAAAACTCACCGTACGATTGTAATCGATCCGAGAAGCCACGGCCGATCAACCATGACGGTTCACGGGAATGACTATGTCACGCATGGAACAGATCTCGATAAGGTATTGAAGCAATTAAAAGTCGAGAATGTAACGCTTGTCGGCTGGTCATTCGGATGCTTAACGGTTTGGGAATATATCCGCCAATTCGGTACGGATGACATCAAATCCCTTGTCCTCATTGATATGCCGCCCAAATCTTTATCGGTTCAACAAGACGAGGAGTGGGTGGAAGGCAAGCTTGATGACATGGCTGCGGCGTACACAAACTATCTTCGCAATCCAAAAGGACAACGGGATTTCATTGCTGCTTATGCCAAGGGCGTCATGGTCCAACGGGAGCTGAAGGAAGAAGAATTGACGTGGATTGTCGAGCAATCACTGAAAACCCCTTACTATATTGCTGCCAACTTGTTTTCTTCGGGGCTTTTCTCTGATTATCGTGTGGAGGCGGCTGAGAGCAGTGAGGCTGTGCCGACTTTGTTTGTTGTTGCGGAGCATTGGGCAGAAGCGGCGAGTTCCAGTTTGGAGAAGCTGGCTCCTAAAGCGTCGGTGGAGGTATTGGGGGGGCATCTTATGTTTTGGGAGTATAGTGAGAAGTTTAATGGGATGGTTGAGGGGTTTTTGGGAGGGAATAGATAGTAGAGCATTTTCTTATCCAGCATTCGCTCTGCAGCAAACTAAAGTAACATAAGAGACTGCTTTTTCGCTAAGAGAGCAGTCTTTTCTTTGACAATCTGTTAGATTGGCGGGACGGTGTTTATTACTTTTAGATGATGGTGGAGCCTTAAGATAGAAAGATGCTTAATCAATATAGACTGCAATAATAAAGAACCCATTAGAAATCAGTGTTTTTTACTGTCGGAAGTCCTCCCCCAAGAGGATGGTTCAAATTTCCTTTGTCCCTGTTTATGTAAAAAACAGGGTGATAAACGAGCTTATTCAAATCAATGCTAATATACCCTTTTAATTAACATTTTTAACCACGTGATAGTCTTTTTGGTGCATTATTAACTTATGGTTATTTGTAAGGAAGATAGACATGGGGAAATTTGAAGAATTTGTAAAGTCGCGCTGGAAATACATATTAGTTGCATTTATTGCTCTGATGATTGGTTCGTCAATGGGGCCGTCACAGGGAGCTGTTGACGTTTTCAAT
Organism: Rossellomorea sp. GCM10028870; assembly: GCF_042666755.1. Classification (NCBI taxonomy): domain Bacteria; kingdom Bacillati; phylum Bacillota; class Bacilli; order Caryophanales; family Bacillaceae; genus Rossellomorea; species Rossellomorea sp. GCM10028870. The sequence goes on along the minus strand of NZ_JBHTGN010000005.1, from coordinate 296,870 downwards.
AAAGAGATTGCTGATTTAACTAGCCAACTAGAAAGCAGTAAGGTTTCGGTGTAGGTGCTTGAGTCAAAGAACAAGGAACTTTCTGCAAAAGTTAAGGAAGCTGAGGCGGAACGAAAACAAAAAGAAGATGAATTAAAGGCTAAAGAGGAAGCTGAAAAAGCTAAGAAAGAAGCCGAGGAAAAGCGATTAGCGGAAGAAAAAGAAAAGAAAGGCTATGACACTGGCATTACTTACGACCAACTTGCTAGAACTCCTGATGATTATGTTGGAGAGAAAGTTAAGATTAATGGTAAAGTTGTTCAAGTTATGGAAGGTGACAGCACTACCCAACTTAGAATCGCAGTAAATGATGACTACGACACCATCCTTTTTGCTCAATTTGAATCAAGTGTTGTAGAGAAGAGGGTTTTGGAAGACGACAACATTACCGTAATGGGATTGTCCTCTGGTCTATTAACATACGAATCCACTATGGGTGGAAACATTTCTATTCCTGGTATGTTGGTGGAGAAAGTCGAGCAGTAGTATTTTTTAACAAAATAAAATAAGAAATTATCGTTTAATATAATAAATATACTAATAATACCTGTAATTCCCCTTCCCTTAAACGGTTGGGGATTATTTATTTTACACTTCCATTGAACCAAATCCCCGAAATATAAATTGATATTTTTCCTTAATGTCAGTCAGCTACTTAGCCATCGCGATGGATGGCATAAATAAACGTAACAACTGGCTTATTTTCTGCAATTTCATAGATTCTCTCTGAATGCACTTGCTTGTTCTCAAAAAACTAAAATAATATAACATTTTTTTCTAAAAATGTTATATTATTAATAGTCTTATAAAATATACTTAGGGAGAATCGTAAATGAAAATGAATAGAAACAAATTTACTATTATAGCTCTGTTTACTATTTTTATGTTACTCATTAACCAAGGTAGTGCCGTTGCAATGGGTAGAATTAGTGGAGAAAGTAGATATGATACAGCAGTAAAAATCTCAGAGACAGGTTGGTCAACTGGAGCTGAGACCGTTCTACTAGCAACTGGAAAAAACTATCCTGATGCATTAGCTGGTGGACCGTTAGCTATAAAAAATGATGCTCCAATATTATTAACAAGTTCAGAAAAATTAACTCTCTCTACTAAAGATGAGATTAAGAGGTTGCGAGCAAGTAAAGCAATTATACTGGGTGGAAAATCTGCAATATCTCACTATGTGGAGAACGAATTGAAAAGTTTAGGACTATCTGTTGAAAGAATTAGCGGAACTGATAGATATGAAACTGCTGCATTCATATCTAATAAACTTGATTCTGATAAAGCTATAATTGCAAGTGGGCAAAATTTCCCTGATGCATTGTCTATTTCGTCATATGCAGCTAAAAATAGAATTCCCATCCTTTTAACAAAAAAAGATGACCTTCCTAAGGCAACTAAGGATAAATTAATAGATAAAAAGAAGACAATCGTAATGGGTGGTAAGGGGGTAGTTAGCGATCGAGTATTAAAGCAACTTACTAACCCTCTTGTTATTGGAGGTGTGGATCGTTACGAAACTAATACTATTAGTATTAAAACATTCGATGAGTGGAGTAATAAGGCGTTTGTGGCTACCGGCTCTAATTTCGCTGACGCTTTAACGGGCTCTGTACTCGCTGCCAAAAATAATGCACCTATTCTTTTAGTAAATAAATCCCATGTCCCTCCAAGTATTGATAATATTTTACCTGATTTCAATGATTATGTATTATTTGGCGGAGAGTCCGCTATAGATTCGAATGTTTATGATTATATAGCAAAATTTGATAATCCTCCTGGAGAAGAAGAACCCAAACCTGATCCAGAACCAGGTGCGCCTTTCACATTTCTTGAGCTTGGAGTTCCATATGTTTCACCAGATAATCAATTAACAATAACAATGAACTCTATTGATATTCTGGAATATGAGGGATACAACGAATATACTATCAACTACACCGAAAAGAACAATACTTCTGACAAAAAAATTGACCAAGGTTCTTTCAAAATATATTATCAAGATAGCTCTGAACCACAATATGGTTTCTTCGGATCTCTGTATCCAGGTCAAAGCGAAACTAGAGCATATACTTTTACTGCTTTAAAAACCCAGGAACCACTGCTAGTTGAGTATGGTAAAGACTTATTTTTTAATCAAGAACCTTCTGAAGACACTTTAAAATGGAAAATCGAGAAAACTCAATAAGGGTTAATAGCCTTTCCATAAATACCTATTTTTATATCGACAAAGCCCTCTTCATATAAAGAGGGCTTTGTCTTTAATGATGCCGTATTTATATAATTATCGCACTTACAATTAAATCAATCTTTGTGTTAACAAATATCAAAGCCCCTTCGCTTTTATCGAAGTATTCATCTTTTATTACCCGAATAAGGGCTTTAAGATAATTATATGCGGTATTTATGATTCTAATTATCCATTTGATTACAGTTCCCAACATTCCGAATCTCCAAAGGATAAAAGCTGTTAAAGCTAGAACACCACCACCTATATGCCTGGTTATGATTGTTCCAAAAATAAATATTACAATACCAAGGGCTACCCACAACATCTTCTTTACTCCCTACCAGAATCATTAATTTCTATCTATTTCCTACCTTCTGATTTTCCCCAACATATCCACAACACTCCCACTAACCGCACCTTTCCCACCAAGCACCATATAATGTTCTATCCTTCCTTCTTGCACAAACTTATACGTCTCCTTAGGTATACTGTTCTGATTAACAAGTAGTAATGGCGCATCCTTCTTTGCAGCGAGGACCGAGCCCGTCAGTGCGTCTGCAAATCCGTATCCATTTGCAACAAACACTTTATCGGTTTTTAATCCTAATTGTTTTACTAGATTAACAGACGTCTCAAAGCGGTTTGCACCTGAGATACGCTTTACTCCCTTTATATTCGATGTTACCTTCCTGCTAATTACTCCTTCTCCCCCCACTGCAATTACTTCCGTTTTGCCATTTAGAACCGCTTTGGAAGAGGAAGGTAAGCTATCTTTATTGGTTAACACAATCGGATACCCGTTACGCGCTGCGTAAGATGCGACGGCCAGAGCATCCGGGAAGTTATGCCCGTAAGCTAAGATGGCTTTCGCCGGATTTCCGCCTAATTCGCTGGCGATCAATTGTGCTGTTTCAAATCGGTCGTTACCTGAAATACGGCGGACGTTTGAAACGACTTCTTTGATTTGATTCTCCACTTTCGGAGCAATGGCATTCTTCCCGCCAAGAATGATGACCTTTTTAGGTGTAAGATTCTTTAATTGCGCTTTCGTTTCAAGTGACAAAGAATTTTTCGTGGTTAATAAAATAGGTGCATCTAATTTATAGGCAAGCGGTGTGCCTGCTAACGCATCCGGAAATGAATCACCGCGTGCAATGATCACAGTGTCGGCCGTTTTCCATCCTTGCTTCGAAATTTCTACAGCTGTTGAATAACGATTGATTCCCGACAGTCGTTTGACACTTTCTACGGCAGTCACATAGGATGATTTACTTGTATTTCCAGCAGGGTCGGTAGCGGTCACATAGAATCGTTCCCCGGGAGTTGGATACGCTGGAATTTCGACATCAAAGCTGCCGTCTTGCTTAGAAGTCCCTTCTCCGATTGGGCTTGTACCGCTGCCTACCATTACCTTAACAAGTACTCCAGGTTCTGTTTTACCCCTTACATTTAGTGATTGATTCGTAATCGTATCCACAGTAGGTATTACAGGTGCTGTCACGTCTTTCACGAATGTTTTTACCGTTTCACTTACATTTCCAAGCTTATCTGTCGCGGTCACCTCGACCGTGCTGCCTGCTGCAAGCTTCGAAATGGCCACCGTAAAGGTTCCATCGGCTTTCGTTTCACTCTTTCCAACTTCAGTGCCATTCACTTTTACTTTGATCATTACTCCGGCTTTCGCTTTACCGGTGACTTGTATGCTTTGATCGGTGACTTCATTTACAGTTGGAGCACTTAATTTCACCGTTACCTTCTTATAACTGGTGTTCCCCGTTGCCGTATCGATGGCGTAAACGGTCACCTCGGTTCCTGCTTGCTGCCGGTCGATCGGGATGCTAAAACGACCATCCTCACGAGGCGTCCCTTCGCCTAACACGGCATCGCCCTTCTTCACTACCACCTTGTAACAATAACAGTCTCCGCTCACCTTTGATGAAAGGTCTGTCAGGGGAGCAACCTCCGGGTCGGGAACATCGCTTCCATCAACAACCGTTACTTTCGTTGCAGTGCTCACCAATCCGGATTCATCTGTTGAAGTCACCGTTATGACCGCACCGACTTGCTGAAGCGAGATTGGAATCTCAAACGTGCCGGTATCGGAGGCTGTCCCCGTTCCAATCGTGATGTTTCCGGCTTTTAATGTAACGGTTGAGCCTTCTTCTGCACTACCCGTCACAATCGTCGTTTGATCCGTGATGTTCTTTACTTGAGGGGCAGATGGTGGTGTGCCATCTTTTACTGTCACATACGCAGCCTCACTTTTATTCCCTGCCTCGTCTATCGCGATTACCTCCAGCACTTTTCCTGCCTTCTGTTTAGGGATCGCAACACGATACGTCCCTGCTGAATCCGTCGTGGCTGTGCCGATTTCATTTCCATCGACTCTCACCTTGATCGTCGCAGCCATTTCCGCTTTTCCGGTTACGGTAGTCGATCCATCCGTCACTGCATCCACACTCGGAGCCGGTGGAGCCGTTCTATCCTTTACGGTGACCTTGGTGACATCACTTTTATTTCCTGCCTGATCCATGGCTGTTACTTCCAGGACTTTCCCTGCCTGCTGCTTTGAAATTGTTACAGCAAAAGTCCCTTCCGAGTTGGTTTTTCCCGTACCTACCTCACTTCCCCCGGTTCTCACCGAGATAACAGAATTAGCCTCAGACTTTCCTGTTACAGAAGTGGCTTGATTTGTAACCTCATCCACCATTGGAGCAGGTGGTCCAGTAAGATCCTTCACCGTAACCTTTGTAACCACGCTCTCATTACCCGCTTGGTTTGTAGAGGATACTTCTAAAATGGTCCCTGCCTTCTGCTTAGGAATCGTTACATGATAACTTCCGTCAGAGCCCACTTTTGCCTTCCCGATTTCTGTACCCTCGGTCTTTACCTTAATCATTGAATCCACTTCGGCTTTTCCTGTTACACTGGTGGACTGATCTGTTACAGCATCTACAACCGGAGCCATAGGAGCGGTTGCATCTTTCACCGTCACCTGGGCAACCTGGCTGCTATTCCCTGCCTGATCGGTGGCCGTTACTTCTAACAGTGTCCCTGCTTTCTGTTTTGGAATCGTAACCCGATACGTCCCTTCAGAACCCACTTTTCCTGTGCCTATTACACTTCCAGCCGTTTTCACCTTGATTGTCGAATCCACTTCCGCTGTACCGGTCAATGCAGTCTCCTGATCTGTGACCTCATCTACACCGGGAGCTTCAGGAGGAGTCATGTCTCTCTCGGTCGTGAAACTAAACAAGAACAATTCACCCGGGCTATTTCCACTCATATCCATCACGCCATTCGGAGAAACCCTGACCGTATATGTCGTTCCATATTTCAAACCGTTTTCCGGTTTAATGAATAACGTATTATCCTCAATCCTGGTAGACGACATTGATTGTCCTTCTTCATCATCTATGAAAATATCAAAATAATGAGTGCCTTCTTTTATCGGTTCATTGTATGTAATGCTGATGTCTATATCAAGCGGAACATTGGACGTGCCTGCAGAAGGAGTCGTTCCCTCTACAACCGGTGCTGCCGCATCCCTCAGTTCTTCATAATTAATTGTCATGTTCTTTGTCACTGTATTCCCAAAAGGGTCTGTCACTGTCCCTTTAATCTCATTCGATCCCTCCTGCAGCACAATGCGCTCAGCAAAGGTACCATCCTCTTTGACTAGAGCTCCCCCTCCATTTAAAGGACCACTCACATCATAAGGTAAGCCCGGAAACGAAACACCGGTCACTTCGATACTGCTGCTGCCAATAGTAGACTGATCCTCGGGACCCGTAAAATCGAACAGTGGATCAGGATAATCGGTTGTGACCTTTAACGACTGTACTCTCAAACTTCCTGAATTCGAGAGCTTACCAGCTGGATTCGAAGAGTCACCAAACATAAAATTATTATAATTATTGGCATAAATCTCACCATTCACGGTAAGCTTACCGGTATTTTTTAATTCCCCATAAATAATCAGATTCCCATTAATCACGTAGTCTGAACCGGATTGTATCGTCAACGTGACATTCGGTGATATCACCACCGTTTTATCAACCGTCTCTATGGCTGATAAGATTGTATCGCTTGAGAAGTACAGATAGTCTTGACTCGTAGCCAAAGCAGTATTGCCTAATGGTGGTACTGCCGTTAGGAGTAAGAGCAAGACTAAGAGCTTGCCATCCACTTTTTCCTTGAAGTTTGTTTGTGCATATTGATTTCCCCCATCAAATAAATAATAATTCTTTAAGCGGTTACTTTTGGACTACGTTTATATTATCATTAATCAACATTAGAAAGTTAAAATTTATAATATAAGTATTAAAATCCCAGTAAACCTTTATGTCATTTGCATCCGAAATTACTCTATTCGTAACGTTAGCCAGGAATAGTTTAATTTATATATTTACACAAAACAACAGCCAGTTATAAAGATGTGGAGGTCCACCAAAAAAGACCTGCATCGTACAAATCTTGTACGATGCAGGTCTTCTTTTTAATTAACATGATATAACCTAATATATGGAACAACTTTATAAAATCAAATACATAGATATGTTGGAGGAAAAATATTTACACAGCAACTGATTCTTTGGCAAGACGTTCATATTGTTTGAAGTAACTACTCTTCAATAAATCATTTATCAAATGAATAACTACAACTGTAGTAATCTTTAAAGAATAAGCCCCCAAATCGTGTTGGTACTTGGTCGCACTTATTTCCTATTATACTATTTAGGGGTTTTTTCATGATTAGGAACCTATTTGACTATGATAGATGATATAGAGGAGACTTTTTCACTTGTCTCGAACCGTCCCGGTGCTTCCCTTGACGTTGCTAAAGGGACACTTCTTCAAGTTTTTGAAGAACATGTAGTTAAAAGTAAAAGCGAATTTTATATTATTTCTATTTATTGCAAAAAGATATTACATTTTTTAGCGGAAGAAAAAATCTTCTCAAATGAAATAAGTGAATGGAGCATGATGCGGAAAAAATATATAGGAATCTTTATAGACAGGTAAGATGTTGAAAATATTTTATGTCTGTATTCTAACAAGGCGATATGATCTCTAGGCAGTTTGATGCAATCAAGACAGCCTCTTTCTATATTAAGGTGAACGTATTTATACTAAAGGTTACTCGCAACTTTAGTTCTAGGCATGATGTACATAATTAATAACATAAATAAGAAACCGTGGCCGATTAAGATAGCTATTATACTTGAGTTAGTCAAAACTACAATTTGAGCTAAAACTATTCCCATCACAGCCTTCTTATCTATACCTTTTGAAAAGTTATCCATTAATCTAAACAAAAAAGCATAAATAACAGGGAATATTAGTATTCCAATAACTTTAAATATGGAATATGCATCACCAAAAAGGCCGGTATTTGCATTGAAAGACTCGCCAAAAAAATATTGACTAACTAGGTATGGTGGGGTATTACTATATCCATTCGGAATAATATCTTTTAAGAAAGAGGCTTGGATAAGAAACGCAGGTCTATCCTTAAAAAATTCATAGTAAAGATTAGATAACAATGCCGGAATAAAAAATACTCTTCTAATAATTAAAATGATAAATATTTCACCTAAGGAATGACTAATATACTTAAATAATAAAATTGAGAGCAAAACAAATGAATTTATTGCCATAAGAATGTTAACCTTAAAATTCTTTGGATTGTATAAAATGTAAAGAATAAAAGTAAAAGGAATAACCAATAGCCACGACTTGAAAGGCATAGTAAAAAATAACAATAATTGTAATATTACGGGAATTAAACATAACTTCTTCTTATTTATTGAGTAAAAATAAGTAAACATCACTGGAAAGACAACAAAAGATCCCCACCTTAGTATTATGTTAAAAACACCAAGATTATCGTAGATTCCAGAATTATTGTCTCGAATTTCATAGATATCTTTAGAAAATAGATTTAGTAGATTCAAATCAATATTTACATCAAAATAATTAAAGGAAATAATAGGAACTACTAAACACCAAATTAATAATATTGAATAAAATATTTTATTTGTCTTGAATCTCCCGCGTAATTCTATATTATCAAGATTAATAAACTTTATACTTAAAATTAATATAATCCAATATAGAGAAGTTAAATAAATAAATTCCCTAGAAAGATTCATATATCCATACAAAACAAGTGTTGGTATATAGTGAATCGTAAATAATACCAGAACTAATATTGTGGATAATTTATCGTCTGTATTCTTCTTATTTAAAAAAACAAGCAATATTGCTAAGAGTATGTACGACTCAAAAACCTTAAAGTAATTTTCTTCAAAGCTTACTAAAAAGGTGAAATATTCTTTTATACGTAAATTAAACACAATATCTAATAAGATTTTTAATAAAAACATATGGAAAATCGTATATATACTAGAAATTTTCATAAAAAAATAATGCTCCTTAGTCTTACAATTACTTTAATAAGCTATGTTCCTATTCATAGGAATTCTCAAATTAATTCTACCTTACAAGACGTTGAATTTCATCAATGCACTCAGACTTATTTAAATTCAGATTAAATAAATCTGAGAATTGTTTTAACTCTGAAGGACACATTTCCCACCAATTACTTTTTTCTAATTCATTAATAATATCGTCAGAAAACCTCTTTTTAATTACTCTAGCTGGATTCCCTACTACAATTGAATATTTGGGTATGTCTTTTGTTACAACACTACCTGCTCCAATCACGGCTCCCCTTCCTATAGTAACTCCAGATAGTATGGTAGAGTTTGACCCAATCCATACGTCTTCCTCTATATATATGGAACCTTTTGATACTATTTCATCAGGTGAGAATTCTTTAAATAAATTATTAAAAACATAATATGATGTTATTCTATCCTTATTATGAAAATGCTCTTGAATGACAACATTAGAAGCAATAGAAGTATAACTTCCTATGGTTATTTGATTTACCTGTGCAGCTAATCTCGTTGCGGGTCCATTAATAGAAACAAAATTTCCTAATTCAATGTTCCCTGTACAAATAACTTCATTAATTTTACAACCCATTCCCAAAGAAGTATTCCCTATTCTTGATTTGTTAATAATCGTGGGGAATGTTTTATTGAAATTTCGATCTCTCCAACTCTTAAACAATTTATTTATATTAATGTCAGAAAAAATGTCAATTTTCAATCCAATATACTTACCAATAATACTGAAGAAAACTATGATAGTCCTTTTAATAGATAATTTAATAAATTTCATGTCTCACCAATCTCCTTTTAAGACAATCCCTTTTCTTGACCTTCGATACCTTTTACATTTCGAGAAAGTTTCCAGCACAAGGCTAGTACGATAATATAAACAAAACTACCAATATATGAATAATATTTAAAGAATTCCATCATATTAGAATTATTTAAAATAGTAATGGCTAAGCTGATAATTAGGTTAAATATTATAATTATTTGATTAACAAGATCCCAATACTGTAATTTATATACGTATGGCGTCATAATTATTGATAGAGTTACACCCCTGATAAAGAAAAAAGGAATTAACATTTTTACGATTATAGCAGATTTTATCCATTCTTCTCCAAAAATAAATTTAAAAATAGGCTCAGAGTAAAAATACAATATTATGAACACAGGTAAAAGAATAGTTGAAGATAGCAAAACAGTAGTATTAAATGTTTTTTTACAGCTTCCCTCTTTATCTCTTTCTCTACAGGCCTTTTCATAATATACTTTACTTATAGTACTTCCCAATAATTGGATTGGAACAGCCAATATTCTATTTGCCAAAAAATAATATCCACTGGCAACTGCTCCAAATAAATACAGTACGATGGGTACCATTAAATTATTTGCTATTGAATTTATTAATGACGCGGGTACACTAACATATATTTGCTTTATGTTTTCTCTCACTATATTTTTCACTTCACTTATTTCTACTGAAATCAAGTTCTTAAGCTTTCCAGTAGAGATAAGTATTTGTCTTCTTAAACCAACTCCTACTCCAATTAAGATACTCAGTAGTAATCCTAATGTTCCTAAATGAAGCAATCCAAAGACCGTTTGACTAGAAATTTGGAAAATTGAGCGAACAAAAGTGATTTTTGACAAATCTCCATATTGTTTTAGCCTAATATTAAATTGATTAAATATGTTAATTAATCCATTTAAATATAAAACAGGAATAATAAACCAAACAAATCCCCCGATATTTTTAATTTCATATAATACTGAATTACTTAAAAAAAGGAAAATTAAAATGATAACAGCTGTAATTATCGTACAAATTAGCAGTGAAACAAATGCAAAATTTTTCGCCTGTTTATCATTTTTTGCTGAGACTATTAAAAACTCAAACCGACCATTAATTACAGGCGTAGCAAAAGCCGCTATAGCTAAAACTGAACTATACACCCCTAATTCTATAGGGGTGTATAGTCTTGTTAATACAGGAGAAAACAATATTAATAACAATTGCGCTGACATCAATCCACTTGATAATTTTAACGTACTATTAATAAATGTTGATTTTTTTAATTTTGTAAATAAAGTCATTTGCTAACCTTCTTCTTCAATAGTCCAAATTAAAATTAATAACAATTAATAGGCTTAGAGTTGGTCAATCAATAATAGCTTGATCAATATACCTTTTTGCAACATTTGTTTCAGTATATTCCTTAGCTGTTTTATAAGAGTTAGTTAATATTTTTTCTCTTTCATCAGACTTAATATCAAATATGTACGAAAGAGTATTAGCCAATTCTTCTATATCCCTTGGCTTAACTAAAAATCCATTAATTTTGTCTTGCATAACACCATCTATACCTTCACCTTTACTACCTACTACTATACAACGACACGCCATGGCTTCGATATAGGTAATACCAAATGTCTCTGGTGAACTAACCATAATAAAGTAATCACTCTTAGACATTTTCTCAATTACTTGTTCACGACTTTTATATCCACAAAATTCTACCTTATCTTCTAATTCTAATTGACTTACTAAGCCCTTCAATTGGCTTTCCATAGGCCCTGTACCAATAATCTCAAATTGAAAATCATATTGGTCTTTTATAAGTGCTAATGCTTTTAAAGTAACATCTACATTTTTTAACGGAATCAAATTTCCTGCGTAGATTAATCTAATCTTCTGTGGGTTAAAAACCTTATCTTGATATTTACTTGAATTAGAAAGTATCTTATCTGGCGCTCCAGAGTGGACAAGAAACCTTTCATTTTTAGATTCTGTCAATTTGTTAAAGTCATTGTAGATCTTTTCAGATCGAAAACCAAATTTATCATAATAAGACGTAATTTCGTTTAATATTTTTTTATTTTTTTGTCTATTCAAATAATTAATATCTGAATTATGTAAAATCGCTACTTTTTTACATGTGATCTCTTTTTTCAAAGATTTAACTATACGCCATTGACTAACACTAAAATGACATAAGAATAAATCGGGCTGAAATTTGTGTTTTTCCATTATATCAATTATGATTTTCTTTTGCTTTATAACATCTACAGGGAATAGATAATTGTAGCGTGGAATATATCTATTTACTGGTAATAGGTAGACATCTACACCGTCTTGTTTACTATAGGTAACCCCTTTATAATCTTCCTTATAGTTCCATTTTACATCATTTACAAAAGGGAGTTTAGAATACATGCTTGGAAATTTAACATAATTGTGTATTACCAAAACATTATGACCAGCTTTTACCCACTCTTTTGCAAAATAATGCACTGCTTTGGTATTCTTCCCAGGACTCCTATCATCTAAAATGGGATAATAAGATGTGAAAATAAGAATATTTATAATAATCTCCCCTTAAGATGTTGCTTTATATAATAGTTAGTTTTGTCTGTCACTATATATTATATTTTTTGTCTTAAATAAATTAGAGGTTATAGCATTTCAAGTAATTCATTGATATTTCTTTCCAATCAAATTTTTTTGAGTTTTTGATACAATTACTAGAGGTGACCTTATAGTTTTCTTTAATTTTGAATATTTTTCTGATCATATCTTCCTTATCGTTTGGGAGAATAGGATAACCTACCTCACCTACTTCAAAGAAACCATCGACACCTTCACCACTAGTATATATTATCGGGATTCCTCTAGACATTGCCTCAATATAAACTAAACCAAAGGTTTCTGTATATGAAGGCATAACAAAAACATGACTATCATCCATAATAGACAAGATACTTTCTCTTTCATTAATGTGACCATGGAAGGTAACATTCTTACCTAATCCTAGTTTCTTACTGTAAGATTTCATTTTCTTCTCTAAAGGTCCAGTTCCTATCATGTCTAAAGTACATCTATGTCCATCCTTAGATAAATGATTAAGAGCTGATATGATAGCTTTTACATTTTTATTCTTGTCCATTCTCCCAATAAATAATAGTTTAATATCTTCTGAGTCCAATGATTTAGGCAAGCTAGGATTCTCATGCCAATAGTTATCTATTCCATTAGGGATAACCTTGAATTTAATTTTAGTTTTTTCTAAAATCTGCTTAGGCAATATTGATATTACTTTTTTCATATATGCATGTGAAATGAAAACTATTTGCTTTGCGTGTAGTAAGATCTCATACATTAATGGGCGTAAATGCATTCTATATTTATAAAAATAATTAATATCTGTGTTTCTCACATTTACAATATAGTCAATTCCATATTTTTTATGAAGTTCATAAGCCGTTCCCCCATCACTAAAAACCGTGTGAGCATGTATGAAATTAATATTCTTCTTTGATAATATTTGGTTTTCTACCCATTGAAACTGTTTATTTATCTTTTTATTAAAAAATAGTCTATCGCTTTTCAAAAGAATATTTGCATAATGAAATGAAATATTTTCATACTGGTCTTTTGCCAGTTCATTCCTGCCGATTTGATTCTTATCTTTTATTGGAACAAAGACATCCTGTTTAATATTGCTATTGGCCAATTCCTTAATTAAATTTGAATATAATTTACTTCCGCTATAATACGAACATATATGCAACAGATTCATAAAAAATCGTCCTCATTTCATAAAACTTACAATCCCCAATAACGATAGCCTTTTCTTTCAGTTTCAGCTTTATCTAAAATCCCTTTGACATCTACAACCACTTTTTCATTATTATTAGACTGAATGAACATTTGATCTATTTGCTTCCAATCTAAGTTTTTAAATTCATCATGGGAAACTGCAAAAACAAGGCAGTCAGCATTATCAATACTACTTATTTCTTCTAAACCAAGGTTATATTCTCTATCTACGTCACCAGGATCCGCTTGGGGATCAACTATAACTGGCTCAATACCATATTCATTTAATCCCTTTACAATATCAATTACTTTTGAATTTCTTATATCAGGACAGTTCTCTTTGAAAGTAAGTCCCAAAATGACTACTTTAGATTGTTTAACTATTTTATTAGCTAAAATAAGTTCTTTAATAATAGCATCTGCTACGAATTTACCCATTCCATCATTAATTTTTCTTCCAGATAGAATGATTTGACTGTGATATCCTAATTTCTCAGCTTCATAAACAAAGTAGTAAGGGTCAACACCTATACAATGACCTCCAACCAGTCCTGGATAGAATTTCAGGGCATTCCACTTTGTATTCATCGCCTCTATTACATCATTAGTATTTATATCCATGCGATCAAATACCATTGAAAGTTCATTCATAAAAGCTATATTAATATCACGTTGACTATTTTCAACCACTTTAGCGGCTTCAGCAACCTTAATAGAACTAGCTTTATGAACACCTGCTTCAATTACCAATTCATACACTTTTGATATTTCTTCCAGGCTCTCTTCATCCATACCTGAAACAATTTTAATGATTTTTTCAAGAGTATGAACTTTATCTCCTGGATTAATTCGTTCAGGTGAGTAACCTACTTTAAAATCCACCCCACATTTGAGCCCTGATTCACTTTCAAGAATTGGAATACAAATGTCTTCAGTGACTCCTGGATAGACAGTAGACTCGTAAACTACAATGGAGCCTTTAGTTAGATTTCGTCCAATGATTCTACTAGCTCCCTCTACTGGGGAAAGATCTGGGGTTTTGTCTGAATTAATTGGCGTAGGTACAGCAACAATATGGAATTTTGCTTCTTTAAGTTTTTTTTCATCTGAAGTAAACTCAACAGTAGACTGCATAATTTCTTCATTACCCACTTCATTTGTAGGGTCAATTCCAGATTTATATAATTCAATTTTATTATTATTTAGATCAAAACCTATTACGTCAATTTTCTTCCCAAAGGCAACCGCAATTGGCATACCCACATAACCCAGACCTATTACTGCAAGTTTCTCTTGTTTATTAATCAATTCTTTGAATATCACTTTAACCATCTCCTAATTCAATTGATATTTATTTTTTATGTGAAAAATTAATCTCTACTATATAGATCACGTGTATATACTTTTTCAGCAACATCTTGAATTTCTTCTGTAATTCTATTAGCTACAATCACATCGCAAATTTCTTTAAATTCATAAAAATCTTTAATTGCTTTAGAATTATAAAACTTTTCCTCAAATAAATTTGGTTCATATATTACTACTTCAATTCCCTTAGCTTTTAAACGTTTCATAACACCCTGAATGGCTGATTGCCTAAAATTATCTGAATCCATTTTCATTGTTAATCTATAAATACCTACTACCTTAGGTTTCTTAGCTACTATCATTTCTGCCACATGATCTTTTCTAGTTCTGTTGGCATCAACTACTGCTGCCATAATATTATTAGGAACGTCTTCATAATTTGCTAATAACTGTTTCGTATCCTTTGGAAGGCAATAACCTCCGTAGCCAAAGGATGGATTATTGTAATGATTTCCTATTCTTGGGTCCATTCCAATACCTTCAATAATTTGTTTTGTGTTTAACTCTCTTATCTCTGCATAAGAATCTAATTCGTTAAAAAAAGCAACTCGCATAGCAAGATATGTATTTGCAAAAAGCTTAATAGCTTCTGCTTCGGTAGAGTTAGTAAATAATACAGGAATGTTTTCTTTATTGGCACCTTGTACTAATAAGTCTGAAAACACTCTAGCCCTCTCTGACTGCTCTCCTACAATAATCCGTGAAGGGTTTAAATTATCGTATAAAGCCTTTCCTTCTCTTAAGAACTCTGGAGAGAAGATAATATTTTCGGTTTCGAACTTCACCCTCACTTGATTGGTGTACCCTACCGGCACAGTAGATTTGATTACCATAACAGCGTTCGGATTAATTGATAACACTTTGACAATTACATCTTCAACCGTTCTAGTATTAAAGTGGTTTTTTTCAGGGTCATAGTCGGTGGGTGTTGAGATTATTACATACTCAGCATCTCTAAATGCTATATAATAATCGGTTGTAGCGGTTAAATTTAATTCCTTTGTAGCTAAAAACTCCTCTATTTCATGGTCAATTATAGGGGATCTTTTATTGTTGATCATATCTACTTTTTCTTGCAAAACATCAAGTGCTACTACTTCATTGCTTTGGGCTAATAATATTGCATTAGATAATCCTACATATCCTGTTCCAGCGACAGCTATTTTCATTTTTGATTACTCCTCTATATATAAATTACCTTGTACTCTCTGCTTTTTCCCAGAATGGCTTAGCCTTTCCAGTCAGTATATTATAGACCCCCGCCCATTGTGCAATTATAGTTACACAGTAGTAGTAAATTAATGTCAGATATTTATTATTTGTCTTAGTATAGGTTTTAATTAATGCCAATAGATAAAAGAGTACCTGTCCACAAAAAGTCATAGTATAAAACCAGGAATCTGAAATTAAACAAGCATTGGAGATAAATACAATTAAGTGTGCTATCCATAATAAATATCTACAAGTTCTGTGACCAAAGTAAAAATAGGAAAACCATTTATACTTAAATATGTTAAGAATCCTTACATCAGGCAAAATATGTTTTAGTATAATCCTATTCATCCTTACTTTACGACCAAACTCATCTTCAATGACTTCTCCAGCCTTCTCATAAGCTATAGCATCATGGTTGGCGATCGCCCTTTTACCCTGGAGGGCATATAGAGGCGGCATTGCGCTATCATGACATTGAATTGGATTAAAATCATAATAATCCTCTGTCTTACAAGCATATAACGCACCGTTACCAGCAGTAATAGTTTGTATTCTTCCCTCTATTTCCCGAATAGCCATATCACCATCCCAATAACTCGCCTCAGCGTCACTTACATCACTTGAAGTTTGATTTACAATCGACAGCCTTCCTGAAACATACGCAATTTCATCGGAAGTAAAAGATGCCATAAGTTCTTTAACAGAATTTTTATCCATTATAGAGTTAGCATCAGTCATAACTAGATACTCTGTTATAACAGTTTTTTGCGCCTCATTTTGAGCATTTGTTTTCCCTTTACGAGCCTTCACTTCAAAAAGTCTTATATTTACATCATTTGTTTCTTTTATAAAGCGTCTAACAATTTCATTTGTTCTATCTGTACTATTATCTGAAGCTATCAAGAACTCTATCTTATCTTTTGGATAATCTAACTCCAAAATATTATTAAGTTTGTCTAAGATCACTTTTTCTTCGTTATGTGCTACTACCATAACTGTTACAGTAGGTCTATGCGAAAAATCTTTTTCAAGTTTGCGATCCTTATAAAATTTGCCAATTATCTTTAATGAAATTGGATAACCAATCATTGCCCAGACTATAATGAACCCACTTATATAAAATAGAATTTCAAAAAATAATTCCATGTTATAACTCCCTTAAATTAGTAACTATTTATCTTCCTCATTGGAACCCCTACATATGTTCCTGCTTCAGTAATATCCTTAACCACCACTGTTCCTGCACCAATTGTACATCCACTAGTAATATTTACATTATTACTTACTATGCTACCTATTCCTAACCAGCTCCGTTTTCCTACTTTAACTGTGCCAGCTAAGTGTGCACCAGGTGATATGTGAACATAATCTTCTATAATATTGTCATGATCAATTGTAGAAGAAGTATTGAGAATACATCCTTTACCGATATTAGTGCCACAGTTAATTACTACTCCAGCCATAACTACTGTTCCACTCGCTAAAATAACTTGTTCTCCAATAACAGCATTAGGATGAATTAAAGTGGGTATGCTTGCACCATTTTCTTCTAGTTCATTTTGAATTTTTTCTCGTATAGTATTGTTACCTATCCCAACAAAAATGTCATAATCTTTTACAAGTTCTAAAGCATCATTTGACTTTCCAACTACTTTTATTCCCATTGATGATTCAATGCTTTCATCATCATCCATAAATGAAATGCTATCCCATTTATTCATTTTCAAAGCGATGTCAGCAACCACTTTTCCATGACCACTTGCTCCGATAATGAGAAGTTTGTTTTTCATAGATCCATTCGTTCCTTTTTAGTTCCCTTGAAAGGTTCCATTGTCACTGCTGTCTCTGAACTGATTCCCTCTCTTACAAAAACCTTCTTAATAGTAGAAAAAATAATATTCCAATCTCCGATAAAACTTACACTATCTACATATTTCACATCTAGATTAAACTTATCTTCCCAACTGATGGCGTTCCTGCCACTTATTTGCGCTAATCCAGATAATCCCGGTCTTACTTCATGGCGACGTTTCTGATGCTCATTATAAAGGGGCAGATATTGAACCAATAATGGTCTAGGTCCTACTATGGACATATCTCCCTTTAAGATATTAAATAGCTCTGGAAGTTCATCAAGTGACGTAGAACGTAAGAATTTTCCAAACCTCGTCAACCTAACACTATCAGGAAGCAATTCTCCATTATCATCTCTCTCATCCGTCATCGTTCTAAACTTATACATCATAAAAATCTTTTCATTCAGCCCCGGTCTTTTTTGTTTAAATAAGATTGGGCTGCCTAACTTGATTCTTACAAGAATAGCTACGATTACGAGAACAACGCTGAGTGGAATTAAAGCAAGCAACGATAAAATTATATCCATAGGTCTTTTTATAAATCTTTTATAAATTCCTTTTTTATAATCCTTCATTATTTCAACCACAACCCTTTAATAATCGTCACTACTCTTTCCAAATCCTCATCGGTCATCTTCGTATCAGACGGCAAACAAACACCATTTTCAAACAACTTCTCAGAAACACCCGGCCCAACAAAATCATACTTCTCAAAGAAAGGCTGCAGATGCATAGGCTTCCATATTGGTCTCGATTCAATTTTTTCTTTTTCAAGAGCAACCATAACGTCTATCGGTCTTACATGACCGTTCAAAGTCATCGAACTTAACCAATAATTCGGCTCATCCCATTCATTACTAGGCATAAACTCAACACCCTCAAGGTCACCAAGCTCTCTTTTATAAAAGTCAAAGATATATCTCTTCTTCTCAACTCTCTGATCTAACACCTTAAGTTGCCCTCTACCAATACCGGCAACCACATTACTCATCCGGTAATTAAAGCCTAATTCGCTATGTTGATAATGTCTTGCAGTGTCCCTACTCTGTGTTGCCCAAAATCTTGTTTTAGCAATACGCTCTTCATTATTTGAAACTAACATCCCACCACCAGAGGTAGTAATGATCTTGTTTCCATTAAAGGAGAAAATACCGTAATCTCCGAACGTTCCTGTATGCTTTCCTTTGTAATAAGTACCCAAACTCTCAGCAGCATCTTCTATCAATGCAACGTTATACTTCTTACAAAGCTCTACTATTTTATCCATATCAGCAGATAGTCCATAAAGGTGGACCACAATCACTGCTTTTACTTCAGGATACTTTTCAAAAGCTTCTTCCAATGCTTCTGGACACATATTCCACGTCTCCAAATCACTATCTATGAAAACAGGAATGGCATTTTGATAGATAATGGGATTCGCTGTTGCAGAGAATGTTAGGGTCGGACAGAAGACGATATCTCCTTCTTCCACACCCGCTGCTCTTAATGCTAAATGGATAGCACCAGTACCGGAAGATAGGGCTGCTGCAGCTTCAGAGCCAACTTTAGCAGCCAATTCCTTTTCAAATTCATTTACGTTCTCTCCAAGTGGAGCGATCCAATTGGTATCAAAAGCTTCTTTTACATATTCCATTTCATACCCTTCATCACTCATATGTGGTGATGAAAGAAAAATACGATCTCCCATACTCTAAATCTTCCTTCCACTATTATGTAGTTGCTTATTACTTACTTGGATATTTAGATACTTTATCCACGTAACTAATAAACTACTAATATTATTTTCATTAACATAGGTACTTAAGTTTTGTTAAGTACCTATGTTAATAGTCATATATTAATATTAAATAGTTATCTTTTCTTGTTTCACTATATGCTTAAGATAGTCCATTACTTGAACTTGCAAATCTCCACGCTCCAAAGCAAACTCCACGGTAGCCTTGATAAAACCAAACTTATCACCAACATCATAACGCTCACCCTCAAACTCATACCCAACAACCATCTGCAATTCATTTAGCTTCTTAATCGCATCCGTCAACTGAATTTCTCCACCAGCCCCCGGTGTAAGATTCTCCAAAATACTAAAGATTTCTGGTCGTAAAATATAACGGCCCATAATTGCATAATTTGAAGGCGCTTCTTCCTTCTTAGGTTTTTCAACCAAATCATTGATATGGTAAACCCCTTCTTCAATCCCATTCTGATTAATTGAAATAACTCCGTATTTAGAAACATCCTGTTCGGGTACTTGTTGAACCCCTATGACCGAAGAATTATACCGCTCATAGACATCGACTAACTGCTTTAAACAGGGACTATCAGGAGAGTGAACAATATCATCCCCTAGTAATACAGCAAACGGCTCATTACCGATAAATCGACTGGCACAAGAAATTGCATGCCCTAAACCAAGAGGTTCCTTTTGTCGGATATAATGGATATTAGCAAGTTTTGAAATACCTTGCACTTCTTCCAATTGGTCATACTTACCCTTCTTCGCAAGTGTCTCCTCTAACTCATACGATTTATCAAAATGATCTTCAATTGCTCTTTTCCCTCTACCTGTTACAATAATGATGTCCTCAATACCAGAAGCGACTGCTTCCTCGATAATATATTGAATAGTAGGCTTGTCTACAATTGGTAACATTTCTTTAGGTTGAGCTTTAGTAGCAGGTAAAAAACGGGTCCCTAGTCCAGCTGCAGGAATAATTGCTTTTCTCACTTTTTGCATACCTTCCACCTCTTAATTTGCATTCTTGACTAATAATTGTTCTTTCTTATTAGCTAATTCTAATACGTAGTTAGATAAGTACTGAGGATCAAATTCAGTATGATTCTCAATCAAGTTTGAAACTCTCTCATACTCAAAATCAACCGTCTTCCCAATAAATATCTTCGGAAACACAGCCTTCCCGTGTACTTCATTCTCCCCAAGCAGTTCCTCATACATTTTCTCACCAGGACGAATTCCCGCATATTTAATACCGATTTCTTCTAATGTATAACCGGATAACTTAATAAGATTTTTTGCAAGCTCAACGATTTTTACTGGTTCGCCCATATCAAGGACAAAAATTTCTCCACCTCGCGCTAGAGCTCCAGCCTGCATAACCAAACGTGATGCTTCTGGTATTGTCATGAAGTACCTTGTCATGTCAGGGTGAGTAACCGTAACCGGACCACCAGCTTGAATTTGCTTCTTAAATAATGGAATTACGCTTCCTCTGCTGCCTAAAACGTTCCCGAACCGAACTGCAACAAAGTTTGTTTGGCTTTCTTTGTCCAAGTTTTGAATGACCATCTCTGCAATGCGCTTCGTAGATCCCATTACATTTGTAGGGTTTACTGCTTTATCAGAAGAAACTAAAACGAACGTATTTACCCCGAATATATCTGCGGCCTCTGCCACATTCTTTGTACCAATTACATTGTTCTTAACAGCTTCTTTTGGATTATATTCCATTAATGGTACATGTTTATGGGCTGCCGCATGATACACAACCTCAGGATCATGTTCTTCAAATACTTCAAAAATACGATTTCGATCTTGTATATCCGCGATGATAGGGACAACTTTCAATTCTGTTCCATATCTATTTCTTAGTTCCATATCGATTGTATAAATAGAGTTTTCACCATGTCCTAATAACAAAAGTTTCTTAGGTTTAAATTTACTCACTTGGCGGCAAATCTCAGAGCCGATTGAACCACCAGCACCTGTAACCAGTACTGTTTTACCTGAAATTTTCTTCGAGATACTATCAGTGTCAAGCTCAACCGGTTCACGGCCAAGCAAGTCCTCCACCTGCACTTCCCGGAATTGATTGACGGAAACTTTACCAGAAACGATATCTTCGATCATCGGCATAATCTGTGTCTTTGCGGAGGTTTTACTGCATTGTTGATACACTTCTTGCAGTTCACCTTTACGAAGAGAAGGAATAGCAATGATGATATTATCTATTCGGTGCTTTTCAACTAATGTTGGTATATCTTTGGTACGGCCAAGGATCGTCACACCGTAAATTTGAAGTTTCATTTTTTTAGGATCATCATCAATAAATCCAACTGGAAGCAAATCCGTATCCTGGCTCTTTATCAACTGTCGGACCAACATGGACCCTGCTGACCCAGCCCCGATGATTAACGCCCGTTTCTTTTCCTGTTTCGGCTTTATGTAATAGTGTCTGTACATTCTCCATGAGAATCGTGATCCACCTATAAGTATGATATGAAGCATCCAAGTGACTGCTAGTACCCGAACATATATATCCCCGTTCACAAAAAACTGTAGAATACCAGTGGCCACGATTGAAAATGTAATCGCTCGAATGATCGCAACCAATTCCCCGACACTTGCGTATTCCCATGCTTTCTGATAAAGACGATCAAGAAATGCGAATACATGGTGACTTGCCAGTAATGCGCATGAGCTAAAGACGAGTGTAGGTAACGTGTACAGGCTGAACGTTGGATGAAGGAGATAATAACCGAAATAAATTGCTGTTAACACGATCAAAGAATCCAGCAGCATCAGCAATGATACCCGTTTTGTATAACTCACATAAATCCCTTCTTTTCTAAGTTATTTTGACAAATTAAATACCTAAGGGAAAGATACAAATGTATATCCTTTCCTTAGGTATCTAGGTTTACTTTTGATCATTTAATCTTTTTTCAATGGCTTGGTTGATTCGTATTTTTTTTCTAGTCGCTCTACCGGTGCATCCTGATAAATATATCTTATTGCTTTTTTGCTACTTTTAGACATGGAACTAAAATCTTTCAAGCGTGCATTCTCCTTGATTTTACAGATGAACTTATTTATACCATAATATGAATAAAATACATAAAGCGTTTTCATTGTTTCTCTTTACTGGATTCTATTATTATAGTAGATGTGGGCATCTAACCCTTCCTCACATCCCACCACTGACGACGAGCGTCTAAGGCAAAGTTTCCTCTCCGCCCACGGTGTGATCGAGTGCCTCCAATGATAATGGTAAGGAGACATTCCCAAAATTCTACTGTTGTCTGTGCGCACCTTCTTGATTCTGATTTAATAACGACAATAGTACCTTAGGATTACCTGTGTTTGATTCTTTTAGAAGATTCCGAGGAACTTCTTCTTTTTGATCAATTCAGGTATTTCTTTATAAATATTTTTTCCATCGATCAGCAATTCTGCATTTTCTGTAAAGTAATAGACCATGTCTATTCCGTACTTTTTCTCTATATAATCCATCGCTTCTTCCATTTTAAAGGTGCGATTACGTATGTTATGAGCGTCTGATGCGATGAAGTGTGTCAGGTTGGCTTGGATCATTTGCTGTGAGAATTTCTGGATGTTCTTGCCGAAGTATCCTGTAAGGCTGGATGCGGTTAGCTGAGTTGCGGCTCCTCCTTGTACAAGCTTATAAAGCTTTTCCGGTCGTTCAATCAACTCCGCATTACGCTCTGGATGAACGATGACCGGGGTCAGACCTGCTACCTGAATGTCGTAGAGAAGCTTTTCCGCATACCGCGGAACTGAACTCGATGGGAACTCAATGAAAAGATATTGGGATACTTGGTTTAAAGGCAAGATGTCACCCTTTTGGTAATCTTCTAAAATTTCACCATAAATGCGGCATTCCTGTCCGGGAAGTACTTGAAGGTTAATGTGTTCTTCCCTTAACCGATCATTCACTTCTTTCACAAGGGGAAGGATGTCCGACTTCACATTGTCGTATTTTCCATTACGGTGATGAGGAGTCGCAATGATTGTATGAATTCCTTCTGAGACAGCCTGCTTCGCCATATCGATACTGTCGTAAATCGTACTGGCACCATCATCTATCCCCGGAAGGATATGGCTATGGATGTCAATCATTACTAACTCCTCCTCTTTCTAGTTCTTTCGACTTAATTCTACACCGACTACCATTTTACACCACTAGGTATATTTGTAAAGGGGTGAATTTTGTCGAATAAACCTTAATTTCCATAATAGTAATAATAGTCTGTTTCTGAAGCTTTCTTATTATTAAGTACGCATCCAAGCAGCTTTCCTTTTGTCGATTGCAATAGCTCTTTTGCTTTCTTCGCGGGTTCCATTTCTGTCTTTCCGCTTGAAACGACAAGGATGCTTCCATGACACTGGTTCGCCATAATTTGTGCATCTGTTACTACAAGTACGGGTGGCGTATCAAATATAATCAAATCATACTCGTTATAAGCATCGACAAAGAATTGCTCCATCGCCCTTGAACTTAATAGCTCAGCTGGATTCGGTGGGATCGGACCGCTTGAGAGAATATGAAGCTTGTCCACACCGCTGTCTTTAACGGCTTCCTTCAGTGTCACTTGTCTCGATAGAATATTCGTTAATCCTGTTGTGTTCGGGAAGTTAAAGGTATAGTGAACGGTTGGCTTCCTCATATCTGCATCCACTAAAAGGACAGTTTTTCCTTGCTGAGCAAAGACTACAGCCAAGTTCGCGGCAGTTGTGGACTTTCCTTCCCCTGGACCTGCTGATGATACCATGATTGAACGGTATTCCTGATCGACTGATGAAAATTGGATGTTCGTACGAATTGTACGGAATTGCTCCGATACGGGAGACTTTGGATTCGCTTTCGCGATTAGCTTACGTATATTTGCGTTCATTGATTTCTTCTGTTTATTAAACACCGACACTTTCACCTCTGCGTCTTGACGTTCTTTCCTGGCGATGGGCTACCTTCTGGAATTCACTGTCGGTAATCGTCGGGATTACCCCTAGTACAGGAAGCTCAAGACCTTTCTCGATATCTTGCTCTGTTTTTACTGTGTTGTCTAAGAACTCTAATAAGAATGCAAGTCCTACACCTGCCATTAATCCCACTACCACCGCAATGGCAATATTTAATAATGGTTGAGGTTTAATAGGAGATGGGTTTTCTCCAAGTTCCGCCTTTGCAAGGATACTCACATTATCGACATTCATGATTTTCACGATTTCGGTTTGAAAGACTTCGGCAATCTTATTTGCGATAGCTGCTGCTTGTTTGGGATCTTCATCCTGCACGGAGATGTTTACGACTTGTGAATCCTTTTCACTTTGTACCGTAATTTTTTCGTTTAATTCTTTAGTCGTCATATCTAACTTAAGATCATCAATAACAATATCCAGAATAGCCGGGCTCTTCATGATGACATTATATGTATTGATCAATTGCAGGTTGGTTTGCACTTCCCCTACATTAAATGAATTCTGTTGATCTTGATTCGATTTATTCACAAGCAATTGAGTGGACGATTGATAGATTGGTGTGAGGACAAAATAGCTGATCGCCGCACTTACCAATACCGCCATTAGGGTCAGTATGATGATGAGACTCATGCGTTTCTTCAACGTCTGAATGAGCTCCTTTAAACTGATGGTTTCTTCCATGATAGCCTCCTATAATTCTTAAAAAATAAAAATCTCGTCATATTATATCATAAGTTCTTGTTATTTTTAGGGAATCTTGTCATAATTTTAATATAATTGAAATCTTTTGTTACTTATCTATTAAACAATAGATTGTTTATTATTGGAAGGGGCTATTCGAATTTGGTTCCATTTTCCAAGTTATTTACTCATAGGAGGTTCGTAATGAAAAAGGTAATTATTTTTTTCCTACTTATATTATGTGGTGGGGTTATTGTTTATGGGAATCTTCACTGGAAGTCGATGACAACGGGTTCCACGTCTGCCGATTCGTCTTCGGTTCCTGAGAAGAAAGAGAAATCTCAGAAGGATGAAGAATCCTCCCTCGGAACAGAGGAAGGGGAGTTTTGGTCTACTACAGTCAATTGGCCGGAAGATGCCCGTTCCCTTTATAAAGAGAAGCTAGAAACTGGAGAACCCTTCAATATTGTTCTGATGGGATCAACCGAAATGGATTCCATTGAGGAAGGATGGAACGACAAAGTAGCGAACGCTTTAGAAGACGAGTACGGGGACACTGTTTCAATTCAGAGTCTATCCTTTGAAACCAATACACTTGAGTTCGTGCGTGAGGAAAGATATGAAGAAGTAGGGGATTTACAGCCTGGGCTCGTCATTTTTGAGCCGTTCGTCTTTAAAGATAATGGAAACGTTACGATCGAGGACACTCTTCAAAGCATCAGCACGATCATAGATGAAGTAAAAGAGTTATCACCTGGGTCAGCATTTGTCCTTACACCCCCACAGCCTATTTATCAGCCTAAAAATTACGCTGTACAGGTTTCTCAAATTCAGGAATACGCGAAAGAGAATGATATTCCGTTTATTGATCACTGGTCCAACTGGCCAGGTGTAGAAGATGAAGAGATTAAAACGTACTTGGATGATGCCAGCAGCCCGAATGAGCAGGGACACACAGCCTGGGCCAAAGGAATCATAGACTTCCTGGTAGAAAAGGAATAATTTTTTACTATTTTAGGAATAATTTAGTTTTTTCCACCAAATTATGTGATAAAATGACGGTATTATCTATCAAACTATGACAATAAAGGAGAAGTGTACGTGAAAAAGACATTGGTTTCTGTAGCAGCTACGGCTGTACTCTCGTCTTCGTTTGTTAGCTATGCCTCGGCAAGCACTCACAAGGTGGAATCAGGCGACTCCCTTTGGCTGATCGCAAACAAATATGACACAAGCGTTGCCAACTTGAAGAGTTGGAACAAGCTGCAGTCAGAAATGATTTTTCCTAATCAGGTATTGAAGGTTGCCGCGAGCGGCGCCCAATCGCCACAAGCACCTGCGCCTCCAAAGCAAAACACAGGGCAGACGTCCGCTAAAACGTATACGATTAAGTCCGGGGATACATTAGGACAGATTGCCGGTAAGCATTCGATTTCCCTTGCCGATTTAATGAGCTGGAATGGTTTGAATAATCATCTGATCTATCCCGGTCAAGTGTTGAAAGTATCGAAAACGGGTTCCCAGCCTGCTCCAAGCAGTCCGGCACCCGCTCCGGCTCCACCTAAACAAGACGGTTCGGTGACAAGTTATTCAGTGAAATCTGGGGATACGTTGTCTCATATCGGGATGAAGTTTGGTGTGACGGTAGCCCAACTTAAAAGTTGGAATGGACTTTCGAGTGATTTCTTATCGATTGGACAAGTCCTGAAAGTGTCGAAATCAGGGGCTCCTGCCACTCCGGCACCGGCACAACCTGCTCCGCCTAAACCAGATAGCTCCATGACAAGCTATACCGTTAAGTCGGGAGATACCCTGTCTCATATTGGTGCAACATTTGGTGTGAGTGTAAGTGAGTTAAGAAGCTGGAATAATCTTTCGAGTGATTTCCTGCGCATCGGACAGGTCCTGAAGGTGAAGGGAACGGCTGAGGCAGTCAAGCCCCCAGCAGCTCCGGCACCAAGCCAATCTTCGTCCTTTTCCGTTGATAGATTATTAAGTGAGGCAACGTCTCATATGGGGACCCCTTATGTATGGGGAGGCTCATCGGCCGGCGGCTTTGATTGCAGCGGCTTCATCTATTATGTCTTTAAAGAAGCCGGTGCCAATGGTGTAAAGCGTCTATCCAGTGAAGGATACTACAGTCGCTCCTACTACGTGAATACACCTCAGCCGGGTGACCTTGTATTCTTCGAAAATACATATAAAAAAGGCATTTCTCACTTAGGCATTTATATCGGAAACAATGAATTCATCCATGCCGGGGACAACGGCGTCCAGGTTTCCAGCTTAAGTAACTCTTATTGGAAATCGAAGTTTGATGGATTTAAGAGATTTTATGATTTGTAGAAAGATAGACCCCGATGACATTTACGCCATCGGGGCCTATTTTTTTATGGAGTGAAGAAATCCTGAGTATAGTACACGCCATACTCCCCGCCGAAGTATACTCCTGTCCCCAGCTTTTTGAAGAGAGGACTCAGGATGTTTTTGCGATGGCCGGATGAGTTGACCCAGGCATCATGAACAGCGATGGCATTGAACTGTCCCCCCGCGATGTTTTCCCCTGCCGATGAATATGAGATTCCAGCCTGATCCATCCTTTGAAAGGATGATAGACCATCAGGGTTATCATGACTGAAGAAGTTTCTTATGGCCATGTCTTTACTGTGGGCTCTGGCTACCTCTTGAGCTTTAGCATCCGCCTGAAGGGGTGCCACAAGATGTCGTGCCCGTAATGCATTTGCCTGGTCGAGGATCTGCTTCTCCATGCTGTTTCTTAGTTCCGTTATATTCACGTCCGGATTTGTGATCGTGAAATCTTCTCTCATGAGTAAGAGCCCGGAAAGTGTATTCCCATCATTTTTATCATAATAAGTACGAATAAGCATTTCATCGTAATAATAGTCGTTAGTCTGATTGTGACTGGCTCCTATTTGATTTAATTTGGTTTCAACTTCTGTATTGCCGAGACCAAGCTTAAGTCCGGATCGTGACACCCAGCTATCCGAGTTTGAATAGACCGCCACCACTATCCCTTTAAATACACCGTATTGGATGTACTTCTTGGGATCCAGATTATAGACATACCAGTCAAAGCTGAATCTACTTTCATCGATTCGCTGTGGATCTCCTAAGGAAGATCGAAGGAATTCTTCAGTGGCATTGATATGAACTCCTTGGAAACGAAACTCTTCCAGGCTTCCTGTTAACTTTTCCTCGACACCTGACGAGACGGCGTTGTTCCCTCCAAGAATGGAGAATGAGTCATAAGAGTTTACCAGACTTTTTATTGTTGAAGGAACAGCCTCTTTCTTCACTAATAGTATTGGTGCGTTTTCTTTTGCTGCCAGTACAGACCCCGATAAGGCATCAGCGAAGTTTGTCCCCGTTGCTACATAAGCTCTTTCCTTTTTCATCGGAAGACCTTCTATTATGTTCTTAGCGGTCTCATAACGGTCGACACCGCCATATCTGGTTGTGCCGGGGAGTTTTGATTCTACTTTGGCAGAGATCACTCCGTCACCTCCGACTATAATGGTCTCTTGTTTCTGCTCTGTTACCTTCAGGGTAGATGACGGTAGAGTGCTGGATTCCGTCAATACAATCGGGATGCCATTTTTGGCGGCGTAAGGAGCGACTGCCAGCGCATCCGGGAAGTTCCGTCCGTTTGCTACGATTGCTTTCTTGGAAGGTAAGTAACTGGCGATTTTGGCGGCTGTTTGGAAACGGTCGTCTCCTCCGATTCTTGTAATCTTCATGTTTTTCTTTTTCAATTGTGTTTCAATGGTTGCATCGATTGCGCCGGTTCCACCTAATATGTAGACGTGCTTTGCCTTTAAACGCTCGATTTCCTGCAACGTTTCAGAGGGTAAACGATTTTTGTAGATTAATAGAATCGGTGCACTCATTTTATAAGCGAGCGGTCCCCCTGCCAGGGCATCGGGGAACGTTTGTCCGTTTGCAAGCACCACCGTGTCGGATTGATCCCATCCCCATAACGAAATCTGCACAGCTGTATCGAAGCGATTTTCTCCACTTATCCGGTTTACATTTGCCTTTGCTGTGTCCATTTTTACCAGGCTGAATGAAAGGATGATGAATAAGATGGTTATGCCGGTTTTTTTAATCAAATGACTCCCTCCCTATTTTATTCTCCCCTCTAATAATACCAAATAAATCCAAGTTTTTGAGTGTCAGTCGACAATTCATTCCTGTATTCTGATACTTCTGACATAAACAGACAAAAATTTACTAATGTATTCCCTTTTGCCGTTATTTCTAGTATATTTTTCTTATGTGTAAAATTTATTATTTATAGGTGGGAAACATTTTGAGAGCAGATAAACATCACAAAAAGCGCAAGTGGCCGAAAGTCGTCGGAATCATCGTTCTTCTATTACTAGTAGCTGTCGGCGGTTACGCCTATTCAATTTATCATTCATTGAATAAGACAGCTGAAACGATGAATGAAAATATTGACCGTCCGAAGTCTGAGAAGCGAACGGAAGAAGTAAAATTCGATAAAAAACACCCATTCTCTGTTTTACTGTTAGGAGTAGATGAAAGAGATGGCGACAAAGGTCGTTCAGATTCTATGATTGTCGTGACGGTGAACCCTCACGAGAAAACAACGAAGATGATAAGTATACCTCGTGATACACTCGTCGAAATCGTAGGCAGGGGAACGGAAGATAAAATCAACCATGCTTACGCTTTCGGTGGCGTCGAAATGGCCATGGACACAGTAGAAGAATTCCTGGATATTCCGATTGATTATTATGCAAAGATCAATATGGAAGGTTTCAAGGACATTGTAAATGCTGTCGGTGGAGTAACCGTAAATAATGAATTCACTTTCTCTTCTGGTAGCTATACCTTTAATGAAGGCCAGCTTTCGTTAAGTGGCGACAAAGCTCTTGCTTATGCTCGTATGAGAAAACAAGATCCACGTGGAGATTTCGGTCGTCAGGCAAGACAACGTCAAGTCATCCAGGCGGTTATTAAAGAAGGCGCCAGCGTATCGTCCCTATGGAACTATGGAGATATCTTTGGAGCCATTGGGGAGAACGTGAAAACAAACCTGACCCTTGATGAGATGGTCGACATACAGAAGAACTACAAATCGGCGACAAAAGATATTTCTCAAAGTCAAATTGCCGGTGAAGGTGCCAAACTTGGCGGAATTTACTACTACATCGTTCCTGAAGAAGAGAAACAAAAAGTACAGAGTGATTTGAAGGATCATTTGGATTTGAATTGATATGGATGAAACCGGCCTTTTTGGGGTCGGTTTTTTATTTTGGACGGGAAAGGTAAAAGGACAGATACATTATGCAGCTGCCCCTTTTTCTTTGATTAATAGTGATTTTCCCAACCAGACACCACCTGCAATAGAGAGTAGACCCAAAAGCGAGAGAAAGAGCAGCGACGCTTTTGCCCCATCTTGATAAGGTAAGTCCGTATAATACCCATGGGTTTCATCCGAGATTCCTTTTATCCACTGAGTCTCAAGCTTTGATTTCGTATCCTCGGTAAAGTCACTCTTCTTTACGATTCCATTTTCATTGATTGTATAGGTTCTGAAGCTGGTCGTTGAGTCGTCCTCTTTAGAAGGAGTCGTGTCCAGGCTGGCGATAAATGCTTCTTTTCCTGTTTGGTTATCCTTCATTAGCTTGTAATGAATAAAGCCTGAGTAAGGTTTCATCCCTTCTTCTTCAGGATGTACCTTATGCCCTTTCAGCTTCGCCTCCACTTCATCGTTTATTTCAAAGATGATGGTGGCAGGATTGCTTTCACTTTCCACATACGTATTCAATTTCACACCATGAAAGACTTGGACTGCATCGACCATACCCTCTTCTTGTAAGGAGACGAAATCATATCTTTTATCAAAGGCGTTCTGGTAGAAGGTTTCTCTAACGGATTGGATTAGGAAGTAAGCTACTAAGAGAATGATGATGATGCCTGAAATCACTAAGAAAGTACTTATGAATAAGAATTTTTTTCTTTTTTTATGATCCATTGTCTCTTCACCCAAATCTTAAATTAGATTTTTTGTATGCGGTTACTCTCTAATGGGTGTGAAGTTTTCAATTTTACTGCGGATAAATTGAATGAACTTGTCGTCACCTTGAAGCTCGAATACGATGAGTGCCTTCTGCATGTATTTCTGTGCGTCTTTAAGGATTCCTTGAAGCTCATAGTTGTAGCCGATATGATAGTGAAGTTCTCCCAAAAGGTACATATTGTCTTTCAGTACACACCAATCGATCGCTTCATTACAATACTGGATGGACTCATCAAAATTCTTCAATCGTGTAAGGACTCTGGCGATATTGTAGTAAAGTCTTGTTCTAAGCGTGAAGTCATGAAGATTGGGAAGAGCAAGGATATGTGTTTTCACTTCCTGATAGATTTCGAGAGCCTTCTTCCAATCTCCTTCTTCAGAATACATGACCCCAATGGTGAGAAGGATCTCAATTTCACGTTCTGTCCAGATTTTATCTGTCGTATGGGACAAAGAGATGGCTTCTCTCAGGATTTCCTCTGCTTTCTCCACATTCTTATTAAGCTCGTATTGATAAATTCCTTTATGCCATTGAAGTAACTGAAGATTCCGATTATTATTAAAGAACAGAGGATTCTCTTCTTCTGCTGTTACGATTTCTTTCATTTCCTTATAGTTCATGCTTCTTCTTGCGATCTGAAGCTGCTTGCTGACTTCTTGTACATAGTCTAAACGGGGTGTCATTCCTATATCAAAGAAGTAGTTCACGTCTACACCCAACTTCCTTGATATTAAGAATAGTGTTGAGGCGTAAGGGAACACATCACCTTTTTCAATCTTACTGATCTGAGCCTGGGTACATATTCCTTCCGCCAGCTCTTCTTGGGAAAGACCGATGTTCTTACGTAATTCTTTTATCTTTTGACCTACAACACTAAAGTCCATTTACATCTCTCCTAAAAAAATATTCCTATAATTATATTTTTCTTTCAAAAAAAGCGAATGAGCTATCTTTAGGTGCTAAAAATGGTCCATAAGCCCCTAGAATGCCTCTCATCACATTTTTAATATATGGTTTAATATTATTATAACTCTATAATCAATGATACCTAAAATTACTCTATTTGAAAAAGGGAGGAAATACCCATGAAAAAACGTTTGTTAACATTCGCTACCGCTTCTGCCTTACTTTTAGGAGCTTTTGGAGCCGTTCAGGCCACTTCCATTCAATCAGCTGAGCTTCCACCTGTATATTCTCCATCAAGTACAGATGTGGCAGCAGAACTTCCACCTGTTTATTCTAAATCGAGCGTGGAAACAGCTGCAGAATTACCGCCTGTATACGCGAAGAAAGAACTACCACCTGTATATTAATACTATTCGTCTCCAGAGCCTGGAGGCTTTTTTATTTCTTTGAAGCCCGCAAAGTAAGGGTTTTCATTTCTTTCGGATCAACATTGCCGCTAAATGGAGAAACTCCCCTACACTAAGAGTAACACACAGGTCCGTCCCTCAAAATATTCTTTTAAGAATATGCCTCGAGTTATATTAATGGTGAAAACGAGACCTATCGCCGTTAATTCAAAACAAATATCCCCTGTATTGCTTTCTGGTGCCAAATACCTTATTCAATAAAATTTGATAGGATAAAAGTACAATAAAAGAAAGGGGGCTTCATGATGAATAACATAAGCATGAAAGTAAATCCTCTATACTCGGATTTGGATATGTCGATCCAATTCCAATTTGAATTTTCCAAAGGTGATTGTAAGGTCGGGCAAGCCATGGTATCCACCTATGCCATCAACAACAATGTGGAATACCGCAAATCTCAAAGCGTGACGATCGCTAAAGTTGAAAAGTGTGCCGTCATTGATCAGTTCGAGA
Source organism: Rossellomorea sp. GCM10028870 (assembly GCF_042666755.1). Lineage (NCBI taxonomy): Bacteria > Bacillati > Bacillota > Bacilli > Caryophanales > Bacillaceae > Rossellomorea > Rossellomorea sp. GCM10028870. The sequence goes on along the minus strand of NZ_JBHTGN010000005.1, from coordinate 263,778 downwards.
TTGCAGGTGACCTTGGAGAACCCTGTATGAACAAGCTCCGACACTTCCTGAAAGTGATCGGGATGAAAGAAATTCATTCTGGTTATGACATGGCGCGGGAAAGAATTAGTAACTAAGGTTTTGTTTAGATTAGATTGAAGAGGCTGTCTTATTATGAGGCAGTCTCTTTTTGCACCTTCGACTTTAAAACTTTCTCATCATTCTTTTAAAAACGATATACTTTCTTCTATTCGTTTGTTTTAACCTGACTAAGACCGGCAGTGCTACTATCTTCATTCCACTGATAAGAAGGGCTGCATAGGCAAATGAGTTCAGTAAAAAGTAATTCAAGTTGAGTATTAATACTACTATCGAGCATAAGCTCCATAACGCGGCCTCCATTCCTACCCTACCCTCGAATGTCATTTTCTTTTTGCAGAGTAAAGCAGGGAGCACTGCAACGATGACGGAGGCAAGTAGCAGGAACAGTATGGCATAGATCATTCCTATAATCGCTGTTATCATATGAGTTCCTCTTATTTTAATTGAATCTTACCTCTGTTTCATTTCACCTTTTCCACAGTAAAATCCTTCTAATTTAAATATTTATATAGTACCTTCCCAAAAGTACGATAAAAGAGCTTTGGCATTGGCCAAAGCTCTTTATATAAGTGTTTCAATGGCGAGATGAGCCACTACCCTGCTTATCAAGCTCTGATCGCGAGTGTAGAATCGATTTCCACCTTTTCCGTGGAGATTATTTCGGTATGCAGCAGGGTTTGAACCGTTCCGTTTATATGTCCGGGTGTATGAGGGACGGACCTTACTCAATGGATTGTAAATCGCCCATCCAATTGATATCAGGATACCCCCCTTCATGAGTACTTTTCGAGTTGCTCAATCCCGTATCGTAATAACCGTCTATACTATTCTCAATATGAATCACATAAGTGTAATCATTCCATATTGTTCCTTCTTCGATCGCATCGTTCGAAACATCCGTCAATCTCTTCAGGAATTGGTTTGCTATGGCTCTCATTTCGTCCTCCGGTGTTTCCTGTGGGACGACGATGTTGAATTCCAAAGGGCTCTTTTGAGAATGGAGGATGACTGCGTGGGATACTGTATTTTCCACGATATAGTCTCTCGCTTCATTGAACCATTCAGTACGGAATTCCGTCGGTTCTTCTCCGAGATACTTTATATCCTTACTCAGAGACTTTGAACCTCCGTCATTCTTAAAAAGAGCTACCGAAGTAATAACGGATTCACGATCAATGAATTGGATCTCTTCCATTGAATTTGGCTTAATTTTGTTATTACCTTGTATTTGCATTTCCACCATATAATCACCATATAAATAATTCGCTGAATATACACCTTCCAATGCATTCATGAAATAATACGGTTCACCCAGGGTCGCAATGACCTGGTCCAATGTATAAGACGGGCTGATATTGGAACGGACCTCCAATAGTGTCTTTTCATCTTGGAAGTAAAGGAGATAATCCTCAACCCGATCATATCCTTTGTGACCCTTCTTGGTGTCGAGATTCTTGTACTTGTCCTTATATATCTCCTGTATACCTTCCATGGAATCTCCAATCGTAAAGGAAGTTCCGACGAACGTTCCATTGGCTGCTTTTTCCTTGAAAGCATTTGGATTGTTCAGGATCATAGAAAAATCAAAGGCAGGGAGTGGAGGTGGTGTATCCGCCGGTTCATTCTTGTCTTCCTCTTCTTTTTTCTCCGGCACTTTCTCTGCTTCTGCTTCTTGCTCCTGATTCTCTTTCACATCATCGACGGGTGTCGCCGATTTTCTGATGGAGGCTTTTTCATCTATTATCTTTTCATCCCACTCGTCAGTTGGTACGTATGTGAGTTGATCTGTAGTCTCTTCTTGTATTTCTTTTTCATTTTCTTTCACCAAATCTTCCTTAAACAGATAGCTGCTGCCCAGGATAGAAAGGATCAGGATGATGCATAAAGGGACGCCAAGATTGATGAAGATGGACTTGACCGATGATTTCTTTTGTTTTTCATTCCTTATTTTTGTCAAGATGGCCCTTTTTTGACTGACAGGCTCGGTGTTCTTGAATACTTCACGCTCTATTTCATCCTTTATATTGTGCAAAGGGTCCTTATTCATTGGGAATCCTCCCTCCCATTGTTTTCTTCAGCTTCTCTCTTCCCCGGTCCAGCCTCGTTCGAACCGTCGAAGGATTGATCCCGAGCATGTCTCCGATTTCCCCAGTCGTTAATTCTTCATAGTAATATAATAGTATGACTTCTCTATATTTCAGGGGGAGTGAGTATACATGAGAGGCAACTGATTCATTGTCTTCGCTCGTTATGAGTTCTTGTTCCGGTGTAACGGACGTCTCTTTTTTAAGAATGGTATGAAATGTATGTACGATCGTATTTTTCCTGAAATAAGCCGAGCGCTTATAATCTTTACATAAGTTAATGGCAATTCTATAAATCCACGTTTTGTAAGAGGATTTATGATTGAACTGATGGAGGGCATGAAAGGCTTTAATGAAAACCTCCTGAGTAATATCCTGGGCAGCCGGCCAGTCTTTCACATAGAGATACACCAATTTCGTCACCTGTACTTCATACTCATCAATTAAACTCTCAATCAACCTTTCCTCACTTACCTCCATCTGCATCACTCCCCCCTTCTCATGTTGTATCACTTCATCCATTTGTTATCCTCCCCCGAGTGGACGGGAAACCCGATTTTCCGTTTCCACACTGGAACCAGGTCCGTCCCTTCTCTTTATAAGTTTAATGTATTTTTTTACATTTTTGTCAGTTATTCATTCATTAGACGCGACCGGTAGGAAGTGTGTCTCAATTTTAGATGATTTTTCTTGTATTTAGTTTAATAGAAAAAACGCATCCTTTATATTGGGATGCGTCTTTACATGTATTATTCTTAATCAGCACCGAAAAGGAAGGTCCGTCCCTCAATGCGTTAAAGCGGTGAGTGAGGGACGGACCTTGGTTAGATTAATGAATTTATGATCAAGAGGCTAGCGATTCTGCTTGTCATGTCCCTGATGTCGAGTGTCGGATCGATTTCCACGATGTCCATGGTGGTTACCTTAGGGTGCTGCAGGGCGGTTTGAACCGCTTCCGTTAACGTGTCCGGGTGCATGCCTCCTGGACCGATTGCCGGGCAGCCCGGTGCGTATGCCTGGTCGAGGACGTCCATGTCTACTGAGAGGTAGATGGTATCGACCTGGGATTCTAATTGGGCTATGGCGTCTTGGATGAGTTCTGCGATCGACGAGTTGTTTTGTCTAACGTCCTTCATGGTATAAACTGTAACACCCTGCTCAACGGCATAGTCATGATAGGCTTTAGCATTGGCGTAATTGCGGATACCTATCTGAATCAGGTGCTCACCCTTGATGTGCCCCTCTTCTAATAACCTTCTAAAAGGTGTCCCATTGGTAGGGCCTCCATCTTCCGTGTTCCGCAGGTCATGGTGGGCATCGAATTGGATGATACCTACTGTACCTTTGGTTTCCTTGATGGCTTTGACCGTTGATGTTGTGATGGAGTGGTCGCCTCCAAGGATGATGGTGAAGGGTGCTGCGTTTGTGTTCGTTGCGTCTTTGACTGACTCATAGATTCGTTGATGGCAGTCTTCTATCGAGGTTGGGTGCATGGTGATGTCCCCGAAGTCGACGATAGCTTTCTTGGCTTCGGCTAGGTCCGTCCCTCTTTCGATGTTGTACGTCGTAAACGAGTTCAGGCAGCGTCTGATTGCATCGGGTGCGAAGCTTGCCCCTGAGTGGGAGATGGAGGGTTTGGAGAGGGGGGCGCCAATGATGGCGATGTCCCCTTTCATTCCTTCTCCCCATGATGTCAGGAGTTCAGCTGCCTTCGTTGTGTAGCGGTCTTTAAATTGTGCTCTACCCGACTGCTTAATGTGTTGAAATGTGCTCATGAAGCTTCTCCTTGCGGTAGATGATGCGGCCGTTTTTCATGACAGTGTGGGTGTGGTTGACCCCGTAATGGTATGGAACGTAATGATAGTTTGGTACATCCCACAGGACGATGTCGGCTTTACGTCCTTCTATCAGCTTTCCTGCCGAGTCTCCTCTGTTGATGGCATAGGCAGCGTTGACGGTGACGGCGTTCCAAATTTCTTCCGGCGTCATTTTCAGTTGCAAGGATGCAAGATTCATAATGAACTGTAGGTTCTCTGTTGGTGAACTCCCCGGGTTGAAGTCGGTTGACAGGGCTACCGCGGCCCCCGCTTCCATCATGCCTCTTGCGTTAGCAAACTTGCCTTTGTTCAGGTAGAAGGATGTGCCTGGCAGTAGGACCGCGATCGTGTCGGTTTCACCCAGTGCCTGGATGCCTTTTTCAGATGCGCCAACTAAGTGGTCACCGCTCGTGGCTCCGATCTCGGTTGCCATTTCCGTTCCGCCGAGTGGATCGATTTCGTCGGCGTGAATTTTTACTGAGAAGCCTTTTTCTTTTGCTTTTTTCAGGAACTCGCGGGATTGTTCTACTGTGAATACCCCTGTTTCACAGAAGATATCGACGAATTCAGCCAGCTGACCTTTTTCGATATCGTTCAGCAGGTGGAGCATTTCCGTTAAAAATTCATCGGAGCGACCTTTGAATTCCGGTGGGATCGCGTGTGCTCCAAGGAATGTGGAAACGATGTCTGCCGGGTGCGATTCGTTCAGCTGTTTGGCTACTCTCAGCTGTTTTAGTTCGGTTGGACGGTCAAGGCCGTAGCCGCTTTTCGCTTCGACAGTCGTGACTCCGTATGAAATCATCCTGTTTAAATGGAAGCGAGCTTTCGTGAGCAGCTCTTCTTCTGATGCTTCGCGGGTGGCACCTACTGTAGATAGGATGCCTCCCCCGCGTTTCAGGATCTCTAAGTATGGCACTCCCTGCTGCTTGAGGGCCATTTCGTGTTCACGTGAGCCGCCGAAGACCAGGTGAGTATGTGGGTCAACAAGACCTGGTGTGACGAGCTTTCCTTCTGCATCGATACGTTCCGTCGCTTTGAGGGATTGTGCTTCTTCATGCGTTCCGATCCACGCGACAAGTCCGTCCCTGATAGCCAGTGCCCCGTGCTCTGAAACCTTGAGTTTACTCATTTCCTCGCCTTTTAGAGGTCCGTCCCCCTGATCCATCGTAAGGAGCTGTCCGATGTTGTCGATGATGGTATCGAAGTGTTTTTCTGTTGTCATGTTATTCTCCTCCTTTGTTCATCGGGATGTGGATGTTGTGTTTTTCGGCTGTTTTTTCTGCAATGTCGTAGCCCGCGTCGACGTGGCGGATGACGCCCATTCCCGGGTCTGTTGTCAGGACTCGCTCCAGACGTTCTTGAGCAAGGTCCGTCCCATCTGCAACGACGACCATACCAGCATGTAGAGAGTACCCCATTCCTACTCCGCCACCGTGGTGGAAGGAGATCCATGAGCCGCCTGCCGCTGTGTTGATGAGGGCGTTCAGGATTGCCCAGTCTCCTACTGCGTCACTTCCGTCCTTCATGCTTTCGGTTTCACGGTTCGGTGAAGCAACGGATCCGCAATCCAGATGGTCACGGCCGATGACGATCGGCGCTTTCAGTTCTCCGTTTCGGACAAGTTCGTTGATGGCAAGACCCATTTTCACACGCTCGCCATACCCCAGCCAGCAAATACGGGAAGGCAGCCCTTGGAATGCCACTTGCTCCTGTGCCATATCGATCCAGCGATTCAATGCTTCGTTTTCAGGGAAAAGCTCTTTGATCAAACGATCCGTTCTATAGATATCCTCAGGATCTCCTGACAGAGCTGCCCAGCGGAAAGGTCCTTTTCCTTCACAGAATAATGGACGGATGTAGGCTGGAACGAAGCCAGGGAAATCAAAGGCATTGTCGACTCCTTCATCCTTCGCTACCTGACGGACGTTGTTGCCGTAGTCGAATACGATGGAACCTCTATGTTGGAACTCAAGCATTGCTTCCACGTGTTTAGCCATGCTTTTTTGTGAAAGTGTTGTGTAGGCTTTCGGGTCCTGTTTGCGAAGCTCTGTTGCTTCCGCCAGTGAATAGCCTTCAGGTACATATCCGTTCAATGGATCATGTGCTGATGTTTGATCGGTCACGATATCGATTTTGACGTCACGTTTTAACAGTTCATGATGAACTTCAGCCGCGTTTCCTAGTAAAGCGATGGAAAGAGGCTTGCCCTGGTCACGTGCTTCATAAGCCATCATCAGTGCTTCATCGATGGAATCTGTCTTCACGTCACAGTATTTCGTGTCAAGACGCTTTTGGATGCGCTCTGCATCAACGTCTACTGCAATCACGACTCCACCGTTCATCGTAACGGCCAGTGGCTGCGCACCACCCATTCCACCTAGACCAGCTGTAAGTGTGATGGTTCCTTTAAGTGAGTTATTGAAATGTTTCTTCGCAAGTGCTGCGAACGTTTCATACGTCCCTTGCAGGATCCCTTGTGTCCCGATATAGATCCAGCTTCCCGCCGTCATTTGGCCATACATCATGAGGCCTTTTTGATCCAGCTCATGGAAGTGCTCCCAGTTTGCCCATTTCGGTACAAGGACCGAGTTAGAAAGAAGGACTCTTGGAGCCGCTTTATGGGTTTTGAACACACCAACCGGTTTACCGGATTGAACAAGCATGGTTTCGTCGTTTTCCAGGTTTCTGAGCGTGTGAACGATTGCGTCGAAGGACTCCCAGTTACGGGCCGCTTTTCCGATACCACCGTATACGACCAAATCTTCCGGAATTTCCGCTACCTCGGGATCGAGGTTATTGTAGAGCATGCGGAGTACCGCTTCCTGCTCCCATCCTTTACATTCAAGGTCCGTCCCTCTTTTTACGTGTACGATGCGTTTGTTTGCTTTAACCATTTGTCGTTTCCTCCTTTGTTTTGGTTGGTTTGATGAGCGTGCTCAGTGTTGTTTGCTGCAGCCACTGGTTGGCTTTTTCTATATCTTTCGAGAAGATCCGGTCCTTTGTAATGGAAGGAATGACCTTTCTCGCTGCTTCATAAAATTGTCGTGTTTTGCTGGCCAGGAGGTCCGTCCCTCTATGCTCTGCTGCCTGTAGGTTGCAGATGAGTTCGACGGCCAGGACTCTTCTTGTGTTCTGTAAGATTTGGTAGGCATGTCGTGATCCGATTGTTCCCATGCTGACGTGGTCTTCCTGATTGGCGGATGATGGGATGGAATCGACACTGGCCGGATGGGCGAGTGTTTTGTTTTCGGATACGAGTGATGCGGCACAGTATTGCATGATCATGGCACCGGATTGGAGACCAGGTTGTGGACTCAGGAACGGCGGCAGATCATTCAGCTGCGGGTTCACTAATCGTTCGATACGTCTTTCAGAAATGTTTGCTAGCTCTGCTATGGCAATCTTCATAAAATCCATGGCGAAGGCGATCGGCTGTCCATGGAAATTCCCACCTGAGATGATTTTTTCCCCATCATCAAAGATCAGCGGATTATCTGTCGCCGCGTTCATTTCGATTTCAAGCTTTTCTTTTACATAGTCAAGTGCCTGCCAGGATGCTCCATGTACCTGTGGGATGCATCGTAACGAATAGGCGTCCTGGACTCTGAGTTCTCCTTGTTTCGTTGTCAGTTTACTGTCTTCCAGGTAATCCCGGATTCTTTCGGCCGTAGCGACCTGCTGAGGATAGCCTCTTACTAAATGAATATCTTCGTCGAAGGCATCCATGATTCCTCTAAGTCCCTCTAAGGTCAGACTTGCAATCATCTCGCTTTGGAAGGCAAGTTCCTCTGCTTCCAGGTATCCGATGACCCCCATTGCCGTCATCGCTTGCGTTCCGTTGATGAGTGCCAATCCTTCTTTTGCCTGAAGCTGGATAGGGAAGATATTTTCTTTTGAAAGGACAGGAAGGGTTTGATGGACTTCTCCTTTATAATGGACTTCTCCTTCTCCCATCAGAGCGAGTGCTAAATGGGAAAGTGGTGCTAAGTCGCCGCTTGCTCCCAGTGAACCCTGCTGTGGCACGACTGGATGGATCCCTTTATTGAGGAATTCTGCCAGGCGTTCGACGATGACCGGTCTCACACCTGAGTACCCTTTTAAAAGGGCGTTGCATCTCAGTAGAAGCATGGCACGGGAAACATTCTCCGGGAACGGATCACCCACACCGCATGCATGGGAATGGATCAAGTTAAGCTGAAGCTCCTCCACATCATCCGCATCGATCAACACATCACTGAACTTCCCAAAGCCCGTGTTGATCCCGTACACCACACGCTTCTCCTTCACAATCCGCTCAACCGCCTCGCGACTCTTCCGCACCCGCTCCATACTAACCGGCGAAAGCTCCACCTGCTCCTTCCCATAAATAACCCTCTTCGCCTCATCCAAACTCAAACTACAACCCGTCAACTCCACCATTACAATCACCTCTTCATATTTTTAGGGACGGACCTCTGTAAGTTGTCTCTTCACAACCTCAGTGTCGCTATACCCCTCTAAATCGCTATCTTTGCTTTTTCGTTCTTTAACGCTTTAAACCACTCTGGGACGGACCTCCAACTCTTCCATGTCCACCCCCTAAAGAGTCTCTTGACTCAAAATTCCACACAAAAAGAGGCTCGACCAAAGACAGACTTCTGCCGTTGGTCGAGCCTCCTTTCAACTAATATCTCTAGGCTCTAGATTATTTAAATATGATTAATTCCAAGTCCGATTGTCTCGTGCTCAAGCCCCTTAATGGGCGCACCAATCGTCCCGTATAAAGCAACCGCTATCCATTCGCCTTCCTCTTCACTCTCATATGGAGTGCCCCTTACAACCGAAAAGCGCAATCCCACGGTGCGCAGAATCTCACCCAATTGCGTATGGCCGCGGGTCACACCCGTTAATGCCTCCATGATGGCGTGGTATAAGGCATGCATTTCCCGGTACAAATCTTCCCGGACGAGATCACTTCGTTTTGCTGCTGTTTCAATCGCAGCCACGATTTTTTGACTGTCCATGGATCCGATTTTCCCGGTGCAGTAACTCCAATTCAGTTCATTGAAATGACGATTCCACTCTTCTTCATCCCTTTCTACGAGAAGAAGTAGCATGGCATTCTTTCCGATACGAGTATGATCTGTCTTATCCAAGTGGCATTCGCACCTTACATGAAAATTCTAAAAATACTAATAACTACTTATATTGTATGGTCTGACCGGTAAGAGGTCAACGAAAAAAGTGCTGATTTTAGAAACTTAGAGAGGTAGTTTGGTAGCGTGGTAAAGGGTTTTGGAGGGCATATCAGGTAGGAACAGATGAAGTGTTCCCTAGTTTTAACATTGGAGGTCCGTCCCTCAAAAATTAAAAAAGACGTACCTATTCAGTTTAGGTTCGCCTCATTCCTCCTTTACTCTTCTTGTTTTTTACCTTTCCCTTTGAACACTTGGGGATTGTTCATGAGATAAGTGACCGTGCCTTCATCACTTTTCATGCTGAGATAGGATAATATGTCATGTTTATCCTCCTGTGAAATCGGATCATCCATCGTATACAAAGGCTTGATATTTAACTTCTCCACTCCATTCCGCTTCTCCAGCACAATCTTACAATCCCTTGGTTCCCTGTCATCTATGCGAACAAACTTAAACGGGATTGAATGATCCTTGTCAATCGGAACGGCAAACAAAGTCGAAAATCCATAGGTTTCAAGTATCTTATCAGAGTACATGATGCTTTCTAATGCATGGGAAAACCCTGGGGGACGATTCACGACAACGAGCTTGTTGTAATAAAGCTGACCTTGAAACACAACTAAGTGCTTTTTGGATTTCCTGATACTCCTCTGTGAAACGTGAAAATCCTCAAACACCAATATAAAGTCTTTTTTCATATTTTCTCCTCCTCAGTGTAGGAATTTGGTCCTATAAACATGAATTTCGACATAAACATCTAATTTCCTTTATATTTTTACAAAAATATTTTATTTTTTTACAATTTTAATTGTATTTTCGTCAAATTCCTTATTTAGGCCTTCCTTCTCTTCTTCTTTGTCTACATATTCTTTATAAAGCTTCACTTCTGAATCTGGAAAATAGGCCAGTGTCCTCTCCTTTGAAAGAAGCGGATTGTCGATGGAATGAACGTATGAGGGGTAGCTGCTCCAGGGGTAATACTCGGGGACGACAGTGAGTTTTGCTTTGACAGGATTTTGGTGAATATACCTGCTGACCTTAATGAAATAGGCAGGGGTATCAATCTTGGTTGACCCATATCTTCCTTGAAAAACATGTCCGACATAGTCATACTTTTTATTGAAATAAATGGCATAACGGGTATGAAGGATTCTGAAGATCTGTTCGAGTGGAACATCGTGGGTTTCGATCAGAAGATGAATGTGGTTGGACATTAAACAATAAGCGTGGATGGTAAAAGGAAACTTTTCTTTCGTATCCTGCAAATAGGATAAATACTTCTTTCGGTCTTCAATGTCATGAAACAAGTCTTGCTTCCGGTTCCCTCTTGCTGTCACATGATAAGTGGCTCCCGGACACCAATCCCGAGGCATTCGTACCATAACATCACTCCTTCTCTCAATTTCGTACACTAACCTATTCGACACAACTCCGCAAAATCCTCTTTTTTTTGAGGGACGGACCTCTGAAAATTCACAGTAGACGTTAAATCAGGCCGCTTGTCTTCAATTTCAGAATTAGAGGTACGTCCCTCATCTTTATTCTTCTATTAGTAGATAATCTCTTCTGCTCGTTTCCCCGCTGGTAAAGCTATTTTGAGAATAGTAGATCACACGCTGTTTACCGTTGTGTTTGGTACTGAAGACCAGGTTTGACTCTGCCTTCAAACGGATCCATTTGACCTTTCCTGTTAAACTGGGTGTCTTTCCTTCTATATATGTGGCGTGAATCTTTCTCCCTTTGTTCGAATCTCCCATTCTATCTTCCACCTTTACCCCAATTCGACAAAATTACAATTATATTTACATTTTAATACGTTCTAATGTAAATTTGTATACTTTTTCCAAATTTTTTATATTCGTAATCAATACTAGTATTTCAAATTGTGTAATTTACCATTGATGGCTTTTAAAACCTTTATCTTGAAGAAAAAAGGGATAGTCGGTGAAGAGAATGGACTTACAATTAGAGTTAAAGCATTATCGGAATGACGTATTGGAGCTTACTCAGAGAGAAGCAGCCATTCGTTTAAATATCAATCAGAGTACGTTATCGAACTATGAAAATGGCACAAGGGACACCCCGTATAAAATGATCCTTACCTTTAAAGAAGTCTATATGATTCCTACCCATGAAATGAACCGGATTATGTATGGCGAGGAAAGTGGCGGTCTTGGTAATAGTCACAATCCCATGATTCTAAGAGAAAACTTCGAAGATGAAGAAAACAGGGAAATCCTGAAGATTCTTCAGGATTTCCCCAAATTCAAACGTACCCTATCCTCCCTCACCTACTTCACAGAGAAACGCAAAGAAAAATTCATTACCCAGGTCAATCACCTGTATCAGACGATGAAGGATTGGTAAAGCATTTCGAGAGGGACGGACCTCGAGAAACCCCGACTAGAATAATAAATATGAAGAGAACGGCATTTTATCTAAATTGTTCTATTAATGAAGGTCCGTCCCCAATAAAGACAACAAAAAGCGCTGAGATTCCCATCAAGGATTCTACAGCGCTTTTTGGTTTAAAGTATATCCAGTTTGTAATTCCTGTTTCAGCCAATCGATCATTTTGTCTGTATCCATATCGCCTTGCTGACCTTTGTCATAAGCTTTCTGGATAACAGAGAGAACGTATTGTTCCTTGCTCACGTTTCCTTTCAAAAAAGACAACCTCCTACTATATAAAACAGTTTCTATCACTTTATTACACTATTAGACGGAAGTTCAAACATCAATTACTAGTTATATTACCATATATATACAAGATTCTACAAAATATTTTTCGACACAGTTCAAAATAAATAGGTTATAAGACCTATTAAAACTTAGCATATATTTCCGATAAAATGTTGGTATGGGGAAAAATTAGCGTTCGTCAAAAAAAATATACATACGTTCGTTATTGTTTAGCAGCTTCAAGTCGGGAAAAGGGGGAAATTTAGAATGGCATTTTTAACGCCGGAAGAGGCAATGAGAAAGAAGAAAACACAGAAAGTAGTTACATACGTAAGTTTCGTTATTATTACGATTCTACTAATTGCAGGGACTACCTACTTAACTTATCAAGCATAAGCATACCAAAAGCGTCCATTCGACGCTTTTTTATTTTATTTCTCAATTCGTTCTACAATTTATGGAAAAGTTCGATGATTTTCGATAGAATAAGAGGTGGAATCTATTCAAGCTGGAGGACAACATTTTATGCATAGAGAAGTCAGACTATTCAGGGGTTTGAAACAGCCATCAATCTTCTTTTATCAACTTAATGAGATGGAGGAATTAAAAGGGTATAAGAAACGCGTCTCATTTCTCTTCTTATTATCCATTGTTATATTCGGTTTGATCTCGTCTTTCGGAATAGGAATGGACCCTTTGTCTAAAGAATTGACAAAGCTATCCCCAACTGTATTCGAGTTGGAGAAATTTTTATTTTTCTTAGGCAGGCTTATAGCCGGAATGCTTTATGCGGCCATCATCCTCTTTTTTTCATCATTAATTTTCTGGACCATTTCCAATGAGGGAGAATACCGTAAACTGGTTATCACTCAAGGTCTGGTCTTAATCATTTTATTATTAGAAAAACTCACCTATATACCATTATCCCTATTCTTTTCACTTGAATGGTACTCTTCACCACTCTCCTTAGGGGTAATTACTCAATATTTAACGTCAAAATCGTATGTGATCTATTTAATGGGAAGCTTCTCCCTTTTTAAAGTTTGGGTTTTCTACATTCAATACAAAGGCATCAAACAGTTGACCAATCAAAAAAACTGGATCATCTGGTTAGTGATTCTCTTGACCAATCTATTCCTGTGGTCTCTTAACGCACTACTCGCTTTCTTAAACATATCAACCTTAATTTAACTATCTAAAGGCTGTGAACATGATGAATAGAAAAACTATTTTTTATAGCACTTTAACACTCTCCCTCTTATTTGTTGGTGCGAATACATATCTCATTGAAAAAGCGAACAGCAAGGTCGACCGCGAAGTCCGGGTAGCCAATTGGGAAATCAGCGGAAAAGACGATCTGGTTAAAGAGCTTCCGAAACCGGGTGTCGTGACAGCTGAAGAAGAAAATTACATCTATTTTAACGACAAATTTGGCTCCTTCAAGAAATTCCTGGTTAAAGAGGGTGACCAGGTGAAATCCGGAACGCCACTTTATGAATACGAAGTAACGGATCAAACTCAGCAAAAAAGCGTTCTCGAGTCAGAAGTGGAACAATTGGAAGATGAGATTGATAGTATTGAAGACAACATCGATGATTTGGAAAGTCTGGAATCGTCCCTCCCTTCCACTTCAACAGACGATAAAGAAATTCCGATTGATGCAAGTGCGCTTCAGTCGGAGTACGATATAAAAAAAGAAATTACGGCTAAAGAATTAGAAATTGACCGTTTAGAAAATCAAATCGATAATCTTGAGCGCCAAATTTCTGATATTGAATCGTATGAAACAACGTTAACGGTTCAAAGCAGTGTGGACGGGACGATCAAGGAACTTTCACATGCGATAGATAACCCATTGATTACGATTGCCTCACAGTCCACCATCGTAACGACTGATCTTACGGAAAAAGAAATCGTAACCGTGGAAGAAAATATGAGCGCGATTGTTCAATCCGACATTGAGAAAAAGACTCAAAAAGGAATCGTGACCAAAGTGGCCACCCTCCCAAAAAATAATCCACACTTGCAAACGGACAGCATGTATCCTGTAGAAGTGAAACTTCAAGACGCTGAAAATAAGCTTCTTCCAGGTCATCATGTTTTCCTGTCGATCATCACGGAGGAAGTAAAAGGTGCATTTGTCGTGCCTGTTACTGCGATTGAAAAAGAAGGCTCTTCTACATTCATCTGGATTCTTACTAAAAAAGGAACCGTTGAACAGCGAAAAGTTGAAACAGGGCTCCAAGTAAATGGACAGCAACAAATCAAGTCAGGCGTAAAGGCCGGGGAATACTACATTGTTTATCCCGGTGACATTCCTGCTTTAGAAAATGGTACTCCTTTCATAACGGGGATTGACTGGAATCGGATCAGGTTGCGTGATTTGAAGAAAGTAGACCGACCGACGGTTTTAGAAAATCTGCTGGTTGGAATATTGGAGAGAAAATAAAGGGATTAGTCGCATTTGAAGCCGGAATGGTTTCGATGCGACTTTTTTGATGAATTCATGTCCATGAGGAAGATTCATTTTTCTATACATACTCCTTCTCAACCAACAAATACTATTGGTTAATCACTAATGAAAAGGAGCGCTCACCATGAAAACACTCAAACGCCTCATCATCCTCACACTCCTTCTTTCCCTCCTGGCATTTTCCTTCCCATCCACCTGCCTATTCGCAGCCCCAAACCCACCCAAGAAAAACGTCATCCTCATGATCATGGACGGCACCAACTCCGACATCGTCACGTTGTCGCGTTGGTACCGAGGGACGGACCTTCAATTAGATCGCATTTTAACGGGTGGTGTCCGGACCTATTCTGCTCAGTCGGCGATTACAGATTCCGCAGCTGCTGGATCGGCTATGGCCACAGGTGTGAAAACAAAAGCTGATTATATCGGAATGAACCCTGATGGGCGTCCTGTTCTGACAGTGCTTGAAGCGGCCAAGCTCTCCGGCTACGCGACTGGCATCGTCTCCACCTCCCCTGTTCAGCATGCCACTCCGGCTGCCTTCACCTCCCATACCCTGAATCGGGATGAATTTGGAGATATCGGAGAACAGCAGGTGTACCAGGATCTCGACGTTATCTTAGGTGGAGGTGCCGCCTGGCTGAAGCCAAAATCCAAAGACCACGTCAAGAACGATGACGGCATGCTTAAAACGAAAGAAGTCAGTCGTGAAGACGGAGAAAACTTAGTAAAGATCATCGGCTCAGCCGGTTACGATTTGGTTCTGAAGAGGGACGGACTTCTAAACAGGGCAGGATCGTCCAAACTGTGGGGGGCGTTTGCCGAAGAAGATATCGCCTATGAACTGGACCGAAAGACGTTGAAGCCTGATGAACCTTCCCTTGCGGAGATGACGGGGGCGGCAATCGACAGACTTTCTCAAAGTGAGAAGGGGTTCTTCTTGATGGTCGAAGGCAGCAAGGTGGATTGGGCCGCTCATAAAAATGATCCTGTAGGGATGATCAGCGAGGTCTTGAGCTTTGATGACGCCATCCGAGAAGCTTTGGCATTCGCCCGCGAGGACGGTAATACGATGGTGGTAGCCGTGACCGACCACGGCAATAGCGGGCTGACCCTTGGGAATCAGGGTACGAATAAGAATTATAAAAGCCAGCCTGTCGAGAAGTTTGTGGAGCCATTGAAGAAAGCTGATCTTACTGTTAAAGGCGCTGTTTCTCAACTTAAGGAGGATCGTTCAAATTTAAAAGAGGTCCTTTCAAACTATGGGTTGGGGAAATTGAGTAAAAAAGAATTCTGTGCGATGGAGGATGCCTCTAAAAAAGTGAAAAATTTAGAGGATGAAATGGTGAAGCTGCTGGCGAAGCGGGCTAATCTTGGTTTTACCACACATGGCCATACTGGTGAAGATGTCTTTTTATATTCGTATGGCCCTGGGAAGCCTGTCGGTCTTATTGAAAATACGGACATACCCAGAGCGATTTCTACGTATCTGGGATTTTCATTAACCTCCGGAGAATTTGCCTCCTGGTACGTGGATGCTGCGGAATATTATCGTGAAAGAGGTTTTGACGTGACGATCGAGGGACGGACCTCGAAAAATCCCGAGATGGTGGTGAAGCGTGGGGATGAAGAGCTGCGTTTTCCTGAAAATAAGGATTTTTATTGGAGAAATGGTGAAAAAGTGAGGCTGAAGAGCGTAAATGTGTATGATGGGGAGACTTTTTTTGTGCATGTGGAGGAGTAAGGCGGGGATTTGGGAGGCTTTGTGTTGATTCTCGCGTTTTATTTTCAATTTGTGCCGGTTTGTTTTCAATTTTGGCGTTTTATTTTCAAATTTCCGGAGTTATTTTCAAAAACACACTTTTTATTTTCAAATCGGCCTCCAACGACTGGTGTCAGGCAACTTTTTGTAGTTTTTTACTCAGTTTCAAATTTTATTATCGAGTTGGGACCATTATATTATCGACTTTCACGATTTATTATCGACTTCGCCCATTTTATTATCGTTTCTAAATATATTATCGACCCGCCCTCCCAAGTCCCAAGCGTCCAACCCCCACTCTGTCATCAAACCACACATACCAGTCACCAGCCCCGACTCACTACACAATTCGACAAACTCCTACTCCCTCACCTCATCCTCTTCCACTACTTCCCCCGCCCCATGTTCCTTTTCCCCCTCCTTTTGCGTTATAATAAAAGAATGCGATTTTATAGATTGGAGAGGTTGGTTGATGTCGATTCGTATTCAGGAGTTGAAGGATAAGTTACTTCCCATGAGTCAGTCGATACAGGGTCAGCTGGACCCGAATCAGGATGAGAGCAAGAATGTCGTTTCGAAGGGGCTTCTTTTGTTCCGTCAGAATCTGGTTTCGAACGTAAAGGTCCGGGATGAGGAAGTGTCGGCTGAGGTGCAGGATGTGACGCCTGTGACACTCGAGCTGAATTTTTCGTTTCCCCTTTTAAGTAAGTGCTCGTGTCCTCAAGGTAGTTGGTGCCGGCATCAAATGGCGACCTTTTTTATGCTATATAACAAGGTTGGGCGGGTCAGTGAGTGGATTCAGAATTGGCGGAGTCAGTCCCAGCCTGCCAGTCAGGAAACCCGGTCTTTGGATGACTTATTGAAGAAACACAGCAGTACGGGTGCTCTCCGGAAAGCAAGCGATCTATTAAACGAACGGAAAACGCGGGGAAACACGCCTGAGGAATGGTGGCAATTCTTTGACTCTCTTCTGAAGCAGGAAGACTTGGAGTTACTTGAAAGACAGCCCTATTTGATGGATGTCCTCGTTCAAAATATTACGAAGCGATTCATGAAGGAAGCACCATTCGAACGGGAGTGGAAGCCGCTATATCAGCTGTTTGCTACCTTTTATTTGTCCATACATATCGATCTGTATTTACAAAAAAGGAATGTCGAGCTGAGCCGCGAGCAGTACAGTATGTATGATTTTCTACTAGGCGAAATGGAAGACGCGGTTGAAAAACTGTCGATTCATGCCATGCCATTCAGCTTTGACCCGTACATTGCCTTTTTGAAAAAGCAGGCGATCGAGATGAGTGACTCTACAGAAAATAGTACGATGATGAAAGCCGAAGTGTACCGCTTCTTATGGTACTACTTATTCAAACAGAAGTCGTGGCGCCGTGAAGAGGTTGCTCGTTTAGAAGAAAGCAGCGGGCAGGACTCCACTTTTTACACCATCGCCATCCTCCATCAATATTTACTCCTCGAAGATTTGAACAAGGCGAGTGAAGTGGTGGATGAACTCGGTACCGAACTGGTCGCGTTCAGTGAATTCTGGCTGCGTAAATTTTTTGTCGGGAAGCGTTACGAAGTCGGTTTCTTCCTGGTACGCAATATTTTATCCAGGATGCCAGATCACTTGGAAACCCTCGATTATTATGAAGCGACCCGATTCGTTCGCTGGTTTGTGCGGATCCTGCCGATGGATTGGCTGATGGAAAAGGACAGTTCCCTTGTGAATGAACTCCTTCTATCCATGCTTCCGTACAGCTTCTTCTCGTACAATGAGTACCTCATTAGCGCGAAGGCTTATCGTGAATGGGTCGAACTGCAAAAATACATGAGCTACAGCATTCAGGAGATGGAAGGCATGGGACTCCGCGATGTGACGAAGGAAGCACCTGAACTCGCACTGCCCATCTATTATTCAGGGGTCATGGATGCAATTGATCAGAAGAATCGAGACAGCTATAAGCAGGCGGTCCGCTATATGAAGAAGATCCGGACGATTTATAAAAAAACGAAGAAAACCGAAAAATGGGATGCTTATCTCACCTATATTTTAGATAAATACAAGCGATTACGTGCGTTCCAAGAAGAGTGCAGAAAGGGTAAGTTAATCGATGCTTAAACTGTCTTCCGTAAAGATCAACGTCAACACAACTGAATATGAAGACCGTTTCTTCATCACAGCCGTAAACGAAGAAGGAGAGCTTCTGGCTCCAAAGGAATGGAAGAGTCAGCTGTTTCTTTGGCATGAAGAGAGTTTCTACGGGACTCTTCTCGAGGATTCCACAAATGGGGTTGCCGTGACTCAGTGGCAGCTTCTTACGTTGCTTGCCGGTGAGCATTTCAGCAGCATGATCCAATGGGACTGGGACGAAACCGGGCAGGCGTGTATTGCGATTGCTCCTGTGATTTACGAGGCAGTGGAAGCCGGTCGCTGGCTGCCCCGCTTCGAGGAATGGCAGGAAAAAGGACTGCAGTTTCATATCCCCGATGAGGTCTGGTCGAATTTTAATGATGAGTTCTGGAAGGAAGAGCTTCCTGATGGAGGTCCGTCCCTCAAAAATCTCACCGAAACTTGGTTTCAAGGTGCGTTGAATGAGGCGATGGCTTCGGGCGGATCGAGTGCGATGAAGCGGATTCAGAAGCTGAAGGAAAGCACGCTTACGTCTGAAGAGCTGGATGCGTATTTTGATGAGAAACGTTGGAGTGAATGGATTGCCGGTGAGGATGAAGAACTTCCGTTTTCGATCGGTCTGAGGATCTCTGAGCCTCTTGATGAGGATGAGTCCTGGGAGCTTGAGACGATTTTAAGAGACCGCAAGAAAACGAATCGCGTCATTTCACTGGCTGAAGACACAGTCCCTCCTTCCTGGAAAAAGCATCTGCCTGATGTATCCGAAGAACAAGAACGGTGGATGAAGATGATGCCGATCCTCCGCGATACGGACGGTTCATTACGAACAGCTCTTGGTGAGCACGATGCTTGGGATTTCCTATCCGTACTAAGTGAGAAACTCATCGACCTGGACATTGAAATCCTCCTTCCGTCCTGGTGGGAAGCGATGAAGGATGCTCAGGTGCTGGTAAAAGCAAAGCTGAAGAACACGGACACAAGCTATCGTAAATCCTTCGTTGGCCTGAATGCCATGCTTGATTTCGACTGGCGATTATCCATGAACGGAGTCAATCTGTCAGAGGATGACTTTAATCAGCTTGTCGATAATCAGCGCCGCTTGGTGAAGATTCGCGGTCAGTGGATGAAGCTTGATCCCGCTATGATTAGAAGGATTCAGCAAATGATGACGAAAGCGAAGCAAGAAGGGATTTCGATCCAGGATATGCTGGAGCAGGAACTTGTTCCCCGCGATTCGGATGAATCGGACCTGGAGCCCGATGACGACGAGCATGATCCTTATAAATATGCCAGGATCCAGCTTGAACTCAATCGGTCAATGAAAAAGATGATTCACCAGCTGACAAATGTGTCATCGATTCCTTTAACGGAAACACCTGACGCGTTTATCGGCGAGCTCCGTCCTTACCAGCAGCTTGGAATGAGCTGGATGCTCTTTTTACGAAAATTCGGCTTTGGCGCTTGTCTTGCTGATGACATGGGACTCGGAAAAACCGTACAGCTGATCACGTATTTGCAGCATGTAAAAGAAACCGAGAATCCGGATACCCCTTCCCTAATCGTTGCCCCTACCTCCGTTCTCGGAAACTGGCAGCGGGAGTTGGAGAAATTTGCTCCTGATTTGAAGGTCCACCTTCATTATGGACCGAACCGGGCGAAAGGCGAACAATTTGCCAAGGAGATCAAAGGTGTCGATGTGGTCCTCACCTCTTACGGCTTGTCCCACATCGACTTTGAAGAACTATCGGAAGTCGTCTGGACATCGATTTCCCTCGACGAAGCACAAAATATCAAGAATGCCAATACGAAACAATCCAGGGCGATCCGTAAACTCAGCGGTAAGCATCATATTGCGCTCACCGGGACCCCGATGGAAAACCGATTATCGGAGCTGTGGTCCATCTTTGATTTCCTTAACCACGGGTACCTCGGTGGTTTCACGCAGTATCAGAAAAACTATATTGCTCCCATTGAAAAGGATGAATCCGAAGAAAAAGTCAAAGAGCTTCAGGCAAAAATCAAGCCGTTCTTATTGCGTCGTACGAAGAAAGATCCTGAGGTGGAATTAAACCTGCCTGAAAAACTGGAACAGAAAGAATATTGTCACCTGACCGCTGAGCAGGCAGCACTCTATGAGCAGCTGGTAAAAGACACTCTTGCTAAAATTGAAACATTGAGTGGATTTGAGCGCAAAGGATTAATACTGCAAATGCTTAACCAGCTGAAGCAGTTATGTAACCACCCTGCGCTCTACTTAAAGGAACCGGATCCTAAATCGATTCTCTCCCGCTCTGAAAAAATGCAGAAGCTGAAGGATATCATAGAAACTGCACTGGAATCCGGTGAAGCATGCCTGATCTTCACGCAATATATTTCAATGGGCGAAATGATCCAGGAAGTGATGAAAGAAGAATTCAACGTTGATGTCCCATTCCTGAACGGCAGCATGGCAAAAGGAAAACGGGATGAACTCGTGGAGAAATTCCAAAATGGTGAATTCCCAGTATTCCTGCTTTCATTGAAAGCCGGCGGAACCGGATTGAACCTGACCGCAGCCAACCACGTCGTCCACTACGACCGCTGGTGGAATCCGGCGGTAGAAAACCAGGCAACCGACCGTGCCTATCGAATCGGACAGCAGCGATTCGTTCATGTTCATAAACTTGTCTCTTCAGGGACACTTGAAGAAAAAATCGATGCCATGCTAATGAAAAAACAGGCATTGAATGATGAAATTATCCGCAGTGATCAGTGGGTTACGGAATTGTCTAATCAGGATCTGGAGTCATTGTTGGTGTTGGAATAGTTGTAGGTGACCTCTTTCCTTTTGTGGGAAAGGGGTTTTTTGGTAGGTGTGGCATGTGAAATTGAGTGTGCTGGCGTTTTAATAGTAGCTAATGGGGTTATTTTAAAAGGGTTTTGACAAATTAGGGTTTGGTGTGATGTTTTTTTGGTCTTTTTTTACAAATATAATTGTAAAAAATGCGTTTTTTGTATACAGATTCGTTTTGTTGTGCCGCTTCCGAGCAAACTTGTGCCGCTTTTGGACTTTGCTGTGCCTCTTTTTAACTTTGTTGAGGCACTTTCCACAAAACACGTGCCAAAATGTGAACAACTGGAATCATTATCGTTCACCACAAGCGAAGGTCTAATACAATCGCACTCTTTGCCAAGCAAAAAAACGCCGGCCCCCAAAAGGAGACCGACTCAATATGAAGACATTAAGGGGAACGACTACTTTCTTACTCACTGCTACACATGTTTATTTCTAATGAGGTAGGTTTGAGGCATGTTGCGGTGACCATTGGCATTTGAGACAGCTGCTTATTAGGTTGGTTGGATTGTTCGTATGGAAAGAATTCTCGATGAGGGTGTTTTACTTATGATGAGGTTTTCAAAACTGGATTCGGGTACTCGTATCCTTGCTCAAGGGCTGTCACCCGTTGAGATAGATAGAAATTTTCGACGTTCGCTCTTGCTACTTTTTTGATGAGGTCTTCTGTTAACTTTTCCATTCTGTCGATTCTTTGTTCAAGATCTTGCAGTGTGGCCACAACTCCATCTCCCTTATAAAAATATTAGAACGGTAATTCGATTGTTTCTTTCTTGCTTGTCTCTGAAGCATTTACAGGCTCCCGCTTACTGTCCATAAATCTGACATTTTCAGCGACGACTTCCGTTACATACGTACGCTTTCCCTGATCATTCTCATAATGACGGGTTTGTATGCGACCCGTCACTCCAACGACAGATCCCTTTCGGCAGTATTTCTCCATATTGTCTGCAGCCCGGTTCCAAACGGTACAGAGTACGAAGTCTGTATCAATTTGGCCTTTTTGATTCTTGTAGTTACGATTCACAGCTATTGTAGCGTTAAGTATCGATTTTCCTTCCAATGTCTTTCTTGCTTCAGGATCTTTGGTCAGCCTTCCGACGATGGTCACTTGGTTGATCAATTCGCTTCGTTCCCTCCTTTCTCTTAAGGTGTTTTCATCTTACAACCATCTCTCCTATGTTGTAAAATCGTAAATTTCCGAAATTCGAGGCGAAAATGGCTTGAATTTCCGAAATTCCCCTAGGGAGATTTTCTGTTTTTTACTAAAAAGCGGGGTCAAAATCACAAAATTGCATCTTTCGTTCTTTTTTTCATCGAGGAATTTGTTAGGGAAACAATTCCTACTATGATATAATTTTATAAAACCTTTAAATGGGAGATGTTCGTTCATGAAAACCTTTAAAGTTATTTCACTTCAAGTAGTGGAAAACGATGAACTGCGTGACTTTGAAATTGTGGACGGTCTGATTATAAATAAAGAAGATGGACAGAGTACATGGCTCGTCGAAACATATTTGTCGAATGAATATATTGAATTCTTTCAAGAGGCTCAACAAAGGAAGGAAGATTTGGAAATCCAAGTCGTCATTTCTCATAAAGCCAATGACCCGGCTGCTTTCATGACATCCATCCGTTGTATTAAAGAGATGGATGACCATATTAGCATTATGTTTGAGGGGAAATTGAAGAAACAGCGCAACGAATATGCTGAATTACTGTTAGACGACTTAGTTCAAAAAGGATACTCAGGAGAAGAACTCATTCGCGAATTCCGTGAGAAAATGGTATCGAAACCGCGTATTCCGGCCACTGCTAAACCTAGTGTTTAATTATACGAAATTATGTAATATCCATGTGAATTTTTATGATATAATGAAATTAATTTTTGTGACTTCAGTTATGAAGTTCTTAGGTAGGTGTCCCTTGTGATCGGAGAAAGAGTAAAGAAATACCGACAAGAAAAAAGAATGTCTATGACAGAGCTTGCTGAAAAAGCCGGTGTCGCTAAGTCATATTTAAGCTCAATAGAACGCAACCTTCAACAAAATCCATCTATCCAATTTCTTGAAAAAGTGTCAGCTGCTTTAGGAATTCCGATGGATGCTCTATTACATGATCAATCAGAAAATCAGAATATCGACCATGAGTGGCTCAAAATTGCGGAAGAAGCTATGGATTCCGGTATTTCAAAAGAGCAGTTCCGTGAGTTCATTGAATTTAACAAATGGAAATTAGGTAATAAATAAAGTCTTGCGATCGGCTCGCAAGACTTTATTTATATTAAATCACTTTGTACTCGGCTTTCATTTCCTGGGATTGATTATGAAGAAATTCTCTGATTTCTTTTTTAGAAATTCCGGCGTCCAGTGCTTGTTTGATAAGTTCCATCCATTCAAGATCAAGTTCACGATTTGTCAATATAAATACCCTCCCAAAATACATGTATGTATTCCAGGCAATCCAGCCATCATAGTTCTCAAATAACCACACCTTCTACATTCATATATTCAACATGTTTGTGAAGATATGCCTACTCTATAACCTTAGATCTGTGACTTTGCGTCCTCATCTTTCAATAAGTTTGCCTTTATCTGACTCTTCCCTTCGAACTACTTCGATTATACTAATAAAAGTTCCTTTCATTTGTTGTTTTTTGTCAATTCCGTCAATTTAATTTACACTTTTTTCCTACACTTTAACCCATATTCTGACAATATCAAAATATTAAGCGTCTTTTTATTAGAATATCTTGTTAGTATTTGTCGTAAAACTACGAATACATGCTATTTTTATAGCTTTCCAGCTTTTTTCTTAAAGGGAGGACTTTTTCATTAATACTTTGGTAATTACTAGGATTATAGAACGCATGGTTAGATAAGTCAAATCCGCATGTGGGGCAGATCCATTCGCCCGATTCAGTACTACTGTAGGATGGTCTGGTACAGCGGTTGCAGGTTTTTTTGTACATAACATCACCTCTTATTAATATGTCTCTTTCTTTTTTCGTATAAATCTATTTAGAAATATTAAAAGTAACCCTGCAGTAATAAAGGAAATCCCTAAAAATAGTAATTTATACATATCGGTCGCAGTATTTGGTAAATTCAATCCCTTTGATGATAGTGGTTTTGAAGGAAATGTGCTTTTATCTGATTCTGACCTATCAATAATTGGTGTGGTAGAATCAGTATCTTCTGAAGGCTGTGGGGCTAAATTGGATTCTGCCGATATAATGATCTCAAATAGTGCTGAAGTATTTTGATACTCGTTCCCCAGTTCATAGGGAATCATAATTGAAAACATTAAATCTTTCCTTTCACCTTTTTTCAATAATTTCGGTGAAAATCCGTTGAAATTTTTTAGTTTATCATCAAATAGTAAATTTGATGAACTATCCGTATAAACCATTAAATCTAATTCATTAAAAAGCTTCTTATCAGGTTGCTTACTGTTTACTTGAAAAGTATAGCTTATGTCTTCAGTTCCTCCATTTTTAATCGTTAACGTTTTTTCCGTCCAATCCCCAGGTTTCATATTATCTATTTTAAAAAGAAATACTTCATCAGGGATAACTATCAGATCTATTTCGTTCGCTGTAGCCTTTTGTATATTCACTAATCCTGAATAAATGAAAACTACAGTAAATAAAATGATTAGTTTTTTAGAATTCATATTTTCATCCCCTATAATATATGAATATATACTTAATTAATGTTGATTGTTACTGTTTTGTTCTTTTTAAAGAACTTATTAATTCATTATAAGATTCAAATTCTTAATTTGAAATCCTCAAATACATCCAATACACAACTCTAATGAGCAATTATCGGTCATTCTCTCAAAATTGCTTTGTTTTATTAACTTTTTTGTATTTTATAAAATACATTTTGTTCTATATAATGAATTAAACTGTTATAAAGGGAGTAATATTCATGGTAGGTGAGCGGATTAAGAATCTGCGTGAGCAGAAAGGTTTAACAATTAATGAATTAGCATTACATTCTAATGTTTCTAAGTCTTACATTAGCTCCATAGAAAGGGGGCTGCAGAAAAACCCCTCTATTAAGGTATTAAAAAAAATTGCACTTACTTTGGATACTTCTTTAGAAAATATAACCTCTGCGCATAATAAAGTAATTATTCTTGGTGAAGAGTGGATTGAACCTCTTGAACATGCTATTGAGCACGGTTTAACCAAGGAAGAATTTCATGACTTCCTTTCTTTTGTACAATATAAAAGGAGTAAGCATAACAATGAATAGACTACTATTAGTTACTGGATCCATTCTTCTATTAATAGGAATAGGTTGTTCCGTT
This sequence comes from Rossellomorea sp. GCM10028870, assembly GCF_042666755.1. Lineage (NCBI taxonomy): Bacteria > Bacillati > Bacillota > Bacilli > Caryophanales > Bacillaceae > Rossellomorea > Rossellomorea sp. GCM10028870. Next base: position 238,421 of record NZ_JBHTGN010000005.1, on the reverse strand, counting down.
CTCGCTATTTCGGAAATGAATAAGCAGGAAGAGGCTCAGATGGATTCTTTAAAAGAGGCGAAGAGTTTGGTTCTAAAAGATTCTGAGGAGAATTCCGGAAGTCTAGAATCAGTCAAAATGGAATATCACTTTGAAACCGGTGATGTGATAGGGCTTTTAAATATCCCAAAATTAGGGCGTGAAGTTCCAATCATCTCAGGTACCCATGAAGAGGACTTAGAAAGAGGAGTTGGTCACGTCTCAACAACTAAACTTCCTGGGCAACAAGACCGAATTTTTCTTGCTGGTCACCGGGATACCGTGTTCAAACAAATGGGGGAGCTAAGAAAAGGGGATACCTTATCTATTCAGTTGAAGACTGGTGTATATGAATATGAGATATATGAAACGTTCATTGTGGATGAGACTGATCTTTCCGTCCTTGAGCCAACCTCTCCAGAAGAAATCCTCACCCTTTCCACATGCTATCCATTCGAATACCTTTCAAGTACAGAAGAGCGTTACATCATCAATGCCCGAAAAGTAAATTAAAGCGCAGAAAGCTAATAGCCTCTGCGCCCCACTACTACTCGTCCTTATTATCCTGATCTTGCATATCTAGATCATCTTCTACAGCGTCTTCTTCAGGCGTGTTTTCATCCTTCGCTGCATCTTTGTCCCCTGGCTCGTTCTTATCTTGGGACTCATCCATTTCGTTATTACCCATATCGTCATTCTCATTCATGCCGTCATCTTCCGGCATTTCTTCTTCCGTTGGTGCCTCATCTTCCGGAGGAGGCTCCTGGTCTGCGTTACATCCTACAAGAAGCATGGCAGCAAGTGCTGATCCACCAAGAATTGAAAGTAATTTTTTGCTCATGATGTATTACTCCTTTCTAACGTGTACGTTAGTTAATGTAAGACCGTTACTTTGGTCTTTCGTTAGCATTCCCTGAAAATGAATTAACTTGCATTTTGAGAGCAATTTTTTGGAGAAATTATATTTGAGAAGCGTGAAAGTGATTTAACAGAAAACTGGGCCTGAAGTGAACGAAATCACTCCAAACCCAGTTTACATATTGACTATTCTTGTTTATCTCCCAGAGCAAACATCATTTCCAATTCGCAGGCAACCTCACCATCAACAGTCGCCACGCCTTTTCCTTTACCGATCGGTCCTTTAAAACGGATCATTTCCACTTCAAGTCTCAGCTGGTCTCCCGGCTTTACTTGACGCTTGAAACGACATTTATCAATGCCTGTAAAGAAGGCTAAACGTCCACGGTTATCTTCCACTTTCAGCATGGCAACAGCTCCAACCTGAGCCAGCGCCTCAACAATCAGCACACCTGGCATAACAGGATATTCAGGAAAATGTCCATTGAAGAACTCCTCATTCGCCGTCACATTCTTAATCCCAATCGCTTTCTTGCCTTCTTCCACTTCAAGGATCCTATCCACCAACAAAAACGGATAACGATGGGGAATGATTTCTTTAATCTGATTAATATCAAGCATTCAAAATTCCTCCTACCAATATGTATGTACACCTTATTGTATCTAAATTGATTGTATAAAGGCAACTTGGAGAGGGACGGACCTCCCAAAACTGCACATCTGCTTTAAAAGCTATGGAGTCGGGGTTCTTTCATGGAGAATTGCAAATTCAAGGTCCGTCCCCAGATCCACTAAATCTAAACCCCGTAGAAAAAGGATCGCCTCTATATACAAAGAGTGCAATCCTTCGAATATTTTCGTTATTTTCGATGACACTGGCGATGATCTATTGGCAGGTTTTCTGCTTTTTGAAAGGGACGGACCTCGAATACCAAGCTTCATCACAATGAAACCCCGAGATTTCAGGAATCTTTGCCATAAGCTAAATATTTCGAGGTCCGTCCCTCAAAAGGTTCTCAATGAGTTAATTTTTTTTGACGATGTCGATGATGTGCTGCCAGGTTTCTGCTTTGAATACGTCGGCTGCTTTGCCGTCTCCGATGCCTGCGAAGCCAATGACGGCACCCAGTACGAGACTTCCTGCAAGAAGAAGGATAAACAGAAGGATTCTCAGCCAAATCGGTAGCATGCGTACACGCACCCAGCGCGTCGGTTTGGTTTCGTCCTTTTGCTTCGCTTTTTTTTCTGTTTTTACTGATTCTCTTGTCGTTTTCTCTTCTTGTAGTAGCTCTTTTTCACTCATAGCATTTAACTCCTTTTAGCGTATCCCATTTACAAGACCCATCATTTGATCTGCAAGGGAGATCGAGCGGGCCTGAAATTGATATGATCGTTGGACATTCAGCATGTCCGTCATTTCTTTACTGATATCAACGTTCGATGCCTCTAATGAATTCTGGATCATTGAAATATCAGTTCGTGCTCCTCCAACGACGTTCGTTACCACTTCATCCTCCGTAACACCAAGCCCGGCCAGGTTCTCTGCGAAACCTAACAGATTACCTCCAAACTGCTGAAGGAATTGAGGCTTTTCAACCGTGACAATTCCCATATTGAATTGCTGTTGACCGCCGCCAGAATCCGTAACCGTCAGGATGCCGTTATCCCCTAACTGAAAAGAAGACGCCTCTTCAGAAAATGTAATAAAGTCATCATTCTCATCCAGGATTGGCAAGCCGCTCCCGTTTACAAGCATCGCTTCGCCATTCCCGGTTGAACTGACAAAGAATGCCCCGTCTCTCGTAAAGCGCACTGCACCACCGTTGTCACCTTGAGCTAGGACTTTAAAAAACTGTCCCTCACTTGTTAAAGCAAAATCCAGTTGGCGACCCGTTGATTTCAACGATCCCTGGTTTAAGATCAGTTGAGATTGTGAAAGCATTGCACCACTGCCTTCCCTTACTCCTAGAGGGGTAAGCCTGCCCGTTTCAAACTTATCTACACGCTGATTCTTAACCTGCTGCACAAGAAGCTCAGAGAATGTCGCTTCACGTCGCTTGTATCCATTTGTATCTGCGTTCGACAGATTATGACCAATCATGTCCATTTGTTTCTGCAATTGACCTAATGTGTTGGTTGCTGTAATCATCATTCGATTCATGACATGTTTCCCCCCTATTATAAGGTATTCAGTGGCGAAATTCATTTACAATCTTTAACTATCAGTTGACACGTCCGATTTCATTGGCTGCTTTTTCCATACTCCGATCATACGCTTGAAGGACTTTTTGATTTGCTTCAAAGGCTCTGTACGCTGATAACATATCCGTCATCGTGCGGGAAGCATCCACATTAGAGCGCTCAAGGAAACCCTGCTTGGTGGTAAAAGATACATCGTTTTCTTCATAAGCATTTGGAAGAGGCACATTGCCTTCTGTCGTAAATAATCCATCTCCCTGTTTCACAAGTCGATTGGGATTGTCTGAATAGCCGACGCCTAAAGAAGCCACGATGTTTTCACCGGCTACAATCTGCCCTTTTTCCCCAATAGTGAACCGTTCACTGTCCAATCGAATACGCTCACCATTATCATCCAGAATATAAAAACCACTGTTCGTCGTTAAAAAACCGTTCCCATTCAAAGTCAGATTGCCGTTTCGTGTATAGCGAGGATTCCCATCCGCACCTTCCACCGTGAGAAAAACGGATCCAACCGATCCTGTTTCCTCATTTGTCGGCATGGACACGGACACGTCCAGTAGTGCAATGTCCAGGTTTCTTCCTGTTTCCTGAAGGTCTCCCTGAAGAAAAGAAGGAATCGCCTCTTGCATATACACACCCGTATTGAGAGCTCCGACCTTATGATTAAAAGGAAGGGAGAGTGCTTTCTCTGTCGGGATGGATGTAGAATCCATGCGTTCGAGGAGCATTTTGGGAAATGCCCGCATCGATGCCTGATCCGCTTTGTAGCCAGGGGTATTCGCATTCGACATATTGTTCGTTAACATTTCAGTCTTGCGTTGTTGAGAAAGCATTCCTGATGCTACTGTATAAAATCCGCGAAACATGTTTTTCACCTCATAACTGTTTACCGTTTTTATATCGGATGAATGGTGACATATTTTTATAAGAGAAAGTTATCCAATTCGTCTTCTTGAAATTTTATCGATATTTTCAAGCATTAATCCGGTTCCAACCGCTACACAATCCATAGGGTTTTCAGCTATCAGTACTGGTACTTTCAGTTCTTCTGCAAGAAGGGTATCCATTCCGTGAAGAAGTGCGCCCCCGCCTGTTAAAATGACTCCTCGGTCAATAATGTCCGCTGATAATTCTGGCGGAGTCTTCTCAAGAACATTTTTAGCAGCCTGTACAATGACTGCCACTGATTCTCGAAGAGCCCCTTCAATTTCCGTGGAAGTCACGGTAATGGTGCGTGGAAGACCTGATACCATGTCACGACCGCGAATACTCATTTCCTTACGCTCTTCATCAAATGTTTCTGAGAATACCGTACCAATATTCACCTTGATATCTTCAGCAGTACGTTCCCCGATGAGAAGCTTGTACTCTTTTTTAATATAGTTCAGGATTTCGTGATCAAACTTATCTCCGGCCATTTTAATGGACTGACTCGTCACGATGTCCCCCATGGAAAGAACCGCTACGTCCGTTGTTCCTCCACCGATGTCAACGACCATGTTTCCGGTAGGATTGAAGATATCCATCCCTGCTCCAATGGCTGCCACTTTCGGTTCTTCTTCTAAGTAAATCTTCTTTCCACCGCTCTTTTCAGCCGCTTCCCTGATTGCCTTTTGCTCGACGCTCGTGATGTTCGTTGGGCAGCAAATCAAGATTCTTGGCTTAGAAAGAAACCCTTTTACATTCAATTTATTGATAAAATGCTTCAGCATCGCTTCTGTTACATCAAAGTCAGCAATAACCCCGTCTTTTAACGGACGAGTCGCCACAATGTTTCCAGGAGTACGCCCAACCATACGACGCGCTTCCTCTCCTACTGCTAATACTTTACCTGTATTCTTGTCCAAAGCCACAACCGATGGCTCATTCAAAACAATCCCTTTTCCTTTAACATGAATTAAAACATTAGCTGTACCAAGATCAATCCCAATATCTTTCGCGAACATCTTGTGTTTCTCCCTTCTTCTTCTACAAATTCATCATCATTTTCATCTATAGTTTCATCTTTATGTCATTACGTAAAAACGTTAAGGCAAAACTTTCACCTAATTAATTATTTTACCATAAATATGTCGAATGTAGGTATTGTATGTCAAAAAAATGTATTGATATTGTTATTTATTTGGAAAAGTATAGGGATTTAGGAGGGGAAATGTTACAGGGATGTTAAGGTTTGGTGAAGTTGGGGTGGGATTGGGGTGGTTGTACCTGGTACAATTGAGGAGTTTTGTGCCTGGTACATTCCAGGGGTTTTGTATCTGGTACAATCAGTTCTTTGTTTAACAGTTAAAATAATCCATAAATTTGTCTGTTAATTTTCACGGATTTCTAACAGGCATAATACAATAGAAATTCAACTGTTAAAAAAACTCGAAAATTCATCAGACAAAGTCGCTAGAAATAACCGTGCCATTCCCTCCCTCAAAAAACAAAAACACACCAAGCGTGACCCATTTTTCTGGGGCTTGGCGTATTTTGGTTAGCTGTGGAGCTCTTCTTTTTTGTATTTTTGCTTCGTCGCTTCTCCACCTCGTAGATGCCGGATAGATTTATGATAATCAAGTATTGTTTTGACTTCATTTGCGAGTTCTGGATTAATTTCTGGCAGTCGTTCTGTTAGATCTTTATGGACAGTACTTTTGGACACGCCAAACTCCTTCGCAATTACACGAACAGTTTTTTTCGTCTCCACGATATACTTACCAATCTTGATTGTTCTCTCTTTGATGTAATCGTGCACACCACTCGACCTCCCTAAATTGGATGTGAGAAGTGTGAAATGAGACTCGCTTTCGCATCAATGAAATAGTATAGACCCCTTGCACATAGGCAAACGGCAGAAAGCCTTATTTATGACGGCAGCTTCCTGATGTTACAACGTATAATCAAATATTCAGCTGATGATCAATGGTATAATGACGATTCCTCACCTCAAACACTCTCTATTTTGATAGGTTTGTATCATTTTATTAGCTTGTGCCCACATATATGCACAAAAAACACAATAAGGACAAGGTTTGAGGTTAATTTTCTGAAAAATCACTCTTAGGGACGGACCTTCATATGGTTTTCGGAGGAAAACCGACCTCGTAAATGTGCCATCCTTCACCCATTACCCCGGCTGACCCGGACCAACTCCCCCCAGGTTTCCACCCTTCGATCTTTTAACAGCTCCAATAATTCCACAAATAAGTAAGCCGTCATAAGGGCATCGTTTAACGCCCGATGTCTTGGGTACAACCGAGTCCCGAACATCTGGGCATATCGCTCAAGATCTCTCATATCGTAAGAGGGCGAAAGATATCCGATTAGATTAAGTGTGTCCAGGCTCGGTGCCATCTGAAGATGAAGTCCGGCTCGCTTCAGTTCACTCTTCAGCACGAGTTCATCAAAGCTTACGTAGTGTCCAACCAGACTATTCACACTTTTTCCTCCTATAAAGGTGAAGAAGTCACGGATGGCATCCGATGCTTCCGGCGCTTGTTCGACATCTTTAGACTGAATTCCCGTAAGCTGGATTATTTCCTGAGAAATGGGTCGATGAGGATTGGAAAATGTCTGAAATGTGATGTTTTCCTTTACCTCATACCCTTTTACTTTAACCGCTCCGATTTCCAGCATCCGGTCCTCCGCTCCGACGCGGAATCCTGTCGTTTCCGTATCAAAGACAACAAACGTAAGATCTGCTATTTCACTGTTGAGCGGGATGGAATCATAGTGGAGCGGACACTCGATCTTTTTCTTTGAAAAAATGAAAACCTTCACTTCCCTTCTACGTTAAGGAGTAATGAGATAGCATCATTTGTTGAAATTCCCGTATCGTTTTCACACTTTTGTACAGGTTTTCTTTTTTACGGGTGGAGAGTGTGGAGAGGTGTACCGTATCTCCCTTATTTTTCCTCTTTAACTCTATATTGAGCTTTATTACTTCCTGGAAAGCTTCTGATAATTCTTCTGCAAAATCCTCAGAAATAGATCGCTTCTTTGTTAAAAAATCGATTTTCTCCCTAGTCGATCCGGAGGTATTACCATGAGCAGCATTCAATATCTGCAGAGCATGATGAAAAGGGAACAGAATATTTTTCTTAATAGATACCGTTTTTCGATCCATGCCTAATATTGAGCGAATGGATGAGTGAAGAGCAGGCACTGGCTTGGATTTTTCGACTTGGGCCAGTCGTACCAATAATATTTTCGAACTGCGGAGCTGATCTTTTATAGCGTCTTCAAATGTCGACTGAAGCGTTTCATCCCCATCTAAAAATCGATATGAAAAGAAGTTTTGTACCTTCAATAAGGTATCCTCTGACGAATGGACAGACCATTCTCTCAACCTTTCCTGCCAGGAACCCACACTCCCTGACCACGCTTTCTGATTCGCCATCATTCTTCCTTCACAAAGACGCAGTCCTGCCTTTTCCAATTCAACGACGACTTTTTCAGCAAAATCCCAGAAATAGTCCACCGCTTCTTTACTATGTTTTTCATAAACGAGGAAATGATCTTGGTCGGTCAACATAAACTGCTCTTTCCTACCTGCTGAACCCATGACATAAAATGCATATGAGCAAGGTCTATCCCGTCCTTCCTGAAGCAATTCTTCCTCAACCTGCTTTAGGATCCGCTGATAAATACGATCGAATAGCCCTGACATGAAATCGAGAATGTGGAATACCGGAGCATGCGCATTCCAAAGACTCGATAACATGGACTCTGCCATCGGTTTAACCTTCTCCAGTGGAAAATCCTTGTTCTCCAGTTTCCTTGCACTCGTCAGGGCACCTATATGGTTCGCCTTCATTACATCGTGGAGGGTGATGATGCCGATAGGTCCGTCCCTCTCCTTATCCCCGACAACGGGCAGGTGTTTGATGGAGTGATCGATCATGGTGGCGAGGGCTTCGTACAGATAGGCGTCACGGGTGATGACGATTGGATTGGGGGTCATGGTCCCGTTTACCGGTTTGGTGAGAGGGACGGACCTTGCAAGGCATCTGGAGACGAGGTCTCTTTCTGTCAGTATTCCTGCAATGCGATTGTTTTCCAGTATGATGACAGAGCTGACCCGGTTTTCTCCCATGGCTCGAGCTGCATCCCCCAGGGAATCATCACTCCTGACAGTTACAACTGAATTTGTCATGACATCACTCACACGTTTCAGAATCGTTGTCCGCTCTTCAAGCCCGTGCGCCACTCCCACTTGCTGAGACAAGGAATAATAAACATCCTGAAGTCGTTTTGATGTTTCTTCTAATAAAAAATTCTTCAAATAAGGTTCATTCCAATAGTTTTTTAAACTAGTATATGGAACGAGGCAGAGCTGACAGTCCTCTTTCGCCTTGACCTCAACCGAAGAATAAACACTCTCCTCTACCGTTGTATTCAGAACAGAGTACAGACTTGATAAGCCGACTATTCCGTCCTTAGAAATCATCTCAAGAATCTCTTCTTTTTCCTTAGGGACAACCACCGCTACCTCTCCATTAATCACAAGGTAGAGTCCTAATCGGTGTTCAAAGCTTTTCAGAATAGTAGAGTGCTTTCCCACCTCAAGCCACTTACACTCGGAGAAAAGGGAAAGAGCCGTACCCCGCTCCATCCCCTTGAAGAAGGGATGAAGGAGTACAGCTTCTTGAAATGATCCGTCAGGCTTTGAAGTCGACATCGTCGTTCACCCAAACTTCTCCGTCTTTAAAGGTCATTTGTTCCGGGTAACGGAGATCCATTACCTCTTCTTGAATCTTTTGAGACGGTGCTTTCGTCATCAGTGACACGACGATATTGGCAATCGTTGCGGCCGTTGCGCCAAACACTCCTGCCCCCGTATCAATGATGCCGAATAGGGTAACTCCTGATCTTGCCAGGAAGATATACGTAAGGGTTACCCCTAACCCCACAAGCATCCCTGCAATAACCCCTTGGGCATTGGAGCGTTTCCACCATACCCCGAGTAAAAGTGCCGGGAAAAACGTTCCGGACGCCAGTGCGAAGGCCCAGGCGACGATCTGGGTGATAACCCCTGGGGGATTGAGAGCCACAATCCCGGCGAGCACCGTTGCAATGACGATCGACCAACGGGCAACTGCCAGACGATTTTTCTCTGTCGCGTTTGGCTTGAATACACGATAGTAGATATCATGAGCAAAGGAAGAGGATATCGCGATCATCAATCCGCCTGCCGTCGATAACGCCGCTGCCATGGCACCAGCCGCTACGAGACCGATGACGAATACGCCTAAATTCGCAATTTCCGGTGTGGCCATGACCACGATATCATTCGAGATGATGATTTCCTTCCACTGTAGGATTCCATCTCCATTTGCGTCTGCGACCTGTAATTTCCCCGTATCCACCCAGGATTTCGTCCAGGAAGGCAAGTCACTGATTTGACTGCCCGCAACCTTTGTCATTAGAATGAAGCGTGAGAATGCTGCATATGCAGGTGCTGATAAATAGAGAAGTCCGATGAAAAGGAGTGCCCATGCTCCTGACCAGCGAGCCGCCTTCATCGTAGAAACCGTATAGAATCGAACGATTACGTGTGGAAGTCCCGCGGTCCCTGCCATCAACGTAAACATCAGAGCCATGAACTGCCACTTCGTACCGTTAGTAAAAGGAGCGAAGTATTCCGAGACCCCAAGCTCACGATCGAGCTCCCCGATTTTCCCTACCAGTTCCCCATAGGAAATCCAGGGTGCAGGGTTTCCGGTAATTTGTAACGACATGAAAATAACAGGAATTAAATAAGCGATAATAAGAACAACATACTGAGCAACCTGCGTCCACGTGATCCCCTTCATCCCACCAAAAGCTGCGTAGAAGGCGATGAGCACCACTCCGATCATCGTACCGACTTTGGCATCGATTTCGAACAAACGACCGATTACGACCCCGGAACCTGACAGCTGACCAATGGAATACGTAAAACTGATAATGATTGTGCAGATGGCGGCAATGACGCGGGCCGTGTGGCTGTTATACCGGTCCCCGATAAATTCCGGTACCGTATAGCGACCATATTTCCTAAGCTGTGGGGCAAGTAAGAAGGTTAACAGTAAATATCCTCCCGTCCAGCCCATTATGTAGGCAAGTCCATCATAGCCGAGGATCATGACGGTACCAGCCAGTCCAATGAATGATGCTGCACTCATCCAGTCTGCTCCGATGGCCATCCCATTAAAGATCGGCGGCACTCCCCGACCGGCTACATAGAAGTCCGATGTCGCTTTCGCTTTGTTATAAACAGCAATTCCGATATATAACGCAAACGTCAACAGAATAATCGACGTTGATACTAAAAACTGAGTATCCATTTATCGTTTCCCCCTGCTCTATTCTATATATTTGGTTGAAGCCGTTTAATGGTCCAATGTCTTTCCGTAGCTGATCTGCTCATTTTTACTTTCATCAATTCCATACTTCTTATCGATTCCATCGCTTACCTTCGCATTTACGTAGAGTAATATGATGAAAATGACAATCGACCCTTGAGCACCCATAAAGTAGTGAAAAGGAAAACCATTGAGGGTGACCGTTGACAGGCTTTCGGCAAACAGGACGACTCCAAAGGAAGATACGAGCCAAATCACTAAATACAGCGCCATATAACGGTTCTTTTCTTTAAAATACTGATCCGCTTTTGCTCTATCAATCTTCTTCATTTATGTAACCCCTTTTCAAGCTCATTATTTTAAACTGAAAATAAATTTCACGGTCTCAAAAAACGGAACCGGGACCATGGCAATCTGAACAATAAAGTAAATGAATAAAGACAAGAATGGAATGGTTAAGAAGAAAGCCCGTTTCTTTCTCAGTGCAAGAAAAATACTTCCCCCTGTTATGAGTAAAATAGCGATGAAGTAAAGCAACGTTTCACCTCCTGTTTTTGTAAGCGCTCTCTAAACGTTCCTTGATCATACAACCTCCCATTAATAAAGATTAAATTTTCTGAAATTTTATTCATGCCCTCATTATCTTTTTTGGAAAAAGGCAGGTCAATAAAGAAAAAACGACAATTGTCCATTTAATTTTTTTATTTAAATAAAATCATTTTACTAAAATAAAGATATAGGGAACTGTGATTGCATTAGTAGATTGAAGTAGCATGGAAATATTTTTCCAGTAAAGTATTTCCTTTGTCGAATTTCCGAGGAAATTTTTTATATGGATAAAGAGATAATTGGAATAGATCTGAAAACAAAAAAACTGACCGGAAATCACCAGTCAGTCTTTCTTCATCTATATGATTATTCTTCGTCTTTTACGTCAGAGCCATTATCGGCTGCGTCGTCTTTTTGATCAGCATTTTCTTGTTTCGGCTTTTGCTCAGCTTCCGGCTTTTCTTCTGCTGCATCGTCAGCACCGTTTTCTTCTGTTGCTTTATCTTCAGCAGCTTTATCTTCGCTAGCTTGATCTTCTACGGCATTTTCTTCCGATGCTTCAGCATCCGGCTGTTCACCTGAAACCTTCTTGTCTTCTAATTGTGCTTCTTGAAGAGTTGCAAGAGACTTATTGAAGTATTCAAGCGGATTCACTGCTACATTTGCTTTACGAATTTCAAAGTGTACGTGAACACCAGCTTCTTCATTGAATAAGCTCTTACCTGCTTTAGCGATAGCTTGTCCTTGATCTACTACATCTCCAACCGCGACTTCAAAGTCTTTGACTGATTGATAACGAGTAACGATTCCTTTGCTGTGCTCGATTTCAATCGTGTTTCCGAGTAGGGAATCTTCTTGAACCTTTGTGACTGTACCGCTCATGGCAGCCAGAACATCGAATTCTTTTCCATCTTTAGAGATGTCGACTCCTTGGTTCGGATAGTACATGTTACCATAAACAACTAAGGCTGCTTCCTGTTCTTCCGCTGAAGCTTCAGTATCGTAGAATTGTTTTTCGATCACTGTATCTTCCGGACTTGCAACAGGCATTACAAAGTTTTCCAATGAACGGTTGACTTCTTCTGCAGGTTGGTTAAACTCATTGTCAGTAGGAACTCCATCATAGCTGTAATCCTTGGCTTTCTCGTTTACATCATTTCCTGCTTGGTACCACAGAATCCCCGTGATAATGATTGCTGCACTTGCTAAATAGATTGCTGGGTATGCCCAACGTCTTTTCAAAAAGTTTTGAGAAGGTTGTTTCTTTTCTTCCTCTCTCATTTTCATCACCTCAGCAATCATTCTGAACAGAATTCAGAAAATATATACACATTCGGAAAAAAATTTTTAAAATTCTTATCTTTCGACAAAGGGTTGGAAAATATGTATGATTTTAAAAATAAGATGAAATTTTTCTTTTATTATGCGTTTCTCGTATTTTAACAGAGACTGTAGTAGTTGATATCCGCTACAGGACGCTCGCTTTCCGCGGGGCGGGCAGTGAGCCTCCTCCTCAGGTTCGCCTGCAGGGTCTCACCTGTCTAGCTCCGGCGTCTAGCCCCTCGAGGTCATTAGCTAAATGGTCCAAGAAGGCAAAGAACGCCTTCTAATGGCCCATTCATCTTATGCTTGTCGGGACTGAGCGAGCCGCCTACGCTTTTCGTACTTTCCCGCTATTCCCGCTGAGTCGGGCGCCTGCAGGGAGAATCAACTTACTGTTTTGCATAACTATTTAAAACAAACAAGAATAGTGCAGGTCCTGCAATTCTTGTTTGTTAACGAAATTACTATCCTGCATGATACAATATAAAAAACAGAAAGGACGAGCTGCATATGAAGAAGTTACTGAAATATGTGCTGACAGCTGCGCCTTTTCTCTATATGATTCTAATATGGATTTTGTCGAGTAATCCTGATGATGCCGTCATTCGATTTCCTGATAATCAGTTGGATCGTTTTATTAAGGAATCTCTCCATTTAATCGAATTCGGTATTTTGTATGGGTTATTTGTTATCGCTCTGTTGGCACATGGAAAGCTTCGGTTCACATTGAATTTCACCGTTGCGTTGATTAGCATCTTTTATGGATTCGTGGATGAGATACATCAGTCCTTTGTTCCGTATCGGTCTGCAACACTGATTGACGCTGCCAAGGATTTGATCGGAGTCACTGTCCTTTTTTGGATTGTGAACCGGACTTATTTTAAAAAGGCTGATCATCCATTGACGAAGAAGATGAAAAAGTTCGAAGCATATTTAAAAAAGGATTGAGTCTCTACTGGTCTACTTGACCTGAAGACTCAATCCTTTTTTTTATCTTTGTGCGGTTACTTTCTGCAGGAGTTTATCTGATTCCGTTATTTTGACATCTTTATAGTAATGACTGACGATGTCTTGATAATTCTTGCCTTCCTTCGCCATCCCGTTTGCTCCGTATTGGCTCATTCCGACCCCGTGTCCGAATCCTTTTGTGGCAATGACAATATGATCATCTTTCAGATACCAGGTAAAGTCTGAAGATCTGAGTTCTAATTTCTCTCGAATTTCCCGGCCGGAAAATCCTTTGCCGTTAATTTCAACACTCGCTACCCTTTTGCCTTCCGTTCTTGACGTGATCGTTCCGACCGATCCATCCTTTGGCAGTGTTACGCCCAATTTCTGCTCAAATTCTTTAATCGGTATAATCTTTTGATCCTCGAACCTTGGTGACGCCGAGTCCCAAGGGCTTTCTACACTTCGTAAATATGGATATTCATTCGGCCAATAAGCCTCAGAGTTTTCTGTGTAACCATTGCTCGTTGAGAAGAAGGCTGCCGTAATCGGCTTACCATCATAGGTCAGCACCTGTCCCATCGTTTCAAGGACCGCTTCGGAAATTTTTTTGACCTTCCAATCATAGTCAGCTCCCCAAAGACCTGCAAGCTCCTTCTGGTTCTTATACACCTGATGAGAGACCGTATCCGTCACATCGGCACCCTTCGGAACAGAGGAGTCCTCAAGTAGAAGCTGATTCACAATATACGTTCGTGCTGCAAGGGCTTGTGCTTTTAAGGCTTCCTTTTCAAAATCTGCAGGCATTTCACCAGCCACTACCCCTACTACATACTGCTCCAAAGGAAGTTTCTCGATTAGGTCCTGGTTGGAACGGTAGACAGCTACCTCGACTGAGTTCCCCAGCTCTTCAACGGATGGCGGATTTTTCAGCTTTTCGTCTAAGTTTGCCGTTTCCTTTTCTGATGAAAATGGGAGCACGAGAAGAGTAGGGACAATAAAGATGATACTGATAAAGATTGAGAAGATGATCATTACTGGTTTCAAATGCTTCATGTTCGCGGCCTCCAATGAAAGATTAAATAGGAGAATGTCTTAGCACACTTCTCCACTCTCTTTCATATGTATGGTAGTGGACAAGCAATTATGAATCTTTTAAGAGTGATTTTGATGAAGGAAGATGTTCGGAATTGATGAACTTGGAATAAGTAATGAAGTGTGTTGTGGAGCAAATGCATTTTTAAAAATAAAATCTCAAATTTGAAAATAAATGTGCCAGAATTGAAAATAAAAGTGAAATTTTGAAAATAAATACTGCATTATTGAAAATAAATGACTTTTTCATCTCATTTTCAACATCAGCATACTCTTTTTCTACCTATTTTGACGATATTTCAAAATTGCCCGTCGCAAGTCCAGCCGTTTTCAGCAAGAATCCGGCCACTTTTACGAAGAATCCAGCCGTTCCTGACAAGAATCCAGCCGAAATCAACCATAATTCAGCTAATTTACTTATTTTACCAAAACACAACTCGAGTTTCAGCTCCGACTCTCAGCCCAAACAAAAAAAGCAAGCTCTTCTATAAAAGAAAAGCTCGCCTCCCTATTACTTACGCATCTTTAATCATGTCTTGATTAGAAACAGGTGTTTCTTCCACTTCTTTCACACGCTCGATATCGGCACCCAGGCCTGCAAGCTTCTGATGGAAGTTTACATATCCACGATCTAAATGCTTCAGTTCTGTTACTCGAGTGTAACCATCTGCTACCAGACCAGCGATTGAAAGTGCTGCTGCTGCACGTAAGTCGGTTGCAGCCACTTCTGCCCCTTGAAGAGGTGTTGGTCCGTTCATGATCACAGAACGGCCTTCAATCTTAATGTCTGCTCCCATACGACGGAATTCTTCAGCATGCATGAAACGGTTTTCGAAAACTGTCTCAGTGATGACGCTAGTGCCGTCAGCTGCTAATAGTAATGCCATCATTTGAGATTGCATATCTGTTGGGAAACCAGGATGAGGCATTGTTTTGATATCGACAGATTTCAGTTTCTCCGGCCCGATGACACGAAGTCCTTCCTCTTCATCGATGATCGTTACGCCCATTTCTTCCATCTTCGCAACTAAAGAAGATAAGTGTTCTGGAATAGCGCCTTTTACAAGGACATCACCTTGAGTGATGGCTGCAGCCACCATGAAAGTTCCTGCTTCGATACGGTCTGGAATGATGCTGTGTTCGACACCGTATAAACGGTCTACACCTTCAATACGGATCGTTCCAGTACCTGCACCTACTACGTTTCCTCCCATTTTGTTCAGGAAGTTAGCCAAGTCGACGATTTCAGGCTCTTTTGCGACGTTTTCCAGGATTGTTGTTCCTTCTGCAAGAGCAGCAGCCATCATGATGTTTTCTGTTGCCCCCACGCTTGGGAAGTCCAGATAAACCTTGGCACCCTTCAATCTTCCGTTTACTTCAGCTTCGATAAAACCATTTCCTACCTTCACTTTTGCTCCCATTGCTTCGAAGCCTTTTAAGTGTTGGTCAATCGGTCTTGATCCAATGGCACATCCACCAGGAAGCGCAACACGTGCTTTACCTGTACGTCCGAGTAGTGATCCCATTACAAGGACGGATGCACGCATTTTTCGAACATATTCAAACGGTGCTTCTACAAACAACTCTCTTGATGCATTCACGATGACTTCACCATTGTTAAACTCTACATCTGTATTTAAATGACGTAATACTTCATTAATCGTATATACATCGGAGAGTGGTGGTACATTTTTAATTACACTTTTTCCTTCACTTGCTAATAATGTAGCAGCGATGACTGGTAAAACGGCATTCTTTGCTCCTTCAACTTGCACTGTACCGCTTAAACGCTGACCGCCGCGGACGATAATTTTTTCCAAGAGTATTCCCCTCCGCGTCCAATTTCTCTATATTAATATTCAATCGTTAGGATGGGTGTGCCAATCACAAAGGTTGTCTTAGCGCCCATTCCGCTTTTCCGTAGACCTAGTTGTATATTCATATCATCATTTTTTGTTGGTATTTTCCGTGACATTTGTTCCGAGTAAGCTGAAATGGAATAAAAGTCTTCTTCTCTAAGTGATTCCAGTTCTTTTGCGTCTAATTTCGACATTAATTCGACAGCCTGATTCGACAAAACTTTCTCAAGCTTATCATTGAATTCGCCTTTTATACAAGAGAAAATCATGGGTTTATTAGTAAAAATGATTTCCATATTTGGGATAAATTCAGTCTTGATGTAATGCCTCGTCTTTTCTCCCAACGCTTTCTGAGCACCGCGCATCTCATACATAACATACGAAACAGATTGCTTGTTTGTGAGGGTGTGCTGGAACTTAATGGTTTCTTCCCCGTGAGACGTCTGACGTTGTCCCACAACCATTACCTCTTCAGCTGACTTTTTCGTCACCCACTCAAAATCAGAAAATCTTTCTTGCATAGTAGTACTATATTTGGCAAATCCTTTATTCGTGAAGCTTTTTTTGTTTTCTCTTGCATATAGAGACCATTCAGTTATCTGACCTTGAGAATGAACAATGGCTTGATCAAGCTTTTCAATGTCTAATAATTGATTGGCTTCGATAGTGTTGTTCCCATTAATAACAGGAAGAAAACCTAATCCAACAAAAAAGATTAAAATAATGTAAAAATACCGACCCATTTTCCATTCCTCCCCTTACCTAAAAGTCTGTCCGAATAGGAGAAGAACATACTTGAAAATTGTCGTCATCTTTTTACAATTATTGAGTCTTTCATGCTGTTAATGAAAAGGGTTTCACTTTGAAACTTTTTCACAAAGAGGCACGAACACAAAATTAATCTTACTCAAAACAGGCTCTAATGAAAACATGCAGGAAGACCTATTTTTTGTCAAAGCTCTAATCATTCAAAGAAAACAGGCAATTGTTGAGACCACAGATAGTAATCCAGTAAAAATTGGCTGACGGCTGAGCCGATCGCGATCGTTAGTAGGATATACAGTAGTCTCCCTTGAGCGACTCGATTCTTCTTTAGGAGCTTGTCTAACTGGATGGATTGCAAAGACCAAAATGTGATCCCGAATACGAATAGATGCACGAGCATGCTGATCAGGGCCTGCTGGCCAAAGCTTTCTACCACTTTTCTCACTCCTAATAATCATATCGACGCACATAGACTATTTTACCACACTAAGCTGTCACAACATATGTTATTTATATAAAAATATGTCCAATATGTTAATAAAAATTTTCCTTTTTACGTACTTGAAAGCTAGGTAACATATATAGGTCCGTCCGGCAAAATTGGTTGAAATTCCTGACTTGAGTTCCAGCAGATCTCAAAGGTCCGTCCCTACAAAAAACCACCCTTCCTCAAGGAAAGGGTGGTTTTGCTGTTTTATTAGAAGTTACGTTCGGAAACGTTAATTCTGTTCATGGCACGCTTTAGAGCGAGTTCAGCACGACGGAAGTCTACATCATCACGTTGTGCCTGCATGCGGTCTTCCGCGCGGCCTTTTGCTTCTTTAGCGCGTTGTACATCGATAGCTTCTGCTGTTTCAGCAGACTGTGCTAGAATTGTCACTTGTTCAGGACGTACTTCTAAGAATCCGCCACTGACAGCTACAAGCTCAGTGTTGCCACCTTTTTTCAGGCGAACCGCACCGATTTGTAGTGGAGCAACCATCGGAATGTGTCCAGGTAAGATTCCAAGCTCACCGCTTTGAGCTTTCGTGCTCACCATTTCCACTTCTGAATCGTACACTGGGCCATCGGGAGTGACAATATTGACTTTTAATGTCTTCATTTTCTTCCCTCCTGGTCCCTAATTATACCTCTACGCCCATTTCTTTAGCTGCTGCTAATACATCCTCAATCGGACCTACTAGACGGAACGCATCTTCAGGAATGTGATCGTATTTACCGTCAAGGATATCTTTGAAACCTTTAACAGTGTCTTTCACTTCAACGTAAGAACCTTTTTGTCCAGTGAACTGTTCTGCAACGTGGAAGTTTTGAGATAAGAAGAATTGTACACGACGAGCGCGGTGTACCGTCAGCTTATCATCATCAGAAAGCTCATCCATACCAAGGATCGCGATGATATCTTGAAGTTCTTTATAACGCTGTAATGTTTGTTGAACATTACGAGCGATGCTGTAGTGTTCTTCTCCTACGATTTCTGGAGAAAGAGCACGTGAAGTCGATGCTAATGGATCTACCGCAGGATAGATACCCATCTCAGAAAGTTTACGCTCAAGGTTCGTTGTTGCATCCAAGTGAGCGAAAGTTGTAGCAGGAGCCGGATCCGTGTAGTCATCGGCAGGTACATAGATCGCTTGGATCGATGTTACAGAACCTACGTTCGTTGACGTGATACGCTCTTGCAATTGACCCATTTCAGTAGCAAGTGTCGGCTGGTAACCAACGGCAGATGGCATACGGCCTAGTAGGGCAGAAACCTCTGAACCTGCTTGCGTGAAACGGAAGATGTTATCGATGAACAGAAGTACGTCTTGACCTTGCTCATCACGGAAGTATTCAGCCATTGTAAGACCTGTCAGTGCTACACGCATACGCGCACCTGGCGGCTCGTTCATTTGTCCGAATACCATCGCTGTTTTCTTGATAACGCCAGAGTCGCTCATCTCGTGGTAAAGGTCATTTCCTTCACGAGTACGCTCTCCAACACCGGCAAATACAGAGATACCGCCGTGCTCTTGAGCGATGTTGTTGATAAGCTCCTGGATTAATACGGTTTTACCAACACCGGCACCACCGAATAGACCGATCTTACCACCCTTGATGTAAGGTGCAAGTAAGTCTACTACTTTAATACCTGTTTCCAGAATCTCAACTTCTGTAGAAAGCTGATCAAATGTAGGTGCTTGTCTATGAATTGGATCACGACGGATACCTGCTGCAAGAGGCTCGTCTAAATCGATTGATTCACCTAGAACGTTGAATACACGACCTAATGTGATATCCCCTACTGGTACAGAGATTGGTGCTCCTGTATCAAGCACGTCAGCTCCACGTTGTAAACCATCTGTGGAAGCCATCGCGATTGTACGTACAGAATCATCACCTAGGTGAAGGGCAACCTCTAATGTAAGTTCAGCTCTATCTGCAATTTGGACCTTTAATGAGTTGTAGATATCAGGAAGTTGGCCGTTAGCGAACTTGACATCGACAACTGGACCCATTACTTGAAGAACGTGTCCTTTGTTCATCTCTTTCCCTCCTAACTAGCTTTTGACGACAAAACTATGTTGTAATCCGGCACTCAACCGGAATGTCATTTCTATTCGAGTGCTGCTGCCCCGCCTACGATTTCCGTGATTTCTTGGGTAATCGCTGCTTGACGCGCACGGTTATAAGAAAGTGTAAGGCTGTTAATGATTTCTTTCGCATTGTCTGTTGCGCTTCTCATTGCTGTCATACGGGCCGCGTGCTCACTGGCTTTACCATCAAGTAACGCTCCGTAAATCAGGCTTTCAGCATATTGAGGAAGCAACACTTCCAAAATTTCTTCAGCATTAGGCTCAAACTCATAAGAAGTTAAGTTCGATGAAGAAGAATCAAGCTCCGTTAAAGGAAGAACCTTCTTCTCGGTAACATCTTGTTGAATGGCACTGACATAGTGGTTGTAGTACATGTAAAGTTCATCATAAGCACCATCAGAGAACATACTGACTGCCTTGTTGGCAATGTCTTTAATGTCTGCAAAGTTTGGTTGATCTGGTAGCCCTACAATACCTTCCACTACATTATCGCCTCGTTTTTGGAAGAAGTCTCTTCCAATACGACCTAACGCAATAATGGCGTATTCATCTTGTGAGCTGTGACGCTCTTTAATCGCATTACTTACAGCACGAATGACGCTCGAGTTATAAGCCCCCGCCAAACCGCGGTCAGATGTAATGACCAAGTAGCCGGTTTTTTTTACGGGGCGGGAGACTAGCATCGGATGCGTTACATCTGTGCTACCAAGGGAAATGGAAGCAACGACTTCCTGAATTTTCTCCATGTATGGGACGAAGGCTTTCGCATTCGATTCAGCACGGTTCAATTTAGAGGCAGAGACCATTTCCATTGCTTTCGTAATTTGACTGGTTTTCTTCGTAGATGTAATACGAGTTTTTATGTCGCGTAACGATGCCACTGGTTCTCACCACCCTTTTAAAATGTTAGTCATATTCACTAGAACCAACTAAATAATGGAATAATCAGCCGGTGTCATCAGAATGAACACCGACATCTTATAAAATTACTCAGACTTTACAAATGTCTTCTTGAATTCGTTGATCGCTGCAACCATTGCATCGTCTTCAGGAAGACCTTTTGTTGTGCGGATATGGTCTAACAGTTCTGTATGGTTGTGATCTAACCAGCTTAGGAATTCACCTTCGAAACGACGAATATCTGTTACTGGAATATCATCTAAATGACCTTTTGTTAATGAATAGAAGATCATAACTTGTTTTTCAACATTAAGTGGTTTGTTAAGATCCTGCTTCAGTACTTCAACAGTACGGGCTCCACGGTTCAGTTTCGCTTGTGTCGCTTTATCAAGATCTGACCCGAACTGAGCAAATGCTTCAAGCTCACGGTATGCCGCTAAGTCAAGACGCAGTGTACCTGAAACCTTTTTCATCGCTTTGATTTGTGCGGATCCACCAACACGTGATACGGAAAGACCTGCATTGATCGCCGGACGAACACCGGAGAAGAATAGGTCAGATTGTAAGAAAATCTGTCCGTCAGTGATGGAGATAACGTTTGTTGGAATGTAAGCGGAGATATCTCCTGCCTGTGTTTCAACGAAAGGTAATGCTGTGATGGAACCTCCACCTTTTGCATCACTTAATTTCGCAGCACGCTCAAGTAAACGAGAGTGTAAGTAGAATACGTCACCAGGGAATGCTTCACGGCCTGGAGGACGACGTAATAATAGTGAAAGCTCACGGTAAGCAGATGCTTGCTTAGAAAGATCATCATATACAACAAGAACGTGCTTGCCGCTATGCATGAATTCTTCACCCATTGTGATACCAGCGTATGGTGCTAAGAATAGCATTGGAGCTGGTGAAGCAGCTGATGCCGTTACAACGATTGTGTAATCAAGGGCACCGTGCTTACGAAGCGTTTCAACCGCATTACGTACAGTTGATTCTTTTTGTCCGATCGCAACATAGATACAGATCATGTCTTGACCTTTTTGATTTAGGATTGAATCGATCGCAACAGATGTTTTACCTGTTTGACGGTCTCCGATGATTAACTCACGTTGACCACGACCGATTGGAACTAGAGCGTCGATCGCTTTGATACCAGTTTGAAGTGGCTCGTGTACGGATTTACGATCCATTACACCAGGTGCCCCGCCTTCAATTGGACGTGTTTTCGTTGTCGCAATTGGACCTAATCCATCAACTGGTTGTCCAAGTGAGTTTACAACACGACCTACTAATTCCTGTCCTACTGGAACTTCCATGATACGTCCAGTACGACGAACCTCATCGCCTTCACGAATGTCTGTAAATGGTCCGAGAATGATAATACCTACGTTGTTTTCCTCTAAGTTCTGCGCCATACCCATGACACCGTTAGAAAATTCAACAAGCTCTCCAGCCATGACATTGTCGAGGCCATGAGCACGAGCGATACCGTCACCGATTTGGATAACTGTACCTACATCGCTTACTTTCATCTCAGACTGATAGTTTTCAATTTGCTTTTTTATCAGCGCGCTGATTTCTTCCGCCTTGATGCTCATGAATTTCACCCCTCATTTATACGAAAGTTAACGAACAAGTTCACGCTCAAGACGATCCAACTTGCCAGCAAGAGTTCCGTCATAAATACGGTTGCCGATACGGACCTTAAGTCCGCCAAGTATGTTCTCGTCTATCACATTCTCAATTCTTAATGATTGTTTACCAATTCTCTTAGCAAAAGAAGCTGAGATTGCTGTCTTCTCATCTTCTGTTAAAGCACGTACGGAATACACCTTTGCTTCTGCGATTCCTCTAGCTTCATTAGAAAGCTCGATGAATGCATCGACAACACCCACTACCTGATCTTCACGATGACGATCAGTCATAAGAAGCAGTGTATTCAATACCGGTACAGAAACAGAAGAGAACGCTTCTTTCAACATGTCTTTCTTCTTATCCGTCGAAAACTTCGGATTTTCCAAAAGAATGCTTAATTCTTTATTTTGGATAAAAACGGATTTCACTGCACGAAGCTCTTGTTCAATCGCTTCTAATTGATTCTGTTCTTTGGCAATATCGAAAAGAGCTAACGCATAGCGTTTTGCGACTGTAGAGTAGCTCATCGCTCTTCTCCTGCCTCTTTAATATAATCGTTGATCAGCTTCTGTTGATCTTGAACAGAAAGTTCTTTTTCAATCACTTTCGATGCAATCAGAACAGATAGTGAAGCAACCTGCTCGCGTAATGCTGCCATCGCTTGTTCTTTCTGCGTCTCGATTTCACGTTTCGCAGATTCTTTCAAGCGCTCAGATTCCTGACGAGCCGCGATGATGATTTGTTCACGTTGCTCATCGCCCTGCTTTTTAGAGTTCTCGATCATCGCTTGCGCTTCTTGACGAGCCTCTTTTAAAAGTTGACGCTGTTCTTCCAAGCTCTTATTTGCTTCTAGACGGCTTTGTTCAGCCGCTTCTATTTCGCCTGCAATATGATTCTCACGCTCTTGCATGATGCCCATCAAAGGACCCCAAGCAAACTTCTTCAATAACGCAAGAAGGATAAGGAACATAGCAAGCTGGAATACGATATCTCCACCTGTAAAGCCGCCACCAGCTCCAAGGACAAATGCGTTTGTAAGCACGCGGTTTCACTCCCTTCAAGAGTCAATGCCTTCATAAGAAAGCTGTACAATAACGGCAAATGCCGTACCATTCATAATCAAATGTTCTTAAGTACCAAACATAAAGGAATGGCGAAGGTTCTTATCGAATGATCTTCGCCATCTTGAACTTTAAACTGCTATTATTGACCCATTACGATGAATGCGATAACTACTGCGATGATAGGAATCGCCTCTACTAACGCAACCCCGATGAACATTGTAGTTTGAAGCATTCCACGAGCTTCCGGTTGACGAGCCATACCTTCTACCGTACGTGAAACAATAAGACCGTTACCAATACCTGCACCTAGTGCTGCTAAACCGATTGCAATTGCTGCTGCTAAAAGACCCATTCTGAATTTCCTCCTTTAAATGTATGAAAAAATGTTTTGAGTAGTTTTGTTCAATTTTGAACAGGGTATATATTAATGGTCCAGGCTGACTTTGTGAGCCATATAAACCATCGTTAACATAACAAAAATAAATGATTGGATTGCGCCGACAAAGATTGAGAAACCTTGCCATACAATCGTTGGGATAATGGCACCCAGTAATCCGGCTGCTCCCATGTGTGCCAAGCTTCCTACCAGTAAAGTAAGCAGGATTTCCCCAGCGTAAATGTTACCGTAAAGACGAAGACCAAGCGTTAGTGTGTTGGCAAACTCTTCAATAATCTTCAGCGGGAATAAGAACGACATAGGTCTGAAGAAGTCTTTACCGTATTCACCGAAGCCCTTCATCTTGATTGCATAATAGTGTGTTAACACAACGACCATAACCGCCAGGGTCATAGTAATAACTGGATCCGCTGTTGGTGACTTCCACCATAATTCGTGGTCAATGACAACCGAGAACGGAAGCCCTAACATGTTTGATACGAAAATGTACATGAGTAAAGTAAGTCCAAGGAGATGGAAACGACCACCTGTTTTCCAATCCATATTACTTTTCACAATATTTTTGACAAAGTCCATGACCCATTCCATAAAGTTTTGCACTCCGGTCGGTTTCATGGCCAGTCTACGAGTTGACAGAACGGCGATGAGGAATACAACGGCACTTGCCACTGTGATCATCAGTACGTTCGCCAGGTTAAAAGTTAACCCTAGAAACTCGGCTGTAGGATTTTCATGATGCAATGAAATTCACCTCTCTTCCCCGCTATTTATGAGATTTAAGCTGCTGAATAAAATAATCTATCATAATGACAACATAAATTGTCATTAATCCAATAATGACGCTCAGGAGATGAAAGTGCTCAGGGTATTCCGTTGCAATGATCACTGCAAAGGCCGCACCTGCCATCCTTGAGAAGGTCCCTAAAGATCGAACCTTTTGACCAGCTTCTACTGCATCACCGAATCGCACGGTTCTCCTCATGATCAGCCAGTGACTAAACAGACTGATGCCTGTCCCCAAAATAAGCCCAAGGAAAATAGACTGATAGGAAGTGAAACCCCAACCGAGGACGTAAAGGGAAAGGAGGAAAAATATGTACTTACGATGCCTGTTAAACACTTGCTGAAGTTCTGGCATTTACATTAATCTCCCGAATTGAAATGTTGGACTGTACGGAGCATGGTGTAGATTCCTGTTGCGAGCCCAAGGAGTAGTCCAATAATTAAGAAAAGTGGTGTGGTGTTCCATATTCCATCTAACCATCTCCCGCCGAAGATCCCTATTAAAATAGAACCAACAAGCTGGGAAAGAATAGCAGAATACAAGACCATCGATTGATACGGGCGTCGATCATTTTGACGCATTTTTTTCATCTCCACACATGTGATTTAGTGGAAAATCATTAACACTGTACAAATGATGAAAAACCGTTTTCATACGGGTTCAACCCTTGTGAAAACCTTATCATTTTATACCCTTTGTAAGCATACAATAGGGCTTTATCTATGTCAATGCGTTCAAGTTAAAAAGTTCACAACCTATCCACGCGTTCCCAAATTGTTCACATTTTCAACACATTTACAGAAAAGCGGAGGCGGGTTGGTTAGAGGCGACAAGCATAAGGCGAACTTACCGGAAAGGCGCTTTTTGCCTTTTTGGTAAGTTTGGCTTATGACCTCGAGCCTCTTCCCGCTGGAGCTGGACACGTCGAAAAGCGGAGGGGGCTTGCCCTGGGGCGACAAGCATAAGGCGAGTCGACCGGAAAGGCGTTCTTTGCCTTTTTGGTCGGCTTGACTTATGACCTCGAGCCCCAAGCCCCCGCAGCTGGACATCTCGAAAAGCGGAGGCGGGTTGGTCAGGCCCGACAAGCACAACTGGGAGTTCCCTAAAGGCGCTCTTTGCCTTTTGGGATTTTTCAGTTGTGACCTCGAGGGACTACCCGCCGGAGCTGGACATGCCGAAAAGCGGAGCCGACTGGTCAGGCCCATCAAGCATATTCAAGGATTCCCCCGAATGAAAAAGCCCAACAAACTTAACACTTTTCGCATCGATTGCTCATTATATTAACAAATCCATAGGTTCTATCTCCACATGCCCCTCCATTATATAGAAAATTCTTTTTATGAGTAACCCTTGAATTTAATGTAAATACTTCCAATTAAATAACAATGGGGTTTGCCGGTTTTATAAATAAGAAAGCCGGATTATCACGTGTTGATAATCCGGCTTTCTTATTTACTTCAAATTATTTTGTACCGTATAAACGATCTCCCGCGTCCCCTAAACCAGGAACGATGTATCCTTTTTCATTCAGCTTCTCATCAAGAGCAGCGATGAAGATATCAACGTCAGGATGCGCTTCCTTGATTGCGTCCACCCCTTCAGGACAGGCAACAAGGCACATGAACTTGATGCTTACCGCGCCGCGTTTCTTTAATGAGTTGATGGCTTCAACAGCAGATCCACCTGTTGCAAGCATCGGATCGACCAGGATGAAGTCACGCTCTTCCACATCACTTGGAAGCTTTACGTAATATTCAATCGGTTTAAGAGTCTCAGGGTCACGATATAAACCAACGTGTCCTACTTTTGCAGCCGGGATCAGTTTAAGAATTCCGTCAACCATTCCTAATCCTGCTCGCAGAATAGGAACGATCCCTAATTTTTTACCTGCAAGTGTTTTGGCCTTTGCGTTGCTTACCGGTGTTTCTACATCAATATCCTCTAACGGTAAATCGCGTGTGATTTCAAACGCCATTAGTGTCGCCACTTCATCAACAAGCTCACGAAATTCCTTCGTACCTGTTTGTTTATCACGAATAAACGTTAATTTGTGTTGGATTAACGGATGATCAAATACATATACTTTGCCCACTCGACTCTCTCCTTTAAGTTCGATTTATGTAAAAATAGTTTGTCCACTTCATTTACACCTCAGACTATTGTACATAAAAGACAATTTAAGAGCAACAAGAGATGGGAAGTGTAATGGAATCGTTAGAAATGATATGAGTGGCGAGGGAAAAGACGTGTAAGGTAGTGGAATCGATTGATTTTTTGGTTAATTATGTAAATCGGCTGGATTAATGCCAGAAACGGCCGGATTTTTTAAAAAAGCCGCTGGATTATTATCAAAATCGGCCGGATTTTAACGGAAAACGGCTGGATTATCGTAAATAACGACCGGATTCCCATTTAAGTTGCTCCTCACACCCGGTATTTAGAACTTAAAACCGATGAATCATCTACTTTTCTATTAAAAAACCTCTCCACCAGGGAGGTCAGTCCCTAATGAAGAGGTCATCATCAATTATCTTTCTGGATATAATTCGAATTTGCTTGTCAGGTCGATGACGCGTTTGCGTGCTTCTTCCAATTTTGCCTCGTCTTCATGGTTCTTAAGAGTCAGTGCCATGATGGAAGCAATTTCGTCCATGTCCTCAAGCCCGAATCCTCTTGACGTAACAGCAGCTGTTCCGATACGGACACCGCTTGTAACGAATGGGCTTTCCGGATCGAATGGGATCGTGTTTTTGTTGACGGTGATGCCGATTTCATCCAGGACTTTCTCTGCGATTTTACCAGTCAGTCCAAGTGAACGCAGGTCGATCAGTAGTAGATGGTTGTCTGATCCACCGGATACAAGGTTGATTCCTTCTTTAACAAGTCCTTCACCTAAACGGTTGGCATTGTCGATGATGTTCTGTGCGTATTCTTTAAACGAATCCTTCAGAGCTTCACCGAATGCAACAGCTTTAGCTGAGATCACGTGCATAAGTGGTCCACCTTGAATGCCAGGGAAGATAGACTTGTCTATTTTCTTTGCAAATTCTTCTCTGCATAGGATCATTCCGCCACGAGGTCCGCGCAATGTTTTGTGAGTCGTTGTTGTCACGAAGTCTGCATAAGGAACCGGGTTCTGGTGAAGGCCAGCCGCTACAAGACCGGCGATGTGAGCCATATCCACCATTAAGTATGCTCCCACTTCGTCAGCGATTTCACGGAATTTCGCGAAATCGATCGCTCTTGGGTATGCACTTGCTCCAGCTACGATCAGCTTCGGCTTGTGCTCTAACGCTTTTTCTCTAACATCTTCGTAATTGATCAGGTGCTTTTCTTCATCCACACCATACTCTACGAAATTATATTGAATTCCACTGAAGTTGACGGCACTTCCGTGAGTCAGATGTCCACCATGAGATAAGTTCATTCCAAGAACTGTGTCACCTTGTTCAAGGATTGTGAAGTAGACTGCCATATTGGCTTGTGCTCCTGAGTGAGGCTGAACGTTTACATGTTCTGCTCCAAATAGTTCCTTCGCACGATCGCGAGCCAGATTCTCAGCTACATCGACATGCTCACAGCCACCATAATAGCGACGACCTGGGTACCCCTCTGCATACTTATTTGTCAGAACGGAGCCTTGTGCTTCCATAACCGCTTCACTGACAAAGTTTTCAGATGCAATTAACTCGATTTTTGTTCGTTGACGCTCTAATTCATCTTGAATCGCTGCATAAATTTCCGGATCTTGCTTGGCAATCTTACTCATACATATCCCCCTTTAATTCATAGGCCCAACTGCTCTAGGTGCCTCATTGATTCATTCAATCTCATTCTAACACGATTCAGCAAAACGCGAAATAAAAACCTCTAGTCAAATCGTAATGTTCGTGTTTAGAGGGACGGACCTCGTGTAATGTTATTCACAATATTCTCGATCTACTACCTGACTGGCCCCCACGAGTAGCATTGTGACTATAATTGTCGAATGATTATAAAATTTTCATGATTGTTAGTGATATCACTGCCTTGATTCAAAATCTCCACTTCCACCCTTTTATCATAATCATAATCTCCTTAACCCTCTATATAGTTCGGGATTCAAAACAGGTTTCAAATAGACAGAAACACTAAAATAAAGGTCCGTCCCTCAACTAAGAGAAACGGACCTTCCAATGTGCATTATTCGTATACGGCTCTGATTCCGCCTATGAGTTTGGGTCTGGTTTTGGCGAGTGTGACGTGGGCTTCGCCGAGGCTTTTCTGTGATACCCGGATGGGGACGGCTACGTGTTTCAGGTGCATGCCGATAAAGGTATCTCCGATGTCGATGCCGGCGTCGCCTTGTATATGCTCTACCATGACAGGATCTTCAAAGGAGTGATATGCTTGGGTCGCCATCGCTCCACCTGCTTTTCGCACAGGAATGACCGTAACCTCCTCCAGACCTTTTCTTTCTGCAGCGTCTCTCTCCAAAACGAGCGCCCGGTTTAGATGCTCACAGCATTGAAAAGCCAGTGAAACGCCAATGGAATCGGCCCATCCTTTTAGTTCAGCATAAATCATTTCTGCTACTTCAATCGTTCCTGATGTCCCGATCCGCTCCCCCATCACTTCTGATGTGGAACAGCCGACAACAAACACTTGTCCTTTTTTCATGTGAACCTGTTCGCTGAAATCTCCCAGGATCGTTTGTAACTCTTCCTTTAATTGAGTGATTTCCATCGAATCCACTTCCTATTGTTTGTCTTCGTATGCCGTGATTTTCCCAATACGATTGGCATGACGGCCACCTTCGAATTCCGCACCGAGCCATGTTTTGGCGATTTCACGTGCAAGTCCTGGACCAATGACGCGTTCACCCATGGCTAACATATTGCTGTCATTGTGCTCACGTGTCGCTTTTGCACTGAATACATCATGTACAAGAGCACAGCGAATTCCCTTGACTTTATTAGCTGAAATGCTCATGCCAATGCCTGTACCACAAATCAGAATGCCGCGATCGAACTCTCCGCTCGCCACTTTTTCTGCAACAGGTACGGCATAGTCCGGATAGTCAACGGACGTTCCACACTCACAACCGAAGTCCTCATATTCGAGGCCCAGCTCTTCTAATAATGATTTGATTTCTTCGCGGATATTTACCCCGCCGTGATCGGATGCAATTGCAATTTTCATAGTGATCCACTCCCATAGCCTTTGTTACGTTTTATTTTGCCACATACTCTTCATTATATAAAGTTTTTCGGATTCTTTTTAGCTCCTTTTATATGTTGCTACTCATTCTCAGCTTAATAAGAAAATAGGCTGGGAAGAATAATTCTCCCCAGCCTGAACTTTTATTGGATTCCAAGCGATATCAGTATATCTTCCAAAGATCTTCCTTCAACACTTTCTTTCGGCTCATGAACAGATTCAACGGTTGGATTCTGTTTCAGATAGTGCTTTTGAATGAATGACATATCCTTCTCATTAACCGTCCCATCGAAGTTAATGTCGGCTGAGCGCTCATTTGTTCCCCAATGTTTTTCGACTTCAAGTGCGTCCAATACATCAATGACATCGTCTTTATTCACATCTCCAGGGGTAGGCGCTTTTGTGCTTACCCCTGAGTTCCATTGGGCTGCCGGGTTACCGTCATCATCTTTATACCCTACATTAAAAGGTGTGTGGACGGTGAAATGACCCGGAATATCAACAGAGAAGATCATTTGATCCATTGTCAGCGGGAGTTTTTGAACTTCTGTCTGTGCATATCGGTTGATTGATCCTGGATATTCATTGCCCTCTTGATCTTTGACGGTCAGACTTGCCCCCAATTGTGATGGGTCCAATCCGAACCTCCATCCAGGACGACCATCTTCTTTTTGTAAGGATTCAGGTGCGGCCAAACTTCCAGATATTTTCGAGAAAGTCGGGATTATAAACATTGGTGTAATAGTCGAGACCATTGAAATCGTTTCACCTTCATTATTGATGAAATTCGTTTTTGTGTTTTCAAATGTTAAATAACGTTCATAGGAATCACTCTTCACTTTCACTGTTACCTCTGCCACCGGAACATCACCCGAAACACCATTCGGGATTTCAGCATGGATCGTAAGCTTCGTTGAAGAGCCTGTTGCGAGATAATCGGAAGAAATGGATGCTCCCATTTCAGTAAATTCCGGGTGGATGTTTACGTCTGTAATGTCCACTATTCCTTGTTTGAACGTAAAGCTAGACGTCAATTCCTTTGCATTTGAAAGGTTGTTCGCCGTTAACGTGATCTTGGTGGTTTCACCCATTCTCACATGTTTTTGCCCGAGTGTCCCTTCCATGTAAGGCGTTCCTTCTTTTACAAACGTATAGTACTTGTAATCTTCTCCTAGCCCGGAGGAATTGTAGCCTTGAAGAGCTACATCCAAGCTATTTATGGATGGGTTAAGCGGAATACTGTATTCAAACTCTCCGTTTTCATCTGTATAGAAACCATCCGTGAAGTATGGACCTCCGCTTTTTACCATGACGAAATTCCCGGTCTGATCGATGTCTACGCCTTCTTCCTGGTATTTCTCATACGTACGATCCACCACACTTCCTGTAACGGTGTAGGACTCCATCCCTGGTTCGTACTCAATCACCCCTTCATTTACATCCGTTTCAAATTGAGCACCTGTTAGGTCGATGATTGTATGATCAGCCATTTCGAATGACTTCCCTTCCTTCGTGGTTGCAATCATCTTCACCTTGTAATGTCCGGCTCCATAAGGGACTTTTACTCTTGTAGCAGAAATCGGCTGATCTTCATTTCCTGTGAACGGGAAATACGTTCCATTGAATACAGAACCGATATAATATTCGGTATCTTCAATTAGACTAGAGGTATTCATACTTCCCAGATAACCTAATTCTGCATCTGTCTTTCCGTCCACTAGAAGGACATCGATTGTCTTCATTGGAGACTTTAAGTTAAAGAATAATCCAGGCAATGGTACAAAGGGATAATACAAATCATAATCCCCTGTCAGTGCTTTAGGAGTGGTTTTCGCATAATTGATTCCTTCCTCCATCACAACGAAAGCAAAAGGAACCCTGTAGGATTCATTTTTATCCGCTTTGTTTCTAAATGTGACCATTCCCTCATACGTACCGGGCTCTGCTGTCTTTGGAGCTGTGATAAAAGCATTTATGTTTTTTGTACTATTTCCTTTCACTTTCACTCTTTTATCGATATTTAATACTACGCCATTTTCTGATGCGTCTTTTGAACCCCTAAATTCGGTTTGGAATTCAATGTCAACGTCAAAAATTTTCGTGTGTTTCTCTGTATTCTTCACCTGGATCGAACGGCTTTCAATAAAAGATGCTCCATCTTTAATGGAAAGACCAAAGTTAAGCGCACCCGATGGAGAGTTGATCTCTTTTTCAGCACCATCCATGATCGTGACCGAAGGATTATCGACCATCACACTCGATGTTGCGCTCAAAGCTTCAATAGGATCGACCTGCCCGCTCCCTGCTTCAAATACACTATAATCTTTCTTTAGTGGGTCTGCCGTATTCATTAGGAGTGTTTTGATTTCTTCCGGAGTGTATTCAGGGTTCTGCTCTAATAATAGCGCCGCCACCCCCGCTACATAAGGAGATGCCATGGATGTACCAGACAGTCTCTGATAGGCAGAATCATAGTTATCCAGATAATCGGCACCATTCGCATAAGCCGGTACGGTAGAAAGCACTTGGACTCCTGGAGCCGTTACTTCCGGTTTGATTTCATATTGACTGCGTGAAGGTCCCCGGGAGCTGAAGTCTGCCAGGGTTCCCCCTTCTTGTAAAATAGATCCTGCTTCTGAAAACACCATTTCTGATTGATCTGTCAGACCATCTTTGATTTTCAACCCATCTTGGTTCGTTAGTGAGAATGTTGGAAGATAATGAACAGATTCCCCTAAATAGTAAGGGATATGCCCTTCCTTTTTATTATCATTGAATAATAGGATGGCAGAAGCCCCCGCATTTTTGGCCAGCTTGATTTTTTCCGAAAAGGAAATCGCTCCCCTCGATACAAGCACGGCTTTCCCTTTCATATCTTTCCCTTGATAATCTGCGTTCTGTCCTAGTCCAACATCTACAACCTCAAGGCTTTGTCCATCCCACCCGGACATAGCATCACTAAAATCCTGTGCCATCAAGCGTAATTCTACATCGGCACTTCCGTTACTCAGCGGAACTGTCCCGGTAAATGTATTCACTACTATATCCACATCGTTCGCCCCGACACTCAGTGCCAAGGTTGCTGTTGCCGGAGAGCCAAGGGTTTTCATGCCACTTCCGCTGTTCCCTGCAGCAACCACCGATGTGACTCCTGCCAGCACCGCATTGTTAACAGCGACTGAAGTTGGATAAAGCGGGTCATTGACTTCCGCCCCCAATGATAAGTTGATCACATCCATCCCATCTGAAACAGCACGATCGATTGCCGCAATGATGTCACTGCTCGTTCCTCTCCCGTAAGGACCCAGCACCCTGTATCCATATAAATCGGCTCCAGGGGCGACACCCTTCACACTAAATTCACTGCCGCTTGTCCCTTGTCCTGCTATGATGCCGGCTACATGAGTACCGTGGAGGGTGTAATAGACACTGCCAGACGCAACTTCCGGTCTTCCTGACTTTTTCCAGTCTTCGTAAGTAGTTTCCATCGGATCAGCATCATCGTCTATGAAATCATATCCGCCTTTGTATGCATCCTTCAAATCGGGATGATTATAGTCGATGCCTGTATCAATGACTCCGACTTTGATTCCCTCACCGGTAAAGCCTTCTGTATGACTCGTTTCCATGTTATGAGACGGGGATGTCATGATCGGCCGTTCGGCTTTCTCCTTTACAGGTTGAATCCCCTCTACTTCCTTGTCACTCCAGATGGCTTTGACAACATCCGAATCCAGTAATTTCTCAATCTCGTTTGCCGGCAGGGACATCGCCACCCCGTTAAATGCCTGTTTATAAGAATGTGTTATTTCATAAGCCGTTTTGCCGGTTTTCTTCTTTCCGATTAAAGCTTCAACGTCTTTCTTAAATTTTTGGTGCGATCTTTCTACTCTCTCATTGGCTTCTGACAACAAAATCGTTTTTCCCATCTTCACACCAGCAGCGACTTCTGTTTTAGCTGTATACTGATGAAATTGTACAATGATATCGGTCATATCATCAGCATCCAACCTAATGGAAGGATCCACCAATAGGCCAGTTTGTTGAGATGTCTCTAATGTATGTAGAGCTTTTCTCTGCTCTTCTGTCAAAGAAGATAGTATATCTTTTGCCTTTTGTTCTTCTGCATCAGCTGTTCCTGAAGAAAAATACGGATTAAGCGTTGAAACAAGCAAGCTTGTTGTAAAGACAACCGCGGCCCCTTTTTTAACTACCGAATGAACGTTCATAGTGTCCCCCTCTACCTTTTCTCTCTAAAAAGTCTAATTTTTTTCACTAGCTTTATCGTAATAATATTTAAGTAGAGAGGCTATGGGGTTTTTGTTTAGTACTTTCATCTCACTCATCGTTAAAATTTCTTTCATTTTGAGCGTATTATGAATTTTTTTTAGTAGGATTGAGCTGATAAATTGATATTTAGTTGGGGGAATTTGTTTATAGGAAAGTACTAATAATGAGATGGGTCAACTCCCACTATGTATATTTTCTGGAGTGACCTATTCTAGATAGATGTGCACCCGAAAAAAGGATGGTCCCAAAATAACTTTTGGGGCCATCCTTTTTTCATTTACAAATGAAACCGAGTAATCGTACTCTTCAGTAATTCCGCTTGCTCTTTAAGGTTCAATGCCAATTTCTGTACGTCGCTCATCACAACCGCTTGTTCTCTTGTAGATTCAGACACTTCTTCCGCTCCGGCAGAGGTTTCTTCTGCAATCGCAGCAACCTCCTGGGATTGC
Organism: Rossellomorea sp. GCM10028870; assembly: GCF_042666755.1. Taxonomy (NCBI): domain Bacteria; kingdom Bacillati; phylum Bacillota; class Bacilli; order Caryophanales; family Bacillaceae; genus Rossellomorea; species Rossellomorea sp. GCM10028870. The sequence goes on along the minus strand of NZ_JBHTGN010000005.1, from coordinate 204,179 downwards.
TCTGAAGTCAATCGGATGCTTTCCATCTGCTGATCTACAAGGACTGAAATGTTTTGAACCGCGTCCGCCACTTCATGGATCGTTTTCGTCATGGTTTCGATCATTTCATTGGTCTGGGTCCCTTTTTTTGCTTCGGAATTAGCTGAATCGACTTGAGTCTTGATATGTCCAACCACACTGCCAACCTCAGTTTGAATGTTCTTGATGAGTTTTGAAATGCCTTGTACCGCTTTGCCGCTTTCGTCTGCCAGCTTTCGGACTTCCTCGGCGACAACAGCAAATCCCTTACCGTGTTCTCCTGCCCGCGCCGCTTCAATGGAGGCATTCAAGGCGAGAAGATTGGTCTGGTTTGCAATATCCCCGACCAGTTGAATGATCTGCTCAACCTTTTTCGCATTGTCTTCCAATCTGTGCACGGCGTCCAATGAATCTTCATTACCTTTCGCAAGCCGACTGATACCTTCCACCAGGGAATGAATGACTTCCTTGCTCCCTTGAAGCTCCGTCACCATATTCTTGGACATTTGCTCAGATGATTTGGAGTGATTCTGTACTTCCTGCGCGATTCGAATCACATCTTCAACAGATTCAGCCGTCGTTTGAATGGCCGTGGCCGAGCTTTCGGCACCTGCTGAAATTTCGCTGATCGTTTTGGAAATGGAATCCGCTTGAGTGGAAGCTGCTTCCGATGCTCTCGACAGCTCTATCACATTCGAATTTGTTTTGGTGAAATTCTCGTCGATACTCGATACCATGTCGCGGAGGTTATGAAGCATGCGATTGAAGGCCAATGCGAGCGATCGGATTTCATCATCCGACTTTGGCACCTCTACTTCCACCGCAATGTCCCCTCGTGCTGCTTTCAACGCCGCCTGTTCCAAGCGCTGAAGTGGTTTGACGATAAATCCTGCCGCAAAGAAAGCCAGCACACCCGACCAGAACACACCCATAACCAGTGTCATGCTCGTAAATAAAAGCTCTTTCATATCAGGTGCAAAAGTAGGCTTGATAAAATAAATAAAAAGTGCACTTGTTGAATACGTCACCACCGCAAGAAGCGTGATAAAGAGAACCAACTTCTTTCTAAGACCCGATTTGTAGCTTCTCTCTTTCCCCATCCTTTTTCTCTCCCTGTCTCGTCCTTATTCCAGCTTTTTCATTAAATCCTCAATCAATGAATCCAACTCTCTGTATGTATTTCTATAGATGTCCACGCTTCCCCCGTAAGGATCCGACACATCCAAGTCAGCAGGATCTTCAAGGACAAACTCCTTTAGTGTGAAGATTTTGTCCGCCACATGTGGATACTGATCCACAATCGCCCGCTTATGATTCGATGTCATCGTAAAAATATAGGAAGCCCAGTCCAGATTCTCTCTCGAAAGTGAACTCGATTGGTGTCTATGTATTATATCGTTCTCTTTTAGCACTTCTTTAGTCTGAAATGAAGCATCACTTCCATCCATGGCAAAAACCCCTCCAGACTTCACATCAAACTTCTCCGCGCCCTTATGTTTCAAGACCGCCTCCGCCATAGGACTTCGGCACGTATTTCCTGTACAAACAAATAAAATATTCATCACGTCATCCTCCTTACAGCCTATTATAAAATATTTTCCAATCTGCCCATAGCCCATTCACAAAAAAAGAAAAGCGCAGGGGGCTCCCCTGAAGCAACAAGCATAAATGGTAAAACAAAAAAGTCCATCACCATGAGGGACGGACCTTCGTCTATAAAACTCGCAATCTGCATTTAGCGATCTTTTTTACAACGGCAGCAACAGTTTAATCCCAAATGCAAACAAAATACTTCCGCCAAGGGCCTCACTATACGTCCCAAGTACCCCCTGAAATTTCCGTCCTATCAATAAACCGGCCCAAGTCAACACCGTGGCCGCTATTCCAAAACAGAAAAGGGCGATTGCTGTTCTGGCACCGAAAATACCCAGGGTCAGTCCGACTGAAAAGCTGTCCAAGCTGACACTCAAGGCAAAGAGTACCAATCCAAACCCTACTGGAGAAATGAGTGTCGTTTCCTCTTCCTTGAAGCTTGACATAAACATCTGAATCCCTAGAATGATCAAAAGAATTCCACCGGCATAGGCTGCAAAAGACCCGAATTGTTCGGATAAAAATTTTCCCGTCATCATCCCGAGGAGCGGCATCCACACATGAAAGATTCCAACGACTAATCCTATATATAAAATTTGCTTTAATCTCAGCTGAAACATACCCATTCCGATTCCGATCGAAAAGGCATCCATCCCAAGAGCAAATGCCATTAACATCAAGGTAATCAGTTCTCCAATAATTGTTGTCATCTTTGTTTTTCCCCCTCCGGACATGCCTACAGAACAAATGTATGCACGTCCCAGGGAAAATAGAATGAGAAATGGAGTGGAGATTGGGCATTATTGTAAAAACCTTGTTGCTATAGTGAATATTGGTCCTCTCACAAAGAAACCCTACGGTTCTCTCAAACCATAGGGGCAAAACATTATCCTTTCATCACCCGATACCCGGCCGCTTTATGAAGTCGGTTCATAATCGCTAAACCAACTCCTTCTTCCGGAAACATTTCGGAAAAAATAATATCCACGTTACTTCTATTAAAAGTGCGCAGTGTATCATAAAGATTTTGTGCGACTGTACTCAGGTCTTCTCTTCGACCAACGGATAGAATGACGTCTGCTTGAAAGTCATTCACAAATTCTTCTGTTGTTAACACACCTACTCTGAGCCCCTCTTCCTTCTTAATGTCTACTAATTTCTGAAGGTCCGCCCTCGTACCGTCCACTAAATAAACGGGAGCGTCGGGAGCATAGTGCGTATACTTCATACCTGGGGATTTCGGAGCCCCTTTCCCTTCTTTTAATGAGGGATCTACTTCCACCTTACCGACTACTTCTTCCAGCTGTTCTTTCGTGACTCCTCCGGGACGTAAAATAATCGGGCTTGGTCCGGTGCAATCTACAACCGTCGACTCAACGCCTACACCCGTTTCTCCTCCGTCGACCACTCCTGCAATTCGGTCTTCCAAATCATCGATGACATGCTGAGCCGTTGTCGGACTTGGTTTCCCTGAGCGGTTCGCACTTGGAGCCGCAATCGGGAGTCCTGATGCTTCAATGATTGCCAGGGCAACAGGGTGATCAGGCATCCGGATCCCCACGGTCGGTAAACCCGCTGTTACCTTTTCAGAAAATACGTTTTTCTTATTTTTAAAAATAATGGTTAACGGACCCGGCCAAAAAGCATCGATGAGGCTCGCTGCATCCTCAGGAACTTCCGCCACCAATCCTTCCAGCTGATCTCTATTTGATATGTGGACAATCAGTGGGTTATCCGATGGTCTTCCCTTTGCTTCGAAGATTTTCTCCACAGCACAATCTGATTTCGCATTCGCACCCAGACCATAAACCGTCTCTGTCGGGAAGGCCACCACCTCATTCTGTTGAAGAACCTTCGCTGCATCCACAATTTGTGGATAACTTTTATTGTTATCCACATCACTTTCCACAATCCAGTGTTTCATCATTTCCGTCATCCACCTTTTTATTTCAACACTCAAACAGTGTGTATAAATACTGAATTAACAAGCGTTCAACTATCGTACTCTTTTGAAAGTATAAAAGAAACCCCAAAAATTCTCAAGTATTGTCCACAAAACGTTAATAAAATACTACAGACTGTGGATAAACCTGTGGATGGTGTGAATAATTCTGAAAAAAGAGATATTTACGTTAGTGAATGGCACCTTACGTTTTTTGTCGAATTTTACACATAAAAAAACTGAATCATTTCTTAATAAAAATGATTCAGTCTACTAGCAGACTACTATCGCAAAATAGTTTATTGCAGTGGAAATTTGTCGAAACCTCTCATTTCACCCTAAAGATCAAGCCTCATCGCAATGCAGTTATCCACTGTGGATAACTTTTTAGCGTGAACGAAATTCTTCAGTTCATCCACAAAAGGTTCTTTTTCCTGTTGAAAACCTAATAGGTCAAAGAAATTTAGCGACGCTTTCCGATTGGATATTAAGTAAAGGCGCGTAAGTTCTTTCTCTTTCGCCAATTTTAAAATCTCTTGAAATAGAGCAAACAATTCCTCACTTTCAAAAGAAGAAGTCACAACGAGTGAGCGCAGAAGACCGATTTTATCCTGAACTTCGATCCCAAGTGTTCCAATCAACTGCTTCTCTGAGTCTTCCACTACTAAAAAACAATCAACACTATTTTTAATGCCTTCTGTACTTAAACCCGCTTTCGTTAAGAAGGCTACTACTTCATGAATATCTTCCTGTGTTGCCTGGCGAATCACTTTTAACATCATTTCTTCCTCCCTTTCTATCATCCCCTAGTGTTAATGTATGAGGGAAAGGAGAGAATAGAACAGGTTGTTGTGAAAAAATACTAGAAAGATAGGCATAAAAATAGCTTCATCTCATGGATGAAGCTCTACATTTTACTTATTGAATAATCCTTTGAAAAGATCTACCACGAAGAAGCGGACCTTAACCTCTTCCTCTTCTCCTTCTTCAACGAAGACTGCTTCCGTCTCTGTTTTCACGCTGCTTTCTTTTACTAGAAGCTCTTCTTTTGTTTCATCTGCAGCTACTGCTTCTTCCGTCATTTCTGCTTCCACTGCTTCCAGCTCGACTCCTTTATAAGCAATCACATCTTCCATTTCAGTTTCAGGAGATTTCATTTCTTCTACATCCGAATCCATTTCCGAAATCCCATTGACATCTTCCTCATCTTCAGGATCCACTTCGGTGATCTCATTTCCACTGGCTTCTACTTTCGTTTCAAATCCAGGACTTCTTACCGCATTTCCAGTCGAGAAATCAAGGAAGCATAGAGGCGGATAAAGGACACACCACCAGTTCGCTCCTTCTCCTGCACCCAGTGTAATCAACACGGCTTCGTATTCACCTGCCGGGTATAGATACTGACCATATAATTTGGTAGGAAACTCAACTTTTCCAAAATCAATTTTCACCGATTGATCTAAACCTTGCTCAGCGACAACCTCTTCCGCAATTTTCTGCAGCTCTGGTAAACCTGCTTTAATCACTGATTTCGCCTCTTCTTGTGATGTAAGAGTCTCTACCCAATTCGTAATCTCTTTATTTACTTCATCACGAACGAGTCTTTTGACGTTTTGATCCTGTTCCAGATCACTGTTTGCCAGAATCCGAAGTCGAATCGCTTCTTCCGGGATCACCATCGTCTCCTGGGCCGCCATTTCCTGCTTTGGTATATATAAACTTAGAATCGTTCCTAATGATAGAATCAAGATATACAATAACACCGTATGTTTTGTTTTCATTTTTATCTCCCCCTCAGTAAAACAGTCTAGTCAAAAAGGGGAAATCTTAAACTAGTAAAATAACATTTTGGGTGTGGAAATTTGGCCGGGGGGACTTTTTGAAAATAAAATCTTGTTTTTGAAAATATGTGGGCTGTTTTTGAAAATATAACTTCAGTTTTGAAAATAAACATGACGACGAGCAGGTCAGAGCAGAAGCGAGAATCTATATTTATCCAGATCCATTCCAATTTTTCAAAAAAAACACCCCCGATCATCACAATCGAAGGCACACTTCCTTATTTTCTTACACAAAACACCATGCGATCTTTCCCATTGATATCATGAACGACTTCCGTTTCCGCGTCCGGGAAGGTCTTGCGCAGCAGATCCGCCACAGTCTCTCCCTGCCCGACGCCGACTTCGAAACCGATCAGACATTTTTCCTTCATCACACGAGGCAACTCATCCATGAAACGTTTATATAAATCATAGCCATCTTCCCCACCGAACAAAGCAAGTTCCGGCTCATGATCGATCACGATATCTGATAGAGTTTCCCGATCCGTCAAGGGAATGTACGGAGGGTTCGATAACAGAATATCCAGCTTCACACCATCTGCGATCAAAGGCTGTAACAGATCCCCTGCGAAAAAACGGACATCCGCCCCGAGCTTCGAGCTATTCTCACCCGCAACCGCCAGTGCTTCATTCGAAATATCGACGGCCATCATCTCAAGAGGCAAGCGCTTCGACTCAAGCTTCAACGTAACGGCAATCGCTCCGCTGCCCGTTCCGACATCGGCAGCCTTAAGAGGAGGGACCGTTTCACCAAATAAATCCTTCATCTTCTCCAGACCATAGTAAATAAGCTCTTCCGTCTCCGGCCTCGGAATCAGCACATGCTCATTCACCACAAACTCCCGACCATAAAACTCCTCAACCCCGATAATATGCTGAATCGGCACCCCGCCTACATGCTCCCGGATCCCATTCTGAAACTCTTCCCAACTCTCTTGAGGGACGGACCTCCGCTGTTCTGCCAGCAGTTGTGACCGTGACATTCCCATTAGATGCCGTAAGTAGATTTCTCCCACATTTTCATCACGGCCATTTTCGACTAAAAAAGAAGAAGCCCATTTCAGGGCTTCAAATACCGTCACCATGACTACTCTTCCAGTCTTTCAAGAAGTTTGGATTGGTCTTCGATAATCAATGCATCGATGACTTCATCCATCTTTCCTTCAAGGATTTGGTCGAGCTTTTGGATCGTCAATCCGATGCGGTGATCCGTGACGCGGTTTTGTGGGAAATTGTACGTACGGATACGTTCGGAACGATCACCTGTACCAACGGCTGATTTACGGTTTGCATCGTATTCAGCTTGAACTTCACGTTGGAATTTATCGTAAACGCGTGCACGTAATACTTTCATTGCCTTCTCTTTGTTCTTGATTTGCGACTTTTCATCCTGACATGAAACGACTACACCTGTCGGCAAGTGAGTCAGACGCACAGCAGACATGGTTGTATTAACACTCTGTCCTCCCGGGCCACTGGATGCGAAGGTATCGACACGGATATCTTTGTCGTAAATATCCACTTCGACCTCTTCCGCTTCTGGCAGGCAGGCCACCGTTGCCGTCGACGTATGAATACGTCCGCCGGATTCTGTTTCAGGTACACGTTGCACCCGGTGTGCTCCGTTTTCGTATTTCATTTTGGAGAATGCGCCATTTCCGTTGATCATAAAGATGATCTCTTTATATCCACCAACACCAGTGGAGTTCGCTTCCATCACTTCGGTCTTCCAGCCTTGCGATTCTGCATAGCGACTGTACATACGGTATAAGTCACCAGCAAACAGGGCTGCTTCATCTCCACCTGCAGCACCACGTACCTCCATGATTACGTTCTTATCATCGTTCGGGTCTTTCGGGATCAATAATATTTTCAGACGGGCTTCCAATGCTTCAATTTGTTCTTCAAGCTCGGAAACTTCTTCTTTCACCATTTCACGCATATCAGCATCAAGCTTATCATCCAACATCGCCTTAGCGTCTTTATACTGTCCAGTAAGTTCTTTATATTCTCGATATGCTTCTACCGTTGCTTGGATGTCTGATTGCTCTTTCGAATAATCTCTTAGCTTCTTTGGGTCATTCACAATTTCTGGATCACTCAATAGTTCATTTAACTTATCATAGCGATCTTCCACTGCTTGTAAACGATCGAACACAGCTATTCACCTCAATTTTAGTCCATAACAGTCTAATTATATTATATGGTGTATGTAAACACAAGGAGGATCGGGATCAGGCAGAAGGCATAAAGTGGTGGATATTATGTAGAAGGCAAGCAGATCAGCATACAGACCTGCTTGCACTTTTTTATCTTTCGGTGATTTTCACATTAACATTGAACCTTGGGATGGCTTTTTCTAATCTCTCTTTTAACATCGCTTCTTCTTTATCCGTCTCAGCCATGCTCATTTCATTCTGTGTATGTGCCGTCACCCACATTTGTTCGCCATTGATCCAGACTTCATCTGGTTCAAAGTTGGAATATTCCCTCACAACCTCCCGTGCTTTGTCTTCATACACGCCAGTTGTCGTCGAAGTTGTGCCTGGTGAGTTCGTCAGGTTTGGAAAGTTCGGGTTTTCATTTGTCGTATTTCTGACGCTTCTATCTTGACGATCATTCATTTCATCTTTTCGATTATCAATGAATCGTGTACCATTTTGATCCTCGTGCATACCGAATTCTGATTCCTGATTCACTCCACACGCGGTGATTAAAATGAAGAATACGGTAAAGGATAAAGCTAACAGTAGTTTTTTCATGCTTTCACACCTCCTGTTTTTAGGATTTCCTACAGGAAAGTGCTTATGCACTTAAAGTTTGGAGTGCTTCGGGGTAAGTATCGCATTTTCAATAAGTTGAAATGAGCCAAATAAAAAAAGCCCTAAATAAAGGGCTTCATTCACTATTTAAACTTCCTTCACCATATCAGGTGTCACGCTCATTCCAGTTGGAACTTCATGGTGATGACGGCATCTTGGCTCATAAGCTTCAGATGCACCCACAAGGATGATGGGGTCATCATAGCAAGCTGGTTCGCCGTTGATTAATCGTTGCGTTCGACTTGCAGGAGAGCCGCAGACTGCACAAACGGCTTGAAGTTTTGTCACTTGCTCGGCAATGGACATTAAATCAGGCATCGGACCGAATGGTTCTCCGCGGAAATCCTGATCAAGTCCTGCGAGGATGACACGATACCCACTGTTTGCTAATTTTTGGACGACCTCTACAATGCCTTCGTCAAAAAATTGAACCTCATCAATAGCAACTACATCTACCTCAGGATTCAGGTCATCGAGAATCACATTTGAACCCTCGACTGCTTTGGCGATTACAGAGGTACCGTTATGAGATACAACCGATTCATCGCTATAGCGATTATCTAGTTTTGGCTTGTACACAGCAATTTCTTGTTTAGCAAATTGAGTGCGTCGTACCCTGCGGATCAGTTCTTCGGATTTCCCTGAGAACATGCTGCCGCAAATGACTTCTACCCAACCCGTTTGTTTCATGACATACACGAAAGCGCCTCTCCTTCCTTATACAATATTCTATAGAAAACAGCCTGACTGTTAGTAAAAACGGACTACTCTTTAGTATAAAGCATTCCTTTATGTACGGGAATAATGCTTGATTTTCAGTAATTTGGCAGAAAAAAAGAGGCACAGCTCAATTGGAACTGCCTCTATTTCTTCAACCATTTGCTTTAAAGAGAATAAAAAACAGGCAAGCATGAAGATCCTTGCCTGTTTTTCTAATAGAAGAGAAGTGACAATCATATCTTTATGCCTTACGCACAAAGAAATTTGATATGACCTTCCAGCTCTTCATTATTGTTGTTGATTTTTAAGACCGTATTTTTTGTTGAAACGGTCAACACGTCCACCAGCGTCAGCGAATTTCTGACGTCCTGTGTAGAATGGATGGCATTCAGAACATACCTCAACGCGCATTTCTTCCGCTACAGAACCAGTTTCAAATTCGTTACCGCAAGCACAGCTAACTTTGATCGTGTTGTACTTTGGATGAATTCCTGATTTCATTTCTTTCATCTCCTTCCGCCCTGAATCATCTGAAACAGAGTAATTTATTACGAAGATATATGTGATATGAGCATAAGCATGAGAGTTATAGCCAGCCCCTTACCACATCCAGTTTTTAAAAACACATTGACACTATTATAACAAGGACAAGTAATATTTGCAACCTGAAAAATTGGAAGTTACAGACATCGTTCCAATCATTCGATTACTAGATTAACGCTTCTTCGACTCTTCTGTCAACACATTGAAAAACTCTTCATTCGTCTTCGATTGCTTCAGCTTGCGCATAAGCTTCTCAGCGAAATCAGGCTGATCGGACATCGCTTTACGGATTGCCCATAGCTTTTCAAGATGATCCGGTTTGATCAGAAGTTCTTCTCTACGAGTTCCGGAACGACGGATGTCGATGGCCGGGAAAATACGTCTTTCAGCAAGAGAACGATCAAGATGAAGCTCTAAGTTCCCTGTTCCTTTGAACTCTTCATAAATGACATCGTCCATGCGGGATCCTGTATCCACTAGCGCAGTAGCGAGAACTGTCAAGCTTCCGCCTTCTTCAATATTACGTGCAGCACCGAAGAATCGTTTCGGACGGTGGAACGCCGCAGGATCAATACCTCCGGATAGCGTTCGTCCACTTGGAGGGATGACCAGGTTATAAGCACGGGCTAAACGAGTGATACTATCCATCAGAATGATCACATCACGTTTGTGCTCCACTAAACGCATCGCGCGCTCAAGAACAAGTTCTGCCACTTTGATGTGATTTTCCGGTACTTCATCAAATGTAGAGCTTACGACTTCTGCTTCTACAGAACGTTCGATATCCGTTACTTCCTCTGGACGCTCATCGATCAGAAGAATGATTAATTCCGCTTCAGGATGATTCGTTGTGATCGAGTTTGCGATCTCTTTGATCAGCATCGTCTTACCGGCTTTAGGTGGCGCAACGACTAAACCACGTTGTCCAAAACCGACAGGCGCGATAAGGTCCATGATGCGCGTTGAGATTTTGTTCGGTGTTGTTTCAAGTTTCATTTGACGGTCAGGATATAAAGGCGTGAGACCTGGGAAATGGACACGTTCTTTCGCGGATTCCGGTTCTTCTCCATTGACCATTTCAACATGAAGCAGTCCGAAATAACGTTCGTTTTCCTTCGGAGGACGCACTTTCCCTGATACTTTATCCCCGTTACGAAGGTCGAAACGGCGGATTTGTGATGCAGAAATATAAATATCCTCAGAGCTTGGTGAATAATTGATCGGTCTTAAGAAACCGAAGCCCTCTGACTGGATGATTTCAAGAACACCTTCCATAAAGAAGAAGCCTTCTTGTTCTGCACGAACTTTAAGGATAGCGAAAATCAATTCTTTTTTTGTTAATTTACTATAATAAGAAACTTTGTATTGTTTGGCTAGCTCGTAAAGCTCTTTAAGCTTCATATTTTCTAAGCTAGAGATTGTTAACTCTTCCATCATGACACCACGCTTTATTAATTTGTCCTACCTAAAATAAATAAAAAGAAGGGTAGATTTTTCTAAAAATGAAGAAATATGTTGAAGCATAAACTAATAGAAAAAATGCTGAAGATAAAAACCTTATCTATTGTAACCATACTTTTAATCAAGAATCAATGACTGGGTAAAAAAAGGAAGGTAATTTTGTAGATAGGCAGCATTTCTTCACCTATGAAGAAAAAAAGTGAGTGATAAGAGTAGTCATGGGCAGAATGGTAAGACACTCTGCCCATCCCTCATCTCTTATAAGAAGAGTTTGTTTCTCTCTCTATGTTTCAATGTCTATTTATTATTTCATAACCAGGTTTGGCTTTTTCTGAAGACTGTGACGGCCGTCTATGAAGCGGACGGTTCCAGACTTCGCACGCATAACGACGGAATGAGTCAAACCGTATGTTCCTTTAAGCTGAACACCTCTTAACAGTTCCCCGTCCGTTACACCTGTTGCTGCAAAGATCGCATCATCACCGCATACGAGGTCTTCCATTCGAAGGATCTTGTCCACATCCAGCCCCATGCTGATACAGCGCTGCAGTTCGGCATCGTTCTGTGGTAAAAGCTTTCCTTGGATTTCTCCACCTAAGCATTTCAACGCAACGGCAGCAAGTACCCCCTCTGGAGCACCGCCGGAACCGAATAAAATATCGACACCCGTATGATCGAATGCTGTATTCATAGCTCCTGCTACATCACCATCATTGATCAGCTTGATACGGGCTCCCGCCTCTCTCAGCTGCTGAATGATATGCTCATGACGAGGACGATTCAAGACGGTTGCAACTACGTCTTCGATGTCTTTGTTCTTTGCTTTTGCAACGGCCTTTAGATTATCGATAACAGAAGCGTTAATATCAATTTCCCCAACTGCTTCTGGTCCTACTGCGATTTTATCCATATACATATCCGGTGCGTTCAGTAGGTTTCCGTGGTCTGCCACCGCGAGTACCGCCAGTGCATTCCAGCCTCCGGAAGCAACGATATTCGTTCCTTCCAACGGATCAACGGCCACATCTACACGCGGACCATAGCCTGTCCCTAGTTTCTCACCGATATAAAGCATTGGAGCTTCATCCATTTCACCTTCACCGATGACAACTGTTCCCTTCATCGGTACTGTATCGAATACATCGCGCATAGCAGAGGTTGCAGCATCATCTGCTTCATCCTTCTTACCGCGACCCATCCAGCGAGCCGATGCAAGGGCAGCCCCCTCTGTTACTCGAACAAGCTCCATTGATAAACTTCTTTCCATGTATATAGCCTCCCGTATTCCCTTTTGTTTTACAATATTCTTTAATTGTATAACATATTAACAGATTTATTGTAACACATTAAAGAGGGTGGAGAGATTTTTTTTCGAAAAAAGTAGGACACAATGGTTCATATAGTCGAAAAAGAACTGGTCATATTGGAAATATTTAAGGAAATTAACAAAAAGCGAGTAGTTGTTGATTTCCACTCCAGGGTGCTTGCTTTCCGCGGGGCGGGCGGTGAGCCTCCGCTTTTCTTACTTTCCCGCTTCTCCCGCAGGAGTCGAGCACCCTTCCGTTCCAATCAACTTAGTTTTAAATGTTTTACCATTACTCCTAGTGGAAACAACCTTCTATACAATAGTACAGCTTTAAGAATCTATGACTTCATCTGCTCCAATTCTTCCGCTGACATTTTTTCACGCCAGATTGTCGCTCCTAGGCCTTCGAGCTTGGCAACGAGGTCGCTGTAGCCGCGGTCGATATGTTCGAGACCGGTCACTTCTGTGATTCCTTCTGCCATTAGGCCGGCGATGACAAGGGCCGCTCCTGCGCGCAGATCACTTGCTTTCACTTTGGCGCCTTGTAATTGTACAGGTCCATTGACGATGGCCGAGCGACCTTCCACCTTGATCGTCGCATTCATTCTTCTCAGTTCATCGATATGCTTGAAGCGGGCTGAATAGATGGTGTCTGTTACGACAGCGGAACCTTCTGCCCGGTTCAATAATGTGGTAAACGGCTGCTGCAGATCTGTCGGGAACCCTGGGTACACCAGTGTTTTCACGTCAACGGATTTGAGCTTGTCCGCTCTGCCGATATAGATTTGATCGTCGTTTGTTTCAACAGGAACGCCCATCTCACGGAGCTTGGCAATGACAGATTCCATATGTAATGGGATAACGTTGTCAACAAGCACACCTTTCCCGACTGCTGCTGCAAGAATCATGAACGTTCCAGCTTCTATCCGGTCAGGGATGATTGTATGACGGCAGCCGTGAAGCTCGTCTACACCATCAATGCGGATCACATCGGTTCCTGCCCCTTTGATCTTCGCACCCATATTACTTAGTAATGTAGCTACGTCGATGATCTCAGGTTCTTTTGCCGCATTTTCAATAATCGTTCTGCCTTTTGCCCGTACAGCGGCAAGCATAATATTAATGGTTGCCCCTACACTGACAACGTCAAGGTAGATACGGGCACCCTTTAATTCATCGGCGCGTAAATATATCGCACCTTGTTCATTCGTCACTTCTGCTCCAAGAGCCTCGAAGCCCTTGATGTGTTGATCAATCGGACGCGGGCCAAGATGACATCCACCCGGTAATCCGATGACCGCTTTTTTGAATCGTCCAAGCATCGCTCCCATTAAATAATAGGAAGCACGAAGCTTCTTCACCTTTCCGCTCGGTAAAGGCATGGACACCATTTGGCTTGGATCTACACTCATATCCCCATCTTCCAACGTGACTGAACCACCGATCTCTTCTAATAGATCTTTCAGTGTCCGTACATCAGAGATGTCTGGTAACCCTTCGATTGTGACTGGTGAATCAGCAAGAATGGTTGCCGGGATCAAGGCTACCGCACTATTTTTGGCCCCACTGACTTTAATGGTTCCTTCAAGGGGATAACCTCCTGCAATTTTTAGCTTTTCCATATTAAACTCCCTTCCACTGTTCGTTGACGAAGAAGCCCCATGGCTGTAAGACTCCGCACACCAAGAACAAAAAGGATTATTTTTCCAATAGAAGACGTTCTAAGAAGTATTGTCTACTAGTGTATACATAATTCGTCAAAACATGTATAGGATAATCGAATTTTTTTAGGTTAGACCGATTGACCTAAGATTAGCGGTTGTTCCAATCATTCAGAAACGCTTCAATTCCTTTATCCGTCAGCGGATGATGGAACAATTGCTTCAACACTTTCAGAGGCACTGTCGCAATATGCGCTCCTCTTAAGGCAGCTTCAGTAATATGCTGAGGGTGACGGGTTGAAGCTGCAATGATTTCTGTTTCCAAACCATGAATCGCAAAGATTTCAGCGATCTTGGATACAAGCTCAAGACCATCATGACCGATATCATCTAATCTTCCTAAAAAAGGCGAAACATACGTCGCTCCAGCACGAGCCGCTAAAAGCGCTTGGTTCGCACTAAAAATCAGCGTGACATTTGTCTTAATTCCTTCTTTAGCAAAAGTAGATGTCGCTTTCAGGCCATCCGGCGTCATTGGAAGCTTAACCGTAATGTTAGGTGCGATCTTAGCAAGCTCCCTGCCCTCTTTGATCATTCCTTCAGCATCTGTCGCGATGACTTCAGCGCTTACAGAACCAGGAACTAAATCTGTGATTTCTTTTAATCGATCTTCAAATGTTACGTTTTTTTCTTTCGCGACAAGCGACGGATTCGTTGTCACTCCTGAAAGAATACCCCATTCAAATGCTTCTTGAATTTCACTCATGTTTGCTGTGTCTATGAAAAATTTCATTCACTATACCCCATTTTCGACAAAATTTTCAATCATCTTTTAATGAACGGAAGGGACTGACCCAAAAAGGTATCAACCCTCTCCTGGTGCCAGTCCCATCCTACCGCTTCATTCTTTTTCTACCACATAAGGAATGTCCGTAATCTATCACGAAGGACTTTCCAAACATTACCTATCTATTACGCTTGGTTAGAAGAACCAAATTCGCGCATTTTTCCAGCAACTGTCGCTTTGATCGCTTCACGAGCCGGCCCCATGTATTTACGTGGATCATATACTTCAGTGTCAGCTGCAAGCACTTCACGTACTGCTTTAGCTGAAGCAATTTGGTTTTCAGTGTTTACGTTGATTTTAGCAGTTCCGTAAGAAATCGCTTTTTGGATATCTTTTGTAGGAATTCCAGTACCACCGTGAAGTACTAGAGGTACTCCAGTCGCCGCACCGATTTCTTCCATTTCTTTGAATCCAAGATTTGGTTCACCTTTGTAAGGACCGTGAACAGAACCAAGTGCAGGTGCAAGTGTATCAATACCAGTGCGTTCCACTAATTCTTGACACTCTTTTGGATCTGCATAGATAACGCCATCTGCTACTACGTCATCCTCTTGTCCACCAACAGTTCCAAGCTCAGCTTCAACAGAAACACCTTTAGAGTGGGCATATTCAACCACTTTAGAAGTGATTTCAATGTTCTCCTCAAAAGGACCGTGAGAAGCGTCGATCATAACAGAAGTAAATCCTGCATCTATTGCTTCTTTACATTTGTCATAGCTTGAACCGTGGTCCAAGTGGATCGCAACAGGTACTGTGATGTTTAAGTCTTCCATAAGACCTTCAACCATTTTCACAACTGTTTTGAAGCCGCTCATGTAACGCGCTGCCCCTTCAGAAACACCAAGGATGACAGGTGATTTTTCTTCTTCAGCCGCTTGTAAGATCGCTTGAGTGAACTCAAGGTTATTCAGGTTGAATTGACCTACCGCATAGCTGTTTTCTTTTGCTTGAATTAGCATGTCTTTCATTGAAACTAAAGGCATAGTAATTTCCTCCTTTTATTCAGTCAGTGAGCCATTCTAGTAGAAATGGCGGTGTTATTTATAGCACCATGTGACATTGTTTACAATTTCACTTGTATCATACCAAAACAGAATTGATTTTACCAACTGAAGAGGCGAATTGTTAAAAATACTACTATTTTCACTATTCAAATAATACCATTAAGCTGGAATATATTGTTTTACCGCCTGTCTGATGTCGTCGATATCAAACGGCTTCGCAAAATGAGTAAGCGCTCCCAAATCCTTTGCTTCCTGAATCATATCCAATTCTCCGTACGCTGTCATAATAATGACGCGGATATCTGCATCCTTCTGCTTCATTCTCTTCAGGATTTCGATCCCATCCATACCCGGAATCTTCATATCCAGCAAAACCAAATCAGGGGAATGCTGATCTACAATTTCAAGCGCCTGGATTCCGTTCGCTGCCTGAAATGTTTGGTAGCCTTCCTTTTGTAACACTTCATTTAATAGAATCCTAATACCAAATTGATCGTCTACAATAAGAATTTTCTCATTCATCCATCCCAATCCCCTTCATTATTAAAGTAAGTTATGTATTACTAAGCAAAATAACCGGCTAATAATTGTATATTTATTACTAATTCTCTTTTTCCTGTAAAAAATCCTGCTTCTTATCAAGATTTTACTTAAGACCTTTTCCCCCTTTATAATAAGCGTTACGATGACAAATGTCGAAGCTAAATATATAAGGAGAGTTCATTCTATGATAAAAATGTTTACAACACAGTTAACTGGACTGTTCAAACGCATTTATGATAAGCAGGAATTCGAAATTGAAGACGGTGCCCGCCTGCTTGCCCAAGCTGCCATCGGGCAGGGGAATATTTACATTGCAGGTCACGGGGAGATGGAAGCCGTCACAGCCGAGGCTTTGTTTGGTGCTGAACCTCTTCCTTCTGCTAAAAGATATAATGGTTCTACCCAACTGACGGAAGCTGATCGTGTATTAGTCGTCAGCCGCTTTTCAACTGATGAGGATGCTGTGGAGTTAGGGAAAAAACTGGCTGATGAAGGTGTGCCATTCGTGGCTGTCTCTGGATTGGTAGAGGGTGCAGAGAATCTGTTGGACTTAGCCGATGTTCACTTAGATACGAAAGTGATCAAAGGCATGCTTCCAGGCGATGAAATCGGTGAGCGTGTAAGCTTCCCTTCCAGCATGGCTGCCCTTTATCTTTATTTTGCGCTGGGGTTTGTGATCCGTGAGATGTTGGAGGAGTATGAGGAGTAATCCTCAACCAAAAAAAAGAGAGGCATCCAAATAGGGCGCCTCTCTTACAAACTTCAAGCCCCCCGCACCTTCTTGGCATGCACATACGTCACTGCCAATGCCAATACCAGTACGCTTCCTTTAATAATTTCAAATGCATAGTATGGTAGATTCATCATCGTCAATCCATTCAGCAGGACCCCTATCAACGCTGCCCCAAAGAAGGTGCCGAGGATATTCGGTTTTCCTGCGCCCAAGACGGAGAAGCCGACAAACACAGCGGCGACTGCTTCCATGAGGAGCGGGCCACCGGCATCCATCTGTCCTGATCCGACCCGGGCTGTGAACAGGATTCCTCCAATCGATGCGAATACACCTGAGAGAACGTAGGCAATCAACTTCACCCGGGTCACCCTGACACCTGATAAGCGTGACGCTTCTGCGTTACCCCCTGTCATATACAAAATGCGCCCCCATCTCGTGAAATGCATGATCACATAGACGATTCCGACCAACACGAGCATGATCCATACCGGTACCGGCAATCCGAGCCACTTTCCCTGGCCGATCCAGAGGAACGCTTCTGAAAATTCCCCCGGGGCTGTCCCGCCAGTTGTCATCGGCATATGATTGTAGATCGAGTACCCTTCCGTATACGTCCGATGAACACCTGAAATGATATACATGGCCCCTAATGTAGCAAGCAAATCCGGAATTCCAAATTTAACGATCAACAGCGAATTGAATAACCCGACTCCCGCTCCCACCAACAATGGAACAAGGAGCACGATCCACAACGGCGCTTCATACCAGACCATCAATGAAGCCGTCACAACGGTAGACAGGGAAACCGTCGATCCCACTGAAAGGTCAAAGCCATCGACGACGAGAGTAAAGGTTACCCCTAATGCCACTAATGTGACGATGGAAATCGAGCGGAGAATGTCTGATAGATTTCCATAGGTGAAGAAAAATGGATTATATAAGCTGAAAAATAGTAGAATCGCGGCCATCAACACGATGGCCCCGTATTTAAATAGTAAGTCGAGTATCTTGCCTTTCATGCGCTTGGATCCCTCCTGAAGCATAATACAATATGAGTTCTTGAGTTGCTTCTTCTTTTGTCAGTTCTTTGACGATCCGGCCATCATACATGACGAGTATCCGGTCCGAAATCGCCAGGATTTCTTGTATTTCACAGGAAAAGTAGAGAATACCCTTCTCTTTTTCTGCAAGGGATTGAATCAGGGAAAATATCTCTTTCTTCGCTCCCACGTCCACGCCCTTCGTCGGTTCATCAAATAAAAACACCGAAGCTTCATCGGACAGCCATTTCCCTATTGAAACCTTCTGCTGGTTTCCTCCGCTTAAAAAGTTGGCCTGGATTCTTTCATGAGCGGTTTTAATTCCAAGGGATCGGATTTTTTCACGGGCCAGCTCACGTTCTTTGCGACCGTTGATCCATAACCAGTTGGAGACTTTTCTTAAAGAAGGAAAGCTAAGGTTGTGCTGAACGGTTTCATGAATGAACAACCCTTCTTTTCGTCTTTCTTCCGGAACAAGTGCCAGACCATTTTGAACCGCATCCCGGGGAGAGTGAATCCTCAGCTTCTTTCCTCCCAGAAAATAGTCACCCGATTCTACCTGAGAGGCTCCGAATAAGGCTTTGGCAAGCTCGGTTTTTCCCGCTCCCACAAGCCCGACCACTCCGACTACTTCTCCTGCCTTAACGGATAAATGGATATCCTTCACCTTTTGTCCGTCTTCGAGCCCCCTCACTTCGTAAAGCGTTTCACCGATCGGCAGCGTTCTTTTCTGAAACTCTTCTCTATATGTTCCTCCAAGCATGGCTTCAATGATCTTGTGAGAGGTTGTTTGTTGTGTTCCAAACGTTCCAATGGTCTCTCCGTCTCTCATGACCGTGATGCGATCGGAAAGCTGAAATACTTCCGGGAGCCTGTGAGAGATGAAAATGACCCCTACTCTCTCTTTCTTTAAATCTTCTATGACTCGGAATAACTTTTCCGTCTCAGAAGAACTTAAAGGTGCCGTTGGTTCATCCAAAATCAATACTTTCGCTTGTTGAAGCAGGCTTCTGGCAATGAGCACCAGCTGCTTTTCAGCGAGACTTAAGTGTGACGCAGGCTGACCGAGGGGAATGGTTTCTGCCCCGATGCGTCTAAGCGCCTCCGACGCTTCTTTCTTTAATGACTTTTTAGTAATAAAGAAGGAACCTTTTTGTGAGAACTGATCAAGGACGATATTTTCCGCTACAGAAAGTCCAGGGACAATGGCCGTGTCCACTTCCTGGTACACGCAATGGATGCCATGCTCCTTCGCTTTTTTCGGAGATTGATAGTCTCTTTTTTCAGAGTGAAGGATGATGTCTCCGCTGTCCTGCACATAGGCTCCTGATAAAATCTTCATCAGCGTACTTTTCCCTGCACCATTCGCCCCCAAGAGGGCATGGACCTCCCCCTCTTTCACATCGAAGCTTGCATTCTTTAGGGCTTTCACTCCTGAGAAGGTTTTATTGATATCGATCATTTCTAACAGTGGAGACGTCATCTCTTTTAACTCCTTTCTACTCTTTG
The DNA here is from genome assembly GCF_042666755.1 of Rossellomorea sp. GCM10028870. Classification (NCBI taxonomy): domain Bacteria; kingdom Bacillati; phylum Bacillota; class Bacilli; order Caryophanales; family Bacillaceae; genus Rossellomorea; species Rossellomorea sp. GCM10028870. The sequence goes on along the minus strand of NZ_JBHTGN010000005.1, from coordinate 184,596 downwards.
AACGATTCTTCAAGCGTTTTTAATTCATCTGTATAGCCTTGCTCACTTGCTCCCCAGCCATCTACATGCTCGTGTAATTGATCTGTGGTAATCGTTTCTCCAGGCAATGCTTCTTTTTCAATAAATACCGGCTCAAGCTTTACTTTCTCAGGCGTTTCCTCGCCATTTAGCTTTTGATATAAAAACCGGACCTGCACGCGTCCGATATCTTTCGGATCAACGGCTGCCGATGCCACCCACGGGCTTCCATCTTTTTGAATGATTTGCAGGTCTTCATCACTCATGTCGATTCCATATACTTTGATTTCATCTCTCCCTGCCGCTTCGATTGCCCGAACGGCGCCTTTTGCAAATTCATCCCAAGCAGCCCAAACAGCATCGATGTCACCTTTGTTCGGATACTGTTTCAATATGGCCTCCATTTGAGCCTGTGTATCCAGTGCTGTATTCTGAGTAGCCGCTCCAAATGCCGCCACCTCTTTAATATCAGGATTTTTTTCTAAAAACTCCTGATAGGCTACTTGGCGTCTTTCCATCGGGGCAAAGCCTGCAACCCAAATTTTCACGATCTCACCCTTACCGCCAATCTCATCTGAAAGCTTCGTCAAGGTTTGTTCAGCCATTTGCTGATCACCCTGTTCGAGGACCGTCACCTCTTCTGAAGCAACATCCGCATCGAATACGACAACCGGAATGTTTTGTTCCTTCGCTTTTTCCACCCCTGATTGCAGTGCTTCTTTCGTTCCATGATCGATGAGGATCCCATCAAACTTTTGATTGATGGCCGCATCCAGGTTAGAAGACATTTTTGCCAGGTCCCCTTCAGACGTAAATACTTGAACCTTGCCCCCAAACTTCTCTACCTGCTCTTTGACACCTTCTATGTATTGAGCGGAAAATGTCCCTAAATTGATTTGCATAATAAGGGCGATCTTTTTATTGGCCAATGGATGATCAGATGTTGCTTCCTTCTTCTCTCCACTGTCTGCGTCCGCCTCCTGGGATACCTTTGGCTGACAAGCGACTAAACTGAAAATAAGTGCGAGTAATACGAATAATGATGCCGTTTTTTTCATCTTTCTTTTCTCCTCCCGAGGTGATATGCCTCAATTTTTTAAAATATTCTTTTCATAAAAGATATTTGTTGTTTTAAAACCGGGATCTGCAAAGGCTCTGTCAACCAGTATGGCTGGATGGTGAGGGGAACCGCTCCGCTTGCAGCTAGCGTACGGCCGAGCCTCCTCAGCTTCGCTTCCGGGGTCTCGGCACGCCCGTTTTTCCGCAGGAGTCTACGCAGTTCCCCTCACCATCTATAAGAGATTTCCGTGACAGAGCTCAGTATTGACAGAGCAATCTAAAGGAAAGTATCCCTACTTTAAAGCTATTATCGACCTCCGTACACCTGGAGCGGAAATCAATCAGCACTTTCCCTTTAAAAGCAACAAAGTTCACAAAACATTCTTTGCAAATAAAAAAACCCCTTTTCCCAAGAGAAAAGAGGTTTATGTATAAATAAACGTACTCTTATCACTCAGGAAATTCTTCCTGCAGGTCTTAGCACCTTTCCGTCTAAACGGTAGGTTGCCGGGCGTCATCGGGCCAGTCCCTCTGCCAACTCTTTATAAGAGATTATGAAATTTGGTATAGTTCGCATGCGCTATAAACGATATGTTAACGATATGCGGGAATATTGTCAATATTCTTTTTTGGAAAATTTTATAGATGAGATTAAAGAGGAGTTCGTGAAAATTGTCGTTATTTGTAGAATGGTCGATAAATTCCGATTCCCCTTAAAAATCGGCCACCCCCACCCTAAAAAAAACCGCCCTCCCAAACCAGGGAGAGCAGTTACATAATCAAATCTTATTTCTCACCATACGCAAGTGACGCTTCCACGAAGTCTCTGAATAGAGGCTGCGGGCGTGTCGGGCGTGAAGTGAATTCAGGATGGAATTGAGATGCGACGAACCATGGGTGATCGCTTAGCTCGATGATTTCCACAAGACGGCCATCAGGGCTTGTGCCTGAGAAGATGAAGCCGGCTTTTTCCATTTGCTCACGGTAGTGATTGTTGAATTCGAAGCGGTGGCGGTGACGCTCATAAACCACTTCTCCGTCGTAGGCCGCATAGGCTTTTGAACCTTTTGTCAGCTTACATGGGTATAGTCCAAGACGCAGTGTCCCACCAAGATCTTCGATGTCCTTTTGTTCTGGTAAAAGGTCGATGACAGGGTATGGCGTTTCAGGATTTAACTCAGCAGAGTGAGCTCCTTCCAATCCAAGAACATTACGTGCGTATTCTACAGATGCCAGCTGCATACCAAGGCAGATTCCGAGGAAAGGTACCTTGTTTTCACGGGCATATTGAGTCGCAGCGATTTTCCCTTCTACTCCACGGTCACCGAAGCCACCTGGTACAAGGATTCCATCTACATCTGCCAGTTTTTCTGCTACATTTGCGTTGTCGATCAGCTCAGAGTTCAACCATCTTACTTCGATGTCGCTATCGAAATGGTAGCCTGCGTGACGAAGGGCTTCCACTACTGAGATATACGCATCCTGCAGTTCAACATACTTCCCTACCAGGGCGATTCTTGTTTTACGGGACAGGTTTTTCACTCTATCAACGAGTTCATTCCACTCGGTCATGTCTGCTTCGTGGCAATTAAGCTTCAAGTGCTGACATGTGATTTCATCAAGCTTTTGATCCTGTAGTGCAAGTGGTACAGAGTATAGTGTATCTGCGTCCATTGCTTCGATTACAGCATTTTTATCAATATCACAGAATAACGCGATTTTGTCTTTCATGTCTTGAGTCATTGGCATTTCTGTACGCACGACGATGACATTTGGCTGTATACCAAGACTGCGAAGCTCTTTTACGCTATGCTGAGTCGGTTTTGTTTTCATTTCACCAGCTGCTTTGATGTAAGGTACAAGTGTACAGTGGATATACATCACATTGTCACGGCCTACATCGCTCTTGATCTGGCGAATGGCTTCAAGGAATGGCAGAGATTCGATATCCCCTACTGTTCCGCCGATTTCCGTGATCACGACATCTGAATTGGTTTCGCGTCCGGCACGGTATACGCGCTCTTTGATTTCATTCGTGATGTGTGGGATAACTTGTACCGTTCCACCAAGATAATCACCGCGACGCTCTTTCTTCAGTACAGTTGAATAGATTTTACCCGTTGTCACAGAGCTGTATTTCGTTAAGTTTATATCAACGAAACGCTCGTAGTGACCTAAGTCAAGATCCGTTTCTGCACCATCATCGGTTACGAATACTTCACCGTGCTGATATGGACTCATCGTTCCTGGATCCACGTTGATGTATGGATCAAACTTCTGGATCGTGACGCTCACTCCACGGTTTTTCAATAGTCTACCAAGGGACGCTGCTGTGATCCCTTTCCCTAGTGACGACACTACGCCGCCTGTTACGAAAATATACTTAGTCATGTATATGTCCCCCTTCAAAGTAAGTTTGGTTCAAAAAAAGTAGAGGGTGTCTCCTATGTATTCATGTCATGAATTTATCTTGTTCAAAGAAGGACAAGTCCATTCTCATAAAATAAATTCATCTGCATAAACCGCTAAAAGACAGCCTCTTATTATCAATATACATAAAAATGTAAGGGGTTTTGAAAAGATAGATCCTCCACACATAAGGTTTAGGTAAAACCCTATTATGTCAAAGCTTTCTTCTTACAAAAATAAAAAACGCCCCGCTTACAAACATGTAAGGGGAGCGTGATATACGTTATTCGTCCCTTTTTAGGGAGCCCAAATAAAATACTACCTTCCTGTGAGGAAGAAGTCAAGCACTGAATAAGAATAGAATTTTCAATCATTTTGAGCATATTAAAAAGCTCCCCGAAGGCAAAATACCTTTTGGGGAGCAGCCATTCCAGTCGAAGAGATTACTTCTCTTCCTCATCTTCTTCTAACTCTTCTTCTTCGTCTTCATCATCATCTACTTCATCAAATTCATCGATTTCGAGTTCATCATCGTCTTCATCGATGTCCAGATCTTCGTCTTCATCGTCAACGGCATCCACATCGTCGTCGTCATCCGTCAGATCGTCGTCATCGTCCGTGTCATCAAGGTCATCGTAATCAAGATCTTCATCGTCCAGATCATCGAAATCATCCAGATCCAGATCTTCATCTTCTTTTTTCTTCGCTTTTTTCTTTTTGCTGGATTTCATTGTTGGAACGGTTTCTTCCTCAATTTGATCAACCGGATACCATTCTCTTAATCCCCAACGATTATCACCCATGGCAATAAAGCGTCCATCGATATTCAGGTCCGTATAGAATTGAAGTAAACGGCTGCGAACCTCTTTATCAGAGATTTCAAGCAAACCTTTAATTTCTTTGACTACTTCTTCGAATGCCATTGCTTGCTTTTTCTCTACTAAAATTTCATGTGCCAACTCAATAAATGATGTTTGACGTAATTCTTCTTTGGATAACTGCTTAAGACTCAATTTACGCACTTCCTTTCTCTATTTCACACTCTACTAAGTAGAGTAAAAAAGGGCAAAAATTCTCCATTATCAATTCTAACCATATTAATCATTATAAACAATATAAAAGACTTTATGCTATAGCTATCTAGTTTTTCTCGCATTTTTTTCACAACCTGGGGTCAGGATGGCCTCCCACTTTCCCACTCCTCTTCTTTTTCACCGTTTCGGATCACACGGAACGCTTCATAGAAAAGATAGAAAGAGAGTAGAAAAAAAGGAATCGCCCCTAATTGCAATTGATATAGAAATACAGCTGCGAATATGATGATGGTCAATAGTATATAACGAAAAATGGTCTTCACAGTCTCACATCCAAACGTATATATCGTTCTTATCCATTCACCTGTCTGATAATTCTCATTATAAAGGAAATGATACCCGACTACTATTAAGATCGTGTTAAAAATTGGTTGATTTTGTTTAAAGGATAGACTGTTTATGGACTTTTTAAACATATTTCGTTATGTGTGCAAGGTTGTTAATACGTTTATTGATACCCCTGCTATAGAGGCACCTAGAAAAAGAGACCACTGCATCACCACAGTAGTCTCTTTTTCTTCTATGTTGTTACATATTACGACGGTATTGCCCGCCTACTTCGTAGAGGGCTCGTGTGATTTGGCCAAGACTGGCTACTTTCACGGTTTCCATGAGTTCTTCAAAGATGTTTCCTCCGTTCACTGCTGCTTGTTTTAAGCGGGTCAGTGCTTCTTCGGATTTGTCTTTGTGTTGTGATTGGAAGTCTCGCAGGTTATGAATTTGTGTTTCTTTCTCTTCCTTCGTTGCACGTGCAAGTTCCATACTGTCCATTTGTTCCTCTGAAGGCGGGGTTGGATTCAGGTACGTGTTCACTCCCACGATCGGAAGTTCCCCGGAATGCTTTTTCATTTCGTAGTACATGGATTCCTCTTGGATTTTCCCCCGTTGATACTGGGTTTCCATCGATCCAAGTACGCCGCCTCGATCATTCAGGCGATCAAATTCTGTCAGAACCATTTCCTCCACTAGATCGGTCAGCTCTTCTGCGATGAATGATCCTTGAAGCGGATTTTCATTTTTCGAAAGTCCGTGTTCTTTCGTGATGATCATCTGAATCGCCATGGCACGACGGACCGATTCCTCTGTAGGTGTCGTGATGGCTTCATCATAAGCATTGGTATGCAGGGAGTTACAGTTATCCTGCAGGGCCATCAAGGCTTGAAGCGTCGTACGGATATCGTTGAAGTCAATCTCCTGGGCATGAAGGGAGCGACCTGATGTTTGAATATGATACTTCAACTTTTGACTTCTTTCATTGGCACCATATTTATCCCGCATCACCGTTGACCAAATGCGGCGGGCCACACGTCCGATCACTGTATACTCGGGATCGAGTCCGTTCGAGAAGAAGAACGATAAATTTGGTGCAAACGCATTGATGTCCATTCCGCGACTTAAATAGTATTCAACGTACGTGAACCCGTTCGCCAATGTGAAGGCAAGTTGTGAAATCGGATTGGCTCCCGCTTCCGCGATATGATAGCCGGAAATCGATACAGAGTAATAGTTTCTTACTTTGTGATCGATGAAGTACTGCTGAATGTCACCCATCATGCGAAGGGCAAATTCAGTCGAGAAGATACACGTGTTTTGTCCCTGATCCTCTTTTAATATATCGGCTTGCACGGTTCCACGAACGACTTGCAGCGTTTGTTCCTTTACTTCCATATACTCTTCCACCGTCAGCACACGGCCAAGCTCTTCTTCTTTCATACGGATCTGCTGATCGATCGCCGTGTTCATATACATAGCCAGAATGATCGGGGCAGGTCCATTGATCGTCATGGAAACGGACGTAGAAGGAGCACATAAATCAAAGCCGGCATATAGCTTTTTCATATCCTCAAGTGTACAAATGCTTACGCCGCTCTCCCCTACTTTTCCGTAGATGTCCGGACGGTGATCCGGATCTTCACCATATAACGTTACAGAATCAAACGCTGTACTCAGGCGTTTCGCGTCATCATCTTTAGATAGATAGTGGAAACGGCGGTTCGTCCGTTCAGGAGTCCCTTCACCGGCAAACTGACGCTTCGGATCTTCCCCTTTTCGTTTAAAAGGAAATACTCCTGCTGTATAAGGGAATGAGCCTGGAACATTTTCTTTGTATACCCAATCCAAAATTTGACCATAGTCCTTGTATTTCGGAAGGGATACTTTCGGAATATCGAGACCCGACAAGCTCTTTGTCTTCAATTCAGTGACAATTTCTTTATCACGGACTTTCGTGATGAACTGATCTTTGCTGTAGGTTTCTTTTAACCCATCCCATTTTTGTAAAATCTGTTTCGATTCAGCTGTTAATTTATTTTCGACTTCTTCTTTTAATGTTTGAAGGGAAGTGACGACTCCATCATTCGTTTCTTTTTCGTTGACCGCTTCGATTGCCCCTTCAAGCTGGAACAGTCGGCGGGCAAGGTTCACTTGCTCTTCTGCTTTTTTGTGATAGTTACGGACGGTTTCCGCGATTTCACGCAGATAATAACGACGGTTATTTGGGATGATGACGTTTTGTTTTTCCACATCGACGTCCTTGGAGAAGCTTGTTTTCCAGTCCAGCTCCATTTTCTTATTCACGGTTTCCACGATCGCAGCAAATAGTGCATTCGTTCCTGGGTCGTTGAACTGGCTGGCAATCGTCCCGTATACCGGCATGTCATCTAAGTCTTTATCAAAAAGTAAGTGGCTGCGCTGATACTGTTTCTGCACCTGACGTCTTGCATCCTCGGAGCCTTTGCGCTCAAATTTATTGATGACGATGAGGTCGGCAAAATCGATCATATCGATTTTCTCAAGCTGTGAGGGAGCACCGAACTCACTTGTCATGACGTACATGGACATGTCACAGATTTCAGCGATTTCCGCATCCCCCTGCCCGATTCCGCTCGTTTCGACCACGATCAAGTCATAGCCTGCTGCTTTGACCACATTGATCGCATCTTTGATGGCCAGTGAAAGCTCCGTTTTGGATCCACGGGTTGCAAGGCTTCGCATATAGACACGAGGATTGAAGATCGCGTTCATACGGATACGGTCCCCTAGAAGGGCTCCGCCCGTTTTTTGTTTCGTAGGATCGATGGATAGTATCGCGATCTTCTTTTCAGGAAGCTCGTTTATGAAACGACGGATCAGTTCATCCGTCAGGGAGCTCTTCCCTGCTCCACCTGTTCCTGTGATTCCCAGAACAGGAACTTTTTTCGCTAAGTTCTTTATTTCAGAAAAAACGGTTTGGGCCGTCGCCGCCACTTCTTCATTCGCTCCGACTTGATATTCAGCGAGTGAAATCAGCTTGGAGATCGTGTTTACATTACCAGAAGAAAGCTTTTCAACCTCTTGATTCACGCTTCCTTTAATCGTTGGAAAATCACATTCCTCGATCATGTTGTTGATCATTCCTTGAAGACCATGCTTTCGACCGTCTTCAGGTGAGAAGATGCGGGCAATGCCGTATTCATGGAGTTCCTTGATTTCACGTGGAATGATCACGCCCCCGCCTCCGCCATAAATGCGGATATGAGACGCTCCCCTTTCTTTCAAAAGATCGTACATGTATTTGAAATATTCAACGTGTCCACCCTGATAAGAGGAAATCGCGATTCCCTGTACATCTTCCTGAATGGCAGCATTGACGACTTCCTCAACGGAGCGATTATGCCCTAAATGGATAACCTCCGCTCCACTTGCCTGGATAATCCGACGCATTATATTGATCGATGCATCATGTCCGTCAAACAGACTCGATGCCGTGACAAAACGAACATGGTGCTTTGGTTTATAAATCTCAACCGTACTCATATTATTCCCCCTGTTCTCCCTTGTTTTTCAAACCCTATGACGCCTGCAAAAGTGAGTTCGATTTGAAGATTGATGTATTCGTCTAGTGTAAAACGCTTCTGAAGTGCCCAGCGACGGAATCCCCACATCTGTCCCTGGACGAATACATTTTGAGCCAGCATATGGATTTGATCTTCATCAAGCTCAAGCTTTCCACTCTTGACACAGCCTATGATGAGATCTTCCACCATCCCCACCATTTCAAGTTCTTTACGCAGTACATATGGAAGGGCGTCCTTAGATAAAGATTTCGCCTCCTGATACATGACCAGGACTTCATCCTGCATCCGGTCCATCACTTGAAAATAGTGAGTAATCCCAAGCCTTAAGCTCTCCAGAGTTCCTTTTCCGACATCCAGCTCCTCAAGCTCCAGCCGGACCTGCTCATAAATGCTGTCACACACTAAATACAAGACATCTTCCTTTGTCCGAATATATTCATATAGCGTTCCGATACTGAATCCGGCGGCCTTTGCGATCTCTCTTGTCGTGGTGCGATGAAACCCCTTTTGTTTAAATAGAGAGACGGCCCCACGGATCATCTGATCACGCCGCTTTTCTACTAAACGCTCATCCTTAACCGAAGCATGAACTTCCCTCTTCTTATTCAAAACAACCGACCGCCTTTTCTATCCGATTCTCCCATTGACCCCATTTCAAGACCACCTGCCTCATCCCCCAACAAAGCAGAAGGTCATCTATCTCTCTAACTATATCCACTCATACCGGGTCTGGCACCCTAAAGTCGCATGCAATGATACGAACCCCTTTACACCACGAAGCATAGTAGAACCTATCAAGTGCCTGACACGCTTCAGGACGATTAAGAAATTCTCTACAAAAATCCCATTACACCCAGATCCCTACTTCGTCACCATCCGCGAAATAACCAATCTCTGAATCTCCTGCGTCCCCTCATAAATCTGCGTAATCTTCGCATCACGCATATAACGCTCCACCGGATAATCCTTCGTATAACCATACCCACCAAAGATTTGAACCGCTTCCGTTGTCACCTTCATCGCTGTATCCCCGGCCATCAGCTTCGACATCGCCGATTCTTTTCCGTATGGAAGGCCTTCTGACTCTAGCCACGCAGCTTGATAGGTTAATAGACGGGAAGCTTCGATGGACGTTGCCATATCGGCAATCTTAAATGAAATCCCTTGGTTTGCAGCAATCGGCTTCCCGAATTGCTCACGCTCTTTTGCATACTCGACAGACGCATCCAGGGCACCTTGGGCAATCCCAACTGCCTGAGCGGCGATTCCATTACGGCCGCCATCAAGAGTCATCATGGCAATTTTGAATCCGTCGCCTTCGTTTCCTAGCATGTTTTCTTTAGGTACCTTGCAGTCTTCGAATACGATCTCAGTCGTTGGCGATGAACGAATCCCGAGCTTCTTTTCTTTCTTTCCGACAGAGAACCCTTCGAAGTCTGCCTCAACGATGAACGCACTCGTTCCACGCTGGCGCTGAGAAGGATCTGTCAAAGCAAATACAATATACGTATCGGCGATCCCACCGTTAGTGATGAAAATTTTCGAGCCGTTCAATACGTAGTAATCTCCTTCTAAACGAGCCGTCGTTTTCATGCCACCAGCGTCTGAACCTGAACCCGGCTCAGTCAGACCGTAAGCACCGATCTTCTCACCTTGGGCCATCGGGCGAAGATATTTCTGCTTTTGCTCTTCTGTACCGAATTTATATACAGGCCATCCCGCTAAAGACGTATGAGCTGAAAGGGTTACCCCCGTAGAAGCACACACTCTTGAAAGCTCTTCAACGGCGATGCAGTATGCGAGGTAGTCACTCCCGATTCCACCGTACTCTTCCGGCCAAGGAATCCCCGTCAATCCAAGCTCGGCCATCTTCTTAAACAAGTCCATATCAAAGCGCTCTTCCTCATCACGCTCTGCAGCAGTCGGCGCTACCTCATTCCGCGCAAAATCACGCACCATTTTACGTATCATTTCATGCTCTTCCGATAATTTAAAATTCATCTCAATTCCTCCTCTTATCATCTATATACCGGGTCTGGCACCCTTACAAGTCAGGCGATGCCACAAACCCCTTTACACCACGAAACATCACTATCAAGATCGGGTGCCTGAGGCGCTTTAGAATGCATGCCCAAAGATACTCCACCAAGACTTCAAGCTACCCCATCCCACTAAACCAACAAATTCTTCCCAATCACCATTCTCTGAATCTCACTCGTACCCTCATAAATCTCCGTCACCTTCGCATCACGGAACAGACGCTCAACTGGATATTCCTTCGTATAACCATATCCTCCGTAAACCTGAATGGCTTCTGTCGAGACTTCCACTGCTGTTTTAGAAGCAAATAACTTTGCCATGCTTGCTTCTTTTCCACAGGAAATGTTGTTTGAGCGAAGATTCGCCGCACGGTACACCAGAAGCTTCGAACCTTCAACAGCCGTCGCCATATCTGCAAGCTTGAATCCGATGCCCTGTTGGGCTGCGATCGGCTTCCCGAATTGCACACGCTCTTTGGCATAAGCGGTGGAATAGTCGAAAGCCGCTTCAGCGATTCCCAATGCCTGGGCTGCAATCCCGATCCTGCCTACATCCAGATTCGCCATGGCGATCTTGAAGCCTTCCCCTTCTTGACCCAGAAGGTTTTCAGCCGGGACTTTCATATCTTCAAACGTCAACTGAACCGTTCTCGAACCGTGGAGACCCATTTTATGTTCGTCTTTTCCAATCACAAGGCCCGGTGTATCTTTCTCTACGATGAAGGCTGATACTCCCCGACTCCCTTTTGACGGGTCCGTTGCGGCAAAGACAATATACGTATCTGCTTCACCACCATTTGTAATAAATACTTTTGAGCCATTTAATACATAGTGATCGTCACGTTTTTCGGCTTTCGTTTTCAAGCTCTTCGCATCCGACCCAGCACTCGGTTCCGTTAAGCAGAAAGCCCCTAAGTATTCACCTGTCGCTAGCTTTGGAAGGTATTTTTGCTTTTGCTCTTCATTACCGAAATAAAGTATCGGGTTCGTGCCCACCGAAGTATGCACAGACAGAATGACCCCGATGGTTGCGCTTACTTTTGACAACTCATGAATCGCAATTATATACGACGTGAAATCCATCTCGGAGCCGCCATATTTCTCAGGGATCGTGATTCCCATCAGGCCAAGTTCAGCCATTTTATTTAAAATTTCTCTCGGGAATTGTCCTTCTTCCATCTTCTCTACAAACGGCTGAATCTCTGTTTCAGCAAAATCCCGTACCATCTTTCTCATCATCTGTTGCTCTTCTGTAAATCGTAACTCCATGAATGGTTCCTCCCTGATGTTCGTCGTTGTTACTCGTATGAATAGAAACCACGGCCTGTTTTTCTACCCAACCAGCCGGCTTTCACATATTTTCTAAGTAGCGGGCATGGGCGATATTTGTCATCACCGAAGCCTTCGTGCAGTGTTTCCATGATGTATAGGCATGTATCAAGCCCGATGAAGTCTGCCAGAGTAAGAGGACCCATTGGGTGATTCATACCGAGCTTCATCACTTCATCAATCGCCTCTTTACTCGCTACCCCTTCATACAGGGTGTAGATCGCTTCGTTGATCATCGGCATCAGGATTCGATTGGAGACGAATCCAGGAAAGTCCTCGACTTCAACCGGAACTTTGTGGAGGGATTTCGTCATGTCTTCGATCACTTGATACACTTCATCCGTCGTCGCAAGTCCGCGAATGATTTCCACCAACTTCATGACCGGTACCGGGTTCATAAAATGCATTCCGATCACTTGCTGGGGACGCTTCGTCGCTGCAGCGATTTCTGTAATCGGCAGTGAAGAAGTGTTAGAAGCAAGGATCGTGTGCTCCGGAGTTATTTCATCCAGTTGAGCAAAGATTTTTGTTTTGATATTCATGTTTTCAACCGCTGCCTCGATGACAAGGTCTACTTGCTTCGCGTCGTGAATATCGGTTGATGCCGTTAAACGGTTCACGGTAGCTGTTTTATCTTCTTCAGACATTCTTCCTTTTTCAACCGAGCGCGTCAGGTTCTTTGTGATCACGCCGATTCCCTTTTGAACAAATTCTGCTTTCAGATCGTTCAGGTAGACGTCGAATCCCGCTTGTGCACACACTTGAGCAATTCCTGATCCCATTTGTCCTGCCCCGATGACCATTACTTTTTTGATGTTCATTATTTTCTCCCCTTTGTTAAAGCTAGTTATCTGGTTGGTTTCGTTTGTAATTGAAGTTGTAGCTGATCATAATTATGCGTACCATTGTTGCGTACCTGGTACAACACTCTCCTACGCCCTACTGCTTCGCCACCTCGATCATAATCGCATCCCCTTGACCGCCACCGCTGCAGATCGATGCAATTCCTACACCGCCTCCGCGACGCTTCAGCTCGTATGCGAGCGTCAGGATGATCCGTGCTCCGCTTGCTCCGATCGGATGACCGAGGGCGACTGCTCCACCGTTTACATTGACTTTTTCAGGATCTAATCCAGCGATTTTCCCGCTTGTCAGGGCCACCGCTGCGAATGCTTCGTTAATTTCAAACAGGTCGATTTCCTCAAGTGATTTGCCTGTTTTCTTCAGCAGCTCATTGATGACGAGTCCCGGTGTTTGCGGGAAGTCCTTTGCTTCGACGGCAATGGCCGTGTGGCCAAGGATGGTGGCCAATGGTTGCTTCCCTTCTTTTATGGCTCTTTCTTCACTCATGAGTACCATGGCTGCCGCACCATCGTTGACCCCCGGTGCGTTACCTGCTGTGATGGTTCCTTCTGATCCGAAGACCGGACCTAATTTGGCCAAAGCCTCGATGGACGTTTCTTTTCGTGGCGCTTCATCTTTATTGACGACAACTGGGTCGCCTTTGCGTTGTGGAACTTCAACCGCTACAATTTCCTCTCCCAGAACGCCTGCTTCTGTCGCTTTCACTGCACGTTCATGGCTTCTAAGTGCCCACTGATCCTGCTCTTCTCTTGATAGTTCAAACTCTTTCGCTGTCTCATTTCCGTACGTTCCCATGTGGACATTGTTGAAGCTGCACGTCAATCCGTCGTGAACCATTAAGTCCTTCACTTGGGAATCACCCATTTTGAAGCCCCAGCGAGCTTTCGGAAGGATGTACGGTGCATTTGACATGGATTCCATTCCGCCTGCCACGATGACTTCACCGTCGCCTGCACGGATGATTTGGTCACCCATTGTCACACTGCGCATTCCTGAAGCACATACTTTGTTGATGGTTTCCGTTTTGACGTTCCACGGTAATCCGGCATGACGGGATGCTTGTCGGGAAGGAATCTGTCCCTGCCCCCCTTGTAAAACAGAACCGAGGATCACTTCCTCTACCTCTTCTCCATTAATGCCTGATCGTTTCAGGGCTTCCTTCACGGCAAAACCGCCAAGCTCTGAAGCTGTAAAACTGCTTAAGCTCCCACCAAATTTACCGAATGGCGTTCTTGCTCCATCTAAAATAACCGTTTTTCCCATCTCAATCGCTCTCCTTTATATCTGAATGATTTGATTCGACAAAAACAAATTGTATACGCTTTCAACAGCACTCAAAAAAATAGAACTTACTGATATTCGACTGAACGCTCGCTCAACCAGTCCCCAAAAGAGAAGGGACAGTTTTTGTCCCTTATATACCTTTATTGTACTTCATATTCGTTTAGAACGTAATGATTTTTTAGAAAGTTTTTATTTTTCTATTAAATTCATTATTGTAGAAAAATAATAGGAGTGAAACGCAGGTAGAGGCTTTTGTTTCACTCCTAGATGTTCAACTACTGAGAAACGGACTTTTCATTATTAAACAGATAATATTCTTTTTACGAAGCAGCCGGCTGATCTTTTTGATCGCCACATACCGCTTTTTCAAGGATTTCTGCCACATCCTGAGTAGAGACGGTTTCTTCTACTTCCTTCGCTTTCGTTCCATCAGATAGCATCGTCAGGCAGTATGGACAACCCGAGCTGATGACCGATGGGCTGACCTCAAGTGCCTGCTCTGTACGCGAAACGTTCACGCGGTGACCTGCGTCTTCTTCCATCCACATGAGTCCTCCACCTGCTCCACAGCACATACCTTTTTCACGGTTACGTTCCATTTCAACCAATTTCACTCCAGAGATCGATTTCAGGATTTCGCGTGGTGGATCGTATACTTCGTTGTAACGTCCCAGGTAACAGGAGTCGTGGAAGGTGATCGTTTCATTCACTTCGTATTTCGGCTTCAGACGCCCTTCTTTTACCAAGTCATATAGAAGCTCTGTATGGTGATACACTTCCGCTTCCAATCCGAAGTCAGGATACTCATTTTTGAAAATGTTATACGCATGCGGATCGATCGTAATAATTTTCTTGATTTCATTCTTTTCGAATTCGGCGATGTTTTGACCTGCAAGCTCCTGGAATAGGAACTCATTACCGAGTCGACGTGGTGTATCACCGGAATTCTTCTCTTTGTTTCCTAAGATCGCGAATTTAACGCCTGCTTCATTCAGCAGCTTGGCAAAGGATAACGCGATTTTTTGGCTGCGGTTATCGAATGAACCCATGGATCCAACCCAGAATAAGTATTCGAAGTCTTCTCCCGCTTTTTTCATTTCTTTCACTGTAGGAATATGAACGTCTTCTCTCGCTTCACGCCAGTTTTCACGTTCTTTACGGTTCAGACCCCAAGGATTCCCTTGACGTTCGATATTTTGCATCGCACGCTGTGCATCTGCGTCCATCTTTCCTTCAGTCAGGACCAGGTAACGGCGAAGGTCGATGATTTTATCTACGTGCTCGTTCATGACCGGACATTGGTCTTCACAGTTACGGCACGTCGTACATGCCCAGATTTCTTCTTCTGTGATGACGTCTCCGATCAGGCTTGGACTGTACGCAGCACCGGCAGCCGCTTCTTCTGCTGCTTGAGTGGCACTCGCCATCGCAAGTTGATTTCCTTTGGTGCCATTGAATGCAAATGTAGGCACCCAAGGTTTTTTCTGCGTAACGACGGCACCGTGATTCGTCAGATTATCACGCAGTTTGACGATTAAATCCATTGGGGAAAGCATTTTCCCTGTTCCTGTAGCAGGACACATATTCGTACAACGACCGCATTCCACGCAAGCGTAGAAATCGATCATTTGATGTTGCGTGAACTCTTCAATTTTCCCTACCCCGAAGCTTTCGGCTGACTCGTCTTCAAAGTCGATGGGCTTAAGCTTTCCAGGGTTGTCTAATCGATTAAAGTAGACATTCGCAGGACCAGCGATTAAATGAGCGTGCTTGGATTGTGGAACATATACAAGGAATGCCAGTAAGAATAATAAATGGATCCACCATGCCACATAGAAAATGACGATGGAAGCTGTTTCTCCAATGGCTCCAAGTGCTCCTGCAATGAGTGACGCTACAGGCTCTGTCCAGGCAAGCTCTTCACCGTGCCAGATAAGGCCCATCCCGTTCCCTACAAGAACCGATAGCATTAGTCCCCCGATGAATAAGAGAACCAATCCTGATTTAAATCCTCTTTTCAAACGAACCAGCTTCTCCACATAGCGGCGGTGGAAGGCCCAAACAACCGCTACCAGGATCATGAGTGTGACAATCTCCTGGAAGAACGTGAATCCGGGATATAAAGGTCCCAGTGGCAAGTGACTTCCTGGCGCCAGTCCTTTCCAGATGAAATCGATGGCTCCGAATTGGACTAAAATGAAGCCGTAGAAGAACATGACGTGGATTACTCCACTCTTCTTATCCTTCAAGAGCTTCTTCTGGCCGAAGACGTTGACCACGATCTTCTGGAATCGTTCCTTGAATCGTTGGTCGAACTCCACTTTCTTTCCGAGCTTAATATATTCAATTCTCGTCTTTACTACATACACAAACAGACTAAGTGCGTAAACGGTCACAAGAATAAATGCAACCCAATTGAGAATGAGTAACCCATTCATTGAAAAACACTCCCCCTTCTTCGGTTTGACCCGAACTTCCCCTTTGTTCAAACTTTTACAAACCAAATTAATATTCTGAATAGTTCATATATCCATTATATTATGAATGAGCATTCAGTCAATGGTTTTTACCAAGAAAAATGAAAACCTTTACATGAATGGTCATTCATTCGTCGGGAGTAACCAGGACTTTTTGTACCCCCCATAGGTTTCAATATGAATCATTTAAGGTAAAAGAAGAAAGAGTGCAAAGTAGGTAAGATTTAAGGACATACTAATGCTAATGCAGATGAGAGAGTGATTATATGTGGTGGTTCATCCTACTGTTAATAATAGTTGTTGTCATAGGCTGGTTAATGATCGACTTTAAGCTGGGTAGAAGTCATTTCATCCGGACACGGACAAGAAGAGATTATGAAAAACGAAACAGCGATATCGAATTATTTTCCAGAGGTCCGGAGCTGTTTGATCGAATGTTTAAAGAAATGAAAGAAGCCAAATCTTCCATTCATGTTTTATTCTATATCGTCCAAGATGACCATTTTGCTTTACGGTTTATGGATTTATTGAAGGATAAAGCAAAAGAAGGCGTAGAGGTCCGCTTGTTAATGGATCAGATCGGGAGTCATAACGTCCCTAAATCAAAAGTGAGAATGCTACGTGACGCTGGTGTGGAAGTGGCCTTCTGCCAAAAAGTCAGTTTGCCTTTCTTATTTTTCTCCTCCCAACAGCGGAATCACCGGAAAATCACGGTGATTGACGGCAAGTTTGGATATTTGGGCGGTTATAACGTCGGGAAAGAATATATTGATGAGAATGACAAACCCGAGCTGTCTCCTTGGAGGGATTATCATCTCCGTTTGGATGGTGAAGGCGTTCACGACTTACAAACAGAATTTTGCATCGATTGGTTCAGAGCGACGAAAAAGGATCTGAAAGACGAAACGAAATACTTTCCTCCAGCCGAAAAAGGAAGCATCCCACATCAGATTTTTCCGACAGAAGGGGTGAATATCGAGGATTTCTTCAAGAAGTTCATCGATGAAGCCAAGGAGGAAGTCATCATTGGGAGTCCTTATTTCATCCCCACCCCGATTTTAATGGGGGCATTATGTGATGCATTGGAGCGTGGCGTCATTGTAAGGATCATCATTCCAAATAATGCCGATCATATGTTGGTGAAGGAAGCCGCATTCCCTTATTTTAGAACCTTACTGGCTAGAGGGGCAAAGGTGTATCAATTTATGAACGGGTTTTACCATGCGAAGGTAATGATCGTAGACGATCATTTCTGTGATTTAGGAACGGCCAATTTTGATAAAAGAAGCTTTTTTATCAATCTTGAAATTAATAACCTTATATTCGACAAAGAGTTCATTCACACATTGAAAAATGAGATGACGAAGGATATGGACGCTTCGGATATACTAAGCGTCAGTGACCTCGATTCTGTTTCCATATTTACTCGTATAAAGGAACGTGTCGCTTCATCCATTTCCATTTTACTTTAGGGGGGAAATCACATGAAAATCCGATTGGGATTTGTTGCTAACTCCCTCTCCTTGTGGGACGCGAGCCCTGCCAAAACCATGACCTTCAAACGATATACTGAGCTTCCGAAAGAGGAACGAATGGATCGTTTGAAGGAAGTAACAAAATTAAACCTGGAACATACGAAACGTATTCTGTATCTGTGTGCAGCTCACGAAATTGAACTGTACCGACTATCAAGCTCACTTGTTCCGTTAGCTACTCATCCGGAAGTAGAATGGGACTTCTATACCCCCTTTAAAGACGAATGGAAAGAGCTTGGGGATCTAATCAAGAAGTTTGGGATCAGGGCAAGCTTTCACCCCAATCAATTCACTTTATTCACCAGTCCCAAGCAGCATGTCACTGACAACGCCGTAAAGGATATGGTTTATCATTATCGCATGCTTGAATATATGGGGATTGAGGATAGCTCTGTCATTAACATTCATATCGGTGGAAGCTATGGTGATAAGGAAGAAACGCTTGTACGCTTTTATGAGAATTTGAAAAGCCTCCCGACTGATGTGAAAGAAATCATGACCCTGGAGAACGACGACAAAACCTATACGGTAGAAGAAACATTAGGTGTTTGTCAAAGAGAAAACATCCCCATGGTCCTTGATATCCACCATCACGAGGCCAACCTTAGTGAAAAGCCATTAGGAGATTATCTTGAAGCGATTTTTGCCACCTGGGAAAAGAGAGATCTCGTTCCAAAAATACATATTTCCTCGCCGAAATCGGACAAAGCATTCCGCTCTCACGCTGATTTGGTGGATGCAGGCTTTGTAGAAGGATTTTTCAAAACACTCAAGACGTTCGATCAGGACGTTGACTTTATGATTGAGGCAAAGCATAAAGATCTGGCCATGTTGAAGCTGATAGAGGATCTATCGACGATTCGGGGAGTGAAAAGGATTAGTGGCGGGGCTTTGGAATGGTAGAGAAAAGATGAACACGTTGTTGTTCGTCTTTTTTGTTTTGTCTATTTTAAGATCCGGTAACTTTTATGGTCGTTGGAAGCTACCGGACATGGAATCGATTCCTATGTAAATTTCATTTAAAGACCGATTCGATCCAAGGCTGAATGGCTGTGAAGGCTTTAAACCCAAGATAAATGCCTACGATTCCTGCAATCCCGGCCAAGGCTGGTGGTGCCGGAATGGGGAGCTTGAATAGGGCAAAAATAAAACCAACCAGGAAACCGGTCACAATCGCTAAAATAACTGTTTTCATAACATCCTCCTGAACAATATGTCTACTTTTATTATACGTTAAAGCTGAAGAAATATAAGAAAAAGGTCCACCCCGAGGGACGGACCTTTTTCATCTATCGTCATTACATTTTTTCCGGAGCAGCAACTCCGATTAATGCAAGAGCGTTTTGTAATGTGACTCGAACCACTTTTACAAGAGCCAGACGAGCCGTTGTAAGTTCACGGTTTTCTTCATCCAGAACCTTATTGGCATTGTAGAAGCTATGGAAAGCTGATGCCAGGTCGTTAATGTAGTTCGCCACTCGGTGAGGTGTACGTTTCTCAGCAGCATCGGCAACCATTTGTGGGAATTCACCTAATTTTTTCAGTAAATCCACTTCTTTTTCCGTACCGATCAGCTTTAAGTCGATCTTGTCTTCTGAAGAGAGTCCTTGCTCCTCTGCTTGACGAAGAATGCTGCAAATACGCGCGTGGGCATATTGAGCATAGTACACTGGATTTTCATTAGACTGTGAAACCGCTAAGTCCAAATCAAAGTCCATATGCGTATCGGCACTTCTCATGGCAAAGAAATAACGGACTGCATCAAGGCCGACCTCTTCAACAAGCTCACGTAAAGTGACTGCTTTACCTGTACGTTTACTCATCTTCATCTTCTCACCATTTTTATAAAGGTGAACAAGTTGAATCACTTCTACTTCTAATTTCTCACGGTCAAAACCAAGTGCCTCAATCGCCGCTTTCATACGAGGGATGTATCCGTGGTGGTCAGCACCCCAGATATTGATCAGCACATCGTGTCCGCGTTCGAATTTGTCCTGGTGATAGGAAATATCCGGGGTCAAGTACGTGTACGTCCCATCATTCTTGATCAGAACACGGTCTTTGTCATCCCCAAGTTCAGTCGAACGGAACCAGGTCGCGCCGTCTTCTTCATAAACGTGACCATTGTCTTTTAGTGTTTTTAGCGCAGCGTCAATTTTACCGTTTTCGTAGAGTGACGTTTCAGAGTACCACACGTTGAATGGCACACGGAACATTTCCAGGTCCTTTTGAAGCTTCGCCATTTCGATCTTCAGTCCGTACTCACGGAAGAACTTGTAGCGCTCTTCGTCGCTTACTTCCGCATATTTCGAACCGAATTCTTCCGCTAGTTTCTTCCCGATTCCGATGATGTCCGCCCCGTGATATCCATCTTCAGGCATCGCTTTGTCTTCTCCAAGAGCTTGGAAATAACGGGCCTCGACGGAAACAGCCAGGTTATGGATTTGGTTTCCTGCATCATTGATGTAGTATTCACGCGTTACTTTATAGCCTGCTTTTTCAAGAACGTTACATAGGGAATCACCTACAGCCGCTCCACGGGCATGTCCAAGGTGAAGGTCACCTGTCGGGTTGGCAGATACAAACTCCACGTTCACTCTCTCGCCATTCCCCGCATTTGATTGACCATATTCCTGGTCTTGATCAAGAATCAATGGAATCAAATCGGTCAGGTATTCATTGTTCATGTAGAAGTTAATGAACCCAGGTCCTGCGATCTCCATTTTTTCAATGGATGCTTTGGACTGGTCGAAGTTCGCCATAATGTCCTCTGCAATCATGCGCGGTGCCTTTTTTGCTACGCGTGCAAGCTGCATCGCCATATTGGTAGAGTAATCACCATGGGATTTTTCTTTCGGGATTTCTAGGATAACATCAGGAATCTGATCCTCTGTTGCGAGTCCCGCTTTCAGAACTGCTGCTTTGATTTCGGATTTCAGGTTTTCTTGTACTTTTTCGACAATATTCATGCGTCTATGCTTCCTCCTTATAGTGAATGGACATAACATAATCCCCTACTGGACTGTCTTGCATTTTTAACTCGTAAGAAAGGTTGAAATCCCCTTCCAGTTTAGAGTCACTTTGTGTATGTGAAAGTTTTTTTGTTTTGGTTGTAAGTAAGAGAGTACCCATCTGGCTTTCATAAGAACCATTTTGTTCCTCCCGTTCGTTAAAGGCCATTCTCATTTTCACTGCACCGCTTCTGAGAATGAGAGCTTGTTGATCCGAGACTTTAACGATCGTATGGGTGGTTCCTTCCTCTTGCACCTCATCGTACTTCAGGAAAACGGCATCTCCTTTTTCATAGTATCGACCAAATGATACCAGTTCAAAAGAGTCACTTTCCTCTCCTATTGTGATTTTGGTTTTCAAGTGAACTTTGACAGGGGTGTAATCCGTTTTTGCCGTCAAACCACTCACATCCTTTTCTATATTAGGGTCCGATCAAGTGATAGGTCCGTCCCTCTTTTAGACGTCCCTTCCTTCTAACTAATTAAGTATAAGAAGTATTGTGGGAAATTGCAATGGAACACTGGGAGTTTTCATATTGCGGAGTGGATGTAAGCGGATTTATGGTAAAAGAAGAGCCCCTTCCGACAATCAGAAGAGGCTGTGCTGTTTATTTTACCCAACCAAGGAGCATTTCACGAATCAGCTTACTTGCTGTATTGGCTGTTTGCTCTGATGGATCATAGATCGGGGCAACTTCCACAAGGTCTGCTCCTACCACATTTACGTCAGAGTGAGCGATGGCATGGATCGATGCCAGTAATTCTTTAGACGTAATCCCACCGCAATCCACGGTTCCTGTTCCAGGAGCATGGGCAGGGTCTAGTACATCGATATCGATCGTCACGTACACAGGACGCCCTGCAAGCTGCGGAAGAATTTCCTTCAACGGCTCAAGTACTTCAAATTTCGAGATATGCATACCGTTTTCTTTCGCCCATTGGAATTCCTCTTTCATCCCGGAACGGATTCCGAATGAATAGACATTTTTCGGCCCGATATGCTCGGCGATCTTGCGGATCGGAGTGGAGTGGGATAATGGCTCTCCTTCATACTCTTCACGAAGATCGGTATGAGCGTCCATATGAATGATCGCAAGGTCCGGATATTTCTTAGCGACTGCTTTCATGACCGGCCATGATACCAAGTGCTCCCCACCCATTCCGAACGGGATTTTTCCGTCTCCAAGAAGACCGTCGATATAGTCTTCAATCATATCGATGCTTCGCTGCGGGTTACCGAATGGCAATGGAATATCCCCGGCATCAAAGAATTTCACTTCTTCAAGCTCGCGGTCGAGATACGCACTGTACTCCTCCAAACCGATCGACACTTCACGAATACGGGCCGGACCAAAACGGGAACCGGGACGGTAGCTAACCGTCCAATCCATCGGCATACCGTAAAGAACGACCTGGCTGTCTTTATAAGAAGGATGACTTTTAATAAACACATTACCTGAATAAGCCTCATCAAAACGCATATTCTTCAACCTCTCTTTTTAGAGGGACGGACCTCTAGGAGGTGCATAGCACCTCCTGAGGCCCGTCCCTATTGAATTTGTACTATTTTCATTGAAATTTGAGGTCCGTCCCTCAAATTTTCTTTATTTCGTCAGGTCTTTAACGAATTTAGGAAGGGCGAATGCTGCTTTGTGCAGTTCTGGTGTGTAGTATTTTGTTTCGATATCATGGAAACGATCTTCCGGCACTTCAATTGGATCGTGCTTTTTCGAACCGATCGTGAATGCCCATAGTCCGCTTGGGTATGTCGGGATATTTGCAGTGTACAAACGTGTAATCGGGAAGATCTCTTTTACATCACTTTGTACTTGGCGGATCAGATCCGCTTTGAACCAAGGATTATCACATTGAGCGACAAAGATTCCGTCTTCTTTCAATGCTTTCGAAATCCCTGCATAGAAACCTTTTGTGAATAGGTTTACAGCTGGCCCAACCGGCTCAGTTGAGTCTACCATGATGACGTCATATTCGTTTTCACTTTTCGCGATGTGCATGAAGCCATCGTCCACTTGTACGTCAACGCGCTCGTTTTCCAATTCTCCGGCAATCTCCGGCAGATACTTCTTAGAGTACTCGATCACTTTTCCGTCGATTTCAACAAGTACCGCTTTCTTCACGCTTGGGTGCTTTAATACTTCACGGATTACGCCACCGTCTCCGCCACCGACAACTAATACCTTCTCAGGATTAGGGTGTGTGAATAACGGAACGTGAGCTACCATTTCATGATAGACGAACTCGTCTTTTTGGCTTGTCATCACCATTCCATCCAAGAATAGCATGTTACCCCACTCTTCTGTCTCTGCCATTTCAAGATATTGAAAATCCGTTTGCTCTGTATGTAAAGTCTTCTTGATTTTCATCGTGATTCCGAAGTTTTCTGTTTGTTTTTCTGTGTACCAAAGTCCACTCATTGTTTCAACTTCCCTTCTTGTTTTTTATCGATCTTTCCGCAATTTCCGTTCTTCGCTGTAAAAATCATATACCACTAGTTTGAGTTTTCACACGTTCATCTTAAGGACAAAATAGATCACTCAATCAAGCCAAAGCCTGAAATAACGGGCTTTTCCTTCTATATTGTAAAAACGTCCAAAGCAGACGTCAGTTTTATCCTTCCCTATCATGATAAATACAAACATGAGAAAAAGTATAGTGGAATCTAGCAAAATTTCAAGTGAAATTTTTTCTAAAACTTTGACGTTTAAAAACTCGTAAAACTTTTCATACTAATACTACACGCTAAACATAATGAGGATTTCTATCCAAGTCCACTATATAAAATCCGTGGCCCGTCCCTAGTGAGGGACGGACCTCAGGTAGAGAAAGCAGGGAGAGGTATGGAACTTATTGCTGGAATGGAGAAAACAAAAAAATATGCCAGAGCGGCAGTCGTCGGGGCTTTATTGGTTATGATCCTCTTTCTGGCAGGGCTGATCGGAGTTTTAACGTACGCTAAAATCCAGGGACCCCCGCCTCTTGCCGTGCCCCAGTCCACTTTGCTCTACAGCGAGGATGGAAAGGTTATAGGGGAAACCAATACAGGAGAGAAACGCTATTGGGTGGGTCTGAAGGAAATTTCGCCGGCACTCATCGAAGCTACCATTTCGATCGAGGACAAAAGCTTCTATCAGCACTATGGTTTCGACATCAAACGTATGGCGGGAGCAGCACTTGCCGACCTGAAAGCCATGGCAAAGGTGCAAGGAGCCAGTACCATTTCCCAGCAGTATGCTCGTAATCTATTTTTATCTCATGACAAAACATGGAAAAGAAAGATCTCAGAAGCCCTCTACACGATTCGAATCGAAATGAACTATTCGAAGAAAGAAATTCTAGAAGGCTATTTAAATACCATCTATTATGGACATGGCGCTTACGGAGTTGAGGCAGCAAGTCTTTACTATTTTGGTAAGGATGCCAATCAATTGACCGTTGGCGAAGCTGCAATGCTGGCAGGAATCCCCAAAGCGCCAACTTACTATTCACCCGTCGCCAATATGGAGAATGCCAAGAAGCGTCAGGAGCTTATCCTTAAGTCCATGACCGAGGACGGCTTCATTACAGAAGAGCAGCAGACAGTTTCCAAAGCGGCTCCGATTACCATTACTGGCGAGCACGCCCATCAAAAGGCAGAAACGGCGCCATATTTTCAGGACGTTGTAAAAAGTATTCTACGCTCTGACTTAGGCATCGAAGAGCGAACCATCGAAATGGGCGGATTAAAAGTTTACACAACCCTCAAATCCGACCATCAACAAGTAGCCGAAAAAGTAGTGAAGGAACAAATCCCTGATGAGTCTGATATTCAACTGGGCTTTGTATCCATGGATCCTAAGAATGGATTTGTTACAGCGCTTGTTGGTGGAAGAAGCTACGAGGAAAGCCCGTTTAATCGTGCGGTGCAGGCCATCCGGCAGCCTGGATCAACGATTAAGCCTCTCCTTTACTATTCTGCCCTGGAGCAAGGCTTCACTCCTTCAACGACCATGAAGAGTGAGTTAACTTCATTTACATTTGATGACGGAAAAGAGAAATATACACCTCATAACTACAATAACAAATATGCAGGTGATGACATTACCCTCGCTCAGGCCATTGCTCTTTCAGATAATGTTTATGCAGTGAAGACCCACCTTTTCATTGGTCAGGATACCTTAACGAAAACAGCCCAAGAGAAATTCGGATTAACGACAAAGGTAAAAAGGTACCCTTCCTCGGCACTCGGTACATCAGGGGCAAGAGTCATCGATATGGTCAACGCCTACAATATCTTTGCAAACGGCGGCTATAAGGTGAAACCGGTATTCATCACGCGTGTGGAAGACTGGTCCGGTAACGTCATTTACGAAAATACATCCGAGAAAGAACAAGTTTTGGACCCTGATCAAGCGTATGTCATGACACATATGCTGAGTGGAATATTTGATCCAAAGCTCAATGATTACTCAACGGTGACGGGGATCCAGATCCGGAAAGACGCCACCCGTCCCTATGCAGGAAAATCTGGTACAACCAACACAGACAACTGGATGATCGGCTACTCACCTCAGCTTACGGCAGGAGTATGGACAGGATATGATAAAGAAAAAGAAATCTCCCTGGTGGACGATAAATATTTAGCCAAGAAACTATGGGTGAATTTCATGGAGGAAGCCCTGAAAGATGAACCCGTCAAAAACTTCAAACCAACAAAGGGTGTGGTCGGTGTAGCTGTGAATCCCCATAACGGATTACTTGCTACAGAAGACTGTCCCGTGCAGCGCTTCACGTACTTTGTAAAAGGAACAGAACCAACCGAATACTGCCACGAACATCTGGGTGATAATGAAACACCGAAAGAGAAAGCGCCAGCGAAAAAAGAAGAAAAGCCATGGTATGAAAAGGTGAAGGATTGGATTTTTTAACCGAAAAGCGGAGGCGGCTTGGGCAGGCAGAAAAGTCGGTGTTCACAATTTGGCGCAACAAAGTTCGAATGTGGCACAACAAAACCGGAAAGTGGCACAAGTTCATTCGAATGTGCCCCAGCAAACCCTAAAAGTGCCGCAAGTTCGTCCGAATGCGCCGCAACAAATCCAATTCACGCCTACAAATCACGCCAAATCTCTATAAAAAAACGAAAAACCACGGGTTTGTGCGAACCCGTGGTTTTTCATGTCCTAGTTTATGTGCAAACTGTGATTTAAGTGTACTTTTTTTCAAGCGTAAGGGCAAGATGTGAACGACATATTCAAAAAAATGTCATAGTTTGTTCACAAAAGAAATTTTTTCTATCTTTTTAAACTTTTAACGCTTCCTTTAATTCATCTTTTGAGCGTTCCCACATACCCTCATCATGCTTCTTCAAGAATTCGGAAAGAATCCCTTTCGACTTGTCGTCCAATTGATCGAGGACAATTTTCCTTTTAATCGATTTATCCATATTATTCACATGCTCCGGCATGGACTTGTAGCCTCTACGCTTCTCACGGTTCACAACCATTTCACAAGCCGTAACCCCCGCATAATAAGGACCGTTTTCCATACGGTCAATGGTCACCCAGATCAACCAATACGGCTTACCGCCTGCTGAGTCCTCACGGTTATTCGTGAATTTTATCCCTTTTTCGATCGGGCTCCTCGCATGCATCGCTCCGATTTCAATCGTGGCTTCCCCTTCTTCGACATCAATCATTACAGGGGAAACATTATCTAGACTTAATGAGCCTACACCATAGCCACCGTGACCGTCCGTTGGGTCACTTTTGATGATATTAAATCCAATGTTCTTTTTCTTTTCCATGTATCTTCACTCCTTCAAAGTCGACATACCTAGCTAAAGACTGAAAAAACAGTCGTAAAAATCGCACTGAAAGCCTGGTTTGTTGCTGTCATCCCACCTTGTAGCAACGGCCAGATTGTATACTCGTCAAGAGGTGTAATCACGATGATCAGGAATAAAACGACTCCATACTGTTCATACTGAGTCAATTTTGCCCTGATATGATTCGGTGACAGGTCCTCTATGATCCGGTATCCATCCAGCGGAGGGAACGGCAGTAAGTTAAACACAAATAACAACACATTCAGATACACAATCATCTGCAAAAGATCGATGACAAAAGGAGGAACCCCTACTCCACCAGTTACTCCTACAAAAAAATAAAAAAATCCAAATGCAATGAATGCAAGTAAGAAATTACTCAGGGGACCTGCCACTGAAACTAATACCCCTGCCAAACGGGGATTTTTAAACCGGGATCTCATGACCGGCACAGGACGCGCCCAGCCAAACCCCGCAATTAATATTAAAATGGTTCCAAGTGGATCCAGATGTTGAATCGGATTTAATGTGAGTCGTCCTTGATCTTTCGCTGTCGTATCACCAAATTTGTATGCCACAAACGCATGGGCAAACTCATGAACTGTAAAGGCCATGACCAGGGCGATCACCACAAACGGAAGCTCTTCCAACCGAAAAACGGAAAATGACTCAAAAATAGAGCTAAATGTATCCAAAGTATGTACTCCTTTAAAAAATGGTTTACTTTCTTATTCAATAGTATACAGAAAAATTCCTGCATTCATGACAATTCCTATTTCTCATCATAACAAACTTGCTCTCACATCCCCTACCCATTACATTTAATAGGGAGGCAGAATGAACATGCCTACCACCGATTGTACCAAAACAAAAAGCAAGGAGCGAATCATAATGCCTTATATCACAGTAAAAATGCTTGAAGGCCGTTCAGAAGAACAAAAACGCGCCCTCGTCGAAAAAGTAACCGAAGCCGTAAGTGAAACAACAGGGGCACCTGAAGAAAAAATCGTTGTCTTCATTGAAGAAATGACGAAAGGTCACTATGCGGTAGGTGGAAAACGTTTAAGTGATCAATAGAAAAGCGGAAGGGCTTTGCCCAGAGGCGACAAGCATAAGACGAATCCGCACAAAAGGCGCTCTTTGCCTTTTTTGTGGATTTGGCTTATGACCTCGAGCCTCTAAGCCCTGGAGCTGGACATGTAGAAAAGCAGAAGGGGCTTGCTCTGGGGCGACAAGCATAAGACGAGTAACCCGGAAAGGCGTTCTTTGCCTTTTTGGGTTACTTGGCTTATGACCTCGAGCCCCAAGCCCCTGGAGCTGGACATGTAGAAAAGCAGAAGGGGCTTGCTCTGGGGCGACAAGCATAAGACGAGTAACCCGGAAAGGCGTTCTTTGCCTTTTTGGGTTACTTGGCTTATGACCTCGAGCCCCAAGCCCC
>NZ_JBHTGN010000005.1:0-156285 GCF_042666755.1 Rossellomorea sp. GCM10028870 | reverse complement strand
GGGCTCGCTCTGGGGCGACAAGCATAAGACGAGTAACCCGGAAAGGCGTTCTTTGCCTTTTTGGGTTACTTGGCTTATGACCTCGAGCCCCAAGCCCCTGGAGCTGGACATGTAGAAAAGCGGAAGGGGCTCGCTCTGGGGCGACAAGCATAAGACGAGTAACCCGGAAAGGCGTTCTTTGCCTTTTTGGGTTACTTGGCTTATGACCTCGAGCCCCAAGCCCCTGGAGCTGGACATGTAGAAAAGCGGAAGGGCTTTGCCCAGAGGCGACAAGCATAAGGCGAACCTGCCGGAAAGGCGCTCTTTGCCTTTTTGGCCAATTTAGCTTATGACCTCGAGGGACTAGCCGCCGGAGCTGTACAATAGAAAAGCGGAGGCGGCTTGATACCCTATCCAAATTTTACCTGATCCTGCCAAAAAGGGGATCACTCCAAAGAGTGATCCCCATCATTCATATTAAAACGTCCACTATTGGACGATTTTTTTCATTTTTAATCCTTCGATGTATGCGAACGCTTCGTCAATTTCTTCTGTTGTATATTTCTGCTTACTCTTAAGTGTGAATACTTTCTCCACGACTTCTTCTTTTGGAAGGTTATCAAAATATAAGACTGTCGAAACTAGTTCAAGAAAGCGTGCTGATTGAATGTTCATATCGGTCAGGCAATCTCCTAAGCAGGGCATTTCTTTTTCATATATTTGCAGGAAGTCTTCTCCCTCTTTGGTGACGGTGTAGCGGTATTGATAATACCCGCCCTTTTTCTCCTTCACCTCGGAGATGAATCCCATATTGCAGAGCTCTTCCACCCGAAGCGTAAGCTCTTCCGAATACGGACCATAAAAATGGAACTGAAATTTTTCCTGAAACGGGAATTCAAGCTTCTTCGCGATGAAGATCATCTTTTGAAGCTTTTTTCTTCCCACCACTTCACCCGAGGCTAAGAAGGCACTCATTAGTTTTGCATGATCTTTCAACAATGTACGTCATCTCCTACTCCTAGTATTGCGTTTGTAGATCCTCATTGTGTCGCGTCGTTTATGTCAGTTCTAGGATCGTACGTATTTGTCTCTTAATATTTTTCTTCGTTGATTCGTCATATAGTAAATCCACCGGATAATATAATTTATGATCGGTTCGGCGTTTTCCGGAAATGGAATCGACGATATCCGACTGCCTCGATAACTCGCGCAGGTCATCATTTCTCATTAATAAATGAATCGGAAGCCGTTCTTCTTCCTCGCCCGGTCTGTAGAAATCGTATGGAAGGTCTGAAGATGAGTCTACCACTAAATAATAGTCAGGATCGATCCCCGCTTTTTTAAACAGGGTTTCAAGCTCACTGTGCTTCTTATATTCCTTCGCCGGATCAAATTCCACGTACTTAAATAAATTACGGTTCATGAACCGTTCACATAAGTCCCGTAAAATCGGATCCTCTTCTTCCTGCCAAATTTGAAAATAATACATAATGACCGCTTCATCCAGTTTTAAATAATCCTCAAGGGAAACCTCTTCTTCAAACAGGGAGTAAAAATGGATCGGGCTTTGCTTAAAGGAATAAAACTCTTCATGGAGCTCCTTCGCTCTATGTAGAATCTTCGTTAAAATCACTTCTGCACTCCGGGTAACCGGATGGAAATATACCTGCCAGTACATCTGATAGCGGCTCATAATATAGTCTTCCACTGCATGCATTCCGCTTTGTTTGATCACCACTTGGTCTTCACGGGGTCTCATGACACGAAGAATTCTCTCCATATCGAAATGACCGTAGCTGACTCCGGTAAAATAAGCGTCACGCTGCAAATAATCCATTCGGTCCGCATCGATCTGACTTGAAATCAGGCTGACTACCAGTTTGTTCTCATACGTCTTCGCAATCACTTCCGCTACATGCTTCGGAAAATCCGGTCCCACTTTTCTGAGAACCGCATTCACCTCTGTATCTCCTAAAATGATGGCTTGAGTGAAATGCTCGTGATCCAGGTGAAACACTTTTTCAAAGGAATGAGAAAACGGTCCATGCCCAAGATCATGTAATAACGCAGCGCATAGAGACAATAATCGTTCATCCTGGTTCCACTCCGGCCTGCCGGCAAATACATCGTCCACGATTCGGCGGATGATCTCATACACTCCAAGAGAATGATTGAACCGGCTATGTTCCGCACCATGAAAGGTCAGGTAGGTGGTCCCCAGCTGCCTGATCCTGCGAAGTCGTTGAAACTCTTTCGTTCCAATCAAATCCCAAATCACGCGATCCCTTACATGAACATACCGATGAACAGGGTCTTTAAATACTTTTTCTTCATGTAATTTCTGCTTGGCATACTCCATCTTCTACCCTCTTCCTAAACTAGCATATTTCTATTATAGCGACTCTTTTCTTCGTATTCATCTCGAATTTTGTCGAAAAAAATAGGTATTTGGCCTTTGAATGATCAACCGCAAGCGTTCCAAATCCTTCAAAAAAAGTTGGACGCTTGACAAAACCTCTAAATAATAATTCTCTACCCCTTAACTAGTTTCCTTTTCCAAAGAGGCGCAAACCTTTATTTATTTTTATCCATAGAAAAGAAAAAACTCCCTCACTGGAAGTTTTCCTTTATTTCTTTATTTTCTTGATCACTTTCTCCATTAGCTCTTCTTCAGTCAACGCCGCTACAGGACGATTATTCACAAAGGCGAATGTCTTCTTGCGTCCTGGACCACAATAGGATTGACACGCAATATCGATCGGTGCCTCCGGGTCAATTTCTTTTAATTTGGGAATTAAGGTTTTTAGGTTAACGGCCTGACAATCATCGCAAACACGGAATTCGTTTGCCATCTGTCAACAACCCTTTCTATCTATTGAAATGGATTTCATTCGTCGTAAACATCGATTTATAGAATACAGTTTTCTGCAATGTTTTGCAAGAGAACATCGTTTCCAGCTTGTGGGAATCCTCACTTATACAACGAAACTAGCAGACAAAAAATAAATTTAACATATTCGTATAAAAACCTATAAAACTGTCCATCCTTTAACCAACGAATCATTTAAGAAAACTATGGGAGTTGAGATGAAATGATGATGAAAACAAGACAGGATGCCTGGACGGAAGAAAATGATCTATTATTAGCAGAAACGGTCCTTCGTCATGTAAGAGAAGGCAGTACACAATTAAATGCCTTTGAAGAAGTGGGAGACAAACTGAACCGCACATCTGCCGCATGTGGTTTCCGCTGGAACGCAGTGGTGCGTCACCAATACGAGAAAGCTCTTCAACTAGCAAAAAAACAACGCAAGCAGCGCCACCGCATCCTCGGTAAAGATCAGGGCGGCAAGAAGAAGCTTTTATATCAGCCACCTACTCCTTCATTCGAAGATTTAGACGCTATGTCTCTATCAATGTCTGAAGCTGAGGAAGAAATGGAATTCGAGCAATACGAGAACTACGTACCAGAAACGGAACAACTGGGGAAAGAGTCCGAAGAAGCGCCGAACTTTGAAGTGGAAGTAAGCGAAGAACAAGCCTACGTTCCGCAGCAGGCACCTGCAGCTAACCATGTGGTAAAGCCTTCAGGACTAAAAGGTGAAGTGACACTAGAGAAAGTCATTGCGTTCCTGCAAAACCTGGCTCAAACCAACATGAATTCCGACTATGTAAAAATTGAGAATCAGAGATTAAAGCAAGAAATCGCCGAACTCAGAAAAGAAAACAGCGAGCTTGAAAAGAAAGTCAAAGCTCTTGAAAACAATTCCGTCACCATGCAGGAAGATTACGAAACACTTATGCAAATCATGAACCGTGCAAGAAAGCTTGTCCTTTTCGATGAAGACGATGCCAAAGCGCCACGATTCAAAATGGACCGTAACGGAAACTTAGAAAAAGTAGCTGAATAAGCGTGATTCCCAACCAGTGCGTCTATGGGCGTGCTGGTTTTTGGGTTGGGTGGACAATTCTGACACCAACATAAAAAGCCGGACCCCATTCCAACCGAAGTCCAGCCATCCCTTCTATCCCAAAAACTTCTCATTCCGATCAACGACCCTCTGATAATACATTTCATACATTCCGTACTCTTCCCCTTGAAGTGCACTGCTATAAAATTCACCGCTGAACTCTTTTAAAGACTGAAGGAACCTGAGCATCACGTCTTGAATCGATAACTCGACTCCAAGCAGTTCCGATAAAGAAGCCATCACTTCAGGAGCAATAACAGGAAACGTAAACTTCGTCGTTCCATCCTTCAAGCCGGTCTCATAAAAACGCTGAATCAGCCTCGCCCGTTCAGAACCGCTTCCATTGACGCAAAGGTACACCTGTACAGCTACTCCATTTCGGATTCTGCGCTGAGAAATGCCCGCAAATTTTTGATCATTGATACTTAAATCATAACTTCCAGGACAGTAGGACTGCGTGATTTCCTTCGCCTCGATCTTCACATCAAAGTCCTTGAACATATCCTTCACAAGTAACCACATGGCATCGTAGCCACGATTAATATCGATCCCTTTTTCTGAATCGGGGAAAACCAATGATAGATTCAATACTCCTTCATCCAATACAACGGCAAGGCCTCCGGAGTTTCTTACGATATATTGATAGCCTTCTTCTTCCAACACCTTCAAGGCATCAGAAAGAAACGGCAGCTTTGTATCCTGAATGCCCAGTACGACCGTATGATGGTGAACCCATGAGCGTGCCGTCGGGTCTGACTGAGCTGCTCCGATCGCCGTGCACAACGTATCATCCATGGCAAACGACTGCAGTGCCCCGAACATCGGTCCCAAGCTTGATTGATCGATCACTCTCCATCTATCTTGACGAAGCAGTGCATATGCTTTTTCCTTATCCATAACGCTTCTCCTTCACTCACAACATGCGAGCTCATTATATCATATAATGGCGGGGTTGCTAAAAAGGGGTGGACAATCCAAGGGGGGTCGCTTTTCGTTTGAGGTTGATTACCTGTTAAAAACTACGGTCATTTTCACAGATGAATATTCCGATATATTTGCCTGTTAAAAAATGAGTGATATTTAACAAGCCAAACGGTAAGTCTCTCCTGGTGCCAGGAACCAATCCAGCACACCCAAACGAAAAAAAGCCGAACCCCAAAAGGATCCGGCTTTCTTCACAACATCTATTAAATTACAGCGCCTGAGCAGCCGTAATCAACGCAAGCTTATACACATCTTCTTCGTTACAGCCGCGTGAAAGATCGTTCACAGGTGCGTTCAGTCCTTGAAGGATTGGGCCGACTGCTTCGAAGTTTCCTAGACGCTGGGCGATTTTGTACCCGATGTTTCCTGCTTCAAGGCTCGGGAATACAAAGACATTCGCGTTACCTTGGATGTCTGCACCCGGTGCTTTTTTCTCTGCTACAGATGGGACGAATGCAGCGTCGAATTGGAATTCACCGTCGACAGTCAGTTCCGGTGCTTTTTCTTTTGCAACGGAAACGGCTTCAACCACTTTTTCCGTTTCAGGTGATTTAGCCGAACCTTTTGTGGAGAAGCTTAGCATTGCTACTCGTGGGTCGATGTCAAACATTTCAGCTGTTTTCGCACTTTCGATCGCGATTTCAGCCAGATCCTGGCTGTCAGGTGAAATGTTGATCGCACAGTCAGCGAATACATACTTCTCTTCTTCACGTACCATGATGAAGACACCGGACGTTTTGCGGACGCCTTCTTTTGTTTTGATGATTTGAAGAGCCGGACGAACCGTATCAGCTGTCGAGTGAGCTGCCCCACTTACAAGACCGTGAGCTTTGCCCGTGTATACAAGCATCGTTCCGAAATAGTTTCCGTCTAATAGGATTCTTTTCGCATCTTCTTCTGATGCTTTTCCTTTACGGCGCTCTACGAATGCCTTCACAAGCTCGTCCATTCCAGGGAATGATGCCGGGTCTACAACGTCACAACCGTCAAGCTTCACACCAAGCTGCTCGGCTTTTGCATTGACTTCATCCACGTTACCGACTACGATCGGTGTCAAGATGCCGTCACTCGCTAAACGGGAGGCTGCTGCCAGAATACGTTCATCTGTACCTTCAGGGAAAACAATTTTTAACTCTTTGCCTTTTACTTTATCTGTTAGTGTTGTAAATAAGTTGCTCAATAGAGGGACCTCCTTGATTTATACATATCCAATCTTAGAATACTCTTCTCATATAGGAATTCAAGGAAAAGGGGAAATGTTATCGGTTTCATAGGAAAAGTCTTTGTTTTCTAATAATTCCTATTTCCTTCTACCCTTTTCTCTACACCCCTAAGCCTATGTAATAATCCACTAAGATAGTGTGTTCCACATATCCCTTGCCTATCCACTATTTGTGCCATTTTATCGACATTGGGTTTTGTATTCTTACTCTAAGGTCAAACTATGATATAGTAAAGTTGGAAAAAGTACTTTAAGGAGTGATTACGTTGGCAGAACCGGCACAAACATTAGATGGTTGGTATTCCCTGCATGATTTTCGCGCGATGGATTGGACTACCTGGAAGATGCTTCCGAGTGAAGAAAGAGCCTCAGCGATTGCTGAATTCCACCGTTTCTTAGATAAGTTAAACAGCACGCAGGATGCAAAAGAAGGAAGTCACGCTCTTTACACCATCGTTGGTCAAAAAGCAGACTTCATGTTCATGATCCTTCGTCCTACGATGGAAGAACTGAATGAGCTGGAAAATGAATTCAACAAGCTGAAAATCGCTGAATTTACGATTCCGACATTCTCTTATGTTTCCGTTGTGGAACTTGGTAACTACATGCCTTCTGAAGGCGATCCTTATGAGAATCCATATGTACAGGAACGTATCTACCCGATCCTTCCGAAAGCGAACCATATTTGCTTCTACCCAATGGACAAGCGTCGCCAGGGGAATGATAACTGGTATATGCTTCCTATGGAAGAGCGTCGTGACATGATGAGAAGTCATGGCATGATCGGTCGTCAATACGCAGGAAAAGTAAAACAGATCATTACTGGTTCTGTCGGTTTTGATGATTATGAGTGGGGTGTTACCTTATTTGCTGATGACGTGCTTCAATTCAAAAAGCTTGTGTACGAAATGCGTTTTGATGAAGTAAGTGCGCGCTACGGCGAATTCGGTACCTTCTACGTAGGTAATCTATTAAAAGAAGAAGCGATTGCGAAATTCCTTCACGTGAACTAAATACACTCTAAACGACAAGCTCTTGCGGCTTGTCGTTTTTTTATGAAAAAGGCGCTTTTCGGAAACATTGTGGTTCAATAAGTTTGGTTGTGCCAGGGCTCTTCAATCAGTGTGCCTGGAACGGACAGGAACGGTCCATTTTTCACACAACCACTCATCTGAATAAAAATGGCCTCTCCCTCATTCAAAAAAACAAACGAATATATTGTTCCCCCCCCACATAGACATGAAATAGTGAGACATATAGCATCTCCTAAAGCGAGGTGGGAATATGGCTGTTATTCCTTATAACGAGAAGGAGGTAAAGCTCCTGGCTCGACTGATGAGGGCTGAAGCCGAAGGAGAAGGACAGCTTGGCATGCTGATGGTAGGGAATGTCGGGGTGAACCGAGTACGATCCGATTGCCTTGACTTCAAGAAATTAGCTTCTCTTCAAGACATGGTGTTTCAAAGTCCAGGTGGATTCGAGGCCACTCAAAAAGGCTACTTCTATCAACGGGCACGACAAAAGGAAATCGATTTAGCAAGAAAGACCATTAAAGGAGGCAGATATCACCCTGCTCAATTCTCCCTATGGTTTTTCAAACCTGCAGGCGACTGTCCTGGTCAATGGTATAACCAGGCAAACTCAGGACGATTCAAATCCCACTGCTTCTATCAACCCACCAGAGGCGATTGTCCAAAAGTATATTAACTTTATTAAAAGGAGGTATTCGGTTTGGCGAATCAACAATCAAACCCGTATATGCAAGGGTATAATCAATCAGCATATAATCCATATGGTCAGTATTACGGTGGAGGGCAAGGTCAGGGCCAGTATTTTCCTCAGCAGCAAAGTGGTGGAGGTTATCAAATACCTCCACCGACGAGCGCTCCGGCACCTTCTCAAAATGTTCCTGGAATGCTTCCGATTGAAGAGTCGTATATCGAGAATATTCTCAGGTTGAACAAAGGAAAAGTAGCGACTGTATATACCACGTTTGAAAATAACAAGGAGTGGAACGCAAAGATTTTCAAGGGAATCATCGAAGCGGCAGGCCGTGATCATCTTATCCTGAGTGATCCACAAACCGGGACCAGGTACCTCATCCCAATGATTTATCTAGACTACATTACATTTGATGAAGAAATTGAATATGAATATCCGTTTGGAGCAGGCGGCTCTATGCAAGGCTATTCCCAACGATAAAAAAATACCCTGTAAGGAAATCATTTTCCTTACAGGGTATTTTCATTTTATAATGTTTTCGCTGCAAACATAATCAGAAGCACCCATGCAACTAGGAAGCTCACCCCACCAAGAGGAGTGATCGCTCCAAGTACCTTAATTCCAGATAGGCTCAGTACATAAAGGCTTCCTGAGAATAAAATCGTTCCAATCAGCATCAGCCATCCGGACCATGATAGTAAGGATGTAGGTGTCACATTTCCCATGAGGACCCCGACGATGATGATTCCGATGGCGTGGAACATTTGATACAGGACTCCAGTGTTCCATGTGTCGATATACTTCTGAGAGATCTTCCCTTCCAAGGCGTGGGCACCGAAAGCTCCTAAAGCGACAGATAAAAAGGCGTTGATTGCTCCAATGATAATAAATGTTTTCATAATGGTCCTGCTCCTTCTTCACTTAGTGATTAAAAATCGAATAAAGAATTTCCATTCGCTCCATCATCCGTTTCCAGAGGCTCTTCTTTCTGGATGGTGACAGGCTTCTGACTCGGTTGTGATTCCTGTAAATATGGCAATGTTTGTTGAAGTTGAAACGAAGGTGCTGCAGTAGATGCCCCGTGGTTTTCCTCCAACAAAACCTCGCATAGAGCCTTTATTGAATACACATGTTCACGAATTTGCTGTGACTTTTCGGCTGATTTTGCTTTTCCGAGTTCGTTTTCTATTTTCTTTATTAATGATTGATGCGGGATATTCACAATTGATGACTCCTTCCACAAGTCTTCCCGTACATGATTTATCGTTTTACTTAGAGTATGTACTTCCTAGAGATGACCTACATCATTATCCTAATTCTAAATGAAAGATTTCGCAAATATCTTCTCGTCATCATCTCTGTTTAGGCCTGAATTTCAGACAAGGACTCCCCGAGGATTGAAAAACCACCAGTGAAGGCATGGATTTCGTTTTGAACCCGTAGCCTTTACAACCCCGGGGATGAGCCTGCTCCCAGGTGGTATAGAAATAATGACATTGAAAGCAATTTATATGCTTCTCGTTTTTCATTTGGCGCCCCCCTACAAAATAAACCCCTCCATATACGAGGGGCCATCCATTGTTTCACGTGAAACATCCGGTTATTCGATACACCAGTCAATCTCTTTTATCCCTTGTTCCCGTAAAAACTCATTTGTTTTTGAATATGGTTTACTTCCAAAGAAACCCCGGTGTGCGGATAACGGGCTCGGATGAGGAGCCGTGACGATATAGTGCTTGGAAGAATCAATGAACGACTGCTTCGCCTGAGCAGGTTTCCCCCATAAAATAAACACCATCGGCTTCTCTCGTTCATTCAGGATCGAGATGACATGATCTGTGAATTGTTCCCACCCTTTTCCCCGGTGGGAGTGGGCCTTCCCATCTTGCACGGTTAATACCGTATTTAACAGCAGGACGCCTTGCTCTGCCCATTTCACCAGGGAGCCATGGGCAGGGATCGGGCATCCGATATCATCCTGAAGTTCTTTGTACATATTTCGTAATGACGGAGGAACCTTGACTCCTTTTTTGACAGAAAAGCTTAAGCCTTCTGCCTGATCCGGTCCATGATAAGGATCTTGTCCAAGCAATACAACTTTCACGTCTTCGTACGCTGTGTAATGAAAAGCATTGAAGATATCATGCATAGAAGGATAAGTTGTGTTCGCTTCATATTCCCCTTTAAGCCATTCTCTCAAGGTCTGATAATATTCCATCTGAAGTTCATCTTCCAGAATGTCTGCCCAATCGTTTTGAAAAATCGTCGTCACTGTTAGACATCCTTTCTAGTCCTGAAATTGAATCGTAACGTCATAGCCTAATTGTTCAAAGAAACCCTTCAATGATTTCTCAGCATTTTTCTCCGCGGCTTGAAGCAACCCCTGCTCAACCGCTTCCTGACTGATTTGGTCCTTGGCCACTTCCGCAAGGGCAAACCCTTCGTTCCAGTCCACATCATTTCTGAAAATCCCTTCTACGGAGAAGGTCTTAATGTTCTCAGTATCAATGGAAGGGTCCTGCAGAATCTCAGCACGTGGCAGGGTTAATTGAATTTCTTTCTTCTCTTCATCAACTACTATATTGTCTTCATCGATTCCCTGTAAATCAACCCCTGCCAGGACGGTTCCAGGGACCACCATCAGAAGCTTCCGTTTTGTCCCGGGTAGATCTGTATTGATGTCTTTCCCAAATAATTGATTATCCTCCTGTTCGATTACAGCCTTTACAAATCCTTGAGCCGTCGCCAATGAACTCATTTCTTGAATCCTCTCTACAAAAGCCCCCTTCTCTTCTGTAAAGGTGGATCCGGATAGCCATGAATAGACCCCGATGGATACTCCTCCTACTAATAGGATGAAAAGAAGGAGAATCAACAACACTCTATTTTTCCAAAAGGACAGAACGGATGTTGCTAATTTCCAAGCCGAAAAACGTCTACTGCTTCTATTCTCATACGCCAAAGAGGCACTGGTTTCTCTCTCACTCGTTTTCAAATCTGCTAAAATCGCTTCAATTTCTTGTATTTTCTTGTATTGATTTGTCAAATGCTTCACCTTCCTCTCTTCTATTATAGGAAATAATGTAGAATCTTGGAAACAATTATTCTCCCAAAACCATTTCTATATTATGGAAGTTTTAATTTCCTACAACCGGGAAAAGAAGGGACA
Organism: Rossellomorea sp. GCM10028870; assembly: GCF_042666755.1. NCBI lineage: Bacteria > Bacillati > Bacillota > Bacilli > Caryophanales > Bacillaceae > Rossellomorea > Rossellomorea sp. GCM10028870. The sequence continues at coordinate 145,238 of NZ_JBHTGN010000005.1, read as the reverse complement.
AGACATTAAAATTAAATGGAGGGTATGATCATGTATAAAGTTCAAACTGCTGAAAATGTGGTAGAAGCGAAAAGAGAAATAGAAATGTTTACAAGTGAAGGTTACTCTAAAGATGAAATCTATGTGTTTGCACACGACAAACATCGTTCTGAACACATCACCGAGGCAACCCATACGGAATCCACTGGTATAAAAGAACAAGGAATCATTGAGTCCATGGGTAATCTATTCAACAGCCGCGGAGATGAATTACGGTCGAAAATGAAGTCCGTGGGGATGAACCAGGCAGAAGCGGATGCCTATGAAGAAGAACTGGATAAAGGTAAACTTGTCATCGTCGCTTCCAAAGAAGCAACAAATAATAATGCGAAACCATTCTAAGTATTAACGATTCATTCAATTCCAAAAGACGCCCGAGGAAATCATTCCCGGCGTCTTTTTTTGTAATAGCCAAAAGAATTTGTATTTACCCGCACGTTATTATATTCTTTAGTCAGACTTTTACTTTTACAATTATAACGAGTTACTTTCTTAGGAGGAATGCAACCATGACATTAAAAAAAACCCTTACGATCGCTGGATCCGATACAAGCGGTGGAGCCGGGATCCAAGCCGATCTTAAAACATTCCAGGAGCATGGCGTGTATGGCATGACTGCTCTTACAACGGTTGTTACAATGGATCCGAACAACCATTGGCATCACCAGGTTCATCCACTATCCATTGATACATTGGAAGCACAACTGGAAACGGTTCTTTCTGTCGGAATCGATGCCATGAAAACAGGCATGCTCGGTACAGTTGAAATCATTGAGCTTGCAGCGAAGAAAATAGATGCATTCGGGTTGGATAAAGTCGTCATCGACCCAGTAATGGTATGTAAGGGTGAAGATGAAGTATTAAACCCTGAAACAACGGATGCCATGAGAGAGCATTTGCTCAAGCGTGCCACTGTGGTAACTCCTAACCTATTCGAAGCAGGTCAGCTTGCCGGGTCTGGTCCGATCAAGACCATTGATGAAATGAAGGAAGCCGCAAAGAAAATCCACGATCTTGGGGCGAAAAATGTTGTCATCAAGGGTGGAAAGCAATTACAACACGATAAAGCTCTTGATTTATTCTATGACGGAAACGAATTCACTCTGCTAGAAGAAGAAAAAGTAGAAACGACGTACAACCACGGTGCTGGCTGTACATTCGCAGCAGCCATCACGTCAAACCTTGCAAATGGACAAGACGTGAAAGAAGCGGTACAAAACGCGAAAACATTCGTTACAGCAGCCATCAAACATGGTTTCAAACTGAACGAATACGTAGGTCCTGTCATGCACGGAGCTTACAACCGATTCGAAAAATAATCTTGGACCGGTGCCAGGCACGAAAGAACCATTTTGTGCCTGGCACTTTTTTTGAGGGACGGACCTCTCCTGTCGAATTCCACTCTCTCCTCCTCAATCATACTTTTCGCAATCACTCATGAATTTTAGTAAGATAGTACATAATGGTTAAGAGTCTTTTCTGTATCTAAGGAGGAAAAAAGATGGAACCGATCAAGATTGCTGATGTGCACGGGATCATTACCCAACTTGCCCGTCAGGACGTTTATATACATTTAGAAACTACCAACGGAGCCTATGCTTCTCACTTTAATGAAGGTTTCTTTTCTGCCGGAGCCTATATAAGAAACGCGAAAGTCAACTATGAGCACGGAAAAATCATTGGGGACGGACCTTACCGTGTCGGATTGAAAATTGAGATCGGCTGGATTTATGCTGAAGGACTGACTCATTATGAATTTGATGAACAGGGTCGCCTGTTACTTGCAGGACACGGTGCCGATGGAAAACTTGCCGTTGCCCTTGAAATCAGCCCGACACCTTTTAACTAAACGATATGAACCAACTATAAAAGGAGAGGTCAACATGGAAAAAGAAAGACAAGTACTTGTCATCTTTCCACATCCCGATGATGAAGCATTTGGTGTATCAGGAACCATTTCCACTCACGTAAAAAATGGAACGCCCGTCACCTATGCCTGCCTCACGTTAGGGGAAATGGGAAGAAACTTAGGAAACCCACCTTTCGCAACAAGAGAATCGCTTCCACAGATTCGTAAAAAAGAATTACAAAAAGCGGCCGATGTGATGGGAATCCAGGATTTACGCATGATGGGATACCGGGATAAGACCCTTGAATTCGAAAATGATGAGAAACTTTCAAACATGGTGACAGAGTTAATTGAAGAATTAAACCCTTCACTCATCATCACGTTCTACCCGGACTACTCTGTTCATCCCGATCATGAAGCAACAGCAAGAGCCGTGGTCCGTGCCGTTCGACGCTTGCCAAAAGAATCAAGACCGAAGCTTCACTGCCTTGCTTTCTCAAAGGATTGCGAAGTAGAATTAGGTCAGCCTGATATCCTTGTTGATATCACACCTGTTAAAGATCAAAAAATCGGTGCCATGAAGGCTCACATTTCTCAAACAGCGTGGATGCTGAAGGATTTGGAAAAAGGCATTCAACAAAATGACCCCGAAGCCCTAAAATGGGTGACAGTGGAACGATTTTGGAGTTACCAGTGGGGAAATGACAAAGTAGAATAATGATTATGAAAAGAGTTTGGGCTTTGCTCGAGCTCTTTTTTTATTGTGCTCTTCTAATGGGTAATTTGGTGAATACAATAAATACAACTAATTAATGAGTGATTACTCACTTTACAAGTCACTCTGCATACCTTATATTAAAAGTGAGTAACCACTCACTAACTTCTGAAAGGTGTGATTCAATTGAATTCCATCATCCAATTGAACGGGCTGTCCAAGTCATTCGGCTCTCAAGAAGTGTTAAGAAATGTATCTCTTAACATCCCAAGAGGAGATATCTATGGATTATTGGGCCCCTCTGGCTCGGGCAAAACGACGTTGATCAAACTTATGATCGGACTCGAAACCCCATCGACAGGGAGTGTAACCTTCAAAGGGAACAAGCTGAAAGCAAAAGAGCTGTACCCAACCATCGGATATATGGCTCAATCAGATGCCCTATATGATGAGCTGACAGCGAAAGAAAATTTATCTTTCATGGCTTCTCTCTATGGATTAAAGAAAAAGAAACGAAACGAACAAATGGAGAAAGTGATGACGACCGTCGACCTTCTGGATCACCTTCATAAACCTGTTCATCAGTATTCAGGAGGCATGAAAAGAAGACTGTCCCTTGCCATTGCCCTCTTACATGATCCCGAGGTTTTATTTTTGGATGAACCGACCGTAGGGATTGATCCCGTTTTAAGAAAGGAAATATGGGATAGCTTTCAACGTCTTAAGGAAGAAGGCAGAACCCTTATCATTACAACCCATGTGATGGATGAAGCAGAAAGATGCGACCGGTTAGGTCTATTACAGCATGGAGAAATCATTTCAAGTGATACGCCGGATGCCATTAAAGGAACCTATGGGGTGACTTCGATTGAAGATGTATTTTTGAAAAATGGAGGTGTTACCATTGAGGATTAGAGGGTTTGTCATTCGGATTCTTCAACAGCTGCTCAGGGACAAACGAACATTGGCCTTGATGTTTCTAGCTCCTTTATTGATTCTGAGTATGTTGTCCCTCGTATTTAACTCTGATGATTACGATGCCAAGGTGGCGATTGTGGATTTGCCACAACAGCTTGAAGCAAAGGTCGATACGAGTGATTTTGAAACATATCCAGGTACGGATAAAGCGTTAAGAGATATTAAAAATGGCAAGTTGGATGGCTATATTTCATTCGATGATCCAACCAGTCCTTCCATCGTCATTGAAGGCAGTGACCCCACTGTCAACGGGGCTGTGATGAAGAAAGTTCAAACTTTGTTTCCCGCCAACTCTCAAAAACTATCAGATCAAATGGAGTATGTGTACGGAAGCAAGGATATGGAGATGTTTGACTCCTTTGGCCCTGTACTTCTTGGATTTTTCGTCTTCTTCTTTGTGTTTTTAATCAGCGGGGTATCATTCTTGAGAGAAAGAACGACCGGGACACTTGAAAGATTGCTTGCTTCACCGATCAAGATTTGGGAGATGGTCGCAAGCTACGTGATTGGATTCGGCATCGTCACCCTTCTTCAAGCATCATTGATTTCCTGGTATTCGATTTATGTGTTGGACATGATGATGAAAGGAAGCTTTTTCAATCTGTTGATTATCATTGTCTCCCTATCTTTTACAGCTCTTACATTAGGAATAGTGTTATCTGCTTTTGCCAAGAATGAATTACAGATGATGCAGTTTATTCCAATAGTGGTCTTACCGCAAATTTTCTTTTCAGGATTATTTAACTTGGATACGATTTCTGGATGGCTAAGCTGGATTGGACCGATCACCCCTCTTTATTACGCAGCGGATGCATTAAGGGATGTGATGATAAGAGGTTTTGCCTTTGAAAACCTGCTCTTTAACCTATCCGTGCTTATTGGATTTTCTTTACTCTTTATTGTTCTTAATGTTGCAGCCCTACGAAAATACCGTAAAATATAGGGTGAGAAACGACAAGTTAGGGGTTCAAGCATGTTAGAAGATAATAATCTATTCAAGCATCTATTTGACCAAGAGGAAACACTGACGGAGAAACAACAGAAAATAGTAGAAGCAGCTATTGAAATGTTCGCTGAAAAAGGCTATGCCTCCACCTCTACCAGCCAAATCGCCAAAAAAGCCGGCGTCGCAGAAGGAACCATCTTCAGGCATTATAAGACGAAGAAGGACCTGCTTCTTTCCATCGTATCTCCTACGATGGCCAAACTGATTGCTCCGTTTGTGATCCGGGATATTAATAAAGTGTTAGATGCGAAGTATGATCGGTATGAGGATTTCCTTAAAGCCATGATTCTTAACCGACAGGAGTTTTTAAAAGAGAACATGACCGCTTTTAAGATTTTAATACAGGAAATCCCTTTTCATCCGGAATTAAAAGAACAATTCAAAGAGCATATCGCTGAAAAAGTGTTCGGGAAATTCGTCCGACTCGTCGATTATTACAAGGAAAAAGGACAAATAATAGACTTGCCTTCTCCGGCGGTTGTTCGGTTTTCAGCCACCAGTATCTTCGGATTGCTCCTGGTCCGGTATCTCCTCCTTCCCGAAGAAGATTGGGATGATGAGAAGGAAATCGAGATGACAGTGCAGATGATTGTGAATGGGATTGGGAAGGGATAAAAGTGTGGGAAGAGCTCCAAATATTCAATTTGGAGCTCTTTTTTAGTTTAGAAAGCCGGAAACAGAACTGAAGTTGCCACTCGAAAGCTTAATTTAAGCCGTCTCCTACCTATTTGGAGGAGTTTATTTTCAATTCTCCCTGAATGACTTACCCCTCCGTTCGTTTCCCCCCTGACCTAAACGGGTAAAACCTACTATCAGCACAAGGAGGTAGAAAAATGAGTTTTCTTTTCCACGAGAGTACATTGAAAGAACAACATATTCTCATCACTGGTGCAACAGGCGGCATCGGATTCGAAACGGCGAAAGTGGCAGTGCAGGTCGGAGCCAAGGTAACCATCACAGGCAGAAATGAAGAAAAGCTGAATCAACTAAAAGATGAGTGTCAGGATCCAAACAGGGTCTTCATGTATAAGGCAGACCTTACAAACGCTCAGGACCTGGAACAGCTGCTATCATCCGCTATTGAAGAACATGGCCCCATCACCGGTCTCGTTAATTCTGCTGGAATAGGCGGCGGTGATATGGTAGAGAAGTTATCAGAAGAAGTTGCACGAGAGATCATGGAGTTGAACTATTTCTCATTGGTCCAACTCTCACAGGCAGTATATAAACAAATGAAGGATAGAGGGAGTGGATCCATCGTCAACATCTCCTCCCTTTCAGGACTGAGAGGAACTCACGGCAATAGTGCGTATAGTGCATCCAAATTTGCGGTCACCGGGTTTACCCAGGCATTTGCCCATGAAGCAATTGAAAACAATATACGAGTGAATGCCATTTGCCCCGGTTATGTAGATACCGAAATGGGACGAAACGCCATCAAATCAAAAGGCGAACGAGAAGGCAGAAGCTATGAGGAGCAATTAGAGATCGCGAAAGACAGTATCCCCTCTGGACGGTTGACCTCACCGACCGAGGTCGCGAATACGATTGTGTATCTATTAAGTGATGCCGCCGTGAATATTGTTGGAGAGTCGGTGAAGATTTCAGGAGGAAGCGTGATGCGTTGATAAACCCTTACAGAACACCGTTCAAGCACGAACGGTGTTCCTTTAGTAAGTTAATAAGTGGATAAAAAGTAAAAATTAGTGCATTCATCACTTACACCATTCAGTAAATTATGGTTTAATAAATAGTACTATGGAACGATAATTGAGAAGAAGGTTGTGGAATTGAACCCTACCGCTTCTTTATAAAGTAAAAGCTGAGAGATCTTTCTCCTCTTTTTTTTACTTCAAAATCGAACATACGTTCTGTTGGTGGTGAAAAAATGGATTCGTTAATTAGGAAATTTTATCGTCATTATCCTCATCTCAAACATAATAAAGCTGTTGATTCCTTTATCAGTCAAACGGAAAATCAGAAATTAATAGAAGATTTTTTATGTCACCCGAGCGCGCGTAAGGAAGAACGTTTAAACGAAGCCTTTAAGGCCCATTACTTTGATATTCGGTTTACCTCATACGTCAGTTCATCCCTCTATTTTCACAGTGTGAACTTTGACAAACATGTTAGGAAATATAGTGAACGTCATCCTTTGACCCTTGATAACAAAGTCGATCATGAAGGCGGATCTTTTATTGATCTTGTGCCCGATCCTGCATCAGAAATACCCCCTTTTGCAAACTATTCGACCTTAACAGAGTGCCTTGAGAATGAAGAATTGCTTCAGGCATATGAAGCGTTAACAGACAAACAAAAGCTAATTCTCGACTTAGCTTATGTACAGGAATTCAATGATACTGAAATATCACGAATTCTTGGCATATCTCAACAGGCTGTATCAAAAACTCATCGAAAAGCATTAAGCACCTTAAAAACAATTTTAGAAAAAGGAGAATCATAAAGCATGGGAATATTATATGACCTGGTAAAAGAAGCTCAATGTAACACAGCATATGAAACGAACGTCATACAAACCTTCGAACCGAAAATAAAGAAATCATTGTATTTAACCAGAGTAGAAAATAGAGACGATCTTGAACAAGAGTTAAAGATCAAAGTGATACGTTATGTCAGGGATTATTCATTAGAGAATGTACCAGGATTATTTGATTTAAATAAACAATAAAAAAGGACAAACACTCACAAAACCTGTGGGTGCTTGTCCTTTTTCTATGCTGAATCGAGTTTCCTCAAAAACTTCCGGCTGCAGGTTGTCATTTCGCCCCCCTATTCTTCTTTATAGAGTGTAAGGCAAACAAAACAGAGTGAGAGAGATTGGGATGGTCTTTCTTTCTCTTCATCCCTTTTTGCCTCAAACATACAAAGGGAGCGATGATGAATGAATTGGACAAGAACATTACGACAAGGTGATTCAGGCAGCGATGTAAAGGAACTTCAGATTCGAGTTGCAGGATGGGCAGCAGGTTCCCCTTCCCAAACTTATGTGTCGGTGGATGGAGCATTCGGACCGGGAACGGAAGCTGCTGTTAAACGATTCCAAAGTGCATACGGTCTTTCAGCTGACGGAATCGCAGGAACGCAAACACATAGCAAATTGAACGCCCTTGAAGCAAGCGACGGCTCGACGGTCAACTTTGCTTTCAGTGAATTCTATTCGAAGGACGGAAGCGGCTTCTCGGGAGGAAATGTCGGCTCTACTCAAGTTAAGGAGAATGTACGACGATTAATGTACAAGCTTGAAGCTCTTCGTAAAAAACTTGGGAATCCGCCTGTTGTGATCAATTCTGGATTCAGAAGCATCACTCATAACCGAAATGTCGGCGGTGCCTCAAATAGTATGCACACTTACGGAATCGCAGCCGATGTTGATCCTTCAGGGAAAACGCCTGCTCAAGTAGCTGAAATTGCCAAAACATGCGGATTTAGCGGGATCATTAAATATACAACATTTGTTCATGTTGATAGCCGTATCGAGTATCCTTATGGTTCTCAATCGTTTTACTGGGCTTAAGGAAGGGAGGAAATAAAATTATGCCAATCATTGTACTTGATCCAGGTCACGGGGGAACAGACCCAGGCGCTGTTGGAAACGGACTGCAGGAGAAAAATCTCACGCTGGATATCGGATTAAAGGTTCAGAAAGTTTTAGAAGACAACTTTGTGGTGGATGTTCGTTTAACAAGAGAAACGGATGTATACGCAGGATTATCAGAGCGGGCGGATTTTGCAAATGGATTAGGCGCCTCTTACTTTGTATCCCTTCACCATAATGCCGGCGGTGGTACAGGGTTTGAAAGCTTTATTTATCCAGGTTCAGCAGCCTCTGAAACGGGAAGAAGACAAGATGTCCTCCACGGGGAATTAATGAATTTTTACTCAAAATACGGATTAAGAGATCGTGGACAAAAGGAAGCGAATTTCGCGGTATTAAGAGAAACCGCTATGCCCGCGATATTACTGGAAAACCTGTTTATCGACAGCGTGAATGATACGAATCTCTTAAAAGATCCAATCTTTCTTACTGGGTTGGCCAATGCCACTGCAGCTGGAATAGCAAAAGCACTTAATCTCAAACCGTAACAAAACGCAGGCTGGCTTAGGCCGGCTTGCACCTAAGGAGGAGTTACAATGGATTATTCCGTATTTGTTCAATTACTAGGAAATTTCGGATTTCCCATTGCCGTCACACTCTTTTTATTGGTGAAACTGGAGAAGAAATTGGAGCAGCTGGAATTGGCCATCCACTCCCTATCTAAAGCGTTTAGTAAAAACGAGAAATAGTTGAAGCTGGAGGATATGTAAATTGATCAAATTTGTTTGGGGGTCCATCGCTGTATTGCTTAGCTGCTCGGGAATTACTCTCCTATTAATGAATAACAATTATTGGGTAACGTTGATTTTACTTTCATTAAGTATCATCTTGCTTAATGTGAATGAAGCACATGTAAAAGGTTGAGCCGCGATGCTCAACCTTTTTTTCTATACGTTGATGCTGTATCAGTCATATCCTGAGTATATTATCAAACATGAAACACTTATCTTAGAGGTTTCATGTTTTTTTATTTTTTCAAAGCGTATAGGACAATCCTTAGTCCGGGAAGCCTTTAAGTAAGGAGGCGATGTATACATGAATACATTTGAAGTTTTATCTCTGATGCTCAGCTTTGGGATGTTTGTGATCGCTATTCTAAAATTTAAAGACAATGATGAGAATAAGAATTCATAAACACGCTGAAGAGCGTGTTATTTTTTTGAAAGGAAAAAACCTTCCCCAGCTCAATGCTAAAGAAGGTTCCAAACCTCTATTCCTCAATTTTAAGTGAATTCAAATTCACTTCATACAATTTATCATCATTTTCACGGGGAATTCCGCGGCCATCTGTGTTATTTGAGACAAAGTAAAGGGTATCCCCTTCCACAAATACATCGCGAATCCTGCCGAAACCTGTAAGCAAGTCCGATACCTTCCGGGTTTCGGGGTCAAATCTCTTCACACTTTGACCAGCGAGAGATGCAAACACTAAATCCTCATTCCAAAAGGCAGCTCCTGACGGGGCCCATGAAGGTTCGCCGGAGTGAGCGAGAGGCGAAATCAATGAATCCTCTTTTTCATCCCCTGTAATCTTTGGCCAGCCATAGTTGTTACCAGCTTCGATACGATTCACTTCATCATATCCATTTGGTCCGTGCTCCGTTGCATATAGCTCCCCGGCTTCGTTCCAGGCAAGTCCCTGAGGATTGCGATGGCCGTAACTGTAAACGTATGAATCCTTAAATGGATTGTCGTCCGGTATTCCCCCATCCAAATTCATCCGAAGAATTTTTCCGCCAAGAAAGGAGAGATCCTGGGCCTTATCCTGTTGGGTGGCATCCCCTGCCGTAATGTAGAGCTTGTTATCCGGACCGATTTCAAGTCTTCCCCCATGGTGGTATTGACCGCTTGGAATTCGGTCCAGTAGCACTTTTTCCTCGCTCCACCCGTTTTCCGTTCGTTGCAATACCACTACCCGGTTGTAAGGGTCTCCAGATTCATCGTATGTGTAGTAGGCATAAGCCTGTTGATTAGTCTTGAAGTCCGGGTGAAGCACAAATCCCAGTAATCCCGCTTCAGGTCGCTTCGATAACGGTTTTGAAAGATTGGTTTTCACGACCGTTTTTTTTCCATCACGTATTTCAACAATATCACCCGTTCTCTGGGTGAGGTAGAAATCATCACCGAGCTTATTTATCGACCAGGGAATGGAGAGGTCCTGGGCGATCACGTTGCTTTCGACACTCGGTTTGCTGACGGATTCACTTTTTTCCTGCTGTCCATCTGGCTGTCCCATTGAGCAGGCATTAAGTAGTAAGGTAAGACCAATGACGAATAAGAACCAACTGCGATTTTTTTGGTTTCTCAATTTTTTAGCTCCCTTATTCACTTTTTAACCATTATGGACAAAGTAAGATGTTCTCATTACTTAGCTGTCTGTTGAAGAGCCTCTTGAATCGCTTTTGCGACACCGTCCTCACGGTTGGTTGCGGTGATAAACGAACAGAATTCTTTTACCTGATCAAGGGCATTTCCCATGGCAACTGGTCTTCCAACTACTCTCATCATGGATAGATCATTAAGGTTATCGCCCATGGCCATTGCATTTTTGACTGAAAGCCCTTTGTCATCCAGAAGTTTTTGCAGAGCGACTCCTTTTTGAGCTTCCAGACTATTCACTTCAATATTTTCTTTACCAGATGAGCTGATCGCGATGCCAGCTATTTCATGTAATTTTTCGTTCGCTTCTGTTAATTGCTTTTCATCAAAAGAGAAAACAAGAAATTTGTAAACAAGTTGAGAAGAATCTTCGAAAAGGATCCCATAATCATCGACCAATTTAATATGACCTTTTTCAAATCGTTCTTTTGCTGCCTGTCTCACTTGTTTTTCCGACACATTTGGATTGGCTGTTGTAAAAATGTCGACAATCAGCTCGATCCCCATTTCATAGTTTTCAGTATACGTTCCTTGATCAGTGTATATTTCAAAGTAAATGCCCGTCTCGTTTAGTGCAGCGGCGATTTCTTTCGCCCGTGCTGATTCAATACCGGCCTGATAAACGATTTCACCTTTTTTATTTCGAACCTCGGCACCGTTGGCACAAATAATATCGCATGAGATGCCAGCTTCCTTTATGACATATCTGGCTTCTTCATACGATCTTCCTGTGGCAACAATCACTTCAACTCCTCTTTGCTGAGCATCCAGTATGGCCTGTTTGTTTGCTTCACTGATCTCTTGATTTTCATTTAAAAGGGTTCCATCCATATCTGTTGCAATACATGTAATCATAAGCAGACACCTTTCTATGGTTGAGTATTCTTAATTTAGCCATTGTATCATGAATTATTTATCCTCTTGTACTGATGTACCTTACTCTTAACAAAATTAATACACGCGAGTTAATTTTCTGTTAATTCACTTAATTGAAAGGGTTTTCACGCGCAATTATAGAAGAATAGAAAGGGTGTGTATTAAATAAGGGGGATTATGAGATGAAAGCACTTATATCATTATCGAACAAGATTATGCAACGCTATCTGCCTGATCCATTTTTATTTGTTGTCATTTTAACATTGGTTGTATTTGGGTTTGGTCTTATTTTCACTGGTAGCTCGAGCCTTGAGATGGTTCAGTATTGGGGCAATGGTTTTTGGAGCCTGCTTGCCTTTTCGATGCAGATGGTTCTCGTGCTTGTTACAGGGTATGTACTGGCAAGCAGTCCACTTTTTAAACGGTTCCTTGGTTTCCTGGCGTCATTTGCGAAGTCACCCGGTTCCGCGATTGTCATCGTTACCATCGTTTCTATGATTGCAAGCTGGATCAACTGGGGCTTTGGGCTGGTCATTGGGGCATTATTTGCGAAAGAGCTTGCCAAACGGGTGAAAGGTGTCGATTACCGATTGCTCATTGCCAGTGCCTATTCTGGATTTGTTGTCTGGCATGCAGGTTTCTCAGGTTCCATTCCGTTATCCATCGCGACTGCAGATCATCCTTTCCAGGATATGATCGGTGTCATCTCTACGAGTGAGACGATATTCGCTACGTTCAATGTCCTGATTGTCTTAACACTATTCATTGTTCTTCCCATCATCAACCGAATGCTGATGCCGTCAAAAGAAGAGACCGTAACCGTAGATCCCGAGCTCTTTAATGAGACAGCTGCCACTCTGGAAAAAGAGGCGTTAACACCTGCTGAGCGTCTGGAAAACAGTATGGTTTTATCGATTATTGTCGCCGTTCTCGGGATTGCATTCCTGTTCTCATACTTTATTCAAAATGGTTTCGCCCTTAATTTAGATATTGTCAATTTTCTATTCTTATTCCTGGGCATTCTCTTTCACGGGACCCCTAAGCGGTTCCTTGCGGCTGTTCAAGAAGCGATCAAGGGCGCAAGCGGGATTGTCATTCAATTCCCTTTCTACGCGGGAATCATGGGGATGATGACGGCATCAGGTCTTGCTGTCGTGATGTCTGAGGCCTTTGTATCGATTTCAAATGATATGACCTTTTACTTCTTCGCTTTCCTCAGCGCCGGGATTGTGAACTTCTTTGTCCCTTCAGGAGGAGGACAATGGGCCGTCCAGGCTCCCATTATGCTTGATGCCGCTCAAACCCTTGATGCTTCTGTCGCAAAGACTGCTATGGCAGTGGCATGGGGGGACGCCTGGACAAATCTGATCCAGCCATTCTGGGCATTGCCTGCTCTGGCAATTGCGGGATTAAAGGCAAAGGATATTATGGGATATTGTGTTATCATCCTTGTCATTAGTGGAGTCGTCATTTCATTGGGACTATTATTCTTATAATATAAAAGTCAAAAGCGCCTTGAACCGTTTCGCCTCTGGTGAGACAGTTTAAGGTGTTTTCTTCTGATGAAAATAAAAAGCTGATCCCCTTAGAGACCAGCCGTTATCTATGACCGTTCATTATGTTCTATATTGGCTTCCATTCTATCGAACATTTTCTCTTCTTTCTAGCTCCCCTTCTAACATCTCAATAAATTCTTCTTCTAATCCTTCTTCTTGTGCTAATTGGTAGACATTAGCCAATTGTTCTTCCGTAAGTTTTGTTAAAGATGTCATTGATTACAACTCCTGACTAACAAAGGTATGAATTCCTAATACCCTCTTAACCAACATATAAACCTCTTTATCGAGATTTTTAATTATTTATTTTGTCTTTTTTCGTATAATTTTTTACTATTATAGATTAGAAAGTAATAGTTGATTTCCGCTACAGGAGGCTCGCTTTCCGCGGGGCTGGCGGTGAGCCTCCTCGGCTGTGCCTCCGGGGTCTCACCTGTCCAGCTATTCCCGCAGGAGTCGAGCCTCCTTCCGCTCCAATCAACTCTCTGAGCATGTATCCTTAATGGAAATCAGTAAAACAAGAATTTTAGCAAACAACCTTATTTAAGGTTAGTAGAGAATATGTTAAAAAACAACAATCATTGTGAAAAGAGCATTTATTTTAATTCTAAAATCCTATATTTAACTCTATGAAAATAAATAAGTGAAATGTTTTTCAGCTTATAATTGAAATTTTTAAAAATTTTAGTAAAATAGAGAGGTACTGAAAGATAGCGCTTTCTTTTTCGTATACATTATTTACAAGATCGAACATTCGGCATTTCATGTTTCACATTCACACCTTTTGGGAAAAACAGCTAGGTAATGCATAATCTCCCTACTGAGAACTTCCTATGGACAAATTTATATGTATGCATTAAAATGAATAATGTTTCATTTTCCGTTATAACTACATCTGAGGTGAATTTATGAATCAACATCGCTTTACATTAACAAGTCATTTACGATTTATCATTCCTTCCCTATTGGGAATTTTTCTTTTTATGGTGCCGATTCCACAGGAAGACGGAATCACGATACCAATCGCGGTTCTTTCAGGGCTATTACAGGACTGGATTGGTAGTTATATACCTGCGATCATGACGGGACTAATCATCCTTACCGTATTAGGAACGTTGATCACAAAGCTCTTACATCCAGCCTTTATTGAAAAATCACCGTTTTTCACGAGCCTATTCGATGTGAGACCTGTATGGGTTTTTGTCAGAGTCCTTGGAGCTGTGTTTGCAATCATGACGCTATTCAAATTAGGACCTGAATGGGTATGGTCTGACGCAACGGGTGGACTCCTTTTAAACCCGGATGGACTTCTTACCATTCTTTTCTCTGTATTTTTATTTGCCGGACTTTTTCTACCTTTATTATTAAATTTCGGTTTACTTGAATTATTCGGTGCTCTCTTAACGAGAGTGATGCGGCCCGTATTCGGTCTGCCAGGACGTTCCTCCATCGATTGTTTAGCTTCCTGGTTGGGAGATGGAACCATCGGGGTGCTACTGACAAGCAAACAGTATGAGGAAGGGTACTACACCAAGAAGGAAGCAGCAATCATTGGTACGACCTTCTCCGTTGTATCCATTACCTTTAGTTTAGTCGTCATTTCAGAGGTTGGTCTTGGGGATTATTTCATTCCTTTCTACCTTACAGTAGCTCTTTCAGGAATTATTGCAGCAATTGTACTGCCACGAATCCCGCCTCTATCCCGTAAGCCTGACACATACTATAATGGACAAGAAGGCAAGAACACGATGGAGGTCATTCCAGAAGGCTATAGCCGCGTTGGTTATGGATACGAGCAAGCCCTTGTTCAAGCAAAAAACAACAAAAGTACTTCTAAATTTTTCACTGACGGCATGAAGAATGTGTTGGATATGTGGATGGGTGTTGCACCAATTGTTATGGCAATCGGTACAACGGCGCTTATTGTAGCGGAAAACACGAAGTTCTTTGAATACATCGGTATGCCGCTTATTCCATTACTGGAGCTTTTACAAATTCCAGAAGCAGCAGAAGCGTCTCAATCGATTCTTGTCGGCTTTGCAGACATGTTCCTTCCAGCCATCTTCGGATCTGGAATTGAGAGTGATTTAACACGCTTTGTGATTGCTTGTTTATCTGTTACACAATTGATTTACATGTCTGAAGTGGGTGGATTATTACTAGGTTCTAAGATTCCGGTTGATTTCAAAGACTTAGTGATCATCTTCTTACAGCGTACATTCTTGACTTTACTTGTCATTGTTGCGATTGCTCATATGATTTTTTGATGGATGAATGAAACCCAGGTTCAGATTTGAACCTGGGTTTTTTATTTCCTTTGTTACTATTAAACTTTTCAGTCACTCGCTTACCGCTGGTTTTCACCCATTTGCTTTGCATAAAATGAGTGTAAGTGTTAAAAAATCGTTGACCGTTCCTTTCCGCGGGGAGGAAGTCAAGCCTCCTCGGGCTTTGCCCTGCGGGGTCTCGACCTTTCCTCTATTTCCCGCAGGAGTCAATTGCCTTCCGCTACAATCCACTCGGTGCTTCCACATTCTTAATATGCATTGATAGAAGTATTACTAAAACCTTTACAAAACAGACTTTACTTACAAGCGGTTATACCCTTTTTCCTATCTTCATAGTTATTCCGCCTTTGGGCCTTAACGTAATGAGAGGATGACACTCCACCTTCTGATTGACGGACATTTCAAACGAAAAGCGTTGCACGTATAAGGCAGCAATGATCAATGCCTCTTGTAAGGCAAAGTGATTGCCTATACAGACTCTGGGTCCTCCCCCAAAAGGAAAGTAGGCATAGGGCGTAATCTTTTTCAATCTGGCCTCTAGAAATCTCTCAGGATCAAATGTTGAAGGATCGGGGAAATACTTCTCATTCCTATGCATCAGATATGGTGAAACAAGGACATTCTCACCTTCTTTGATATGGTGAGGACCAATCATAACATCTTTAACCGCGATTCTTCCAAACATCCAAACGGGAGGATACAAGCGTAGTGTTTCCTGAAGTGCTTGCCGCGTATAATGGAGGTGCGAGAGATGCCCACTACTTAATTCATCGGTTCCTACCACTCTATCGACTTCTTCATAAACTTGTTCTTTCACCTTCTTATCGCACTCAAGCGCATGGAAGAACCAGGAAAGGAGATTCGCTGTCGTTTCATGGCCAGCCACAAAGATGGTCATTACTTCGTCCATAAGCTGGTTTCTGGACATACTGTTGCCTTCCTCATCCCGGGCATGAAGTAAGGCGTGAAGTAAATCCTTTTTCCCATCTCGATGATACTCTTTTTGATGGATGATCTCCTCCACCACCCGCTTTAATTCTTGAATGGATGTCTTATATTGCTTCACCTCAGCAGTCGGCCAAGATAGCGGTGGCTTAAGGAAGGATCGTATTCGTTTTGTAGCAGTCTCCATAATGGTTTCAAGGTGCACACCAACTTTCTGATGGCCTTCCTTTACATCCATATTAAACATGGTTTTCGTAATGACCGCCAGGGTAACCTCCATCATATCCTTGGAGATGTCCCGGGAACAGTTTATCTCCCAGCCTTCCATCATGGAAGAAGCAGACTCGATCATTTCAGTCATATACTGCTGAATATGACGCGGGGTAAAATAAGGTTGGATCGTTTTTCTCTGTTTTGTATGTAGCGGAGACTCACTCGTCACAAGTCCTTCTCCAATCAATAGGGACAGTTCTCGGAATTGCTTTGATTTATGAAAGGAGTCTGACTGGGTGACGAGTGCCTCTTTCACCAATGCAGGGCACATCAGTAAATGAACGGTTCGATTGGCAAAACGGAGTTGAACTTTCTCTTCGTGTTTCCTTGCCATCTTTTCTAAAAACACTAGTGGATCCTTCCGGAATTGTTCTAGCTGACCTAATGGATGAAAGGAATGGAGGACGGTTGGTTTCGACATTACTTCACATCTCCTTTATTTCTCTGAATAAGAGCCAATAACTATGTCTAATCAAGCAAGCCCGTATGAACGCTCCTTTCATCCTATTCATGTACATTCCTATTCATTAATCCTTTTTCATCCGCTCCCTTAACTGCTCCAGGCTGAGCTCACTAGTCGAAGAGATAGTCCAATGAGCATGTTTCATATAGTCATCTGCCCCTACTCCGACTGTAAACATTTTCGTATTCAGAAGAGCCTGCAGCCCTGCTTCGCCATCTTCAATGCCCACACAGTTTTCTTCCGGTACCCCAAGAGCATATGCCGCCTTCAAGAAAATTTTTGGATCCGGTTTTCCTTTTTTTAAAGAAGACGGGTCAATAACGACAGGAAAATACTCCTGTAACCCTACTTTCTCCAGTACATAGGGTCCATTTCGACTTGAAGAAGCAAGTGCGACAGGTACGTTTTCTCTCATCAATTCTTCTAAAAATTCTATTACACCGGGTAAAACGTGCTGGTGTGTAAGTTCTGAAATCAGTGATCGATAAATCTCATTACGCTTATTGGCCAGTTCGGTGATTTGTTTCTCTGAAACTTGAACATTTCCTTCCTTCAACAAATGTTGGAACGTTTCTTTTCTACCTATTCCCTTTAGTTTATTATTTTGCTCCTCAGTATATTGAATCCCATAGGGACGCATCAGCTCTTGATTGGCTTGAAAATAAAAAGGCATGGTGTCTGTGATGACTCCATCCATATCAAAAATGACAGCTTGCAATGTCCTCGTCACTTGGTTTCCTCCTGTTTGCATAGTAAAAGGCTGCACCAATATGAGGCAGCCTTTGATTTCACTTATTTTTCACCGGCAAGGTTACTTCTACTCTTGTTCCTTTATTCATTTCTGATTCAATGAGTATAGACCCTTTATGGTCTTCAATGATCCTTTGACTAATGGTCAGCCCGAGCCCCATCCCTTTTTCTTTCAAGGTGAAGAACGGCTCTCCCAGTCTCTTTAGACGATCAGGGGGTATCCCAACCCCTTGGTCTTGTATAGCAATGGTGATCATATCGTTCAGAACGTTCCAATCGACATGGATTTCTCCTTCATCCATCGATTCGATCGCATTTTTAATAATATTAATAAACACCTGTACACATTGATTCTTATCTCCAAATACATAAATCGGAGATGACGGTACTTGGACATTTAATGATATTCCTTTAAGGATCGCTTCATGCCCCATTACCTTGATCACATAATGAAGAACTTCACTCATATCAAAGAGTCGGTATTCCCTCATTTGAGGTTTGGATAAAATGAGTAACTCACCGACGATTTGATTGATTCGATCCATCTCGGAAGACATGACGGTAAGATAATGGTCCGGTACATGCTTATTCTCTTCCAGCAGTTGAATGAAGCCTTTGATGCTTGTTAGGGGATTTCGGATTTCATGGGCGATTCCTGCCGCAAGTTCTCCGACCACAGAAAGCTTTTCTTTTCTTAATAGCATTTCTTCTGCTATTTTCTGCTGTGAAATATCCCTGCCAATGATGACTAATCCCTTTCTGGTGTGATTCGAATGAAATAATGGGACTTTTATGACATCAAAAGTCTTGAATTCACCGTTCGGAAGGTAGAATCCCTCTTCACATCTCGTTACTTTTTCCGCTTTCCACGATTGTTCATCGGAGTCAATACAATAGTCGAAGGCGTCTTTAAAGAATGGGACGAGTTTCCCCAGATCACGGTCTGTCTTTCCTACATAATCGATTCCCTCAAGATTATACAACCTACGACCAAATTGATTGACCTTTAACCAACGGCCTTCTCCATCCTTAAAGCACACAAAATCCGGCAGGGAATGAAGAAGAGTAGAGAGCTGATTTTCTTCTTCCAGTAATTTTTGATGCTCTGCCAGAAACGATCTCCCTTCTCTTAATAAGAGAGCCAGAACCGTTCCCCCCACAATGGCTGATAGAAGGGCTGCGATTACATTCCATGGCTCATCCAGAATGAGTACAACGGTGAGCTGAAAGACAAATAGAGCCATGAGGATCATTATTTTGTTATAGAATGTGTGTGTCATTATGCGATTCTCTTTCTCTCTCATCCCGTCACCCGTCTCACTCATACTTTTGTTCGTTAAAATAAGTTAAATATATATGGACCGATCGAAGTAATATAAAATAATATATAGATTCCCATAAAGTAAAAGGCACCTGCAAAGGATCCCCAATCAGGATCACGACCTAATTTCCAGATTACCCAGGTGATCGCACTAATCACCAATAATAGTACGTAGCCACTTCCGGGAAACACAAAGTATTCCGGAGCCACCTGGTAAAAATAAGCGTTCATCGCATTGCCTGTATAGCTGATCGGCATCAGCATAAAAATAATGATCGATGCATACTCGGCCCAGCTAATCCCGTCTTTTTCAAACACATTTGGTCTGAATATATACAATAATATTAATAAAAAGAGTGATGGAAGCACCCAGTAAAAGGATGTCAATATCGTCACCAGACTGCTGAACATCATGAGAACGCCGTTGTTCAATGCTTCTTTCACTGATCTGTTTGACCAGTTCGTACTTTCTGAAACAACTTGATCGTTCTGAGATGCCCCGTATAGTTCATATGTACCACCATCATAATTAAACCAAACCAGTGCCTCGTCTGTTAATTGCACTGGAGAATATGTGACATGCTTTGTCGTGCTTATTGGAGAGCCTTCTAGGATTTCTTGATTTTGAAAAGGGGCCGAATACAGGCTCACCGCATTGTTATCACCAATCCGCTGTCCTTCTGAAGTGAACACCACAGAATCTTCTCCCTCAACGCTTACAAACTGTACCCCGCCAGGACTCGTCAACTTTTCCCCGGTATCTTTATTTTCAAATTCAATCTTACTTCCGGTTAAAATCGATGATCCCAGTTCCTCTAATGGAACCTGAACCTTGTATACATTGTAGGACAGTGTGCCCTGAGTGCGTGATTTCTCATTATATAGCAAGGTGAGCCGATCGTCTGCTACTTTAAATGTTAAACCATCCATCTTTTTATTCGGTGCCGTATTTACCAGGAGAAAAGGCTTCTCACTTACTTCCCGGTTTTCATTCAAATAGTGGATGAAGTCATGAGTATCATCTTGTTTTACCTGAATGATGGCACTTCCATTGTCTCCTATATGAATATCAGAAATTTCAGACTGAAAAGTGTAGATTTCATTAGAAGAACCTTCTTGCATGTTATATTCATAAAGTTGATTGTACTTCCAATAATAAACGTTATTTGAGGCTGCTCCTAATCCTGTAATATCTCCTGAGAGGATTTGATCCTCATTGTTTTGAGTCAGAACCAGATCTCCATTTTTATAATAAATCACATCATTCCCATTGGACCAAAATGGATAACCTCTAGTAATTTTAGTCATCATGACTTTTTCATCAGATACTTGCATATCCTCATTGATTGTAAACGAGTGGACCTTCCCTTCGCTCGACAAGTAAAGCTTTCCATTGTTTTGAAAAATCTGTGGTCTCTCTTTAGATGTGAAATCGAATGGAAGAGAACGGCTCCAGTTGGGCTGAGGTAACTCTTTCACTAATAGCAGTTGGTGAAAGAACAAAGCAGCTATGAATAGGAGCATGATTCCTATAGGTATACCAAATACTTTTAACTTTTCTCTCATCTGAATCCCCCTTATGTAAAATCCTTAGACTTCTGAATTTTAGCATAACTTATATTGGTTTTCACCATTTTTTTCCACTAAAAGGGAGGGGAACAGAGATTTGTTGCTTCCTTTTAGTATACCATTTCCATTTCAATTTGCTATTAACAATTGTCATATTTTGTCGTATTTAAGAATTTTAAGTTGGATAGAGGTTGAATACTTTTTAAGGAATAAAAAAAGACCCCTAAGAAACTATTGCTTCTCAGGAATCATTCTGTTTACTTCGTTTTTAACTTTTCTAACATATCGGCTGTCATTTTGGCTAAGTTGTAATCTGTTTTGAATCCCCATTCGTTCATGGCTGCGCTTGAATCGATGGCGTTCGGCCAGCTTTCAGCAATGCCTTGGCGAACAGGATCTACCTTATAATCCAACGTAAAGTCCGGTTGGTGGACGCGGATCGCTTTTGCAATATCCTCAGGTGCTACGCTCATGGCTGACACATTAAAGGAGTTACGGTGCTCAAGCTTTGAGCCATCCGCTTCCATAAGGTCGATAATCGCATTAAGGGCATCGGGCATATACATCATATCCATGTAGGTTCCTTCCCCGATGTATGAGGTATACTGGTTGTTCTTGATTGCTTCATAATAGATCTCTACTGCATAATCAGTGGTTCCACCACCTGGCAATGTTTCATATGAAATCAGTCCCGGGAAACGCAGGCCTCTTGTATCCACACCAAATTTAGTGAAGTAATAATCAGATAGAAGTTCTCCAGACACTTTATTTACTCCATACATGGTAGTAGGGCGCATGATGGTGTCTTGTGGAGTTGAATCTTTTGGTGTTGTTGGACCGAATGCCCCAATCGAACTTGGTGTGAAGAATTGACATTCTAATTCTCTTGCTGCTTCCAGGGCATTTACAAGTCCACCCATGTTTAAATTCCAAGCAAGGAGAGGTTTTGCTTCTGCTGTTGCAGATAATAAAGCAGCCAAGTGAATAATGGTATCTACATTATTTGATTTTGCGATATCAAACATTCTTTGAGCATCCGTGACATCCAGTTGTTCAAATGGCCCATTCTTTACAACCGGACTATCCGTCTCACGAATATCCGTTGCAATAACGTTATCTGAACCATATACTTCCCGTAGTCTATTGGTAAGTTCAGAACCAATTTGTCCTAATGCACCCGTTAATAAAATCTTTTTCATCGTATTTCCTCCTGCATTTCCCTATGGTGATAGAATGATTTCATATTCATACAGATAGGGCTGACTTTTATAGCCATACCCTATCACGTTATTCATAAAGCGGGATTAGATAATTCCCATTTCTTTACCGACTTTTTCATATGCTTTAATCGCTTGATCGAGCATGTCTTTCGTATGTGCTGCTGAAGGCATGTTTCTCACACGGCCTGTTCCTCTTGGTACTGTTGGGAACACGATGGATTTGGCATATACACCCTCTTCATATAGGCGTTTACTGAAGTCCTGGGTTGCCTGCTCTTCACCGATGATAACCGGAGTGATAGGCGTCTCACTGTTCACAATGTCAAATCCAAGTTTCGTCAGCTCTTCTTTCAGATAACGGCTGTTTTCCCACATATTATCTTGAAGCTCTGTGGAGTTCATGATCAGGTCAAGTGCTTCTGTACAAGCCGTTACATCCGCCGGCGTAAGGGATGTAGAAAATAGGAATGGACGTGAGCGGACCTTTAACCAGTCGATCAGGTTCTGAGTTCCTGCCACGTATCCACCAACTACACCGATTGCTTTCGATAACGTACCCATTTGGAAGTCCACTTTGTCTGAAAGGCCAAAGTGCTTAACCGTTCCTGCACCTTTTCCAAGGACACCCGAACCGTGAGCGTCATCTACATACGTCATGATATCAAATTCCTCAGCAATTCCAACGATTTCAGGAAGTTTACATACATCTCCATCCATTGAAAATACTCCGTCTGTGATGATCATGATTTTGTTGTATTGACCAGATTCCTTCGCTTCTTTTGCTTTCGCACGAAGATCCTCCATGTCTGAGTGACCAAAACGGATGATCTTTGCTTTCGAAAGACGACAGCCATCAATAATGGAAGCATGGTTCAGTTCATCAGAAAGGATGGCGTCGTTCTTATCCATAACCGCTGAAATGGCAGCCATATTACAGTTGAATCCTGATTGATATGCAATCGCGGCTTCTGTTCCTTTAAACTTCGCGAGCTTTTCTTCCAGTTTCACATGAAGATCAAGGGTACCATTAATTGTACGGACAGCTCCAGCACCTACACCGTATTCTTTCACCGCTTCGATCGCTACCTTCTTAAGGCGTTCATCAGTAGCGAGCCCCAGATAGTTATTAGAAGAAAGGTTCACAAGCTTCTTATCATTAATCGTAATCATCGGTCCGTTTGCACCTTGCAATGGATCGATCTCATTATATAATCCTCTTGATTTTAAATCCTCAAGATTTTCTTGTAGAAAATGATCTAATGTTTTACTTGTCATGTACTTATCCTCCCGTTATGTAAGCGTTTTAAAAACAAATGTCCACTCCAAAAACACAAAATCTATCAGTTGATTCTTTATGATTGCTAATGATTATTCTGCTTCTTAGTTTAACATGTTTTTTTGTGATGGACAAAATATATCTTATCGATTTAGTTTGTGTTTCTATATGCTACTTCATGCAATTAATCAAAACAATAATCTACTATCTTTTCTTCATCTGTCATAAACTATCCACATATTATGTGAATAATTTCACAAACTTATAATAGAATAAACATATAATCTTAAAGCAGGTGATGGAAATGTCTGTTTTTGAACTCATAACTTCATTGACCCCAGTATTAGCCGTTCTCATATTTCTTGTTATTCTGCGGTTACCCGCTTCTGTTGCGATGCCTGTCAGCTTCTTACTGACTGTCATTTTAAGTATTGTATTCTGGAAAATCCCACTGATACAGATCAGTGCTGCCACGGTTGAAGGAATGATCATTGCTTTCACTATTCTTTGGATCGTTTTTGGAGCGATCTTGCTTTTGAATACCTTGCAAAACAGCGGAGCCATGGAAACCATTCGAAATGGATTTTCTATAATCTCCCCGGACCGCCGTGTGCAGGTCATAATAATCGCTTGGTTATTCGGCTCTTTTATTGAAGGTGCCGCTGGATTTGGAACGCCTGCGGCCCTGGCAGCCCCGTTGCTTGTTGCGTTAGGGTTTCCGCCCCTCGCAGCCGTTTCTCTCGCTCTTATTGCAGATAGCAGTGCCGTATCGTTCGGTGCGGTGGGTACTCCCGTTATGGTAGGGATCGATCAAGGATTGAGACAGGGAGGAAACCTTGCAGGGCAAGTGGAACAAACCGTGGGACCTCAACCTATGATGGATTATTTAAGCGGTGTAGCCAGTCAAGCTGTGAGTATCGATTTGTTCATAGGAAGCTTCATTCCTCTATTGCTTGTCGTGATGCTGACCCGTTTTTTCGGTCCGAAGCGCTCCTTTAAAGATGGGCTTGCTCTGTGGAAGTTCTCTCTTTTTGCAGGTCTATCGTTTACATTACCGGCTTTACTGGTAGCCACTTTCTTAGGACCAGAGTTTCCTTCCATTATCGGTGGACTAGTCGGCCTGCTGATCGTCGTTCCTGCAGCGAAGCGGGGCTTCTTATTACCAGATGAGGTTTGGGACTTTGAAACGCACCCTAAAGAAGTTCCTGTTCCAGGATCCGTTCCTGGGAGGAAAATGCCGATATGGTTAGCTTGGATTCCCTACTTGCTTGTCGCTTTCCTGTTGGTTTTAACAAGATTGGATCTTCTACCTGTTAAAGGGTGGCTAAGAAGCGTCAAAGTAGGATGGAGCAATATTTTAGGAACAGGCATTTCCACTCAGTTTGAGCCACTTTACCTTCCTGGTACAATCTTTGTATTGGTCATGGCACTGACATTCATGATTCATAAAATGAGCAAGCCACAAATGAAAGAGACGTTCCGACAATCTTTATTTACGATTAAAGGAAGTATCATCTCATTAATGGCTGCCGTTCCCATGGTAAGGATTTTCATTAATTCCGGTGTCAATGAAAGTGATTTAGTGAGTATGCCAATGGAACTTGCCACTTTAGTGTCGGGTTTAGTGGGGGAAGGATGGCCTTTTGTCGCTCCCCTCATCGGTGCACTCGGCTCGTTTATCTCTGGAAGCGCAACGTTTAGTAACATGATGTTTTCTCTCTTTCAGTTTAGTGTTGCCGATCAAATCGGAGCAGATCCGCAAACCGTTTTATCCTTACAGGTACTTGGAGCAAACGCTGGAAATATGGTATGTGTGCTGAATGTAGTTGCTGCTGCATCTGTTGTTCAGCTTAGTGGAAAAGAAGGTCAGATCATCCGGATAACTGTTGTTCCGATGTTATTATACGTTCTGTTGTCAGGGAGTATCGGTGCTCTCGTGCTTTATTTCTTTTAAAAAGAAAGGATGAACAAATGACATCCATTTGTTCATCCTCTCTTTATTTTATGACCTTTCGGTTGACCCTGTACTCGAGTATCGCCTCGTGCATTCTCCTTAATGCCAAGTCGATCCGCTCTTTCGGACAGGCAATATTCATTCTGACAAACGAGTGTCCGCTCTGCCCAAACTTAAAGCCTTCATCAAACTTCACCCTCGCTTTTTCTAAGAAAAACGTACACAGCCCTTCACCTGTCATTCCTAATTCCGTGCAATCAATCCAAATAAGGTGAGTGGCTTGCGGGAGGATTGCTTTCAGCTCTGGAAGGTGCTGATCCAGATAATTCAGCACGTATTGTTTATTCTCTTCAAGCACCATTAATAGCTCATTAAGCCAAGGTTCACCTTCCTCATAAGCCGCAATCGTTCCTTCAATCCCAAACACATTCGGTCTCATCAGTCCATAGCCCGTAAGCTTTTCATTATACTTATCTCTCAGGTCTTTGTTCGGTATGAGAAGGATGGAGGTTTGAAGTCCCGCAATATTAAAGGTTTTACTTGGAGCCGCACATAGAATACTGCGTTCTACTAAGCTTTCATCCCCTTTAAACAGAGGAACGTGTTCATATCCTTTGTATACCAGGTCCCCATGCATTTCATCTGAAATGATCCATAGGTCATGCCGCTTAGCGATCGAACCAATTTTCATTAATTCCTCTTTCGTCCATACCCGTCCAACAGGATTATGAGGACTGCAGAGAATAAGAAGTTTCGTTCTGGGATGACGCGCCTTTTCTTCCAAGTCGTCAAAATCGATCGAGTATACTCCATCACGATAGAGCAACGTATTTTTCATAACCGAGCAGCCATGGTTCTCGATCGTACTGTAAAAAGGATAATAAACGGGATCCTGAATGATTACACCGTCTCCAGGCTCCGTTAACACGGACAACAATACATTGATACCCGGAATGATTCCTGGGCTAAAGCTGATCCACTCTTTCTCTATATCCATTTGGAAGCGCCTCTTCCACCATGAAATGACAGACTCAAAGTATCGATCACTAAATGTCGTATAACCGTATATGCCATGCTGAGCCTTGCGATTCATGGCTTCGACAATGGCAGGCGACACTTGAAAGTCCATATCTGCAATGCACATAGGAATTACATCCTCGGCAGGAAACGACCATTTCACAGAGTGAGTGTTTGTTCTCTCGATGCAATCATTCCAATTCATATCCTAATACCCCTCTCACATATATCTGTCCTTACTTTATACCAGATTGAGGACGGGGTGAATACCTAATTTAAAAATAGGAATCCCCCTTACTTACATTAGATGAGTGTCATGTCCAAATGCTTAATACACTCACTACTTTTCAACGGTTTTCCCTTCCCCGGCCCTTCTGTGGATATGCTTCATTCCTTCCCGCTTACTTAACGGTGCCAGCTTTTCTGATTCAATGAATTGCTGTACCGCTTCCGGGTCCGTTTTTGAATACTCCCGGAGCGCCCAGCCAATCGCCTTCTGAATAAAAAATTCTTTTGATTCATTATGCAATAATATGTATCTGAACAAACGATCCTGATCTGTTTTTCCTTTATATTTCAATTGATGCAAAATAGAGATCCGATTCAACCACATATTATCGGAATGAATCCATTTCTCTAAGTATGCGTCATCTTCTTCCGTTTGATAGATTTTCCCTACATGATTGGGAGCAATATGATCGATGGTATCCCACCAGGATTTATCTGTGATGATTTCTTCCAAAAATGGCAGGTGGTCTTTCGTTAAATTTCTGGATTGTTTGTCCAGAAGGGAAAGACCGATATACTGACACTCCCTTTGCGGTTCAGACCAAAGGGAACGAACAATGGCAGGTAATTCCTCAACCGGTGGCTTAC
Organism: Rossellomorea sp. GCM10028870; assembly: GCF_042666755.1. Classification (NCBI taxonomy): domain Bacteria; kingdom Bacillati; phylum Bacillota; class Bacilli; order Caryophanales; family Bacillaceae; genus Rossellomorea; species Rossellomorea sp. GCM10028870. The sequence continues at coordinate 118,272 of NZ_JBHTGN010000005.1, read as the reverse complement.
CGTTCTCCTTTAGAAAATCCCTCAGTAACGCCGTTCGCTCCGGGGTCCTAATGCCAAAGAACTGAAATTGATTCCTCATATACGCTTCCATGGCTTCTCGATTTTCACTATTTTGATGCTTTTTTAATAGAGTGATGATTTTATCTGAATACTCATGCCCCATCCTTATTCTCCCCTTTTTGATTTTGTTCTTCGCATTCAAAACAACTGCTTTTTCCATTCTCCTTTTGCACACCGTTAAAAAAGCCGTCTAAACAATAAAGAGGCTTCTGACAGAGATAACAGTAGTCTACCAGCTCTTTCATTTCTTAACAGGTTCCTTCCCACTAAATTGATCATCCAGCATATTCTCCAATCAAAACATCTCCCGTCTGCATAACTCTCTTCATACTTCTTTAATATCGGGTAAAAAACCTTTTTTAAACAAAAAAAACAACCCTCAGCTAGCTAAAGGATTGTCTCTTTTTGTCAGTTGTCTCATAAGGAAAAAGTGAAGAAGCTTTTTGCTTTGAGGTAATGAAAACCCGACGATGGAACCGAGTCCCAGTGCGATAATGACCGTCCCGATCCCGACAGGACCACCCAGTAACCAGCCGAAGAAAAACACAATGATCTCCATTCCATTCCGTACCCACTGAACTTTCCAGCCCGTCTTCTCAACTACGAGCAGCATCAGACTGTCACGGGGTCCTGCCCCCAAGTCAGCTGACACATATAATCCGATACCGTACCCGATTACCACAATCCCAATCGCAAACACAATCGACTGTGCCAATAACGATTGAGGGTCAGGAAGTACATAATTAAATAAATCTATGAAAATACCGATTAACAACATATTTATAAAGGCTCCGACTTTAGGAAATGTCTTTGTTCCGACACCTGTCACGAATAAGATCAAAAATCCTGCAATGATGGACCATGTGCCAATCGTCAATCCAAGCTGCTTAAAGAGCCCATAATGAAACACATCCCAAGGTCCGATCCCAAGGTCTTTCCCTTTGATCGTCAAGCTTATGCCAAACGCAAGTACAAGGAGGCCAGTAAAGAAGAACGACCAACGTAATACAAATTCTCTATTCATGAAAATCCCTTCCTACACCATAGTCATTTCATTTATTACCCGGATAAATGTATCACAGAATAAGAAACAAAAAAATTTCATAAAACCTATGGGGTTGGTGGGGATAATTCATTCAGGGTATTGCGCCTGTTCTTTTTTACATTTTTTGTTAATCGGCTGGATTATTTGTGATTTCGGCCGGATTTTCATTGAAAACGGCTGGATTTATGACCATTCCCGCCGGATTTTCACGAAAAACGGCTGGATTATCGCCCATTTCGGCTGGATTCACTAAGCTGCGCCTCGAAAAAAAGCAGAGAACACATTAAAACCACTTAAATCCTCATTCTTCATTGATAAAACAATAGAAATCATGGTGGAAAATCCATGAAATCAACGCAGCTCATCAAAAAAATTCTCTACCCTTCAACCAGCTCTATAATTTCCCCGTCAGGTCCAAAGAAAAAGACCACTTTCCAGCCATTTTCAAGTACAACTGGACCCTCAACAGGTACTAACCCGCTCTCCCTTAATAGAGCAATCTCCGTTTCCAGATCGATGACTGCCAAGGCTAAATGAAGAAATGTCCGCTTCGAACCGTTATCCTCCCCAAGCTCTTCGATGAGCTCCAACCGACAATCGTTCTTTTTCATAAATAGTATCTTCTCACACCCCCATTCGAAATACGTTTCCTCTTCAAACCCAAAGTAAGATTGATAGAACTCCTTCGACCGCCCTAAACTCTTTACATTCATTCCCATATGATGAATTCTCATAGCGATTCTCCTTACAAAATTACATTCATATCGCCAAACTCATGCCATTTATAGTTTTTTAACAGAGCAGTTTGATAGGCGTTCATTAATTTTTCCTCTGAAATAAAAGCCTTTAAGAGATCCAGATGACTCGCTTCCGGTTCATGGAGCCCCGTGATGAGGCCATCTACGAGTTGAAGGGGGGTATCCCCCGATATATATAAGTTTGTTATCCCTTCAGAAGGCTTTAACTGTCCATATTGCGTCATGATGGTCTCAAGGGCACGAACGACTGTAGTGCCCACTGCAATGACCCGCTTCCCACTCTTTTTTGCCTTGAGGATTTGGTCCACTGTCCCTGAACCTACATGGTATTCTTCCGGATGATTTTTTGGTGTTGGCCAGCGATCATTTCCGTAATAGCTCAAGCCTGCGTGAAGCTGTATGAACACGACCTCAATTCCCTTCTGCTTCAAGGATTGTATCAACTTCCAAGAAAATGCCCTTCCGGCAGATGTCATTTCCACAGATCCAGGGACTGATCCATATACGGTTTGATAGCAATCAAGTGGCCAAGGACTATCAATATATTCATAACGGATCGGCTCTCCGTTTCTGTAAATAAAATCAAAAAGCTCAACACCACTCCTGTTAAATTCCAATTGCACAAGTGGTTTTTCACTTCCCTCACCCACCATGTTTGCCCGGACTCCCTCTGAAAAACAAATCGGTTCCCCCGCTTGATGGAAGTCTCCTATGATAAGCGCATCCCAACAGTTATCATCTACTTTTCTGGATAAACGAACTTCGAACTGCCTGTTTCCTTGCTTCCCTTTGAGAGAGGCAGGAATGGTCCGGCTGTTGTTTAAAACCAGTACGTCCCCCCTATTTAAAAATTCGGGTAACTGCTTGAATTGGGTATGATCACATTTACCGGTCTCCCGGTTCAACACCATCAGTTTTACTTCGTCTCGCTCGAATCCTTGAAGCTCAATGGGAGTCGATGCGTTTAAATGGGATGGGATATCAAAGGTCTTAGCCAGTTCATTCATTCTCCCCGCCTCGATTCCACTGAAATTCCAGTGCTTCAAATCGATTCCCGTTCTCATGTTCTGAAGCGTCGGAAGCAAGATATAAAAAGAGGTCAAGGTGATCATGAGGGTTCGCAAGGGGATAATCACATTCCGGGACAGCCTTGTCGTGCATGTCCGTATCCATTTCCCCTGGATCGACCATATTCACCCTTACCCCTGTATCACTGAGTTCGTCGGCCCATGTTTGAGTCAATCCTTCGACGGCAAATTTAGAAATTCCGTATGCCCCCCACTCAGCAAAGCCTGTTTTACCCGCTTCTGATGTTACGTTTATGATTGATCCTTTACCCCGGCTGATCATTCCCGGCAGGACTCTTTTCGTTACTAAAAATGGGTTCAATGCATTGATTCTTAGCACCTCAAGGAATTCTTCTTCAGGATAATCAGCCAGAAGGCGGGGACCAGGTCCAAAGACAGATGCATTGTTAAAAAGAACATCGACTCTTCCCAATACTTCCTCCGTAACAGAAACAAAACGGTCTACATCCCTGGAATCAGAAACATCTGCTTCCAAGGCTACCACTTCTGCCCCTAACGCTTTCAATTCTTTCTCCAACTCCCGAAGGGGTCCACTCGTTCGTGCACAGATCGCAAGCTTTGCTCCTTCCTTGGCACATTGTAGGGAAAGGGCCCTTCCCAACCCTTTTGAAGCTCCGGTTATCATGACTACTTTGCTTTTCAACATCTTTATTTCCCCTTTCATAACTCTTATTACTCATAGTTTATGAAAAATCTCCTTTCGACAAATCGTCTATAAGTGGTCATGGGGAATAGAAAATTAGATGTAGCAAGCTATCAGCCTTTTGATGTAGTTTCATAAAAACACGAACATTAATACTAGAAATATGTTTTATATTCGTGTTATAATCAAATTGAAAATAAATAGAGCAGTGACTGGCGAAAATGTGGAATCAACCACAAGGGAGCTGCGAATCTTATAAATCATGAGCCATTAGCCGTTCGCCTGGGCAGAAGGTAAGGGGATACCCTTGTCTTCTTTTACTATAATCAGGAGGGATTGCAGTGGAACCACTAGTATTAGACGGGAAACTTGTTGCATCTGAGGTAAAGGAAAGCCTAAAGTCGAGAGTCGCTGTATTAAAGGAGAATGGTACTACCCCATGCCTTGCCACGGTGCTTGTTGGAGACGATCCATCTTCTGCTACGTATGTGAAGATGAAGGGCAATGCGTGCGCGAAGATCGGAATGGAATCAAGAAGGATTCATCTTCCTAAGGAAACGACAACAACTGAATTGTTGGACGTGATCCGGGAGCTTAATCAAGATTCTACCGTTCATGGCATTCTCTTGCAGCACCCTGTTCCTAACCACATTGATGAACGTGCTGCTTTTGAAGCAATCTCCATTGAGAAAGATGTTGATGGAGTCACAAGCCTCGGGTTCGGTCAAAACTCTCTTGGATTTGGTGAATATCCATCTTGCACACCTGCCGCGATCATGAGCATCATCGATTACTACGGTGTATCCCTTGAAGGTAAACACGCTGTCGTAGTAGGAAGAAGTCCGATTCTAGGAAAGCCTGTATCCATGATGCTGTTGAATCGAAACGCAACGGTGACGACCTGTCATTCGTATACAGAGAATCTGCCTGACATTCTCGCTACTGCAGATATCGTGGTGGCAGCAGTCGGTAAACCTAACTTCATTCAAGGGGATTGGTTAAAAGAAGGTGCTGTCGTTCTTGATGCGGGCTATAACAAAGGGAACGTCGGAGACATCGATTACGACGCATGCTATGAAAAAGCGAGCGCGATTACCCCTGTACCAGGTGGAGTTGGCCCGGTGACCATCTCCATGCTATTAAAACAAACCGTTGATTCTGCTGAGAAATATGGTTCTGTCCTACAAAATTCATAATCCTTAAACTTCAAGAGACTGACTCGTTTAGGAGAGCCAGTCTCTTTTTTTGCTATTTCGGACTTATTTTTTCTACATTTCAGGAAAGAATGGTAAGGAATAGAAAGATAAAGGAGCGTTCATATGGACACACATCATCAAAATGCTTTTTCCGAAACACCGGAACCCTATTGGAGGGAAACGGCTAAACTCCCCTTATTTAAAAAGCTTGATAAAAACATAAAAGTGGACGTAACCGTGGTTGGCGGAGGGATTGCAGGTATCACCACTGCCTATCTGTTAGCTAAAGGCGGGAAAAAAGTGGCTCTCATTGAGGCTGATCACTTATTGAACGGGACAACGGGGCATACAACGGCTAAGATTTCGGCACAACACGGATTGATTTATGATGAACTCATCCAGCATTTTGGAGTAGAGTTTGCAAAGAAATACTACCTGTCTCAGACAAAGGCTCTTCAGTTTATTAAAGATACGATTTCCAGCGAAAAGATAGATTGTCATTTTACAGAAGAGGACTCGTATGTTTACGCGACTACTGATCAATATGCCACAAAAATCGAGAAGGAGTACGAGGCGTATCAGAAGTTAGAGATTCAGGGAGAGCTCATCGAAAAACTCCCGATCGATTTATCCATTAAAAACGCAGTCGTAATGAAAGAACAGGCACAGTTTCACCCTTTAAAGTATCTAAAAGCCTTGATTGATTCTTATACGGGACTTGGCGGTCAAATATTTGAAGGAACACCCGCCAAAACCATTAACGAAGGAGACTCCACACAAGTGGTGACGGATGATGGATATCACCTGGATAGCGAGCATGTAGTCATCTGCTCTCACTTCCCTTTTTATGATGGCATGGGCTTCTATTTCACAAAAATGTATGCCGAACGCTCGTACATCCTTGGAGTGAAAGCGAAAAAGGATTACCCGGGAGGCATGTACTTAAGCGCAGAAGACCCTACCCGTTCCCTCCGTTCTGAAGACGATGAAAATGGGGAAAAGCTTATATTAATCGGGGGGGATAATCATAAAACGGGACAAGGTAAAGATACATTGGAGCATTACAATGCACTGAAGGAGTTCGGAGAGGAGGTCCTTGGAGTAGAAGAGGTACGTTACAGATGGTCTGCTCAAGATCTCATTACACTAGATAAAGTACCCTACATCGGTAAGTTAACGGAAAAACATCCATCCATTTTCGTAGCGACGGGTTTTAAAAAATGGGGAATGACATCCGGCACTCTAGCGGGGCAGATCCTATCTGATCAGATTTTAGGAAATCATCATATTTATGCTGATGTGTACACCCCTTCCCGATTTGTTGCCGACCCTAGCATTAAGCATTTCTTTAAAGAGAATATAAATGTGGCTGGACAACTCATTAAAGGAAAGCTTCAAGTCCCAACTAAAAAGGTACAGGAGCTACAAAAAGGCGAGGGCGATGTCGTGAACCTGAACGGGCGACGCTGTGGTGGATACCGGGATGAAACAGGAAAGCTGCACGTCGTAGACACTACGTGCACCCATCTCGGCTGTGAAACCGAATGGAACCACGGTGACCACACATGGGACTGTCCTTGTCACGGATCCCGTTTCTCCATTGATGGGGATGTGATTGAAGGCCCTGCGAAGAAACCTCTCACCAGGTTTGAAGTGACCGATTGAGGGACGGACCTCTGGAAGGAAGCTTCCGATTATTGTCGAATATAGCCTGGGAAATAAACCGGATTTCCAAAGTATTTGACATATTTTGTCGTATCTCACAGAAGAATATTTCCTCGATTATGTCTCAAACTATAAAGGCTTGAGTTACTATTTGGGGAGGGATTCTGAATGGGACGTACTAAAAAAGGTAACCGTAATGCTCAAAGTAATACGAATGCTAAACAAAATCGAACAAGTTCTGAATTAGTGGAGTTTACAACCGGTCAAGCGAATACGAAGAAAAACCGACCACAAGACTAGTAACGACTAGCTGATTGAAGAATAACCGGCAGTACCGCTGCGTCAGGTTATTCTTTTCTTTTTTCTCCTGGTCCGTTCATCTTTTCGTAGAGGAATCTCACTGCCGACCTCGAATACGTTATAGAGAAATTGATTAGGAGGAATAGATGATGCAAGAACAAATGTTATTTCAACAAATGGAATTCATTCGGCTTCGCACACTGGCTGCTCTTGATGCGACAACGGAACAGCAGGCGGATGAAATGCCTCCAGGATTCAGAAATTCTATCCGATGGAATTTAGGACATATCCTGCTGTCTCAGGAAAACCTGTTATTCTCCTTTGTAGGGGAAAACGACCGTAAAACACTTCCACCTGAATATGGGGAGTTATTTGGCTTTCATACAAGCCCTTCCACTTGGAATGCGCTCACACCCCCTACACTGAAGGAACTTCGTGAGAAACTGGAGGCACAACCGCAAAGGATGAAAGAAGCGTTTTCCGGTCGTTTGGATGAAACAGGAGAGAAGCCGTTTGTCCTTGGTGAACATACTACGTTTACCACTTTAGGTGAAGTTCTTTCCTTTGCTAACTGGCATGAAGGCTTACATCAAGGAGCCATAACGTCTATTAAGCGTGTACAAGGAATTGAAAATCTTTGGGAAAAAGTTGAAGAGAAGATAGAAAGATAAAAAGACATGGCGGCTCTTGTGCTGCCATGTCTTTTTATCTGCCTTTAAACAAAATTAAAAAATCCCCATACCCTTCTTCTTCTAATTTCCCTTTAGGAATAAATCGTAAAGAAGCAGAATTGATGCAATACCGAAGACCTTTAGGACCGGGTCCATCTGTGAACACATGCCCGAGATGAGAATCGGCTTCCCTGCTTCTTACCTCGATTCTTGTAGAACGATGAGAGAGATCATATTGTTCTTTGACGCTTGCATCCATGACAGGCTTTGTAAAACTTGGCCAGCCGCACCCACTATCATACTGGTCTTTTGAGGTGAATAAAGGCTCACCTGAAACGATATCCACGTAGATCCCTTCCTCTTTATTATCCCAATACTCATTTTCGAAAGGAGGCTCTGTTCCATTTTCCTGTGTAACGAAGTATTGCATTTCCGTCAGATGTTCTTTTAAATGGGATCGATCTTTTGGCCAATATTTGTTCAAGAAATCCTCTCGTCCGGATCCACGCTTATAAAGTGCATAGCGAAAGGCATTTCTCTTATAGAAATCCTGATGATAAGCTTCTGCAGGATAAAACTCACGTGCGGGGAGAATCTGTGTCACAACAGTCTCCTTAAATACTCCACTCTGCTCCAGCTCTCGTTTTGACTCCTCGGCCTGCATTTTTTGATTGTGGTTATGATGAAAAATGGCTGTACGGTAGGAGTCACCCCGATCATTGAACTGCCCTTCTGAATCAGTAGGGTCAATTTGTTTCCAATAAAGATCGAGCAGTTTCTCATAAGGGAACCGATCAGGGTCGAATGTAATTTGGACGGCTTCATAATGTCCTGTCCCTCCTGACGTCACATCTTTATAAGTTGGATTGGCCATATCACCCCCTGTATAACCGGATACAACACTTTCAATTCCTTCCTGCTCATCAAAGGGTTCCACCATACACCAAAAACATCCTCCAGCAAAGGTTGCTTTCTCCATTTCAACGCTCCTTTCGTTTCACGTGAAACATTTAATGACCCTTCGTTCTCACACAAACTCATCCTTCAAAATAAAGATGATAATGATGTTGACACCCCGGATTAAAAGAGGCTCGACAATGGGGACATACCGATTGGCAGTTCATATACTGTAAAATCGTTAACTCACTTTTGCACTCGCCACAAAGTACCGCCTTGGCATTCCATTCATCCTTCCCCCATCGGACAGGTTCATGATCTGCCATTTCATCATGACATGTATGACAAGGGTAATAGGCGTTACAGCATTTAAATTTAATGGCGATGATATCCTTCCTTGTTCGGTAATGTTTACACTTTGTATTCGAATCCACTTCCACACCGGTCACCTTTATCAGCTTTTCAGTCATAATCATCCTCCCCTTATGCAGTAAATTTCGATATACATAGTCACTATTCCTACTAAAACCGTAAACTACTAGCTTCATTCTAGCCTAATTATCTATCTGTACTATACAATGAATAATAAAAGAAAGGGAGGGGAAGATTCTTGAAATTGATTGTATTCGGAGCAACCGGCGGAACAGGCAAGGAAGTAGTGAAGCAAGCATTGGCAGATGGCCATGAAGTCACTGTATTTGTTCGGAATCCTTCTAAATTGGAAGAAGATAGTCCGCAATTAACTTTCGTAAAAGGGGATGCTCTGAACGCTACAGAAGTGAGAGAAGCATTAACGGGGCAAGAAGCCGTTATATCCTGTTTAGGTTCCGATGGATTGAAGAAAACAAACGTCCTTACCAATATGACCACAAATATCCTGAAGGGGATGGAGATACATCGCATCACGAGAATTGCCTATGTGGCATCAGCTGGTATTCATAAAGAAATACCAGGCCTTCAAGGAAAGATCATTCAGTTCATTCTTCGGAATGTTTTAATGGATCACAGGAATGCTGTGGGACAAATAATGAAAAGCAGCGTCCACTATACGATTGCCAGACCCATGCAATTGACTACCCAGCCTCTATCGAAATCGTACCGTCAAGACGCAGAATCGATTCCGTCGAAGGGAAGAAAGATTGGCCGCGCTGATGTCGCTCACTTCCTGCTTCAAAGCATAGTTCAAGAGAAGCATATGGATGAATCCATTGGTTTAGCTTACTAAAAAATCAAGGGATTATTCTATCTTATCTCCAAGACAGAACAATCCCTATTCGTTACCCCATATGTTCCAGAATACCGGTTAAATCCTTATATACAAAATGCGGTTCGACCCCTAATTCATCCATCACTTTATCCTGACGATTTATCCAAGCCGTATAGAATCCAAAGTTCGTCGCTCCTGCAATGTCCCATGGGTTAGAAGACATAAACAACACTTCTTCTCTTCTGATCCCAAGCTTTTCAAGAACAAGCTGGTAAGACATCGGGGTTGGTTTAAACTGCTTCACTTCATCAACTGACAAAACCTCATCCAGCAAATGCCCAAAGGAAGATTGCTCAACAAGAGGAGATAGCATATCCAGTGAACCATTGGAAAAGATGGCTTTTTGATAAAGTTTCAGTTCTTGCAATACACTCCCTACTTCTTCGTAGTGATTTAATTCCAGGTAAGCCTCCAGCAATTCCTTCTCTTTTACTTCAGTAAGGTCAACTCCTGCTTGCTTAGCCGCATAATGGAGAGCATCCTTCGTTATTGTAAAAAAAGTCGTATACGTACCCATTAATTGACGTAAAAAACTATACTCCAACTGCTTCTGACGCCACACCTGGCTGATGTCCTTCCCTTTATCAGGAAAGAGTTCATTACACTTTTCAATGACGGAATGAACATCGAAAAGAGTTCCATACGCATCGAACACAAAAGCCTTTATATTGAGATTTGACATACGCATCCTCCTCTTTCATTCTTCTTATATAATAGACCATTTTAAATAAATTAAACTTTTTCACCTCTAAGCGAATTCATTTCACATTCACGTTTTTTATGATATATTACTTCGAGTATCTAAATATATTATGGAGGTGGTCACGATGAATGCAGAACTACCACATGCACAGGCATCTCCTTCCTATACAAAGACGATTCTGTTCTTGAGCTTAACCGTCTGGCTGGTTGTCATGAATACCACCATGTTTAATGTAGCACTCCCCAATGTCTTAAAGGATTTCTCTTTAGCCCCTTCTGAAGGAGCCTGGATTGTATCGGGATATTCTATCGTACTCGCCATTTGCACCATTACATATACGCGCCTGGCAGACTACATTCCCATCAGGAGGCTGCTTATCCTGGGCATTTCCATTTTCGGGCTGGCATCGTTCATAGGTTTCTTTGCTCATACCTTTACCTGGCTATTGATCTCCCGTTTATTCCAAGCGGCAGGTGCTGCAGCCATTCCTGGGTTATCCATGGTGTTTGCCGGACGTTTTGTCCCGATGGCAAGACGCGGCCGGGCATTGGCTATGATTGCCTCAGCTTCTTCCCTGGGCTTTGGATTAGGGCCCGTCGTAGGTGGCGTGATTACCGATTATTTAAGTTGGAACTATTTATTTCTAATCACGTTATGTGTCCTTGGAATGATACCTGTACTCTACCGCTTCCTGCCGGATGAGACGACCAGGAAAGGGTACTTTGATGTATGGGGAGGCCTTTTAACCGGAATCGGAATTACGTTCTTTCTGCTGTTCATTTCAACGTTCCACTGGTATTATTTCGCAGGTGCCGTTGTATTCTTTGGAGGATTGTGGATTCGGATCCATAAGATCGAACTACCTTTTATTCAACCCAGTTTGATACGGGACAAAGGATACCGTCAGATTCTATATATGAGTTTCCTGGGTTTCGCCACTCACTTTGCGATTCTAATCGTCATGCCTCTTATGCTTCAGCATGTATTTGGTAAAAATCCCACAGCAGTTGGATTCATTATCTTTCCGGGTGCGATGCTGTCGGCAGTGGCAGCTGTATATGTCGGGAGACTGATTGATCGCTATGGAAATATGAGGGTGATGTTCCTTGCTCATATCCTTCTGATCATTTCAACCGTCATCTTTTATATCTTATCACCCCTCAATGAATACATGATTATGCTGGCTTATATGTTTACAAGCTTTGGCTTTTCAAGTCTTTCGTCAAGCTCGACCAATGAAGTATCCCGTGTCATGAGTAAGGAGCTGATTGCTTCAGGAATCGGCATGAAACAGCTTACCCACTTCGTAGGCAGTGCGTCTGGTTCTGTTCTAGGAGGAATCATTGTCGAGATGGGCGGAGCAGATTTCCCAGTCCGTTCATTTCAGAATACATTCCTTGTTCTGATCGTATTAATGACACTATCCCTTATTCTATTATTCTTGTACCGCAAGAGAATCAACCATCAATAAAATCTGGTCCAGGCAGTATATCTGCCTGGACCTTATTATTTGTAAATAAATAGTGCTCATATTAGCCTGAATGGATTCCTCCACTACCAATAAGGGTATAGTAAGAAAAAAACAGTAGAACAGGGGAATTCAATTGAAAACAAAGAAAAAGTGGTATAAGAAGAAAAGCTGGTGGATCGGGGGTGTCATCCTATTGATCCTTACCGTCGTTATGGTATACCACCGCGTTAAGCCGTTGCCTCCGGGAATATCCTATGCAGGTAATACCTATACCATACCCGAAAAGGATGTGGAGTTCTTATACGACCTTACATACCAAAAGGATGGGAAAGAACTCTATGACCATTCGATCTTTGATGAAGTATACCAAACCATTGAAGAAGCAGAGGATTTTCTTATCTTGGACTTATTTTTAGTAAATGGATATACAAAGGGTGATCGTGATTACCCGAGAATCAGTGAAAAATTATCGAAAACGATTCAAGCACAGATGAAGAAGAAACCTGATTTAAAGGTTGTCTTCATCAGTGATATCGTCAATACCACGTATGGGTCTCATTCCGCAAAGCAATTAGAGCCTTTAGAGGATCTCGGGGCTGAAGTCATTTATACCGATCTAAACCGCCTCAGGGATCCCAATATCATATACTCGGGGGTGTGGAGGACCGCTCTGGGCTGGTTCGGTCAGGATGGCTATGGCTGGCTCCCTAACCCTATGGCTTCATCTGCACCCAAGGTAACCATGAGATCGTATTTAAAACTATTAAATGTTAAAGCCAATCACCGAAAAGTCGTCATCACTGAAAGGGAGGGACTAATACTTTCCGCCAATCCCCACGATGCAAGTGGGTTTCACTCTAATATCGGATTCAAGGTCAAGGGAGAAATCCTCAAGGACATGGTAAAAGCCGAAAAGGCAGTCGCTGCTTTTTCAGGGGGGAACGTAGAGGCATTTCCTACAGAGGAAGACTTAGATCAGTCTATTAAAAAGCTTTCTTCTAAAGAGAGCTCCGTTAAAGCACAAATCCTTACTGAAAAGAAAGTTCAAACAAGTGTCGTAAACGCTATGAATAATGCCAATAAAGGAGATGACGTCTGGATCGGGATGTTCTATCTTGCGGATCGGGACATTATCGATGCCATAGGGGATGCTGCAGACCGTGAAGTAGAGGTACGATTAGTGCTTGACCCCAATCAGAATGCCTTCGGTCAAGAAAAGATAGGGTTACCCAACCTGCCAATCGCATCAGAGCTGCACAACCTGGACAATGACCATATTACAATTCGGTGGTATAACACCAATAAGGAACAATACCATACTAAATTCATTTATATAAAAGGGAAAAAAGAGAGTACTGTCATCGGGGGATCCAGTAATTACACATCGAGAAACTTAGATGATTATAACTTAGAAGAGAACATAAAGATTGTGGCCCCAACTGACAGCAAAACCATGTCGGATATTGATCAGTATTTTAACCGTATCTGGAACAACGATGATGGCACCTACACCGTTAAATATGAGGAATATCAGGATAAACTGCCTGCCTTTAAATATGTCATGTATATCTTGCAAAAAATCTTCCAAGTAACGACATATTAGGTTTTAATCCCACAAGAAAAGGGAATTAAATCAGTAACAACACATCACAAAAACATTAAATGGAGGTTAGAAAAATGGGTATTATCTTGTACTTAATCGTAGGTGGGATCATCGGTTGGTTAGCTGGTCTTATATTAGGTAAAAACGTTCCTGGTGGAATCATCGGGAACATCATCGCAGGTATCATCGGTGCATGGATCGGTGGAGAACTTCTAGGAAGCTTCGGACCATCACTTGCAGGAATCGCTATCATTCCAGCCTTACTGGGAGCTATTATCTTTGTATTCCTGTTAAGCTTACTGTTAAGAGGTATGAGAAAGACTTCTCATTAAAAAACACTGAAACCCCTGAATTCCAGGGGTTTTTTATTTGCCCTTAAAAATATATAAAAAAAACAGCCAATGATGGCTGCCCTCTTAATACGTCATAGATTTCTTATGTCTTCTTTTATTCCGATACTTCTTATAAAACGGGTAAATAATAGGTCCCCATTTGATCAGTCTTCCAATTAAACGTTTCATGCAGGTAACCTCCTTTGTTATAGGTTGTTTACCCGTTTTAAGCAAACGGAAAACCTCTATATCTAATCAAAGTCGGTAATCATTCCCAATCCTCATTTGTAAAAAAAAATCAACACTTCCTTTACATATGGTAGATACTCTTAAAGCAGAAAAGGAGGCAGCCAAAATGAAAAAATGGTTCAAAAAAAGTTTCGCTTCACTTGTAATATTATCGATTCTTCCTCTATCAGCGAAAGCACTGGAAACCCCTTTTAGTTCAGCTGGTGAAAGGGATGGCGGTATCGGCAACAGTACTCATTATCTGGATTCCGCTCCAAATATCTCCCTGGATCCGAAGGTAAACCAGATTATTTACCCGCTATTCGCAACACCAGCCATTAAAAAGAAAGGTGAGGACCTTACCTTAAAAATCGACACACAAGGGTAAAGAAGCGGGATCATGGAGTGTCAAATTAAAGCAGACAAACCACTCTTCTCAGACTAGTGAGTATGAATTACCTGTCAAATCAGTTCAACAAGGACAATCTCATTGGAAGGACAGCTCCTCCATCGTTGATGTCACTGTCACGATTCCTGAAAATACTCCACAAAAGCTATATGATTTACAAGTAGCCTACACTGGAAATGGACAAAGGATCAACGATGAACAACCACATTCCGTTAAAGTAGTGGACGAGTACAAAAAGGATTTTACCTTCTTGCATATGACGGATACTCATATTGGTTCCCCTCGGAATCTTGGTGATCCAGAAGATCCATCCTCTGTAGACCCTGCTTTGGCAAAGGAAGCAGGCATGTGGGACCCGGATCCCCAAAAAAGATGGTTATACTTACAGAAAGCCATTAAAGAAGTTAATTTAAAAAACCCTGATTTTGTGGTTGTGACAGGAGATCTCATGTATGGGCAAATGAATCCCTTGGAGTATATATACGAATATGAGGAAACGTATAAAATGCTTCAAAAACTGAACGTACCCGTCTATCTTGTTCCAGGGAATCATGACTACTACGCTCAGGATGCTACGCTAACAGATGGAGCGAAATACTGGGAAAAGTACTTCGGTCCTCAATATTTTTCTTTTGATTACGGCCCTTATGCCCACTTCATCGGATACAACTCATTTGACTGGCACAAGTTCGATCGAAGCGGTAATGGAACTGTTTCTGTTCCAACCTGGGGTGGGCAAATACGCGAGGAACAACTCAATTGGGTCAAAGAAGATTTACAACGCAATGCCCAGACTGCAGAGAGCGGGCAAGTCCGTGGACTCTTTTCCCATCATAATCCACTGTGGCGTGATCGGGAAATGTGGCCAAAGGATGACCCAGAGGTCCAAACCTATTGGGAACAATACAATGAACAGCATGATCCTCAGCGTTTGCAAACACTACTACTCGGGGAAAAACTGGGAATCAAATATGACCAGCAATGGCATGGAGAAAATGCTAAAGAATTAATCAATGTCATGAAAGAAAACAATGTAACCGTTAGTCTCCACGGGCACACTCATATTGATAACGTAACGAAAGAAGATGGCATTTTATATACAACGACCACAGCGATTGAATTGACTGGTAAGCCGTGGGTCGGATTCAGGGGTTTTTCTGTTCAAGATGGTCAGATCGAATCTTACAATTATGAAGAAACCGGCCACTCAATCCCTGTTTATCAAAATGGTGATACCAAAGGTGGGACGATGTCCTTTGATGCTGCCTACCAGACAAGTAATGACGGGAGTGCGTCATTACAACAGGTGGAAGTGACAAATCGTTTAAACAAACCTTTAACCGTCACCATCCCCTTATATATGACAGAAGGAAATTACAACGTATCAACAGGCGAAGTTCTTCAGAATTATGCATCTGATCGTAAGCAGTATCTTGAAGTACAACTTACCATTCCAGCAAACAGTACAGAAACGCTCAACGTGCAGAAGAAATAAACATTGATAGGCTCCCTTCCATAGCATTGGAAAGGAGCTTGTTTTTAATTGAAGTTATATTCTGCCCGGGAAATAATTCAAAGTATCGTTCTTTCAAATAATAAAGAGCAACTGAACTCTATGTTCAGTTGCTCTTTATTATTTACTACTCTTCGATTCAGAAATCTTTCCTAAGAAAAAGCCATCAATCTCACTTAATTTACCACGCCACATAATCTTCCCTTTTGAAGGGGTCGGCTTGCTGTCGCCACAATATACCTTTGTGTTCTTCAAGTGAATAAAGTGGGCTTCAGCATTTTGGTTTTCATCTACAGATTCCCCGGCTCTGGCAAGCTCCTCACTCAGCTTCTGTGCTACCTCACTGCCATCCTCGAAGGTTTCACTTAATGAGTCGAAGTATTCCTTTGCAGAAACAAGGGTACCCGTTATGACGGCTCCCTTGACGTTTAACGTGATGTCTAATGAAAAGTCATGTTTGTTTGATGCCTGTACAAAAAATTCTAAGATGCTATCCTTTCCTGTACCAGATTCTAAACTCATCTTCACATCTCCTTTATCGTTAAGCTACTGTGTCGTCTTCGGTAGAGAGTGTTGTATCTTCTTCTTGATCTTCGTCTTTATCATCATCTTTCTTAGCAGATTTTTTACTTTTAGCGCTTGACTTGCGGGTAGAACGTTTCTTGCCCTTTGTAGAGCCTGACTTACCGTTAGATTTCTTTTTGCTAGAGGCTTCTTCCTCATCATCGCTATCATCTTCATCTTCTTCATTTTCATCTTCACTAGTGTCTTCGTCTTCTTCATCGTCATCTTCTTCATCTGTTGCTTCTTCTTTAGACTTTTTAGAAGCTTTCTTACTTGAAGAGGTTTCTTCTTTTTCTTCTTCATCCTCGTCTTCCTCTTCATCACTTCCATCTTCACGTGTCGCGGCAATTTGATTCATTTTCTCTTCTAATTGCTGCAAACGGTCCTGAAGTTCTTCATTTTCCTGTTTAAGCGCATCATAGTCCTGGTTTGACTCTTCTTCAGAGCTGTTTGTTTCTGTTGAATTTACGGCCGTTTCCGTGTCTTCAGATGCTTCCTCATCTTTATCACGCTTAAACAGATTGGCTGTTGATGATTTTAGGGACACAGCGGCTTTTCTGGATCTTTCTTTTGCTGCTTTCCCGAAGTCCAGGCTTTTGCTTTTGATTTTCTCTTGATCGATACGATCTAATAGTTTTTTTCCATTTTCAGGTGTTGCCAGATATCCTACAGTTGCTCCCAACAGACTTCCAGCTACGGTTCTCTTGATAGGGCCGCTTCTTCTTGTTTTGTTCTCGTTTGTTGAATTCTTTTCTTGTCCTTGATTCTCAACTGTTGTGTTTTGCGTATTTTTTTCTGCCATCGGTAAAACCTCCAATTAGTTTGTTTCCGCCGTGTTAAGACGGTTCGTATCCAGTTTCTTTTCAAGTGATTCCAATCGTTCCTGTAATTTCTTATTTTCCTCTTCAAGTGCTTTCGTGTTGTTATCTGCGGCTTTGGAACTTAAGTACGGGTCATTTTCCCACCAGTCCATGCCTATTTCTTTCGCTTTATCTACGGAAGCAACGATTAAGCGGATTTTAATCGTGAGCAGCTCGACATCGGCAATTCCCACCGTAATATCCCCTGCTACGACAACTCCTTTATCTAAAATCTTTTCTAATACATCCACGATTGTGTTGGATTGTACCGGATGCTCCATTCCCATCATGTAACCTCCCTAATCGGCATTACATTAAGCTCCCTAAAGGACCAAGATCTATATTCAAGTCTTCTGCATCAAGACCAAATACCTCTTTTAACTCTTCCATTTTTTCTTCTAAGTTCATCAGGGCTATGCCTAAATTCTCCACTTGTTCATCCGTTAAAGTACCGCCTTCGACACGCCGCATTGCATGTCTTTCGACGATTTGCCTTAATAGTTCTACAACGGTCAATACAAGTTGCGCTAAGCCTTGTTCTGCTTTTTCCGGGTCGAAATTAATTCGCCCATTTGTCCCGCTGGCCTGTGGCATGAATCAATCCCTCCCTTTCTTTATCGAATTGATTGGACGTTACCGTTTTACGCGTCCCTTGCTTGTGTTGAACCAATGTCTCTACTGAGGAAATCAGCACTCGCAAATCCAGATACACGAGGTCGACACCTGCAATGGATATAATCAAATCTCCCTTTATCGCCACACCTTTATCGAGAATGACATCCAATATATCTATAAGGGCAATATCTTTGTTCTCGATTGATTCTCTAACTGTCATATTTCTCATTCCTTGTTTTGTGATTAAGAAAAACTAGAAAAATGATAAGGTGGCCAAGGGCCTGATGCTTCAATTTTCCAACCTGCGTGTCCCAGTTCTTCTTCGTATTGCTTAATTTCCTCTACAAATTCATCAACATTGGATACTGGAAGGAGAAACACACTGTTCCAAGCCATATGTTCTTGTCTGCCTGTGACATCCTTACTCCAATTCTTTTTGATATTTCCATGGAGGGAATGTTCCTTCAGCTTTTCATGAACCTCTTCACAGAGACGATTCTTTTCATTTTCAAGTTCCCGATCAATCAGCTGATCGATTTTTTTCTTTTCAAAGAACTGCCTGCCCTTTGGTAATTCACTGATTTCTTTTCTTTTGGCTTCGATAGACGGGTTGCTTTCGCTTACCTGCTTCTTCAGCAGCTTATCATCACAGTAGATTTTGACGTTCCACTCTTCATTACCATCCAGCTGTGCGAAGGTCGTTTCCAGCTTGTTTCGATTGCCTTCTATCGTGGCCATAAGGCTATCCTTGTTCTTGTACAATGTACAGAACTTCAGGGGAATGATGGTATACATCTTGGAAACCATCAGTACGGTTTCGTGATGATGAAACGCTTTTTCCTGAAGCCAGTCCATATCGTTATCGACTTTGTCCTTAATGGTTTCTTCTGAGTATTCATCCGGTGGCAGATCACAGACAATTGCTGTCACTTCGCCGATTTCAATCGTATATAGTTCACCTTCTCCATCGAATCCTTTCATGGAGGGAAGGGCCTTTTCACTTGCTTCTTTTGTTGGGATTAAGCCGTATAAATAAAGTAAATCGCTCATCTGATCACCCTTATTTCTTTTTCGTTAGTTCTTCCCATTGCTCCATTTCCATCTGTTTCGCAATTTCATATCGTGCTAGTAACTCATCTTCTTTTTCCTGGAATACTTCCTCAGGAATTTCACCTAATTCATACATCATTTGAAGCTGAATCAATTTTTGTTGAATGGTAGGAAGGTCGTACAATTCTTTGTCTGCTTCTTCTTTAATCTTTTCGCCGACTTTAATGACTAAATTAATTGGTGCACTCACCAATTTATGAATCATCAGCCTTCCTCAACCTTCAAGCGTATGTTGACAAAATTGTAAGCCGGCCAAGGGCCGCTATAATTAAATTCGACCTTATCCTTCCATTTTTCATGGGCTTCATTGACCTTTTGATCGAACACTTCTTCCTGGTCCCGATCAATTAAGAAAGAAGCGTTGAGAAGCATTTTCTCACTTGAAGGGTCATTTGCCTTTGCTGATACGGCTGTTTCCTCAAGGGGGGCATAGACTTCCTGCTTCACCTCATTTTGAAGGGAAGTAAATAGCTTCTGAGCCATTCCTCCAAGCTGAATGCGGTCATAATACGCGGCAGATTCAGATTTCCCTTTAACGGCTGATGCCATTTTTTCTACCTGCGGGTTTTCTTTAACCATCGCTTCCAGCCATTCCTTTTTACCGATAACCTTTAACCCTAGCTCGATTTTCCCTTTAATTGCCGGGAAAAGGGTTTCGAACTGAGGATAAAGGTTTTCCAGAAGAGCCTGCACATCGTCTCTTGATTTAAAGACATTCCCGAAGCTGATCGGAATGACCGTATCCTTTTGATCCATCACCCGTGATACGGCACCCTGGTGCATGAGAAGATTCTGCTTCTTGGGATGATAGATTTTCATCGGTACTTCTGCTGCTACCATCGCGGAGTCCTTATATCTGATCGTGAACGTCTCGCGTTCCTCGCCTTCAATTTCAATGGAGCCAAATTGATCGTCTTCTTCTGTTTGAATGGCACAAAATATATAGATTCCCATTTCTTCCTTACTCATCATGAAACTCTCCTTTATTCCTCAGATACCTTCATATGTTTACATGCATCTATAATTAATCGTTCTGCTTTTTCTTGTGGGTTTTCTTCGTCGATACATCGACTTAGACTATGTGCTACTATATCAATACATAGACGTTGAAAGTCTGAATCCTTACCGTCTATGGGAATGTCTGATTCAATGGCGAGCCTTGCGATCATTAAGGAAGCACGCAAGCTCGGTCCGTTCTTTCCGTTTGTACATTGATCACGTAATGTAGATACAAGGGTTGTAATCGCTCTTGCTTCACTCATAACCAAGTTTGCTTTTTCGGATACAATCTTTGCCTCTTTTTCTGCTCCCTTGTAATCTACGTTAATGGTAATTAACCGATCCAGGAGAGCGTCCTGCGTTTGGTAAACCCCTGCATATTCTGCAGGATTACTAGTAAATATGATTGCAAATTCCGGGTGTACGCGAATAAAAGGTTCCGTTAATTTCGATCCATATAAAGGGATGATCCCCTCTTCTAAAATAGATAGGAAGATATTATTCGTTGTCGGCTGAGATCTTGTAAATTCATCGTATACAAGGGTATATCCATTCTTTACTGCTTCCAGTAATCGCCCGTCTCTCCATGTCTCGGTGACACTTTCGTCCTTTTTATAGACTGATCGAACATATTGATCGATCACTTTTTTACTCGTATACCCTGTGAAATCACCAATTAAATCTTTATTATTTAATTCATGGTTACCATGCATGAGCATAACCGGTCTTTTTCTCTTCTTCGCCAGAGCGATTGCAAGAGAGGTTTTCCCGGCTCCGGAAGGACCTGTAAAATGTACAGGATATCCAGCTTTAAGGTATTGCAATGAGCGCGAAAGCAATTCTTTCGTTTCATCGTCTTGTATTAATGCCCTGCTATCCTTTTTGATCCGTTTTGTTAAGACCGTCACTTACAATTCCCTCCTACTCGCTCATCCACTACATTTCCTGTCCAATGGCACTTCTGTAACGGATATCCCGTCGTTTAAATGATGTGACTTCCTTTTCTTTATTGAGTTGAACATCATATGTTCCAAGCATTTCGTCTTTAGCATATTTCTTCATATATTCTTTTTCTTCAATTACCTCGACTTGAAGCTTCCAGCCTTCATCTTCTGTCAGTTCCACTGACGTAATCTTATGGACCGGGGCTACATGTTCATTGAAGAAGTCGGTAACATTATTCATAATCTCTTTGATAACCATAGTCGCCTCCTACTCCTACTGTTATGAAAGCGGGAGGGTGCCAATAATGGCCCCCTTTCACTTTCTTTTCTCCACTGCCCCTGTTTAAACACTAAACTGGGAGCTTCTTTCGTTCTGCTGAGTAGCAAGACCGTTTTCTTCGACATCATCCCGAAGCAGGCCAACAGCTTCTGCATAACGCAACCATGTATCTACGCTGGCAATGACGACCCTTGCTTCAACCGTTAAGATTTCAATCCCAACGACAGATACCCTTGCAAAGGCATCAATGACGATACCTTTGTCGAGAATCCTGTCAATTACTTCCGCTAAACTCGAACTATTATTACTCTTTTGAATAGCCAATTGTTATTCTCCTTCCGGTGTTTAAGAACAGATGGTCTTAATGTCTTTCGATGATTTAATATTTTCCGAACTTTTAATTTCTGTAGAACTTTTAATATTAAAGGAGCTCTTGATGTCACTCGCCCCCTTAATATTTGCGACACCTTTAACTTTTGTTTGTTTATCATTGGATGAAGAGATTTTCTTTTGAAATTCTTCTCCTGCTTCTTTTGCATTGCCTAATTTTTCTCGAACGGAGAGCAGGACATCCTGTACTTTTTCCTTTGCTTCTTCAGCTTTGGTATGAACATTATCAGCATTTTTCTCTTTGGCCTTCTCTAACTTCTCAGATGCTTCATTGGCTTTTGATTGAATACCGCCTTCGACACTGTTTACAAATGTTTCTTTCGCCTTCTCTTTTATCGAATCTTTCACTTTTTCTTTCACGGGCTCCGGGGCGTGATCGTATGCTTTTTTAGCCATCTTCCCAACTGCTTTTTTCACCGGCTTACTCATGTAATGCCCCCTTCAGGGATGCGATTATTTCTTAGACTCCACTAAGCTGTTAAGCATTTCTTCAATACGTTCTAAACGCTCATTCAAATTCTTGTTTTCTTCTTTGATTTCTTCTAATTCTTCTGAATTATTAGAATAATTTTCACCGCTATCTGCCTTGGCATCAGTGTTTTCCGATACCTCTTCTTTTTTCTTCTTAGGTGCAAGCCTGCCACCTTCCAGCTTGTTCATATATCCGGTAGCAGATTGTCTTAATGTGATAATGGCTTGCTCTGTCAGAAATTCCTGTGCTGATCTTCGCAATTCCTTACTTGCTGCTTTCATCACTTCTGATTTCCCTAAACTGTCCACTACTTTCTTTCCTGTACCTGGATTTGAAAGTAACCCGATACCAGCTCCGACTACTCCACCGATAATCGCATAATTCATGGATTGTCTATTTTCAGCTGATTGCTCTCCGTTTTCTTCAATGTTTTTCGTTTCTTCTACTTGTTGACTGCTTTTTGTTTCTGCCATATTCATCCTCTTTTCTACAAAAATAGTAAAACTATATTTAATTTACTTGTTTAAATGCTAAACGCTGTTCCTCTTTCATTTTCCTGCTTGGCTAAACCTTCTTCTTGGACTTCGTCTCTTAAGAGCCCAACTGCCTCTGCATATCGTAACCATGTATCTACACTTGCAATGACGACTCGCGCTTCTATTGTAAGAATTTCTATTCCCACTAAGGAAACTCTGGCAAATGCATCAATGACTATTCCTTTATCCAGGATTCTATCAATTACTTCTGCGAGACTTGAGCTATCGTTACTTTTTTGAATACTCATCGAATCTCTCCTCTTTATTGGTGTAGCCAATGACTGTGTGCAAATTTTATATTCGGTTTAATCGGTGTTTACCTCGTTTTACACCTACCCTAAACTAGGTCCTGGGAATCATTTGAAATTAACTGCCATTTTTTATACATGTTTGATTGCGTTTCTTTCACTCTGTAATATTTCTTTCTTACAGTTATATAGCTTGTAAGGATTTTTGTAGAAGGAATAATTCAAATAAGACAAATAGATTACAGTTTCTAAAGGAGGAATCGGTTTGAATTTAGAGGAGAAGTGTGATTTTCATCGGGGGAGGGGGGGGTAATTGATTCTCATGATAAGCCTTTGCAAAAAAAGAACCAGAAGCATTATGCTTTTCAGCTTTGCTTCTGGTTCTTTTCCTATTTATTCATTTGGGATAGAAAATCACCTAAGAGATCTTCCATCGATTCTTCTTTAGGTTCTTCTTCAACGGTTTCCTGGGGCTTCATGGCACTGTCCCAGTCAAAGTTGTCCAATTCTTCGTCAGTAGAGTAAGAGCGCTCATCTACTATTTCTTCTGGAGTATCATCCATCACTTGATCAAGGGACCACTCTCTTGAAGAATCGTGACTTGCCGCAGATTCTTCCTGAAGATAGAGGGCTTCATCAATATCCAATGAATTACTGCTTAAGGAAGCTAGAAGGGAGGCAGTACGAACCGGGTTTGATAACAGCTGGTACACGATACTGCCTAACAACGCTTCTGAGTGTTCATGCTTCAACCAGTCACGCTGGGATTTATCCAATCCCTTCGGAAGGGGGATCGTAATGGCTTCTCTCTGTTTGGAAATCGTATCATTTACTCCATTTAATACAAGCTCTGCAATTTTACTGGAGAAATTTCGTTTTTCCGTTTCCTTAAGTTTTTGTAAATGCTTTAAAACATGATCAGGTGTATCAGAAGGAATTCGAAACGTAATCGGCTGTCCCCTCGACATCCCTTTTCCATTCATACAATCACCCTATTTGGTTTTCGCTAATTTTTGATCTTCTTTTTGTGCTTGTTTTTGATTCTTTCTTGAGAAGTCTGCAATTAGCTTATAATAAGCATTCGCCATCATCCAAATGCTTTCTTTCTCATCTTCAAAGAAGTCGATATTGTAACCATCAAGATTGTTATTAAGCGTTTTGATATATTCTTTAAGAACACTTGATCCTCCGCCAATGAAGTAGCAGATTTCAGTTTGAGAATTCTTTTGCCACATATTGCGCAGGTGACGATATTGCTTCTTAGCAAGTTCAAGCATAATACGGTCAACGATATCGTGTACGCTTGTACGGCTTCCTTTAACCATAATATGATTACGATCATTTTTCTTCGTGATGATTTCTACCACATCACGACGGCTGTCCAGCTCAATTCCGTGTCTTGAGCGGATTTCTTCACGGATCCATTCAAGGGACTCAGACACACCAAGGTTGAATCCTTGAGCTTTATCGTCATCTACTTTTCGATCTTTAATCACAGCGATATCCGTTGATAAGCCGCCGATATCTTGAATTAAGATGCGTTTATCAATGAGGTCCTTATTGATGATATTTAAATTGTTATCCATAACAAGATTGATGAATGCGGCAAACCCTTCAGGATAAACCTTTACTTCATCAAATTTAATATTCACTTTGATGCCTTGGTAGCGAGGAGTTACCAGAAACTCAACTTGGTGTACTGAACCTAACAGTCTAGAACGGTACCCTACATCTTTTCCTTCCTTTACTTCGCGAAGTGGAAGACCTGTACCCAATGTGTAATTTGCTTCTATAACGTTATTATTCTTCTTAAAATTAGAATCATTGCGTGCTGCATCAAGTGCAATGGAAGCAAACAGCATCACCAGTGTTTGATCTTCTTCTGATTTACTGCTGCCCGGATCCAGTTCAGTAGAGTTATTGCTCTTCGTTGCCAGATTACCGACACGATAAATCGCATTATTATCTTTAAGAGTAGGGGAGTGGACACGGATATGTATGCCGTCAAGTGGGTCTTGTGTATCCAGCTCTTCGATTCCGATAATTGGGCGATCTTCAATATCCCTGGCAATGACGTTCGGAATATTTACCTCAGCGTCCATCTTTCCAAAAATACCTTTAAGAGAATCATTACCAACGTCAATGGCTGCAATTCGTGAATTCGTCATTAAAATCATCCTTTCATTCATGAGTAAGAATTTGTCAAAAAATTTCAACTCTTACTCTCAGAGTATACAATTTCACCTCTCCGGTCAATCCTACTTTTCTATCGAATATTCGCAGCGTAATCAAGGTCAATATGTATACAAATTGTATCGTTGTATACATATTTTGTACACATCCCTATATATCAATATGTGTACTTGTTTGTATACTTGTATACATTTTTGTTTACAATTGTGTACGTATTTGTATACTTGTATACATTTTTGTTTACATCCATATTTTAGTGGAGGATTTGTAACTATCAACCCACTACTCTAGTAATCTATTAAATTATTACAATGGTGAAAATAATAGGAATCCTAAAGGTTCAAACAAATCTTTTAAAAAAATGGCATAAGAAAAGAGCAGCCTCCTTAAAATGAGACTGCTCCTATGAGTACATTAGTTCTACTGTTGATAAAGGTTCATTGATACTTAACGAACTCAATATGATATTTCTCTTGAAGGTTCTTCATGCCAATACCGCGCCAACCTGTTGTCAGGAGTGATTGCTGCGTGTGAAAATCGTCCATTGGAATGATCAATCGTTTCCGGTCGGCTTGCACAGATTGTTTCATTACTTTTTTAACAAATATATAGCGCATTTGATCGCCGTATTTATTTTTTAAGGCCGCTATTTCCATACCTTGAGCAAATTTATCTTTCAAACTTGGTATATTAAAGGGAGCTACGGTACAGCTAATATACGTGAAATCACCGGGAAGGTTGGGAAGTTCCTCCATAATGACAGCGCCTAACACTTGCTGCAATCGATTTCCCCGGTAAATGGGGTCTACAATCGAGATTTCCTGGTAGATGACTTGATTTAACTCATCTTCATTTAATCCTATATCCAATCCCAAATGTTCTTCATCGATTTCAGGTTGAAGAAGCGCTCTGAACGCAATAAGTTCCTGCTCCAGAAAAGCACCAACCATCAAGCCTTTCCCCTTAAGAATATACTCATATTCAACTCGCGCGAGGGGTTGTAAACGTGTTTTATCCTCTAAATCAGCGACTACTATATCTTGCAATGAAAGAATTTCTTCAATGTGGAGCATAGATAATTTATGGACAGTATACAATCTGTTCTCCTTGATTAACTTTCCTTCGTGAAGTGCGTTCACACGCTGTCCTCCTCATCTAATCGAATCTTGAAACACCGTCAGTTCTTTCAACACCGATTTATTTATCTCAACCCCTAATCCAGGCTTATCAGAAAGTCGAATAATAGGAACATCATAGACAAGATTACCCACATCTTTTGAAAATTTCAATGGTCCCGTCAGCTCTACGCTTGTGATGACCCTTTTTGAAAAAGCAACATGGAAGCCTGCTGCAGAGCCGATAGAGGACTCTACCATGGAGCCTATCTGACACTCCATTCCAGCCATTTCCGCCTGATGAGCAAGCTTTACAGCAGGATAGATCCCACCGCATTTCATTAATTTGATATTCACTTTATCAGCTGCCTGTTTTTGAATGATTTCTCGCATTTCCCTTGTTCCTTTAAGACCTTCATCAATCATTAAAGGCATGGATGTCTTGGACTTTACAGTCACCATTCCGTCGATATCATCAGCGAGAACCGGTTGTTCTATCCAATCCAAATCGATGCCCTCCAATGAGCGGAGAGCCTTTAACGTTTGCGAACTGTTTTTCCATCCCTGATTTACATCAACCCGAATGGCAATATGATTCCCTACCCTTGCACGAACCTTTTGTATACGCTCGACATCTGCTTTTACTTCCGTACCTACTTTCATTTTAAAAGAAAGATATCCTTTATCCACCATGAGCGCTGCCTCATCTGCCATCTCTTCAGGCTCTGCGATGCTTAAAACATGTGTAAGGGGAAATTCTTCATGATAACGTCCCCCAATCAATTGATAAACAGGCTGAGAGAGCTTTTTCCCTATGATATCAAAGCAGGCAATGTCAATGGCTGCTTTTGCAGTTGGAACACCATATATGGATTCATTCATGAGAACATGAAGTCTCTCTATATTCATTGGATTCTGGTCTAACACTGCAGGCCCTAGAGTGCTCTTTAATACATGATAAGTACTCTCCCAGGACTCTCCTGTAACGTGCTCATCTGCCACTGCTTCCCCGTACCCTGTGATCCCCTCGTCGGTTTCAATCTCTACAATGATGGAAGGCATATCATGATAAGTATGGTAGCTTACCACAAAAGGAACATGAAGAGGCAGACGAATAGCATATACGTTTAATCCGATAATTTTCATAGGTCATAACTCCTTTTCATTTACACTACTATTTGCAAATTGGTATAATGTCGTTATATAGTCGCTAATTAAACCGAAAGTAGGTGGAAGCATGGAAAAGATAAAAATTGCTGTTATCGGGTCTCAAGACTTTATCCAGGATTTACACTCCATAGAACCTCACATGACTGACATCGAAATAGACCCCTACACTTATCAAGATCCCTATCAATCCAAAGAATTGATCCAACACTTAAAGCCTTGTGATGCCATTTTTTTCTCAGGTGCCTTGCCCTATTATTATTCAAAAGAGATATGCGATCAATTATCTGTTCCTTCCTTATTCCTGGAACAGAATGAAATGGCCGTCGCTTCTTCATTATTGTCTATAACCTATCACAAAAAAATTCCGATTGACCGTATATCGATTGATTTGATGGAAGCTTTATACACCAAACATGTATCGATGGATATAGGAATTTCCATTCCTGCTGCTCATGTTTTGGAATATAAAGAACGGCTTCCTTATCAGCTGGATTTAACCTCCATTGTTCAATACCACTACTCACTTCACCAGTTGGGAAACACTGATGTGGCGTTAACAAGCATCCACGCCGTATATGACCGCCTGAAAGAACTTGGAGTTCCAACAGAAAGAATGGTAGACCCTATCAGGTCTTTGTTAAATGGCTTTCAGAAGGTAAAATCTATCGCTCTACTAAACAAAAAAAAAGCTTCCACGATTTCAGCTATCTATCTATCCCATGATCAATCACATCAGGAATTTAACCAATGGTTACAATCATTCACCCATGATATTCAAGGTTCCGGACAATCAATTGATGAACATACTTATTTACTTCATAGCACTGTGGGCCATATAGAGTCACTAGTCTCTCATCACACTTTCGAGGAATTGATATCCAGGTGGAATGGTCGAATGAAAATTGGATTCGGCTATGGTACAACGGCAATAGAAACAGAGCAAAATGCTGGAATTGCCCTGCGTTTTGCTCAGAATGACCCCTTGGGTAAGTGTGGATATATTTTAACAGATGATAAAAACCTTCTTGGTCCTTATCCTAAAGAGGCTAAATTGCAGCGTCTCAAGAATAATCATCCAAAACTCTTTGATATTGCCAAGGAAATTAAAATCAGTCCGGGAAATCTGTCTAAATTGATAGAATTCAGCAGAAAGCGTTCATCCTCACAGTTTACAGCTGCCGAGTTAACTGATTATCTTCAAATTACCCGTCGCTCAACTGAACGTATAATCAAAAAACTGGTAGATCACGGTTCGATCAGGATAGTGGGAGAAGAGATGACCTATCAACAAGGTCGTCCCCGTTCCATTTACGAACTTCATCTCCCCTTTTAAAATACTTACGAGTTTAAGGTCATTTCATCTTCATCTTTGGTGTTCACTAATTCAGATTTCGAAAGTTTTGTAATCGTAAAACCGGTTAGCGCGTATGCAATGGATAGTAAAGGCACTACAAAGTTCAACACGGCATAAGGGGCATATTCAAAGGCATGAACGCCTAATGTACCAAATATAAACACTCCACATGTATTCCATGGTATAAAGACAGAGGTTAAGGTTCCTCCATCTTCAAGTGCCCTGGATAAATTCTTCGAGTGCAAACCCTTTTCCTCATATGCTTTAGCATACATTCTTGAAGGAACAACAATGGAAATATACTGTTCTGAACAGGTGGCATTTGTTGCAAAACAAGAAACAACGGTGGATGCCACCAATCCTTTCGCTGATTTGGCCACCTTTAAAATCTGGTTCACAATGGATTGCAGCATTCCTGTATGCTCCAATATCCCTCCAAAGGTCATCGCTACAATGGTCATGGAAACCGTATACATCATTGAATCCAGTCCACCCCGATTAAAAAGATCGTCCACCATTGAATTACCTGAATCAATGACGAAGCCGCTTTGTAAGGCAGCAAATGCATCAGAAAATGATCCACTTTGGATGAATACCTGGGATAAAAGTCCAAGTAGAATCCCCACTACCAGAGCTGGAATGGCAGGTACCTTTTTAGCCACTAGAATAATGACCATTAATGGAATCAATAACAAAAACGGTGAAATCACAAAGCTATCCTGAAGCACGTTGATTGTTTGTTCAATATCGTTTGTATCAATTTTATTTGAACCGAAATTTCTTCCCAGAATGGCATAAACAATAAGGGCAATGAGTAATCCCGGAACCGTTGTATAGAGCATATGACGAATATGTACAAATAAATTTGTATTCGTTAATCCAGAAGCAAGGTTCGTGGTATCAGAAAGCGGTGACATCTTGTCCCCAAAATAGGCGCCGGAAATGATCGCTCCGGCAATCATAGGTGCTGGAATTCCCATACTTATACCGATTCCCATACCTGCAACTCCAATTGTCCCCATTGTTGACCATGAGCTGCCAATCGCCAGTGCGACAACAGCGCATATAACCGTGATGGAAACTAAGAAGAGGGATGGTGTAATGATTTTCAAACCATAATAAATCATCGTAGCCACGATCCCTCCACCGATCCAGGCACCAATAGTCAGTCCAACAAGCATGATGATGACTACTGCCGGCAGGGCAAGGCGTATTCCTTTATACATAGAATCTTCAATTTCATTCCACGTATAACCTGCCCGCCAGGCTACTATGGCTGCTACCGTTGTTCCAATGATTAATGGAATATGCGGACCCTGCTCAAGAACGACAATCGTGACGAACATGACCACGATCATGACACTGAGCGGGATAATGGCCATCCAAAACGGCATTTCTTTTTTCATGTTTGTTCCCCCTATACCCCTTTTATTTTTTTGACAGTTCTAAATAGTCGTTAAATAGACGCTATTAAAATAATGATATACGGAGAAACAAAGTGAGTCAATTTAATTTTTGTTACCGCTTACAACCCTGGTATTGAATTTTCCTTGAGGATTGAACAAAAAGGCTCTTTTCGTAAAGTTTGTTGCTATTGTAGAAGAGAAAGTACTAGTTGATTTCCACTCCAGGATGCTCGCTTTCCGCGGGGCTGGCGGTGAGCCTCCGGGGTCTCACCTGTCCAGCTATTCCCGCAGGAGTCGATCATCCTTCCGCTCCAATCAACTTTCTGAGCATGTATCCTTAATCAAAAACAATTAAAAGTAGCTTTCTAGCAAATAATCTCATTTAAGTTAAGGAGAGATTGTTTGTCTTAAGGAAGTATCTTTCAAGTAATTTTGTTTTCTAGCACAACTTGAAGCTCTGTCACAAAAAACCCGTAAAAGATGGTGAGGGAAACTGCGCAGACTCCTGCGGAAATACGGGCGTGCCGAGACCCCGTTCGGCTAAGCTGAGGAGGCTCGGCCGAACGCTAGCTGCAAGCGGAGCAGTTCCCCTCACCATCCAGCACTCACTAATTGACAGAGCCTTAACAGTGCTTATGTTAAAAAGCAACAATCTTTGCGAAAAGAGCGAACAAAAAAGAAAACCCCGACACACCCTTGTGCCAAGGTTTTCTAGTAATCTTATTGTACAGTATAGTGAGATTAGGCATACGTTTACTAGAGATAAAGTATTTATGTAGAAACCTTTCGCCAGATTGCTTTATTTGAGCTTCTTTACTTGCCCGACCACATTACCCTTAGCCATGCCTGTTTTGACGTAACACATAGCTTCTGAGCGTTCTCGAAGTGATATAGTTCACAATCACCTTATTATACTTATATGAAGGTTAACATATAGTAGAAGAGGGTCCCGTTTCAAACGGACCCTCTTCTTTTTCTTACCTCAAACTTTGTTTACCCTGAGCCGTTCTATTCCAAATGACAATAACAACGATGAGTAGGAACACACAAATGCCTACAAATACAACAATCAAAAGAGAGAGGGAAGAAGATGATGAACTTCCTTCTTCGAGGCTCCCTAACTTTGCTGATCCGGATTGACTAAACAGTTTCAAGTTTTCGGCTTTAGCTTTTATCGTATTTGTATCTTTTTCTTCACTTTGAAATATCTTTTCTTTCAATTCATTTAATCCGTTATTTGAATTCCCTTCAAACGTCAGGCTTTTCTGTTCTTCAGGAATTTGTATCTTTTGATTTGTTGATGATTGATCATGGATGAGGTCACTATTCTTTTTGAATTTATTTTTCTGATAGTCGTTCGGGATTAAGTCATTTATGTCAGTATTCGCAAGTATAGGCTGTGAAAACATCATGATCATGCTGACAACCAGAGTCAGTTGAACAAGTACTTTACCCCTCATACGCTTCCGTTCCCTCATCTTTGATTCGATTAGAGCGTTTATCCAATAAAACCTGAGCAACAGTTAATGCAATAATGACTAAGCCTAATACAATGACCGCTTGATTGAATAATGAGTCTGACCCATATTGAATCGACATATAAACGGTGGACATAGGATCCTTGAAATTAAAATTAGGCGTAGTTAATGCAAGTAACGGTGTAACAAACAGGGCGATGATTCCTACCGAAACAAACCATCCTAACAAACGATGTGTGACAAAAGCAACCCGGATTAGTCCTGAACCCGCTAGTAGAAGGAGAATGGTAAAGATCGTCCACTCGACTGAACGGGATTCCACCAATGGATAGATATCTAATCCATACAGACTAATGACAAACCCTACAATTAAATTCAGTAGAAGGAAAATCACTCCTTGAATCCAGAGAGGAGCATTTTGGAAGTAATAACTTGTGTATCCGATAAGCAAGCTGGATAACAAGATAATAAACAAAATAACGACCGGAGGCAGAGCACTTGCTTTCTTCTCTTCCGGAACATCTCCGTTTACATTAAGGGGGTTCGTCAAGAAATCATACACATATCCATTGGATTGTCCGTCAACGAACGCATTCCCCAGTACACTAAACACATCATCACGGATTAATTGAGTGGAAGCTACATTTGTTGCCCACTTATTATTCAGTGTATCCGCATCACTTTGAACATTGGAAACATTCGATTGAAGCTCGTTGGTATAGGATACGATTGTATTTTGGCTTTCACTCACTGTATCCAGGAAGGAATGGATAGACTTGATTTCACTTCCAATTTGTTTCTGGTTCCCCACTAAATCAGGGCCAGCTGCCCCTGATACAGGCATTGGAGCCGTTTGCTCCGGCTGTTGGATTCGATTCAATACGTTTGTTGCTTCTTGATTAATCGCATTCAGGCTCTCTGTAAGCTGTGATTGCTGGTCATCAAGGGTTTGATTGTATTCTGCCGCAAAGACGGTAAATGAGTCTTGAAGTGTGTTGAGAGCGTCCTCTGTATTCGGCAACCCTGTATTTAATTGTTCCCACTCCGCTTGTTCAGTCTGACTTACTTTCAGAATCTCATTTACCTCATTTTTCAGCTCTTCATCCTGAAGTACGGCCGCTTTCACTCCATTCTCCGTTAACATACCGTTAAGAGTCGCTTCATACCGATCCAGGTAAGAGTAATATTGTAGAAGATCCATCAGCTTATAGTTATTAATCCCGCGAGAAAAATAGCCATATAAGGTGTTTCTTCTATTTTCAGATAAAGCGGCTGAGTTCAGGATGGAACTTTCTTTATCCTCGATTTCGGCAACGATATTCGCAATATTGTCTGAGAACATCTCCAATTGGTTTATCAAAGCTTCATTCGTCTCAGTCAATGTCGTTATCTGATCTTTAAGTTCTTGATTTTCAGTTGTAAGGGTTTCAACCTGCTTGGTCAATTCATCGATTTTATCAATCAATGTCTGATTATCTTCAAGAAGTCTTGATACTTCTTCCAATAGTCTATCCACTTCAGCCTGAAGAGGGTTTTCTGAGCTATTATTTTTTCCTTGCAGCTGCGTTCGAACCTGTAGGATACGATCATTGATTGTTTGAATATTCGTCACAGCTTCCGTTATAGCTTCAGGTGTTGGTTCTGTTAAATTAGTGAGTGTTTCTTTCAACGCATCGATTTCTGTTGAAATGGCAGTCAGTTCATTTATTTCCGGATTTAAATTCGGAGGAGCAGGTGGTGGGTCGTTTGGCCCCCCCGGTTCGTGCTCACCTTCCTGAGAAGAAATGACGACCTGTTGAGGGTCAGGTTCCTCTCCGTCTTTTTGCGGCCCAGGAATTTCAGGAGGAGCAGGTGGATTGAAGATCTCCCCGTCTCCTTCAGCCAGCTTATTGTTAAGTTCAAAAATACTTCCTTGCAGGCTATTTAACGTCGTAGTGTCTTGTAATTGCTGATAGAAATTCAACACTCTCTCCTGAAAGGAATAGAAGTCTTCTACTTGTCTCCCCACTTCTTCAAACCTGCGCTGCTGTAAATCAGTAAATACCTGTTGATTTGTATCCATATTGCTATTCAACTGAGTCAATCCTGCCGTTAAGGCATCACTTTCTTCCGAGAATAGTGATTTGGATTTTAAATAGCGCGGCTGCTGATTTTCAGTTGATTCATTGATCATCTGAACGGATTGAGCTTGGATATCGGCAAGTAATTGCTTTTGATTATCCTGATATTCTCTATATTGATTGACATATTCAACAAAACTGGAAAGACTTTGTTCAAAGGATTCCAGCGTATTTTGCTGCTGCGGTGCCCGGCTATCTGCCTGCTGAATCGAGTTTTGCAGATTCGATAGCATCGATGTCTGTTGTTGAATTTGTCCGGCCAGATCTTTTGAGCTGGGTTTGTAGAACGCTAACATCGTTTCCTGGAAAGCCTGCTCTTTCTGTAAAATTTCATCGAATTCAGCACGGATATTTTCCATGTCTGCAGAGACGTAATTCCAATAAAGAGAGGACATCTTATGATTGACCCTTTTTGTAGCCTTTTCAATTTCCAATAGAACCTTTTCCTTGTTTACAGCATTTAGTTGCGATTGGACTTTATAATTCAGATTTGTTTTTTCCGGTCTTTCTTCATCATACGTCATGACTTTATCAGAGAAGTCGGAAGGAATATACACAACGGCATCATATTTAGAACTCTGAAGACCGTTTTCTCCTGCACTTCTTCCTACGACCGTCCACTCAAATGTCGATTGATCTTCAAGTATCGACGTCACGTCTCCCCCAAATGCCAAAGGCTCTCCATCCACTTTTGTTCCTGCGTCTTCATTTACAATGGCAATGGCCTGAGTAGCGTTTTCTTTCACCTTCAGAGGATTTTCACCAACTGAACGGAAGAAAAGAAGGGGAGTGGCAAGAATCATCATGACGGCTAATAAAAGTTTAAATAGGCTTACTTTCTCTGTCATGCGTGTACTTTCCTTTCCGTTACCATAAGTGGTATTTGAATTTTTGTTTCTTTACCGTTTTCTACATAATAACCAAACCCTGGTTGGATTTCGGCTTCTCTTCGATCGTAGCTGAGCGTGAACAAGGTTTGTTCGGATTTCTTCATTAACACTAGAGCTTGTCGAATCTGTTTCATCTCAACTGTTAAAGCATCATACCCCTTAGTTAATTCGCTGTTATTTCCGGAAACAATCATGCAGAAGCCTAAATGGCTATAATTTTTCATACTTTTAACGATTCTGTCTTGAAGCAATGCATCCAGATTCTGCAGGAACCTTGCATATCCATCAACCATGAGGAAGACAGGCGAGAAGGATGGAAGTGAACTTCCCTTTTGTATGGACAAGTTATATTGCTCTTCTCTTAAACTAAATAATTCTTCTACACGGGTAAGCCACATTGTGATATGTTCTTTGTTTTCCATATAGACCACATTTTCTTCTTTCATCAAGTGGGATAATCCCCTGTCGATGGAATCGAATATCGCTATATGTTCACTATCCTGCAATAACGCTGTATTGGCTAAAACCTTCAGTACGTTCGTTTTTCCTTTTTGGGCCTGTCCCAATACCAGACAATGCTTTGTCTTCTTGAAGTTTACATACACGGGCTTAACTAGTTCTTCATCTAAGCCAACCGGTAGCAGTCCTTCTTTTCTTCCTGAATCGGTATACTGGGTAAAGTTGACCATCGTCAACTCTGTCGGCAGCATAGGCACTGGATCTGGTGACATTGATCCCTTATACTTTTCCTTCAATAAATGAATTTCTTCTTTTAGAAGGTTCAACTGCTCATAATCGTCCTTCCCTTCGGTTGGAAGGAATACTTGAGAAAAGAAAGCTGTATCCTTCTTAACAATCGCTCTGCCTGGAATGGCTTCCGGGGTAAAAGGCAATCGTCCAAGCATCGTGTATGCCTCTGAGCTATCCATCAAATAGTGGACGATTTTGGTTTTAAGGTTATTCATTAAAGATTGTCGGACAGAATTAACGCGGGTCGCTGTAAAGTACATGTACACTCCCAATGACTGTCCGTCCCTTGCAAACTGATTAATTTGCGCTTCAAGTTCTTGCATCTCTTCCTTAACCAGATCAAAATTGTCGATGGTTACAAAAAGGAGAGGAAGCTTTTCTTCACTGATGGTGTTATACATCTTTATTGAACTTACTTCTTTCTTTTGGAAAAGTTGTTTTCTGCGAGCTAATTCATCATCCAATATGGAAATGAATTTCTCGATTTTCCTTTCTTCGTCTATCAGGAAGTAGTCTGCAGTATGTGGAAGCTGCTTTAAAGGCAGTAAGCCACCGTTTCCAAAGTCGAGAAGATAATAATGAACTTCCTCAGGTGTAAACTGAGTGGCCATCCCCATCAATAAGGTAATAAGCGTTTGGGTCTTCCCATATCCCGAAGAACCAAAGACACCGACATTCCCGTCCTCAACCACCTCATAATGGTACGGAGTCTGACTCTGTTTCTCAGGTTCATCAATCATAGAAAGTAAGATCTTATTCTCCTCTCTCTGGGCAAATGATGTACGGTACAAACGATTAGCCAGAGGAGGGAGCCATGGACTGGAAAGCTTCATCACATTCATTTGTTTCTGTAACTCTTCAATTCGATCGACAACAGCGTCAATTTCACTGATCAATTCCTTCTGATTGCTTGGATTAGTCGATACTTCCGATAAAGGAATCAACCCCAGATCCGTCACAATCGCCACTTCATCCTCTGATTCAAAGGATTCCTCCTGATAAGGAGCTCCACTCCAGGCTGATTGAAACAGGTCATACACCTCATTATTTCCCACCTGTAAATATCCTCTTCCTGTTACAGTCAACGAGGCTGCATCCCCATTCTTAAGGATTTCACGACTGTCCTCCGTATTCTGAACTTTCAGGGCGACACGGAAACGGGCATTACTCCATATCTGATTATCAATGACTCCTCCAGGCTTCTGAGTTGCCAGGATAAGATGAACTCCCAGGCTTCGACCGATACGGGCCGCACTTACAAGTTCTTTAATGAATTCTGGCTCTTCACTCTTAAGTTCAGCAAACTCATCTGATATTAAGAATAAATGAGGAAGAGGCTCTTCCGTTTTACCTTGCTTGTAAAGGCGTGTGTAGTCGTTGATATGATTCACTTCGTAACGATCGAATAGGCGCTGCCTGCGCTTCAACTCACTCTTGATGGAAGCAAGGGCTCTCGTACTGAAATTCTTACTTCCTTCAATATTCGTTATCGTTCCTAATAAATGTGGGATACTCTTAAATGGCTGAGCCATTCCTCCACCCTTGTAGTCAATTAATAAGAAGGCTACTTCGTGAGGATGGAAATGAACCGCTAAAGAAAGAATATACGTTTGTAAAAACTCGCTCTTCCCTGAACCGGTTGTTCCGGCAAGTAGTCCATGGGGTCCATGAGCCTTTTCATGCAAATTCAGCTCGACGATATCTTCCTTTCCTTTCAAACCAACGGGAACAGCTAACGATTTAGCCGATTCTCTGGATAGCCAGTTCTCTTGAATAGGCAGCTGATCAACATCTCTCACTCGAAGCATATCCAGAAAGGAAACACTTGAAGGAATCGAGTTTGTCATACCGATTTGATGATTAAGCGTCTTCAAGGTTCTTGCATACTGCTCATTGCCTTCATGCTTGTATTCATCCATTTCGAATGGAATCTTAACCGCTTTTTTATTCTGAATCAGAATGTCCCCTTGCTTGTCATTGATATAACGGACGAGGGTATGAATATTATCAGACAAGCTCTCCTTCGCTTCTGCAGCGAAAATGACGGACATTCCCAAGTGAGAATACTCACCTTCAAGGTATTGCAGAATCACATGGTCGGAGATCAACTGATGGTTTGTAATGATAAAAACGTAATGTGGTGAAAAACGCACTTTATCTGAGTCCTCTTCGATATCTCTTTCCCGAAGGACCTCGTAAATGGAAGAAAGGATTTGATCCCTGGTTTTCTCGTTATAAATGAATCCTTTAGCAAATGACTGAGGTAATTGAAAGTGTGGCAACCACTTCATCCACTCCCAGTCCTCATACTCTTCCTCATGAAAAATATAGACGAACCTGACATCATGGTAACTATGAAAGAAAGCCAATTGCCCGATTAGCTGGTGAATCTCATTTTTATAGACGGATTCCTTACCGATTAACCCAATGGCCCCTTTATGTAGATCAGCTGTTACAGGTAAGTGATCAATCTCACGATAGACCATCTCTAACTTCTGGGACTCCTCTAATAACTCATCCATTTCACGGTTCGACATATCGGAAGAATTCACTGAAATACTGTAGCTTGCAGGTACTTTCCCACTTCCTAATCTAAACTGAAGAAAGTCTGGGCTTTCAAGGGTCCTTTCCCAAAGGCGATCGGAAAGCTGATCTGTCAGATACTTCATTCTTTCATAAGCAGGAAAGTGGAATTGCAGAACGTCTGCCTGTTTCTCGGCAAGCTCCTGAAGTTCTTTTCTCTTACTCTCTAAATAATGAGTGTAGATGCGCTTCCTTCGTTCCTTGGATTTCTTTCTATTGCTCTTATCTTTAAAGAATTGAACGGTGGATGTTACTAAAGTGGTAGTAAACATCACCATTGAGATAATAATGAAAATCCCACGTGGAATCACGAGTGCTACTATGGCCATGACGATTAGCATCATCAATGGGGGAAGAATGATCAACCACAGACTCCGGTTTGTATCGCTCGATTCCTGACTCGGAAAGGACAATTGAACCTTTTCATCAGGAAGGTCATAAATCATTCGTGGCGTTCTCCGATAATTCGGGTATTTCTTCTGCATTTCTGAGGTAGGACGTGTAGATTCCATTAATTCAGTTTGATAGTCATCGATACTATGTATCTCGATTAAATCGTCTTCTAATAGGGTAATAGTTAAAAAAGGAGAAAATAAAATGTCTCCAACCTCAAGCTCATGTTTTCCAGTAACCAGGTGTCCGTTCAGATAAAGAGACGACGCCTCATCGGCATCCATTACCCATGCACCATCGCCGTTTTTATACCAATGGCAGTTTTGAATGGGATCCTTTTTCTTATAATAAATGGTGGCATCGGTTTGTTCAGTAGATATACTGATTTCTTCCTTATGACCGATATAATAGATTTTTGACTTTGTTGAAAATGGCGTGACCATCATCTGTAATTCCTTATCACCTGCAAGAAAGGATTCTGTGCGACCTGGTTCAAGAACCCTCACTTCTTTTCCGTCTTGATAAAGCCTGAAAGCATCGCCGGAATGCTCCACTAGAATGGACTTGGCAGACGGAGGCAACGACAAAATCGTGATCGTATCTTCCAGTCGCGGACCTAAAGTGATTTTTTTATTTTCATCTTCAATCATGATCGACTGATAGTAGTGATCGTGAAATAGCCATAGGGCATACATATGCTCACCCCCCAGTTAGTTTGTTAGTCAGGATTCTTTCTTATTATCAGCTTCAGCTGGAGACGTGGAATTCTCTCCATCAGTAGCCTCCGGTTTTTGTTCAGGTGTCTTTTTCTCTTCAGATTGTTGCGGATCATCCGTTGTTTGTGCCGGTTGAGACGGCTGTTCATTTTCCAATGCTTTCATTTCTTCCTCGTATTCAGATATTTCACTTTCAATGTCATCTAATTCCTGCTGTCTTTCCTCGCTATCAAGATCTCCGTCTGCCTTGACTTGCTCACGGTACTTTAAAAGTCCAAACAGAATTAAATCCCGGTCCTCCAAGAACCTGGCTGTTTCCAATGCTTCCTTAGCCTTTCCTCTTCCGATATTGATCCAGTACTCATAATAAAGCGGGTCCGATTGAAGAGAGACGGTGTTACGTACATTCTCTTTTTGGTCTTCCGTTAAGGATTCGTTAATGATATAGGAGAGTGCAAGTTGATATTGAGTGACCTTCGGGATTTCATCGATCTCATAAGGCTGAAGCTCTGTTACCACATCACTATATTTATTAAGGAGAAAACTCTCTTGGGCCGCTACTACCCTTTCCTGCTTTGGAAACATAAAGAAAAAAGAATAAATTGAATAAATAAGTGCTGGTATCAAAAGTAATGACACTCCCAGCAGTACATACCGGTTTATCTTCCACTTTTTCTTACTAACAGTCATGAGGAGGGTATCAGACTTTTTGGCTTCTTTAATATAGCGGTTTAACACTTCTCCGACATCTTCAATGCTTTCGGCTTCTAAGATATCTTTAGTCATTGGTGACAATTTTAACGTCTCACTGAATTTAAAGTAATCATCAAACGTATGTTGGCGATCCACAATAGCTGCTACCGTAG
The DNA here is from genome assembly GCF_042666755.1 of Rossellomorea sp. GCM10028870. Taxonomy (NCBI): domain Bacteria; kingdom Bacillati; phylum Bacillota; class Bacilli; order Caryophanales; family Bacillaceae; genus Rossellomorea; species Rossellomorea sp. GCM10028870. Next base: position 78,371 of record NZ_JBHTGN010000005.1, on the reverse strand, counting down.
CTTTTGTCTGCTTTAACAACAGATCCGCATTTTTTTCATATGGCGGCAGGCTCTCCTTAACACCATAATGGATGAAGTGTGGAGTCAATCCTTGGTCAAACACAATATTGTCCGGGCAAATAATGAGATGCAGGCGCGACAAGGTATGATTTCGTACATTTTGTACCAGTTGATAGGCAGACATCAACCGTTCCTTCTCATTCGCCTTTAATTGGGGATAAAAAGAGAAGGAGTCAGGTATGGTATTCACGATGCATAATTCATCATTTTCCATCGTGATTTCTTTTTGTATGGCCGGGTTAATGTTCTTCAGAAAGTGAATTTCCGCTATTTCGTCCAACTTGATCTTTTCTTTTTGAAAGATCAAAGTCATTCTTTTTTCTTTTCTATGTACAACGGCTTCCAGCTTTTCTTGTAGGTATGATCCACTTTTTTGTGTCATTCCATTGGTCTCCTTTATAAAATTTCAATTCGATCTCCAGAATGAATTCCTGCATCAATCAACCGTGTGTGACCAGGAATCACTTGTCTTCTATTCACAATTCGAATCCAATAGCCTTCTCTAGGTTCAGCTGTAAGCTTCTGTGACTGCCACACAAGTTCAATCAGTTTTTTTACGGTATGATAGTTTGATAACCTGAGATCAAAGCACTTATTATCATATCGCTCTAAATCAATGGTGATTTCAATATACATGTCCGGGTTCACCTCATAAGGAAGGAGCGCCACATAATGATAAGCGCTCCTTCATGTTTAAAATGGATGGGGATATACTTATCCACGAATTTGATTGGCAATTTGAGCATCTGCATCTTCAAGAGACTTAGCAGTGCTAGTCAATTGCATTGAGATGTCTTCAAGCAGCTGCTGCATTTGCAGGAATGAAGGACGCAGTGTTTGATATTGCTCAGCAAACGCACGGCTCGATTCCCCTTCCCACATACCTTCCAATTCTGAAATCATATTATCCAGGCGTGAGATTTGTTCTCCGACCTGGCTGCTTTCGCCAGTGTAACGGTTAGACATACTAATCAATTCAGCTGGGGTAACACGAATAATTCCTGACATGTAATTCCTCTCCCTTAAATGAAATTGTTGGTGGTAATCATCTATATCAAATCAGAGTACCCAAATAAGAAGCAAACCTATGACATTATGTAACTCTTTTCTTGAAGATATGAGAATTTTTCCTGTTTTTTACAAATGTTCACACACTTCCAATATCATACTATTATAAATATCTATATAAACACAATTTTTACAGAAAAAAGAAAACTATATAACTACAGGAATATATTGAATTGGGTCAATTGGTATAAAGTAACTCCTTCTCCATTAGGTCGATAGAACGAAGCAGATTCCGTCACATACCCTTGTCCGTACATGAGTCAACAGTCGTGATGAAAAAGTGATGGAGGTATTCAACATTACGATTATTAGTAATAATTACTTACTATATATCCTAATTTTTACTTTCAAAAACTAATTTCTTGCTTTTGAAAATGATATAGACAAGTTCCATAATAACGGTTAACCCGTTTTCACAAGATGTCTAAGTTTTGGCCAGCCTCTGATAGGAGACTTTGTGTTTCTCTCCCGGCTCTTTCATGCTTTCGGCTTCTGGCAAACAATCTCTTTTTCCTATACAATTTATGTAAATAGTAAGATAGCGTGGTGACTTAAATGTTCAAATTATTACTTATCGAAGATGATTCAACCCTTTTTAACGAGATCAAGGATCGGCTTACCCAATGGTCCTATGATGTACATGGAATCACGGATTTCAACAAAGTGATGCAAGAGTTCTCTGAGGTTAAGCCCGATCTCGTGATCATTGATATTCAATTACCTAAGTTTGACGGCTTCCACTGGTGCCGGATGATTCGGTCTCATTCGAATGTGCCGATACTGTTCCTGTCATCCAGGGATCATCCAACTGATATGGTGATGTCCATGCAGCTTGGGGCAGATGACTTCATACAGAAGCCTTTTCACTTCGATGTGCTGGTTGCAAAGGTACAGGCGACTCTTCGAAGGGTGTACAACTACAATACCGACCTGATCAGCTTGAAGACGTGGTGCGGGGCTACCGTGGATTATGAACGCAACACGGTGTCGAATGAGAAGGGCTCCATCGAATTGACTAAAAATGAAATGTTTATTCTGAAACTCCTTATTGAACAGAAGAATAAGATTGTAAGCAGAGATAACTTGATTAACAGCTTGTGGGATGATAAACGTTTTATCAGCGATAACACGTTAACTGTCAATGTGAATCGTCTTCGAAAGCGCCTCGAAGAAATCGGGCTGGGTGGATTTATCGAAACCAAAGTCGGCCAGGGGTATATGGCTTTTGAAGAGGAAACCGTATGATTTTTACATATTTATGGGAAAGAAAAAGCTGGATTCTTTTTTTCTTGACTCTTCAGCTATTATTTATCTTTGTCGCTTATATTGATACAGCGATTCCACTACAGCCAATCCTGTATATGATCTTTTTATCCACTCTATTTTTTATTTGTTTCATTATTGTTCGCTATCACAAGGAAACGAGTTTCTATAGACGTTTAAACGATTGGGATCACAACCTCAATATTACTGGGGTGGGCGTACCTGAAACTCCATTTGAAGAAATTGTTTCGGATGCTCTAAACACACAAGCGAACCTCCTAAGACATGCCGCTTCCAAGAACAAGATGATGTTTGAACAGGAAAAAGATGAACTCCTATCTTGGATTCATGAAGTGAAAACTCCTTTAACTGCCATGCATTTAATGATAGAACGAATGGGAAACGAACCGTTAAAAGCTCCATTAAAGTACGAATGGCTGCGTATCCATCTCCTTTTGGATCAACAATTACATCATAAGCGCATGGCTTTTATGGAAAATGATCTTTATATTGAGAAAACCGATCTCGAAACAGTGATTTTCCAGGAAATTAAAATGTTACAATCCTGGTGCATACAGAAAGGAATTGGATTTGATATTCGATTGGAAACAAAAGAAGTGCTAAGTGATGCCAAGTGGCTTGCCTTTATGATCAGGCAGCTCCTGACCAATGCTGTGAAATATAGCACAAGTGAAGATATAATCATTAAAAGCGGGCAACAGGATGATAATACGACGCTCGCGTTTCAGGATTTTGGCAGGGGAATTGACCCAAAGGACTTGCCGAGGATTTTTGACAAAGGATTTACATCTACGACCGATCACAATGATCATGCATCCACAGGCATGGGCTTATATTTAACCAAAAAAGTCTCGGGGCAATTGCTGATTTCCATAAGTGTAGAGTCCAAAAGGGGTGAAGGAACCAAGGTAACCCTCACCTTTCCAAAGAAAAATGATTTCGTCCATCTTACCGGCGTGTGACAATAATGTCACATGCTTTTCTGTTTTGTTCGGATAATAAAAGGAAAAGAATCTTCCTGCTTTTTATAATGAGAGTATCAAATCAAAGGAGTTTTTCACGATGACGATATTAGAAGCAACAAAACTTCATAAAAGCTACGGCAATAAATTCAATAAACAGGAAGTCTTAAAGGGAATCGACCTGTCGATCCAAAAAGGAGAATTCGTCAGTATCATGGGGGCATCGGGTTCGGGGAAAACCACTCTCTTAAACGTCCTTTCCTCCATCGACAAAGTGAGCGAAGGTTCGATTAAAATTGAAAGCAATGAAATGACGATGATGAAAGAGAAGCAGCTCGCCGAGTTCCGAAAGAATCACCTTGGCTTTATCTTTCAGGATTACAACCTGCTCGACACATTGACAGTGAAAGAGAACATTCTTCTGCCTTTATCCATCACCAAGACACCTAAAAAGGAAGCCGATCAGAAATTCAATGATCTTGCTTCGGAGCTTGGGATTCTAGAATTAAAAGATAAGTACCCGAACGAAATTTCAGGCGGACAAAAACAACGTACATCAGCAGCTCGGGCATTCATCCATGAACCAAGCATCATTTTTGCCGACGAGCCAACAGGTGCACTCGACTCAAAGTCAGCCTCTGATCTTTTGAACAAGCTGAGTGAGTTAAATCAAAAGCTGAAAGCCACGATCGTCATGGTCACACATGATCCCGTTGCAGCCAGCTACTGCAGCCGGGTCATCTTTATCAAGGATGGGCAGATCTATACACAATTAACGAAAGGCGAGCAGCAAAGACAGCACTTCTTCAAGGACATCATGAAAACCCAAGGGGTGCTTGGCGGGGTGCAAAATGAACATTAATACGCTCATCTTCAGAAATCTGAAGAAGAACCTCAAGAATTATTATCTTTATGTATTTGCTCTGGTCTTTAGTGTCGCGCTTTATTTTGCCTTTGTCACCCTGCAGTATGATCCATCCATGGATGCAACGAAGGGATCCATTAAAGGCGGCGCAGCTGTTCGTGCCGCTTCCGTACTACTTGTGGCAATCGTCTCGATCTTTCTTTTATATGCCAACACTCTCTTCATTAAGAGAAGAAGTAAAGAAATTGGCCTATTTCAATTAATAGGAATGACAAAAAATAAAATCTTCCGCATTTTGAGCGTGGAGAACTTCATCCTTTATTTCGGGTCATTGATACTCGGCATTTTGATCGGATTCTCCTTCTCAAAATTGATCATCATGATCTTATTCAAAATAACCGGAGTCGAGGCGATTGCCACACTCCACTTCTCAACCCAGGCACTTATCCAGACCATCCTTGTTTTCTGCGCGATCTACCTGCTGATCATGCTGATGAACTTTGTCTTTATTAAAAGGCAAAGCATCCTATCACTGTTCAGAGTCCGTTCATCAACGGAAACTAAAGTGAAAAGAATGTCCAAGGTTGAAATCATCCTCGGGATCCTCGGGATGATCCTGATTGCCTCGGGGTACTATGTGTCTTCCAAATTGTTTGGCGGGGACTTCACGACCATGCCTCAGCTGTTTGGAGCCATGCTCTTCATCCTTGGCTCGGTCATTCTCGGTACTTACCTGTTTTATAAGGGATCCGTGAGCTTTATTTTTAACATGATACGAAAGAAGAAAGATGGATATCTGAATATCAATGAAGTTCTGTCCCTTTCATCCATCATGTTCCGGATGAAATCGAACGCTTTATTGCTGACGATCATCACGACGGTATCGGCACTGGCTATAGCATTATTGTCCCTGAGCTATATCGGCTATTATTCGGCTGAAAAAACAGCTCAAAATAATGTTCCGACCGATTTTTCATTTACAAATACACAAGACTTCCAACACTTTAAAGAAGCCCTACTGGATAATGGCATTGAATTCAAGAAGGAAGAAATCGAAGTCATTGAAGTGTTGGTCAACCTGAAAGGCATTACAGACTCTGAATTTGGCGAACTGAACGGTTCATTGGATGCCATGCCGAACTCGGTCATCAGCGAGAAAAACGTTGAAGGCGTCGAAGTAAAAGAAGACGAAACGGTCTTTACAGGCTATAGCGACTTACTTCAAAAGGTCATTCCCTTACATGATTCAGGAATGACGGAGCTGAAAGGAAAAACGGAGGTCACCAAGCTCAAGTACTTGGGAATGCGTGATGACTACCCGATTTCATGGTATTTTACAGCGGGTGGTTCACCTGTCGTGATCGTGGATGACACTGTATTCAAACGCTTGAAGAATGATTTAGATCCTGCAATACAGAGAGAATCCTCCCTTTACATCGGGGTGACGATTGAACAAGAAAAAGATATCTTGAAAGCAAACGACCTCTTTCATGAGTTAAAACTCGACGAAGGATGGGCAAACGACTCACAGTATGATATGAAAGCCGAACAGAAACAAAATATCGGACTCATCATGTTCATCGTCGGGTTCCTGGGTCTCACCTTCCTGATCACATCCGGATGCATCCTGTACTTTAAGCAAATGGACGAAAGTGAAGATGAGAAACCGAACTATACGATTTTAAGAAAACTGGGCTTCACTCAGGGTGACTTATTGAGAGGCATTCAAGCCAAGCAGCTTTTCAGCTTCGGGATCCCACTCCTCACCGGTCTGCTGCACAGTTACTTCGCGGTTCAATCCGGGTGGTTCCTGTTCGGTGCAGAGGTTTGGACTCCGATGATCATCGTGATGGGGTTATATACGGTGTTATACTCGATCTTTGGCATATTATCAGTCCTGTATTATAAAAAAGTGATAAAAGCATCGCTGTAAACGGAAAGAGCCATCCCTTGGTATGATACCGGGATGGCTCTTTTATGTAGTTCAACGTTACTTCCTTTTCTGGCTTTTCATCTTATTCATTTCAAGTTCCGCAGCGTATTCTTCTTGGGATTTCCCTTGTTTGAAGCTTTCAGATTGAATCTTTTTTAGTTTGTTATCGTTTTGATTTGGCATGTCCACACCTCCTGTCTTCACGGTTATTATGGACATGCACGTGAAATTTATTCTTTACTTCCATCTTGATATGTTCATTCATTGAAAGACCCATTTCGCCAGAAGGGGGGATGTTAATTTACTAAATCATTTTCCTTTACTCTATCCAATACCCCAACGATCTCCCTTACTAATTTTTCGCCCGTTGCTTGCTGAGCTTCCAACCACTCAATACCGTCTTTACTCACCATTCTTAACGTCCAATTAAAAGAGGGGGATGATAGGACATGAACACCTTCAATATTCCAATCAAATTTATTTCTGTAGAACATCATTAATCGATTCGTATGAATCTTTCTTTGTATTGATCTATTAAAATGCTTTACTAGTAAACTATCCGAATCTACATTATTATTAATCGCTATCTGGTTCAGGTTGATTAAGGTTTGACGTTCACAGTAGAGTAGATAATCACTTGGGATTATATACAGGGGATCATTTAATCGAACAGATCGATTTTCAATACCCATCAGCATTCGGGGAAGAATAATTTGTTTTATTGTATAGTCGGGGGCTGGGTGATTAATCACCTTATAGCCCAACTCATTCTCTTTCAGGCATTCAATGACCCGATCATCACTAAAATAAAAAACACTTTGTTCCTGATGATCTGTTACGATTTCTGCAACTAAATTGCTTCTTGCCAGTACCCACATGGCTTCGATAAATTGATCCTCGAATTTTAATTCTCCTTGGATATAATCCACCAGCCCCATCTTATTAAGCTTTTTGAACATCTTTTCCCATTCTTTTTCTAATTCATCCTCTTGATAATGAGGAAATGGATTTGTTATTCCTATCAGTACTTTCCCGCCTAACATCTTTACCAGTAAATATAAGTCCTTGCTGGTCACTATCCAATTAGACAATTGTAGTCCCCCTTTATAAACCTATGTCTTAACCGAATTTCCTCGATGTTTTCGGTTTTCCGAAATCAGGATAACTCTTTATAACTTTTTCGTAGTTCTTTTTAATGAAAATAAAGCGATGGATATAAGTTGATAAATAAGCCGTTACAATGGATATGACCGAGTAAGCTGTGATCATAACAATCATATAGGCAGAATCAGTAACCAAATACGACATCAGAAATTGCGCAATAATATATCCAAAACTTGAAGCGGCTATTATTAAAGATACATTAAACTTTGATTCTCCATTTTCAAGTTTAGTATACGTCCCTGAATATAGCATTTTTGCGTTAATAATTTGTATTGAAACCAGTAGAAAAAGCATTAATAGTATCCCTATTACAAAATAACTGCTACCTTCAACACCAACATGCCTATATAAGAACTTCTGAATCACCAGAAAATACACAAACGTATTTACAATTCCAAAAACACCAAGATACAAGTAATAAGACTTTTCGAATTTATAAGGGGCAATTATATATAAAAGAGCCCAAATATGGATACATATTATCGGAATAAGAGCTACCCAAAATAGCGGGGCAAAAAAGGGAATACTCAGGAGCGGCAATAATCCTACAAAGTCCATTAAAATTAATAAAAATCCGATGACGTTTCTTCTGTGTTCTCTGGGGAATTGCAAATTCTGCAGGTAAAAGGTTGAGACTTCACTCTGTTATTTCATTTGTGTTCCCTTTAACCTGTTTTTTTATTTTCATGAATATATGATATGACCTTGTTAATATCTGTCGTATAATATAAAACCTGGTTGATATCGTACATTACTTTATGTTCAACGATAAGGTACTCATCAGGATGGATGTTGTTAAAGAACTTTTTCCACTTGTTCCTCTTCTCCATCTTTTTTGTTTCTTCATCTAATTTTTCAGAGTCAAACTTGTAGACGCCGTAACTTGGCACTTCTATCTTCGTGTTAGGAAAAGCATTCTTTAACTCCTCGACCATTTCATTTTGCGGTTCAATCTCTGTCACAACCACCACATTTTCTTCTGTTGCATCCAAGATTTTGTTTGATTGGTAGTCATAATCTTCATCACTCATTTCTTTTTCTGTGAAAATAGCGATACAGAAACGATTTTCTTCTTTTTTCTTTTTTAGGAACATAGTCTTCATCCCCTCTATGTGTTTTTTCTTAGCTTTTTAGGTAATCCAAATTCAGGATAAACTTGCTTTACCTTTTCCATGTTTCTTTTAATAAAGAAAAATTTGTGAATACTCGTTGAAAAGAAAGCTGTAGCTATAGAGAGTAACGAAAAAACCCCTATAATAATAAGTGTTTTCATCGACTCTACAAAAAAGGAAGATAGTATAAATTGGGCTAATACGTAGCCTATACCTGAGGCAGCAGCTATCGGCGAAAGATTTAAGGACTTTTCTCCTTTTTGAAGACGTGAGTATGTACCGGAATATAGTGAACGTATGTTAATCCAATTCAAGACTACAAGTAGAGAAACACAGATTACCAAACCCATGAATGCAGGTACCATTCCTTCAACTTGAAAAGTATTATAAATAAGTTTTTGAATGACTAAAAAGTAAACAAAGGTATTAATAACACCATAAACTCCAAAAAATAGATAGTATGAGTGTTCAAATTTATATGGAGCAATAATAATTGGAATGGCCCATAAGTGTATTAGGATGACTGGAATGATTCCTGACCAAAAGATCAAGGGAATCATTGGTTCGCCTAATAGAAAAATGACTCCAATGAAATCCAAAAATATGAGAAAGAAAACGATTATATTCCCCCTATTTTCTTTTGGATTCTGAAATCTTAAATAAGATAATGTAATCTCATCTATTTTAGCTTTCTTCAAATAAACACCTCTTTTTAACATAAGACCAATCATATTGAATTAATTGAGTTTAAAACCAAGATCCAACTTTATCAATGATACTTGTGGTCCCTTTTTTAATTGCATCTCCAATTGAATCACTCTCGCCATCACCATCAACATCCATAAATTTAACATCTGAAAGAGCTGTCGTTACTAGAATTCCTATTCCAGCACCCACTACTGCTCCGACGGCAACCCCAACCGGACCACCAAATGCTACGCCTGCCATAGCTCCAAATTTGGCACCTGCCATGGCAGATGCTGCAATAGAAGCACCTGCTATTGCTACATCTCCCGTTACATTACCGGCAATTTCACTCCCTGATTGTTTATGCTGAACCCCGTGGACGATATCACCCACAACAGTTGTTCCCACACCTATGTAACCGATTCTGTTTCCAGCCCACTTAAATGACTCTTTGACACTGGTCATGGGGTCCACTAATTTATAAAGTTTTGTATAATTTGTCGCATTGGTACCTGAGTAGTTTCTTTTATTAATTTTATATAATTCCGGTTTATCTACTTTTAACCTTACTCTATCCTTGCCCTGTGCGGTAGTATAACTGTTTTTCGTCACACCAAAACCTTTTCTGGCTAAATTCACACTCTTCGCAGCGCCATAACCGGCAGCAGTCGCAATACCCAAATTCGTCGCGGCATTAATCGGCTGCTCTCGCCACTGATCAAAATTGACTCCCAACGTCGGTGTCGGGTCCCATTCAGGCTGCAGTCCATTTACGGTATCAGCCGCTTCAACCCCATTCTCGACAAATCGGGGATTGTTGGTCAGCTCGAAATAAGGGTTTGTCGACCCGCTCTCGGACATATATTGAGGGTTGTAACAGCTATTGGGCTGATACGTATCGATTGAGATTTTCCCGTTGGAGAAGAGACCTTGAATTTGGTGAATGTATTGGTTCATCTTGTGGACATCTTGTTGGATTGGCTCTAGCTTAGCAGACTGACTTTGATCAAACTGGTGGAGTTTTTCGACGGTTTGATCTTTTTGCTGCCTCGCAATGTGAACCTGTTGAAGGAAAAAATCGTCCTGTATTCTTGGTAATGAGACGATATCTTGAACACTTTGAATCGTCTCATTGGACTCAGTTGTTAAGTCCATGACCATATCCCTACCCCTATTTAATCCATTTTCCATATCGTGCTGCAAAAAGTTTTCCTGTATATATCCATTTTGTGCCGGCTCCAACCCTTGTAGTTCATTTTTAATGGCTTCCAGGGTCGACTCATATGCCGTCACCATTTGCTGGTAGAACTCCAGGAAGGATTGATGGGAATCCTGGTAGAAAGCCCGTATCGATTGCCCCGCTTTTCCTTTGAAAGAGGCATCTTGAGAAATAAAGTCATTTATGGCTGATTCGATTTCAATCATCTGTTCTTTTTGCTGGTTTACCTTTCGAAGGACTTGTTCTAATCCTGACTCCAAAGACATGACATCCAGTGTTTTCATCCCAATTTCTCTCCTTACCTGGCTTTGATATGTGAAGACAGTTCCTGGTCGGCATCCGCCATATCCTGGACAGCTTGTCGTGTCAGTTCTTCATTTCTGATAAGCAGTTCTTTATAACTCTGTACCATCTGTTCCATGCTCTGGTTTAACTCGTTCAATTTTGTTACCACTTCAAGATGATTTTCATGACCAATGTTTTTAGGTACATCCGGTTGAAGAGACTCTGCAGAGGATTTCATCTTTGAAAGGTGTTGGTCTATCTCACCATGTACTACCCTGATTTCATTACCCATACAAGCTACCTCCCGCTCTATTCAATGCATTTCAATCTATTCGGCTTTTGCTTCTGCCTCAGATTCCAACCTGAGAATGGTATGTTCAATCGCCTGGATTTCACTTCGTATGGTTTGCATCTTACTGCTCAGCATGGAGAACACTTCACTAAACTGGTTATGTTCAATGTCTGTAAAGTAATGAAGCATTCCTTCAAGTCTTATTTCATCAAATTTATTTGCAAGCGATCCTTGCCAGGTGAATGCTGATAATTCAGGATTAGTAATGGATTCCCGATAACTTGCAAATTCCTGTTTGTTCCCTTGAAGTTTGCTTTGACATTCCTGAAGTCTTTGAAGGTGCTCCCGCTTTTCCCTCAACAACCCGTAGTAATAAAATAAAGACAAGAACGTTCACCTCACTCGATTTCTATTACTCTTATTTATTAAATTTTTCCAATCTTTTTAACTATAACACGGATGAAATTGGGTCAGAATGATAGAATCTGTTTATTTTTAACGTATGTAATCGTGATTCATATTACCTATTTCTTTTATTTGCTTCCATTTTCGTTGAACAATGAACAATATGAACTACTTGTTAAGTAGCACATTTTCTGTAGATTGAAACCTATTTATTAGTAGGTATTTTCCAAGAAAATGAAAATCCCTTTACAAAAGCGTATTTTTAAGGAAGGGATAAGAATCATTCGTTCCCCACCAAGATCGAATACAACAAGTAACTGTAAAGCATTCCTGGCTGGACCGGAAGTTCGGATTAGCCGTCATCATGTTCTCGAATATTGTAGATCCGTTCCATGAGAGTATGTTGTTTGGAGTGTCGAGAGAAGAAGCGAGTACGTTTTATGATATGAGTGGTATCAAAATAAATCCGCCTCGAATCGAGACGGATTTATTTTGGTGCTTCCAAATTCAATTCAGGGTGGGTTATCACCTATCCTATCGTGAATGAAGAAATCCACCCCAGGATGAGATGGAACTTCACACTTTGTCCAGATGCATTCGTTCGATATAGGATTCATCACTCATTAATAAAAAATCAGTATGAATATAATCTGTTCCAAATAAATTTTTCAGGTCCATATGGTTATAATGGTCTGCCTTTACCAGACTATGGTCTTTCTTATATACGTAGATTGTAAAGTACGTTTGTAGAAACAGGAGAAACGCATCTACATTGATACCCAGCTTTTCAATGTACTCGCTATTGAACTCAATAAAGCCAAGAATTGACTTACTAGTTTTGAATAAGTTAGTCATCCCTCTTAATACAAACGCTTCATATCCTTCAACGTCCACCTTAAAAAGGACTGTTTCATAGGTTTGATCACTGCAAATGGTATCAATGGTGATGGACTGGACAGGTATTTTTTCTAATAACTTATGAGAAGGTTTATAAGTGGCTGACGAAGTACCTGACCAATGCCGGTCAACAAAGAAAACCGTTTCTTCATTGTCTTTATCCGAGGCGATTGCGTTATAGATTGCTATTTGTGACCGGTTAGGGTGAACTTCTTTGGATTGTTCAATAAACGGTAATAAGCGGCTGTTCGCTTCAACGCCTATTATCCTGGTTTCAGGTAAATACTGAATAGAGAAGATACACTCCCCATAATTCACGCCTACATCTATCACCAGGTCGGGCTTCATTTTCTTCACTGCAGCGGACCAGAATCGAGCCAGCCGTTTTTGGGTCACCCCATTGCTGATCAGCAGCGCCCTTCCGCGATTTTCCTCGGAATCTATATATAGAACCGTGGAACTGGGCAGTGTTAATGTTTTAGGCAGCTTTTTAATATTCAACGTTTTGTACTTTACTAAAATGCCTACATCAATGATAAATTTCCAAGTCTTCGGATAGTTTTCCCATACCCGCATAAGAAAAGGCTTTCGAATAGCAGTATTCCACTTCATGTTTGACACCCCTTTTAAGAAACCTGGTTTACAGTATTCATTCTTAGATGGCAATGGAAAATCCTTTATAACGGGGCTTTCTTCATGAAATCTTTACAAAAGGAGAAAGAAATTATTTTTCACTATTCGGGATAATCTCCTTACTTTAAAACTATATTGTGTTAATGGATATGGATTTTCAATGACTTGGTTCGAAATTTCGCAGGGAAGACATGATTCATTAAGCTTGAATGCCGGACCACTCAATTCATTATGAATGGAGGATTCGCATGATAAATTTTAATTCTTTCTACGGTACCATCACCATGATCAGTGATTTTGTGACAGGACAAAATGGTGAAGGGGAAGGCTGTTATAAATTAATATCTGTAGACGACGGATCAGGTGGTTCGGTGAATTTTGTCGTGTCACCAACCACCTACTTTGTGGACCATGTCATGGTGGCAGCAGGGGACAGGGTAACCGGCTATTATGACGTGAATGCACCTGTTCCCCTTATTTATCCACCACAATACCGCGCTCTTGTCATGGTAAAAGATAACCCTTCACAAAATGTGAAGGTAGACTATTTCAACTCACAGTTGGAGAGCAGCGATGGCATGTTAAGAGTAAATCTATCCCCCTACACTCAAATTGTATTAACCAACGGACAATCTTTTTCAAGATACCCTGCCAATCGAAACCTTATAGTGATTTATGGCCCCAGCACGATGAGTATACCCGCTCAAACCACACCTTACAGAATCATTGTGTGGTGTTAGTGGCGATTTACGAAAGCTTGCATATCCTATCAATATTGCGCGGAATCATCTTTGATTTCGGGCTTTGTTTATAAAACGGCACAATAGTTTAGGTTTTGACAACACTACCTATCTTTTAACTATTAAATTGCGGGAAAACCAGTAGGTATGTCCACTCCTTATTGATTTCATTACATACGATGGTAATAAAATCATATAGAAAGGAGTAAGACATTTGAAATTTAAGTTAATAGAGTATTTATCAACGTGGTTACGACGAATGAAGGTCCTCATCCTTCGTGTAAGGGCCTCCTTGTTCTATAAACTACTTCCCACACCGAGCCACCCAAATAATGGAGACGAGGTAAAATATCCTGAGAAAATAGCCAATTTTTCAAAAGGGCTACCTCATAATGAACTCGGGGAGGTAGATGTTGAGGCTTATGACAAATATATTCAGATTCTGAATTCTGGCGATCCAGATGATTTTGAAAATCTTCCACTTGCTGGTGAAAGGAAACTGGTAGACCCTCAAGCTGCTTATGCATTTGAAATGGTTGGACCGGACAGTCACCAATTGGTTATACCGCCGGCTCCGTCCTTCAGTAGTCCAGAAATCGCTGCTGAAATGGTGGAGCTTTACTGGCAAGCACTTACACGGGATATCCCTTTCAACGAATATGACACGAATCCTCTAACGATTGCAGCTGCAAATGAGCTATCTACCTTATCAGATTTTCGCGGGCCTAAAGTTGATGGTAAAGTCACCACCGGGACATTATTCCGGGACAATCTCCAAGGAGCATTGACAGGTCCGTATATTTCACAATTTCTTTGGAAAGACATCCCTTATGTGGCGACTAATATTACCCAACGCTATCGAACAACTAAGGAAGGGGAAGACTTTTTAACCGACTACGATGATTGGCTTGCCATTCAGAATGGTTCCATACCACCTGGTCCTGATTATGATCCTATCCCTCGTTATATTCGAAATGCACGAGATATGGCTCAATTTGTTCATAACGATCTCTCCATTGAAAGTGGATTTGGTGCATGTTTGATCCTGCTCGGTTATGGGACTGCCGCATGGGATAAGAATAATCCTTATCTCGAATCTGACACACAAATCGGTTTCCCTACCTTTGGAATTCCACATATACTGGATTTTGTGACAAGAGCAGCCCGTCCAGGTTTAGAAGCAGCCTGGTACCAAAAATGGCTGGTCCATCGACGGCTTCGACCTGAGGAATTCGGTGGGCGCATCCACAACAAGCTGATAGGAAAAGCCGATTATCCTATTCATCCTGATGTACTCAACTCAAAGGCAGTAGAGGAAACCTATAAAAAATATGGATCCTATCTTTTACCTCAGGCTTACCCAGAAGGCTGTCCTACACATCCATCTTATCCCGCTGGACATGCTTCATTTGTCGGGGCGATGGTGACGATGCTAAAGGCATTGTTCAACGAATCATTCGTCATTCCTGATCCTGTCGTAGCAACAAGCGACGGTCTGTCCTTGGATCGGTATGAAGGTCCACCTCTCACTGTCGGCGGTGAATTGAATAAACTTGCCTATAATATTGCGAATGGACGGGATGCCGCCGGTGTTCACTATCGTGCCAGCGGTATCAATGGGTTCCAACTTGGAGAATCGATAGCCATTGGTATCCTTCGTGATTACAAGGCCACTTATAATGAGAAGTTCGAGGGATTCACCCTCACAAAATTTGACGGTACCACGATTAAAATCTAGTAAAGTACAATAAAGAAACCCAAGCCGACAGGGACTGGTCGACTTGGGTTTTTAACTATAATGATCTTTTAAAAAACATACAGAGAATCAACTATAAGCTAACTCTTTCTCGCTTAGACCAAGCGTCTCTGCCGTTGAAGTATGAATTTCTTTAAACAGCTCAGGGTTTTCCACTAATGACACCCCATATGAAGGAATCATTTGTTTCAATTTCGGTTCCCATTCGCTTATATGTTGCGGGAAGCATTTTTCAAATAATTCAAGCATAACGTGAACGGCAGTGGAAGCTCCAGGGGATGCGCCAAGTAGTGCAGCGACTGAACCATCAGCGGCACTGACCACTTCCGTACCGAATTGGAGTGTTCCCTTACCCCCTGCCTCAGTATCTTTGATCACTTGCACACGTTGGCCGGCTACTACGATATCCCAATCTTCGAGTTTAGCGTTTGGTATGAACTCCCGTAATTCTTCCAAGCGTTTTTCATTCGACAACAATACTTGCTGGATCAGGTATTTGGTCAATGACATCTCTTTAGCACCTGCCGCGAGCATCGTGAGGACATTATTCGGTTTGACGGAACCGATCAGATCAAGATTTGAACCTGTTTTTAAAAACTTGGGCGAAAAGCCTGCAAACGGTCCAAACAGTAACGACTTTTTGTTATCGATATATCTAGTATCAAGATGCGGAACGGACATTGGAGGTGCCCCCACCTTGGCTTTACCATATACTTTAGCATGATGCTGCGCCACTACTTCCGGATTGTTACATACCATAAATAGTCCGCTTACCGGGAATCCCCCAATATGTTTCGATTCTGGAATACCGGTTTTTTGCAGTAATGGCAGACTACCGCCCCCACCGCCGATAAAGACAAATTTTGCCATGTGGTGTTCGATTTTGCCGCTATCAATATTATGCACCTTAACTTCCCACGACCCGTCGCTTGTACGTTTAAGATCCTTCACACTGTGCTTGTAGTTCATCTCGACATTTTTACTCTTTAAGTGGTCAAACATCATTCGTGTTAAAGCCCCGAAGTTGACGTCTGTCCCAGAGTCGATTTTGGTCGCCGCTATCGGTTCATTCGATGTACGGCCTTCCATGATAAGCGGAATCCACTCCTTCAGTTTGACAGGGTCATCGGAAAATTCCATCCCTTGAAACAGAGGGTTGCTTGAGAGCGCTTCCAATCGTTTCTTCAAAAACGCTACATTTTTTTCCCCTTGTACCATACTCATATGAGGTATAGGCATGATAAAGTCCTGCGGATTACCTATCAAACCTTTGTTTACAAGATAGGACCAAAACTGTCTTGATAGCTGAAACTGTTCATTGATTTTAATCGCTTTACTTATATCTACCGATCCGTCTGGTTTCTCTGACGTATAGTTAAGCTCGCACAATGCAGCGTGTCCTGTACCCGCATTATTCCATTCATTCGAGCTTTCTTCCCCCGCTTCTGCCAGTTTCTCAAACACTTTAATTTCCCAATCCGGTGCTAACTCTTTCAGCAATGATCCCAAAGTCGCGCTCATGACTCCGGCACCAATTAAAATTACGTCTGTCTTTTTCTGTATGCTGCTCATGATAACCTTCCTTACTCTTTATATTTTCAAAAAAGAGTAAGCGCACCTGCTCGGGTCTCACTTAAAGCAAGGCGCCACCCTGGAATTCACCTGTTCTGTTATAACCATACCATAATCTATTATAATGATTTTGGGATCAAAATATCTACCATTATCTGATAATTATATACTATTTTGAGCTTTTAAAAAAGTGGAAAGTCTGTTTTCGAGGTGGCAGAAACCTAGAGAAAGCAAAAAATTGACCCTTTTTTTGTTAAGGGTATAGAACTTAGGTTTACTAGTCTGAATGTTTGTGACACTTCACCTCATGTATCTATATGAGAATCTTTAGATTAGTGTGTAGGACACATTTATTCTGAAAGGTATGATACCAATTGCTTCATTCAATCCTTAGTTATTCCATACTTATTTTAATAATTTTAATACACTGGGTAAAACTAGAATTAATATTCCCACTAAATTAGAAATAAGGTGAATTATTGATACTTCTAAAACATAAAAACTTTTATTTAATTCTTGGTCAATGGATTTTCTTTGGAAGCATAATTGGTTTAATTGTTGGCTCGGCAACAACTTTTCTTTTAGAGACAAACGATTATCTAGGAGATGATATAAGATCAAAAAGAGATTGGCTTATCTTCCTTCTTCCCTTTGGAGGAATTATCATAGGATACATATATATGAACTATGGAAAGGTATTTTTGAATAATACTTTGAATGACACCGCTGAATTAAATAACCTCGTGATAGACTCAGTGCATGGAAAAAAAGAGGTACCGCGAAGAATGGGACCGATCGTCTATTTGGGGACTTTTATCACCGTCCTTTTTGGTGGTTCTACGGGTAGGGAAGGGGCAGCTGTCCAAATGGGAGGGAGTGTATCTGCAGCAGTCAACAAATTTTTCAAGGTAAACAAATTCGACAAGAAAATTTTCATTATGAGCGGTATAAGTGCTGGTTTTGGGTCTGCCTTTGGAGCGCCCATAACTGGTGCTATTTTTGGGATTGAGATGGCAGCTTTAGGCAAACTGAAATTTGAAGCACTTGTTCCTTGTGTTACGGCCAGCTTTGTTGGCCACTATGTAACTACAGCAGCTTGGGGACATAAACACGAAGAATTCATTATACAAAAAGTACCGGAAATATCGTCTATTACGTTTTTAAAAGTTATTCTTTTAGCAGTCATTTTTAGCCTCATGAGTGTTTTGTACTGTCAGTTGAGGCACGGAATACAAAATTTCTCTGAAAAGATTTTTAAGAAAAACCATATGAAGAGAGCCTTTTTTGGAGGAATTGTCATTGTGGCATTAACTTTAATTGTGGGTTCACAAGACTACAATGGCCGGGGATTACAAATGCTTCAACAATCTTTTTCAGAAGAGGTGCCGACTTTTGCTTTCCTGGGCAAGCTGGTATTTACCGCGGTAACTCTAGGCAGCGGCTTTGTCGGCGGGGAAGCCATCCCTTTATTTTTTATCGGGGCAACATTAGGTAATGCCTTACACACGTTCATTGACTTACCTATGTCATTTCTTGCCGCTTTAGGATTAATCGCGGTTTTTTCCGGGGGGGCCAATACCCCTATAGCTGCTTTCCTGCTGGCAATTGAGATGTTTAACGGTAAAGGATTAGAGTACTTTTTGGTTGCATGTTTAGTCAGCTATTTATTTTCAGGACATCATGGACTATGGCCATCTCAAAAAATATATGACCCTAAGAGCAGGTTATATAATCTTCCACCTGGAGAAACCATAGAAAATGTAGAAAAAAAGAAAAAAAGCACTAAACACAATTGATTGTTCAGAAAGGGTGGCGGATGCTTATGGATTTTCACTTCATATGGAAAGCAATTGTTGTCGTCGTTGGAGGAGTCCTTATTTTACGGTTAGCTGGAAGAAAGTCAATCTCACAGCTTACGGTTGCTCAGACTGTCATGATGATAGCGGTCGGATCATTGATTATTCAACCTGTGGGTGACAGAAACATCTGGATTACGATGGTGATTACCTTTTTAATGGTACTTACGCTTATTTCTATTGAGTATATGGTTTTGAGGTCGAATACTCTAGAAACTTTAATATATGGAAAATCACTTTTAGTAGTCGAAAATGGACAAGTTAATGAAAGCAATTTAAAAAAACTGAGGTTAACTGTTGATATGCTTGAAGTACGAATGAGACAACAAAAGATTCAGCATTTTACTGATTTACAATGGGCAACAATAGAATCAAACGGGCAATTAGGTTATATGCTGAAATCTGATAAGCAATATGCTACGAAAGAGGATATTCAAATGTTGAAAGCATTGATTGAATCAAATCAATCTAATCCCCCCAATGATAATTCAAAAACACATTCAAGTACCTCAGATAACCTATTTACCGAGGTTAAAAATAGAAAGCATAAAAAAAAACCTAAAGAGAATCTGGATTAAGAGTAAATGCTTAATGGCACCTAATTAAGGCGACATAATTATTAAAGTTTTAAATCAGGGATACTTCAGGGTCTGGAACCTGTCTCTTTCCACCATCCATAATGGTAAGCCGCTTGATATGCCAAGGTATGAATAACTGTCATAAATAGAGCGACCGGCATGTACCTGCGTACCGTATCCATTTTCAAAAAAACAAGGACGCCCAAGGCAATATCAAGAGTGACCAGAGAATAATTTGTTTCATGTCATTAATTCTGTTCGGGTGGGATAAAGTCGTCCCGGTCCCTTGGTTGTATGGAGCATATTTAGTTATAGTTATCTGGATATTCCGCTTTACTTTCGGGGAATTTTGGATGTATTTGACTGTCAATATATTGTTGGATGGGTTATTTATGTACATCGTTTACCGGGTATGGCAACGGATGGGACTGGTATCGGGTGAATCGACTTTGTTTACAATAGCTATTGTTGCTATGATGGCCGGTTTTGCGTTTATCATCTATCTGTATTAAATGTGGCAGGACGAAGTCATCAAACAACCCAAAGCGAAGTAACCGTAAACATGGAGATTTCCGAGTCGGAGACTTGTCCACGTTGACTTCGGAATAGCGATGACCTTGCTCCACAAAATGTTCGAAGCAGTAGATTCCCCACATTCTTCATTGGTTTTGCCTACACCTTTCTAGGCCTTTTATTGCAAAGATGGCCGCACCTGTGATAATCAGTGCATTAATCACAAGGATTCTCCTCTGAATCAAAATACTCTTCTTCAACCCTCCGTGCCTTCCTTAATTCCAACCTTTTCAGCAACTTTCACCATTTACTATATGGTAAGGTTCACCTTTTGTATCTAAACATATCAGATGTCAAGAACTCAAGAGATCAACATTTATTTATTCTTTATCGCTTCGGCAAGCTCATACAAAGCATGCTGCTTTTTAATCCGATAGTTCCTGCCTTCTTTTTGCAAATACCCCTTTTCACAAAACTGTGTCAGGACATGCAGCAGGTGTCGGTAAGAGACGCCTAAATAATCACAAACAATGACGTGCTTTTCCAGGTAAACTCCTTTATCGGACGTTTGTAAAATAAAGTCTGCAAGCCTGTTTTCCAAGGGAAAAGCAAGGCTCTGTGAATACTTGGCTGCCATTAACGTTGCTTTCAGACTCAAGAATTTTGTCAATTCACGAAGGAATTTTGTATCTTCAAGCAGTTTGGTTCGATACTTGGAAAAAGGCATTGCAAAACAGACTGTTTTTGTGGATGCTTGAATTCCTTTTGTATAGTACACATCGTTTAATAATTCCATCTCACCAATATAATCATGAGCATTGATAAAGTTAATGAGCGATACTTTTCCATTTTGATGCGTGACGTATATTTTTGCCTTTCCTTCTGTCACATAATATAAGTAATCAGGTCTCTTTCCTTCTTGAATGATCCATTCACCCCGCTTATACTCCCGCACTTCAATAAATTCTTCAATATGAAAAGAAAATCGTTGAGCGATTGAGAGATTTTCTAAATATAACCGCTTTTTCTCACCTTTATAAATTTCCATCTTCCACCTCGAAATTATGAGATATCTCATATTAATCTTCTTTATTCTCATGATATCATGCGATTGATAAGGAGGATACAAATGAATACACAACGTTGGATGAGCACACATTTTTTTAGTTTTTTTCTGACCTGGGGAATCTTTCTGCCTTATTGGTCAGGCTGGATGATACAAACGAAAGGCATTTCGGTTTCAGAAGCCAGTTTTATCATGAGTATCGGTTTGGTGGCGAGGGGTCTTTCCACACTTTTTGCTTTTCCATATGTATTAGATAGGGTCAGTAATAAAACACTCTTAAACATAGCTGGAATCGGTACATTGATCGCGATTCTTTGCTATATTCCGGCTGACTCATTCCCCGCCTTACTAATCGTAACCGTTATACTACACATCTTTTACCCGACCTTAATGCCGGCTTTAGACAGCGTTGCCGGCGTTCTTGTGCAAAGTAAGCAATTGAAGCACTATGGGAAAAGCCGACAGTGGGGATCTATCGGATTTGTCTCGGTAGGAATACTGTTAACGGTTTTTACAGGAATGTTTGGTGATAACGTTATTTTTTGGGCACTATTGCTTGGAACCAGCTGCTTTGTCGCTCTTAGCTTAACGAGTGCCCCAGAGATTTTATCGAAGAAACCGCAAGTAAACCAATCCATAAAGGTCTATATCTTTGATTTATTCCAGACGAAACATTTCTTGGTTGTCCTTATTATTGTTGTGCTACTTCAAGCAGCCCACGCTACTTATTACAACTATGGCTACATCTTTTTACAAGAAATTCATGCACCCATCTATCTCATCGGTGTCATTATTAACATTGCCGTCATTGCAGAAATTATCTTTTTTTCAATGGCCGACAAACGCTTTAATCGATTCTCACCTGGAACCTTATTGGCGCTAGCTGCAGCCGGCTCTTCTCTGCGGTGGGTTTTAGTGTTTTCGTTTCCAAACGTTATGGTGTTTTGTATTGCACAGACGCTGCATGCATTTTCGTTTGCTATGGGGCACTATGCTTTTATGAAATACTTAACAACAAACGTTCCGCATACACTCATCCCAAAGGCTCAAGGCATGTATTCAGCCTTTGCACTTAGCTGGAGCACAGCGGTGTTTACGATATTCGGAGGGTTTTTATATGAAATTGAGCCAAGATACGCATTCATCGGAATGCTTGCTTGCAGCTTGCCGGCGATGTTCATTGCCCTTGTGTATCGGAAATTGGAAGTGGAAAAGAACGTTTTATTGTCTGCTGATACACGTTAATACATTCGTACGTTTAAAGAAAAGAAGAAGTTTATTTCAATATGGATAAACTTCTTCTTTTCTTTGTTGGAGAGACTTGCTACGCTGACACTAAAGATCCACGGCGGTAGTATGCCACATATAGAGGAACCTCAGCTTCTTTGCAGGCAGCCGCCATTTCATTGCATTCCTTTGCGTTACGTGCCATCGGCTTCTCCACATAGACAGGTTTCCCCGCTGCGGCTGCCTTCAGCGTATATTCCTCATGTGAGTCCGGCGGCGTATCTATATAAACCGCATCCACCTCAGGGTCGTTAATCAATGCATCCGCGTCATCATACCACTTCGGGACACGATGTCTCTCTGCATAATCCCTTGCCAGCTCACCCGTTCTCCGCATAACTGCAATTAGTTCCGAGTTTTCAACCATTTGAAAAGCAGGGCCGCTTTTCTTTTCCGTTACCTCTTTGCAGCCGATGATTCCCCACCGGACCTTTTTGTAGATCATAGTTAAGTTCCTCCTATTGGATTCGTTAGTATCCTTCATACCTGATTTTTCTGAATTTGACTACGATTGATGCATCAACCCTTGATATTTTTCCTTTTTTCTCTTCATCCCATATAAGATAAATAAAAGAATGAACCAAAGGGGAGTCAATAATAAGGCTGGACGAGTAGCCTCAGAAAACAGCATAATCACCAGGATCACAGCAAACATTGTGAGCACGACGTAATTCACAAAAGGTGTAAGTGGTGCTTTGAATGTTGATTTCAATTGTAATTGCGGACGTGTTTTCTTATACTTTATATGGCTGATCAGAATCACACCCCAGACCCATATGAAGCAAATCGCACTGATGGTTGTCACGATCCCAAAGGCTTGCTCTGGTAACAGTTTGCTTAACAGGGCTCCTGCGGATATGACCAGTGTGGAGATGAATAACCCATTACTTGGTACATGATTTTTATTCAGTTTTGCAAACTGAGACGGCCCTTGGTTATGATGGCTTAAATTATATAGAATCCGGCTCGTGGAGAACATGCCGCTGTTGCAGGCAGAAGCCGCTGATGTCAGCACCACAAAATTGATGATTCCGGCAGCCAGGGGAATTCCGATTAAGCTGAATGTTTTAACAAACGGACTTTCTGAAGCATTTAGACCCGTCCATGGGTTAATACATAAGAGCACAATCAGCGCGCCGACGTAGAAAAATAAAATCCTCAAAGGAATTTTATTGATGGCCGATGGGATATTTTTATGTGGATCAGATGTTTCTGCTGCCGATACGGCTACTAATTCCACACCGACATAGGCAAAGATGACCATTTGGAATGAAAGTAAAAACCCTGAAATTCCGTTCGGGAAAAAACTTCCATGTTCCCACAGATTCGTAACTGTAACCGCCCCTGCATCCGTCTTGAATCCCATCACCAGCAGCACAACACCGACACCGATCAACGCAAGAATCGTCATGACCTTGATTAAAGCAAACCAATACTCCAATTCCCCAAAGAGTTTCACCGTCAATAGGTTGAGCCCCAATAAAATGATTACGCAGATGAGTGCCGGTATCCACTGCGGGATATGGAACCAATAGTTCACGTATACACCAACAGCAATCACATCGGCCATGGCCGTCATGATCCAGCAGAACCAATAGGTCCAGCCCGTTACAAAGGACGCCCAGGCTCCAAGATACTCTTCCGCAATATCCGTTAACGACTGATAACCCGCATTGGACAACAGCAACTCTCCAAGCGCTCTCATCACAAAAAACAGGGCAATACCCACGATTAAATAAGCAAAGATGATCGAGGGACCTGCAAGCTGTATCGCTTTACCAGAACCTAAAAATAACCCCGTACCAATCGTACCGCCAATGGCAATCAGCTGAACATGGCGATTCGATAAATCCCTCTTTAATTTTCGTTGTTCCAACCTTAACTCCTCCTTACAGCCTTCCAATGTGATACATCGAGCAATAAATGAATACAAAAAAAGAGACTGGATGCGCTCCAATCTCATGGTCATAAGAATAACAAATACGATTTTGTATGCCAGCAACAATCATTACGGGCACACCAAAATAAATATCCGATACTCTTCTGTCCTTTTGCCTGAGATTATGAACCCTTCGGCGCCGCAAAAAACTCTCGCGGTCTCTCCAGAAGCTGCTCCTGCTATAGTATTATCCATAGCAATCATAGCTTTCTACGTAATTAAACTGTTTGGTTATTATTATTCTCTCGAATAGTTGATTATTCTAGTAGGAGTTAGGTGTTTTGTCAATAGGGAAGACATCCATTTCCTGTAGATGAATTTATTCGATGATTTTTTATTTATGGTACGGTTCACCCCGATTAATGCGAAACGCCCGATAAATCTGCTCCACCAGGATCAGTCGCATCAGCTGATGGGGAAAGGTCATTTTGGAAAACGAGAGGGTTTCATTTGATCTCTTGATTACATCATCACTCAAACCTAATGAACCACCAATGACAAACGCAACTTTGCTTTTCCCGTAAGTAGCAAGCTTGTCCAGATTATCGGCAAGTTCTTCCGATGAACGCATTTTCCCTTGGATGGCCAGGGCAATGACATGATGATCAGGAGAGATCTTAGCTAAGATCCGTTCGCCTTCTTTATTCTTCACTTGCTCTATTTCAGATTCACTCAATACTTCCGGGGCTTTTTCGTCGGCAAGCTCCACTATTTCTATCTTTGCATAAGCACCTAAGCGCTTTACATATTCACCTATTCCTTGCTTTAAATACTTCTCTTTTAATTTCCCGACCGTTACAATGGTGATATTCACTATCCACACTCGCTTTACAAACAATTTACAAACACGTTATCCACAGACTTTATCCACATATCCACAAATCCAATCCACATATCGTATGGGAATATTAGTTCGCCACTATATATATTGCGTTATTCCCACAATATTCACAGGTTGTGGATAACTTTTCATTTTCAGGAAGCTCTGTTAGTTGAGGGGCTACCTCATGTTCATCCACGACAATATCCATAGCTAATTCTACATGCTCTAAGCAGCAGTAAATCATGTTTTTTCCTCCTATACTTAACTCAAAATATACTCTATATACTTATCCACAATTATCATATCATGTAAAGAAAAAGCAGGAAAGGGCGCTTTGCCTTCCTGCTTTTCGCTTATCCACATTCTATAACCTGGATTCGTCAGTAAGTTTCATGGTTACTTCTTTCTTTTCACCGTTTCGATAGAACGTAACCTTCATCTGATCATTTACGTCTTTTTTGTTATATAGATGCTTTCTTAACTCAATGACATTTTCAATTTTCTCTCCGTCAAGCTCCGTAATCACATCGAGCTCTTGTAATCCGGCCTGGGCAGCTGGAGAATTGGGAACGGTTTGTCTAATCATAACACCATAGTTGATTTCTTTCGGAAGCTTCAATGTTTCCTGCTGGTGATAGGCAGAAATCTTATTCACATCCTCCAGTGTCACACCCATTGCAGGACGCTTGACCTCACCGTACTGCTCAAGATCTTCAATAATTGGCTGAGCATAGTTAATCGGGATGGCAAGTCCGATTCCTTCTACCGCACTCTGTGCAATTTTCATGGAGTTGATTCCGATCAGCTGGCCGGAAATATTGATTAACGCTCCACCACTGTTACCCGGGTTGATGGCTGCATCAGTTTGCAGAACCTCTGCATTCCAATCTTCCATCCCATCCTGGTTAATATCGACCGGAATCGTTCTCTCAACACCCGAAACAACCCCCTGTGTAACAGAACCTGAAAATTGCAGTCCCAGTGGGTTACCAATCGCAATAACTGGCTCTCCCGCTTTCAGCTTATCTGAATTTCCAAACTCAGCAATATCGTCTTTCTTGATTTGGCTGCCATCGATTTCGATTACAGCCAGGTCTGTCCAAATATCCGCACCACGCATTTCAGCCGGTACCTTTGTGCCGTCCGCAAGCGTCACCTCAAGCTGATCTGCGCCTTCTACAACATGATTATTGGTTACGATATAAACCTTATTACCCTCTTTTTTATACATTACCCCGGATCCTGTCCCTGCTTGTTGATCCTGGGTTTGTCCTTCCCCCTGTCCCCAGAAGCTTTGAGATTGGATGTTCGTAATTCCTACAACAGAATCGCCAGCTTTCTCAACGGCTTTCGTCACATCCGTTGTGACATCGACGGAAACATTTTGAGTGGTTCCATTATGATAAGCTTCATCCGTTTCTTTCAGGTCTTCGTCGGGTTGAATTGAATAGGGTAAGATATCAAAGTTGGTTAACTGAGGAATCGCCACAATGACCAAGATTGCTCCAAGTACAACTCCCAATAACCCGGCAAGGAACATTCCTCCCCGATTGCCCTTTTGCCTGCTCCGGCTTTCAGAATTATGATCTGAATCATAATATCCCATCTAACTTCATCCTTTCTACGTTCTATTCCTTTTGTTATTTTATCTTTACAAGCATGATTATAGTCAGATTAAATTAAAAAATGATGAAAAAAATGAAAGTAATTCCATAAAGTTGATAGATATGTAAACCCTAAAGTGGAGGTGTCTTGCTTAGAAGACAAAAAAAGGTGAAGACAGCAGCCCTCACCTTTTTCATACCTTCAAAAGAAAAATCATAAACATTTGAATCGGTTTAAATCGCAACTAAAGGTGTTGGTACTTTAGGGTCCGTATCAAATAAATCAATTTGTTCTCCCACTACTATTCCTTTTGACTCGAGTGTCTGGGTGACACTCATCCTTGCTAGATCTTTCATATTATTATCGAGACTGAGATGGGCTAAATAAATTCCTTTGGTTCTATCACCCATCACTTCACTCATGGCAATGGCCGCATCCTCATTGGATACATGGCCATAATCACTCAGAATTCTACGCTTTATATTCCAAGGATACCGGCACATTCGGAGCATCCCCACATCATGATTACTTTCAAATACATACGCATCGGCATTGGAAATGATTCCTTTCATCCGATCACTTACATATCCCGTGTCCGTTACCAGGACAAGCTTTTTCTCTCCCTGGTGGAAAATATAGAACATTGGCTCTGCCGCATCATGTGAAACCCCGAAGGACTCAATGCTCAATCCTCCAAAGTGTTTGGCTGTCTCCATATCAAACGAAAACTTCTGTTCCGTATCTATATTCCCTACCAATCCGTCCATGGCACTCCAGGTCTTTTCATTGGCATAGATCGGAAGCTTGTACTTCCTCGCAAGTACACCGATTCCCTTAATATGATCACTATGCTCGTGGGTAACGAGAATACCCGATAAATCTTCTATCTTTCTGTCTATCCGACTGAACAACCCTTCCATCTGCTTCCCGCTCAAACCTGCATCGACAAGGAAAGAATGCTCTTCCGTCTCTACAAATATCGCATTCCCTGTACTGCCACTGGCAAGCACACTAAAATGCATGGTCATATCTCTCACTCCAATGTTTCTTTTTCTGGTTTGGTGACTTCGAAAATCTGTCCTTCAACTGCATTAATAAATAGGTCTTCTTTTTTGTCACCTGATTCAACGACAAAATGCCAGGTTGGTGCCAGGACTTGGGATTCTTCGCGTGATAAAAAAGTGTAATATCCCAGTTCAGGTGTTTTGATCTTACTACCCGAGCTTATCTTATGGTTGGTCCACAAAACCTGAAGAGCTTGGAGAGAAGTAAGCAGGCTTTTCTTTTTGCCGCTTAATTCTTCTAAATTTTCAAGCAGTGTTTGTTTGTAAGAGACGATTTCACTTTCTTTATTTAGACTAAGAATCACTTTACCATTTGAGTTGTTAAAAATCTGCCTGTCTTTATACGTCTGATAGTAAATGATCGTTTGTTCATCTTTATTATATTTCCAGAAGCTGTACTTTTCACCGTTAACGACCTGATTTTTCATAAAATCGTTTAATTCATCAGGTGAAAACTTTTCACTTATGGGAAATGGTTCCTCTAAGGTTGAATGAATTGTATTATCCGTGACGACACTGACATCTTGATTTTTTAACTTTTCGATTTCCTTCTCTGAAAACGTTTTTGTTTTTGCACTAATATAGGCTTCTTTTATCGGATCCTTTGATAGACTTTTTGGGTAATCAATATTATCAGTCTTTAATTGTTCTTCAAAGGATACTTGGCTCAACGTTTCGGGATTGCTCTCAGAAACTTTGTTAATGAACAGCGACATCAAAAAGATATCCAAAATAAGAAAGACAATAATGAAAATGCTCTTCGTTTTACTCCAGTCCAATTCCAAGGCCCTCCTCATCTTCCAAAGGTAGGCGTAACCAATTACCATCGTATTTATAATACCAGGAAGGTTCAAATACAAGGAATTTTCTATTTGATTCATTCGAATCCCTTGTCATCTTATATCCGACAATGACATCTTCTAGGTACTCAAGGTTGATCGTATCATCCTTTGCCAGAAGATATAAAACGGTGGATCCTGCTGGCAATCTAACCTCTTCTATTCTATCAGGAAGCAGATTAATATCTAATTTAAAGTATGGACGATTGTACTCGTTAATCGACTCCTGACCCATGATTTGAGAAATTTCAGCCATCCCATTTTCATTAAAAACAGGATAGCTTTCCATAAACAGCCGGTATACGATTTTATTCTCAAGAGGGCTCATCGAGAAATATTGATAGTCTTCGGTCCAGCCACCATGGTCATTGACAAACTCCATACTTTTTTGAAGCAGCTCCGTGGCAGATGATCCTCCATTTTTTTCTTCAGATGGATTCACATAAGACAACGTGTTATGTTCTTTATTCGTTTTTAATATACTATACACATTTGTATATTTTTCTCCCTGCTCGGTAAATCCCTTATCTACACTATTGGGATCGCTAAACAGTGCCTGTACATACTCTTCTGGGGAATCTAGGTCTGAATAATATCTATAGCTTATATAATCCTCAGGATTTTTGGGCAGAAAAATCGTTTTTTCATTATTTAATGGCTGCTCCATATATTCATCAAAATTATAAACGGCTTTTTGAACAAAGCTTTTTTCGAAATCTTCTAAACTGGCACGGTCTACCCGGCTTTCATAAAATTTCTTTTCTCCTTCTTCATATAAAACAAAATACACGGAACCTGTATCTGAACCATTATTATTTAAATCGATAATGATACGGTTAAAGGAACCATTCAGTGTACTTTTCTCCTCTAATTTTAACACTTGACTATAAATCGAGAGTGGAACATTGTCCGGGAAAACAATTTCGATCTTTTTCTCACCGTGTATAACAGATTTGATCTCTGACATATTATACTCTCTTGAAAGATCTTTCAGATCGAATAGAGTCCAGCCTCTTAATTGTTCAATAACCTTATTGATTTCGGTTTCATTTGAAGTACCAACTGTCTTATTTCCTGAATGATAGAAAAGTTTAAATGGTTTAATTAAAACGCTGTTAAGCTCATTCTCGGGTATCTTGTCTCCCACAGACACATCGTACGCTTCATCGCTATTAATCGTATCGTAGCCTGGTTGATACGTCCAAAGATTGAAGGTAAGGAATATACTTATGCATACGAGCAGCGTTAGAATTATCGATTTGATTTTTTCATAATTCATGACCAATCATCCTCTTGAGTGGAATCATATGGGAGAGTGAATGTAATGGTAGTTCCTTTTCCTTCAATGCTCGTCGCCCATACGTCACCACCATGTGCTGAAATCATTTCTTTTGCTATGGCAAGGCCAAGTCCTGTGCCACCCATTTGTCTTGTTCTGGCTTTATCGACACGATAGAAACGTTCAAAGATTTTCTCCAGATTTTCTTTCGGAATCCCTAATCCCTGGTCTGAAATACTGATTTCAATATATCCGTCCTTTTCTTGCACCTTGAATGTAATGGTTCCACCCTCAGGTGAATATTTCAAAGCGTTCGAAATGATGTTATCCAAAACCTGAGTGATTTTATCCTGATCCACTTCCACAAACATGGCTTTGTCTGGTAAGTAACGGTTAAAGGTCACATTCACATTCTTTGTCATTTCAAATCGATCAATGATTTTATGGAAAAAGAGGATGAAATCAACCCAATCTTTATTAAAACGATAGTCCTTACTATCCATTTTTGATAATTGAAGAAGATCGTTTACTAAACGGATCATTCTCTCCGTCTCATTCTGAGTAACATCAAGGAATTGAGGTGCGATGTTTTCATCTTGCCATGCCCCTTCAGCCAATGCCTCTAAGTAGCTTCTCATCGTTGTAAGCGGCGTGCGAAGTTCGTGGGAAACATTTGCCACAAATTCCCGTCTCTCTAAATCAATTTTCTCCTGCTCCGTAATATCATGTAATACCGTTATAAGACCGTTCACAAACCCGGTCTCTTTTTGAATGATAGAGAAATTCGCCCTTAGAATATAAGGTTTTTCTTTCGTACTGTAATCTAAAATGATCGAATCCTGTTCATTGGATAGATCATCAAACGTGTATTCCTCATCCAATCCCAATAAGGATACAATGGGTTGAGAAACGACTGTTTCACGTGAAACATTCAGCATATCCGCTGCAGGATCATTAATCAGAATGACCCTGCCTTTTCGATCTGTCGCAATGACACCATCCGTCATATAAGAAAGTACAGATGAAAGCTTTCTTCGCTCGCCCTCCGTCGTTGCTTGGGCTTCTTGAAGGCGTTTTGTCAAATTATTGAATGTAATCGCAAGCTGACCTATTTCATCGTAACCGTAGACCTTTACTTTCCTGGAAAAGTTTCCTTTTGCCATTGCGAGTGCTTGTTTCCTCATATCAGATATCGGTCTCGTTACGGTTTGAGCCAATAACACTCCCAATACTGCTGTTATGACTAAAGCAATTAATGTACCATTCGTAAAAATCTTATTGATCTCACTCATTTGGTCATAAACCGATTCTATTTCACCGACAAGATAAATAGCACCAATGACTTCTTCATTTGAAGTGATTGGTGCTGCATACACCCAGATACGATCTTTCGTCTGATCATCAAGATAGATATCCTCATGACCTAAGCCCACAGCGAGTGCTCTTTTAACCTCTTTTTCTCCGCTGACCTGACCGACTAAACTCTGGTTATTGGGATCAGAGGTGCCAATAATTTTGTTTCTATTATTAATCACTCGAATTTCGGAAATATCCGACGTTTTGCTATCATCTAATACTCTCCCGATGTCCTCTTCGAGTGTGGGATCATCTTCACTGCGTTTCTTTACTATTTCTTCACGAATTGTATACTCTAATAATTCCACTCTATTTTTAATAGACGTCTGGAAATTATCGACAAGTTTTTCTTCAAGGGCTCTAACAAAATATACGCCAATGATTTGCATGGCGAGAAGTATGAGCAGAACATAAATCAAAACAAATTTAAGATGGATTGAACGAGTTAAACCAACTTTCTTCATTACAAATTACTCCTGTTCAGGATTTCGTAAGTAATAACCGACTCCTCTACGAGTTACGATCCAGGTAGGGTGACTTGGGTTGTCTTCTATTTTCTCGCGGAGACGTCTGACGGTAACATCAACTGTACGTACATCTCCGTAGTAATCATAACCCCAAACAGTTTGAAGCAAATGTTCTCGGGTCATCACTTGTCCAATATGCTTCGCTAAATAATGAAGAAGTTCAAACTCACGATGTGTCAGCTCAATCGTTTCCCCTCTTTTAGAAACAACATACGCATCAGGATGAATGGTTAAAGAACCAACGGTAATTTCATTGTTCTCATCCTCAACGTTTTGCTGCGCACCCTGCTGATGACGTCGCAAATTCGCTTTTACCC
The DNA here is from genome assembly GCF_042666755.1 of Rossellomorea sp. GCM10028870. Lineage (NCBI taxonomy): Bacteria > Bacillati > Bacillota > Bacilli > Caryophanales > Bacillaceae > Rossellomorea > Rossellomorea sp. GCM10028870. The sequence goes on along the minus strand of NZ_JBHTGN010000005.1, from coordinate 46,388 downwards.
GGGCGATGAGCTCACGTGTACTAAACGGTTTCGTCACGTAATCATCGGCTCCAAGTTCTAATCCCAATACCTTGTCAATTTCTGAGTCTTTCGCTGTCAGCATGATAATAGGCATTTCATACTTCTTCCTGATTTCACGGCAAACTTCCATTCCGTCACGATTGGGAAGCATAATATCAAGAAGGACCAGATCCGGCCTAATTTCTTCCGCCATCTTTACCGCTTCATCTCCATCGTACGCGCAATGTACTTCATAGCCTTCTTTTTTCAAATTAAACTGTAGTATATCTGCAATCGGTTTCTCATCGTCAACGACTAATATTTTCTTTTCCATATCAATTGATCTCCTTTAGAAAAAAGTAATTTATCATAAAAAGTTGTGATTAGTATAGGATTCTTCCTTTAAATTTATCACTATCTCCATATTAATTCATCTTTTACTCTATCATAACCTTTATTTCATTTCTTTTTGACTACAATCTAAATATAACAAAGGGGACTGACAAATAAAATGATTGTGTCAGTCCCATGCTTGATTACCTATATAAAATTACAAAACATCCAATGGATTAATAAGTGATCCATTTTTGTAAACTTCGATATGCAGGTGAACCCCTGTAGATTCACCAGTTGTACCCATGATACCGATTTTTTGGCCTCTTTCCACCGTTTGACCGGCAGAGACTGAAATGGAATCTAAATGAGCATAAATCGTTTTATATCCATTTCCATGATCAATCACAACTTTATTTCCATAACCGCCATCGTCCCAACCGGCAGAAACGACTCTTCCGTTATCTACGGATTTGATTGTAGGATTATCTGGTCGCGCAATGTCGATCCCTTTATGAACTTTACCCCATCTTGGTCCTTGCTTAGAGGAGATGTAGCCGCCATTTGTCGGCCATGCAAAGTTTCCTGATCCCCTGGACGGAGTTGCTTTTGTTCCTTTAATGACAATGTATTTCACTGGATCTTTTAGTTTCTTTTCTTCTTTTACATTTTTCTCGATTTGAGAACCGTTCACTTCTGACGTTTCAAACGTAACGGATTTTTCACCATCTTGACCTTCCTGCTTCACTTTCGTATCGCCTTTATTCATAGAAGAGTCTTCAACTACTTCTTTCTCATAGGCAATCTTTTCGATCTTGTTTGCTTCTTTCTTAACAAGAACATGAACAAGTGGCTCATATACAGTTACGTTTAGCTCTGAACCAATTTTCAGGGCATCGTCTTCTTTTAACTCTGAGTTTAACTCCAGCAATTTCCCAGTAGTTAACTGATGCTCTTCTGCAATCGTACCAAGAGCATCACCTTCTTGAACCTTATATTTCTTTTCTTCTAACGTACCCTTCTTAAGAAGATCTGCTGCTTCCTCAGAAGACATCATTTCTTCCGGCTCCACTTGCGTCTTCTTCATCTCTACCTCTTCTTTAAAAGAAACTTCTAATAAACGTGTTTCATTTTCCTTTAAAGCGGGTAAAGGAGTAGATGAAGAATCATTTTTTCGCGTTTCCAATTCGTTTAGCTCATCTTCAGAAACATAGTTGAGCTTAAATGACTTTAACGCTTCTTCAGCAGCCTTTTCGTCTTTTACATAAGCAACCGGTTTATTGTTCACAACTACAGCAAAAGCATTTGCTTCAACTGATACAGATTCATTTAGACTTTCAATAACCTTTTGATTGTTTGTTTTCGTAGCTGTAAACACATTCTCAGGTATGTACGTTACTTCTTCATTAAAATCCACCTGATATTCAGTGTACTCTTTCTTCGCTTCAGCCAGCTTCTCATCCAAGACGGATTCTACTTCTTCCTGGCTTGTAACAGCTCCTACATACTCACTACCCATGTATACATGATAGATCGTTTGCAGATCTTCATCGGATCCTGTATTCGCTGCCGCCGATGAAAATGTCAAAGTAGAAAGAGCGAGCGTGGTAATCCCTACTTTTTTTACAAATTGATTAGATCTATGTCGAATATTAAGTTTTTCTAAAATGGGTGATAACTTCTCTCCAAAACTCATTGACTTGCCTCCTATAAACTAAAGCAAAAATCCCAGTTACGGTAGTTCATTAAGCCTAATTTAGTAAAATTCTATAAAATTCGTACTTTACTAATTTACCATAATTCGACGAAATCCGGGACATGGAATCAGGATTGTAATAAAACTGTATAATTAATTAGAGGACGATGTAAGCGTTTTTTCGTATTTTTAGCATTGCAGTGGGAATTGCATGGGTCTAAAGGTGGATTAGCCGTTGAAACAATCTTGGTAGAAATTAGATGAAATTCGTGGTTTCTTGTTACATTCATGTTACAAGCGCAAATAAAAAAGTACTACGAGAGTCAAAGTCGTCGCAGTACTTTTTGTAAGATGGCTCAGGACGGAATCGAACCGCCGACACATGGATTTTCAGTCCATTGCTCTACCAACTGAGCTACTGAGCCATATTGTTTTAAGAATCTAAATATGTAAATGGCGGTCCGGACGGGACTCGAACCCGCGACCTCCTGCGTGACAGGCAGGCATTCTAACCAACTGAACTACCGGACCAGAGTTTTTTGTGTTAGCAAAATCGCTATCAATATTTACTTCAGCAATAAACTTGCTAGCATAATATTTTCATGAAGTTACATCACTTAAACTATCAATTCTCACTTCGAGAAAATAAAAATGACCCATACGGGATTCGAACCCGTGTTACCGCCGTGAAAGGGCGGTGTCTTAACCGCTTGACCAATGGGCCATGTAAAAAAAATGGTGAGCCATGAAGGATTCGAACCTTCGACCCTCTGATTAAAAGTCAGATGCTCTACCAACTGAGCTAATGGCTCTAAGTATATATATAAACACGTTTAGCAAGCTTGATCAAAGCCGCTTTCGTGACAACGAAATTAATATTATCATAGTATGAATGTCGAGGGCAATAGTTTTTTTGGATTTATTGTCGAAAATTATTTCTTAGGGAATAATTTTGGGGAAATGCCCGATAGGAAGTAATTTCTCAAAGCTACTTTTGCTTAGATGGCAAAGTGTGGACTCGTCCTTTTCCTTTTCCACGATACCCTATACATACGGAGTTTAATATTCTTGTTGCAAGAGCGGGTGAAGAAATCCTTAAAAAACTTTTCAGTTGCTGTCCGGTAATTTCTTCTCCAAAAAGAAGATTATAATGCTCGAGTGACTTAAGATGAGCTAATTTCGATTTTGTTTTACATTTAGGACAGAACCAGTATCCATGCACTCTATCTAAGGGAAGATAACTACAAATTTCACAAAACACTCCATTTATTATTTCTTGCCTGGATATATTATATTGATTTAGTACCGAGGGATTCAGCGGGGTATCAAATTTTTTAATAAGCTTAATCATCCTTCTAATATCTTTATCTAGTAAAATATTATTTTGAGATTCATTATAGATTTGAGAAATTTTTTGGGGAAGCAAAGCCGCGTGGATGACTTTTTGACTTACATTCTTATCATGTGAACGAATAATTGTTTGTGGGTTACTGATAACGATGAGTGTACGAATAGGGATTGGAGGGAAATGATGCTCATGTAACCATGATCTAAATTGAGATTCTTGTCTGCCAATTTGAATAATAGGATCAGGCAATGCGAATTCAACACCGTTCTTCTTCTGAATCATTTGATTAAAGATTGAATCAAAGTCTATCGACCCGGCTAAATTTTTCACTTCTAAAATGAGTGCAAAGCTTTTTGTTAATAGTAACGTATCAATCTGGAAATAAAGACCGTTTAGTAAGAGGCGTAAATCATGAAGAATATAAAAGGATTTGTCGGGGAGAAGGCTTAAATAATAGTCGATTGATTTCTCACCATTATAACCGGCAAGACTTTTTGAGAGGTTTTCTTTAATAAAGTTTGTTTTAGAATGGGTCTCAAGGATACGTAAGAGCAGGACCTGCAACTTTTGAATTTTAATCGGAAAAGGACGTTCTTTACTGATCATTTCATCACTCCAATACTGATTTTTTATTTATTTTCTACTTTTATTAAAGAAATCCTGCTTTTTTCTGATGATATCTTAGCAATAAAGTGATGTGAGAGAGGTTTATTTTCAAAACTTGACCTTTTATTTTCAAAAATAGAATTTTATTTTCAAAAACCTTACTCTTATTTTCAAAACTGTAAATTTATTTTCAAAAATGCATTTACGCCGAAAATACCTAGAGTCTACTATTAAAAAAGACCCACCACCAGAGCACCAACAAAAGCGCTCCAACAGCAGACCTCCATATCAACCCTTAATAAGTCAAACTTGCAGCCACAACCAATCCCACTACAATCGCAGCTGAGAATAGGCTGAATCCGATGGCAATATTGCCTTCTTCCACTTTCTTCGCTAAATTCGTCTTAGGTGTCAGAACGTACTCAATGATCCAGTATGCGATGACTTGAGTCGCGATCCCGATGAGTCCCCAGATAAAGGCGTCAAGCAGATTCAGGCTGTTAGCCCAGACGGTGTAGATGACGATGGCGAGTCCGATGGCTTTTCCCCATAGTTTGAGGGCAACGGCAATGTTTCCCTCCCTGATTAAGGTAGCTTCAGAGAATTTGGTGGTAAAGGCGAAAACGGTGATTCCGAGGATCATTAGTCCCAGGCCCGTTCCGACGTGAGCTAAAAAGCTGAGTAATGCTTCACTTGTTATGATTTGCATGAGTTTCTCTCCTTTTTATTTCTCCTGTAACCCTACAGGCAGAAAGTATGATTCGTTATCGGTGATGGCGTTACCAGCCCGTATTCCGATTGCACCGGCCGTACCATTAATAATGAAACTGCCGACCATCAAGCTTGCATCCTTCATTCCTTCATCCGTCTTAATCGCAGTAACAGGCAGAGGGATAAATTGTTGGAACACTGGCAGGGTCTGCTTATAAGTTTCTTTTTTATCTTCTAAAAGGATCTTTCCTGTCGCTTCCATGATTTTGACCGTATCTCCTTCTCGGCCAAATGCAGGCTTTTGAACGTAGGTGATCCCATTCTTCTCGAAATGATCAGCATCTAAGTAGGTTGGAAGAAAGTATTGTTCGATCCATTGATGTTCCTCATCTGTATAGAAGGAACTAGATGCTTCATGAAGACCCCATATAAGTGCTTGAACTCCTTTAGATTGAAGTAAAAATGCGGAGGGGGGATTCAAGATGGCAAGCTTTTTTTCCATTACCATTTGCATCAGGTCCAAGCCCACTTGCTCTTCTGTAAGAGGGTCCTTATCATCAATGAGATGTTCGATAGGATACGTCGGCCGGTACAATACATCGATCCGCTCCCCTTGAGGAGTATAAAGGCCACTTTCTCGAATTTGCAGCTGATCCAGGCTCACATATTCAGACGGCACACCTGAAAGCTTTTGTAGATATTTTGTTGTCAGGTGATCCTCTTCGTGATCCTGGTGAGAGGTGAAGACGATCTTAGGTTCGCCTTCCCGTTGCAAAGACTTCCAGGATGATAAGAGTGCCCGCTTTAGCTCTTTCGCTAATCCCGTCTCGAATCCCTCATTAGGATTTGAACACCCGAAATACTGACAAACCTTTTCATTCACATGATAAAGCTCCTTGATAAAGGTGGGGGTGTCGCTATTGAATTCTAATAGCTTGATTTCCTCTCCGCTTACAACGAAATCAAATCGGCCAACAATACACTCTTGAGGAATGGACTTAAACCTTATATAGGACAGGGATTCCTCTGGAAAACCTAGCTCCAGAAGGGTATGATCTTCCAACTCACGAAGTAGATCCGCACTTTTTTGATAAATACTGTACACTCTTCGGGATGCTTCATGTATCGCTGAAATCGTGTCACGTGATTCCATCTTAATATCCAATAATGAGTACTCCATGTCATACAAATCATGCCAAAATTCAGGAATACGCTCATAGAAAGAGTTTCTTTTTTCACGGTGAGAGGCTGTCATATTATCCTCCGAATCCGCCTTTAGAGCCGCTTCCGATACCTGATTTGTAGCTCTTAGAGTACGATTTATAGCTTGAATAGTTTTTTAGACTGGATTTGTTTTTGAACATCCTGCCAGCAAACCAAAAGTAGCCAAAGTGAGGGGAACGGTCATCATCGCAATAATACGTGCCGCTTTCGTCATCCCAATCCCAGTCGTCACAGTCAACATCCGTCGGTTCAGGTGGAAGGTCCTGATTTCCACAGCCGGTTGCTGATATCGCCATTACGGACGCGACTACCCCGGCCATCATTTTCTTCGTTTTGTTCATTGGCTTTCCTCCTCTAGCTTATAGCCCGTTGCTTTTACATATAAAATATACACATAGCGATCCTCATCGATTTCAGCAGAATCACGTTCCCATTCCGCCCCGTCAATATAATAGTAAACAGAACCGATCACACTTAGAATATCGAGATGATAATCATGGTGTTCAATTTTTAAAATAGGGTGGTTGCTTCGTGGATTCAGTTCGCGAATCTCCAGTATTAATCCTTCAGGTGGAAACAGGGGATCCGTAACAGGTTCTTCTTCATATATTTCTACATATAGTATAAATCGATTCCCTTCAATCGCTGAAGAAAGCTGACGATACGTCACACCTTCTTTTACAAAGAATTCGCATTCCCTTCTTGCCAGGATTTGTTCTAATTCGATATCAGGGTAATGATAGATCGCTTCATACGTTTCGTTGCCTTTTCGTAAACGGTATTCCAGTACAGGTTGTTTCATTTGTCGACACCAGCCTCCTGATTGGAAGGATATGATTCCTATAAATATACGAACCACTGAGGAAAAGGTTTCATTTCCCAGGGATTCATTGGTATTATTGAACTATGATTTTTTTCGTAAGGAGGGTATGTATGATTATATTTCAAAGGCTTTGGAAACAGATTACGAAGATGGACTTCGGTTTCATTCTTCTATTATCCCTGATTATTATCCTGTTGGGAACCTTTGGCAGTCATTTTTTGGAGCCAAAAACATTTCCATCGCTTTTTGATGGGTTCTGGTGGACGATGACGACCTTGACCACTGTCGGATACGGAGATTATTTTCCCGTTTCGGTGGGAGGACGTTTATTGGGAATCTTCCTGTTTATCTTTGGAATCGGGATTATTGGGGTGTTGATCAGTAAAACCGTTGATTCCATTACAACATTTCAGAAATTCAAGAGGGAGGGAAAGTTAGTGTATACATATGAAGATCATTATATCTACATCAATTGGTCGAAGAAAACGGAGAGAGCCATTGAGGAAATCCTTGCTCATGTGCCAGATGCTGAGATTGTTCTCATTGATATGCTTCCTGTAACGCCCATTGAGCATGAGCAGGTACATTTCATACAAGGTGATCCTTCCGATGAGAATGTATTACTGAAAGCCAATATCTTCGAGGCAAAACGTGTGGCGATATTCTCGGATTCAAAGATTGAAGACCCTTCGCTTACCGATGGAAAAACATTATTGATTGCGTCTGCCGTTGAAGGTTTATCGAAGACTCATCAGAAAGAAGTCCACACAATTGTGGAAGTGTCTGAAGATCGCCATATTCCTAAATTCCAGCATATTGCCGTTGAGGATTTTATTTTATCCAATGATTCTGTTTCCCTATTGATGGCAAAAGCAACACTTCATCCAGGAACGACCAATTTATTCAGGCAGTTACTTAGTAAACGATACGGTAATAATATTCACGAGTTTAGAGTAAAAGAGAATTGGAAAACCATCAAGGAGGCTTCTGAGGAGCTGCTTGAAAAGGGAGCTATCCTGCTCGCTGTGAATGATAATATGGATTTCACTGATGCCATGAACCGTGAGCTGCATGCTGATGACGTTCTTTATGTCGTATGCCATGACAGAGTGTACGAACAATTAAATCAATAAAAAACTCTCAGCCCCTAAATGGCTGAGAGTTTTCTTTATTGATTAATTCGGGCTCCACACGCTGCGAACTACATTTGTTTGAGAGCGATCCGGTCCAACTGAGAAGATGGAAAGAGGGATACCCGTTAATTGAGATACGCGCTCTAAGTAGTGACGGGCATTCTCTGGCAGATCTGTTAACGTTTTACATTCTGTAATGTCTTCTGTCCATCCTGGAAGCTCTTCATACACTGGTTCACATTCAGCTAGAATGTTCAGGTTAGCAGGAAATTCTTCCATGACTTCACCTTTGTATTTATAAGCTACACAGATTTTTAATTTCTCGATTCCAGTTAATACATCAATGGAATTTAGAGAAAGATCTGTTAACCCGCTAACACGACGGGCATGACGTACAACAACGCTGTCGAACCAGCCGACACGGCGAGGGCGGCCAGTCGTCGTTCCGTACTCACGTCCTACTTCACGGATTTTATCTCCGATTTCGTTCGTAAGTTCCGTAGGGAAAGGTCCGTCCCCAACACGGGTTGTGTATGCCTTTGAAACCCCGACTACATGGTTGATTTTTGTCGGGCCTACTCCAGAACCGATTGTTACTCCACCAGCTACCGGGTTAGAAGAAGTAACAAATGGATATGTACCTTGATCGATATCAAGCATAACCCCTTGAGCTCCTTCAAATAATACGCGGCGACCGTTATCGATGGCATCGTTCAATACAACGGATGTGTCCACAACATAGTGCTTAATTTGTTGACCGTACTCATAGTACTCGTCCAGAATATCTTCAATGTTGAAGCCTTCTGTTTCATAAAATTTTTCAAAAAGGCGGTTTTTCTCTTCCAGGTTACGAGCAAGCTTTTCTTCGAAAGATTGACGATCCAGAAGATCTGCGATACGGATACCGACACGTGCGGCTTTATCCATATAAGCAGGTCCGATTCCTTTTTTTGTTGTACCGATTTTATTGGCACCTTTACGTTCTTCATCGATTTCATCAAGCTTTAAGTGGTATGGAAGAATCACATGTGCACGGTTGCTGATTCGCAGGTTGTCTGTTTTCACATCGCGATCGTGAAGATATTTTAACTCTTTCACAAGTGCTTTAGGATCGACAACCATCCCATTTCCGATTACGGATGTTTTTTCGTTATAGAAAATACCTGATGGAATTAAGTGTAATTTATATGTTTCTCCGTCAAACTTAATCGTATGACCCGCGTTGTTCCCACCTTGGTAACGCGCGATAACTTCTGCATGTTCAGAAAGGAAGTCAGTGATCTTTCCTTTTCCTTCGTCTCCCCATTGCGTACCTACTACTACTACTGAAGACATATTAAGCACCTCCGACGGGAATTAGTATTCCCTCTTTTATCAAACAAACTCATTTTATCAACACTAAAAAAGAAAGTCAATGAAAACACGAACGTTTATATAGGTAATTATATTTATGTTCGTATAAATGTATACTTTACGCTTGGATAATCCACTACTTTAAGAATCTTAAGATAAATAAAAAATTGAGGGAGTATCATCAGGTTTTGATAGCGCATATTAGAAACTTTTGCTAATCTATAATAAGCATTTTGAATTTTATATACAATTGAATACCGAGGTGACGATTTCATGATTAGACGTTTCTTTAGCTATTACCGGCCTCACCGGCGGCTTTTTTACATTGATTTTGCCTGTGCCGTGTTGGTCGGACTTTTAGAATTAGGATTTCCGATGGCTGTATCGTGGTTTATTGACTCCCTATTGCCTGAGGGAAACTGGAGTACTATATTGGCCGTTTCTGCCGGCCTGCTTGTCCTGTATCTACTCAGTTCGAGTATGCAATTCGTCGTGAACTATTGGGGACATAAGCTTGGGATCAATATCGAAACGGATATGAGACGGGAATTGTTTCACCATGTCCAAAGGCAATCCTTTCGCTTCTTTGATAATACGAAAACAGGTCATATCATGAGTCGTGTGACAAACGATCTGATGGACATAGGGGAACTTGCCCATCACGGACCTGAAGATCTGTTCATCGCGGTCATGACTTTCATTGGTGCGTTTTGGATCATGCTCACAATAAATATGGAGCTTGCCCTGGTTGCTATTATTATTGTTCCATTTCTTGTTTGGTTAATTTCGTATTCGAACATTAAAATGAACGCAGCCTGGACGAAAATGTACGGAAATATAGCCGATGTAAACAGTCGCGTTGAAGACAGTGTTTCCGGGGCGAGAGTGGTTCAGTCTTTTACGAACGAATCATATGAAATGGAACGTTTCAATGAAAATAATCAATTCTTCCGCACGTCCAAACTGAAAGCCTATAACGTGATGAGCGTGAATTTATCCGGTATCTACATTACCACTCGCTTGATGACCTTGATCATTCTAGTATACGGAGCCTGGTTAAGTTTTTCCGGCGTGCTTTCTTATGGAGAACTCGTTGCCTTTATTCTTTATATCAATGTCCTCTTTAAACCAATCGACAAAATTTCCGCACTCCTTGAGCTGTATCCGAAGGGTATGGCCGGTTTCAAGCGGTTCACTGAGCTCATGGATATGGAGCCGGATATTGAAAATCGTCCACATGCAATCGAAGTGCCTGCTTTACGGGGGGATATTGCTTTTGATGGGGTGACCTTTGGTTATGAGCCGGACCGCCCTATTCTAAGGGATTTATCCTTTACCATTCAATCTGGGCAGACCGTGGCTTTTGTCGGTCCTTCAGGTGCCGGAAAAACAACAATTTGCTCACTGATTCCACGTTTCTATGATATAGAAAAAGGAGCCGTCACCATTGATGGCATCGATATCAGGGAGATGACGAAGGAATCCCTGCGTGCTCAAATTGGAATCGTTCAGCAGGATGTTTTCTTATTTACGGGAACTCTTCGGGAAAACATCGCCTATGGTAAGCTTGATGCCACCCAGAAGGAAATAGAAGAAGCGACGAGACGTGCTCATCTGACGGATCTCATTGCCTCACTCCCAGATGGATTTGATACACAAATCGGGGAAAGAGGTCTGAAGCTATCCGGAGGTCAAAAGCAGCGCTTGTCCATCGCCCGCATGTTCCTTAAAAACCCTAGAATTTTAATTCTGGATGAAGCCACTTCCGCCTTGGATACTGAAACAGAAGCGATCATCCAAGAGGCTTTAAATGAACTGGCAAAAGACCGTACCACCCTTGTCATTGCCCATCGTTTGGCGACAATCCGTAAAGCGGACCGCATTCTCGTCGTCACCGAAAACGGCATCGCTGAAGATGGTACTCATGAAGAGCTCCTTTCAAGGGAAGACGGGATATTCACAAGACTTCATGCTCATCAGCATGCAACGATCCTATAACAACAAAAAATCCAAGCACCTGCACCAGCAGGGCTTGGATTTTTTCTATTAAGCCGGGGCGTCGTCAAATCGCCGCTCCAGATTCACGAATTTATTGTATTCCTTCACAAACGCAAGGGACACGTTTCCAACCGGACCGTTACGTTGCTTGGCAATGATGATTTCGATGATGTTTTTGTTTTCCGCTTCTTTGTCATAGTAATCTTCACGGTATAAGAAGGCTACGATATCCGCATCCTGCTCGATACTTCCTGATTCACGAATATCAGACATCATCGGACGCTTATCTTGACGCTGCTCCACACCACGGGAGAGCTGGGATAAAGCGATGACCGGTACTTGAAGCTCACGAGCCAGTCCTTTTAGGGAACGGGAGATTTCAGATACCTCCTGCTGACGGTTTTCTCCTGAACGGCCGCTACCCTGAATGAGCTGCAAGTAGTCGATGAGGATCATTCCAAGACCATGCTCCTGAGCGAGGCGTCGGCATTTGGAACGGATTTCCCCCACTTTAATACCAGGCGTATCATCGATGTAAATCCCGGCATTTGAGAGGCTTCCCATCGCCATCGTAAGCTTTCTCCAGTCTTCGTCGGTTAAATCACCTGTACGGAGATTTTGGGCATTAATATTGCCTTCTGCACACAGCATACGCATAACGAGCTGCTCGGCTCCCATCTCCAGGGAGAATATGGCTACGTTTTCTTTCGCCTTTACTGCCACGTTTTGAGCGATATTCAGGGCGAAGGCTGTTTTACCCATGGAAGGTCTGGCTCCAACAATGATCAAGTCATTTCGCTGGAAACCAGCCGTCATATGGTCTAGGTCGGCAAACCCCGTGGAAATCCCTGTTACGTCACCCTTGCGATTCGTTAAGGTTTCGATATTGTCATAAGTCCGCACAAGTACATCTTTAATATTATGAAAGGCACCTGCGTTCTTCCGCTGGGCTACTTCCATGATGTTTTTTTCCGCTTCACTGAGGAGGCTGTCGACTTCATCCTCGCGGGCATAGCCGTCAGAAGCGATATCCGTCGCTGTACGGATCAACCTTCTTAATAATGATTTTTCTTCCACAATCTTTGCGTAATACTCGATATTGGCAGCCGTGGGAACAGAGGCTGCAAGCTCACTTAAATAAGCGACTCCGCCTACATCTTCAAGCTCTTTCGCTGCTGCCAGTTCTTCTGTCACCGTAATTAAGTCAACGGCTTTTCCCCCGTCTCCCAAATTCAGCATGACATTGTATATTTTTTGATGAGAATGACGATAAAAATCTTCTGGAATCAATATTTCTGATGTGGTCGTCAATGCGCTGGGCTCTAAGAAAATCGCACCTAATACTGCTTGTTCAGCCTCAATGTTCTGAGGTGGAACCCGATCCTGGAACACTTCATTCATCTATGCATAACCTCCAATTCAACTGCGAAGGGGCAACAGAGGCCAATAGGCATCTGCTGCCTGCGTCAAAGTCAATACCTTACTATATATGAAAATATAAGAATTTAGTCCTACCGAAAAAATGTGATCGGGATAGTATCCAGATCACATTTGTTATCAAGCTATATTCATTTTAACATGTTTTTCTCAAAATGAAGTTACCAAATTTCGTATATTTTCTTTGAAAAAATTCTTATTCTTCCGTTACGTGTACCTTTAAGGTTGCTGAAACGTCCGTATGCAGCTTCACAGGGACATTCGTATAGCCCAGGGAACGGATGGCATCGTTCATTTCAATTTTACGTTTATCGATTTTGATGTCATGTGACTTTTTTAGTGCATCGGCAATTTGCTTGCTCGTGATGGAACCGAATAAACGACCGCCTTCACCGGATTTCGCTTTCATTTCAACCGTGATTTCTTCCAACGTCGCTTTTAATTTTTTGGCTTCTTCTAATTCTTCTTGAGCCAGTTGCTTTTCTTTCTTCTTTTGACCCTCAAGCTGACCCATGTTTGCATTTGTCGCTTCAACGGCCAAGCCTTTTTTTAATAAGAAGTTATGTGCATAGCCATCTGCTACGTTTTTCACTTCTCCTTTTTTTCCTTTACCTTTAACGTCTTTTAAGAAAATTACTTTCATATCTCTTTTCTCCCTTCAAAATAATCACTTAATGCTTCCTTCAGCTGTTCCTCGGCTTCCAGTACAGATACTTGTTTTATTTGAGTAGCGGCGTTCGTTAAATGACCTCCACCGTTTAAGTTTTCCATAATGATTTGTACGTTCACGTCACCTAATGAACGGGCACTGATCCCGATTGTTTCCGGATCCCGCTTGGAGATGACGAAGGAAGCAATCACTTCATCCATGGTCAATAACGTATCCGCTGCCTGTGCAATCAGGACGGGATCATAGATGACATCATCCTCTGCTTTCGCAATCGCGACGCCTTCACGGAAAAATTTAACCGATTCAATTAACCTTGAACGTTTAATATAGGTCTCGACATCCTCTTTCAGGAACTTTTGGACTAACACGGTGTCAGCCCCTTGTGCCCTTAAATAGGAAGCGGCATCAAATGTTCTCGATCCCGTTCGAAGCGTGAAGCTCTTCGTATCGACAATAATTCCTGCCAAGAGGGAAGTGGCTTCAAGCATCGTAATTTTTTCATGTTTAGGCTGATATTCCAATAGCTCCGTTACAAGCTCAGCTGTAGAAGAAGCATATGGTTCCATATAAACAAGTAATGGATTTTTTATAAAGTCTTCGCCACGTCGATGATGATCGATGACCACGACTTTATCCATTTTATTTAAAAGTCTTTCTTCAATGACCAGGGAAGGTTTGTGTGTATCGACGACCACAAGCAACGTATCCTCAGTAGCCATTTCAAGCGCTTCCTCTGGAGTGATGAATCGGGAATGAAGATCGGAATTAGCTTTGATCTCCTTCATCAATCGTTTCACTCCATTATCGATTTCATTAAAGTTTAAGACTACGTATCCTTCACGTTGATTCATTTGAGCCACTTTCCGGATCCCGATTGCCGCCCCGATGGCATCCATATCGGGATGTTTATGTCCCATAATGATGACCTTATCGCTTTCGATCATAATTTCCTTAAGGGCGTGGGAGATGACTCTTGCACGTACCCGCGTACGTTTTTCCATTGGATTGGTTTTTCCACCATAAAATTTAACCTTCCCATTTGTTTGCTTGATGGCCACCTGATCTCCACCACGACCTAACGCCAGATCCAGGCTTGATTGAGCCAGGGTACCCAGTTCAGGCAGAGAAGAGACCCCAGTCCCCACTCCAATGCTTAAAGTCAGGGGGACATTTTGCTTAGACGTGGTATCACGGACATCATCCAATATCCCGAACTTTTCCTTCTCCAATACTTGAAGGATCTTCTCATTAATGACGGCTATGAACCTCTCAGAAGAAACCCGCTTCAAGAACACGCCATATTCCTTTGCCCACTTATTCAGAATGGACGTCACTAAACTATTTAAGCTGCTTCTCGTTTGGTCGTCCATCCCTTGCGTTAATTCATCATAGTTATCTAAAAAGATGATTCCGATATTCGTACGTTCATCATGATATTGTTTTTCTATTTCTTTTTGTTCCGTGACATCAAAGAAATAAAGTAGTTTTTCTTTTAGCTTCAATACGACATGATACTTTCTCTCATTAATCGTTACAATTTCTGAATCTACTTCTTGTTTGATTAATGGGACAAGGGACTCTGCCACATCGTATAAGGATCTTCCAACGACTGAGTCTTCATTGAAACATGAGGCTAGAAAAGGATTTGTCCATTCTATGTAATATTCATCATTGATCAGCATGATCCCAATGGGCATCTCCATTAACGCCTCTTCTCCTACACGCTTTACACGATAGGATAGAGTGGAGATATACTCCTCTGTTTCTTCGTGCGATCTTCTCTCAAAATAGAATGCGAGAAAATACACAATTCCAAAGACAATCAACCCTATTAACGAAATGATCCATTGGTAAAAGGAAACCGATACTAACAATAGAGCTGTTAATATAGCAAGACCGTACAATGGGTAGCGGATCATTCGCTTATTAAAATAAGATGGCATGATTTCAGCTCCTGGACCTTAAATTTCTATGACTTACGTTGTAGGCGTTGTCTTAGATCAAATCCTAAGTCAATTATACCTAAAATTCGCACGAGATAAAGAAGTGGAAGTGAAATGATTGTAATTAATACCAAAATACCTTTTGACCATCCTTTTAAATGAGCGAAGAAATAGAGGAATGACAGGCCTTGAACCGCCATCAATGTTTGCAATACGTACAGAACATTAAGAAGGGCCGTATAGGCATAGGTTCCTTTCTCCGGCTGCAGAATCATGGAAAGCACCAGGGTAATTAAATAATACCAAAGAATACTCTTAGGAAGCTTCCATTCTCTAAATGGTTTGAATACCGGCACATCTCTCCCTAAGCGCTTCATGATGGGGAAATTGATCAGCATAAACAACAGTGCCAATACGACGGCAATCCCCAAGAACAAGGTAGGCATCAGCGTCTGTATTAGGTCAATCGAGCTTTCCAGACTTTCTATCAGCTTCTTATCCGGTTCCTGACCAAGCTGCTCAAATAATTGATAATAGGCAGCCTTAGATTCCACTAAGCTATCTTCTATAATATTAACATCGAAGAATAGGATTGAAAAAACAAAACCAATCACAATATTGATGACAAGTGTGAGACTCGATGCCATAAATAGCCTCATTTTATCTACTTTTGCTTTAACACACCAGCCAATCACGACCCCTGTCGTCGCTACCATAAAGGCAACAGGCAGCGCAATGAGTCCTCCAAACAAGAAGGATAATCCTAACGACACGATCAATACGTAAAAAGAATTCAGTAACGAATACTTAGAACTAAACAGAATAAGAGGGAGTGGCAATACGAAAAAGGCCAGCGTTCCTATTAGTGGAACATATAAAGCCAACAACAGTAAAACAGTAAAGATGGCGAGCATAAGCGCACCTTCCGTTAAAACGCGGGGATTTTTCAATTAAAACGCTCCTTACGATAAATTCAAAAACATGCAATAGCACTATCATATCAATTTTGAAGATAGATTTCATCTTAATGACTCACAACAAAAGCGGAGGCGGCTTGGGAAGCCCCGACAAGCATAAGACGAGCTTGCACTAAAGGCTCTTTTTGCCTTTTGGGCAAGACTGGCTTATGACCTCGAGGGGCTAGCCGCCGTAGCTGGATGACACCTAAAGCGGAGGCGGCTTGGGAAGAGGCGACAAGCATACTTTAACGTCCACCATTTAACATTGTTGTGCCACTTTTAACCAAACTTGTGCCATTTTTTGAGTTTATTGTGCCACTTCCCACTAAACTTGTGCCACTTTCACCAAAACTTGTGCCAAATTGTGAATATCAATAACTATTACTGTTAGAGTTACTTCATTTTCATAAAAAAGAGGGAGCCCTTCAACATGCTTCTCTTCTTCATCTACTCTAGTATGCACTCACTTTAAAAAGGAGTATACGCAGTAGATAAAGAATGGCAATGTATCCGGACCACCCTCTAATGAATATTATGAAATTTTAAACCGTTCGATCGAAGACTGAAGCTGTTGGCTTAAGTCTGTTAAGCGTTCAGCAGCTTCTGTAACGGATTGGACAGCCCTTACCTGCTCCTCTGTCGAAGCACTCATTTCCTCGCAGGAAGCGGCTGTTTCTTCGGCTGTTGCGGCCATCATTTGGATCACGTTGACCACTTCATCCTTTTCAAGATTGATTTGACCCACTTCCTTATACATATTCTCAATCTCTAGCTGCATGGATTTCATTAATTGTGAGGTTTCGTTGAATACATGATTCGTTTTTTGAATCACTTCTTTTTGCACCTCGAATGTTTCTTTCGTTTTCACCATTTCGTCCACTGCTTGATGAGATCCTTGTTGAATTTCAACGATCGTGCGTTTAACCTCTTCCGTTGCTTTTACGGATTGGTCTGCAAGCTTGCGTACCTCTTCGGCTACTACTGCGAATCCTTTGCCGTGCTCTCCGGCTCTAGCCGCTTCGATGCTTGCGTTGAGTGCAAGCAGGTTCGTTTGGGAAGATATTTCCGTGATTGTTCCCATAACGGATTCAATCGTCTTCACTTTCGCTTCAAGGCTAAGGATGACTTTTTCCATTGAAGTGATGTATTCACTGGAAGAGTGGTAGGCATTTTCTAATTCTTTTACCTGATTCAGCCCAGATTGGTTCATGACATCTGCTTTACCTGCAAGTACAGACATGGCTTTTGATTTTTCATAAACATCATCAATCCTTGTCCCTAACTGCTCTGTTTGAAGATGCGCACGATCAGAGTCAGCTGCTGACTGGGAAGCTCCGCTGGCGATTTCAGTTACGGCCCTTGCCATTTCTTCACTTGAGGCATTTGTTTCCTCAGAAACTGCACTTAACCCTTCCGCAGATTCCCGTACATTATAAATCGATTCCTGAACGACTTTTATTGTGTCTTTCATATTCACGATCATCCTATTTAAATCTGATGCCAGTAATCCTGTTTCATCTTTGCTGTTAATCGTTGATTGAAGCGATAAATCACCGGACGAAACGTTGGTTACCGTTTTTTGCAACTCTTTAATCGGTTTCGTCATCATATTGGCTACGATGACAACCAACACCAGCATGATGACCAGTGTAATAAGAGCCGTAATCAGAAGTAAGCGTTCAATGTCTTTCGATGATTGAATGAGATCCTCCATATTATAAGCGGATCCCACTTTCCAACTCGTCTTCGGTACCGTACTGTACACTAATACTTTTTTATCGCCTTCCAGGTCATAACGGAGGGTGTCCGATTCTTTTTCTGATTTTAACATTTTGCTGATGAAAGGTAATGTGGACAAATCCTCGCCGCGCTTTGTTGGGTGGACGATGGCTGTTCCATCAAGACCGATTAAAAATGGATAGCCATTATAACCGATATCCATTTTGGAGACCCGTTCGGTAAGTTTCGACAGCTTAATATCGACACCCATTACACCGACCACTTTATTTTCGGATATGATCGCCCTTGAGGCCGTTATGATGTATTCTTCCGTTGCCGTGTCTATATATGGTTCGCTCCAAACGACGCCAGCCCTTGCTTCTTCAGCATCTTTATACCATTCCCTGCTCGTCGGATCAAAGTCGCTCGGTAAGGATACAGATGGGACGATTTTCAGTTTCTTATTGGGCGATGCAAAGTAGATGGAAGTTGCTTCATCATATAAACTTAAATAATTATCAAAATCAGATTGGAGGATATTCGCATATAGCTCTGTATTATCTACTTCAGTTTCTGTTTGCAATTGTACTTTGGCATAATCTTTTAATGAATTCGAGATAGAATATTGATCAATGCTCTTTTCGTATTGTCCAAGGAAGAGTTGAACTGAATTATTTAGTTCCCCTACAATCCCTTGAGTCTGACGAATGACCTCTTCCTCTGTTTTCACCCTTGTCTGCAAGCTTGTGATTGCAATGATAACGGCTAACGAAACCATAAATAAAATGGATATGATCACGATAAGCTTCATTCGAATAGAGGATAGAAGAAAATTCTTCTTATGCTCTACTTTTTTCTTTGTCTTTTTCTTTTTCACATGAATTCCCCCTCTTACTACCAAAAAACTATCTATACATACTCTTATTCATCGACATTTTTCACCATTTCTTTATAGTGATAGGGGAATTAAGGGAAACAAAAAGAGGGTGTTTAGTAGTGGTGGATACTAGAAAGAAGAGGGAGTGTTATCGTTCCTTTATATAGGGCTTTATTCAAAAACAAATAAAAAAGCAGCAGAGACAAGTCTCTGCTGCTTTAGCCGATGATATTATTCACCAGTAACGTATGGAAGTAATGCCATTGTACGAGCGCGTTTGATCGCACGAGTCAACTTACGTTGGTACTTAGCGTTCGTTCCAGTTACACGACGTGGAAGAATCTTTCCACGTTCAGATACGAATTTCTTAAGAAGATCTACATCTTTGAAATCGATATGTGTAATTCCGTTTGCTGTGAAGTAGCACACCTTACGACGTCTACGTCCACCTCTACGTCCTCCTGCCATTTGTTTCGCCTCCTATCTTGATTGGATTTATTATCGTTCGTTTAGAATGGCAGATCATCATCGGAAATGTCGATCGGCTGACCGTCATTTGCAAATGGATCCTCATCTACACGTGTATAGTTGTTGTTATTATTGTTGTTGCGTTGTTGATTCTGATTCTGACTATACGGATTTCCTTGGTCACGTTGACCTCCACCCGAATAGCCCGGACTTCCTCCACGATCGCCTTGATTCGCACTACGCGGTTCTAAGAACTGAACGCTTTCTGCTACAACTTCCGTCATAAACACACGACGTCCATCCTGTCCTTCGAAATTACGTGTTTGAATACGACCGTCAACGCCAGCTAAGCTGCCTTTTTTAAGAAAGTTTGCTACATTCTCTGCAGGGCGACGCCATACAACACAGTTAATAAAATCTGCTTCCCGTTCTCCTGATTGATTCGTAAAACTACGATTGACAGCCAGTGTAAACGAAGCTACAGCCACTCCACTTGGAGTATATTTTAATTCAGGGTCTTTGGTTAAACGCCCTACTAATACAACTCGGTTCATCATCAGAATCAACCCCTTCCTTCTAGTTTACTGTTTCACGTGAAACAGATGATAGAAGTGTATATCTTAAAAAACGTACGGATTATTCTTCTTCTTTAACAACGATATGACGGATAATATCATCGCTGATTTTAGCTAAACGATCGAATTCGTTAACTGCATCAGAAGTAGCGCTCATCTTAACTAGTTGATAGAAACCATCACGAAAATCGTTGATTTCATACGCTAAACGACGTTTACCCCAATCTTTTGACTCGATGATTTCCGCGCCGTTAGTTGTTAAAACGTTATCGAAACGCTCAACTACTGCTTTCTTTGACTCGTCGTCAATGTTTGGGCGGACAATGTACATAACTTCGTACTTTCTCATCTGAATGTCACCTCCTCGTGGTCTATGCGGTCCTTTCTTTATGAAAGAACAAGGAGCAATGCGTTCATTACTCACGAAATAAAATTATAGCATAAGACTTCTATTATTGCAATAAGACGTAAAAAAAAGACTAGAATTTGGATTCTAGTCTTTTTTCGAGTAAATTTTATTGCTAATAGAATAGTGAGTGCTGGTTGATTTCCGCTCCAAGCACTCGACTCCAATCAACTGTCAACACTATTTTGGCTACAATAGTGACATTACAAAAGAAATTTTCAGATAAACTTACACATTAAAACGGAAGTGAATAATATCTCCGTCTTTTACGAGGTATTCTTTACCTTCGAGGCGGACTTTTCCTGCTTCACGGGCAGCACCCATTGTTCCGGCAGCAACTAAATCATCATAAGATACCGTTTCAGCGCGGATGAATCCTCTTTCGAAGTCGGTGTGGATGACACCGGCACATTGAGGAGCTTTCATTCCTTCACGGAAAGTCCAGGCACGAACCTCTTGAACGCCGGCTGTGAAGTAAGTAGCCAGTCCCAATAGAGAATAAGTTGCACGGATAAGCTGATCTAAACCAGACTCTTCAATTCCTAATTCTTGTAGGAACATCGCCTTTTCTTCATCATCAAGCTCGGCGATTTCAGATTCGATCTTTGCACAAACCACGATCACTTCTGCGTTATCTTCTTTCGCAAATTCACGTACTTTCTGAACATATTCGTTGTCAGAAGGATCGGCAATTTCATCTTCACTTACGTTTGCTACATAAAGAACAGGCTTTGAAGTCAGAAGGTGAAGCTGTTTTACAAGCTTCATTTGCTCATCTGAGAACTCAACTGTACGAGCCGGTTGCTCAGCTTCGAGGGCATCTTTGATTTTTACAAGGATGTCATGCTCAAATACTGCTTCTTTGTCTTTTTGCTTCGCCATTTTCTGAACTCTTGCAAGACGCTTATCTACCGTTTCAAGGTCAGCTAAGATTAACTCCAGGTTGATGACTTCAATATCGGCAATCGGATCGACTTTCCCGGAAACGTGGGTAATATTATCATCCGCAAAACAACGTACAACCTGACAAATCGCATCTACTTGGCGAATGTGAGATAAGAATTTATTTCCTAACCCTTCTCCTTTACTCGCTCCTTTTACAATCCCGGCAATATCCGTGAATTCAAAGGCAGTAGGAACTGTCTTCTTCGGTTCTACAAGCTCTGTTAATTTATCTAAACGGTGATCGGGAACCTCTACGATTCCCACGTTAGGATCAATTGTACAGAAAGGATAGTTGGCAGATTCTGCACCTGCTTTTGTAATTGCGTTAAAAAGAGTTGACTTACCTACGTTTGGTAATCCAACAATACCAGCTGTTAAAGCCATCTTTGTCACTCCTCATTATATTCTTATCTATTTAAAATATCCTGTAAGATCGAAAAACAAGTAAACGGTCGAACCTTTCACAATTATAGAGATAATAGAGGGAAAAGACAAGTGAAGCTTCTGGTGTTCTTTTAGTTAAAGGGCTGTATATATACTCACAACCTGAATATATAAAAGACTCTTTTCATGAAGTTTGTTGCTATTGTAGAGAAGAAAGTAATAGTTGATTTCCGCTCCAGGATGCTCGCTTTCCGCGGGGCTCGCGGTGAGCCTCCGGGGTCTCACCGGTCCAGCTCCAGCGGCTAGCCCCTCGAGGTCATAAGCTAAATGGTCCATGAAGGCAAAGTACGCCTTCCCGGCCCATTCATCTTATGCTTGTCGGGGCTGAGCAAGCCGCCTCCGCTTTTCGGACTGTCCAGCTATTCCCGCAGGAGTCGAGCATCCTGCAGCGAGAATCAACTTTCTAAGCATGTATCCTTAATAGAAATCAATAAAAGCCAACAACCTCTTTCCATTTGATAAAAGAATTCTTTTTTCTAGTTAGTTTGTTTTGGGACACCTTGTAGCTCTGTCACGAAAACTCTCGTGAAGATGGTGAGGGGAACTGCGTAGACTCTTGTGGAAGTACGGACGTGCCGAGACCCCGTTCGTGGCAGAACTTATGTTAAAAAGTAAACAATTTTTGCGAAAAGAGCGATATAAAAAGAGCATTCCATCGTAAAAAAACGATGGAATGCTCTTGAGCCGGCTAATTTGAATATAGGCTGGATTAGGTCAAAAGGATTATGGGTAAAAAAAGAATACTTATTCTTCTGTGCCGCTACTGATGACTTTTTTCATTTTTTTCGCAAAATCTTTTCTGGGGATCATGACACTGTGACCGCATCCTACACATTTTATGCGGATATCCATTCCCATCCGGATCACTTTCCAGCGATTTGTACCACAAGGATGAGGTTTTTTCATTTCTACAATGTCATTTAGAGTGAATGTTTTTGGCTCCACTGGCTTTTCCTCCTCATTCGCTTTCAAGTTTTCTTTGTTTTTCTTCACGAGGTTGGATGTCATCCTGATCGTGACGTGAATACATCACCATGCGAGGGAATGGAATTTCAATACCATGCTCATCCAGGCATAATTTGACCTCTTTACGAATCATTCTCGCCATATACCAATGTCTCATTGGAACCGTTTCAGCAACGATTCGCACGACAACATCTGAAGCTCCAAGAGTTTGAACACCTAACAACTCCGGTGGATTAACAAGATCTTCGTATTTTTGAGGTAGAGTCAGGAGTAGTTCCTGCATCACTTTCTCCGCTTCTTCTATATTTTCTTCATACGCAATACTGACATCCACAACAGCAATGCTGTTGTGAATGGAGAAGTTCGTTACTTCCGTTATATTACCATTGGGGAAGATGTGCAATTCCCCGGTCCAGCTTTTGATTTTTGTCGTACGAAGGCCGATTTCTTCAACAGTTCCTTCTGCAGAACCAATACGGACATAGTCACCAACTGAAAATTGATCTTCAAAGATAATAAAGAAACCGGTGATGATATCACGAACCAGATTTTGTGCACCGAAACCGACGGCCAGACCGACGATTCCTGCACCAGCGATGAGTCCTTTCACATCGATTTCAAGAGTCGACAAGATCGTCATCAGACTGATGAAATAAATCACATAGGTCAATACATTCTCCAGTAGCTTTAATAGAGTGGCTTCACGGCGTTCGGTGAATTTAAGTGGTGAGCGTGACCGAACCTTAAACACGTTTCGAATCGCTGACCTTCCCAACCTTAAAGCAATATAGGTAATTACCATAATGGCTGCAATCTTTATTGCACCAGAACCGAGAGAAATCCATAACTCATTATCTATGAGTTTATTTACAGCTTCATTTTCTTTAATTTTATCGACTGTTTCTTCGACTTCTGTTTTAGTTCCAGACATATATCGAACCTCCACTTATCATTCAATAAGAAGTATTCCTTATTTTATCAAGTTTCCCTCTCCTTGTGTAGATATAACCTCATATTAAAATAGTTTCTAGAAAATTTTTATTTTATGAAAAAACCATCCATCTTATGTATGAAAAAAAGAAATCGTCCGTATACTGATAATACTTAGAAATTATGATTCTGGTGGTTAGGCCCGATAAAGTTGAACCCCGGAAAATATACCTCTTACACATACCAAAAGGAGTGGAAGCGATGAATCTAAAAAAAGGACTATTTGAACGAAAACCTGAACCCTTTAGAGTCCTTCATCAGGAAGAACGTGCGGCACAGGATCTTTCCGTTCAATTGTCGTCGTTGCTTCCCACTTACTATCGTACAAGACCCATTGTGTTTGTATGTATCGGCACTGATCGTTCAACGGGGGACTCGTTAGGTCCTTTAGTTGGGTCATTAATAGAAGAACAAAACGTTAAGCCTTTCCATGTTTATGGTACGTTGGATGATCCGATTCATGCTGTGAACCTGGAAGAGAAACTGAGTCAAATAGCCTCTGAGCATATAAATCCATTTATCATCGGTGTGGATGCGTGCCTTGGACGGTTAAAAAGCGTAGGGGCCATCCAATTAAGCGAAGGACCTTTAAAGCCTGGAGCGGGTGTTAATAAAGAGCTGCCTGAAGTAGGTGAAATTCACCTGACAGGAATCGTAAATGTCAGTGGATTCATGGAGTTTTTCGTTTTACAAAATACACGTTTAAACCTTGTTATGAAAATGGCTAAGACCATTGCTGAAGCCATTGTGTTAGCAGGTCATTCCGTGGAACGCAGAAATGCCGTCAGTATTGAAAAATGGCGGGAAGAATTGCAGCAATAAAGAAGGGAGATGATACAGACACGTTCTGAGTCATCTCCCTTCTTTATTTTCGCCCTTTACATATAAAGCTGGTAAGCATGTATGATCCCAACGACCATCCCCACCACAATGATGCCGGGAAGTAAATTCGCGACTCTGATTTTCGTGACTCCAATAAGATTCAATCCAATAGCGAAGATCATAATGCCGCCTGCCGATGTCATTTCAACAATATAGGCGTCCATCAGTTCCTGAGGTACCCACTGATGAATCTGAGTCGCAAACAAAGCAATGAATCCTTGATAAAGGACGACTGGAATTGCAGAAAACATCACACCGATCCCTAATGTCGTCGTGAGGATCAGAGACGTAAAACCATCAATGATCGACTTCGTCAAAAGCACGTCATGATCTCCCCTGATACCGCTATCCAATGCACCAATGACGGCCATTGCACCAATGACAAAAATCAGGGTAGCTGTAACAAACCCTTGAGATATGGATGTTTCTTTATTACTGCCAAGCTTCTTTTCCAACCAGTTTCCCAATGAGTTAAGCTTGTCCTCCAGATTCATCCATTCTCCCCAGGCAGCACCGAGAGCCAAGCTGATGATGACAATGAGGAAGTTTTCACTTTTCAACCCCATCTGTAATCCCAGGACGATTACGGCTAAACCAATCGCCTTCATGACGGTTCCCTTCATATCTTCTGGTATGCGGTGAAGGACTTTACCAAGGAGAGTACCGATGATAATACATATTCCATTTACTAACGTTCCTAAAAGTACCATGACGTTTCCCCTTATGATTATTTCCCGAAGAATAGTATTTTCTATGTACCATATGGAAGAGGACTGGCTTAAATGGTACGTGAAACACCATTTAAGTCAGTCCCTTTCACATTCATTTTACTGCAATAACTCTAAGATACGATCCAGATCTTCTTTCGAGAAAAATTCCAATTCGATTTTCCCTTTTTTCTTTGATTGTTTAATTGTGACCGTTGTACCGAAGCGTTCGCGTAGAAGGGATTCCTGCTCCTGAATAAAGACATCTTTACGTTCTGTCTTTTTTGTTTCACGTGGAACATTCTCATTCAGCTCTTGAATGATTTTTTCTAATTGGCGAACGTTTAATGATTCTTTAAGGATACGATTCACAACCGTTGATAGATTCTTCTTATTTTTCAACCCAAGGAGTGCACGACCGTGGCCCATCGTTAACTTACCTTCTGAAATTAGTTCTTGGATAGGGGCAGGGAGGGACAGCAAGCGAATATGATTGGCAATATGAGGTCTGCTCTTTCCCAATCTCTTAGCTAATTCCTCTTGAGTAAGTTTTAACTTATCCATGAGCATTTGATAAGCTGCACCTTCTTCGATCGGTGTCAGATCTTCCCGTTGAAGGTTTTCTAAAACGGCCAGCTCCATCATTTGTTGATCATTCAATTCCCGGACCACGACAGGAACCGATTCTAATTTAGCCGCTTTTGCTGCACGATAACGACGTTCCCCTACGACAATTTCATACCCTTTGATTGTTTTACGCACAATGATCGGTTGGAGGATACCGTGTTCTAAGATCGAATCTTTTAATTCTTCTATTGCTTGTGGCTCAAAGATTTTTCGTGGCTGATATGGATTCGGCCGAATTTCTTTCAGACTCACTTCTTGTACGGACTCTTCATTTTGAGTTGTTTGGATATTGGTAAAGAGAGCATTGATGCCCTTTCCTAAACCTTTAGCCATTCGCCACCACTTCCTTTGCTAGTTCTAAATAAACTTCTGCTCCCCTGGATTTAGCATCATAGATGATAATCGGTTCACCATGACTGGGCGCTTCACTTAAACGAACGTTACGTGGAATAATTGTGCGATACACTTTATCTTGAAAATATTTTTTCACTTCTTCAATCACCTGGATCCCCAGATTGGTTCTTGCATCCAGCATCGTTAACAACACACCATCAATCATGAGATCATGATTCAGGTGCTTCTGCACTAAACGAACTGTACTTAATAGCTGACTTAATCCTTCCAGAGCGTAATACTCGCACTGTACCGGGATAATGACGGCATCAGAGGCTGTTAAAGCATTGATTGTTAATAGTCCTAATGAAGGAGGACAATCAATGATAATATAATCAAATTCGTCTTTCACTTTCTCTAACGCTTTCTTTAAACGCACTTCACGGGAGATGGTTGGAACAAGTTCAATTTCTGCTCCAGCCAATGAAATGGTTGCAGGTACAATGGATAGATTCTCTACTTTTGATTGTTTAATGGTTTCTCTGACATCTACATCATCCACCAGCACATCGTATATACATTGCTGGACATCCCCTTTTTCAACACCGACACCACTAGTGCCGTTTCCTTGAGGATCTATATCCACCAGTAAAACCTTTTTCCCTATATAAGCTAAACAAGCCCCCAAATTGACGGATGTTGTGGTCTTTCCCACTCCACCTTTTTGGTTTGTAACGGCTACTATTCTGCCCAAGGTTGTCACCTACCTTTTGACTTCCTAAGATTGACTAAATTTTTTCACAGTATTCTTCTATTCTATCAAAATTCCTCGTTAATTGTCTGTCAATTTTTCAAAAAGTACAGTGTTTCTAAAAATAGGAAAACGTGAATAGTCCATAGTTCACGAAACGACAGTATTTGCTCTGAATCGACAGAACTAGACTCTGGAAGATTACATATTTATGAACACTTTGCAAAAAGAACCAAACAAAAAAGTGAGAAACCAATCCGATATGTTTCTCACTTTTAGACTACGAATCTATTTTTTTTTAGGAATACGAATAGTGAACTGATAGAATTCCTCATGTTCTTCTTCTTCAGAGTCCAGATTGATTCCGCTGTCTGATACCATGGAAAGAGATTGACGAATCGTATTCACAGCAATTCTCATGTCCTTACTGAAAGCTTTACGTTTAGGTTTTGGCTTTTGAGTCGTTCCTTCTTGCATTTTCACAACCCGGTCTTCGGTTTGTTTGACATTTAAGCTTTTTTCAATGATTTCTTGAAGAAGCTGGATCTGCTTTTCATAATTCTTCAATGGGATTAAAGCCCTGGCATGACGTTCTGTAATCTTTTTATCTAATAAGGCTGATTGAATTTCTTCTGGAAGCTTTAGGAGACGAAGCTTGTTCGCCACAGTCGATTGTCCTTTTCCTAAGCGTTGAGCAAGGGCTTCTTGAGTCAGATCATGTAACTCCAACAGTTTTCCATAAGCGATTGCTTCTTCTATAGGAGAGAGCTCTTCTCTTTGTAAATTTTCAATTAATGCAACAGATGCTGTTTCTGTATCATTAAGATTCTTTACAATTGCCGGTACAGTTTCCCAGCCAAGCTTTTGAACGGCTCTATATCGACGTTCACCTGCAATGATTTCAAACTGTTCATCATCGTATTGTCTAACCACAATCGGCTGGATAATACCATGAGTGTGAATCGTTCTGGATAACTCTTCTATCTTTTCATCATTAAACACAGTTCGTGGTTGAAAGCGATTAGGGATGATTTGTGAGACGGGTATCTTTTTCACTTCATCTCGATCTTCTTCCACTACATTTGATTCTTCAGATTCAACATCTTGCTCCTTTTCACCTAGGCCAAAAAAACGAGAGAAAGGATGCTTCATCTTCCTACACCACCTTTAAGAAACTCCCTTTAATAATATTCTCTAAAATATGACGAGTTCCTGCCTATGCTTTAGATCATCCAAGCTCAGGTTCAGTGTTACCATGAAGGCAGGAGAACTGTTCATACTATTCTAACGGTAATTTATTTGGTGTCCCAGGTTTTCTGGGATATTTGTTAGGCGTTTCCTTCACTTTGTCGATCTTCACGATATTACGTTCACTTTCCTCTTCCGGAAGAATGAATGAATACATTTTATCGGTTTGTCCGCCCAGCATGCCGATTGCTTTCTTTGCATTGGATAGCTCCTCATTTACGTTTGAAGCCTTCATGGCTACAAAGAAACCGCCCTTTTTAACAAGAGGCAAACATAATTCACTTAAAACAGACATTCTGGCTACGGCCCTTGCTGTAACCATATCATACTTTTCACGATGAGCCTTGTTTTTACCGAAGGTCTCAGCACGATCATGATAGAAATTCGTGTTTTCAAGCCCTAACTCATCTGACAAATGGTTTAAGAACGTAATCCGCTTGTTCAAGGAATCAACAATTGAGATATGTAAGTGCGGGAAGCATATTTTAAGAGGGATACTCGGAAAACCAGCTCCTGCCCCAACATCACAAAGGGTTGTCACCTGCGAGAAATCAACATAAAAAGCTGCGCTGATCGAATCGTAAAAATGCTTTAAATACACATCTTCCTTTTCCGTGATGGCCGTCAGGTTCATTTTTTCATTCCATTCAACCAACAATTCATAATAGCGCTCAAACTGATTTAATTGCTGAGAAGAAAGGGGGATCCCCTTCTCCTCAAGCATTGATTGAAATTCATTTACATTCATGAAATTATCCTTCCTTTACCTCTATTGATCACCGGATACTTTTGCAATTTTCCCTTGCTCGATATAGACGAGTAAAATAGAGATGTCTGCAGGATTCACTCCTGAAATCCGGGAAGCCTGTGCCAGAGAAAGGGGCTG
The DNA here is from genome assembly GCF_042666755.1 of Rossellomorea sp. GCM10028870. Taxonomy (NCBI): domain Bacteria; kingdom Bacillati; phylum Bacillota; class Bacilli; order Caryophanales; family Bacillaceae; genus Rossellomorea; species Rossellomorea sp. GCM10028870. The sequence continues at coordinate 17,330 of NZ_JBHTGN010000005.1, read as the reverse complement.
AACCTCGATTAATTTCTGTCTCGCTTCAGAAGCTAAACCGCTGATCGCACTGTAATCAATGTTCTCAGGAATTCGTTTATTTTCCATCTTCTTCATTTTATCGACCTGTTGAAGAGATTTTTCAATATAGCCCTCGTATTTCACTTGAATTTCCACTTGTTCCTCTACGTCGGGATCAAGCTCGATTTCACTTGGAACGAGTGATTTAATATGACTATAGTTCATTTCAGGGCGCTTCAGAAGATCCGCTGCTAATATGCCGTCTTTCAGCTCACTGCCGCCCGATTCACGGATAACGGCCTGTGTTTCGTCAGTAGGCTTGATGCGGATTCCTTCCAGGCGTTTTTTCTCTGAAAAGATCGCTTCTTTTTTAGCTGTAAACCGTTCGTATCGGTCATCGGAAATCAATCCTATTTTATGACCGATATCCGTAAGACGAAGATCGGCATTGTCATGACGCAGCAACAGGCGATATTCAGCACGGGAAGTCAATAGACGATAAGGTTCGTTGGTACCTTTGGTCACGAGGTCATCAATGAGAACCCCGATATAAGCATCAGAGCGGCTTAAGATGACTTCTTCTTTATCCAGGGCACGGCACGCAGCATTGATCCCCGCCATCAAACCTTGTCCAGCTGCTTCTTCATATCCGGACGTTCCATTGATTTGTCCCGCTGTATAAAGATTTTTAATTTTTTTCGTTTCAAGGGTCGGCCATAATTGTGTAGGCACGATGGAATCATACTCGATGGCATACCCGGCACGCATCATTTGTACTTCCTCAAGACCCGGGATGGTTTGAAGAATCTTTTGCTGTACGTCTTCAGGTAAGCTCGTTGATAATCCTTGAACATACACTTCTTGTGTGTTTCTTCCTTCCGGCTCCAAGAAAATCTGATGACGCGGTTTATCATGGAAACGGACGACTTTATCTTCAATGGAAGGACAGTAACGTGGTCCGGTTCCTTTGATCATCCCAGAGTACATTGGAGAACGATGGAGATTGTCGTCAATCAATTGATGAGTCTGTTCGTTCGTATATGTGAGCCAACATGGAAGTTGATCAGTGATATATTTCGTCGTTTCATAGCTGAACGCACGCGGAACATCATCACCCGGTTGAATTTCTGTTTTCGAATAATCGATAGTCGAACTATTCACTCGTGGTGGCGTTCCTGTTTTAAAACGAACGGTGTCGAAGCCCAATTCATGTAAGTGATCAGACAATCTAATAGAAGGCTGCTGATTATTAGGTCCGCTTGAATATTTCAGATCTCCTAAAATAATTTCTCCGCGGAGGAATGTACCCGTAGTAATGACGACAGTTTTCGCACGGTAGGCGGCACCCGTCATCGTAACAACACCTTTACATTCACCATCTTCTACGATTAATTCCTCGACCATTCCTTGCATCAAGGTCATGTTCGGTTCATTTTCGATTGTGCGTTTCATTTCATGTTGATAAAGGAATTTATCGGCCTGAGCTCGTAATGCCCGGACAGCTGGTCCTTTTCCTGTGTTCAACATTCTCATCTGAATATGTGTTTTATCTATATTACGCCCCATTTCTCCACCCAGAGCGTCAATCTCTCTTACAACGATCCCTTTTGCCGGACCACCAACGGATGGATTACATGGCATAAAGGCGACCATATCTAAGTTAATGGTGACCATTAACGTTTTAGCTCCCATACGGGCGGAAGCAAGTCCTGCTTCTACTCCGGCATGGCCAGCACCAATGACAATGACATCATATTGCCCTGCGTCATATTGCATGGTTTTATTTTTCCTCCTTGTAGGATCGCAACTGGTATGCGTCCACCTTTTAATAATGTTTATTTCCCTAAGCAGAATTGTGAAAACAGCTGGTCAATCAAACTTTCATGAACGCTATCTCCAATGATTTCACCTAAAAGCTCCCACGTTCTGGTTAAGTCTATTTGAGCGATATCGATGGGAGTTCCCATTTCTACGCTATCGATTGCTTCATTAATCGCAAGGGATGCTTGATTGAGTAAAGCAATATGACGGCTATTGGACACATACGTCATATCCCCCGCTTCAATGGACCCTGCAAAGAATAAAGATGAAATCGCTTCTTCCAGCTCATCGATTCCTTGCTCTTCAAGTAAAGCCGTTGTGACTAGCTGATGATTTTCCGCTAGTTTTCTTACTTTATCTATATCAATTTTCTGAGGCAGATCCGTTTTGTTCACGATGACAATAACGTCCATTCCTCTAACCGCTTCGAAAAGCTGTTCATCCTCAGGAGTTAATTCATCCGCATAGTTGAGCACAAGTAAAATTAAATCCGCTTCTTTCAATACTTGTCGTGAACGTTCCACACCGATTCGCTCGACAATGTCCTCTGTTTCACGAATCCCGGCCGTATCGACCAGACGTAACGGAACACCGCGTACATTCACGTATTCTTCAATCACATCCCGTGTTGTTCCAGGGATATCGGTTACGATCGCCTTGTTTTCATGAACAAGGCTGTTTAATAAAGATGACTTTCCTACATTTGGTCGGCCAATAATAACGGTGGAAAGACCTTCTCTAAGAATTTTCCCCTGTTCTGATGTTCGTACAAGACGGTCAATTTCATCCCGGACATGCTTCGATTTCTCCAACAGTACATTATGCGTCATTTCTTCCACATCATCGTATTCCGGATAATCGATATTCACTTCTACATGGGCCAGTGTTTCAAGAATTTCCTGACGAAGCTTTCGAATCAAATTGGAAAGTCGGCCTTCCATTTGATTCAGTGCCACATTCATCGCCCGATCGGTTTTTGCCCGTATCAGATCCATGACCGCTTCTGCCTGGGAAAGGTCGATTCTTCCGTTCAAGAATGCCCGTTTTGTAAATTCACCCGGCTCTGCAAGGCGGGCCCCATTTTTCAATACGAGCTGCAATACTTTATTAACCGACACGAGTCCCCCGTGGCAGTTGATTTCTATAATATCTTCACGGGTAAATGTCTTGGGACCTCTCATCACAGAAACCATGACTTCTTCCACCACTTGCTCTGTGTCCGGATCGATAATATGTCCATAATGAATGGTATGCGAAGCAAATTCATTCATCGAGCTTCCCTTCATTCCCTTAAAGATCTTATCACCGATATCGAAGGCTTGATCACCGCTTAAACGCACAATAGCAATGGCTCCTTCTCCCATTGGAGTGGAAATTGCGGCGATTGTATCAAACTCCATCGTATTCACCTCTCTTATAACTGAGTCTATTTATATAAAAAATTTTAGTATTGAGCAAAGTTTCCCCAAATTATTAGAATATCACAATCCTATTTAATACTAAAGAAAGGAAACCAACTAATAACCACCAAATAATGTTATCCACATATCCAATACTTCATCTCTATTATTTTAACTTATCCACATGTGAATAACAATAAACCGGGATGAAAATAAGAATCCACAGAGTTGTGACGCGACAACGGGGGAAGAACATTAAAGGGGTTAGCTTGCATAGGAAGTGTCCTGCAGGAGAAATAAACGACTCATTTCTCTGTAAAAAAGCAATAAAGTTTTCGAAATGAGCAAAAAAAAAAACGATCCCCCGAAAGGAATCGTCTTTTATTATTTTGGAGCAATCACTATATAGCGATTTGGTTCTCTACCTTCTGAGTGTGTATCAACAGTCGTCGAATCGACTAATGCTGTATGGATCACTTTTCGTTCATAGGAAGGCATAGGTTCTAATGAAACTGAACGATTTGTGCGCAACGCTTTCTCTGCTAAACGTTCAGCCAGGTTTGTTAACGTTTGCTTACGTCTTTCTCGATAGTTCTCTGCATCTAAAAGGATGGTGATGAACTGATCGGAAACCCTATTTGCAATTAGTTGAGTTAAATGTTGAAGAGCATTCAACGTTTGTCCTCTTTTTCCTATTAAGAGAGCCATTTTTTCACCGGATATGTTGAACTCCACATCTCTTCCATCTCTTTTCACATCAATGGTAGCATTAACTCCCATTTCATGTGCAACAGACAAAAGAAAATCTTTCGCTTCATTTACCGGATCAATCGCTTTTTTGACTTGAACGACTGCCGGTCTTCCTCCAAACAATCCGAACAAACTTTTTTTACCTTGATCAATGACGTCAATTTCTGCTTCTTCTTGGGTGATATTCAGTTGAGACAAGGCTGATTCAATGGCTTCTTCCACCGTTTGACCAGTCGCTTCTACTTCTCTCACTTTTTCTTTCCTCCCGAATTCCCACCAGCTTTAGCGGTTTGCGCTTCTTTAATTTCAGGTCCTTTAATAAAGTACGTTTGAACGATCATAAATAGATTTCCAACTACCCAGTAAAGGGATAGAGCTGCAGGGAAGTTAATCGCAAAAATGATGATCATGACTGGCATGATATAGAGCATCATCGCCATTTGCGGATTTTGATTCGCTGTACCCGCCATCATTAATTTCTGTTGGATAAACGTCGTAACACCTGCAACTAAAGGTAAAATATAGTAAGGATCCGGGTTACCCAGATCGAACCACAAGAAATTATGAGCTTTAATTTCTTCTGTTCTTACGATCGCATGGTAGAACCCAATTAAAATCGGCATCTGAACAATTAATGGGAAACAACCCGCCAGCGGATTTACCCCATGACTTTGGAATAAAGCCATCGTTTCTTGTTGAAGTTTTTGTTGTGTCTGTGCATCTTTAGAGCTATATTTTTCACGCAGCTTTTTCATTTCTGGTTGTAAAGCCTGCATGGCTTTTGAATTTTTCGTTTGTTTAATCATTAATGGCAGAATCGCTAAACGAATAATCAATGTAACAATGACAATGGCCAGTCCATAAGAACCGCTCATGAACTCAGCTACCATAGTAATTAATTGTGATAAAGGATAGACAATGTATTCATTCCATATTCCGCTACTCTCAGGTGTGATAGGCTGATTGTATTCCGTACAACCTGATAGTATAGCCATTAGCCCAATGATTCCCATCAGGGCTATAATTCTCTTTTTCACCCTTATTTTCCTCCCAACTAATATCTTTCAAGTAAAATGTAAAACAGGTCTCCCGTACTTAAAAAGTACAATCTCTCGTATTGTAACATCTTTTCATAGGATTGTGATGACGAAACCTGTCAATATCGTAAAATGTTATGACTTCTTTCTATCATGTTTGCCATTAGAGGATCTTTTCAACACTTTTCCTCTTTTTAGCACATGGGTGAGGCTGCCCTTCACCTCATGAAAATTCATTTCGGCCGCCGGTTTTCTGGCGATGATTAAATAATCGTACTGATCTTGTACGTCTTCTTGTAACTCTAAGAAAGCCTGCCTGACATATCGCTTTATTTGGTTTCGACAAACTGCGTTCCCGATTTTCTTACTTACCGAGATCCCGATTCGAAACGGTTGAGGCTCTTCTTTCTTCAATAGATATAAAACGAATTGCCGATTTGCAAAGGATGTTCCTTTTTTAAATATCTCCTGGAACTCTTTATTTTTCTTCACTCTCTGATCTTTCCGCATTGACCACACCTAATTTTCATTTTTGTCTTGATGTATCCTCGACATTATTGGCTCATTCATTTGAAATTATAAGTGATTTTTCTCTTTATTCTCTATAAGAACGAGCCAAATCGTCTTTCCCCTTGGATATAAAGGAAAAAAAAGACCACTGAGTCAGTTCAGTGGTCTAAGCAGATAATACTTTTCTTCCTTTGCTACGACGACGAGCTAAAACATTGCGTCCGTTTTTAGAGCTCATACGTGCACGGAAACCGTGGTTCTTTTTTCTTTTGCGATTATTTGGTTGAAACGTTCTTTTCATCTATGACACCTCCCTGAAGGATATCTTTATAAAAGTTAAAGACATTCCTCACTATTATAAAGACGGTACCCATAAAAAGTCAACACTCATATTATTTTTCTTTTTGCTTCTGTTCTTGCATTAATAGATTTTCTGAAGTAAGTCATTAGTAATCATCGTTAATCTTAGCTGATAGTTTCCAACAAGCGAGTACTGGTTGATTTCCGCTCCAATCAACTTACTTAGCCTGCAGTTTTTATTTAAAATAAAACATCTCTTTTTTCAAATAACGAAATTTCTTCTAGATCTTTCTCCTTCTACAAATCATCTTCAATTTCTCTATTCAACCTGCCTGTGGATAGGATTCGACACCGTTTTAAATTATCCACAACACATATTGACAACTTTTTCACAAGTTCATAGCTTGTGGACAAAACAATTCCACAAGGTCCCCAGGTTGTGGATAGAATTTAAAAAGCATTGCACCCCCTAGGATATTTTGATATGATTATTGTGTTTTCACTCTTAATAACTCTATTTACGAAATCGGGTTATCCACAATTTGTGGATATCATGTGGGTAACTTATTCAGAGGGTTTGTAAAACGTTGTCCACAAGTGGTGGATATTGTCGAAAAACCATTTTCTTTCCTTATTATATATATTTTCCACATTCATCGCATTGTATTTTTATTAGATATCGAGAGTTAACGGATGTTATAGCACATAATTGTTGTACAGAAGTTATACAAACTGAGAAAAGGAGGGATCAGGATTGGAGAATATCGGGGATCTTTGGAGCAAAGCCTTAGAAAGCATCGAAAAAAAGATAAGCAAACCGAGCTTTGACACTTGGTTAAAGTCGACTAAGGCACATTCCATACAAGGGGACACTCTTGTCATTACAGCTCCAAATGAATTTGCGCGGGATTGGTTAGAAGGACGCTACTCTCAATTAATCTCCGGGGTTTTGTATGATATAACGGGCGAAGAATTGGTCGTGAAATTCATCATTCCTCAAAACCAGGAGCCGGAAGAGTTTGATATTCAATTACCGCCAAAGAAATCGATGAAAGACGATGATCAGCAGGATATCAATCAAAATATGCTGAACGCTAAATATACATTCGACACCTTTGTCATCGGTTCGGGCAACCGTTTCGCCCATGCTGCTTCTTTAGCTGTGGCTGAAGCACCTGCAAAAGCCTATAATCCCTTGTTTATTTATGGTGGAGTGGGACTGGGTAAAACTCACTTAATGCATGCGATCGGACATTATGTACTGGAGCATAATCCTGCTGCTAAAGTGGTTTATCTATCCTCTGAGAAATTCACGAACGAATTCATTAACTCCATTCGAGACAATAAAGCAGTCGATTTCCGCAATAAGTACCGCAGCGTTGATGTTTTATTAATAGATGACATTCAATTTTTAGCAGGAAAAGAACAAACACAAGAGGAATTTTTCCATACTTTTAATACCTTACATGAAGAAAGCAAGCAGATTGTCATTTCCAGTGATCGGCCACCGAAAGAAATTCCGACACTCGAAGACAGACTTCGCTCTCGATTCGAATGGGGTCTTATTACAGACATAACACCGCCAGATCTCGAGACGAGAATTGCGATTTTACGAAAAAAAGCAAAGGCTGAAGGATTGGACATTCCAAATGAAGCCATGCTTTATATAGCTAATCAAATCGATTCAAACATTCGTGAGTTAGAGGGCGCTTTAATCCGGGTTGTTGCGTACTCTTCTCTTATAAATAAAGATATTAACGCTGATCTGGCAGCTGAAGCTTTGAAAGATATCATTCCGAGCTCAAAACCGCGGGTTATCACCATCCAGGAAATTCAACGTGTCGTTGGAGAGCACTTCAATGTGAAGCTGGAAGACTTTAAGGCCAAGAAACGAACAAAGTCCATTGCGTTTCCCCGACAGATCGCTATGTATCTATCCAGGGAAATGACGGATTCTTCACTTCCAAAGATCGGTGAAGAGTTCGGCGGTCGGGATCACACGACTGTCATTCATGCTCATGAGAAGATCAGTACATTACTCGGAGCAGATGCTCTTCTTCAGCAGCAACTGAAAGAAATTCGTGAGTCTTTGAAGAGTTAATCTTACACACAAAAAAACTGGATAATGTGAATAACTAAGACAAACTAGCACACAGTCTGTCCACATGTGGATAGGCTGTGTTTACGTTGAATCCACACACTTATCCACATATCAACAGGCCCTACTACTTCTATTACTATTTTTTAAATAAATTATTAGTATATGATTCAGTCCATAAAATTATTTGCAAATTGGAGGAATAAATCATGAAATTTGTTATTCAAAGGGACTATCTTGTTCAAAGCGTCCAAGATGTCATGAAAGCAGTAACGTCAAGAACAACCATTCCCATTCTTACAGGAATAAAAATCATTGCTACTGAAGATGGCGTAACATTAACAGGTAGTGATTCAGATATTTCAATTGAATCTTTTATTCCGAATGAGGAAGAAGGTTCAGAAATTGTAGAGATCATGGAAACTGGAGGAATTGTTCTTCAAGCTAAGTTCTTTAGTGAAATCGTTAAGAAATTACCTAAAGATACAGTGGAAATTGAAGTTCAAAATCATTTCCAAACGGTTATTCGTTCGGGGCAGGCGGAATTTAATTTAAACGGTTTAGATCCGGAAGAGTACCCACATCTTCCTCAGATTGAAGAAGGAAACGGAATTAAAGTTTCAACCGATCTTCTAAAAACGATGATCAGACAGACCGTATTTGCAGTGTCCACCTCAGAAACACGCCCCATCTTGACAGGTGTAAACTGTCAGATTGAAAACGGGGAACTAAGCTGTATTGCAACAGATAGTCACAGACTTGCGATGAGAAAAGCGCCAATTGAAACAAATCATGATGCTTCATACAATATTGTGATTCCAGGGAAAAGCTTAAACGAGCTGAATAAAATCCTTGATGATACTGAAGAGCCTGTGGAAATCGTGATCACTGAAAACCAAGTGCTATTCAAAGCGAAGCACTTATTATTCTTCTCAAGATTATTAGAAGGGAATTACCCTGACACAAGTCGATTGATTCCTTCAGATACAAAAACAGAACTAACGCTGAATACGAAAGAATTTTTACAAGCGATAGACCGTGCGTCATTACTTGCCAGAGAAGGAAGAAACAACGTAGTGAAACTTTCAACTCTGGATGGCGGCATGATTGAGATTTCGTCTAACACACCAGAGATCGGGAAAGTAATCGAACAGGTGCAAAGCCAGTCCATTGAAGGAGAAGAACTGAAGATCTCCTTTAGTGCTAAATATATGATGGATGCGTTAAAGGCCATTGAAGGAACCGAAATTTATGTAAACTTCACTGGAGCCATGAGACCGTTCGTACTGAAACCACTTCATGATGATTCGATCCTTCAGTTGATTCTTCCAGTTAGAACGTACTAATGAATAGACAAGAGCCGATGCCTTTCACATGAGGTATTGGCTCTTTTTCTACACTTCATCTGGTAATTGAAGGAATTCCTCTCGTCTATTCAATGAAAAATCCAATGATAACAAGGACAAATTGCTCTGCGAGTCCTTGCTGATTTTTCGTTAGTTGTGACTTAACTCCATTTAGAGTAAAATAAGATATTAGAGACTTTATACGGAAAGTAGTGATTTTAGTGGCGAAAGAGATCACCATTGAAACAGAAATCATCACATTGGGACAATTCCTGAAGCTTGCTGAAGTAATTCAGTCCGGCGGGATGGCGAAGTGGTTCTTAAGTGAATATGAAGTATACATAAATGGCGAACAAGACCAAAGAAGAGGCAGAAAACTCACAATTGGTGACACAATTGAAATTCCGGAAGTAGGAGTATTTGTGGTTGCTGGAGAATAATAAAGGGTGTTATTTCCATGTACATTGAACAATTAGAATTAAGAAACTATCGAAATTACGAATCAATCGACGTGAGTTTCGAAAATAAGGTGAACGTAATTCTTGGAGAGAATGCTCAAGGGAAGACCAATATTATGGAGTCTATCTATGTACTGGCTATGGCTAAATCCCACCGGACTTCAAATGATAAAGATTTAATCCGTTGGGACGAGGAATATGCTAAAATAAAAGGTAGGATTCAGAAATATAATGGCGCGTTACCATTGGAGCTTGTCCTGTCAAAAAAAGGAAAAAAAGCGAAAAGTAATCACCTTGAACAATCTAAACTAAGTCAATATGTCGGCAATATGAATGTTGTCATGTTCGCGCCTGAAGATCTCCATTTAGTAAAAGGGAGCCCTCAAGTAAGGCGTCGTTTTATTGATATGGAAATCGGTCAGGTTTCTCCTGTTTATTTACATGATATCAGCCTTTATCAAAAAATATTACAGCAACGGAACCATTATCTGAAACAATTGCAAACGAGAAAACAAAAAGACCAGACCATGCTGGATGTCTTGACGGAACAGTTCATAGAGATGGCTGTAAAAATTACGAAGAAGCGCTTTGAGTTCGTTCAGCTATTAGAAAGTTGGGCAAAACCGATCCATTCCGGGATTTCAAGGAACTTAGAAACCTTAGAAATCGTATATAAACCGTCTTTGGATGTATCAGATAATCAAGAATGGTCAAAAATGGTAGATATATATGAGCAGAAATTTGATGGTATCCGAGAGCGGGAAATTGATCGCGGTGTGACCCTGGTCGGCCCACATCGGGATGATCTTCAATTTATTGTGAATGGACGGGATGTTCAAACATTCGGATCTCAGGGGCAGCAGCGGACAACAGCCCTATCTGTGAAGCTTGCAGAAATTGAGCTGATTCATTCTGAAATTAAAGAATATCCCATCTTACTTCTTGATGATGTCTTGTCAGAATTAGATGATTATCGACAGTCACATTTATTGAATACCATCCAGGGAAAAGTCCAAACCTTTGTCACGACGACAAACGTGGATGGAATTGATCATCAAACCTTAAACGAAGCGACTACTTTTGAAGTGGAAGCCGGATCAATGAAAAGACTGAAATGAGGTGTTACCTTGTACATACATGTTGGAGAAGATGTCATGGTACGTACAGATGAAATCATTGCAATTATTGATCGAGACACCGTTCAATTTTCAGAAGAAATACAACACTTTTTAAAAACGAAAGATAAAAACCTTTGTAATCTTGCAAAGGGTTCATATAAATCTCTTGTTATCACGTCTAATCAGTTGTATCTTTCACCACTGGCATCAAGCACGTTGAAGAAGCGATCAAAGAAATACTCAAACTATGAGAATTTATTATAGAAATATAAAGCCCTGAAGGTTAGAAAGTGTAGGTGAATCAGTATGGCTATGGAACAAAAACAAGCTCAACAAGGTCAGTCCTATGATGAAAATCAGATTCAGGTTTTAGAAGGATTAGAGGCTGTCAGGAAAAGACCTGGTATGTATATTGGATCAACAAGCGGAAGAGGTCTGCATCACTTGGTGTGGGAAATCGTTGATAACAGTATCGATGAAGCGTTAGCCGGTTACTGTAATGAAATCGAAGTCATCATCGAAGAGGATAACAGTATCACTGTTACAGATAATGGACGTGGTATCCCTGTCGGTATTCACGAAAAAATGGGACGTCCTGCCGTTGAGGTAATCATGACGGTCCTTCACGCCGGTGGTAAGTTCGGCGGCGGAGGATATAAAGTATCCGGAGGTCTACACGGAGTTGGGGCATCAGTTGTAAATGCCCTTTCTACAGAACTTGAAGTTCATGTTCATCGTGATGGAAACATCTATTATCAAAAATTCGAAAAAGGTGTTCCAAGCTTTGATCTTAAGGTGATCGGGGAAACGGATAAAACGGGAACGATCATTCACTTCACTCCAGATCCTGAAATCTTTACTGAAACGACTGAATACGAGTATGACACACTTGCAAACCGTATTCGCGAACTGGCTTTCTTAAACAGAGGGATCCAAATCAGTATTGAAGATAAGCGCGGAGAAGGGAAAAGAAGGGACTACCATTATGAAGGTGGAATCAAGTCCTATGTTGAGCACCTTAACCGTTCGAAGGAAGTCATCCATGAAGAGCCGATTTACATCGAAGGCGAGAAAGACGAAATTACAGTTGAAATCGCCCTTCAATACAATGACGGTTTCGCAAGTAATCTTTATTCCTTTGCCAATAATATCCACACTCACGAAGGTGGAACCCATGAGTCCGGATTTAAAACGGCTTTAACGAGGGTCATTAACGACTATGCCCGAAAAAATAACGTGTTTAAAGAGAGCGATGCGAATCTTTCAGGGGAAGATGTTCGTGAAGGATTAACAGCCATTATCTCGATTAAACATCCTGATCCTCAATTCGAAGGTCAGACAAAAACAAAGCTCGGAAACTCAGAAGCAAGAACGATTACGGATTCCCTTTTCTCAGAGCATTTAGAAACGTTCTTACTTGAAAATCCGGTTGTCGCACGAAAAGTGGTAGAAAAAGGACTAATGGCTGCACGTGCCCGACTGGCTGCGAAAAAAGCAAGGGAGCTTACCCGTCGTAAGAGTGCCCTGGAGATTTCCAGCTTACCTGGTAAATTAGCAGACTGTTCTTCCAAAGACCCAAGCATCAGTGAGATCTACGTGGTTGAGGGTGACTCAGCCGGCGGATCTGCTAAACAAGGCCGTGATCGTCATTTCCAAGCCATTCTTCCTTTGCGGGGTAAAATCATCAACGTAGAAAAGGCACGTTTGGATAAGATCCTCTCAAATAACGAGGTCCGTGCGATTATAACCGCTCTAGGCACAGGGATTGGCGAAGACTTCAATCTGGCAAAAGCGAGATACCATAAAATCGTGATCATGACCGATGCCGACGTTGATGGCGCACATATTCGTACACTATTATTAACGTTCTTCTATCGCTACATGAGAAATATCATTGAAGCAGGCTACATCTACATCGCTCAACCTCCTTTGTACAAAATTCAACAAGGGAAGAAAATCGAGTATGCCTACAATGATAAAGAACTGGATCGCATCCTTGCAGAAATCTCCCCGACACCTAAACCTGGAATCCAGCGTTACAAGGGTCTTGGAGAAATGAATCCTGAGCAGCTTTGGGAAACGACGATGGATCCGGAATCAAGAACCCTGCTGCAAGTAAGTCTTCAAGATGCGATTGAGGCTGACGAAACCTTTGATATCCTGATGGGTGACAAAGTTGAGCCGAGACGTAACTTCATCGAAGAAAACGCAGCTTACGTTAAGAATTTGGATATCTAAAATAAAATAAACAGGATAGACATGCGTGCTATCCTGTCTTTTACATAGCGGACAAGGTAAAGAATGAGAAAGGTATAAATCTTTCTTTAAAAGGAGGTCCCTTTTACTATGGCAGAAACACCGAGATCGAATGTTAAAGAGATTAATATAAGTAGTGAAATGCGCTCGTCTTTCCTGGATTATGCGATGAGTGTTATCGTTTCCCGTGCACTACCGGATGCCCGTGACGGTCTGAAACCTGTACATCGTCGTATTTTGTATGCGATGAATGACTTGGGAATGACGGCAGATAAAGCATACAAGAAATCAGCCCGTATCGTCGGTGAAGTAATCGGTAAGTATCACCCCCATGGTGACTCTGCTGTTTATGACACGATGGTGCGTATGGCACAGGATTTCAACTATCGCTACATGCTTGTAGACGGTCATGGTAACTTTGGTTCTGTTGATGGAGACGCAGCTGCGGCCATGCGTTACACAGAAGCACGTATGTCCAAGATCTCTATGGAACTCATTCGTGATATTAATAAAGATACAATTGATTATAAAGATAACTATGATGGTACCGAGAGAGAGCCGGAAGTATTACCTGCCCGTTTCCCTAACCTGTTAGTGAACGGTTCTTCAGGTATCGCTGTAGGGATGGCAACGAATATTCCACCTCATAATCTTGGAGAGGTCATCGATGGAATCCTTGCATTAAGTAAAGATCCCGACATTACGATTCAAGAGCTGATGGAATTCATCTACGGACCTGACTTCCCAACTGCTGGATTAATTGTAGGAAGAAGCGGGATCCGTCGCGCCTATGAAACAGGTAAAGGTTCCATCACCATGCGTGCCCGTGTGGAAATTGAACAAAAAAGCAACGGGAAAGAAACGATTATCGTTCATCAAATTCCTTATCAAGTAAATAAAGCGAGACTGATCGAGAAGATTGCCGATCTTGTTCGTGATAAGAAAATTGATGGCATCACAGATTTACGTGATGAATCGGACCGTAATGGTATGCGTATCGTAATTGAAGTAAGAAAAGATGCGAATGCGAATGTCTTGCTTAATAATCTATATAAGCAAACGGCTCTTCAAACAAGCTTCGGTATTAACCTTCTGGCACTTGTTGATGGGCAGCCTAAGGTATTGAATTTAAAAGAGTGTCTATATCATTACTTACAGCATCAACGCGTGGTCATTCGTCGTAGAACGGAATTCGAATTGCGCAAAGCTGAAGCAAGGGCCCATATCTTAGAAGGCTTACGAATCGCCTTAGATCATATTGATGAAATTATCGCCCTTATTCGCGGATCTCAAACAACAGAACTTGCGAAACAAGGATTGATGGAGAATTTCTCCCTTTCTGACAAGCAGGCTCAAGCGATCCTGGATATGCGACTTCAACGTTTAACTGGATTAGAACGGGAAAAAATTGAAGACGAGTATCAAGAACTAGTGAAGCAGATTGCAGAATTGAAAGCGATCCTGGCAGATGATGAAAAAGTTCTTGAAATCATCCGTGAAGAGCTTATTGAGATCAAAGAACGCTTCAATGATGAAAGAAGATCAGAAATCGTAGCGGGTGGAATTGAGAATATCGAAGATGAAGACTTAATTCCAAGAGAAAACATTGTCGTATCCCTTACTCATAACGGATATATCAAGCGCCTGCCTGTATCGACCTATCGCAGTCAAAAGCGTGGGGGAAGAGGAATCCAGGGAATGGGTACCAATGATGAAGACTTCGTTGAACACCTACTGACAACATCAACCCATGATACGATTCTATTCTTTACAAACAAAGGAAAAGCATACCGCGCGAAAGGATATGAAATTCCTGAATTCAGCCGTACTGCTAAAGGACTTCCGATCATCAACCTCCTTGGGGTAGAAAAAGATGAGTGGATCAACGCCATGATTCGAGTGGAAGAATTCGTGGACGACTGGTACTTATTCTTTACAACCAAGCAGGGTATCTCAAAACGTACGCCGGTATCAGATTTCGCCAATATCCGTACGAACGGTCTGATCGCCATTAATCTTCGAGAAAATGATGAGCTCATTTCCGTCAAACTGACTGATGGTGAAAAAGATATGATCATCGGAACGAAAAAAGGTATGCTCATTCGTTTCCCTGAAACGGATGTTCGTTCAATGGGAAGAACAGCTACCGGGGTAAAAGGGATTAACCTAAGTGACGATGACATTGTTGTTGGAATGGAAATCCTGGAAGAGAAGAGTGATGTGTTAGTTGTAACCGTAAATGGTTACGGTAAACGTACTCCTGCCAGTGAATATAGAGTTCAAACACGTGGAGGTAAAGGATTAAAAACATGCAACGTGACGGAACGTAACGGAGAGCTGGTCTCTGTTAAAGCTGTTACAGGTGAAGAAGACTTAATGATCATCACAGCACATGGTGTCCTTATCCGTATGGACGTGAATGATATTTCCACTACAGGTCGTAACACTCAAGGAGTCAAGCTGATCCGTCTTCAAGAAAGCGAATTTGTTTCAACAGTTGCCAAAGTTGAAAAAGAAGATGAAGAAGAAACGGAAGTACCAGTTGAAACTGCTGAGGGAATTAAACAACCGGACAGCGAAGACCAAACATCTTCTGAAGATGTTGAAGACATAAGTGATGATACAGAAGAATAAATGAAGGGTAAGCTGTTTCCAGTAATGAGGCTCTCATACTGGAAACGGCTTATTTTTTTTGTGAATAATAACTATAACCTGTTAAATTTGGTAAAATAAACTAGAAGAAAAAGGTTAGAAGTGAGGTGTTCATAGTTGAAGGTACATCGTGGAGAGATACAATTAGGATGCATCGTAGCAGAAGATGTTATGGGAATGGCAGCGACCCCTATTATTCCAAAGAATACAGTACTTGAAGAAGAACATTTGAAAATCCTTCAAGCGTTTCATATTACTGAACTCATAATAGAGAAAACAAAATCGGATGGACATCCATTTAGAACACCAGTCTCTACTGATAAAGAGATAGTGGTGGAAGAAATCAATGAGCCACTCGGTTTCTTCGATCTCTATATGATGACCATCAGGGAATTTAAGAAAGAATTCATGAACTGGCAATCAGGCACAGCTGTAAATGTTGCAAGAGTGAGAGAATTAATACTCCCGGTTATTCAAAAGGCTGAACGTAACCATACATATGTGTATTCTCTCCATCAATATTCAACAAAAAAAGATTATCTCTATCATCATGCCATATCGGTGAGTATCATAAGCGCGCTCCTGGGTAAGAAGTTAGGCTTAAATTCAGGTCAGGTGAACCAGTTGGCTTTAGCAGGTATTCTGGCAGACTGTGGAATGGCCAAAGTCAGTCCACACATATTAACAAAGGAACAGCCTTTAACAGAGGGTGAATTTAAAGAAGTGAAGCTCCATACAGCCAACGGATATAAAATGGTTAAAGACACTCCATTGTTAAAAACGGAGACAAAACTGGCGATCTTCCAACATCATGAACGATTTGATGGTACAGGCTACCCGTCATCCGAGAAAAATAACCGTATTCATCTTTACTCCCAGGTTGTTGGAATCGCCGATGTTTTTCATGCCATGTCATCAGAAAGAATATATAGAAGTAAGCAGCCGGTCTTTAAGGTTCTGGATATGATCAGTGAGGATTTATTCGGTAAATTCGATATCAAAGTCGTCAATAGTCTTCTTCAACTACTGGGAGACCTGAGGACGGGTACCTCAGTAAGGCTCTCCACCGGCCAGTACGGAGAAGTGATGTACACCAAGCCAGGTGCTTATACTAAGCCCATCGTAAAAATAAACAAAACTGAAGATCTTTTAGACCTGTCTCAGCAAAAAGAGGTTTATATATCAGAAGTTTTTGTTTAGAAATTTAGGGGGCGTCATTATACAATCGTTTATAAACCACTTAAATGAGCCTATTAAGTAAACCATAGGTTGAGTAACCAACCTATGGTTCATTTATTTGGATTTACCTCTTGCAAACACGTCCAATAGTATGTATAATATTATTTGTTGTCCGAAAGGCATTACATAATTGTTTCAGAAAAAACTTTTCTAAAATAGTAAAAACACCTTGACGATAATAACGATAAATGATATATTATAAAGGTCGCTTCAAACGGAGCACTTACACATTGAACCTTGAAAACTGAACAAAACAAGACAATACGTCAACGTTAATTCTAGATTTATTTTTAAAGAGCTATTCAAACTTTTATCGGAGAGTTTGATCCTGGCTCAGGACGAACG
>NZ_JBHTGN010000004.1:0-447045 GCF_042666755.1 Rossellomorea sp. GCM10028870 | reverse complement strand
CTTAATACAAAACCTTCCATAACAAGCATAGTGGAAGGCTATTTGGTATGCCCAAATTTAGTGTAACATGTTTATTCTGAACTTTTCATTGAAAAATGTTGACAAACTATTAGCTGGTTTAATGGAATACTGAACTATTGACAAAGGTGGCGAAAGATATAATTGAACAGCCCAAAAATACAATGCCCCAAATTCTTTTTCTATCAATAATGAAAGTTTCAATACAATAAACTAACATAAGTAGCCCGAAAAACAACTGCAAAAATGGTAGAAGTTCGTTTCGATTAGATATTAGACCGTAGATTGAAAAGATAATTATTAAAAGTGCTATAACTTGTCTGCTTATTTTTATCAAAAAAACAACTCCTTTTAGTGGGGAAATTCCATTTTGTGTTAAATTCCCTTTACTTTAACAATCCAGGGGGCTGCCTGTTCAGCAAACGCCGCCTTTAATTGAATAACGATTACACAATAAATTTCGTAAACCATGCTATATATTTTGCTCCCCATATAAAAAACAATTGGGCAAGTATTGTGCCTAATAACCTTGAAGTTACCATCATTAACGACATATTTTTCAGCTTATTGTAACTTCCTCTTTGATTAACAACGTCATCTGCTATTACAGATATTTTCGGGTCTACAAAAATAACCAAGAGTATTGTTGCTATCCCATTTATTAAACCTGATGCCATAATAGCCGTAGAAGCTCTTTCAGGAGCTAATAAGGCTGCATATAGTGCAGATAATACACCGATAGTGTATATCGCTGTTATTATCATATTTACCAAAAATAGTCTTATTGGAATATCCTTAACTCGAGTATCCTGTAAGTATGAAAACTTCGGTAAACTAAAATGCGTTATGCCACGCTTTATGTATTCGAAAGAAAATATCCTTTTCATTAATGAAGGTACAGACCCTTTTTCCTGTGACAAATGAATGATTGCTCTTGAAAATAAAGCTATAAAAGTAGGAAGTAGTATTATTCCAAAAACTGTACCAACCGTTGATGCACCTATAAGAATTCGAAATTGAGTTTCTACAAATTCCAGAGCATTTTCTTTTGAAGCAGTATCGATCAGACTACCAGTGAATGGTTGTTGCATCATATTAGCAAGTCTTGAAACAATGACCATTATGTTAAAGAGAGATAATGCAGACGCTATCATTTTAACTCTTGCACCTGATAACCTTACTGCATAAGCAAGTGTTTCTATCGAATGGATGATAAAAATAAACAAAGCTATAAATAATAATTTTTCAGTTAAGAACTCCATAAAGTTACCTTCTTTTTCACATTTAATACCCTAATTTTACCACACTGTTCAAATTTCTTGTTGCACTAACCTGCCCCAATAATGAATAAGGACATAACTGGAGATCACCCATTGATCTTCAGTTATAGCCCCCGTTTGTTGAATAAGTAGCTCTTAGATTTTTTCTAAGATTGATTTAACAAAGGCTGTTTTCTCTTCTGCATATTTATGTTTGTTACTTTTATTTAAGCTTGCTAAATCAAGTTTGAGCTGTTCATATTTAATTCTTACTGCATCATTATTTCTCAGATAATCTCTGAACTTTAGTTGTTCAAGTAAATAATCATTTCCACATTGATACATATGGATTTGATGAGTTCTTGGCTCCCCCTTACTAAAATAATGTCTGTCAGGCAAAATATTTGTACCTTTATATGAATATCCCAACTCCTCTAAAAATGAAGCTGTATTCTCCCCATCAGTAAAAGTTTTGATTTCTATGGCTATATCAATAATTGGTTTTGCACTTAAATGTTTTACTGAAGTACTTCCTATATGGTGAATATCCTTTATACACCCGCCAATTTTATCTTGGATTTTTTCTTTCTCAAGTAAAAATTCCTTATTCCATTCCTCTGTCCAAGGAACGAGGAATACCTCTCCTTTCGGCAAGCCTAACATCTTATTCCCCCTTTTTAATATGCATGCGATATTTAAACATTGGAATATCGCACCATAAATAACCACTCTTATTCCATTAACCTGCCCGTTAATGGAATATCCATTATTTACAATTGTATCACATAATGCCTCACCAAAGTCTCATTTCCGCAAGAACAGGTTGCGAATTGACAAGTCCTTTAGCACCCTAATTAGCACCCATTTTTTTGCTGTACAATAATTATTGTACGCTTGTTAATTAAGGTGTTATTTGAAGTGCTAATTCACCCCCGAATTTGATGAAAACATTGATATAACAATAAATAAAGCAGGTCTAATCCGTATGCGAATTAGCCTGCTATTTATAGTGCTATTTGCTATTTTCTCTCCCTGAACGGAACCCCTTATGAAAATCGTACGGTGTTTGAATATTTTTTTCCATAAAAATCCCCCGTGTGATATAGTATCCTAGTATTCAACTGGAACGGGGTGATGATATGAACTCAACAACGAAAGAAATCACACTGATCATTATTGGCTCCTTATTCTTTGCCCTCGGGGTGAACTTGTTCGCCATCCCGAATGAGCTTGGGGAAGGCGGCGTGACCGGTATTTCCATGACTCTCTATTATGTATTGGGATGGTCTCCCGGCATCACCAACTTCGTCATGAACGGAGTCCTCTTAGCGATCGGTTATAAAGTGTTAAATAAACGCGTGACATGGTACACCATGCTTGCCATTTTCTTTACCTCCCTCTTCATTCACTTTACGGAAGGCATGGGGAACTCCGTCGACATCATGCTCGGGACGGTCTTCGCCGGTGTATTCATCGGTCTCGGACTTGGACTTGTGCTGCGTTCAGGAGGGACCACGGGTGGATCCACCATCATTGCCCGCATGCTGAATCAGCATTTCGGATGGGCTGTCAGTACGTCGATGTTCGTGTTCGATATCCTTGTCGTCCTCGGTTCGGCGTTTGTCATAGGGATCGAGAACACGATGTACACGGGAATATCCATCTATATCAGTACGAAGATCCTCGATTACCTGATTGATGGTTTCGATACACGTAAGGCGGTCACGATCATTTCCGAGCATACCGTCTCCATCGCTGAGAAAGTGAGCGAAGAAATGGACCGTGGCGTGACCATCATTAATGCAAAAGGCCACTATTCGAAGGAATCGAAGGATATCCTGTACGTAGTGATCAATAAGCAGGAGCTCTTCCTCTTAAAGAAGACGATCCAGCAAATTGATGAGAAAGCCTTTGTTGTGGTCCATGATGTGAGGGATGTGTTTGGGGAAGGATTTACGTTTCCGAAGACGTAAGAAGTTGTGTCTGGCCCGTGGCGGTTGCCGCGGGCTTAGTTTACTTGGTCCAGCTCACGCAGGGATTGTATTCTTACTCTTTAAATCGGAGGAAACGACACTATTATCGTTCATGTAGTTGTTTTCCCTTTACTTGGATAAGAGGTAAAAAGAATGATGGTTTCATATAGGCATAAATAAGGAAAAAAGGTGATTGAATGCTGCCAAGTACCATCCGATTAAAAGGATTCACAAGAGAAAATAGACATGAAATGATTGATTATGCCGTTAGCAGCATATCAAAATGTTCAGGTTGGGTGACCAATCATACGATGTATTCAAATAAAATGATTGTGATCATTTTTGAAATAGAAGCTAGAGGAATAAGAGAGTTAGTGCATTCACTTAATCAAAACGGGCTGACCCTCTTCGAAGAGAGCAACGAAATCATGAATCAATTCCCCGAAATTAGTGTAAAGGCTCATGCAGACAAAGAAATAAAGGGTTCAATCAATCTAACCTTTATCAATGACGAGCCAAGTACAAGAAATCATATTCCTGCTATTCCGGGATAATGGTCTTACTCATTTCTGCTCCTTCATTCCAATGGGGATAAAAAAGAGCAGCATACTTAAGGGATGGTTCCCAATCTTGGGTCCTCTCCCTTAAGCTTTTCCGACTTCTAAACTACAATCCACTCTCCATCATCCGGTACAAGGACGTTTCCTTCTATTTTCTTCTCCTTAAGAATTCCAGCCAGTTCATCTCTTGACAACATACAATGATTCAGGGACTCCATGTGTACGACAATGACTTTTGCTTCGGGGGCTGCCTGATGTGCAGCTAGAATATCTTCACTTGCCATTGTAATCGGACCGCCTTCCAGGAAATGTGCTGCACCTCCATTCACGATGATCACTTCGGGTTGATGAGTGTCGATCGCTGCTTCGACCTCAGCACACCAGACCGAATCACCTGCGATGTATAGGCTTTGTTTGTCAGGATGCTTAAAAACAACCCCTGACACTTCTCCTGTAAATTGGGTGATTTCACCCCTGCCATGTTGACCGCTCGTTTTTATGAGTTCGATCCCTTCAAACAAGGTCGTTTTCTCAATTCTTCCACATTCAGAAAGCCTTTCTCCCGGATGGTTCCTGCATCCTTTTCGTTCTGTGCAAACACTTTTATTTCCTTAGGAAGAGCATTGATGGCCGCTTCATCGAAATGGTCGGGATGTAAGTGCGTCACAATGACCGCGTCAACGTCTATCACATCTTCAACTGCAATGGGAAGACCCACGAGCGGGTTGGCACGGTCTTGATTAGGTGTATTCGGGAATGGCGGCATGGATTCTTTTTCAGCGAAGAAAGGATCGATCAGAAATCTCTTTCCAGCGAACTCCACCACCATGGTCGCGTTTCGTATCAGTCGTAAATTCATCATTCTTTCCTCCTTCTATTGACTTCACCTATAGTATAAAATAGGGAGGATGACCGATACATAGAAGAAATCAAGTGTTTATCGGATTCGACTTGAATAGTGAAAGGATGGGTCGGGATGCTGGATGCCACGGATAAAAGGATTCTCGAAGAACTGTCCAAAAATGGACGGATCACCATGAAAGAGCTGGGAGCCAAAGTTCATTTGACAGGACAGGCGGCTTCCACCAGAGTATTGAAGTTGGAAGAAGAAGGAATCATC
Source organism: Rossellomorea sp. GCM10028870 (assembly GCF_042666755.1). NCBI lineage: Bacteria > Bacillati > Bacillota > Bacilli > Caryophanales > Bacillaceae > Rossellomorea > Rossellomorea sp. GCM10028870. The sequence continues at coordinate 442,115 of NZ_JBHTGN010000004.1, read as the reverse complement.
GAAGGGTACACAATCAAGGTCAATGACCGGAAGACAGGTTATTCCGTTCATGCCTATATCAATATTTATACCAAAAGCCTTCATCATGATCCGTACCTCACTTTTCTGGAGGAGTTTCCAAAGTACGTCATCCATAACTATAAAATCAGCGGGGAAGGCTGCTACCTCCTTGAGTGCAAATTCCCATCACACCATGAACTCGATGACTTCATCACCAGGTTGACGGAATATGTAAACTACAAACTATCCATTGTCATCAACAAACACTAAACACCCGCCAAAGGTCCGTCCCTCATCACGCTATTAATGCAAGGGGTCATTATTCAAATGAGTCAAAAGGCATTTTGTATGTTGTCATTAATAAACAAGAGTTATTTCTCTTAAAGAAAAACGATCCAACAAATTGATGAGAAAGCATTTGTGGTTGTCCATGGTGTGAGGGATGTGTTTGGGGGAGGATTTACGATCACGAAGACATAAGAAATAGTGTCTGGCCCGTGGCGGTTGCCGCGGGCTAGTTTTGATTGTCACCACCTTATCCGTTCTATGAGCCGGTTTTCACTCTTTAGGAGCCGCTTTTCAACTTGGTCAGGGTCTGCAGTGAAATTAAATCAAATAATATGGTTTGTATATGTAAAGAATAGTAATAACCTTTCCCAACGGAGGATAACCATGTCAACAGACAAATCAATCAAATTAACTTCGGCTGAAATTGCCACCCTTTGGTCTGCTTATATGAACGACACCATGGCTCACTGCATCTTAGAATATTTTTATGTTCATGCAAAGGATCGAGAAATACGTCCGCTTGTTGGATATGCAAGAACCCTTACAAAAACACATATTGAGAAAATCACTCTTATTTTTAAAGATGAAGGGTTGCTCATACCTAATGGATTTGCTATTGAAAATGATGTTAATTTAAATGCACCCAGGTTATATACGGATGAATTTATGTTAACTTTTTTAGACCTTATGTCAAAATCAGGGTTAATTGCCTATGGCGGATTTATTTCAATGGTTTCTCGAAAAGACATAAGAGCTTATCTAATTGAACAATTACATGAGACAACAAAATTGTTTGACGCATGTACGGATGCCGCTCTTCTTAAAGGGCTATATGTTAAAGCACCTTATATTGCATATCCAACTAGAAACGATTTTGTCGACAATAAATCCTATTTATCTGGTTTTTCCTTTTTTAATAAGGAACGTCCTTTAAATGCTATTGAAATTTCATATTTATTTATGAACATTAAAACCAATGTACTTGGAACAAAGCTCGCAATAAGTTTTGCTCAAACCTCGCCTCGTCAGGATGTCCAAAAATGGATGTTGCGAGGAAGCGATATTGCAAAAAAGCATATTGAGATATTTTCAAAAAAATTATTGGATAATAATTTACAATCTCCTATGTCTTCAGACGTATCCATTACAAACGAGACGACTCCACCTTTTTCAGATAAGTTAACATTATTTCTTATGACTTTTTTAAGCGCCTCTGGGGTGGGTAATTATTCAACTGCAGCAGCTGCTAGTCAGAGAAATGATTTAGTTCTTATCTATGAAAGACTCTCATTGGAAATAGGACAATATGCAAAAGACGGTGCAGATATAATGATTAAGAATAAATGGTTGGAAGAACCACCAGGTACAATAGATAAAGACAAGTTGTCTAAATCCAAAGATCCTGAGTAGGGAATTATTAATCTTTTGCCCGGGCGACTATAAGTCCTTTCCTTTGACTTAAAGAGTCCATTCAAATAATTTTTCAGAATTTAAGAGAGGCTGGACAAAAGTGTATTAGTCTAAGTAAAACCCGAACAAATCTGTTTCCTGGAAGGTGGATTTGTTCGGGTTTATTATTTATTTCGATACATTGGATTTTAGCTGTTTCCAGCGGTTGATTGGAGTGCAAGACGAAGACTCCTGCGGGAAAAAGCTTATGTGAGACCCCTTAGCTGAGGAGGCTCACGGGCTACCCGTGGAAAGCGTAGTCTTGCACGGAAATCATTAGCGTATTAAGAAACTACACTTCTATTGTTATTCTTTACATCGTGGCACTTTAGTTTTGTCCCAGGCTCTTTCTGTTCACCAATGTAGTATTTAAAGGGATTACCTTATACTTGGTTCCATCCTTTTGAGATTTTCTTAATGGAATTCGTCTTAGAAAGGACAACCTTAACCTAATCCGATTGATAAATAACTTAACCAAGAATATCTTATTTCTTTCACAATACTTCCTCCTATTCCATCCATTAACCGTTGCATCTAAATTCCTTTCCCTATTCTGTACGGAACAGGGCCAGTTTCTCTTCAATAAAACTTTACATAGCCTGGCATAGCTGCAATTTACGGTAGGAAATTCATTTTCATTTATAAAGCTTGTATTATTCACTTATATTCATATTCAACGAAGAAACTCCGACATCGACTTGATAATCGATGTTTGCTTGACTGAAAATATGGTCCCAGTCCTCTTTATGAGTTTTCCAATAGTCCGGGTGTTGAATTCTAACGTATTCGTGAAAATCGATGACGTCCACTTTCAAGTCCTGTTGGATTTTCTCTAAGCTATTTTTTATTTGTTCTTTGATTTTTTCTTCTATTTGTCTTTCCAGATCCTTTATATTTTCTTTCTTTGTGAGTTCATCCGTTTCTGCGATCAGTTCAGATATGTGCCCGCTTACTTTAGTATCAACTTGAAAGGAAATTCGTCCATTCTCTAGTAGAGGTTTGACTTTGCTATTGACGGTTTCCAGCTCAAACGTAATCGTTTTGTTGCTGCCTTCTTCCTTTATCTTTACGATTCCTCCCTCTGTTAAAGCTGTTAACCAATTAATCCCGACCAGTTCTTCTTCATTTAGAAATCCGATTTGAGTTAGTGTATCCCCTTTTATAACAGCTGCACCGGTGAGGATGACTTCGTTATTTTTCTTCTCAATATTTTGTAACAAGAAGCTAGATTTCGCCTCCATCGTTGCATTGATTTTGGATAAAGTCATGGGCTCGATCAGCTTATTCGATTTTTCAATATGGTCTGAAATATCCTTTATATGCACCGAAGGGATTTCATTCGTTTCCGTGTTCATGATGTCCCTGGACAGTTCATCCGTTACCATGATCAAGCAACTCATCCTTGCTTCGGGATCACGAATGAAGAAATCCAATAATTCTCTGATATTTCTTTTTTGGGCTATTGCACTGCTTAATACAACCAGTCTTTGATGTTGCCCGTTCAGAGTGTTTTTTCGTTTTAGTAACACTTCCCGTGCAGCCTCGAGTAATGATTCACCTGTTTCATTCACATTAACAAAAGGCTTAGCATTACCAGAATATGTGTTTGAGGATTGATTGCCTGATACATTCACAAGTTGAAAGGTCACATTCATTAAATCCTCTTCTGAATACTCATACTCATGACTATTCCCTTGCCCCTCATCGATCCCCACGCCCAATAGAAGGTCCAATTTTTCAATATCCTTAGAACTCCAACATCCTGTCAACAGTAGAACAGTGAGTAAGAGGATGAGAAGATATGCAATAGGCTTCAATTGAATTTCCCCCTTAAGAAAGAGAGCGCTAATAATAGGATTGGCAGGACACCAAATAAAACGATGGCAGCATTTCCAAGGTAATCTCCCAATGCGAATAATTGGTGGATATCATTCGGGACCATCGAGATGATCAATACGATGGGAAGAAAGATTAGCAGAAACACTTTTATGTCCTTATTAAATAATTGTGACATACCAAGAGAGGCAACATAAAGCGTGATGGAGATTGTAGCGAATATTTGTAGGATCCATACAATCAAAAACAACGAGTCAAAGCGTTCAAAAAAGATGCCTGGAAATTCAAACGAATTGATGAGAGAAATAGTCGGCCAAGCGAGATTACCCACCCCATCTATTGATAATGCACCTATGACTATAACGACTGTAACCAGGTAAAAAATCATCGGTAGTAACACTCCAATAAAGACAATCTTTCTCCCTTTCTTAGGTTCCGTTAAATAGGCCGATAAAATAATCATTAACTCAATCCCAATATAGGAAAGTGAAGTTGTCTTAACGCCTTTTAACACGGGGAGGATTCCATCTCCCATAACAGGGCGCAGGTTATTGATTTCAAATAAACCTAAGCTCATGGTGGCAATTAAGATGAAAATGATGACGGTAAGGGGAAAAATCACCTGGAACACACGGGCAATGGAATTAATTCCATCCGTATTTAAGTAAAAGGCAAGCCAAAGAAATAATACAATTAATACTTGAATGGGAGTCCCCTCGAGTAGATAGGTTTCGGTTACTTCAGCCATAACCCTGACTTCAAAGCTGGTGAGTGTAAGGAAATAAAAAATCATCGTTACCCCAAGGATGATACTGATTACTTTCCCGACAATTTCTCTACTATATTGAAAAAAGGTTTTATCAGGATATCTGTTGTTAAGAATTAAAATGATCATCCCTGCCAGGATGGGAAAAATACTGCTGATGATAATCGTTATCCAGATATCGGGCGTTCCTACTTCAGCAGCTGCTGTCCTTGGCAGCGTTAATATTCCGACCCCAAGAACATAGTTAATGATGAGGATGATCGCTTGAGTAGGACTGATTCGTTCCTGTTGATTCATGTTCATTCATGACAAGTCCTTTCAATAAGTAAAGTCCATGACTAACCTTTTCTCATTTTGTCCCCAGGCTTCAGAATGTCGGGTCTCTTTTTCATTGATTGGATCGGCAATCTGATTAAAAAGTCTTTCCAATCACTAACTTGGTACGGTACCGCAGGACCGAGGAACGGGACTCCAAAGCTTTTTAACCGGACAAGGTGAATACAGAAAAAAAGGAAAAAGACGATGGCACCATAGAGTCCCAGAGTAGCAGCTAAAAACATGGCTATAAATCGTAAGATACGCAATGAAATACTTAACGTATATTGTGGGAGTGAAAAGGATGAGATGGCCGTTATAGCCACAACAATGACTGTAACCGGACTAACGATACCTGCTTGCACCGCAGCTTCTCCAATCACAAGACCCCCGACGATCCCAATCGTTTGGCCGATGGGTTTTGGCAAACGCAACCCTGCCTCCCTTAAGATTTCAATCGAAACTTCCATTAACAGAACTTCAATGAGAACAGGAAAGGGGACTCCTTCACGAGAGCCGATAATGGAAATGGCCAGATTCGTTGGAATCAATCCCTGATGGAAAGAGACAAAGGAAATATATAATGCGGGAGTGAAGACCGATATGAAAGCAGCCGTATATCGTAATAACCGAATCAATGAGCCGGGAATCCAGCGATCATAATAGTCTTCTGGTGATTGCAGATACATATTGATGGTCACTGGAGCAATCAAGACAAAAGGGGTACCATCCAGCAATATACCCACTCTCCCCTCAGACAATGCAGCAATCACCCGATCAGGTCGCTCCGTGCTTTGAATTTGCGGAAAGAGTGAGAAAGTACTCTCTTCCATAAATTCCTCAATATATCCAGATTCCGGTACATTATCGATGTGAACCGATTCAATCCTTTCCTTCACGTTCTGTAAGATGGTCTCATTGGCAATGCCCTCTATATAGGCGATGACCAGTTCCTTTTTAAATCGTTCCCCTACCTGGAAGCTAATGAACCTGAGATCCTTATTTACACCAGCTTTTCTTAGAATGGCTTGATTATCATTAATATTTTCATTAAAACCGGTTCTGGGACCTCTCACCACCTGCTCGGTTACCGGTTCTTCAATACTACGATCTTTTGATTCACTTGTTTTTAAAATGATTGCCTTAGGAGATTTCTCATGAAGCAATGCTGTTTCCCCTCTTAATATATAGGAGGTGATTGTATGTATATCCGTTTCCTCATGACATTCACTCACAGGAAGCATTTCTTTAAGTGAATATGGGATCCTCTCTTCATCTATCGTGTTGAACATAAGAGGTTTCAAAATATTATTATTAATAATGGCTGTGTCCACTAACCCTCTCGTGAAAATGATCGAAGCTCTTGAATCATTCATGGAAAATTCACGTGTTATGATATCATTATTTTCTCCCAGCACTTCATTGATCATCGATACATTCTCAGTTATATCGCTTGTCATCATAAGGGTTGATTCCATCTGTTTTGGCGAGCCGGGTTGATACAATGCACCAGTAAGGAAGGTCTTTATTTTCATAATGATAATGGGTACGATCAATGTAACCATTGCGTAGATGTATACATTGAAATCAGGAAGGAACCTTATCACCTTATTGAGAAAATCCACTAAACAACCCTCCTAAACAAGCTTGCTTTCACCTAGTTTCCCTTTCCATTCAAGAAATTATTCCCATACTGATGAGGCACATATTCGTTGCTGGAAAAGGTGGTGAATAAGGAACATCTCACTACAAGGAAAATGGGATAAAATGAAAAAAATCCCCCGATTTCGTCGGAGGACTATCAAAAAAAGCGATGAAACTATATATACCCTTTATAAACGCTCTATTCGATTACTTGCCGTATATATTTCCCGTCGTTGACGTCAATACACCATTCTGAGCACTTAATTTATATTCAACACCATTATTGCTCGACCAAGATGGGAAAGAGAAGGTGTCACCTGTTTCTAACTTGATCATTTCGATGTCTTTCATGGTCAATGGTGAGCTGTAGCCGCTCGTTGGTGCACTGGTTGAACGTGCTACGTATACAGCTGCATCCGTGCTTCCCGGTTGCGATACGACTCTTGCGGAACCGTCTGCTTCCACTAATAAAGCAGTCTGCTCGTTAACGGCTATCCCTTTTGCTTGTGTCGTCCAGCCGTCCATGATGTTACGGGCCATAAAGCCGACAAATCGCCCCATGCGGTCACGCTGTTCAAAATGGGTGTCCGTGATGGTACTTGTTAAGTACGAGTTATCCAAAAAGTTGCGTGTGAACGTCATGTACCGATTCCCTGGATTGCTTAATGCTTCGTCTGAGTAAACCGAACCGTTTTCCGCATCATACACGAACTGTCCTTGAATCGCGAGTCCTGCACTCGTACCACCTATTGGGACATCGTAAATTGAAATGAGATCATTCAATGTATCTTCCAGTGGGGTATTGATGATATAGTCTACATATAAAGACTGATCCCCACCGGCAAAGAATACAGCCTCTGCCCTGTATACTTTATCTAGTACAAAGGAATCGTACGCAGCATTCCGATTATTCAATACAATGGTTTCCACCGAGTCGAGGGGAACACCATTCCTTGCGGCTAAGTCGTAAATATATTGATTATACCCATCATCACCAGAAGTACGCAGTACGACAAAGTCTCCACCGTTTGCCTTCTCCGCCATCCATAGCATTGCTTCGTCCACATCCGTCGAACCACCCATCAAGTTGATCCCATACGTTGTTGTACGACTAATGTTGGTCGTATCCCCATAGCCGTAATATGTATGGTCCCCACTTGCAGCCTCAGCAGGCGCATGAGCCGCCAATAATCCCACCGACAAACCAATCGTTGTTGCCATTTTCCAAAATTTCTTCATGTTTCTTGCACTCCCCGCATTTCATAATTTGCAGAGACGTATCAGATTGTCCCTGCACTCCATACAAATGCAAGTTTTATGCCAATTTTGAATATTGTTAATTTTCAGTATTATTAGAAGTTTATTTACTTTTTTAGTGGCTATTGGGTTATTTCTAATAAAACCATTTAACCCCTATAAACCCAATGAACCTTACATTCTATCAAATAGATGAATTAAGTCTTAAAACACAATTTCCTTATAATAATGAAGAGGATAATCAAAATAATCGGAGCAGAAACGCAGGCTAAGCCACCACCCGTTTCCAAAGCATTAACCTATCACTTTTTTAAATTCGCCTTCATCCATGCTGCAATCTGTTGCTCATCCGTATGTGGAATTTTTTCAAGTTGATGGATCACCCGCTCCTGTCGTTGCAATGAATGATTTTGACTTAACTTCGCTTTTCCTTCTACCTTATTGATTTTCATTTTGAAACCTTGAACTCCCTTGCTCAAGCCAGCGAGATACTCAGCACCTGCATCCTGTAATCTGTATGGACTGTCAGGAGCTTCATACTCCATTACCATATCATGGAACGAATCCATCAACTCATTTTCGTCCTCCAGAAGCTCGACTTCTCCATACGCATGAACGGTCACGTAATTCCATGTCGGCACTGCTTTCCCGGTCTCATACCAGGATGGGGAGATATAACAATGAGGACCATGGAAAACAGCCAGGACGGTTTGGTTTTCAATATCTTTCCACTGGGGATTCGGACGGGCAAAGTGTCCATATAAGTACTCCTCCTTTACTATTAACGGTAAATGAGTGGCACAAGGCATTCCTTCGTGTTGAGAAAATAGAGTTGCAAAACTATGCTCTTTCATGACTTCGTAAGCTACCGTTTCATCCGTGATCTTAAATTCTTTTGGAATATACATCATGTTCCTCCTTTCAGCTATCATTTGTACGTTTCTCTACTGCTGCAATCGCTTCGATTTCCACCAATTGATGGGTGTATCCCAGTACAGTTACTCCTGATAACGTACTCGGGACGTCATGATCTCCAAACTCTTCTCTTATTGCGTTCCAAGCCGTTACTAAATCAGACTGATGTTGGGAGGCTACAAGGACCCGGGTATATACGACGTCTTTCAAGGAGGCACCACTCTCTTTCAATACTTCCTTCATATTCTCCACACACAGTTTGGCTTGAAGTTCGTAATCATTGATATAAGGAACTTCCCCTTCTTTGTTAAGAGGACAAGCCCCTGCTAAAAACAGGAGATCCATGTCCGAAGGTACTCTTGAAGCGTATGCATAATCAACATTGGCTAAATGGGCTGATTGAATCATTGATACTTTTTTGTTCATGTTTTTCCCTCCATTTATTTTGACGAATCTGAAGACTCACTCATGTTTAAGAGTTCAATACCCCTAAATATTCCTTCCATGGCCCCACATCTTCCATATAACGATTGGAAAACACCCTTACAATTTGAGAAAGGTGGGTCAAATCATGGACTACCCAAGTGGAGATGAGTTCACGGGCACTGACCCTTCCGAAAGCAGGATGCATTCCCGTTGCATCAAGGGAATACCGAGCCGCTAACTCTTTTAACTCATTCACATTCGTTGCTCTCTGCGAAGCAAATTCCATGATCTTCTCCTCAAGACTTTTTGAAGCGCCCTCTTCTAAATGAGAAAAACGATCAAAAACAGGAAACACCGTACTTTCCCCCTCTTGAAAGATCATCTTCAATCTCGGAATCCAATTATGCTTCTCCCCTTCGATTAAATGCTCCACAACTCCAATGGCATTCCAGGTCCCTTCCCCTTCATCACACTCCAACCATCCTTTTGACAAACCGGTAAGGAAATATTCAAGGGTCTTTGGGGTTCTCTCCAAAACCTCGATTCCTTCATTTAATTCAAAGTTCATAAGCTTTCCCCCTCTATTCAATTTCTCAAGTGAAAATGTGAGGACATGCTGTTTCACCCTCCCCTTCTTCGCGGTTCCCATGATTAGGAGTGAATCCTATTAATCTCTTAAGGTAAGTTCGACGTGAGGGAATAAATCCCTTGTTCTATTCGGTAGGTATCCGACACAAAAAAATAGGCTGCCCGCTTATCACGGGCAACCTAACTGAACGAATCACACAAAATGCACCACAGTCCCAACCACTAAATATCCAATACAAATATACGTTACGATTGTCTTCACTTTCGAGTCACCTTCCATGTTCATCATCGAATGGTGATGACCGGATTTCATGAACAGTCGATTCAAATAGATGGACACCATCGCAACGATGGCAAATACGATGTTTAACCAAAACGTGTAATCGATTTGAAAGGGTGATTCATTCATCACTTGTTTGGCGTTTTCCGGGATCAATCCGATGACCGTAAACGCATAATGCATCCCCATCGCAGTCAGGATGATTGATAAATAGAAGATACCTGCAATGTATAATGCCGTTTTTAAGCCATAATACTTCTTGTGGACCGCCACAATCGGTGGCACGACCAAATCAGAATAGATGAATGCCATGATTCCTGCAAAGGCCACTCCACTGGAAGCGAGGATTGTGGCAATGGGGATATTCCCCATTGACCCGATAAAGGTGAGCATGGCAACGATCGGCCCGATCAGTGCATTTTCCAGCACCTTTAAAAATGAGTCCGGCTGATCGGCGAGGAAGAACATTTTCCAAGTATCTTCTGATATGAATGTTGCCATGATCCCCGCAATCGTAAATCCAATGGTAATCTCTTTCCACACCATTTGCCAATTCATCACAAATTCATGTCCGACCTGATACCAGCCCTCTTTGGTCTTGATTTTCTCTTTCCAGTTGAAGCCTTCTTCGTCTCCCTCATCGTCCTCCACATGATCCTTTGCTTCCTCCACCAGCTTCTTAGGATAGGTGGCTTTCACAAGAATCCAGGTAATAAAGATCAGAACGATGCCCCCGATCATCTCTGCAACCACAAATTGCCACCCTAGAAAGATATAAATAAGTATGCCTAATTCAATCACCAGGTTGGTAGAAGCAAATAGAAAGGCAAGGGTCGGAATAAAATGGGCCCCTTTTTTGAAAAGATTCCGCCCTGCTGCCAGGGCTGCAAAGGAACAGGAGGAACTGATCGCCCCGAATAGTGTGGATAACCCAACGGACTTCAAACTTGGATTTCCCATATACTTGACCATTTTATCCTTCTGTACAAAAGCCTGAATCATGGAGCTGATTAAGTATCCAAGTACGAATGCCCAACCGGATTTCCAGAAATACCCCAGTGAGGTCTTCGCAGATTCGCCAATCAATTCTAACAAATGACCATCTCCTTTTCTGTAATCGATATCTACTTTACAGTTACCCACTCATTATGCAGAAACTTTGCATCTTGCATGAAATGTAGGAAAACGCAAAATAAAAATGGGAATCAGATCCCCATCACACTTGTTGTACTATTACCACTGACTGCCTTATGTAACACTTCAAATTTAAAAAAGTGCCTGCTCCGGTACGCTTATACAATAACGCTCCGGGGCAGGCACCAAAAATGGGACAAGGGACCTGTCCCCGTGTCTCCCTCACTCCACCACCCGCGGCCCCACCACATGCAGCACAATATCCGCTGTAAAATGAGCGATCATGGCAAATTCAAGTCCCATAAAGACAAAGAGTGCCCCGAACACGAGGCCACCTATTCCGTTGATGACCAGCATACTGAGGAATAGGCCCAGTGTCATCTCAAAATTAGATGCCGCCACGCCATAATGCATGATTCCGAATACTAGGGAGGCAATGACGATGGCCGTCCATTTCTTCGCTTTCGTTGCCGTTCCTTTGAATAGTTTCATCTGAAGCCAAATCAGCCCCGTGACCAGGAAGAGACGGAAAATCGACTCTTCATTCACGGCTGCACCGAATGACCCCAATGTACCGAGCCACCATGCGGGTTCATTGAGTGACGAATTGTCCACTCCGAGTGGCTTCGATACAATCAAGCTGAAGATGCTGATGGCCACACCTGCAAGTACCCCGTAAATGACGGATTGCATGATTGGTTTCTTGAATAAACGGAGCGGTTTTTTTTCGTTGAAAAAGGCTTCGATGATCGGTGCCTTGAGCTTCACCTTCTTTGCGAGCCATAAAGCGATGAATAGCAGGATTCCCGCTTCCAGCAGCACCTGAATGACGTAAAACAGAGTGAAGGACAGCTTGCTTAGTCCCATGACTTCATGAAGGTTCTCCCGCTCCATCGCATAGGGGGAAATCGCCAAAGCTCCCAGTATGTTCAGGACAAGTAAGGTAAAATAGACCTTCCAGTTGATAAAATTCGGTCTTTTCCCCTCATAAGCGGCAGCAACCAATCGATCACCTTCCGTGTCTTCACTTTCATCATAGCTGTCCACCTTTTCCCTAAGATCCATGATGAACTGTTCCGGGTTGTCCATCGATATCAAAGCTTTCTTTACTATTTTTTTCTGGCCGAAATATCCTCTGGCGTAAATGGGTTCCTTGAAGGTGACTTCATATTTCAGTTCATCCATCATGCCGAATACACGGGTGAACGCCCTTGGAAGCATGCTGACATGGTAGGCATTTTTCTCGTGGATGAGGCCACCACCCTTGCTATACTGCGTCCTTGCCGGTTGGATGGTGTCGACATCCCTGATATGAAAGGTCAGTGACCTTCTTACCCCGATGTTCATGACAACTTTGTTCCCTTTCAGGATGATCGGCGAGTTCCTGACTAAGTTGTAGTCCCCCAGCATGTAGAGGATGCTGTAGACATGCAGCACAACCAGGATATTTGCCCTGAGGGGATCGATTTCTTTTAAGTAGATATGAAAGACAATACCTTCAATCACCTGTTCATGAAGGAGCGCGATGAACAGCCAGAAATAATTCGATCCTTTGTGATAATAATAGCTCTGGATTCCTTTATCATTGCCTTTCTTCCTCTTCCATTTAAACAAGGCATAGAAAAGAATGATCCACTCTTTTTTCAGGATGGTCATGAACGGGTTGCTGTCCATGTCCCCCCTTCTGTATTTCACAAACAGGATGACGGCACCGACCTCCGCCTGAGTGATGAGTATGATGATTGAGATGATCAACTGAGTATCCATCTGTTTCCCCCTTTAGCTGAATCGCTTCATCTGAAACCAATAAATGAGGTATTGAACGACGCCCATTCCGATTAATAGAATGATAGGGACATAAGGAATGTGATGTAAATAAGCCGTCAGCGCTATGCCGATCGGAATCGCGAAAGCAAAGAAGATATACACCTTTCTCGTCGCCTTGAACGTCAGCCACTGCATCCCCTCATCTTCTTCCCGCAGTTCCATCGGGATCACGCTCGGCTTGATCCGATTCTCCGGATGCCGTCTGTTATAGACAGGAATGATCGCCATCAAGATGAGGATCGGAATCCCGAGCACCATCGAATCAATCACCAGCCAATCCGGGATGTGGGCCGCATAATGATCTCCCAACATGATGATCCCAAGACCGATGATGAGAACGGCATTGAACAGTGGTGACTGAAATATCTTCATTAACATGAACCTCTCTCCTCTTCCAAGCGAAATATCTCTTCCACCGGCACATTAAAAGCGTGTGCGATCTTCAGAGCCAGCGTGATGGACGGTGCATAATCCCCTTTTTCGATCAATCCGATCGTCTGTCTGGTAACGCCTATACGATTAGCCAGATTCTGCTGGGTAAACCGGAACCTGGTGCGCAATTCTCGAACAGAATTATTCAACATCTACCATTTTTCTCCTTTTATGGATTTATTAACTTAAATGTAAGGTATCCTTTGCATTATGCATAGGATATTTTACTTTATTTGTAAAATGGACATTTGATTGTGGCGGAATTGTTAATGATTTGATTTTGGGTTGACAGGGAGATTTTCTTAATGGGAGGAAATGCTAAGGAGCGATTACTAGTAGGGTGTTATTGTATATTCATGAATGAGTTGGGAATAAAAGACGAATAGTAATCCGTCCGGAAACCACAGGACAAGGGAACTGAAGCCATGGTTTTCACCAACAGGTAATAGTTGTAAATCATCTCCTCATTTTATAGAATAGATATATATTCACCACATACCTTTTATAATAAGTGATTTTAGGTAATCCTTATTCTAAGGGGGTGTAACGATGAAAAAGGGGGATGATCAAGCTATGCCGACACAAACTCCATCCATTGATAAGGAAAAGGAACTTCCCTTTGAGGAGCAGCTCAGACTGTTATCAAAATCCATTGGAACCATTGATTTAGGCGAAGATTCAGATCAAATCTGCCGGGAAGTCAGAGGAAAAGAATGATGACTATTCAATACCTTGAGGAATATTGCATCCCCGGAAAAGATTATTCGGAGGATGCTTTTTTCATGGATACCAATTATCTTATTGCATTTATTGACTCGTCCCACCCCCACCATCTTTCCACCGTCATACATACGATTTATCTACTTCAGCAGAAGGCTAGACTGTATATAAGTGAAACTGTTCTTTCTGAAGCAGTCGATGTATTAGCACGGGGAATATATACAGAAGAACAATTCCATAAGTGGATAAAAAGCGAGGAACATGACCATTGGTTAACTCAACATACAGGGAGTAAGAACGAATATAAAGATAAGAAAGACGAGATTCGCAGCACATTCATTACAAACATCGTGAAAAATCACGAAAAACCAGAACTCTTAAGATACTATAATAAAAAATCGACTGAACGATTAGAAGGCTTGATTCAGTCAAGATTTTTTAAGCTCTCTAACACTACATTTGCATGCCTAGAGACCGGCATGCAGTTCTCAAAGTCCGTTCCCCTTCAGTCTAATGATGCCTTCATCGCTGCTTCTGCAGTAAATCAGTCTGCTAATCTACTAACTTTTGATAGCGATTTCAAGAAGGTTACGATTATCAACCCTGGTTCCGGACGTAAAGTGAAAATCTTCACTTTAATGATGACTAATAACTACTTGTTTAACAAGCGTTCTCATCAACTTATGAACAGACTCGATCAAAGTCTTGGTAAAGTGATTGAACAAGCTGTTGGTGGGTCTGAACAATTTGAAAAGAAGTTTGGACATCCTTAAGGAAAATCCTCTTTTTCCACCCATTAGTTAGGTAATGACCTAAAAAGAGAAGTGAGTCAATCTCTCATGACTCACTTCTCTTCTTTAACCCACCAAGAACACCATAGGACAGGTCACCTGGCTCACATGGCCAAAGTACCTGTCGCGGTGAACGGATTAACACCGCACATACTTCCGCTTAAACCCAATCTTCCCTTTCTCCACTTGCTTCAGAATATCATCGGCAGCCTTCAGTGTGCTGTTCTTTTTCCCTTCCCGTACCATCTCAACAGGTCCGATTTCTTTTGCCGTCTGAAGAGCCAGTTCATGAAGAGGAACATAAGAAACCCCGACTGTCGTGACGAAATTATTCATTGCGGATTTGGTCCGTTCGGGGGCATCGTGGATAGTCTCTTTGACTTTCTCAAGCATCCCTGCAAGCTTCGTTTCCGAAAACTCTTCGTCCTTGCGATTCCCAAGCAGCCAGCAGTAGCAGCTCCACCCCGCGGACATTTTCAGCTCTTCCCCGCTTGCAATCCACTTGTCTGCCACGTCTTGGGCGATATCGGCTTCAGCCAAAGTGACGGCCACCACGTAATCGGACAGCATATAAAAATACGCCCCGTCGATCCAGCGGTCAAAGTCAGCCTCCGTCATGGCTTTCGGATCGGCAATGACACCGGCAAAGTACATGGCGTCGTAATTCCCCGTTGCATATAACTCCTCAGCCAACGCCTGATCCTTTTTGATTTTCCTGGCGATCGGCTTCATTGCACCTGTCGCGACGCCAAAGACCGGCTCCTGGGCACCATTGGATATGTACATTTTCTTCGATCGTTCCTTGCCCAGTGCTTCCAGCTCTTGCATGACCGTTTGTGAATCCATCCTATCCACTTCCTTTATTTTATGGGTTATCCACCTTCGCACAACTACACTTTAATCAAATCGTTTTATGATTTTTTTGCAAAAGACAGCCCTTTTTCTTTAAGGGCCTCATTCAGAATGCGCACTGCTTTCGGTCCTACCCCATGAATCTTCAGAATATCGGATTCCGACACGCTGGTTAATTGCTCAAGGCGATAAAATCCGGCGTTATGAAGCTCACGGTTCGCGGGCTTACTCATCTTAGGCAATTCGCTTTCGGGTGTTGGGTTATTGGTCATGTTCCTGTTCCCCTCTCTTTTCATCTATTTTGCAATACAACTGAATCGATTGCTCCTGTTTAGTATAAGTATTCTCTTTATATATTACTTTTCCTTTATATCACGACACAAAAAAGAGCTGCCACAAGGACAGCTCTTTTTAAGGCTACATTCACTCCAGCGCAGGTGCAGGCTTTCCTGCTTCGATCAACACTTGGTCGCGGCCCAGCATGACGGAAAGGAGAATGGTCAATACCCCTGTTCCGATGAGGAGCCATTCAATGGCGATAATATCTGCCAAGGGTCCGAATATCAGCATGCCAATCGGCATCATCGAGGTGGAGATCATCCCCATGACCCCGAAGACTCTTCCCAAGTAATTCTCTTCGATTTTCTCCTGTAGCAGCACCATTGTCGGTGTATTGAAAATCGGCATGGCCACTCCGAATAAAGCCATGAAGACGAGATAGAACCAAAAGACCGGAACGATGCCAAGGGCGAAGGTGCAGAATCCCATAATCAGACTTGAGAAGGTCATCGTGGCAATCTTATTTTTAAACCCGCCCCAGGAAGCAATGATGGCACCGCCTGCCATCATCCCGATGGAAAAGGCAATTTCGATGGCCGTCAGTCTCCAAATATCGTCTCCGAAGCTCCGGGTGACCTGCAGCGGAGTCAGAAAGGCTGCAGGTGCCATCAGAACAAAGAAGATGGAGAAGAACAGGAAGAACTTCTTCAAGAATCCATGGTTGTTGACATATTGCAAGCCTTGCTTGAAGTCACTGAAATAGCTTGTTGTTTGTATGCCCGCTGCCTTCTCATGCACCGAGATTTTCAAGAAGGCCAGCAGTGTGATGATCGCAATGGCTGCCGTAATGACATCGATGAAGAAGATGATCTCAATTGATGCCATCCCAAGCAATGCCGCACTGACCATTGGGGACACGAACATGATGACAGCCTGGATGCTCCCATTTGCCCCATTCACCTTCGTCAGCTTCTCCTTTGGGACAATCTGCGGCAAAATCGCGCCGACAGCCGGTGTCTGAATCCCGGTTCCAAGGGCCCGGACCGCTGCCATGACAAACAGCAGCCAGATCGAATCGTATCCCATTAAGAAGAGAATCGCGAGAACCAGTGTTGAAGTCGCGATCAATCCATCCGATAACACAATCAACAGCTTCCGGTTATAGCGATCCGCCCAGACACCCGCAACCGGGGACAGGAGGAAGGTCGGAATAAATCCGCAAATGATGAACAACGTCATCATCAACCCGGACTCCGTCTCTAACGTGATATGCCACATGATCGCGTATTGCACCAAAGACGATCCAAATAGCGAAATCGTCTGACTGCTAAGGAAAAGAATGATATTTCTTATCCAATCTTCCTTCTGATTTTGATTTACTATGTTCATTTCCCACCAACTCATTTCTATTATATTTTATATAAAAATAAGCCTTGCCTACTTGTTATTTTTAAGACACAAAAAAGAGAGGAGACTCCTCCCCTCTTTAAAAATACCGACAAATACAGGTTTTCTTAAAAATAGACAGATCAATCCCATTGCTCTGAACATAGGCAGAGCCTTCAAACGTATTCAATTAACGAGTGAAAAGCGGGAAACGCAATCTGATTGATGCTGTCAACAGGAAAACCTCCATTTCATTTATTAGTAAGATCATCATAGCAAAGGACTACTGCTGGCGCAATCGATTTTTGGGAAACATTCTTGTCTTGTTCTGTTGAATTTTGGTGTTTCAGTAGTTAAAAACAGATGAAAAATACTTAGTTTATCCATTGGACAAACCTAGATTACGTTAAATGTGTACGTTTCTTCACTGCCGCGACCGCCTCAACCTCCACCAACTGATGCCTGTATCCAAGTACCGTTACACCCGACAACGAAATCATCGAAGTGCAAAAAATGTGGTTTCTGGAACTGATGGAATATGACCTTCTCACTGTGTGGAGGTTTTTTTATTAGCTTCTGACTTCCAACACACTAAATCTCCACCGTGTGAGGGATCAGTCCCATTTATCATCCGATCGTGCCTCTGCATACATTTTCCCTTTTTACACATAATAAGAAAAAGCATTGAAGGGGGTTAGGAAGGTGAGAAGTGGCGATGCCAACCATCAAGACTGGGTTGCAGTTCTTTCTGACTCAAATGACTTTATTCATTATCACACTTCCTTAACAGATGGAGAACCCTTTTGGATTTCCTATTATCGTACGCTTATTTCTTCAGATATCTTACATAAAGATGTTCTTCCCTATGTACAGGATCAGAGCTCATTAAAAGAGTTAAAGAGCATCATCCCCATTCAAGAAAGTATTCTGACCAGTGATAAAGATGACATTATCCAGAATCTTATGAATGGGTATATGTCTATTCAATTACATCCCCATGATGAAGAATGTTTATTAGTGAATATTGCAAACAGTAAATTTCGCGATGTAGGAATACCAACATTGGAATCCTCTGCATTGGGTCCACAGGTTGGGTTTATAGAAGAATTAGATACAAATATCAATCTTATCCGCAAAAGATTGCCTATCTCGGAGCTTACCGTCAAGGAAATGAAGGTCGGAAAATTATCGAGAACCAAAGTAGCTGTTTTGTATGTGAACGGAATCGCTGATGAAGAAAATGTAAACACCATAATTCAGAGGATCAATGATATACAATATGATCATATTCAGGACAGTTCCTATGTTTCAGCCATGATTGAGGATAATTCAAATTCTTTGTTTCCACAGTCAATTGCAACGGAAAGAGCAGACAGGGTGGCTGCTGGTCTTACTGAAGGAAAAATAATCATTGCGGTTGACGGATCACCAAACCTGATTATCCTCCCAGTAACTTTTATGGAATCCTTTATTGCAATGGAAGATTATAGTTATTCTTGGATTATTAGCAATTTTTTTCGGTTATTGCGATTTTCCGCCATTTTTATCTCTTCTTTTGTCACTCCGATGTACGTGGCAATCATGACCTATCATTACGAACTGATTCCAGCTCGATTACTTGAGCCGCTTGTAGGGTCAAGGGCAACTGTTCCCTTTCCTCCATTTCTGGAGGCACTGTTTCTAGAGATAATGATTGAAATGGTAAAGGAGGCAGGGATTCGTTTACCACTGAAAATTGGGCAATCACTTGGTGTTGTAGGTGGGATTGTCATTGGGCAAGCCGTTGTGGAAGCCGGATTAACCAGTAATGTATTGTTAATTATCGTGGGACTCGGAACCTTAGCTTCCTACACATCTCCTGTGTATAAGTTTAGTAACACCATCCGTTTTATTAAGTTTCCAGTCATTTTTCTTGCTGCTTGGATGGGCTTATTAGGTGTCTTTCTATGCTTAATCTATACATTGATCCATTTGCTAAGATTGACGTCACTTGGACGACCTTATTTAAGCCAGTATCCGATACGAATCACTTCATTTCAAGATTTGTGGGTAAGACTCCCTTTTTCCATGCAGAAAGATAACCCCAAAAACTTAAGACCACAAAAAAAGAAAAAACTTGTAGACAGCAAGAAAAAACCTGAGCCATTGAATGATTTTTATGAATAAATATTTTTGAATAAACATATAGGGTGATTACTTTTGAAAGTAGATGTAAGGCACCAAGTCTCTCCTTATTTAGTTTTCTTTATCATTTATAATTCCCAGGTAGGTGTTGGAATTTTAAGTTTTCAAAGAACGATTGCAACGAAAGCAGGATATGATGCATGGATTGGTGTCTTAGCCGCAGGGTGCTTGGTCCAGGTTTTCATTTGGGTTATGTATAAACTGCTAGGAAAAGCAGATGGGGATATTATTGACGTACATACTGCTGCCTTCGGTAAGTTTCTTGGGAGATTCTTAAGTTTTTTCATTATCATTTACTACGGTTTAGCCAGCATATCGGTTATGCTTACATTCATCGAAATTATTCAAGTATGGATGTTTCCCATGTTACCATCCTGGGTCATCTCCACCTTGATTCTAATGTTAGTCTATTATTGTATTTCCGGAGGATTTCGCGTCGTTGTAGGCTTGTCTTTCTTGTCTTTTATATTTCCACAAGTATTGATAATGGTATTGTATTTTTTTCCCTTGAAAGTTGCTCAGTTTTCAAACCTGATGCCAATAATGAATCATTCCGTAATGGACATGTTGGACTCCATTAAGAGCTCGATGTACACCATAGCAGGTACAGAGGTGTTATTAATGTTCTATCCATTTATTAGAAAACCTGATAAATCCAAAAAGTTTGCTCATCTTGGTGTCCTTTTTACTACAGCACTCTATACCATTTCTTCTATTGTTTCTTTCACATTTTATAGTGAGGATCAATTAAAGGCCACTATTTGGCCTGAGCTTTCGATTACCAAAATAATAAAGTTCTCTTATTTGGAACGATTTGAATACTTGTATATCTCTATGTATTCAATCATTGTTACGGCATTGATTTCACTTTTGTTATGGTGCTCATGCAGAGGGCTAAAGAAAATTTTCAATATGAAACAGAAATATGCATTACTGGTTCTAAGCTTCATAAGTGTATTGATTTGTCAATTAGCAAACGAGCATGTCAAGAAGATAATTGATACTTCTGTCACTCAAATGAATCTATACATCTTTTACATCTATATCCCTCTGCTCCTGCTTTATTTTACTTTGCTTAAAAGGGGGAATCAAAGTGTTTAATCGTGCTGCCATTTCAATGTTCTTCATTTTACTATTATCAGGTTGTTCCTTACTCCCTACCAATATTGTAAATGAGATCGGGATGATACAAGGCGTGGGCTATGACTTGGCCGACGAAGGAAACATATTGGGAACCATATTATATCCTATTATTAAAAAGAACGAATCCCATACAGAAGTCAGATCCGCCTTGGCACAATCCAGTAAAGAAATGCGGACCAGTATAAATAATGAAACACAACGTCGCTTAGTAAGCGGACAACTCAGGTTTGCTCTTTACGGAAAAGCACTGGCGGAAATTGGGATCAATGATTTTGTCGATACCCTGAACCGTGATCCATCTATCGGAAGTATTGTTCAAATAGCCATTGTTGATGGTAGTGCGAATGAGTTATTAAATTTGAATAAATATAAGAATGAGAATATTTCTATTTTCCTTCAAGAATTACTGGATCAAAATATGGAATCCGGTGAACTCCCCCACACCAATTTACAAACTTTTTTATTTCAATTGTTTCAAATAGGCCAGGACCCTTATTTACCTTTGATCAAAAATGTAAATGGCAAAATCAAAATCACAGGGATAGCCTTTTTTCACTATGATAAATATATTACATCCATACCGATGGAAGAAATAAATATTTTTAAGATGTTAGTTACTAAAAATACAAGTGATGGTCTTCAGGGATATAAGTTTGATAATGGAGATAAGGTGGTTCTCGAAACTCTTAAATCAAATCCAGAATATAAAGTCAATATCGTACACGGTAAACCGGAGTTTATCATTAATATTAAAATGAAAACAAAGCTACAGGAATTTTCTTCTTCAAAGAGAAAAAGGCAGTCTTTTAATAAAAAGAAATATCAAAAAGAGATAGAGCAACAATTAGAAGATAGGGCTGACAAAATCATCACGCAACTAAAAGAACAGAACGTTGATCCACTAGGTTTAGGTGCGAAATATAAGGAACATTATCGCAAATTTAATAAAGAACAATGGGAAACGTATTATCCAAATGTACCTGTTACTGTTAAGGCAGAGTGTGAAATCCAACAAACAGGAACAATAGATTAAAACGTTTATACATGCCTCCGTCAAGAGACTGAGTGAGGAAGGCTCGGCTCCATCTGTGTAATTGGAAAAGGTGCTGACCGAAGTTCCATTGTTGAGGGCACCGACGTCGGTCACAGGAAACTGTTGAGGAAGAACATAAGAGGAGGAGTGTGATCGGTGTGAAAACCTTAAGTATTACCCTATTAATGTTGGGATGTTTATTTGCCTTTTCCCTGGGCCTTGACCTTTTGCAGGGATATAAGATGTCGCTAGCATAGCATAATGCCGTAAGTCCCTTTCGAGTGATGGAATTGTCTGAGTTATTCTGCTCTATTAGCTTCTTTTCCTTATTGTTATTATGTTTTCAAAAAGAGTAAAGCCCAATAGAAGAATGCACAAAAAAGATGAGCCGCTAAAGACTCATCATCATAAAGCATGGTGAACCGGACAACAATCGACCCTTGACTCACTCATTATTCCTTCTCGTCTCAATGGGCACACTGTCTTCTCCACTAAAGGAAAGATAGGCAATGTCTAAAGCCTTTTCCACCTCATTCTTTTCATGATAATAATGAAACAGTTCTTTTTCTGAGCGCTGAATTAAATAGACAAATCCATATTTTCTATAGTAAGGCAAGCCTTCTTCATATAGATAGCGATAGTACTGATCGTGTTGTCCTTTAATTAAATACAATAGGAGATTGAAGAGGATCCTGAATGTATTCTGTTGCAATTCCACCGCTACCGATAATCCTTCTTTGGTCAATTGGATTAATTTTGCCTTTGATAACAGGCCAGCTTCATAAGAACAGCGGATATAGCCTTCAAATGACAATAAGTATTCGCTTGACTTCTTATTTTTCAGACTGCATGATTCTTTATATAGCTCGCTTGCCTTTTGATAATCCTTTCGAACATAATAGAAAAAGGCTAAATTATGTAAAAGCTTGGATTTTCTTCTGATTGCATTGCATATAACGCAGCTTTCAATTAACGTTACATATTGTTTTACTGTTTCGTTGAAATCATGGTGCTGATCAAATTGAAGCTGGATTAGCATAAGCATTTCAGTATCAATGACTTTCAGAAAGTTATTACTCTTTTTGAAATAGTGCAATGCTTTCTCAGCATAATGGTAACACATAATCTGAGAGTTAAGATTATGATAGGAAACGGCCAGATGATAATAATATTCAGGATGATTATATTCATTTTGCTTGATGGTTTTTAATGTATCGATTGCTTTGACATAGTCACTCTTCGCGATGTAGTACATTCCTCGTAATTGTTTAAGCAAGTTCTTTTCGTAATCTGATAAATGAAATTCGATTTTCTGGAGATCATGTATGATGTCCTCTGCTTTATCAAAATGATAATGAATGAGTTCATATCTTATTTTTAACAGTTTGTAAAAATGTTTATAGGTAGAAATATGAATTAACGGAGCATTTTCAAGTTCATTTTTTATGGCTTCTACTTCAGGGAGTGCCTCTTTAATCATAACTTCATGCCAACGGTCAAGAAGGTCTTTGATCTTGTAAAGCTTTCCCAGTTCAATTTCTATATCAATTCCTAAACGGTTGGCAATGTGCTCGATCGTTTCAGTGGAACATTCTGTTAACCCTCGTTCAATTTTACTTAAATGAGTAATCGAACAAATTCCACCTCCAAGCTCTTTTTGTGTTAATTTTGCTTTTTCACGATAAAACTTTATGATCTTCCCCTCAATCATCACAGTCCCCCCATCCCGCCTTTAAAACCATTTATTTAACCACTTGTAAAGCTACTCATTAATCATTATACACGTTTTTTACGATCACATTCGCATGCTTTGATGTTGATTCATAGCTATGTGATTCTACCATTTAGTCATTTCGTATTTTCAACGTCTATATCCATAATTCAATGGAACTTTGATTAGTGGTTTCTTGAAAATAGGGCCCAAAATGGGCCCTATTCATTTGATATTTCTACTAATTTAATAAATCACTTAAACCTACCTCTTTAAGAATATCTTCAAGCGATTTCCCCCCGTGCTTTTCTGTAGGGGATGGGGCATTGTCTACCATTTCATTCACTTTTAAATAGTTGTTCACGACAAATGACATGTCGGTAGCATCAATAGCTCCATCTTGGTTAATATCTGCTTTTAATGGTCTTTCTCCTGGCTTATTGATATGATTTTTCAAGAAAAAAGCATCCTTGATATCAATGACATGATCACCATTAACATCACCAGCTAATTGCAATCCCGGATACATTCTTTCTTTTATTCCCAATACCTCGCCATTAACCACCTCACCTACAGTAACGGTCGTGTGGGATTCAAAGTGTCCTGGTGCTTTCACTACTACCTTATAGGTATCTTCAGAAGCTGGAATACCGTGAATTTCGAATATTGATTTAGATGATTCCACAATCTCACCTTTATATTTAGTTCCATCAGGTGAGATTGCAGTAATTTCGACGCCTTTACCATGTAAATCTACATTTACCCATCCTTCTTCATGAAGGAATGCTTCAGGTCCTAAATATCCCCAGACTACAGATTGTTTAGGCACTATTTCTAACTGATCTGTAATAAAACCTGGAACTTGTACAACTTCCTCTTCCCCCAATTTATGATATTTAGCTTCTGTAAAATTAAATGAAGGAATATAATCATAAAATTCATCATTCGTGACTTTGAAGGTAACATTCAGAATAGGCATATCGCCATCTGCCCCTTCTAATGAATCCCCTTCTAAAAATGCACTAACAGGGATTTGATCCTCCCATAGGTCATGTTTGATTTCGCCAACTTCCACCCTTGTGCTTAATTTCTTTTCTTCTGCGAATTTCTTAAATTCCGGGTTTATTTGTGCATCAACGAACTCATAATATGAATTTTGATAACTAAGTTTAAACTCTCCACCAATGAACTTCTCAACATTTTTCAACGTTAAAGTCACAGTTACTTCATCACCCAAGTACAGTTCGTCCTTATCAAGATCAGCCTTAGCATATTTTTCGCCTTTTTCTATGAAGTAATATTTATGCATACCCTTGCTTTGATCTCCTGCTGTGGCTGCATCAAATCCATAGAAACCAAAGTCAACGTATTGACCGTTAGCTACTTCTTCTGGAGTAACACCGAACTTAAAGCTTCCGTCCGCTTCAGGAGTAAAATAATGAGTAGGGAAGCCCCAGCCCTTACTATCATAGCCCACAACCGTATTCAATCCTTGGTCAACAGGACTTAATTGCCCGTCCCGATTATTTTTTATTTCCTTTAACCCTTTTTCTTTCATAGCATCTACGTTTGAATCGTAGACCTTTCCATTAAACCACGAGACCCCTTGTTCATCATCCTTGTTGTACTCAATTTCATAAACGCCGGGCTCTTTTTCCATTGTTATTTCCGGCACTTGATTATCAATGAATACATAATCTGATGGCTGAAACATTTCACCTTCTTCATTAGTCCCGATGATTTCAAGTTCATATGCTCCATCAGGCGCCAACACCATTTCCTCACTTATTGGGTTTTCTTTGTCCCCTGTAAATGGGTAATATGCTCCACTACCGAAGACAAATGGTACTAAAAAGTCAACACCCAGCTGTTCGTTTAAGAATTCCGTATTAATCCAGCCTAGATAGCCCAGATATTCACCTGTGTCTCCATCTTTTACAACTAAATCCATGGTTTCCATCGGACTTCTCAAACCGACATTTAAGAACGTTGCAGGGACGCTCATATGTGCATGATACATGCTGGCGTCTGAAGCAAACGCAGGTCGATCGACTGAATAATTTATTCCTCTATCAGCCACGATGATGGAGAAAGGGATCTGATATTTCTCATGTTCGTTATCCGCATTTGTGAAATGGATATAGCCTTCATATGTTCCTGCCTCTGCTTCTTTCGGCACTTCGATACTTGGTGTCATTTCAACTTTACTGTTAGCCTCTACAGAGACTTTGTCATTTACAGTAAAGACAATGTCATTCGTTTCTGCATTATTTGCACCTGAAATTTCAGAAGACAATAGTTCTACATTTACATTAAAATCTTTCTTTTCGTCACTATTATTCTTTAATTCTACTGTTCTCCCATCTGCTGTTGATGAATCTTTTTGTTTATAATGATACCCAAAAGCAATGGCTCCTGTGATATCATCAATGACAATTTTATTATAAGATTCATCTAAAGAGATCGTTTCGTCCATTACTTGAAGCTTCACTTCAGAATGAACAGCATTAGTTGGGTCGACTCTGCCGGCACCTACTTCAAATACACTGTAATCTTCACTTAAGTCGTCTGCCGTATTCATTAATGCCGTTTTCACATCAAATGGTGAATATTCAGGATTGTTTTGAAGTATCAGGGCAGCAACACCAGCGGCATATGGCGTGGCCATGGAAGTTCCAGACAATCTTTCATATGCATATTGGTAATTTGATGTATCTTCCTTATCATTTATATAAGCTGGTACGGTCGATAAGATACTAACCCCTGGTGCTGTAATTTCTGGTTTAATATCGTATGTTTTTAAAGCTGGTCCACGAGAACTGAATTCCGCTAATTTATCTCCTTCTGTTTTGATCTCGCTGATTTCCTTAAATGTAAACATTTTCTCTTCGGTTAAAAGATCTTGTAGTCTTTGTCCTTCTTCCTTCGTTAAAGTAAAAGCAGGAATGTAATCAATTCCTTCACCGAAATAGTGTGAAATCTTTCCGTCAACATCATTCCATATGAGGACTGCACTTGCTCCAGCATTCTTTGCGTTTGCAATTTTTTCATTAAATGAGAGTGAACCGCGTTTAATCAACGCTAACTTTCCAGAATAATCTTTCCCGTTAAAATCCTCAGCATAACCTAAACCAGCATCCACAACCTCCAGGGATGTATTTGACAATTCGGTTATATTGTCATCAAAATGCTTGGCCATTAACTGAAGAGCAAATGAATCTTCCCCAAGTTCGCCTTTTGCAGTTGGTATACTGACAGAAACGTCACTTGCTCCCACTGTTATGGCTAATGGTGATGTTCCAGGGGAGCCCACGGTAAAGTCATTCGGACCAGCATTTCCTGCAGCTACCAGCGCTACTGTTCCAGCAATCATCGCATTATTTAACGCAACGGATGTTGGATAAAGAGGATCATTTACTGTAGCTCCCAGTGACAGGTTAATAACATCCATCCCATCTTGTACCGCTTTATCAATACCAGCCAGAACAGAACCTGTAAATCCCGATCCATATGGTCCTAACACACGATAACCGTATAAATCCACCCCGTTCGCAACACCTGTTATGGCATGGCCGGAATCATTTTGACCTTGGCCTGCAATTATCCCAGATACATGCGTACCATGAGATGTATAATATGGAGATCCGTTCCATGTTTCCGGCCATGAAGCAGGATCCAACCCTTTCCACTCTTCATATGTAGCCTCCATTGGATCATCATCATTATCTACAAAGTCATAACCCCCTTTGTAAACTCCCTCTAAATCGGGGTGGTTGTAATCAATACCAGTATCCAGGACTCCTATTTTTATCCCTTTCCCATTGATTCCTTCGTCATGGAGTCCATCAACCCCCAAGAAAGGAATACTATCGTTCATCTGTGGAGAAATCGTTTCTTTTTCTTCTATCGGAAGGTCCAGCTGTATCTCTTGATCGACCCAAACCGCTTTAACATCTGGCAATTCGATGAGCTCCAGTACCTCTTTTGCCGGTACTGTCATTGATACGCCGTTAAACGCGTTTTTAAATTCTCTTGTAATCTTACTCTTGTTTTCAGATTTTACTTTGTTGATTTTTTCCTTGAATTCTTTATGGGACTTGTCCACTTTCTCCTGAGCCTCTTCTAATCGAAGGGTTGAAGCGGATTTGCCTTTTGCTTTCTCTTTTGCGACCTGTACTGCTGCAGGATCTACTTGAAACTGAACGATAATATCCAAGTTTTCTTCATTATTTAGATTGACATCGGATGAAATACGCAATTTGGCGGTTTTATCTGAATACAAGTTAGTAAACTGCAATCTTTGCTGCTCAGTCAGGCCCTTCAATGCAACTTCCACATCCGATATTCCCTTTTGATCATTTGGAGCCTTTTTCAAGTAGTCCAACCCCATAGCCATCGAACTCATTGGAGTCATTAATAAACTAGCACTTAAAGCAGCTGACGCTACTCCCTTTAAAGTAGTAGACTTCACTTAAATTTTCCCCCTTTAGCCTTTTTTCAATCTAAACCGACAATTCACGTTTTTTCTCTTTCAGAATGACAACTCAGTGCAACTAGTAAATTATTACCAATACCTTTCGATAGTCAACTCCTTTTTTTATTCTTTTTAGAATAATCGAACTATTCATTTTGAATGTTAGCATGGTGCTAGTACACTGTAAATCGGGGTTTTGCTGCTGCAACACGTACGAACCTATCCATTTGATTCAGTTCTATATAACCAATTAAGTTTTGTTTATGTAGTCCTAAAGACTTATTTTTGTTATTTGTCATTTGGGGTAATGTAAGATAAATGTGTGGTGGTATTTTCATGGTTGGTGGATCTTAATCTCGAGTGAGGACTTGACTATATGTTAAATGCCTGCCACCATTCGGTGACAGGCATCATTTCTTAGTGTTTTACGGTTATGGTCTCCGGTTCAGACGTTAAGGAGAAACCTTTATCATCCGTACCAGTTACTGTTACATATACTCTCCATCAGGATATTCAGAACTTGGATTCCACGGTAATCCATAAATGGAATGTTCATTTTCAATATCAGCATATTCTTTCACTTTGCCTCGGCGTCTAAAATCTCTGCATGCCAACCCACCCGGTTATAACTGAAGACTGTGATGCTGACAGGCTTGTTTACGTTTGTACCGGTAACATGCCACCATTGGATGAATGGTCCGGCATGCAGTAACTTCTCATTTCCAGCATAACCGAAACCTGTATTATAGAAATTATCAATTGCTAACACCAAGTCTTTTTCCCCACTTTCCATTACATCATATATAGGGCCACTATCATTGATTCAAAGTAAACTTCCGAGATAGTCACTATCTTCTTTTACATCCCACGTAATTTTATATGTTCCATCTGGTTACTACAGGTCTTATCTCTCGCTTTTTTGAACCTACCATTCAGAATATAAGCAAAATTAAGTGAAAATTATGAAAAAACTCTTATTTTGAATTGGCTTTTTTTATTTAATATGGGAGATTATGCAGACAATGAGTGAAATGAGTGAATTGAAATAAGTAATTAAGCTCACACACCCACATCCATAACAATCAGAATTATGAAAGTTACTGGACAGTAGCGGTTAAATTTTTCATGCTTTGCATAAAAAGCTCCAAACTATCAACTCCCTCTAAAATCAGACTTTCATAACTCAAAGAAGTCCTGAAATCATGAGAAACTAAAAAAGGTCCGTCCCTCACCACGGTAAAGCTTTACCGCAATGAGGGACGGACCTCTTTTCTTTTTTTTCATTGTACTCTCATTATGAGATGGATTTCATTCTACCTTTCAGTTTTAAATTACCGAGCACAATTCCACATAAAATGATCACGACTCCTACCCATTGTGAAAAACTGACTACTTCAGCTAATATTAGAGCGGACATGGTTACAGCCACTGGGAGTTCAGAAGCAGTTAAGATTGTGCCAAGTCCTGGTCCAACATGGGGCATGCCGATTGAAAATAAAAGAGGTGGTAAAGCAACGCCAAAGAAGCCGAGCAATAAACCATACTGTGCGACCCCCGTCAAAGTAGGTAAATCAACTAAAAACGTGGGTGGAAATAGTAAAAATACGACAATTAAACCACCTGTTGAAAGGAAAGCACTTTTCAAGACGGGTGGAGAATCTTTTCCGACAGAACTGCTGAGTGTTATAAAAGTGGTAAACGTCAAAGCCGAAAGTAACCCCCAGGCAGTTCCTTGCAAGGATAGAACAACTTCACTCTTTGCAAATGCACCTGCAGCTAAAATGGAGCCGATTATTAGTATACCAATTGAGATGATTTTACCTTTAGTTGGTTTTTCTTTATAGAAGATCCACTCGAATAGCGTTCCGATCCAAACAAACTGAAATAGAAAAATGATTGCAAGCGAAGCATTCAGTGTCTGCAGCGCCTGATAATAGAACACACCTGTCAGTCCAAATGGAATTCCAGATAATAATAGTTTGAAAGCTTGATTGAAAGGTATTCTTTTCTTTTTTGTAAACAGAACCAGCACCCAGGTAAGCAAAGCTCCAAATAAATATTGGCCACCTGTTACCTCTGTTACTGAAAAACCTGCTGAATAAGCAAGTTTGACAAATGTTGATAATATCCCATAACAGCATCCACCCAAAAATACAATCGATGCATATTGCCACGTTTTCATTTTTTCTCCCCCTTTTCTACACATAAAAAAACCACACAATTGTCAATTGACATTGTGTGGCGAAAATAGAGCTGCCTCTATAAAAATCCACTTCCTAAAAAGGTTTTATTATTATAATAAAATGTACGAGATCAACTACAGACTGCTTTTAACGCTAACTTTCCTTCTAAAAGATTATACCATTTCCGATTGACACTGTCAGGAGCTTGCCACTTTATTTTTCTCCAAATACTCTCTCAATGAATCCAAATCCTTTGCGCAAGCCTTCTTAAAGACGCCTGCCATTAGCTTACCGAACAATTTTGACAGGCCGGTCAGTCCTCTGATTTCACCAAGTAAGGTCACTTCAGTTTGATCACCTGATGAAGCAAGCAGATAGGTAAATACAAATTCTCCTTTACCTGTCGTCCCCTTCGTGCCGTCGCATCGCAGCACAATCTTATCAGGCTCTTTAAGCTCCACTACCTCAAAATGTTCCAAAGCCTCTTTGCCGAACATCCTCCTCGTTTCCCTCCACTGACTGCCTTCACGGAGCGGCCCTTCATCCATCCGCTCGATTTTCACCAACCCTTGCATCCAGTCTTTGGCAGAATCAAGATCTAATAGACTTCTATATGCTACTTCTTTTGAAACCTGAAAGTTTCTTTTTACTTCGAAAGGGATACTCAAATGGAATGACCTCCTCAGATATCGTGCTTCTGAAATAGATTTGACAACTTTTTCTTAATTCCTTCTTTTATTTGAGTTTCAAAAAATATTACCGGGCTTCCTTCTTTCTACCATAAAAAAAGATGAGCCTATAAAAGCCCATCTCCTTTCGTCTATATATTCTCTTGCTTCAAACCTTCAATGATATTCTGCTTCTTGACCTTTCCGATTGAATAAAGCATGGCCGAGCTGACGATGATGAAAATCGCCGCGATGACAGATAGGATATCGATCCACGGCAGCACGAACCCGTAATCGAAGGTCTCTCCGACAGATCTGTGGATCAGATACATGACACCGATACTGATCGGCAGCCCGTACAGCAATGCCTTAACTCCGTAAAAGATGCTTTCATAGTTGATCATTTTATTAAATCCTTTTGGCGTCATCCCAACGGATTTCAGCATAGCGAATTCCCTTTTTCTCAAGGAAATGCTCGTTGAAATCGTATTGAAGATGTTCGCGATGGATATCATTGAAATCAGTGCGATGAACCCATATGTGAAGACTGAGAGGAACAGGATGAGCTGCTCTTCTTGCTGCCTGTCTTGATAGACATTGTATATATACAGGTTCGATGGCACCACTTCTTCAAGGGCTTTCTGGGTTTCCATCGGGTCGGTACTGTTTATATATAACTGGCTGCGGACTTGCTTTTTCATCTCGTCATCCATCAAGGCATCCATCGTTTCCATTGGTACGATGACATCCAATCCGCCCATCATTGCGGTACGGACCCCCATCGGCACTTGGTCTGTCATGGCGCCGATCGTAAACGATCCCAAAGGTTTCGATTTCTCTGTATCATAGTTCGTGAAGATCAAATCGAGGACGTCTCCCGGTTCGGTTACGATCGATTTGGCCTCGATGAACTTGGCCGTCGTCGGATCCTGATAGGAAATCTGATCAATGACGATGGCTGTCGGCTTCTTGGGATCGTCGAACATCCCGGGTTCTACGCCTGCTTTTTTGGCATAGTCTTTAAAGCTCTGTTCATCCAATCCATGTAAGTTCACATAGTATTGATAACGTCCATCATCAAGGGGAATGTTATCCCGTTTGATCATGTCTTTCAGTTCCTGTGGAAATTTGTCTTTATCAATAAGGACCGTCGGGTTCAGACTTTTTTGGACGCTGTATGCTGTGATATCCTCCAGTTGAACCAAGTCTTCCAATGGCTCTGTATCCCCCGTGTTGGCCGATACGGAAATATCGAAATTCGTGCCCTCCTGGGACATGACTGCCGATTTCTTCAGGTTATCTGTAAAGAATGACACCGATAAGAAGAGAACGATACTGATCACCAGGGAAAAGATCGTCGCATGGTAACGTCGTTTATTGCGTTTCAGATTCTTTAAGCCGATTTCCGCTTCCAGCCCGAACAGCTTCCGGACGAGCTTGGATGTTTTGACCGCCTTACCGGTCAATTTGATATCCTGCGTCTGCCTGATCGCATCGATCGCTGAAATCTTCGAGGCTTTTCGTGCAGGCAGATAAGTGGAAATAAAAATTGTCACGCTTGAAATCAGACAGGAAACCAGGACCGTTGACGGTGTGACGACAACCTGAAGTCTCTCCGAAATGCCCAATGCCCCGTCAATGTAGGTATTGATAAACCAAAAGGTAGCTCCGATCCCCAAGGCACCTGCCAATAAACCAAGGGGGATGCTGATGACTCCGATGACCATCCCTTCGAAAAAGACGGAATTTCTCTTCTGTTTCTTCGTCGCCCCCACGCTCGAAAGCATCCCTAAGTGTCTGGATCGTTCAGATACGCTAATGGCAAATGCATTATAAATAAGAGATACCGAGCCGATGATGATGACGGCCATGATAATCGCAAGTAAGGAGAACAAAGTGAAGCGGAGACTGTCATTGTCCGTCACACCGTAGTAGCGTAGTAATTCATCATTGAAAGCTACCTTCTCGATTCCATTCTCTTTTGCCAGTTTCTGGGCATACTCAAATACGGAGGACTTCACTTTGTCCAACACCACAACCGCATCCACCATATCTGACTTATTCAAGGAACTCTTATCGATATAGCCGAGCACCGTATAGCCCGGAGACCATGCCGGTTCCCATGATGGGCTCTCGATGATGCCCGTAACCGTAAAGGTCTCCATGGAGTTCACTTCGAGCTTTTCCTTCATGCCTTCTCCATCCCTTTGGAGCGGGTCATTCTGTCCCAATGGCTCGCTTTGCCCCTCCATCATCCGGCTCCCGATAGCCAGTTTGATCTGGTCCCCGATCTTGTACTGAACCCCGGCATCATTCGCGATTTCCTCGGAGATGACCACTTCCTGTTCATCGGATGGCAGGCGGCCTTTACTCAACTCGATCGGAAATTGCTTCAAGCCTTCTTCATTATATTCTTTTATAAATAAGTAGGGCTTATCTTCCATTTTGGCCCCATCGAGCTTTGCATACCCCAAGTCATTGGATAGGAGCAATCTTCCCGTATCCTCGTCATTCGCTATTGCTTCGATTTGCTCGGGGCTGACGTTTTGATATTTAACATGCCACTCGCCATTGTCGGCTATCGATTGTCTTTTCATAATGTCCAGGAATGAGACGCCGAGTGTCGCAACGGCCATGATCATCGACACCGAGATGATCACCCCGGTGATGGTCACAAGGGTCCTTCTTTTGTTTTCTTTCAGATGCCGTAATGTCAGTTTGTTGATGATATTCATGGACGGATCACCTCATCCTTTGCGACCTTTCCATCTGCGATTTCGATCACACGATCGGCCTGCAGCGCAATCCGTTCATCGTGGGTGATGATGATCAATGTCTGGTTATAGGTTTTGTTGAACATCTTTAACAGTTCGATGATTTCCGTAGAGTTTTTGCTGTCGAGATTTCCTGTCGGCTCGTCCGCGAGAATGATGGCAGGATTACTGATCAGCGCTCTTCCGATGGATACACGCTGTTGCTGTCCACCGGATAATTGGTTCGGCAGGTGGTTCAGCCTTTCATGAAGGCCCAATGTCGTTACTAGATCCGTCAACTGCTTTTGATCCACTTTATGCTGATCCAATAACATGGGGAGGGTGATGTTCTCTTCCACCGTCAAGATCGGGATCAAATTGTAGAACTGATAAATCAACCCGATCTGCCTTCTTCTGAAAACAGCCAGCTGGGTTTCATCCAATTGATAAATATCGGTTTGATCGATCAGCACTTTCCCACTTGTCGGACGGTCGACGCCTCCAAGCAGGTGAAGCAAGGTGGATTTCCCCGATCCAGAAGGACCGATGATCGCAACGAATTCCCCCTTTTTCACAGAGAATGAGACATCATCCAGTGCCTTGACCGCCGTCTCCCCTTTGCCATATATCTTAGACAGATTTTCAATTTGTAAAATATTCATTTGGTACCTCCATAATGTTGATGTAGACCCCAGTATATCTGTCCAATATGACTTTAAAGTGACTATGAAAGTGACAATTTATTCACTTTAGTGGGTACGGGGAGCAAGAATAAACACCTTCCTATTTATAAAATTTAATCGAAAACACGGTCCCATTTCCTTTTTCACTTCGGACCTCAAGATCCCCCTGCTGACTGGTGATGATGCTGTAAGCCATCGCCAGACCGATTCCGACACTGTCGTCACTTGCATTCTTGCCCTTGTAAAAACGCCTGAATATGTATGGGAGATCTTCTTTTGGAATCCCGTCTCCATTATCGGAAATGGTGATTTCAGTGTAGAGTGGATTCTCCGAAAACGAAATGGAGATCACCCCTCCTTCTCCCGTGTGCTCCACAGCATTTTTCAGGATATTGATGAGGGCCTCGGCCGTCCAGCGAAGATCACCGATGAACGTGACCGATTCGTCCCCGTTCACGTTCAATGTCTGCTCTTTAATTTCCATTGGAATCAAGACAGGCTGCACCGCCCTCTGAATCAGGTCCCGGACGGCCACCGTGTCTTTCTTAAAGGCGATGGTCCCTGCATCGATCTTGGATAATGTCAAAAGGGAAGAGACAAGCCATTCGATCCTCTCCAACTGCACCCGGATATGTTGAGTGAATTCGGCACGTTTGGATTCCTCCAATGTGCTATCACTTAAGAGATCGGCCATCACCATCATCGAAGTCAAAGGTGTCTTCAACTGATGCGAGATGTCAGAAAGGGCATTGGTCAAGGTGAGTTTGTCCTTCTCTAAAAATGAACGATGCTCAGACAGCATCAAGGTTACCTTATAGATGTCATTCTTTAATATGCTGAGCTCCCCTTCTTGGTTATCCCGGACATCGAGGCTGTCATCCCCGCTGCTGATTTTTCTCAAATAACCCGACAGCTTTTCAATTTCATCGTATCGCCACCTTGTAAAGAAAAAGTTGCATCCTGCGAGCAAGCCGGATGTGACCAGCACAAACCATGCAACCCGAATCGAAAACAGAAAACCTGCCAATACGAATGCCGCAAGACTGATGGATAATAGGCTGATGAAAAGCCATTGAACTTCCCGATTCCGCCACATATTAATCCCCCGCCTTATATCCCATACCGCGAACGGTCTTGATGATCGTTGGCCGCTGCGGATGGTCCTCTAACTTCTCGCGCAGCCTCTTGATATAAACAGTCAACGTGTTATCGTTGACAAAATCACCGGCCACGTCCCATATCCGATCGAGGAGCTGGGCCCTCGTCAGAACCTGTCCGACGTGATTGGCAAGGATAAGGAGAAGCCGGTATTCCAAAGCGGTCAATACTACCTCGTCACCATTTTTATACACTTTGCCCTCTAACGTGTTAATCCGGATATCCTCAATATCCATCCACACATTTGCCTGTGCCGGTTGCTTATGATATCGACGGAGCACCGACCGGATACGGGATAGCAGCTCACGGACCCGGAACGGTTTCGTAATATAATCGTCCGCTCCCATATCCAGCCCCATTACGACGTTCACTTCGTCATCCAGCGCTGTCAAAAAGATCACCGGCTTATCGTCCCGCTTCTTCACCATCTCACACAAATCATAGCCGCTCCCATCAGGAAGCGACAAATCAAACAAACATAAATCGATTTCTTCTAACCGACCATGAATCATCGCTTTGGCAGACTCCGCATCATAACAAAGAATCGTCTCATATTCCTCCTGACGCAGCGAATACTCCAACCCTGCCGCAATCGTCCGATCATCTTCTACCAACAACACTTTCATATACATACACCCTAACCGTCAGTCATTTTATCAACATATTTTATCATGGAAGCAGAATCAATGGACAGGTTCCGACCAGCCGTCCCTTCACCTAAGAAGACATATTCGAAATCTGTTTCATTCATGTTATTCCCCCTCGACTTACTCTTATTCTATAAGAAGCCTCCTACTTGATACATTTTCCATAAAAATCCGTCGATTGAACACTTCTCACTTTGAATCAGACTCATCGTCCACTATAATACAAGTAAGAATTATCATAATAATCTAACTCTTCACCTCTAGCAAATGGTAATGGTTTATTCGACCAAGTGTCCCATATCTGAAAGGAGAATTGTAAATGGAAAACAACAATCGCCCAGACCAAAAGGATCACTCAGCAGCTGCAGGTCAGTGCCCTGTCACTCACCACAAGGATAGTGCCATCACGACGACCACGGCTCCAGGAGGTACGACGAATAAAGACTGGTGGCCGAACATGTTGAACCTGAACATCCTTCGCCAGCATGACACGAAATCAAACCCAATGGGGGAAAACTTCAATTATAAAGAAGAATTCTCGAAGCTTGATTACGATGCCCTGAAGCAGGATCTTCACAATCTGATGACAGACAGCCAGGACTGGTGGCCTGCTGACTACGGTCACTACGGTCCATTCTTCATCCGGATGTCTTGGCACGCAGCAGGTACATACCGTGAAACGGACGGACGCGGAGGCGGCTCATCAGGTTCACAACGCTTTGCCCCCCTGAACAGCTGGCCGGATAACGTCAATCTTGATAAAGCCCGCCGCCTGTTGTGGCCGATTAAACAAAAGTATGGGAATAAGATTTCCTGGGCTGACCTGCTTGTGTTAACAGGTAACGTTGCTCTTGAATCCATGGGATTGAAGACATTCGGATTTGGTGCAGGACGTGAGGACATTTGGCATCCTGAGGAAGATGTATATTGGGGAAATGAGAAAGAATGGCTTGCGGACAACCGCTACTCAGGGGACCGTGAGCTTGAAAATCCACTCGCTGCCGTCCAGATGGGTCTCATCTATGTTAATCCGGAAGGCCCGAATGGTGAGCCGGATCCACTTGGAAGTGCCCGTGATATCCGTGATACATTCGGACGCATGGGGATGAACGATTATGAAACCGTGGCCCTTATTGCAGGCGGTCACACATTCGGAAAAGCTCATGGAGCCGGCGACGCTTCTCTTGTCGGTGACGATCCGGAAGCTGCGGACATTGAAAATCAAGGGTTCGGCTGGATCAGTTCATACGGTAGCGGTAAAGGCCGTGACACGATTTCAAGCGGTGTCGATGGTGCCTGGACGACGAATCCGACGAAATGGGATAACGGCTACTTCGACCTTCTATTCGGGTATGAGTGGGAGAAAACGAAGAGTGCGGCAGGCGCTTCCCAATGGGCACCGGTCGGCATGACGGAAGAACATATGGCACCTGATGCCGAAGATCCGTCGATCAAAGTGAAGACGATGATGACGACCGCTGATATGGCGCTGCGTATGGATCCTGATTATGAAAAGATTTCCCGTCGTTTCCACGAGAATCCGGAAGAGTTTGCCGATGCCTTCTCCCGTGCCTGGTTCAAGCTTCTTCACCGCGACATGGGGCCGAAAGCAAGATACTGGGGTCCAGAGGTTCCTGATGAAGAATTGATCTGGCAAGATCCGGTTCCTGCGGTGGATTATGATTTATCCGATTCTGAAGTAGCTTCGTTGAAAGAAAAGATTCTGGAAACAGGTCTAACCGTGAGCGAGCTCGTGAAAACAGCTTGGGCATCCGCAAGCACGTACCGCGGTTCTGATATGCGCGGTGGTGCGAACGGTGCACGCATCCGTCTCGCACCGCAGAAGGACTGGGAAGTGAACGAACCACAGCAGCTTGAGAAAGTCCTGGGTGTCTATGAGGGCCTTCAGAGCAAGCTTGATAAGAAAGTCAGCTTGGCTGATTTGATCGTGTTAGGCGGAAACACAGGGGTTGAAAAAGCCGCCCGTGACGCCGGTTTCGAAGTAACGGTTCCATTTTCACCTGGTCGCGGCGATGCAACAGCCGATCAAACTGATGCTGAAAACTTCGGTGTACTGGAGCCGGTTTCAGACGGATTCCGCAACTACCAGAAGCAGGAATACGCTGTCAGCCCGGAAGAAATGCTTGTGGATAAAGCACAATTGTTAGGACTGACTGCACCGGAAATGACCGTCCTTCTTGGTGGTATGCGTGCTCTCGGCGCCAACCACGGTGATTCGAAACACGGCGTATTCACAGATCGCGTCGGTACGCTGAACAACGACTTCTTCGTGAATTTGCTCGATATGAACATCGAGTGGAAACCGGCAGGCTTCAATCAGTATGAGGGCCGTGACCGCAAGACGGGTGAAGTGGTTCGTACGGCATCACGCTTTGACCTGGTGTTCGGTTCGAACTCTGTCCTTCGTGCTCTAGCAGAAGTGTATGCGCAGGATGACAATAAAGAGAAATTTGTCCGTGACTTTGTTGCCGCTTGGGGGAAAGTGATGGATGCAGATCGGTTTGATTTGAAATAAACGAAACACGCCTCTTCCATGTTGGGAAGAGGCGTGTTTTCTGTTCAATAATCTTTTCCTCTTACTTTCGAAATCCCTGTTTGGGTTTATACAATCGGTTTTTGAAGCAGCAAGTCTGGGCTTTGTGTGCCATTGATGAACACATCATATATTCGGACTGCTTTTGGACGAAAAATGACGTTAGATTGTCTATTTTTAAGCTGAAGTAGGATTCTGGACATGGTCTGAGGGGCCGGATATGGGTGGAAATCCTGGTGAGCAATCCCTTCTCGGAGTAATCGATCCGGATTGGATTATTTTCAATCCTCATTTCAGATTATTAATCCTGATTGGGATTTATTAATCCAAATATTTATTTATTAATCCTCTATCTACAATTGATCCTAGTTGTCGAATTTTCTTTAGGTGGGCATACATATCTACACGGAAGGCAGCTTTACCCTCTTCAGGATTTGGACCGGTTTTTGAAAAGGCGTATCTATCGGGTTCAGGTTTATGTTCAACAGAACCTCCATGTCATCGCTTATTAGAGCGCAACAAAAAGACGGTTTTATGCTACATAAGCAGTAAAACCGTCCCCGTTGCCTACTATAAAAATCATGCTCCAATTTTCTCACCTACAACATCTTCTCCTACTTCCGTCCGCTTCTCCAACTTATAAACCAACACTCCGCCAATCAACAATCCGATCCCAAGAATCTTCTCCCAGGAAAGGGCAGAAGGTTCAAAACCGAACCATCCACCTGTATTGACGACAAATGCAATGGTGATTTGAGAAATAAGTGCGATCGAGATCGCATACGCCGGGCCGATCAGCGTGACTCCCCTCATCAGGAAGAATACGATGCCGACACCGAATACGCCGCTGAACAGAAAGACGGGATCGACCCCGCTGAAGTCGAGCAGACTTTTGTCTTCCATTGTATAGAAGACCGGCAGTGAACAGACGAGACCAAGGCCGAGTACCAAACTCGTCGTTGCCCATGGGCCTGTTTTTTCACTGACCCGTGCGTTGAATACATTTTGCAAACTGATTAAGATTCCTGCCATGATGGCGAGTGCAATTCCGATCATATGAGACCCTCCTTATTCATAGATGTTTCCTTTCGCAAGGATGCTGAGTTTATCAAGATCTTTGATGGTGATGGAACCGTTGACCCGTTCAATGAGATCATCCGTTGCCATCTTCTTCAGTACCCGGTTCAGGTGGCGGTAGCTGGTTCCGATCCATTCAGCGAGCTCCATGAGATTGGACGTATGCATTTCCTGATGGAACATGGTCCCTTCTCCTGCTTCTGATATGGATAGTAAATAGCTCGCCAGGCGCACTTCGACGGGATACAGCATGTGCATGCTCGTGATATGTGATTCCGTGTAGAACTTGTGGGCCACTGTATCAAATAAAAATCGCATAATGGCGGGATTCTCTTTCTCAAGCCTTGAAAGATCGGTGAAAGGCACGGATAAGAACACTCCGTCCGTCACGGCTTCCACTGAATTGAGCACCGCCGTACCTTTCGCATACTCCACATCCCCGATCAGGGCAAGGGGACGCTTGAACCGGTTGATCAACAGTTTTCCTTCCGGTGTATGGGTGAAGATCTTGATTTTTCCCTCCATGAGGAAGTACAATTCGTCGAGTTCTTCCCCTGTGGAAAAAAGATTGTCCCCTTTTTCAAAGTGATACACCTTGATATGCTTTCTGAAATCCGCCGGGAATAACTCCTCCAGCTCGAATTGATTTATATAATGATGGGGGGAACCCCCTTGTATTTCTCTCATCGTAAAACTCCTTCTTCTACAATTGGAAAAGGACGACCCCTGCAAGCATCATCGAGAGGCCAATTGCCTGCCTCGGCGTGACCGGGATCTTCTTCTCCCCGAACCATCCACGTGACTCGATGAGAAATGCTGTCCCGATCTGTGCCACGAGAAGGATCGCAATCGCCGATGCCGGGCCGATCATGTGGATCGCCGTCAGTTCCGAGAACACCACGATCACACCGAACGATCCTCCGATCAAGTACAGGAACGGCACCTGCCTGAAGCTCTTCCCTTTGCCATCTCTTACTTTCATATAGATCGTCATCGCAATCACAAAGGCCACAAGGTGAACCATCGAAGTCGTATGCCACCCGCCGATCGCGTCACTCATCCTTGCATTGAATATCCCCTGCATGGTGATGCAAAGTCCACCAAGCAGCGCAAATAAAGCACCTTTCATCGTTCATCCTCCTATTCTTTGTTCTATTAAATAGGAGGACCGATTTTTGTGAAAGGACATATGTCCTAAGGGTTGCCGATTCCGTGATCAGGTAAACCCCAAAAGGCAGGTACCAAGAGCACCGGGTCGCTCAGTACCTGCCTTATTATACTCTAGGCATTATGGTGCTTCTTCACCCCATAAGGCGTGCGGTGCCAATTCAGGGCAATTAAAGTTAGGGCAGTAAGGGAAACAATAAAGCTCAGGCACACGTACATCGGGTTCAACTGATTTGTATAAAGACCGTGAATCAATCTTAAAAGCCAATAGAACGGATCCGCCATGGCCACGCTATGCATGATGCCTCCCAGGAAAAAGCCCAATCCGGGAATGGCCATTAAGAAGACGAGTGTCACCGGCTTTAAGATCGCCAGTGCCTGGGTTTCGGTTGAGGCATAAAATGCCATGGCCATACCAAGGACAGTTCCAAGGAGGATTCCAATCACGATGATCAACAATACTGGACCCAATTGAAACGGGACATTTAATATGAAACTGCAAATGGCAAAGTCCATCACAGTGATCAAAGAGGCGATTACCACCTTGGAAAGGATCGGAATGACCGGGTGGACCGGCTGCACATGTTGAAGCTCCGTCGTCTTGTTTTTCCTCTCTTCCACTAAGCTGAAAAGAATGATGATTCCAAAAAAGAGGAAGGCCCCGTATAAATTGAACGCATACACCTTTTCAAATAAATCCTTGCTCAGTGTGGCGGTATTGATAGGCTCTCCTTTTAGCATCTGTTCTGCTTTTTTCATCGCCTCTTTCGGCTCCCGGCCATCGGTCACCAATTCCCCATCTGAAATACCAATCTTGGCATCGAGATCATACACCATCTTTTTCATTTCATCTTTGGAATCTGCGACCAGGACCTTCACTTCAGCAGGCAGATCATGCTCGAGCTGCTCCCCGTTCATTACCACCATTTTCGGAGTATCCGAATACGTATCGGTGATCCCTGAAGCTCCGAATGCTGTGAAGATGGGAAAGAGAATGATGAGCCAGATCAGAATATTCCGTCTGGCCAGGGTAAAATCTTTTTGGATAAACATGGATAATCCCCTCTTCATAATCGAAACCCCCTGTCAAACGTAACCTTTTTAAAAATAAAAAGACTGACCGCATAGAATACTACTGCAAGAACCGTCAGGCCAACATACGATTCCATTCCCGGTCCATCTGCCAGATAGAGGTTGTAGTATGCCTGAATGAAGGGTTCAAACGGGTTAAATGGTACAGGCTGGATGTTCCATAATGGGAAGACGAGCCGGACCATGACGGCAAAGATAAATCCGGTGACTACACTCCCGGCAAGCATCACAACACTTTGTTTCTTCACGATCATCGCAAGGAGAACACCACTCGCGATCATAAAGAGCGAAAGAATGAAGGTCACATATAAAAACTGCAGGACAAATCCGATCTGGAGAGCTGCAGGAATCACAGCGAGAAAGGCCGCGACCAGAATGATGATAAGCAACAGAATATGTTTACTCATAAAGTACTGGACAATATTCCGGCTTGTTCTCATGACCTGTATCATGTTTGTCTCCATGTCCTCTGAAATCTGCATGGCCGCCATCCAAAATAAGAGGTCGATGAGAATCACAATATAAAAGATCGTTAAAATCGGCAGCCATCGGGCTACCCAGTCAACATCCTGAAATCCATATGACAGAATATTGATCCCGATCGACATGATAAGGATATAACCAAAGATCAGTGCAACCACATTGTTTCGGATCAGCTTCAGGTACTCCATTTTCAGCATTATGCTCCCCCCTTCAGTCCCCGGCCCACTACCTTGATGAAAATCTCTTCCAGGCTTGCTTCCTGGGAATGGATACTCTCGAATTCTTTGCTTCCAATCATGGCAAGAAGGGATGTCAGATCACCATCTTGCGTAAAGGTATGCTTCTTCCCGCTCTGTTCGATTGTGACGGTTTTTTCACCGAATCGCTTCTTATAGCTTTCAGGCGTATCAAGCTCTACAATCTTTCCGTTATTGAAAAAAGCGATGCGATCACAAAGCTTTTCCGCTTCATTCATGTCATGTGTGGTAAGGAACATGGTCGTACCCTTTTGGTTCATTTTGCGTATGACTTCCCTGACATAGGCCGCGATTTCCGGGTCCATTCCCGACGTCGGCTCATCCATGAAAAGCACTTCCGGATTGGTGACAAGGGCCCTGGCGAGAACAAGCCTGGTTTTCATCCCTTTGGAATACTCCCCTGCCTTCTTATCCTTCGATTTGTAAAGATCCATCTTTTTCAGGATGTCATTCACCTCTGCCTCTCCCGTCCCAAACAACTTTGCGTGAAAAATAAGGTTCTCATAGCCGGTAAGGGTAGGGTATAAGACATCATTTTCAAAGGCGATCCCGATTTTTTTATAAAACGAATGATTCGCTTTTGACATATCCTGCCCGAGTATAAAAACCTTTCCCGGTGGCGGGGCAATCAGTTTGGTCAACAGTCTGATCGTCGTTGACTTCCCGGCTCCACTCGGACCCAAAAAGCCGAACACTTCCCCTTTCTCCACTTGAAACGTTAACTGGTCCACCGCGTTTGACTTCCCATCATATGAATAGGTCAATCCTTTGGCTTCTATTGCAATCATGTCATCCACTCCTAATTTTGAAACATTTTTATATTTTTGTTTCATTTGGTACAAAAATGATTATAATAATATTTTGAAACAAAATCAACGTTTTGTTATAATTTTTTCTGAGGTGAAGCAATGGACGGATTTAAAGCACGTACAGATAAAAAAAGAGAACTGATTATCCAATCAGCTCTCGTCTTATTTAAATCATTCTCCCCAAGCAAGGTTTCTATTCGGGAAATTGCTGGACAGGCAAAGGTCTCGGTGGTGACCATTTACAACTACTTCGGGAATAAAGAAGGGTTGATGCTTGAAGTGGTTCGATTGGTCTTATCCAATCAGTTACATGTGGCAGAAGAAATCACCCAGTCGGATGATTCTACAGAAGAGAAGATAGCCGGACTTATATTCACCAAAAATGAGTTATTAAGTCAATTCCATCCCGATTTCATTTCCTTCATCATGAATGATCCT
The DNA here is from genome assembly GCF_042666755.1 of Rossellomorea sp. GCM10028870. Classification (NCBI taxonomy): domain Bacteria; kingdom Bacillati; phylum Bacillota; class Bacilli; order Caryophanales; family Bacillaceae; genus Rossellomorea; species Rossellomorea sp. GCM10028870. Next base: position 398,416 of record NZ_JBHTGN010000004.1, on the reverse strand, counting down.
CAAATGAAGGAACTGATCGAACAGGAATTCATCACCAGGACGTATGAATTGATTACCGCGTTCATCAATGATGCAAAATCAGAAGGAACAATCTCCAATGAGGTCCCCAATGATATCATCATGAAAATCATCGAGTTGTATCGAAAGGATGTTTCCTCCGAACAAAGCATCCTTTTCAGTGATCCGAAGGACGTGAAAAAACATGACGTCATCCTGAGGATCCTGATGTATGGAATCTCCGGATACAGAGAATAGGTGGGTGGTTAAGGGGAATAGATAAAAGCTTAGAGCCGGTCTCTAAGCTTTTTGCTTTGGCCCCACCGAGTCATTTACTTACAACTCCATCGCCAGGAATCTTTCGTACTATCCCAGAAGAAAAGAATTAACCAACAGGTCCCTCCCATTTCCTTAAGTGAAGAACAACAGATTAAAAGGATGGAAATTGGCAACAATGGTACTAAAAAAAGGATGACCCTACATGCAGAATATCTTTGAAACCGCTTTCGATTACCTGCGAACCACTTTTGATACAGAACCCAAGACGCCTCCACATATCGGTGAAGCAATGGGATGTTGGCTGTATTTCACTGCCCTGGCAGAAGAAATACCGGTCCTCGAGGCTGCATTAAATACAACGACAGACAACGAATTAATTCAACTTATTAACAAATCAAAGAAGCTTGGGGAACACCAATTGAACGCCCTACAACAATTTATGGTCGATGAAGGCATCCCCCTATCTCAAACGTCAGAACCAAGGCCAAAATCCGATCCCAACAGTATTCCCTTAGGGGCCAAAATGACAGATGAGGAAATTGCTAACTTCATCTCCATTAAGGTTGCCACAAATATTGTGATGTGTGCCACAAACACAAGCCAAAGCATTCGCAATGATATTGGACTCATGTGGTCACGATTCCAGGCAGAAAAAATGGTGTTCGGTTTTGAACTGAAAACGGCTATGCGCAAAAGAGGGTGGATAAAGGTACCACCGTACTATTATCCTCCAGGGGCACCTAAAAACAGGTAAACGCTCAAATGAAAATAAGCTGAAGCTCCTCTTTCTGATCTTCAGCTTTTTCAAGTTATTCTCCGATAAAAGCAAATAGCCTGGACAGCCCACACTCTCTTACTTTTTCAAGATCCAAAATAGGAGGAGACCTACCCCCACTATCAAAACCCCAATATGTAAAAACCAATAATCAATAAATAATTCCCATTGAAGGAGCTGGATTTCTTTGAGCCTTTGAAAATAATCCATTTGACCATCCTCCCTTTCATATGACTCCATTTTGGTTTTCTTACATACGTGAGAGCCCGGAAAAGGTTTTACTTTATTGTTGGTTTATGTTTGGGAAAGCCCAGGTAACAGGGTGGATAAGGAATCGCTCCAGAATATAACTTATCCTTGTCTGCTGACTCTTTCAGCTTCCTTCCTCTTCCGGATCAATGCCCCCCACCAAACGACCACATATATATAACCGAACAGAAGATATAATGCCCACAACTCCCCTTTGCCAAGGTGGCTCAGCCATTGCTCCCATTCATTTTGATTCTGCTCTCGATAAATTCCATTAACAAAGCCGACAACCGGAATGGAAAGAGTGACAAAGATGGTGATCATTGCCCTCCATATGTCCCGTTGGTTTTGAATTGAGAAGAAGACAGATGCAATCGTTAATAGAATGAGTGAGTAATAGAGTAGCCAAAACCATTGAGGCAAGGTTTGTGTAGAATACATGAATTGAACCTCCTTTGCTTTATGTTGGAATAAAACGATGATATATAAACCTCACACTTTCTCCGTCCCCTATTATAAATGTCGACACCGCGTAGATATGGACGGGAAGAATCGTGAACATCGCAAACAGGTTAAGTATCGTTTCTTCCTCTATATTTTTCCTTTCTATCATTCTATCAGAACCTGAATCTTTTCCCTTGACATTAGAACGTATATATATAATAATAAATATCGAATTAGAATTATTATAATCTATTAATGATTCTCAATCACACAAACCACTAGGAGGAATTTACACTATGTCATTAATCGGTTCACAAGTCGTACCATTTAAAGCAGAAGCATTCAAAGACGGTGAGTTCATCACTGTGACAGACGAAAGCCTGAAAGGCCAATGGAGCATTTTCTGCTTCTACCCTGCAGACTTCACATTTGTATGCCCGACAGAACTTGAAGACCTTCAAAATAACTATGAAACTCTTAAAGAGCTTGGCGTAGAAGTGTACTCAGTTTCTACGGACACTCATTTCACACATAAAGGCTGGCACGACAGCTCTGAAAAAATCGGTAAAATCAAATACGCGATGATCGGTGACCCGTCACAACGCATCACTCGCGGTTTCGATGTATTGAATGAAGAAGATGGTCTTGCTGACCGCGGAACTTTCATCATCGATCCGGATGGTATCATCCAGGCAGTTGAAATCAACGCTGGCGGAATCGGCCGTGACGCAGATATCTTAGTAAGCAAAATCAAGGCGGCACAATATGTGCGTAACAACCCAGGCGAAGTTTGCCCGGCGAAATGGCAGGAAGGTTCTGAAACACTTAAGCCAAGCCTTGACTTAGTTGGTAAATTATAAGGAGTGCTACGCATGCTCGAAGCAGATATTAAAGCACAATTAGAACAGTACCTGCAAATGATGGAAGGCGACATCGTCCTGAAAGTCAGTGCAGGGGAAGATGACACTTCAAAGGAAATGCTGGCTCTTGTTGAAGAGCTAGCTTCCATGTCATCCCGCATCAGTGTTGAAAAAGCAGAGTTGACAAGAACACCAAGCTTCAGCGTGAATCGTCCTGGTGAGGAGACCGGTATCATTTTTGCCGGGATTCCTCTTGGGCATGAATTTACATCCTTGGTCCTTGCCCTTCTTCAAGTGAGCGGCAGAGCGCCGAAAGTGGATCAGAGCGTCATTGACCAGATCAAGAGTGTCAAAGGCGAACACCACTTCGAGACGTATGTAAGTCTTAGCTGTCACAACTGCCCGGACGTGGTGCAGGCGCTGAACATCATGAGTGTCCTGAACCCGAATATCACGCACACGATGATTGACGGAGCTGCCTTCAAGGAAGAAGTGGAACGCAAGAACGTCATGGCCGTTCCTGCTGTCTACCTGAATGCGGAATTCTTCAACGGCGGACGTACGACTTTGGAAGAAATTCTATCTAAAATCGTAGAAGGTCCAAGTGCGGATGAGCTATCGGATAAAGATCCTTATGACGTCCTTGTCGTCGGTGGAGGACCTGCAGGAGCAAGTGCCGCGATCTATGCTGCACGTAAAGGAATCCGTACTGGAATCGTTGCGGAACGCTTCGGCGGTCAAGTCCTTGATACGATGAGCATCGAGAACTTCATCAGTGTGAAGCACACGGAAGGTCCCAAGCTTGTCGCAAGCCTTGAAGAGCATGTGAAAGACTACGGCATCGATGTCATGAACCTTCAGCGCGCAAGCCGTCTTGAGAAAAAAGACCTTGTGGAGCTTGAGCTTGAAAACGGTGCGGTCCTGAAGAGTAAGAGTCTGATCATCTCGACAGGTGCACGCTGGCGCAACATCGGCGTTCCTGGTGAAGAGGAGTTCAAGAACAAGGGAGTGGCGTACTGCCCTCACTGTGATGGACCACTGTTCGAAGGGAAAGATGTCGCTGTCATCGGCGGAGGAAACTCCGGTATCGAAGCAGCCATCGACCTTGCAGGAATCGTCAAGCACGTTACGGTTCTTGAATTCAACTCAGAACTAAAAGCCGACGACGTACTGCAGAAACGTCTTTACAGCCTGCCGAACGTGACAGTGATCACGAACGCACAAACTCAGGAGATTACCGGTACAGATAAAGTGAATGGAATCACTTATAAAGACCGTGAAACTCTTGAAGAGAAGCACGTCGAACTACAAGGTGTATTCGTCCAAATCGGTCTTGTGCCAAACACAGACTGGCTCGGCGACCTTGTAGAACGCACGAAATTCGGTGAAATCATCGTGGACAAACACGGTGCCACCAACGTCCCTGGCGTATTTGCAGCAGGAGACTGTACAGACAGCCCATACAACCAAATCATCATCTCCATGGGATCAGGCGCAAACGCCGCACTTGGCGCATTCGACTACCTGATACGGAATTAAGATGGTTTAGAGGTCCGTCCCTCGTTTTGAGGGACGGACCTTTATATATTCAGAACAACTTCTTTCGAAACGAATAACACCATTTCTCATATCCCAGCTTTTCTTCATAGAATTTATGGGCATCACGTCTTTCAAGTCCGGACTCCAGGGCTACATATTCCACCCCGATCTCTTCAGCCAATCGATGGACGTACTCCAACAACTGCTTTCCATATCCCTTGGAGCGATGGTTGGACGACGTGATCAAATCATAGATGTACATATGATGTTTGTTGTAAAAATTGATCCGTTCCCCAATACCGGTGAGAGACACGATCTCATCGTCCTCATATAAAGCGAACAAGCGATATCCCTCTTTCCTCATATCCTCAACCAATGCCATATATGTCTTTTCCGACAAATCGGTACGTAACTCGTTCATCACCGGATAGGCTTGAATCATCTCATTCCGGGTTTGAAGTTCTTTAATGGTTGCCATTTCTCATCCCTCTTTACGTATAATCAATATTGAATCATAATGCCAGCATGTACCTTCTTCCTACACAATTACTTTTCACTAAATTTTAACATATCCTCCTCCAGAGGGACGGACCTCTTTTGACAGATTTTTCTCATTTGTACACCCTCCATAACCATTTCGAGGTCCGTCCCTCTTCCATCCTGAATGCATAAATTACCCTTTTTCTCTCATACTACAGGATAATGTGATTTCCAGTTTTACTGGTGTTTTGGACTTTCGTTAGTGAGATGTTGTATAGGCGGAGGTGGAGGGAAAGATGAGCACGGAGCAAAAGGTCCAACAAATTTATGAAGCTATGCATCAAACCTACATAGAGAAGTTCGAATTGTGGCAAGAGGAAATTGTGTTCAGCTGGCAATGGTGGGTCGGGGTCCTCCTGACGATCATTCCTTGGCTCTTATGGGCCAAATACCGCCCAAAGGAGAGTACCCACCGATTATTGTATATCGCCTTTTTCGTCATGTTCATCGCGATTTGGCTGGACAGCATCGGGGTTCAACTGGGCTTATGGCATTATAATTATGAAGTCCTCCCCTTCTCTCCTTCTTATAAACCGTGGGATATTACATTAATTCCTGTGTTAACGATTGTTTTTATTCAAGTCAAACCACATGCCCATTTCTTTATAAAAGGAATACTATATGGTTTCTTGATTTCCTTTGTAGCAGAGCCGATATTTGTGTGGAGTGAATTTGTGGTGTATACAGGATGGAAATACATCTATTCATTCCCGATTTATACAGCTATGTATTTCGCCTCTCATTATTTAAGTACAAGAAATCACTTTAGACCCATCCAAAAATAATCGTTTCCATGGGAATATCACTGATGGATTTTAAAAAGGTCAGAAAGCGCTCAGGGAATCAATCTTTCTGACCTTTATAATGACACAATACCATGATACATTTACCCTAGTTTTTCTCCCAGCTTCCCTGAAACTCTTCTATATAACGTTCCAATCGAATGGGATCCGAATTGGTTATTTTCTTGAATTCATGTGTGACTCCTCCCGCCACCCCTAACTTGGTTGGAAAAATGAATCCCGATGACCACATTTACGAAATCCACTTTCCCACCTTTTTTCACCATATAAGATTTAAATTCCTTCACTGAAGGATTCGGGTATTGGATCTCACCCCCTAGTATCGTAGACATCATTTCGGCTACCTCGTAGATCCCTCCACGAAATCCTCCCTTACTTCCAAACATAAAATATCCCATTTCAGGCAAAATAATAGCAACCATCTAAAGACGGCAGGTGAATCACAAATGAGTCCTTCTAAAAATATCGTCGACAGAATCGAACAAAATATAGAGGAGATTCATTCCGCCCTCTATCATACGGAAGATTTGAAGATAAGGGATCTCATTTTTCTGGACAAACCATGCAAACTACTCTACATCGATTCCCTGGTGGATAAAAAGTTGATCGAACGAAACATTATTGAACCTTTTCTTGAAACCAAAGGAAATGCCACCCCTGAAACCGTAATCAAGAACGCCGAATATAGTAGATCGACTGATCTGGAAGTGGCAGTGACCGGTCTCCTTGAGGGGAGCTGTGCCCTGTTAGAAGAAGGTGTAGCTTCCGTTCTCCTCATGCCCGTTGCGGCCGGCGATGATAAGTCCATCCAGGAACCTGAAAATGAACACATCATCAAGGGATCACATGATGGCTTCACGGAGAATATGAACAAAAACCTCTTCTTGATCAGGCGAAGAGTGAAAAATCCATCTTTGCAAATGAAGAATTATACTCTGGGGTCTAAAACACAAACCAAAGTATCGGTCGTCTATTTGGAGGAATTGGTGGATCATGGACCATTAGACATTCTTATTGAGAGGATCGAGGCGGTAGAGGTGGAGGAGCTCCAATCTGCAGGGGAGCTGGAAGAATTGATTGAAGATAATAGTTATTCTGTCTTTCCCCAACTATTAGCAACGGAAAGACCCGACCGGGCGGCGTCTTATTTACTGGAAGGAAAATCACTTGTGATCGTGGATGGAAATCCTCATGTGCTTGTTTCACCGATCACCTTTTTCAGCTTTTATCAATCTCCGGATGACTATAACAGCAGATGGATCATTGGATCTTTTTTCCGTCTCATCCGGATTTTCAGCTTTTTAATGGCGATCTGCTTACCAGCTGTCTACATTGCCATCGTGTCTTTCCACTCAGAAATTCTGCCTCTTGGGATTCTGTACGCCATACGTGTTCAGATCGAATACATCCCGCTCCCGCCATTTTTCGAAGCAATCGCCATGCAGGTAGTATTGGAGCTTTTGAAAGAGGCGGCGATCCGCCTCCCTTCCCCCATTGCTCAAACGGTTGGGATCGTAGGCGGTTTGGTCATCGGGACGGCGATTGTAGAGGCTGGCTTTATATCCAACACGATGATCGTCGTTGTCGCCCTGACGGCGATTGCATCGTTTGTTGCACCTGTCAACCAAATGGGGACGGGTGCAAGGATCATGGCGTTTCCAATCATGCTTGCGGCTAATTTCTTTGGGTTTTTAGGAATCGTCCTTTCCCTTGCTGTACTATTGATACATTTATGCCGTCTGGAATCGTTCGGTAAGCCATATTTGGAATCGATCGCACCATTTTACTTCCATCAACTGAAAGATACCTTTATTAAAACGAAGAAAAGAAATCACCCTATGAAACAAACGTAGCTCACCTTCAGAAAGGGGGGAGGGAATCTCTCATGGCCAAGACAAATTTCCTGACGAACCGGCATATCTTTTTTTTGATGTCCCAGACCCAAATCGGTTTCGGGATTTTATCCCTTCCCAATACGTTGCAAACCACCAGTAAAGGTGACGGCTGGATTTCAGTCATTATCGCCGGAGTGATGATTCAGCTTGTCCTCATCATGTTCTGGCTGTTATTAAAAAGGTTCCCACGTTTGACCTATCCTGAAATCACACAATTTGTGCTGGGAAAACAAGTAGGAACATTTGTGAACCTGATTATTTACATGTATTTCATCTGGGCGGCTACGTTCGTTTTACTGCAGTTCACATCCATTATTGAAGAGCATCTGCTCATGAGTACCCCCTATTGGGTCATAGGATTATTAATGATTCTGACTTGTACATATGCAGCCATCAGTGATATCCGGATCATCGCCAGATTTTTTGGTCTGATTTCCATTCTATTTCTTTTCTTATTCGGGATTTCTTTTTTTTCCTTTCTTCTTCCGATGGAACTGCATCGTATCCTCCCATTCGGAAGCAGCGGCCTAAAGAACATTACCTTAGGCAGCCGTGATTCTATGTTAACGTTGTTGGGATTTGAAGTGATTCTCTTTTTATACCCATTAGCAGAGAAAAAAGGAACCGATTTCCTCAAGGTCATTACGTGGGCGAACGTCTTTGTCACAGGGCTGACGGCTTACTTTGTACTAATATGCATACTGATATTCAGTGAAGCCTTTTTAGAAGAAATCAACTATCCTGTCATCTATTTTCTGCGACCCCTTCATTTTCAAATGATCGACCGGCTCGATCTACTGTTTATATCCATCTGGATCGTTCCACTGGCCGCTTCGATCATCATATTTATTTATTTGGCAAGTAAAAGCCTGCGACTATTTACTCACAACCAAACGAAACGGGTGCTTATGAATAGCCTGGCCGTATTCCTCCTTTTTATAGTGGCGCCGAAAGATCTTGAATCTAAGCAGCTCTATACTATTTGGATCGAATATATGAGCTACCTGGTCTTAGTCGCCATTCCGTTCATGCTACTACTATGTTCACGATTCTTACACAAACATAGAAAGGTGGATTCCCGTTGAGAAAATTACCATTCCTATTCTGTTCGTTGCTCCTTTTGACCGGGTGCTGGGATCAAAGGCAGTTAAAAGACAGCCGGCTGGTCAACGGAATCAGTTTTGACACGACGGAAGATCCAGATAAGATCCTCGGAACAGCCCGGGCCATTAATATCCGAAGTTCCGGTGGGGGAAAGTTCGAGGTAATGGATGAATTCTATGAAGCCGAAGAGGAAACGGTTTCCGAGCTTGAGATCAATCTCCAGAATAAAGTATCCGGTCAGATGGATGTGGAAAAGGCCTTCATCATCATTGTAGGGGAGGACCTTGCAAAGTCTAGGGGCATCGCTCCCCTTTTAGAGCCGATCTTCAGATCCGTCAAAGGATATATCGCTTCATCCATCGTCATTAGTGAAGGGAAAGGAAATGACATTCTCACTTTAAACAGACAAGACAGTCCGATTGTGTTCGAGGTGAATGACTTGCTTATAGGTGGGGTGGAAGAAGCCTATATCCCTGATGAAACGACATTTACTGTCTGGAATCACCACACGGCCAAAGAGAAGGACATGATCCTCCCATTTATTAAAAAAGACAAGGAAGATAAGCTTAAACTGGCCGGATCTGCTTTATTCAACGACGATAAGTTTACCGGGCACACCCTCACCACCAGCCAAACCTCCCTGCTGATCATGATGATGAATCATTTGAAAAAACGGGGGAAATTAATTATACAATCAAATGAATTCAGCCAGCCCCTGACGCTGGCCATCCATAAAGCCACAACAAAAATGGACGTCAAAAAAGCGAAAGGACAAGTCACCTGTACGATCAATACGGACTTGAAAGCACGGGTTTTAAGTTATTATGAGGAGACCACTCCAAAAGACATTAAAAGCTTAAATAAAATCGCTTCAAAAGAACTCACTAAAAAAGCCCGGGAACTCACCGATCTATTACTTGAAGCCAATAGTGACGCGCTGGGAGTCGGGAAGAAATTATCGGTCACCTATCATGATTCATGGAAGCCCGATACGTGGAAGGAAGACTATCAAGAAGTCAAGTTTATCCCAAAGGTCAACGTTGAAATCGTCGGAACGAACAATCTGAAGTAAAATCATAAAAAGCCGGCCGATTCTTACCGGCCGGCTTCTTTTATCCTCTTAAATGGTCTTTCTCCTGCATAAAGGGTTATTTGGGTCTCATCGGTAAAACATCTACAAATAAGAATCGATCCCGCTCTGTTTGAACATCCGGCGTCACCCTTTCCTCCCCCAACTCATACTCGATCGGAAACCCGAAGTTCGGACCGTCGAACACAAACGTATGAAACTCCCCTTTCTCACCGCACACGTCACGACTTTCAGGGTAATCTCTTAGGAAATCCCGATCGTATACTCTCCCTGCAAAAGATCGATGCAACTGTTCCAGATCAATACATGTGAGCACGGTTTTGAATCCAAGCTCGATAAATTCACGACTCAACTCCCCCACTGGTCGCCCCCAAAGCGGAAAAACCGGATTGATCCCCGTCCCTGAAAGCATCTCCTCACGATACGCCCGCACATCCTCCAGGTGGATATCCCCGAAGACCATGTGAGTGACTCCATCACCCAACATGTCAGATACCGCTCCCTCCATCCGTTCCTGATACACCTCATTCGGACACTCCTGCGGGATCCAGACTTCCCGAAGCGGAATCCCCAACGACTCAGATTGCTGCTTCAACATCCCATACCGGACCCCATGAATCGAAACCCGATCGAATCCTTCCGTCAGCGTCACGAGCAGTGAGTCCACCTCGTATTGCGGATTTTGCTGTATGTTATATAATGCCATGGTGGAATCTTTTCCACCGCTGAATGCTATGACTGTTTTCATTTGGACCTCCATGTGTCGGATTCTTCCCACTATCTCTATCATAATAATGAGTTTTCTCAATATTCATTATTCCAAACCTGAACAAGGAACTCAAACATCTTTTCACAAGAAAGAGGCTTAGATAAGCCCCTTAAATGGATTAACTTCAGTTGATTACCTTATCGTCCTTACTATAGATCGTGATATGGTAGGAATCACCCTTGATCCTTTCTTTCATATGGTCGGATTTCAGAAATTCATCAATGACTCTTTCAAGCTGCCTGGCAAAATCCTTGGCATCTTCGTCCTTACTTGATAAAGTGATATGTGCTTGAATCTCCGGCTCCGGATGCACGGAATACCCGACCATCCTCACTTTGTAATCTTTCTTTCCTAATAGGTCATCACTGACAGTTTGCAGGATCTCCCTCCATCTTCTATCTTGCTCTCTCTTCTTCATGTTGATTTTTTTGATTTCAACTGGAATAGGGCGTATATTATTTTCACTCATTATCTCTCTTACTACTTCCTTGATTTCATCGCTCGTGGCTTCCGTAGTATTGGGGATTTCCAGCTGAATGCTCTCTGGTCTCGCCAAGTGTGCCAGCTGCAATACTTCTACGTTTCGCTTCCCAAGCTCTTCCCTGACACGACTATCAATCAACTGGAAGTCTTCACTTCTCTGCTGCGTTTCCTTATCTTTCTGCGGAACCTTTGGCTCTTTATATCTACTCACTTTAACTGTATAGGCATCATAGTTTCTCGATTTCAGAAAATCCATGGCCACTTTTTCAACCTCTGCTTTGACACGATTAAAATAGTCTTGATCGCCTTCAATTCCGATTCGGATCACTTTCTCCGGAAATGATACACCGAGGCCGTTAACAGGATATCCTTTTTCTCTTAGTTCATCTGACATGTCCATTACGACATCACCCTTGGATTCGAAAATGCTCCCCAGGTACGGAATCTTGGATACCACATTGGCCATGGCGGGCGATACCAGAGCCGAACCGATTAATAATCCAAATAAAAGGATGGCGGCACTGCTATAATACATCCACTTCCTTCCGCGGCCTCCCCGATCCTTCTTCCCTCTCTCAATGGCCATTTGAATCGTATGGTTCAATTTGTCTTCAGGGATTTGAATGCTGTCCATCTCGTCTTTAATGTTATTGCCTAAATGATCCTTCATCAGATACACCCCTCCCTTAAATCCGATTTCAAGAGATTAATGGCTCTATGCAATCGCGTCTTGATCGTTCCTTCAGGGCAATGGAGCATTTCAGCGATTTGCTTTATGGTAAGATCTTGATAATATCTAAGAATAATGACCGTTTTATATGAAACATCCAGCCGTTCAATCGCCCCTGCTAAATCCATTTTTTCTTCAATTCCAAGATTCTGCTCTTTAGAAAGTATATCTACTTCATTCGTCAGGATGATACGTTCATTCTTTTTAATAAAATCCAATGCTGTATTGATTAAAATCCTTGATAACCAAGTTGAAAAATACTGAGGATTTTTCAGGGCATTAATGGATATAAAAGCTTTATAAATAGCATCCTGTACAATATCAAGAGCATCATTTTCATTTTTCACATACATATAGGCCATTCGATAAAGCTTGTTTTTTTCCTGATGAATCAACTCTTGAAAGGCCTTCTCATCTCCCCTTTTCGCTTTCTTGACCTTTTTCTCCATCAACTTCAACTGCACTCACCCGCTTTCTACCCGTTAGACTAGTGAACAGACCAAAACGTTTCACACTATGTCAAAAAAAGAATCTATCTACACTTAGATGAACTCTAACGTCTTCATGTAATCGGATGTAATCCCATGTTATGTACTCTTTTTCGGCTATGCCTACGTTAAAGTTACTATTTCCTCCGTTTTTCGAGTGAAAATGGTCACTCACGCGAAAAATCGTCTCATCCGAGCACACCAGAGCAGCTCATATAAAGAAATTGCTCTATCATTTCGATGTGTGACAAGCCTTTACATCCATTTATCGGCGAAAATCAGATTTTAACGGCGAAATTCTCAATATAACGGCGAAATATTAATTTTATCGGCGAAATTCTCCATTTAACGGCGAATTGCCTCCACCACAATCAGGGACGTACCTCGATTCTCCAGGAGAACGTACTCTTTGCGGTCGTTTTAGAGGTCCGTCCCTCGCACAACCCCCGTCTCAATATAACTCCTCACTATCTTCCAATTGTCCCCCTTTTTAAACGTGTCAAAGAACAAGTGACACGTTTCCATTGCTTCCCCATTCAGCACAATCGTTGCAGACAGAATCGCCATCACTTCATCTTCCTTCATAGGAATGATCGACACCTCATGGATCTCCCACTCTGCGTGCTGCTTTTTCACAAAATCAAACCCCTGCTTCCATCCCTCAATCGATTCCTCATAACCAAAATCAACGATTTCTCCATCCCTGATTTCCCTGGCTCGATAATCAGTCGAAATGAATTTCTCAAACTCTCTGATAGATGGATTCTTCCAAGCTTCTAAAAATACATCAAGAAACGGCTTGAATGTTTTGTCGTTCATAGAAACCTCCTAAAGTATGTTACTACCAATTATTTCAAAAGTCGGCCATGTACTCAATCACTAATTCTTATTAAAAAGAAGCTCATCATATCTGACAGGAAACTCTCCTTCTTTTTAAGTGAAGGCTGATTCCACATGTTATAGAAAATATCCACTGAGCCTCCGGAAATCAGGTAAAGGTTTCACTCAAAAAAAAGGCACCAAATCAACAAGATTCAGCACCCTTCTTATTATTCACAAGCCCTCGTCAAGCCCCATACTAATTCCCATAAACCGAACCACTCGACGAACTCAGAACCCCATTGACCGCTTCCAACTGATAAGAAAAACCAGTATGACTCGCCCAATTCGTCATATCGATCGTATCGCCATTTTCCAGTTTAATGACATCAACATTGCTGATGGAAAGAGGCGATACATTGGCAGGCTGTGAAGAAGCCTTGGCAAGATAAACCGATTGATCGGTCCCTCCCGGCTGCACGACCACCCTGGCCGATCCATCGGCTTCGATCAATAGAGAGGTTTGCTCATTCACCGCTATCCCCTTTGCCTCTGTTGTCCATCCATCTAATAGATTTCGGGATAAGAACCCGACGAATCGACCCATCCGGTCCCGCTGCTCGAAGTGGCTGTCCGTAATGGTATTATCCAGGTAACGGTTCTGAAGGAAGTCCCTTGAAAAAGTCATATAGCGATTGTATGGATCAGCCAATGCTTCATCTGAATACACGGTCCCATTTGCAGCATCGTAGACAAAGTCTCCTTGAATGGCTAGTCCCGCAGAGGTACCTCCAATCGGGATCCCTTTCTGAATCTGAGCGTTCAGTGCATCTTCAAGAGGAGTTCCTTTAATATAATCCACGTAAAGGAACTGATCTCCCCCAGCAAAGAAAATCGCTTCTGCGTTCTTCACCTTATCCAGCACGAAATTTTCATACGCGGCATTCCGATTTTGCAACAGGATCGTTTCAACCGAATTCAGTGGCGATTGATTGTCAGCCGCTAAATCGTACAGGTACTGATTGTACCCGTCACTGCCTGATGTTCTAAGTACAACGAAGTCTCCTCCATTCGCTTTCTCCGCCATCCACCTCATCGCTTCATCCACATCAGTCGAGCCACCCATCAGATTCACACCATATGAAGTGGCAGTCGTGACATCCCCTTCACTTCCATAGGAATAATAGGTATAGTTCCTTTTTGCAGCACCTGCGGAAGTAACGGTACCTCCCCATAAAGCTGCGACAACCAATAAAGCAATCAGTCTTTTCACACACTCGTCCTCCTTTTTTTAAGATCACTCTATCTATTGCAAGTTCTATGCCAATTACGAAAGCGCTTTATTTACTGAATAATGTAAAAATTTAAACAATAATTGGTTTTTATTGGGTCCTATAATTTCGGTTTTAATCAACCCAATTATGTATTATCCCTTGGCTGTAATCGAATGAAAATATCCCTTAAAACTCAATCACCAATTCACATAAAAAAGGCTCAACCTGTTTAGTTAAACTCCTCCTAGTCATCATGCAAACCCGACCAATACTTCACAATCTCCCGTCCCTGGGCAGAGTAGCGGTCATTTCCATCTAAATAGAAGTCCTCCCCGCAGTCCGAATTCGTCACCTGGAATGCATCATAGGATAGGTCCCTGCCATCGGAGCCGGTCACGCCTCCACTCACGCTATGATGTATACAGTAATCCTCGATGGAGGTTCTGTTTCCATCATCATCTACGTAGAAATACTGATTTTGATTTATGTTATATCCCATTTCTTTTTTAGAAGTTTGATAGATACCGTACTTTTCAATATCCGTACTCATCAACGTGGGCAGACTCTCAATCTCTACAGGAATGACGGAAAACTCTCCATTTTTCTCAATGGAAGGTCGATCCGGCATGCCATAGAAAACGACAATCGTCCCTTCATAACCTTCAGGGATCAGGTAGCGGTTTTTTATTATTTCTCCTTGATCTTCACTGGATATCCAATTCACTGCCAGCATCACAATTGCCACCACAGAAACCACGCTTACTAATTTAAGATAGAATCGCTTATTCTCCCGGTCAGGACCCGGTGTGTTCTTCCTTTTCAGCCATTCATCTACCAAGAAGAATATTACCGCACATATCACCGCAAACCATGCAAACCCGTCTATCACAAAATACGTGATAGCTCCAAAGAAAGCATGGATGAAACCAGCAGCCATTATCCGTCCCTTCGATAGCCTTCTCGTTAACCTATCAGAAAGCAATGAAACGGGAATCCCATAAGCCAGGTTACCGGCTAAGGAATAAATCAAGACAAATGGAAAGAGCACAATGCCCCCGTCCAGTATGCTGATGATCATCAAAAAAGTAGAAAGAATCAAACTCGTATAAATAGCCTGCTTTAATTTATTCATTCTCTCAACCTCCAAACGAGATTGTGAATTATTTCACATTATAAATTTATCATAAATAGTGATTTGTTGGAAGGAAAATATGATGGTTTCTCTGGATGTATTTTGCTGTACCTCTCTTCAAATAACACCACCCCGGTATCTCGATGTGCTCTTCCTTGTTTATTGTCATTCTGCAAGAGAAAGACACTAATAACAACTACAAAAGGAGGAATGCATTATCGAACACGGTCCAAAACAAGCAGCCGCACAAATGAATGAAGACAAGAAATCCTGCAGCATTTCGACTCTTTCAAGAACTATTTGGGAAATCAGGTTCAAAAGGGAGAGAAACTGGGTCTAGGTAAGGAAGCACTTTCTAAGGGAGCCAAGCGTGTAGCCGACTATTTAGCGGAGCATGAGGAGCCACGAAACCGGGAACAGAAAGTGCTGAATGAGATGTGGAATGTCGCTAATAAGGAAGAGCGGGAACATATGGCTCATGTGCTGGTCAAGCTTGCTGATCAAACCAACTAAAACACAAAGTAACGCCCCCAGCGCCATAGACCGCTGGGGGCGTTTTTTTATGGCTGGACGTTTACATACATGTAAGCTAGGGCATCTTTTACTGTAGCAAACGTAGGAATCGATGAGAGCTCGATGTTCTGGTTTATGGCGCACATGGCCATTTCCGGTCGTAGTCCCGTGATGATGGATCGAACGCCCAGTAAGGCTAGCACACTTGTAATCTTAAAAAGGGCATCGGTAACGAATTGATCTAAGGTGTAGACACCGGAAAAATCAATGATCACCTGATTGACGTTCTGTTTTCTCACTTTGGCCGGAATGATATCGAGGAGCAGGCGGGCTTTCTCTTCATCGACCTTCCCGACGATAGGAAAGACGGCAATATCGTCCAGCAGTGGAACCAACGTAGCAGACAATTCATTTATTTCAGCCACCATTTCCGATTGCTTCTTTTCCCTTTCTTTCTTCTCTGTGATGTCGTGCACATATGTTTGAATCGCCTGAGTATTCCCTATCATGAGGGGGTGACAATACAATTCGACTTCCACGGTCGATCCGTCCGTTCGATAGACCGTTTCCTCAATGACATCCGCGGGCTTTCCGTAGGCAGATTGGATTCTTTTCCTGATCGCGTCTTTTGAGGATTCCCTGAAGATATCCAAGGGACTTTGACCGACGACGCCTTCTTTATCCGTTCGAAAAAATTCCTCCGCCGCCCCGTTTACATACATGATTCTGTAATCCGTATGTATGATAAGTGGATCTAGTGAATATTCCATAACCTCGAGATAATCTATTTCTGATATATCCTCACACACAATGCTCACTCCTTTCCCCTAACGATAGCGTTAATCACTATAGGACGCAAGAAATAAGGGAAAATGTTTCCCCTTCGATTCATGACTTTTATCACATACATATATCGGAGCCCTTGAAGCGGGAAATATACAAAAAGACCTGTCATGGATGTTTGACAGGTCTTTTTTCGTTTCCGGAAAAGATCCGGCTATTGGATTTAGTTGTTTGAGTTGTTAGATCTATTGGAGCTGTTGGAATTATTCGAGCTGTTGGACGAGCTATTGGAATTATTTGAGCTGCTCGAGTTCCCGGACTGGCTTCCGCCTTTCGCTCCAATTTCCTGATAGAATTTCTTATCGTGATTTTCTGAAGTTGCTTCTCCACCTTTTTCACCGATCTCTTGGTAGAATTCTTTGTCGTGGTTCTTCGCTGTTTGTTCGCCGCCTTTACGACCTGCTTCCTCGTAACTCATTTTGTTGTTGCTGTTATTGCTGTTGCTGCTGTTGCTGTTATTGTTGTTACTGTTGTTACTGTTAGACATAAATAAAATCCTCCTTAAGTTTAGTAAAATGGTGTTGTATGTTTGTACATTGGTTATATACCTCGTGAGATGAGAGCTAAACAGATGTAGGGGGTTTTTAACATTTTTGTAATTTAATTTACACCGGAGCGAGGTTAGGAAGGAGAATGCCTTATGATAGAAGTGCTTCCTCCAGAGGTGTATGATGAAGATAGAAATCTTCAAAAAAATATAAGGAGTCTTGCTACATGGATTACATCAAACGGGGAACACCGGCCTTCAAAAACGCAAACCTGGCCCTGTTTGCAGGCGGATTCAGCACCTTCGCCATCCTCTGGGGAACTCAGCCCCTGCTCCCGGATATCGCAAATGAGTTTGATATTTCACCGGCCACCTCAAGTCTCAGCCAGTCTTCCACTACCATTGCCCTCGCTATCAGTCTATTAATCGCAGGATCCTTATCTGACGTCTGTGGAAGAAAATCCGTCATGACCTTCTCGTTACTGGCATCTTCCATTCTTGCCATATGCACAGGATTTACATCAAGCTTCCATATGCTCATCATCGGCCGGATCTTGCAGGGGATTACACTCGCCGGGCTTCCTGCTGTTGCCATGGCATACTTGGGTGAGGAAATTGAAGCGAAGAGTCTTGGGATGGCCATGGGGTTATACATCAGCGGGAATTCCGTTGGGGGAATGTCCGGTCGGATCATCAGTGGCGTCCTTACCGACCATTTCAACTGGCATGTCGCATTGATGGGAGTCGGGATCATCAGCTTGCTTTCAACCGTCATCTTTCTTGTGCTTATCCCGCCGTCTGCCCATTTCAAACCTCAGACATTTCAGCTGAAATCATTGGCCGGATCCCTGTTCAGCCAATTCAAGGTACCGGGACTCACGTATCTCTTCACCATTGGATTTCTATTGATGGGCGGGTTCGTGTCCCTCTACAATTACATCGGATTCGAGCTGATCGCACCACCCTACTCACTCAGCCAGACCGTTGTCGGATTCATCTTCATCGTCTATATCGTCGGTACCTTCAGCTCGACGTGGATGGGGATGCTCGCCGATCAGTATGGAAAAAAAAGAATCCTGCCCCTGTCGCTCATCATCATGTTATCCGGGGTATCAGCCACCCTGCATCCGAATCTGTGGGTGAAAATCATCGGGATCGCCATCTTTACCTACGGATTCTTCGCCGGCCACTCCATCGCCAGCAGCTGGGTCGGACGATTGGCCGTCCATGATAAAGCGCAGGCTTCGGCCCTCTACTTATCCGCCTACTACGCAGGATCGAGTGTCGGAGGAACCGTCAGTGGTAGCTTCTATCATCAATTTAACTGGCCAGGTGTCGTGTGGATGATCGTTGCCCTTTCCGTGACCTCCATTGGGATATCGTTATGGTTGGGGAGAAGAGAACTAGCACAATCAACATAAAAGAGGACTTGCCACCAAGTCCTCTCTCTTAGGCTTTAGCCCTTCACTCCCGCTCGCGGATCCCAAGACCCCTGTAATTTTCTGATATAAAGAATTTGTCCTGCATGGTAAGTGGTATGGATGGTGAGGTGGGCAATGATTTCAGTCCACTTAGTCAGATTCACCTCATTTACCGCTTCAACCGTCTTCTTCCAGTCAGCCATCAACTGATCAATCCGCTCGGACGTTTCACTCCAACTGAGACGTTCCCTATTCTTGAACGTGCTCCCACCTGTACTCTCTTCATTCTCAATCCCTTTCAATCGATTTAAATGGCGTTGATTATAGTAGATGAGATGATGGATGATTTCAGAGATCGAATTGGTGGCTTCATTTGGTTTCCACGTTGCTTGTTCCTCTGTGAGATCCTTGATGGAATTGATCAACGAGACAAACCAGGTATTTTGAGTGTGGCATGCATCCAGTTGCATGAGTAATACTTGTTTCGCATTCATCCTAATTCCCTCCTGCATTTCCGTATCACTTATACTTTCAAGATAGAGAAGGGTGTTTCCTCTTACCATTTCAATTCTCCATTAAAAAAGATCCTTTTTTGTTAAAAAGGGATCTCCACTGTTTCATTAGCTTATCTTCATTTCCACAGAGACTCTATTATCTTCCAAAAAACTCAGGCAGCCGTACGCCAAGGTCGAATAATGCGCTCGTTACAAGAAGAATCAGCACCGGGATTACACAGAGCATCAAGATCACCGTCCAGAATGTAGGGGAAGAATCCTCCCGCTTTTTCTTCCGATATAGATCTTGAACCCGCTTCTGCTTTTCGTTAGTATGGTGGCTCATGTGTTCCTCCTTCATAATGGATAGTCCTAAAACCCGAACCCTATCAATCCAATAATAAATAAACCAATAAAGATGATAAATCCTACCGGAAGAACCACCAAAAGCACCGCCGATGCCTTCCTCCAAAATCCCGGCGCACTATACCAGGAAGCAAGGGCCGAACCGATATATCCTACTGCAATGATCCACACCCACAGATTCCCAATCTGTTTGCCAACGAGGGATTGTAAAATCAAGAACGTGACAATCAGGATGAAGATTGATACAAGACCATTGTATTTTCTCATCTAAATCCCCCTACTCTTTTAGACGCCATTCATACTTAATATCCGGCAGATTCTCTTCATTCTCCTTCCCTCTGCCGATAATCATAAATCCATTCTTTTCATAAAATCGCTGAGCATTTCGATTCACTTCAAACGTATATAAGGTTAAGCGGCCACTCGATTGCGTTTTCGCTTTATCCAATAAGGTCTGACCTATTCCAACACCTTGATAATCGACATGAATGTAAAGCTGACTGATTTCCGTTTCATTATATGCGGCCATTCCCACTACTCTTCCATCTATTAGTGCTAAATCGATTTGATATTGTTCAGGCAGGATATGGGTTAAAAAAAAGAGGTGACTGTCCACGCTGTGCTTTTCTTTTTGATCAATGGCTGTTTCTTTACTTTCCCGCCACATGTTCACGGTTTCTTGGGCATAGTCGGGGTGAAACGGAGTAATAGTGATGTGCTTTTGTCGCATGCTGTATCCTCCTTTTTATATGAAGACTCCTTTCAAATCAGGATGTTGCCTTGGTATTACAAGTAAAGAAGCAACCAGCTTTCTTGAGCCGGTTGCTTCTTTTGGTGTCTATATCTTTGTCACTTCTATATAGCGGAGCTGGATCCCGTCTTTTTCAATCACTTTAAAGCGATACCCTTCTTCCTCAATGAAGCTGCCGACTTTGGCATCGAGGTTTTGTGTCATGAACCAGCCGCCGATGGTGTCGATGTCCAGTTCACCAATGTCAATGGTTATATTCAAAAGAGAGTTGACATCATTGATGAGAACCTTTGAATCAAGAAGGTAATGACCATCCTTGAGTTTTCGGATTTCAGCTACTTCATCCTCGTCAAATTCATCCCGGATTTCACCGACGATTTCTTCAAGGATGTCCTCAACCGTCACAATTCCTGATGTACCTCCGTATTCATCAATCAGAACGGCAATATGAACCCGCTCTTTCTGCATCTTGACAAGCAGGTCATGAATCGGAATCGTCTCGATGACTGTAATGATGGGATTGACAAAAGGTCGAAGGGTAAAGTTCGTATCCAGTTCGTTGACCATCGCCTCTGTCAGAAGCTCTTTCATATTTACGAATCCTTTGACATTATCCTTATCGCCGTTCACGACAGGATAACGCGTGAAATTCTCTTTTCGAATGGTATTTATCACGTCCTCGAGCGTATCGTCTATGGAAAGGGAGACGATTTCTTTTCGTGGGACCATGATTTCCTTCGCAATCCGTTCATCGAATTCAAAGATGTTGTTCACATACTTTAGTTCGTTCTTATTGATTTCACCGCTTTTAAAACTCTCCGAAAGCAGGATCCGAAGCTCTTCTTCTGTATGAACTTCTTCATGCTCCGAAGCCGACTTCAACCCGAAGATTCCCACAAGCACACGTGCAGATCCATTTAAGAACCAGATAAAAGGATACATGATCCGGTAAAACCAAATGATCGGGCCGGAGAATAATAGCGTGACGGCTTCGGCTTTCTGGATCGCCACCGTTTTTGGCGCAAGTTCCCCGACTACAACGTGAAGGAATGTCACAAGGGCAAAGGCGATACCGAAGGACAGGATATGCGTGATCGCTTCATTTAACTCGAAATAAGCAAAAAGTGGATGCAAAATCTTCTCCACAGTCGGCTCACCCAGCCAGCCCAAACCAAGTGCCGTAATCGTAATTCCAAGCTGGCAAGCAGATAGATACTCATCAAGATGAGTCACGACCTTCTTAGCGGCAATCGATCCTTTACGATTTTCCGCTATGAGCTGATCAATCCTGGAACCCCGTACCTTTACAATCGCAAATTCCGTCGCTACGAAAAAAGCGGTTAAAGCAATCAATAAAACAATTAAAATTAAGTTTATAGACGTTGTCAATTAGCAGCCTTATCCTTAGATAAGGCTTACACCTCCATCATGATAAATTTCATACACCAAGTGAATGGCTAGATCGATGAAAGCATGAAGTGAAAACTACTTATCTCTAGAAGGGATTGAATAGAACCCATATTGAGAAGTAGACCGTCCAGCTTCCAGCAACCCGGATTGAATCATTGAACCGAATGTTACGCAGCATCGCTCAGCTGAGTCGTATCTTAGCTTCTCTGTCCCATTAGTATCCCTCCAGACGTTAATATAAAATAATATATTATGATTTTACTTAATTATGAGATTTTATTCAAACATATTACGATAGAGGATTCCCAAATAGATTGGGATAGCTTTGCTTATGAACGCTTTCCTACAAAACCAATAATTGATCGAATAAATAGCCACTATACAAACCGCCAATCATTTGTATCCCTCATATCGTAAACCAAATCCTTGCGATGATACCATTCCCCAAACTTCTTCGTCCCCGAATTTTCTTTCACCCTGTGGTATTCTATAAAATACGATCGTATCTAACATTTGATTGGAAACGCACTAGGAAAACCATTCAATGCTTCAATAAAGATCATCCTATAGCGTAAATCAACTACTACTTTCCCTCTACAATAGCAACAAATTTCACGAAAAGAGCCTTCTAAAAGTATGTGCAGAGGAAATCCCCAAAAAAGTGAAGCTTATTCAAGTTAATGATAAGCTCCCCTTAATTTAATTTGAACGTTTGTCACTTAACCGTTACACCAACTGAATAAAAAAACCTGTTTGATTTACCATAGCGCCTTACATTCCTACAAGGATATGGGATTTAGTATGATTTCTAACATAATCCTCCCGAAGAAGCCCATAAACAGCACAGTCCTTATACTGACCCTTCGCATTTCGAATCATATGCCGGATGATCCCTTCCTGCTCCATCCCTGCTTTCGTCATGATCCTGCCTGAAGCCGGATTATCCGTATTATGGGCGGCGGATATTTTATGAACGTCCATATGTATAAAGGCAAATTCCACGACCGCTTTCAAGGCTTCGGTACCATATCCTTTATTCCACCAATTGTATCCAAGGGAATAACTGACCTCGCAATTCCCTGTAGAGTGGCCAAAATCATATAAATCGATCTCTCCGATGAGTACACCATCATCTTTGAGTTCAATGCCCCAGTGACAAAACTCCTTCGATTCATACCCACTCACAATCCTCTCCACACGCTCCTGCGTTTCGGCAACGGTCTTATGTGCCGGACTAACTCGATTGTCGGCGATCCGCTCATCCGACATCCAGTGGCCAAAGACGCTTTGAATATCGTCGAGATCCAATTTTCGAAGGATGAGTCGATCTGTTTCCAAAGTGGGAGTTCCGTAAAAATGGACCATACTATCTCTCCTTGTCTATTAACCACACATTTTAAAAATAGGTAATCATCATAATGACAAAACTGATAAGCGTAAATAAGACAGCTCCATAAAACACTGAACCTACATTTGCCTTCAATTCATTGTCCTTTTGGATCTTCCATCCTGCCTCACTCGCCTCCAAAGTAGCTCCTTTGGATAAGGCACCACCACTACTGTTAAAAAAGAAAAGTCCGACCGTTAATCCCAGTCCGATAAAAAAGCTCCATTCTCCGTAAGAAAAAGAGAACAGAAGGCTCCCGACCCAGATAGCTATAGCAAGTATCGCAGCCGTTAGTAATGACGTTCGTGTTATGAATTTCTTCATATTATATACCCCCTCGTATATTACTAATACTTACGAGTGGAGGCCTTAAAAAGTTTCAATTTTCAGTCAAAAAGAGATTCAACTGTACACCATTCCTGGAAGATTGAATCCCCCTAAAACTCAATATAAAATGGATGCTGACTCTCTTCCAAACAAAGCTCGATCCGCTCTCTGAAATTCGAATGAGTCACCATCTCGAGCGCTTGCTCAATCGAAAAAAAGCCCACCTCAAGACTCTCCTCTGAAGTCGTCGGTTCGCCTCCAACAGGCTTCGCGAGAAACAGAGTGTTGCAGATGGATCTTTTCACATTTTGAAATACCCCGCAAAATGCCAGTACCTCCACATCCATTCCTGTTTCCTCTTTCGTCTCTCTGATCGCAGCCTCTTTCAACGACTCCCCTTCTTCCACCTGACCACCGGGCATTTCCCATCCACGCCTTGGTCCCTTTATCAACAGGATTTCCTGTTGGTTATTGATGACAATGGTGGCAGCTGAAACGATATGTTTTGGCGGTGAATATATATCCTGTGTGTTTTGTGTCATAAATAACACCCCTCCACTTCAATAATAATTTTCCTCAGAATTAATTTATACGATGTTCGTGAGTAGATCTAAAAAATGCCTCTTTCACATAAATCGTATACGTCAAGACAATCACCGAAAAAATAAAATTCCCTATAAAAGGCTGATCGGGCTGTACAGATAACAATAGGAAACTGATCACCCCAAACAACACGGAGTACGCGATGAATAGCCAAAAACCCCATTTTTTCAATCTCATATACCCATAAACCATCACTAAGGAAAAGAACGCCACTACTACTCTCATGAATCGTTCAGGCATAATCGGTACTCCAAACCTTTCAGAAATGCTAATCGTATCAGCAGCAGCCTGATAAAAAATAGCGGTAAATAATAATACGATTGCACCAAAAATATAGAAATAACTTATGATGGATACACCTATAGGTCTCTTCACGATTTGACCTCCATTATTTTACGTTGTCTACAAACTCCCTTAATTCCAATTATGTCAAAATAAACCATCACACTCAATCACTATTTTCACTAAAAGAAGCCTACCCACATTCGGATAAGCTTCCTGTTTACACTTACGACCACTCCATATCCTTTTCCACCCAATACCCCTCATCCGAATTCCTCACCACTACATCAAAATTCTCATGCTTCGGATGCATAAATACCTCATATTGGATTCTGCGTTCGTCATGGGTTTTCCGTAAATACTCGACATCCATGCCTCTTTCGGAAACATCGCGGATTCCTCTTCTTATAAGCTCTGTCTCGCCATCTGTGTAAAAGTAAATCTTAAGGTCGTATAAGTCGGGGTTGCTGAATGCAACCGTCATCCCTTCTACAATCGTCAAGTTGATTCGGGAGGAGATGAGCTGACTTCTTTCATAAGGGACGTCCATGGTATAGAAGTCCATTCCCTCCCTTACCATCTTAACGTCCCGATCGAGAGCCAATACATGGTGGGCAGCCGGATGGCAGGCAGTCATTTTGGATTGATGGATTTCATTGTTGTACTCATATTGGATGGAGGTGTGCCTTCTTACGCCAGAACTGACGATATAGGGATCGGCATTGATATAATTGATATT
Source organism: Rossellomorea sp. GCM10028870 (assembly GCF_042666755.1). NCBI lineage: Bacteria > Bacillati > Bacillota > Bacilli > Caryophanales > Bacillaceae > Rossellomorea > Rossellomorea sp. GCM10028870. Next base: position 373,523 of record NZ_JBHTGN010000004.1, on the reverse strand, counting down.
CTTTCCTTCCAGCAGCGTCAAAAGCTTCTTGGCAAACGTGGTTTTACCCGAAGCACCATGTCCTGAAATACCGATGACCATTTTTCGATCTTGCTGGTTTAATAGATTGGCTATGTTATGTAAGATCTTGTCCATGAACTCTCTCCCTATGATTCGTGATTATTTTTCTCGTAAAATACATCTTCAAACATCACCGCTCAAATCGATTTCAGAATCACATTTGAATCCTATTCATTAGGTTTCCTCTTTATGAAGATAAGCTGCTAATCTCACAAACTCCTCACTATCCTCTACACACAACGCCATCCCTTTTTCCCAAAAGGCTTCCTCCGTAATGTCTTCTCCCAGATGCTTCATGACGAGTTCTTCTGCCGACATGCGCCCTGAATCCCGCAAGAGGTTCATGTATTGCTCCTCGAATCCTTTCCCCATTTCCTTTGCCCTGACGAAGAGATTCAGTGCAAGTAAATATCCAAAGGTGTAAGGAAAGTTATAAAAAGGAGATTCTGTTTTATAGAAATGGGGCGTCCATACCCACGAGTGAATCGGGACCTCATCCAGGGAACCCGCATACCCTTCTTCTAAGGCAGCCTCCATCAGTTCGTTCAAACGTGATGCGGGGACGAACCCCTTTTTCCGTTCTTCGTGAAAGTTTTTTTCAAAGATGAATCTGGCATGAAGGTTCATGAAGTTCATGACACTGCGCTTTAATTTCTCATCAAGGATGAACAGCTTCTCTTCCTCCGTCTCCGCTTTCTCCATGGCCGCCTCGAGAATAATCATCTCTGCGAAGGTCGAAGCCGTTTCGGCCAGGCTCATGGGGTAGGACTTGTTCATCCCGTTCACTGATTTCATCGCATGGTTATGAAAGGCATGACCAAGTTCATGCACAAGGGTCAATACCCCTTTGAATGTGCCGGGAAATGTCAGGAACACCCTGGACTCCCCCGTCAACGGAAACGCCGCGCAAATGGGAACTGCAGACTTTCCCGGACGATTTTCTGCCTCGACCCAGCCTTCACGGAACGCCGTCTCTGCAAACTGTCCCATTTCGGTACCAAATGCGAGAAATTGCTCCTCGACCAAAGCCGCAGCCTCTCCGTATTCCATTCCTTGATGGTGATGATTCATTGGGGACCAAAAGTGATAAGACTTCATTTTGGCATCGCCGTTCATGTCTGCCTTCACATTCAAGTATTGGGCAAACGGTTCTTTATATCTCTCCATCACCGAAAACATCGCATTCAGCGTTTCTTCCTTCATCCGGTTTTGGGCCAGAGGAACATGGAGGACGTCCTCAATTCCCACGCTCTTATACATATTCAACCGGAAACCGGCCAGATGGTTCAAGATTTGCGCAAACTGCCCCTCAAGCCCGGTCCACTTTTCCACCAGCGCCTCATGAGATTCTTTTCGAATCGAAGCATCGTGGTGCGAACGCAGATTGATGGCCTGCCCTACAGAGAAATCCTGACCCTTTACCTGGACCTTAATGCTGCTCATGAACGATTGATAGAACTGCCCCCAGGCATGGTACCCGTCTGCCATAAGGTCCGACACCTCCTGCGAAGGCTCCCGGTCCGCTTCTTCCCGCCACTCTTGAAGGGTGAAGCGATACTCCTTCAGATCCTCTGATGCAAGCAGGCTCATCCACTCCGATTCCTCCGTATGGGCTAATTTCCTCTTCAGGTCACTGTTGATAGAATCATATTTTGATTGAAGAGCCGTGGATTCCCCTCTGTAGAATTGTGGGCCCTGGTCTTTCGGATTTTCGGAAAGAAGACAGATAGCATAGGATCTTGCTTGTGATACGGACATCTTTATATCCCTAAGTCGATTAAGAACATCGACTAGTTGATCCGAATCTAATACCGCCGTCCACTCTTTCACCATTTCTTCCAGCTCCATAATTTTGGCTTCCGTCCACTTCATATGATCATGTAATTCAGGTGATGTGCTTCCTCCTTTGAAGATGCTGTCGAGATTCCATACTGTTTTGTATTTTGTTTGAGTCATCATAAGCTCCTCCTACCTTAGTTCCGAACAAAACATACGTTCTTATTTTAATCCATTTTGAACATTTTTCCAACTCCTATTTGCCCTAAAATTCCAAATAGACTATAATTTCTTCCTAACACTGAACTGGAGGATCACACCATGCCTTTAGTCAAATACAACGATACATATGAACGGAAGCATTGTCATGAATGGAATTGATCGAGAGTCCCAAATCTATTGTTCAAGCAACTGCATTAAGAGCAACGGGGCCGATCACCCGGCTACCATACTAAAGAAAATTCGACACGGCGGATCGATTATTTTAAAAGAGGATTAATAAATCAAAAAAGGTTCAAAAAAGTTTAAGCAGGATTAATCATTTTATATCAGGATCGATTATGGTCCGATTTGGATCAATTCCATAGCAGAAGGGATTCCCAATAAAGAATTTCACTCTAATTCCGGTACTCATTATCACTCAAGGAACCGAATCTAGCTAAACTAACGTCCTTTTCCGTTGAAAGACAGAAAAAAGAGGACCGATGGACTTCTATTCAAACCTCAAACCGGATGATCGATGGGAGCCCTCCCCCGGTCACTGTTCATTCCATTCCTCAAGCTGGCCCAAATCTTTATTTAACCGTAAAGGACTATCTTAGCAACTTCCACCTGCCGGAAGACCAGCTGGAATTCACCAGCATGCCACTCGATCAAATCCATCATCCCTCTATTTCAAAGGCACCACCCATGTAGTGATCCCGCATGACGTCGAACCCGTCGGATATTTTGCTTAGGAAAAAGGGGGAAAACTTCGTAAATACACTTCTAATCAAAAAAGGCAAGACTACTAACCTCGTTCTCTATCGATGAAAGCACCAGGGGCAGGGCTTTGCCAACCATCTTATGACGCACAGTATGATCTACACACCATCCTTCAGTTGAGTTGGTCACGCCCATGAATGGTGGATTCTATTATGAGTTCGATTAGTCTTATGATCATTCCTACCGGTGATGGATTTAGAAAATGACACAGACCCTTTCCATGATCCGTCAAGGAAAGGATTTTCCTTTATTATCGTTCCTAGATACACGAAGGAAGAACGATTCTGTCCCCACCACACTTCTAGGTCTTACTAAATATTCTGGTAGTTGGTGTCATGGGGTGAGTATATTGCACGACAGCAATATCCGTTTCACTTCTTATCAGTGCCCGACTCAGAATCAAATACAACCTCAACCAGCCATCTTATCCCATAGGAAAGGATGATATAGATGATAAAAGACCACCATCTCTTCCAATGATATACTTTATAAATATCTAACCATTCAAACACTGGCTCAGCAATAAACGATGCACATGCTGCTAGAACGATATTCGCATACAAAAAGGATTTCCCTTTAGGGAAGTATTTATATAGAAGCATGTAGGTAACAGGGATTAATGCATAGTCAAAGACATATGCTTTTGGAAGAATAGGGATTAATTGTGACGGATAGCCCCATAACCCAAGCTCAAATCCAAGCCCATCCAGGTTCGCTGCCACTATGATCCATATTAACCCAAGAAAGAGCAGCCTCGGCATCTCCTCTCTTCTCGTTAAACGAAAATAGAAGTACCAGGACAGGATGAAGAGTCCTATTAAGAACCACCAGCGTGGGGATAGGAAACAATATTCCTGCCAATACACAGTATTCTCGTGAACAACATTCAAAGCCTTTTCTCTTATTCGATCATATTGTTCTTTCATACACGACCCCCTACGATCAACTATTTTTTATAAAAAGATCCTTTTCAATTTCAATTTGTTAGAGAGTAAATGAAAGCTTTTATGGGTTTTTATGGGTTTTCATGAGTTGCATCGTTCATAGTTTCCACGGTCAACGTATTTTCATTCATGTTTTCATTGAGTGATTTACATACTGATGCCCGCTCTTCAATGCGTTCATCTAAAAATGAGTTGCTATCCCTCTTTTCAGTTAATTTATCGTATGACTTTTCTCACTTACAAGCATCTCATGTTTGTGTTAATATTATCCAAAACCGACAAATTCCTTCCCTTTTTTCGAAAGGAGATAAAGAAAATGTCAGAAAACCGAGAGCTTCTTACAATCTTGCAGACCCTCCAAACCTATTCAGAGTGTGACATTACTCATTCCTTCACTGAACATTGTTCGGAACCATTGTTTGTTTCGTACTCAAAGGAATTAGAATCATTTATCATCATTCAGAATGGCACAAAGGAAACCTATGATGATATCCATTCCGCTTTAACCCGATTAGAACATTTATGACTTATCAATACACATCAACTCAAAAAGACCTGTCGCTAATCGACAGGTCTTTTTGAGTTTCCGAAGACCACCCGGCTGTTAGTTATGATTGTTGTTCAAATCGCTGGAGTTATTGTGAATATTGGAATTTCCGGACTGACTTCTGCTTTTCGATCCAACTTCCTGATAGAATTTATTGTCATGATTTCAATCTTCTCCTTCCCTATATAAAAAATGACTCCCCTATGGAATAATCAAGCAATCTTAGCGCATACTACCATATTGACATAGTCTAAAGGGTGAGCGTAATGAACATGAATCAACCCGCAACGTTGGAAGACCGGGTAGCCGGGATTCTTGCTAGCTTGAGTGATAGCTCGGATGTTAAATCAAGATACTTGAAGTTATCCGGAGGACGTCTTTCGGCCTGCCTCCTCTATATAGATGGCATCGTGGATACCGTGTCCATCCAGGAGCATATCATCGAACCTATATTACAACAGCCTGCACCTGAGGAGGAAGGACGTTTCATTCCTTTCCTGACCGAGTCGGTTATTCAGGTTTCTGATGTAGAAGTGGTGAAGGATAAGGACAAGGTCAGCGGCAAACTGGTGGATGGATCCACAATTATTCTGTTTGAAGGACAAGCGGACATCCTTGCCGCCGATACGTCCAAGTGGGAGGAACGTTCCCTTACCAATCCGAAGGGGCAGCGGACTATTGAGGGGCCGGATGTCGGCTTTACCGAGAGTCGCAGCGGGAATGTAGCCTTGATCCGAAAATACATCAAAAATCCCTCCCTGCATGTCGAGACTCAAACGTATGGTGAATTCACCAGTACGTCCGTATCCCTTATTTATCTGGAAAATATGGTCGATGGGGACATACTGAATGAAATCAGGGGCAAGCTTGAACAAATCTCCCTTGATTCCGTCATCGGATCTAACTATATTTCGGAGTTTTTGACGAAAGAGTCGAAAACCATTTTCCCCTTAGTCATGAACTCGGACAGGCCGGATGTCGCGGCGGCGGAAGTGCTGGAGGGAAGGGTTTGCATTATGGTGGACGGGACTCCCTTCACCCTGATTGCCCCGGCCGTGTTCTTACAGTTCTTTCAGTCATCGGATGACTATTATATCAACAGTGAAGCAACGAGGCTGGTCCGTCCCATGCGCTTCCTCCTCTTTTGGCTTTCCCTGTATATCCCGGCATTCTATGTGGCGTTTACCACGTTCCACAAAGGCCTGCTGCCGGTGAATTTACTGGTGGGATTCTTGGCCCAGCGGGAGTCTGTGCCTTTCCCGACGGTCTTTGAAGTCCTCCTCGTGTTCGTCTTGACGGAGGCCATTTATGAAGGCTCAAGCCGACTTCCTCAGACCGTTGTAATCACGATTTCTCTGTTTGGTGCGATCGTGTTCGGCCAGGCCTCTGTTGAAGCTCAGCTTGTTCAACCCATTACCCTGGTGATCATCAGTACTTCCTTCATCTTATCCAGTATCATCCCGATTGCCATCATGAGCTATGCCACAAGAATCATTAAGCTCAGCTTGATATTGATCGGGGCCCTGCTCGGCTTGTATGGGATTGCCTTATTCACTTTAATGCTATTGGTGCATCTCTGTTATTTAAGATCATTCACGGTCCCTTATCTTGCACCCGTTTCCCCTTTCACATGGCAAGATATGGCAAAGGATGTATTCTTCCGGAATCCGATCCCGGACATTAATAAGAACATTCCTTCATTTCATAAGGAGGAACCAATGGAAGACTCTGATAAAAAGGAGAATGACTCGTGAACCTGTCCAATCTTCGTCACCTCATCATCCTTTTTATCTTGATCGGATGCGTTATCGTCGGATATGTGAAGACTAGCCTTTTAAATGAAGTCGAGCTGGTATCAGGTCTCGGAATTGACAAAATGGACGACCATTATTCCATTACCCTGCAGGTCTTCAACCCTTCCGCCAATCAGAAGAATGCAGTGGATCCGACTGGTGGATTCACCTATACCCAAACAGGGAAAACCATTCCGGAAGCCATCGAGCGGATCAAGAAAGACACCCTTAAGGAAGCGATCCTCGACACATTGCAGGTCGTGGTACTGAGTGAAAGACTTGCAAAGGAAGAGGGCTTGAATGAAACATTGGATTTTCTCGTTCGTGATCCAAGGGTTCCGGCAAACATCAGCACCATCGTCATTAAGAATCAAAGTCCTGAATTATTTTTACAGTTGTTTACCCCTCAGCAGAAACTATCCGCTTTATACACGAATATCATGCTGAAGAATTCGAAAGAAGCCTGGGGGCATTTGGTGAACACGTCTTCGGAAAGGATCAAAAGTCATTTAGAGGACAAGACTTCAGACATTATCATTCCTTATGTGGAGATTCATGGAGATGTGAAAGAAGGGACATCCAAGAGTAATATCGAGGATTTCACTCCGACAGCCCATGTGTCACTCGAGGGATTTGCTACCTTTAAGAATGAGAATCTCCATTCTTTTTTAACCCAGAAGGAAAGCAATACATTAGCCTTGGTCAAAGATATCAACCAGGTCGTTTCCATATCCACTCCATGTCCGGGTGCTGAAGGAGAGTTCACCATCGACACGATCAAGACGGCTTCTTCCCTGAAGGCAGACACTGACCCGGTCTCTTTCAAGCTGAAGGTAGCCCTTGATGGAAACCTGGAGGAAACTTCGTGCAAGATGGATCTCACAAAGTTGTCTGCACAGGAAAAGCTTGCAAACCAAGTAAAGACCAAGATCAAATCCGATATAGAGGCGCTTATCAAAAAGTCACAGGAAGACGGAACGGATATTCTTGGACTGAAGGATGCCCTCTACCGGCAGCACCCGGATGTATGGAAAGAGAAACGGAATGACAAGATGTTACTCTCAACGGTTAACGTAGACACGAGCGTCGATGTCCGATTCATCCGATTTGGGCACACTAAGCAATAATCAAAGAAGGGGGACTGATGATATGAACAAAGTATCCATATCCGCGCTTGAATTATGCTCGATGATGCTTCTCTTTTTAACGGGAAGCACCATCGTGGTCGGCTTGAACTTTTCGGCCATGGAAGACAGCATCCTGGCGATAGCAATGGAAGTAGGATTCGGAATCATCCTGTTCTATTATTACCTCCTCCTGTTAAAAAGAAGTTCATGGCTGGAATTCATCCCTCTTCTGAAAATGGGATTCGGACCCTTTCTATCCAAGGTTCTCGCAGTGGTTTTCAGCTTCTATTTTCTATATATAGCGGGAAGGGTGATGAATGATTTTGCCTTTTTCACCACCCAGCTCCTCTATCCCGATGCCCCCAACTGGATTGCTTCCATACCATTCCTGCTCGTGGTTGGCTATTGTACGATGCTTGGAATCGAAGCGATTGCAAGGAGTGCGGTGATCGTGACCTTTTTCACCTTCTTCATCTTAGCTGTTTTATGGCTGCTAGGTTTCCTGTCGGAGGAATTCCAGGTTCAGTATCTGTTTCCTTTGTTCTCACAAGGGTGGGAGCCCCTCAAGAAAATGATCTTCCCGACCGGACTGACCTTTCCCTACGGTGAGCTTGTTGTCTTTCTGGTATTGCTTCCATTCATTGCAAAAAAAGAAAAGCTCCAAAAAATTGTTTGGATTCCCATCGTCAGCGCCGGTCTGATTGTCATGATCACGATGGAGATGGTCATCGGTCTTCTCCATGCCCCCTTCGCCAACACGTACTACTTTCCGTTTGTGAAAGCGATGGAACTGGTGTCGTATTTAGGCGTCGTTGAACACTTGGAAATTTTCACCTATCTCCTTTTAATAGGTGGAGGATTCATGAAGGTATCGGTTTTCCTATATGCAGCGCAGGTCGTCCTGACTCAGTTGTTCAAGTTAAAACAAAAGAACTGGCATGTCCTCTTCTTACTGGTGGCCGTTTATCTGCTTTCCCTCCATCGAAGTGACGACATCGCGGAGCACTTATATGTGGGATTAAAGCTCGTCCCCTATTACCTTCATATTCCAATTCAATTCATTCTCCCGTTGATATTGGGCGTGGTGGTTTTTTGGAAGACGCGAAAGAAAAAGTCAGTTCAGGGATAGAGAAAATAAAAACGATCAGCGGCTCCTGAACCGCTGGTCGTTTCCAGTGATTTTTCTACAAAAGGATTATAAATGTAAATTACGGATTATAAAGTGCGAAAACCGGTTCATACATTCCGGGAGGGCATGAATTTTTAATAAATGTTTGGATTAAAAGTACTCTATTAATCCAACTAGTGATTATTTTTCCAAAAAAGCAGGTTTCCACCTCTAGATGACCAACTCTATAAGAATCCGGGCTGCTCCCATACCATCTAACGATTGAACATGCCAGAACTCTCCCGGTTGGCTCTTAAATAATTCATAAACACATCCTTCACCATCTCTGTTTTTCCAACCTCGATCAATTGATTCCCTTTCACCGATTCGTATCCACATACCTCTTCATACAGTAACGGAGACCCTGTCCCTACCGTGTAGATCCTCTTTTCCATCAAGCTTTCTCCATTTACCTTAATATCCGAAATCACACCCTCATGATGACACCACGTAACTCCAGCGAACGATAGAGGACCGATCGGAATGCCATGAGGCCTGAATCCATTCCCGTATACCGGCTTGGAGATAACCTCTTCATTAAAACTATCCTCTATCAATCCGGCAATTTGTTCACCCTTTAGCTCCATCAACACAGGGGAATGCATGCTCTTGCATCTGTTGTACACATCCCCCTTCGTCACATCGCCTGATTCCAGGGCTTCTTCCACTGCGGCTCCCCCATACATAATGCCAATCTCAGACTTCCAGTAGTCCCGTACGGCCTCTGCCATTAATTGAATGACATCAGCATGAGTAAGTTCTACGCTGGTTGTGTACAATACCTCGGACAAAAACTCCTTCGTTTCCTCACGACCCTTTTCTAAAATGTCTTCCATGCTGGCATCAGCTTTTGACTCGGGAGTGATTTCCACTAATTTTCCCTCGAAGGATTCGATCTTATGAAGACCATTCTCGATATATAAACCCAATTTCAACTCCCCGACATATTGTCCGTGAGACCCCGCTTGAACAATCAGGACACCTGATTCCACCACGGGACTTTGAAGCACCGTATGAGAATGCGCCCCCACGATCACATCGACCAGGTTGCTGACTTCTTTCGCCATCTCCACATCGGCACCATACCCCAGATGAGATAGAAAGACGATGACATCTGCACCCTGCTCTTTAAGGTCATTTACCGCTTTATTGATGGCCACAAGGGTTTCCCGATTCCTGAAATCGTGCTTGTTCTCATAAAGATCCCCAAATTGATCGGTCGCTCCAAATAGTCCAACCCTCACACCGTTATCCATTGTCACGAGAAGCGTTTCTTTCATCCCCCCGATGGGAGTCCCATCACCCTCTACCAGATTTAATAACAACCAGGGTACACTGGATTCCAGGCTATGCTTTCGTATCAACGCCGGTGTCGATCGCAACAGCTCATTATTCCCCACCGACATCGCATGATATCCTACATCTGCAAGCATCTCCAAATGCATATGGCCATTCGTCGCCAGGCACTCATTGATGCTCATATCCATGTGATCCCCGCCATCCAGCAATAAATAACTTTCCCCTTGCGCCTTAAGCTCCCTGACACGTTTCTTTATGTATGCAGCCTGCCGTACGACCAAATCATAGTTTCCGTGAAGATCATTGGTGTGAAGAATGGTGATGTTTTTTTTCATATGTATTTCCCCCTATTTATAAATGCTTACTTAACTCTATGTCCGCGTAGTAATCAGGACCTTGCTCATTCTCCCCCAATGTACGACAAAATCTTCTCTTTCAAACCACCATTACTAGTGAACAGAATAAACGTTTCTGAACTTGTATGGATCACGACTCTATCCGTGTGTCCATATGGAAAACCTATTCTCACTGCTGTTTTCCCTTCACCGCTATATGTATCATCATCTCGCACTTCTTTAATATCAGATAAAGGAATAGTGATGTTACTTAGTTGCCACTTGATATTTAAGTTTTCGTTATTCTTTGATACCTTTACTTCCATATCTTACACTCCTATCTTTATTCACTTTCACTCAGTCTATTAGAATGAAACCAGCCTCTAAGCTTTTCCGCATATAGTTCAATGGCGTATGTTTATACATTCATTTCTCACCTTTTTTCTAAAGTGAACTGACCCGATGCTTGAACCGTGCCATCAATACCGTATGATAGTAATATCCATCAGACAGCCGTTTGTCTTCTTTTAAGATCCCTTCCACTTCAAAACCATAGTTTTTATATAGATTAATAGCTTTTTCGTTTGTTTCGATCACCTTTAATGTTACTTTGCGGATCTCATTGGAGTCAGCCCATTTAATGAATTTATTTAAAAGGGCCTTTCCTATTCCATATCCCCAGAATTCTTTCAATACCCCAACCCCGAACTCAACATGATGGGAAGTCCTTTTCAACCCGTTTCCCTCACACCTTGAAAATCCTGCAATCCCTCCGTTTATTTCTGCCACTAAAAATAAGCGATTGGCACTCTCCGCATCCTCTTTTATGATTTCTTTGAAGCCTCTTTCGTCGATGTGTGCCTCGCCTTTTTCCCGGTCTAAATATTCCGTTTCCCCATCGATCTGTAGCCTCACATGGGACAGAGCTTTCGCATCATCTTCTGTTGCTGACCTTACACAATAATCCAATCCGCGGTTTTGGTAATGACTATGTTTGATTATCAATTCAAATTCCCCCATAACCCCATATTCAGTTTTTATTTTCTACAGATGCTACTCTCACTTCTGCTATCGAATTATACAATCAAACCGATCAATTCCAATTATTTCAAAACACTCTGCTCATCTCAAGGATTAATTCAAAAAAAAGGAAGCTTACCTTGTTTAAGATAAACTTCCTTCGTAGACTATTGTTCATGACTTCTTCATACTAAATTATTTGATCATCAAGTGATCAGTTGTAAATCCAATTCTTTCCCCTTTCAAATATATCAACCTTACGTTCAGGTAATCCTTAGCTTTTTTCCGGTAACCCAGGAGGATTATATTTAGGTGGAATTCTCAGCCAGCCTCTTGCAATCATTAGATTTTTTAAAGGGGCAGCGAATTTCATTAAGTTGATTTGAATGGAAAAGAACATTAGTCCGACGTCGGTCCGAACGGTCTTGGACATAGCCTGTGCGCAAAAGGTGATAGAAGTGGCTACTTTGGCAGATATGAGATTGGCAATCTCATCATCCTTCAGTTTAACTCCTTCAGGCACCGCAGCTGAATTCGACGATGGTTTTGTAGGGTTGACCAAAGGCAACGGAACCCCTTCTTTTAAAAGGAATTCCTCTATTTTTTTCGTATCAGTCTTGCTACCTTCCAACGCATTTTGTAACACGTGTTCCATATCTTGATCACTCGTTGTATTCAGTCCTACTTGATAAAGAGATTGGGCTTCATGAAATGCGGTAAATGCTGTCCAAAGATCCATGACTTCACCGACATGTAAAGGGGGTTTAGGTGCTTCATCTACAAAATTTTTAATAATGGCTGAAATAGCTTCAAAAGTACTTGTCATCAAGTAGCCTCCTAATTGCTTGTCGCCACTATTATTCCTCATTATTCGTTATACATTCAGTGAAATGAGCTATATGTCGGATTCCTGCATTACAATACGTTTGTCGGTTAAGGGATCTAAATCCAAAAAAGGAAACCTCTCATCAGGAATTCCTTTTTCTTTCTTCTACTACGATTGCATCTATTCCTTCACATTTAATCCCCATTTCAAATACTCCAGAAGCATCTCGGTTTGTTCCTTTAATCGTATACTTTCCGAGTCTAAGATGGCATGATCCACTGCCATGCCATCAATCCAGGAGATAATGGACTTTGCCATCACTTCCACTTCGAACCGGGGAGCAAATTCTCCCGCTTTTATGCCTTCTTCGATTATGTGAATGGTCATTTTATAAGCTTGAACGAACCGCTTCCTGGCATGCTCCTGCCTTCTTTTTTCCTTTCTCCCGGTAATGAAGTATTCCAGCTTGGAAGGAGCCAATGGATCCATGTTATTGGTAGGCTTTTTGGCTTCCCCAAGGAAGGTCATCAATAAAGCATCCCAGTAGGAGCCCTGATGTTTAAGCATCGCCTGAAGGGACTCATCTATCGACTGCATCTGCTGTTCTTCAATCAACGCTTCGAACAGATCCTCTTTATTATCAAAGTATTGGTACAATCCCCCCCGACTGACACCTGCCTTATCCATCACATGCTTCATCGTGGCCTTTTCATAGCCATGCTCAATAAATACCTCTTTTGCTGCTTCTAATAAGTTAGAGCGGCGTTGCTCCTTGTGTTCCTGACTGACTTTCGGTGACATCCTTCTCCCCCTCTTCTACTTTATTTCTTACCGAAACAGAAACAATGAATAGTACGATCAGTAATGAGCTTGTGACAATAAAGGATGGAATGATACCTATGATCGTGGCAAGTCCCCCACCGGCTAATGGCCCGATGATCGTTGCTGTAGTCGTTGTACTGTTGACCACTCCAAATACCCTTCCCGTCATATGAACAGGAGTTTTCACCTGTGCCGCTGCTTGAAACGGAATGAAAACAAATCCGGCTGAGCCCCCTGCCAGGAAGCCGAGTGCAGGAACCCAAAGCAATGACAGGCTTAGATCATAATACGTCAGGATCGCCATCGTTCCAAACCCTATTCCAATACCTAACACTCCGAAGCACATATAGAAGAATGCGTTGTAATCTGTTTTCTTAGAAAGGAAAATCCCTGTCACGAGCATACCGACACCCGCCCCCGTCACCGTATAACCGAATAGATCAGGAGATACATCGGTCAACTCACGAAGTAATACGATGATTTGGGAATCAGATAATTGCAGGATTAATAAGCTGACACCCAGTAGAAACAATCCATACAGTAAAAACCTGCTTTCCTTGATAAAGCCCATCCCGACTTTGATCTCCTCTTTAAAGGAAGGCCCACCCTTCTTCTCCATTCCCTCAACAGCTTCCGTTTCATTCAACGCTTTAGGTAAAAGCAAAATGAAAAGCGCAGAGAGAAAGAAAGTGGCTGAATCGATATAAAATACATTGTAGGTTCCCATCGTTGAAACCAGGATCCCACTCACCAACGGACCAATGATTTTCGTACTTGAATCGATGGTAGACGACAGAGATATGGCTCCCTTGATGTGTTCATCCTGGACCAGCTCCTTCAACTTCCCATTCTTTGCCGGCACAAAGACGGAAGAGAAAATTCCGATTAGAAACAAACAGCCGTACACCATCCAAACTTTCGTCGCAAGCGTCAATAGCAGGATGAGCACTCCCCTGACCACATCTGAAAAAATCATTAACGTCTTTCGTTCCATCCTGTCTGCAATGGTCCCCGAGATCGGTCCCAATAGAGCCATCGGCAGTGCCAGGCTCAGGATGATAAAGGACATCTGCATGGGTGTTGCCTCCCATTTCAGTCCAACCAGCGTAATGATTGCCACAATACTCAACCAGTCTCCCAAACTTGAAATAGCCTGTGCCGTCATTAAGGTAACGAAGTGTTTATTTTTTCTTAATGATGAACTCATCTTAACCCTCCCGCTCTTATAATAGACATAAATGTCGTTTTATTAATTTAATTATAGCGATACTTATATCTATTTTCAATCCTTTTTATCCATTATTCAGAAAGTTAAAATGGAAAAATACTGCATTATAATACTTTTTTATAAGAAAAATTAAAAAGTGGTTATAAATGACACTTTTGTCGATTATAATAACGACATATGTGTCACTTTTTATTCAGCTCTCACATATCATTTAAAGAACACACTGATATTTAAAGAAAGGGAATGACGATGCTTGCCATTATTAAAGTATTTTTCAATCACTATCCTGCCCCAGAAGTAAAGCGCGTCACGGATGACATCCTAGATCGCCGTGCAAACTTCCATAACAGCATCGGTTAACCAACAACTAATGAAAGGAGAGATTTTTATGTTCATGATCATTATACGTTTTTTCCAAAGCCGTCCCGAACCCCAAGTTCAGCAAATCCAGAACGATATCCTGGATCGCAGGGCCCATCTCCATAACCTGATTGCTTAATCAATGAATGATTGAAAGGAGAGATTCCCATGTTAATAATCATTAAACGATTTTTCTACAGCCGTCCCCAACCTCTAGTTCAGCGAATCCAGGACAATATTCTAGATCGAAGAGCCACCTACCATAACCGCATCATCTAACTCACTTTTATATGTTTCCTATCATTTTTATTATCCAATGGAGGAGCTTATGATAAGGTTAAAGATTCATCTCACACCCTCGTATTCAAAAAAAAAGAAACAGCGTGAATGAAAGCTGTTTCTTTTAGTCGCGGTATACCGATTAACAAAAAAACCAGAGTCTTATTCCCTGTACTCCTTTTCAACCCCATCAGAGTATGTAATTTCAAGTTCAAATACCTGATAGCCTTCTTCAACAGAGAATGCTTCTTTTACTTGCTGGATGACCTTTTGCCCGTCTGTATTTTGATCGAAGTCGAACCCTTCAAAGATAGGGGCGAGCTTGTCCATTGCTTCATCTGATAGCAGGTTTTGACCATTGAGGTCATCCTGGTATTTCGCTTCCACTCCGTCTTTTTCATTTTCATAGTCCACATCGATCGATTTATTATCTTTATAATCAACATCTAAATCGAAATTTGTAAAAGGAAAAGCTCCTTGTTCATTGTTCTCATTATTCGTATTTTCTACAGGTGCCTTTTCCGGTGGATTCTTGACTTCTTCCTTATCATTACAGCCTGCCAATAAAAAAACCGAGAAAAAAACAAGGGCTAAAACGGTTAACTTCTTCTTCATTTAATGACCTCCTTAAATATAGGTGGGGATAGTTTACCCAGTTTTGGAGGATTGAATCACTTATATTCGTTTATGGCTTTTTACAAGTAATTACTCTACAAAAAAAGAATGACCACCCTTTGGATGATCATTCCTTCATTCTCCTTATATATTCCGCACAGCCTCTTCAATTCCATCATTTCCTGAAATCAGATCGAACCCTCGGTTGAATGTACGTTCCTCGGTAAGTGAAGCCACGATCGTTCTGGCCACATCTTCACGCGGAATCGAGCCTCTTGATAGATTCTCTGCTGCGGCTACCTTCCCTGTCCCTGATTCATTCAGTAATCCCCCGGGACGGATGATGGTATAGGTCAACCCGCTCTGTTCCAAAGCCCGATCCGCGAAATGCTTCGCCACATAATACGGCTTCAAGGACTCATTCCAGTTCTCACGGTGATGGGCCTGCAGGGCACTCACCATGACGAACCGGTCGATTCCTGCCTGCTTGGCCGCCTCCATTGCTTTGACCGCTCCGTCCAAGTCGATGAGCAATGTTTTATCGGCACCCGTTTTGCCCCCGGATCCGGCCGTGAATACGACGGCATCGGCATCCTTCAGGCCATTCGCAATCTGATCCACCGTTCCCTCTAAATCAACCAGTGAAGATTGAACACCTTCCTGTTCAAAGGACTGCGCCTGCTCTTCCTTTCTCACAATCGCTCTTGGTGTATGCTCACTGCTTTCCTTTAACAACCCGACCACTTGCTTTCCGATCTGTCCATTTGCACCTACTACTGCTACGTTCATTTCATCATCTCCTTATCCCGATTATTTTAGTATGAATTAATCATGACATGTTCGAAGTATGATGACAAATCATTTGTTTGGCGCATTAATCGAATGTATTTATTCTTCAGGTAGTAATACTATCTTCCCTAACTTCCCCTTATTCTTAAAATATACTTGAGCCTCTTTCGCTTGTTCCAAAGGAAAAGCTTTATCGATGACTGGTTCTATTTTCCCTTCAGAAATGGCCTGAAGCATTTCTTGAAACTCCTGCCTCGTCCCCAACACCGATCCATACATGGTAATATGCTTTAGATACAGTGTTCTGAAATCAAGCTCTGTCTTCTGGCCGCCTGCAGATCCTGAAATGCAGAACTTGCCTCCTTTTTTTAAAACCTGAAGAGATAGAGAGAACAACGCATCTCCTACCACATCTAATACAGAGTCGACAGGTCCTCCGTTCACTTCCAGGATTTCTTCGGCAAGATTTCCGGAATTATATGATAATACATGTGTAGCGCCTAATTCCTTCATTCTTTCCTCACCACCCAAGTCACCAATAATCGCAATAACCTTGGCACCAAAGACCTTAGAGGCGATTTGCACGTTTAACGATCCGACACCGCCATTTGCTCCCGTCACCATAACAGTCTCTCCAGGTTGAACTTGGATCTGCTTGACCATATGCCATGCCGTTAACCCGCTTACGGAAAAAACGGCGCTTTCCGAGTAGTCGGAGAGGGGCATATCAAAACAGAGATCAGCTGGCCATACCACATATTCCGCATAACCCCCGTCGTATTCTGAGCCTATAAAGGACATATCCTCAGAAATATGTTCAGATCCCGCTTCTCCACTAGACGTAAACGGGAATAAAACAACATTTTTACCCACCATCGATTCCTCTACCAGATTTCCAACTTTCACTATTTCGCCTGTAATATCCGACCCGGGTATACGCGGGAACTGTACTCCTTCAGGCCGCCACCCGGATTTTGAACCGGTACCGTATGCACCTTCTCTCATCCAGATTTCTGTATTATTAATGGCACACGCCTTTACCTTTACAAGTACTTCATTTTCTTTAGGTTCAGGTATGGGGATATCGACTACTTTTAACTTATCCACATCCCCATATCCTGTTACTTGTACCGCTCTCATATAATCATCACCTTTCTCTTTTTCGAATCCTATCTTTTCATTCCTATCAACAGACTGCTTGTTATAAAAGAGCAACACACACGATATATTATTTCTCTTTCATTTATTTTCATCAACTTTCCTGTTTTGCATACTTTTAACAATGTTCTTAAATGTTACAATTCATTTGGCCCCCGCAAGGATAGTCATTGATAAATAGTAAAACGACCCGTCAAGGACGAGTCGTTAGTCTTGTGTATGGAATTTGAAAAAAGCTTTCATGACGTTTTACAAGTTTCTTTTCCTAATAAAAACAGGGGAACACTTGCCAGCCAAGAGTTCCCGTTTTATAAAATATCTACTTATCCTCCGCTATCAATAAACACTGGCACACGTTCCGGCTGCTGGTTCGTAATAACAATGGTTTTTGAATTGCCCTGAAAAAGGCTGATCATACCAAGTTGGAGGACACGGGGCATAAGGATTGAAATACCAAAGAGCATATTTCGCCGGATGCTGCGCCCAATAGTCCAGATTCTGCTTTGCTAATCTTTTCTCAACCGATCTCGCTCTGTTATAGAAGAGATTACCTTTTTGAACGGCTTCAAAGGAATAATTTCCTCCTTGCACTTGAAAGATGACTTGCCGGATGGACCTTACCTTCTTGAAGTCCAGGCAATCCGCTCTCGCCCGATTCACGATGACATTTCCAACATACAACATCCCTTGTTTTCCTTCACCTTCCGCCTCGGCTCTCATCATCCTTGCCATCAAGGCAACGTCTGCATCTGTATATTTGACTCTTGGCATTTTTCTCACCTCAGAATATTTTATGAAAAATGCCGCTATTCATGTCAGGATTTATTAATGAAGGAGAAACGGGACCGGTTCACTGGTTGAGGACATCTTGCTACCTTTGAGAATTTCCCTTAACACTTAATGGCTTCAGTGGAAGCCTTCCAGCCATAGCACGCGTTAAGTTAAAGGAAATTCGACAAGTAGGATCAATTAATTTAATAGAGGATCGATAAATTAAAAATGGGATTGATAAAATCAAATCAGGATCAATTATCTGAGATCAGGATTGAAACGGTCCAATCCGGATCAATTCCTCCCTGGATGCATCTGCTTAAGAGGAATCTCACCCCAAATTCTGTCTCACAAGCCCTTTTAAAATCCTCCACTAGCTAAAAAAGGGTAATTAACGTCATTTCCGTACTAAAACAGTCCATTGGATACCGGTTCCGTCCACCTTCCTAGAAAATGGCCTCATCGCTGTATCCTACTACCGTTTATTCATAATGGCGTAACTTTCTGACCCCCCCAAAAAGAATGACCCTCCACTGAATCATTCCTTTTATATATCCTAGAACCACCCTCGCTCAAGCTGGCCCTTATTAAGCAACTGCATATATTGCTCACGTACGTTCCCTTGGGAGTAACTGGAGCTTTTTTATAGTGCCTTTCCATTCGACTTCCTTCCCTCAAATGATCTTATACAACTCCTCCACACTAGTCACCACAAAATCAGCATGGGGATTCGCTACCCGCTTATCCGTAAAGAAGCATGAGCTGATCCCGGCATTCTTTCTTGATTCCAGATCCAAATCCCGGTCACCAATCATGATTGCTTCCGATTGATCAATATCATGTGTACGAATCAAATGCTGAATGGCATCGGGACTCGGCTTCCGCTCAAATCCGTGCTGTGAGGTAATGAAGTCTGAAAAGTAAGCCGTCAATCCGTAACTCTCCAGCATCCTGATCGATGACTCTCCCCTGTGGGTATATAGATAATTCCTTCTTCCCGTTTCATGAACATACTTACAAAGTTCCACGATTCCTTCAAAGGGCTTGGACCTGTCGAATTCAACTTCTTTTCTCCGGGAATTATAGGCTGTAACAAATTCTTTCCCAATCCCATACTTTTCTTCATAGTGTTTTAGAGCGGATGTGATCGATACCTTCATCTGGTTCATGATTTCCTCTAACGGTTCTTCGATTCCATGACTTTCAAGCGTTTCCTTGAAGGAGCCAGCCATGACGGGATATGTATCAAAAAGAGTGCCGTCGAAGTCCCATATGATATGTTTGTACATGTTCTTTCCCCTCTCTTATGTAACTTATCCTAATTTTACCACAAGCAACGGCCTCTTCATCTTTAACGAAAAAGGACTCATACAAGATAGGAAAATTATGCTAAAGTATTTATAAAGAACAACCAAGGGGGACCCCCATGATCCGTTCACAGCAAACGATTTTCCTTATCAGTTCTGCCTCCCTGTTTTTCACAGGAATCATCCTTCTTTCATATAGAACATACGATTGGGGACTGTTGCCGCTCCTGGGCTTTCTCATTCTCTATCTTTCTACTAAAAAGAACCGATCGGTCATTTCCCTATTCCTGTTCTTCCTGCTCGGGTTACTGGTGTTTCAACTTGCAACCGGCTGGATCAACGAGTGGAATGTTTCAAAAGAAACGAAAATTCTGTTGAACAGGAGCTTCCTTCTAATCATCTTGATGGCGCTAGCAGTCTCACACTTGATATCAAAAGAAAAAATCCGATTCTTCACTGAGTTCCCGAATTGGAGAAAGCGCATCTCCATGCCATCGCACACCATTTCATTGCCCTTATTCTTACTGATTGGCCTGGCGGGATCAAGCACCATCTTCATCCCACTCATCTGGTCCCTAGAAATCAGTGAGGTGAAATCATTATTCCTCTTCGCTATAGGATTTACCATCCTTAACGCTATACTAGAAGAGCTGATTTGGAGAGGCATCATGTTGTCATCGCTGGAACGAAACGTCTCCGTCCTTTATGCCGTCACGGTGACAAGCTTGGGGTTCGGTCTATTACACCTCTCCATCGGAATCCCGGTACTTCTGAGTCTCCTCTTCTCTTTCGGAGGCTTATTCTATGCCATCGTGGTGTTGAAAACCGATAGCCTCTATCCTTCAATTGCTTTTCATATGGTGATGAATATGGGAATGGTGTTGAATGGGTGGATAATTTAAACGAACACAAATCAATTTTCGGAGGTGAACGCCATGGAACTCTTTTTCGTCTTTATTAGCATCATCATCTTGATTATTTTTCTTTTTATCTTCTATATCATTATCGAGCGAGCCGTTCGAGAAGGCATTAATAGCTCGGTCATCGGACGATTCCTGGAAGAAAAGCATGGAATCAAAGAACCACAGGGGGACGAGGATTTATTCGAGGATAAGTAGAAGAAAGACTCCATTCAAAGGCATAATCCCTTTTTTCTATCGATACGTTATATAAATACACTATCATTGGTTAGGAGAATGTCCGATGAAGAAAATCATTTTGTTTGCGGATCCCGGCATTGATGATTCCATTGCCATCATGTACGCCTTACTAAATCCCAAGATTAAAGTACTCGCCATCGTATCAAGCTATGGGAACACTTCAAAAGAGCAGGCAACGGATAATATCGCCTACTTGCTTAAGCTTGCCGGACGAGAGGATGTCCCGATCATCGGGGGAACCAATAGCCCATCGTCAGGGGAAATCCCAACGTACTATCCTGAGATCCACGGACAGGAAGGGCTCGGACCCATCAGACCCCCTGTGAGCTTAGCTGGTGAACTGACCAATTTCTCAGAACTCTACAAAATCATCAAGGACCAGGACGATATCACCATCGTTGACGTGGGGAGAAGTACATCCCTCGCCTCCCTTTACTTATTAGGTGAGAATATCGTCGAGGACATCAAGGAATTTTACATTATGGGAGGAGCATTTTTAGTTCCCGGAAACGTCACCCCGTCTGCAGAAGCGAACTTCTATGGGGACCCCATTGCGTCACAGGTGGTGGTCAGGGATCTGGACAATCTTTACGTCGTTCCCTTGAATGTCTCGAACAAAGCCATCATCACCATGGACCAAATCCGTTATATCCAGCAGATGTCAGATAATCCATTGATTGAAATCATGGATGAAGTCATGGAGTACTATATTGATGCTTATAAGAAGCTCGTTCCCGGAATAAAAGGTGCCCCCCTTCACGATGTCGTGACCCTATCCCTGATGGTGAACCCGGAAATGGGGCAGTCTATCAGAAGGGAAATCAACATCTTGACCACGGGAACAGGAATGGGAACGTCCATCGCTGATTTCAGGCCCAGTTCAAAGCCTGCTGAAAAAAACATCAACATCTACCTTGAATTGGACTATCCAAGCTTTGTCGAGGATTTTATCAACGTCATGGGTAAGGCAGACGGGAAACCATGAAAGATCAATGAGTTTTCTTTTCGAAGTAAACAAAGGTATTCGTGATCCATTTCGCAATCAGACCGACCACCACGTATCCACTGAATAAGGTGAAATAATTCGTCCCCCTGCTCATCTCAAACAGACCCACCGCAACAAGCAATGGCTTGAAAGCAAATGCAAAGACTGCACTGAGCAGCAACATGAATAGATAATAATTTTTATGTTGGTTTAATGTAAATTGATACATGAGCATGTAGGCAACGGGAACCAAGGACACATCCAGTGAGACCGAGCTCGCCAGCACCGGGAAAATTTTATAAGGATAGAACCACTTCACCATGTTGGCTCCTATCGCATCTACGTATGTAAAAAAAACATGAACATTATATCCATAAAACCCTATAAGTAGGGCCTTTCGCTTATCTATTCTAAAAAGAAGAATGATCAAAGGAAGAACAAACAATGCAGCCAATACCCAAAACGGCCAGGTGGCAAGATCAGAATATTGCTGCCAATAGCTGGTCCACATTTCGGTTTGATTCTCCTGGATCTCTTTTAAACGGCCAAGCATGGTCTGCTGGGATTCAGTCATGGTACTCGCTCCTTTAAACGTATATGCTTTAGTATGAGCATGAAAATGACCAATTATGTTTTTCCAGTATAAAATGCGGGGCATCCTAATAGACGACCCGCTTTGCTTGCTCGACCCAAAGCAGGACCCTATTCAACTAACCAACGCCATTCACCTTCAAATACCTGCCTGTTTTACTGACTTCAAAAGCAGCTTCTCCCCTTTGTCTCACTTCTTCCGACATATCAGACGACTTTTGCAAACCATACCCATTCATAACCGAGGGATCTATCAGCCTCACCTTTCCTTTATGGTGAATGTCGTAGTCGGCTTTGTTTTCTTCTATATATACATCTTGATTCAGTTCACTTAGGAGCATCTGAATGTGGTCATCAGTGTGTTGGAGTTTCTGGAGTACCTCTTCATCCTCCCCAAGAAAATCATCCAAGCTGATCCATCCTTTTTCTAATGCACTTTTTAATACCTTAGAAAGAGAATGATTTCCATAGATATTCAACGGATTCATGAAGAAGTCAATCACTTCTGTATAATAAGTTTTAACAAACCACTCAGCTGCATCAATGGTTTTCACGCAGATCTTCCCTTCCACCACTGCAACCTGTTCCAGGAAATCGTGAACCTCTTCAAATGAGATAAACCCATATCTATACATATCCCTCAACGTATAATCCACCCGGTCTGCACAAAGCTCAGGTGCCGGCTGCTCAAGCAGTGACCATTTGGAATCATCAAGAAGGGTGTCCCGATAGTCATAATCGTACTTCTCCAAGATTTGAGGAATCTCAGATTGAAGGATGACCTGTTTGAAAATCTCTTCGTGGTAATCCTCAGAAAGATTATCGAGAACCCCATCAATGACGTGGGAGAAGGCAGTATGTGATACATCATGCAGTAATCCAGCAATCTGCTCCTCTACTTGGCCTCCCAATATTTTAATCAAAAGCATTACACCTACTGAGTGCTCGTATCTGGTTACATCCCACTCCTCATTGACCAGGAAACTGGCTCCGCCTTGATGGATCCCCTTTAATCGTTGAACAGGATCACTTAGAATCAGTTCTTCCAATACCCTGTCCACTTTGTATTCTCCGTACAGAACGTCTTTTATCCACACAACCCATTCCCCCTTAGATATAAATAAAAGTGCCCCCCGATAATCAGGAGGCACTGCGCTACGATAACAAATCGTCATTAACCAATTGGACGCCAACATAGTTTCTCTATGTCACCTATATATTTTCGCCATCAGCATACACCAATTTGCAGTTCGTGGCAAGGGCCCCGCTCATCCCTGATCATTTAAGTTTGTCATCCATTGAACTCTGTGTTAGTGTAGTTCTATCTTGAAATAGACCATCTCGTATGAAAAGCCACCCTCTGAATTCAGCGGGTGGCTTTTCTCTGTCTCTTACAATTTCCCATCAACCTCTGACGTGTCCACATCATCCCCGAACCAATCTCTCAACTTCGCCTTGGCCTGCGCCTTCACCTCGTCATCGATATACATCGCCACCTGCAATAAAGCCAGACCCAACGCACCAAAGTCATCGGTAAATCCTACACCCACCGCCATGTCGGGAATGAAGTCCGTTGGAAGAATGAAATATCCGAGTGCCCCGATGATGATCATCTTCGCCTTCAAGGGAATATCCGGCTTTTGCAGGACAAAATAGAGAAGCAATGCTGTATAAACCACAGAATGCCCGGCCTTCAAACCGTACCTCTTCAACTTATCCCAAAACTTTTCCTCTGAATAATGTTTCTCGGTCTTATTCATTTCACTTCCACCTCCGTAATGAGACGAGTGTCCAATCTCTTGTTGCTTTTATTGTAGAGGGTTTGATGGAATTAGACAAACATTCGGTTAGCCTTAAAAGGTCCGTCCCCCAAATCACATGAGGGACGGACCTTTCCTATTCCTACAACCCCGGAAGTATCCCCGAGAACAAACTCAAAATTAATACCGTCGTAATCGCCGTCAACCCGGCAATGAAACCACCGAGGGTCCACGCTTTCAACGTCTGCACAACCGTGAATTTACCAAATCGGTTCACAACCCAGAATCCTGAATCGTTCGGAAGAGAAAGACCGATACCACCGGCACAGATGGCAAGCCCGAGTAAGATTGGTGATACACCAAGCTCAACGGCCATTGGTCCAAGGATACTGGACGTTGTCACAAGGGCAACGGTCGCGGATCCAAGTGACGCATTCCGAATTTCAGCAAGTCTAAACTATAACAGAAGCGAAGAACCCGTCAATGATTCGTAAGTCGTGCTGATTGACTCGATATGGGTCTATGGGGTTATTATGCAGGTGGAACAGGGAAAATATGAGAAAGCTGAAAAGACCCGTCATTTGAGAGAACGGGTCTTTTGTATTTTAGTTAGATTGTAAGTTGGGTAAGTCCCTGGTAGTCGCGGAATCATAAGGCTGGATTTAGGCAAATCCATCTGAATGAACTTTATCCTTATCCCTCTCCCGCTTCATAAGCATCCCCATCGGAAGATACGTCACGAAAAACACCACAAGTGCCGCGATTTCCAGATTGATATAATACATGACACCCGACCCGAAAAAGGAAAGGATCGTTTTAGATTCCGTTGGATTGGCTAAGTAGAAGAAATTCGTTTCTAGAAGAAGGTTTAGAAAGAAAATCGGAAGGGCGAGAAGATTGACCATCAGGAAGCCGGTCCATACAGCTTTTCGTGGCACCCTGTATCCCTCATACACGATGAAATAAAGGACGGACCATGCAATCGCTGCATGATGGAGAAAGTATTTAAGAAAGCGAAAATGAGGAAATTGATATGCTATTTCAGGTGTTACCATGCTTAAGATCGGAGGAAGAAATCCAATAAAGAACAGCAGATAGAATGCCTTCTGATTCGGCTTCAGGAATAAATAAATAGCGATAAAGGTACTGACTGAACAGAGCTGCAGAGGCAGATCCCCCACCTCCCACGTCCCTGTTGAGACGAGCCAGATATGCCACGATACCTCTGACAGGACCAGCATCCAGAATAACGTCCCCTTCAAGAATGACTGATACCTCTTCAGGAAGCGTCTAAAGTAAACAAGGATAAACGATAAAGCCACAAACATCAAAAGCACAGCAATATGCGGAACAGAAAACAACTCGAACGTACGCATCTCTGTCACCGAAAACATCATGCCACCCCTCTTCCTTTTGAAAGTGGTTATCATGAATAGTCTATTCGGCTTAGATGCGGGTTAAGACTGGATTTCATCTATTGAATTTGTCCCCCAGACCTTTAATCCGGGGAACAAAACAAACGGTTACATCGTAAACGGCGGAATATAACGCCCATCTACGTCCGTAAACTCATATTCTTTCGCCAAATCACCCGCTCTTACTACCTGTCCTGTCTTTTCCATCACCTTTGAATCCATCGCCAGCGCCGTGATGGCCCGTCCAATATAATAAGGCGTTTCTGATTTCTTCAAGTCTTCCGATTCCTGCCAGTGATCCTCGTCCACTCCCATATGCTCGAGTACAAGCTCTGTCCTCATAAACCCCGGCGAAACAGCAAGGACCGCGATATTGTCCCCTTTTAATTCTTCTGAAAGTCCATACGCCATGCGAACCAGTGCGTTCTTCGCCAAATCATAATAGAACTGTCCTCCGTACTTGCCTTCATCCCAAAAGGTCGTGTGAACGATGAGGGCCTCTTTGTTTTCACGAAGTAATGGGATGGCAAAATGATTCGTCGCCAACTGTGCCCGGACACCGGCCGTGAACATCGTATCCCAATTCGCGAGCGGCAGCTCCCAGAACGCTCCCGGATTCACCCCGATGTCATGCGCTCCCCACACGTTATTGATCAGAATATCAAGCTTCCCCTGTTCTTCACGAATTTGCTTGATCACAGCTTCCGTTTCTGAATCAATCGTATGATCACAACGAACCGCGATCCCTTTCCCACCGGCCTCTTCTATTTGAGTAACCGTGTCGTCAATCGTTCCCGGAAAGTTTTGCGTTGAATTCCCTTTTGTGCTTCGTCCCGTGACATACACTGTCGCCCCGGCTTTTCCCAATTCAATCGCAATTGCGCGTCCTGCTCCCCGGCTTCCCCCCGTTACAAGTACAACTTTTCCAGTCAATGATTTCATCCAACCCATTCCTTTCATCTACAAGATACGTTTATTATACGATCCTATTCTTGACATCCACTGTCATATTTAATTAAATAAAATTAACAAATTGAGAAAAAGGTGAAGCAGATGAGAGGCGACAGACTGGTATCCATTCTCTTATTATTACAATCACACGGGCAGATGACCGCAAAACAACTGTCAGAGAGATTGGAAGTTTCCGAACGGACGATTTACAGGGACATGGACGCCCTGAGCGGAACAGGGATCCCCGTGGTGGCAGAGCGCGGAAAAAACGGCGGCTGGTCTTTACTCGAAGACTATCAGACGGATCTGACCGGTCTGAAAGAATCAGAAATCCGCTCGTTGTTCGTTTCACCTTCATCCCACCTCCTCGACGATCTCGGCTTGACCCGTACGTCCGAGGAAGCCAGAAACAAACTCATCGCCTCCCTTCCATCCACCTATCGTGAAAACGCTAAAGACGTATGGAACCGAATCCACATCGACACAAGCTCATGGCGGAAGCAGAAAGAAAAAGCAGCCTCCTTTGAAGTCATTAAAGAGGCCATATGGAAGGAACAGAAACTGAGGATCACCTACCAGCGTGCAGACGGAAAAACAGACGACCGCATTGTGGAACCACTCGGACTCGTGGCAAAAGGTGACCTCTGGTACCTCGTGGCTTCCAAGGAAAACGGAGACATCCGGAATTACAGGGCCTCCCGTATCCTCTCTGCCGATTCTTTGGCCGGAACGTTCATAAGACCCCGGGGATTCGACCTGGCTCAGTATTGGACATCCTCCACTCAATCCTTCATTAAACGGCTGCCCTCTTATGAAGTGAAAGTCGAGGTCTCTCCACTTGCTTTATCGAGGCTGACATTCACCGGACGCTTTGCCCGTGTCCTTGAGATGGGGGATAGAAACAAAGAGAACTGGATACCGGTGACCCTTTCTTTTGATACAGAAGACGAAGCAAAGGGATACATCCTCGGTTTCGCCAATCAGGTAAGAGTGATTGAACCGAAGAATCTTCGTCAAAAAATACTAGAGATGGCAGAGGCGGCTGTTGCCTTTCATCGATAATAGACTTGAATCATTAGAGGATTTCATCTTGGTCAGGACAGAGTAAATAGCACAGAAAGAAGGAATGGGCATCTACTTCCACCCATCCCTTCCACTCTTTATTTATCCGCATCTCCAATAGTGATCAACTCTTCAAGGAACACGTCAAGATCCCCCACTAACACACCGCCATGTCCCGTACACATCACATCCGGATCATATTCCTTCATCATCCTTAGTCCATTCAGGAATACTGGTAAGTCCACCTTTGCAACTCCACCACACTGAAGAAATTCAATCCAGGCTTGCCTTAGCTCTTCCCCTTTTGAAACAAGCCCTCCATCCGACAAAGGATCCCCAAAGAAACAGAGGAAATCCCCCGTAAAGAGCGTTCTGGTTGGCCGATGAAAGAAAATCACAGAACCCGGAGAATGATAGCCGACTCTCGTGTATTCGTAATCCCCTATCGTTCCCCTATCAAGGAGCTCCCCGCTAATGAAAGACTCAGCCGGCAACGTCTCGTCAGCATGAATGACCTTCCTTGCCTTAGTAAATAACGGCGCCCCTCCCACATGATCCTCATGACCATGTGTGACGAGCATCAGCTTTACATCGTCAGCCGTTTTCCCGATTTTGTTTAAGGAATGCCGGAGAAACTCCAAGTGACCCTCTTTACACGAATCGACCACTGTCAATCCAGCATCCTCCTGAATAAAGTAAGCATTCGTATATGTATTCCATTCAGCATCCCAAACCGCTAACACATCTATTTGATCATTCACCTGTTCTAATAGATAATCCACTTTCGCTCCCCCTCCTGATTTCCATTTGAATCAATTCAACAAACAGGGGGGATTCTCCTTTTCACGGGAGAAGTTGGTAGATAAAACCTTGGATGAAAACCATGAGCAAGAAAGCAGATACGGCAAAAAACAGATAGCTTCGATACGATTTCCGATCCTTCTGGTGTTCTTCCGCTCCCATAATCACCATGAGGACCGCCAAGCCTGCCATGGTATATGGAAGCAAATCGTTATGATTTGAAGCCAATCCATAGAGTGATAGTGCCAGAACGATGATACTTATCGTTTTTCTTAATTTTTTCAGCACGGTTGATCCCTCTTTTCCTCTTATATATACAATGTCTTCGAGATAAATAAGATGCATCCATTTCAACGCATAATCCCCAATTATTTTACAAAATTGCTTAAACACCCAGTATTCATCCTTATTTTACCATACCAAATGAATTCATCCATAAATAAAACGCCCTGTCTCAGGACGTCTGTTTTCTTACTTAATCATGAATTCTTTCACAACCTCTGCCATCTTCTCCGGTTCTTCCATCTGGATATAATGTCCGCTTTCCAGGAAGATTTCTATCTCGCCATTAGGCAGATTCCGGTAGACATCCCGCGCCATATCGATTCCTGTATTTCCATCATATAACCCGGTCATGACCAGTACGGGCGATTCAATCGCCTTGATTCTCCCGGTCAGATTCGAAAAAGGGACTTCTTGGATCTTCTCTTTCATATCTTCATTCCCAACCCTTGGGGCGTCATCCGTGCTGATTTCGACTAGTTTCTCATAGGACCCCTTTTTGAAAAAGGAGAATGCCATCGTCGTCTGTTCATCCACTAATCCCCAAGCCGCTCCATTCCTGCCTGTATAGGGAGCCCCTTCTTGCAGGAGGTTCCTTAGCTTCCACTGAACCTCTCCGTCCGTAATCGATATAAAACTCATGATCTGATTGATCGCTAGCCTGTCCCAGTCACCAATGGCCGGCCCCTCCAGAATGATTTTCTCGACACACCCAGGGTATTTCAACGCATACTCCAGTGCCAACTCCCCTCCAAACGAGTGTCCTAATGGAATGAATTTGTCCACATTTAGTGCTTTTCTGATTTCCTCCAGATCATCAAGGAGAATGTCGATGGAATATTCCCCCGGGTCTGCCGGTGGGTCTGAACGGCCGCAGCCCCGCTGATCATAATACACAAGCGTCGCGAACTCCTCGAGCAGTTTCCCCCCCGTTTGCTCCAGGATCCATTGATGCCCTCCAGGCCCGCCATGAATCGCAATCAAAGGGGTGGTATCGTGCTCTGCCCCAGCAATCCGTACCCAATGTTTCACACCATTTACCTTGATACATAACTCTCCATTTATCAATGCCTATTCCTCCATGAACTCATCCATTCATACATATTGCCTGACCCGCAGAAGGTCAGGCAACATATCTTCTATCAATCTAAAAAATTCTACTTCGCATCCTTATCCGGCTGATGAATCCCGAACACATTGCCTTCTGTATCGATGTAATACCCCTGCCACGCCATTCCAGGAAGGGCATATTTCGGCATCGCTACCTTGCCGCCATGATCAAGAATGAGTTTCTCCGTTTGGTCATAATTTTCCACACCCATCGTACACGAATACCCATTCATCGGCTGGTTCCGTTCTGGTGGAGGACTTTGACGCTGCATCAGCGCACCATTGATCCCCATCTCATTTTCATCCCCTGTCACCGCACCAAAGTAAGGCATTCCGGCGAATTCACTCCAATCCTCGAACTTCCATCCGAATACTTCGCCATAAAATGTCTTTGCACGTTCCATATCATCCACGTGTACTTCGAAATGTACCAATCTCCCCATAGTTCTTACCTCCTTGAATTCTATCATTTCACTATAATCATTCTGTTTCTGAAGGGAAATCCCTTCTTTTTCCTTCAGGACTCTCCAATATTTTAAAAAATCTGAATTCTATAATCCAAATCATATTAAAAATGCGTATCCTTAGTGCCCCTTCATTAAGAATTCAAAAGCGAGAAACCCATTTGTGTGAGAAATATGAAGTACAATTGTCCATCGTGTTACAAATCAACATTTTTTCACATTTACCAACAATCATTTTCTTGAATAACCTATGATCCTTCCATACTATTTAACTATAAAGCGATTTCATTCGAAAGGACGATGATTATGCTGCCCATCGACAGACAACAACAGATTTTAACCTGGCTCAAAGAGGAAGGGACACTTCGTGTATCGGAAATCAGCTCCCGCCTTGAGGTTTCGGAAATGACGGTGTATCGGGACTTGAAGCCTCTCCTTGAAGAGAACAGGGTCCACAAAACCTCCAATGGCATTTCAACCCTCAAAGATCAAGGCATTCCCACGAATATCTGCATCTATTGCCTGAAGCCGGCCACTTCCAGAAGATCGGTTCAATTGGTGAAGAAGGATCACACGATCGAGCAGGCCTGCTGCCCTCACTGTGGATTACTCCGTTACGGGGACATCCAGGGAGAGGTCGTGCAGATCATGTGTCGTGATTTCTTAACGGATATGACGATAAGTGGGAAGACCGCCACTTTCCTGATCGATGCCGACTTAAACCTGAACTGCTGCCAGCCCCAGGTGATGGCATTCGAATCGAACAAGCAGGCCCGTCAATTCCAAACGGGATTTGGAGGGCATCTTTACAGCTTTCAAGAGGCCATCGCCGTCATTTCAGAAGAAATGTCGGGCTCAGACTGCTGTCATGACTAAGAAAAGAGGAATCTACTATGCGTAAAAAGTTGAACATGTCTCCTTATCAAACGATTTGGAGATGGCATTTCTATGCGGGGATCATCATTTCACCGTTCTTGCTCATCCTGGCTGTGACGGGGTCCATTTATCTATTCAAGCCCCAGATCGAACAGAATCTATACAAAGAGTATTACGAAGTGAAAGCACAAGGGGAGAAACTTCCTGCTTCTGAACAAATTGAGGAAGTGAAGAAACTCCACCCGGATGCACAAATCACCAAGTATCGTCCGGGAGAAAGTCCAGAACGCTCCAGTGAAATCGGTATCAGCACCGATGATGGTTCAGTCACTGTCTTCCTGGATCCCTACACCGGAAAATCACTTGGAGAGTTAAAGCCTGAAGACCGGATCATGGATAAAATAGTTGAATTCCATGGGGAACTGATGGCGGGAACCATCGGAGATCGTATCGTTGAGCTTGTCGCCTCCTGGGCCATCGTTCTGATTATCACAGGATTATTCCTATGGTTTCCACGTAAGAAAGACAAGCTGTCGGGAGTGTTCTTTCCCCGTTTCGGTAAGGGAAAAAGCATCCTGCGCCGGGACCTTCACGCTGTACCCGCTTTCTGGATTACAGCTGGAATGCTGTTCCTGATCATGACAGGCTTGCCTTGGTCGGGCTTCTGGGGAACGAACTTCCAGAATCTCATGACGAATGCAGGTGCCGGATACCCTCCATCGATTTGGACAGGTGAAGCACCACAGTCCGTTGTGAAAACAAAAGAAATCGCCGACGTCCCATGGGCAGCGGAAAACCTGGAAGTCCCTGTATCGGCACTCGAAGGCTACACTCCCGTATCGATCAATGATGTCGTGAGCATCGCCGACAGAGAAGGAATCGACCCGAGTTACACGGTGTACATCCCTGAGGGTGAGAACGGCGTCTATACACTATCTGCCTTTCCAGCAAAAGCTCAGAATGAGGTCACCATGCACCTTGATCAATATTCTGGAGCTGTCCTGGCTGATTATCGCTTCGACCATTACGGTATCGGCGGGAAAATCGTCGCCATGGGTATTACCCTCCATACCGGAACTCAATTTGGTTTCATCAACCAATTGATCAGTCTCTTCATTTGCCTGGGGATTATCCTGGTGGTGGTGAGCGGATTCTATCTATGGTTAAAGCGGAAACCGAAAAGAGAAATGGGCTCACCGAAAGCGCCAAGCATCTTGAAAATGAAGCTCTTCCTGCTTCTCATGATTGTCTTGGGTATCCTCTTCCCTCTGGTTGGAGTTTCCTTGATCGTTATCTTGCTTCTTGACTGGCTGGTTATCAAACGGATCCCGGCTTTAAATAAATTCCTCGGTGCGGAATAAGAAAGGGCGATACTTCATGAATAATCGCACGAAAACCATTGGTCTCATCCTCATCTGCATGATGCTCGGAGCCTGTTCCCCTAAAGAGGATGCAGCCGAGCTTTACCGTCAGGAATCTCCGCTTCAGGCGGATATCACCATGCCTGAAGACTTTTCCGGAAGTGAACCGGTCAAGATTGCCCTCACACAAAACGGTCAATCCGTCGATGATGCCGATTTTGTCCATGTCGAAATATGGAAAGGTGACGGCTCCTTCCATGATCAGATGGAGGAAGCCGATAATGCCGGAGACGGGTATTATACATTTAACAAAAAGCTGACGGAAGATGGACTCTATTACATCAAGGTCCATGCCGCAAATAACGGATCCACCATCCTGCCGACCCTGCCCTTCGCTGTCGGTGAGCTGTCCAAGGCTGATGTCGAAGCCCTGAATGATCAAACTCCAGATGATAGTGGAAATCATGATTCTCACCACTGATGACAAAAGACCGAAAGCACTCGCTTCCGGTCTTTTCTTTTGAAGAAAAGACTGCCATCCTCATCACTTCTCCCATATTTTTTTCTGTAATAGACTACACCTTTGCTATAATGGATTCATAGACAAGCCCACAGAAAGGAGCCCACCCATCATGATCATTCGTGAAATCAAGGATTCATTTATCATGATCAGGCAGCACGACCACGCCTTTTTATCAGGCGAACTCATCAAGCACTTCAAGCCTTCCCTGCTAAAATCAGATGCATTCTTTGACGACGCCTTATATGCAGCCTATCAGCATGACCGCAGCTGGATCGGCCTGGACGAGACCCCGATCTGGAATGATAGGGAGAGTATTCCCTTCACCTTTTCTGACTATCCCCTCCTGCCAAAGCTCGCATTCTATAAAATCGGGGTGGACGAGATTGAGAGAGTGAACACCTATGCCAGTCTCCTATGCAGCCTGCACTTCTGCTCCTTCTTTTCACAATCCCAAAATAAAGACTGCCTTGTCTTTTTGACGGGCGAAGCCAGAAGACAAATGAACCTTAGGGAGTCGTTCCCTGACCTCGATGAAGAATTACTGCAGCAGCATTTCCACTTACTCCAATTCTCAGATAACCTGTCCTTATACCTGTGTTTGAATGAGCCGGGTGTGGCGAAAGAAGACGAGCATCCGTGGTTTAAAAATGGATTTCAGAATACAGAAATGTTTCATCCGGAAAATCAGCCGCTCATGGCCCGATGGTTGAATGAAAAGGAAGTGACCCTTGAACCTTATCCCTTTGAGAAGGAGTTTCACGTATCCCTGCAATACAAAATAGTCGTAAAAAGCTTGATTGATGAGGTGGGGGTTGCTGAAGCTTATGAGAAGAGTGACATGAAAGAGCGTATGATTTTCATTTACAAATAGAAGACGAAAATGACTGGTACGGGGTGTCAACGCCATTCGTCGATGCGTAATTCGGCACCTAGAAGAATGAAAAGGATGTGGAAAGAAGTCAAACTGCTAAGGGAGAGGACATAAAAAAGTCCAACCGGGTTGATCCGATTGGACTTTTTTATGTTACTCCCACTTAAACACATAACTAGCCAGCGCAAATCCGCCAACAAGCCAAGCACCCAAAATCAGGGTCTCCATCCCCAACTCCCAAAACGGAGTCCCAAGATTCATCGTCTCTCTCAGAGCCGAACTCAGATGAGCGATCGGCAGCACCTTCACGATCGGCTGAATAAGATCCGGCATATTGTTGATGGGAAAGAACACGCCCCCAAGGAACAGCATCGGGAACGTCACAAATCCAGCAATCGGCCCGGCACTTTCCGGATTCTTCGCCATTCCTGCGATGATAAAGCCAAGTGCCATAAAGGCAAGGGTTCCGAGGATGATGAAGAAGATCATGGCGAGCCACGAACCGGCGACGTTAATGTCAAAGATGAGGTCGGCGATCAGGACGACGAGCAATGCCTGGGTCCCGTTCAGCATCAAGCGCGCCGTAATCTGGGCTGCGATAAAGGTGGAAGCCTTCAGTCTCGTCCCCTGCATTCTGCGGAGGATCCCCCGTTCACGCCAGGCGGAAATTTGACCCGCCACCCCGTTCATATTGTTGCTCATGATCATCATAGCTACGATACCAGGGACAAGGAAATCTACATATCGAAGATTCAACGCTTCGATTCCTACCTTTTCAACCGTCACCAACGGCTTGTAGTCCACCAGGTCCTTGCTGTATTGATCGATGATTCCGTTCACCACCGTCAATCCAAGCTCTGACGTGGTCAGGTTTTTCTCATTATAGTACACAGGTAGGGAAAAAGCCTCGTTCCCCTCCTTCAGGTTATCTTCATACCCTTTCGGGATTTCGATGAGAAGCTGAATATCTCCATTCTCAACGGCTTCTTTCCCCGTTTTGACACTCTTATATTTCGTTGTCTCAATTCCCTCATTTTTATAAAATAAGTCCTTTAATTCCTTCGAAGCTTCGGATTGATCCCCGTCGATCATCCCCACTGTTAATGAAATCGAATTCCCCCCGCCTGCAAATGACCCGAGGGCCACCATCAGGATGACTGGAAAGAGCAATGTAAAGAATAGGACTTGCTTGTTACGGGCAAAAATCCGTAATTGTGCCAGGGTTAACTGCCAATAAGCTCTCATGATTCCCGCAGCCTCCTTCCTGTCATATGAATGAAGACATCCTCTAATGTCGCTTGCCGCGTTTGAAGATCCCTGATTTTTAGATCGTGCTCCTCAGACAATTGGATCAAGGATGTAAGGGAAAGCTGAAGATCATCTGTATACAGCTGGACAAACGTATCCTTGATGGCAGCTTCCTCGACTCCATCCATTTCCATGAACCACTCCTGTTCAGGTGGATTGGTGAGGTGAAATTCTACCGTACTCGTCGACTGCAGTGTCTTCACCAGATTAGCCGGCGTGTCAAGGGCGATCAGCTCCCCTTGATCCATGATGCCGATGCGGTCACAGAGTACATGGGCTTCATCCATGTAATGTGTGGACAGAATCACGGTCTTTCCCCGCTCCTTCAAGCGCAGCACAATGTCCCAAAGCGTCCGTCGCGCCTGTGGATCCAATCCCGTCGTCGGCTCATCCAAAA
Source organism: Rossellomorea sp. GCM10028870 (assembly GCF_042666755.1). NCBI lineage: Bacteria > Bacillati > Bacillota > Bacilli > Caryophanales > Bacillaceae > Rossellomorea > Rossellomorea sp. GCM10028870. The sequence goes on along the minus strand of NZ_JBHTGN010000004.1, from coordinate 338,398 downwards.
ACACGATATCCGGATCATGAATCAGCGCCAGGGCAATTGCGAGCCGCTGCTTCTGACCGCCAGACAGCCCCTTGATCCGGTCCTTCCTCTTCTCGGTCAGGAGCATCTCCTCGATCAATTGATCGATGTCCACATGTCTCGGATAAAAACTTGCATACAAATGAAGGATCTCCTCCACCTTCAGCAACTCAAACAACGAGGTCGACTGAAGCTGAACCCCGATTACTTCCTTCACCTTATTCACGTCTTTCCGAACGTCAAAGCCGGCTAAGGTTGCCGTCCCCTCATCCGGCTTCCGGAGTCCCACAAGCATCTCGATCGTCGTCGTTTTCCCCGCTCCATTCGGACCAAGCAGGCCGAATATCTCTCCCTTTTCCACGTGGAACCGGACTTCTTTCACAGCAGTGAAGGAACCATATTTTTTCACAAGACCTTTTACGTCTACCATAATCCCGTTCGTCATAACGAGCCTCCTTTTACAAAAATGTAACCGCCCATGAGTGAGCGGTCCGTTCTTTAGATGTCTATACGCGGTGATGATCTGCACGCCAGTTTTGTACAGCTTTTTTAATATCCTTTGCAGTTAAGTCCTCTGTTAATGTGCGTTCCACTAAACCTGGAAATTCCTCATCCGGGGCAAACCGCAGGGCGATCACCTGTTTCATGGAAATAGTAGGATCTAACCGATTCCCCGTTAAGCGATAATAACGGAAATTTTCTTCGTTGCGAATGATCCGGTCCTGAAGCTGGAGAGCATATAATCGCAGCTTCACCGTCATAAACAGGAACGTAATCGCAGCGAACAGCACAATAAAACTGAGGAGCGCCTCTGTCCCCACATTTTTCACGAAGAACGTAATCGATAATACCAACGTCACAATCGATAAAAGTGCTATCCCATAATGATACAACGGATCGATCTTACTGTGATTCTCATAGCTTTGTTGTTTCATATGTACCTCCAAAGGTTTATAGATTCATTATATACCAGATGTGCGGGACAGGGGGACAGGTTTACTGTCCCATTTATGCATTTTGTAATTGAACACACTTAGAAATCATATTCTGGAATGTACTTTGTTATGAGTGGTGGGGGATTGATCCAACTTGAGATCCCTCCCAATTCACATTGGCCACACACCAATTGAAGATAGAAAAAAAGTTCATATTGTTAAAGATCACTTTGGTAACAGAAAAGGCAACTGCCACTATAGGCAGTTGCCTTTAAGCTTAATATAACTACGTGCCTTATACCCCCGGGAACCACCCTGGCGTATGAATGATTGCATTCCATAAAGGATCAGGCACTACTAACTGTTCCTGCTTTTCCTTATCGATCTCCGTCACAATTTCATCTTCTTTCCCGTCTGCAAGCTTCTGTACCCAATCGGGATCGATGATGAGACCGCGCCCCAGTGCCAATAGAGGAACCCCTGTCTCAAATGCTTTACGCGCATCTTCTGCAGAGTAGATAGAGCCTACACCGATAAGTGGAGTACGATCTGCAATCGTTTCAAGCAGGTAATCCATTCTCGTTTTCTCTACATCCTCCACGCCTCTTCTCGGTTTCGAGAAGAAATCGAATAGAGACACATGCAGATAATCCAGATCTTTGTCTGCTAATGCGTCTACCAAGGAAAGAGTATCCCCCATGGAGAATCCATTCTCCTCAGGCTCTTCAGGTGAAAAACGGTAGCCGACGATGAATGGATGCTTGGCATGCTCATCAACCACACTCTTCACCTTATCCACGATCGCCATCGGGAATGTCATCCGTTTCTCCAAGCTGCCTCCAAAACGATCCTCTCGCTGATTTGTCATTGGAGAAAAGAACTGATGGATCAAATAACCGTTTGCTCCGTGAATCTCGACGCCGTCATAGCCGGCCTCGATTGCACGGCGGGTCGTTTCTCCGAAAGCTTCGATGATTTCCTCGATCTCAGCCTCCGTTAAAGCTCTTGCTTTCTTCTCTTGATTGTCACCCATCACATCACTCGCACTGACAACGTCGCCATCAGGAACCAGGTCAGAAGGACACTGCACCCCGCCATGGAAAATCTGCAATATCGCCTTCGCACCCTGATCCTTGATTGCTCCCGCCAATCGTTCAAGACTCGGGATCATTTCATCCGTGTCACCACCAAATTCACCAGGGAATCCCTTCCCGTTAGGTGTCACATACGTACAAGCTGTGACAACCATGCTGACACCTTTCGAACGGCGGGCATAATAGTCTACCTCTGCATCCGTTACATTTCCATCATCATCTGATGAAAAGTTCGTCATCGGTGCCATGATGATACGGTTTTTCAGCTCTATTCCGTTTTTGAATCTATATGGGGTAAATAAATCTTTATACTTTGCATTCATGGTTTTTGCCTCCTTCTTGTTGTTCAAGGAATATCATAGTAGATGAAAAGATGTTTTGACCATTCATCTGCTTGGGGAATGTGCCACGCTTGATTCCTGTAAATCCAAAACAACTTGCTGAAAACCTTTATCCGCCATCTGATTATCTATGCCGGGTACTAACGGTCTTTTTTCGTACCTGGTACAATTCAACGCTTTTGTACCAGGTACAAACCTGCCTCTCCCACGTCGAAATATTATCTATATTTTTCCATATGTTCAACGGTAAGATAGTAGCAGGATGGGACGCAGGGACAGGTCCCTTGTCCCACTTCTTCATCTTTTTTTCTCCGGGATCTCCATATCTATGAGCTATTACAACAGGGTTGTCACCTGCTTTCACCTAACTCGGTTATAAAGAAGGTTTTTAGAATGGTTTGGTTATTCGTCCTGATTCCCCTCTCTTTCCTGGGTGCAGTAGCAATCGGAGGCAGCATCAAAGAGAAATACTTTTCCCAATGCTACCTCACGGGTGATTGCTACGACACCCATAAGAGTGAGGGATATAACACGCAATGCCGCGCAGACTCCAATCAGTACAAGTGGTATACGGGTGGAAATTGATCTGCTGCACACAAAAAGGCCCAGAATTAAGCTCTGAGCCTTTTTGTATGAAATTTATTCATCACTGCCGGGGTGCAAAAAGCATGACCGATACCCCGACTAAGCAAATACCGGCACCAACCCAATCATATAAATCAGGTGTTTCTTTATCAATTCCCCAGCCCCATAAAACAGAGAGGACAATAAAGACTCCTCCATATGCTGCATACACCCTGCCGAACGATGGAAAGGTTTGAAGTGTTGCAATGACACCGTACAAAGCTAATGCGAGCCCTCCTAATAACCCCAGATAAGCAGGTTTTCCCTCTCTTAACCAAAGCCAAATCAGGTACCCGCCACCAATTTCAGCTAGACCGGCACATATAAATAAAATCGTTGCATAAAGGATATCCATCACTTCCCAGCGTTCTATTGTTACAGATAAATATAACATCTTTTACCTGAAAAGCCGATGAGTGATCGCCATTTAGGTGTTAAGGCAAATCCTGTACCCAACAATCCTATTTCACTGATACATGGAAAGCACTTTCTCTACATCACTGATCAAATCATTTAGTTCAACCTGTGATAAGCGTACAGGCATTTGATCATTTAGTGTAATAATTTGTCCGTCATCTTCGTTTTGATGTTTTTTTAAATATTGATAGATACTATCGATCTGATTCTTATTGAGGACTGACTCTGTATTCAAATCCTTTACTTTCTGTATAGAAAATTCATTAGTAGTTGAATCAAAATCCCCCGCAATAATGGTCCCTTGCAAGAACATACTCTCACTCCTCATTGTAAGTATATGTTAGTTTATCCCCAACTCAGGACTATTAGCAGCAATACCATCTACCAACAGGCAAATTTCAAGAAAACAACCGAAAACCGATATAATGTCGTGCCCGGTATTATTTGTTCTCATAAAAATGATCACTTCAACCCATTGATCGCCTTCGTAAGCTCTAAGAATTTCTGATCCAATTCAGCATACCCTTTATCACCCGGCGTCATAAAACTGAGCCTCCCCAACACATCCTGTCTCTCCGTCTCCAGTTTCAGCCTCAATTCCCCCTGCTCATCCCGTTCTGGAGCAGGTTCATTCAGCCGTTTATGAATCCCTTCGTTCTCAATCACAAGTTTGGTACTCGTCGTCTTCTCTAGAAAATACCGGTCATGGGACACGACGATCAAAGTTCCACTGTACTTGGAGAGAGTATCCTCAAGCTGTTCACGCGATGCCAGATCAAGATGATTCGTCGGCTCATCCAGGATCAGCACATCTCTTTCTTCTAAAATATACTTCATCAATTTGCACTTTACACGCTCACCCATGCTCATATTCCTGATCGGTTCCCGCCAGTGGGTCGTCTGGAATCCCAAGTGCTTCATGAGCGTCTGGACTTTCCCTCTTTCCTCGAATGTTTCCTGGTGGAAAAGCTGCTCGGGCGTTTCGTCAAGAGGAAGGTCGAACACTTCCTGCGTCAGATAGCCGATTTGGGCAGATGGTGAAACCCATACTTCACCGTCAGCCTTCTCCTGCCCCAGGATCACCTTCAATAATGTCGTCTTCCCGCTGCCATTCGGTCCGGTGATCGAGACCTTTTCGCCATGCTGGATCGTAAAATTGGCGTTCCTGAATAGGATTCGTCCCTCGAAAGCTTTCGTCAGATCCTTCACTTCCAGGAACCGCTTTCCGGTCTTATATGTGGCCTTAAGGGAGAATCGCACCGTATGTTCTTCCTCAACCTCTTCCACCTTTGCCCTCTCAAGCTCTTTCTCAAGACGCTTTTGCTTCGATTTCACCTGACTGTCCGTCCGCTTTGCTTTTACACGGTAGTATTCTTTATATCCTTCCTGTTTCGTGGATTGAGCATGGGCTTTTTGTGACCAGGAATTGAGCTCGCTGATCTGACTTTCGATCCTTTCCACCATCTTCTGCTGCTTTTCATATTCACGCTGCTGGGACAGCCGTTTCTGTTTTCGTGCCTCCATGTAGCTCGAATAATTCCCTCTATGCTCAAGGAACTTTCTGCCTTCAATCGACCATATCTTTGTTACGGCTTCATCCAGAAAATACCGGTCATGAGACACAAGAATGATCGTCCCTTTATATTCCTTGACCTGTTTTGTCAGGATCTCCATGCTTTCCTGATCCAGGTGATTCGTCGGTTCATCCAGCAGAAGGAGGTCTCTGTTTATCGCAAAGCCTTTTGCAAGCCTCGCCTTCAGCTTTTCACCGCCGCTCAAATGCTGAAAATCATTGTCGGGAACATGCCATTTTTCCAGTAACCTGGATTCGGAGGGGGTCGTGTCGTTGATGGAATAGGATTCCATTTCCTGCTCGACCATACCGATGTTCAAGTCATGCTGCAACCATTGGATTATGCCTTCGGAGGGTACTAAATCCCCGTTAATCAACTGCAGAAGTGTAGATTTACCCGCACCATTCTGCCCGATGATCCCGATGACATCCCCTTCCTGCACACTCGCTTTTACACCCTCAATAATATTCTGATCCATGATTTCATAGCTTATATTCACTAATTTCATTAATTCTCTCATACGATCTTCCCCTCTCATCAAAGGGAGAACAAAAAAAATCCTCCCATTTCTTCTGGAAGGATTAGCCGTACCTGTCGCGCTCAAAGAAGCCACTTGAAATCAATGGCTCAGACGATGTAATAAAAATGGGCAGACTAATCCTATTTTGGTTGATTTGAAATATGAAATTTCAAACGTCGCGAAAATAAGATTAGTTCTTCATCGTCCACCCATCACTCCTGTCATAATTAGTAAATTAACTATACCATGAAGGGATGACGGAAGCAAAAGGAAATTGGATTCTGCTTTCGTCCTTCCATCACTAAAAACGAAAGTATCAGATGCAAATTAAGTGGGAAGCTAACCATGTGAACTTATTTTCAAAAGGTATGACCCGTATCGGGTTGCATATTCACTAGGAAGGAGTTTTACGCTTGGAATCAATCTGGTTAGAATACGGATGGACATTACTGATCCTTATTGGCCTTGAAGGCTTGTTATCAGCGGATAATGCCCTTGTCCTCGCCGTTATTGCAAAACACCTGCCGGACGACGAGAAGAAAAGGGCCATTAAATATGGGATTTTCCTCGCCTTTGCCTTCCGTTTTGGTGCCCTCTTTGCCATTTCGTTTATCGCAAACGTCTGGCAGATACAGGCCATAGGTGCAGCCTACCTTCTTTACCTGGGCTTAAAGCATGTCATCAAAGCACGTTTTGGAAAAGAAAACGAAAATATACGGGAAGACACAGAAGAAGAAGCTGCAGGGAAAGGCTTTTGGCCGACAGTCGGGAAAATCGCATTGGCGGACCTTGCCTTTGCCATTGATTCGATCCTAGCTGCTGTGGCCCTTGCCCTTGGGCTGCCTGATTCTCCTCTGGATAATTTCGGCGGAATGGACGGCGGGAAGTTCCTGATTGTCGTCCTTGGAGGAATTGCCGGGCTGATCTTAATCAAATATGCGGCAACCTGGTTTGTCCAGCTGCTTGAAAAGCGCCCAGCTTTAGAAACTACCGCTTATGCGATTGTCGCATGGGTCGGGGTGAAGCTTGCGGTCATTACCCTTGCACATGAAGATATCGGGGTGCTGGATCATGATTTCCCTCACAGTACTGGTTGGACACTCACTTTCTACGGTGTTCTTGTGGGGATCGCTTTGTTTGGTTGGTTTGCCCCTGGGAATAAACAATCACAGCATAGTAATGTTTGAGGAATAAATAATCAATAAGACAAGCCCTGCGAGAAAATCACAGGGCTTTGTCCGTTTTTATTATTTTAGTACCAGCTTCGCCACAACTTCCACATGGGCAGTCTGCGGAAACATATCAACAGGCTGCAAATACTCCACGCGATAGTGCTTCTTCAAATAATCAATATCCTTCGCAAGGGTGGAAGGGTTGCAGGATACATAAACGAATGTTTTCGGTTTTACTTCTTTTAGCGTATCAAGCAGCTTGTTATCGCAACCTGTTCTAGGAGGATCGACTACAACCACATCCGGACGCCAGCCTTCATTTTTCCATTGAGGCATGAGCGTTTCCGCACCCCCGACAAAGTACTCAGCGTGATCCACTCCGAATTTCTTGGCGTTTTTCTTCGCGTCATCGATTCCTTCTTTGATGACATCCATCCCACGGATTTCTTTCGCTCCATCTGCGAGCCAGAGACCGATTGTACCGACTCCACAGTACGCATCGACAACCTTCTCTTCCCCTGTGAGCCCCGCTGCTTTTTTCGCTTCGTTATACAGCTTGCTCGTCTGGATCGGGTTGAGCTGGAAAAATGCCCGGGCGGATAGCTCGTAGGTGAACTCTTCCAGGCGTTCTTCGATGCTTTCTTTACCTGATAGATGGATTGTTTCGTCTCCGAATACGAGTGCCGTCTTCTTAGGATTGATGTTTTGGGCGATTGAAACGACTTCCGGAAGACGTTTCTGAATTTCAGAAATCAGTAATTCCTTGCGTGGAATCTTCTTCTCTGCAGTGACGAGTACGACTTGGACTTCGCCTGTTTCAAAGCCGACACGGGTCACGATCGTTTTCAGGAACGGCTTCTTCTTTTTATCATCAAAGACAGGGATGTTAAAGTCGTTGATAATGCGCTTGATTTCAGTTGTGACTTTATTCGTCAGTGGGTGCTGAACGATACACTCATCGATGTCGATGAGCTTGTTGGAGTTCATGCTGTATAGCCCTGCGATGGCTTTCCCGTTTTGGGTTCCCACTTGGAATTGGCTTTTATTCCGGTAGTGCCAAGGGTTGTCCATCCCGATCGTCGAACGGATGTCCAGGTCTTCTAATTTGAGCTTCGTATGACGCTCAAGTGATTGAAGCAGGATATCCCGTTTGGCGTCGAGCTGCCCTTCATATGAGAGATGCTGAAGCTGACAGCCTCCACATTGCTCGTAGACCGGACATGGGGCTTTGGTGCGCTCTGGTGACTTCTTCCGGATCTTTTTGATGCGGGCCTCGGAGAATTTCGGGTGGACCTTGGTCACTTCGACGACCACTTCTTCTCCCGTCAGTGCTCCAGGTACGAAGACGATCTTTCGTTTAAAGAATCCGACTCCTTCACCATTGATGCCGATTTTTTTTATGGTCAGAGGGAACTGTTGTTTCAACTCGATTTTCACTTCATTGTGCTGCTTTTTTGCGTATTGCTTTTTCATTGGTTCACGTCCGTTCTATTCGATACTTCTCCATAAATACAAGGATGCATAGCTTAAATAAGGATGCCAGGATGCGCTGAATTGATCCAGCTCGTCCATGGTCGGTTTCTGATCCATTTGGAATAATTTCTTGATGGCATTTTGGATGCCGATATCCGCTTTCGGGAAGAGATTCGGCCGACCAAGTCCGAATAACAGAAAGCTTTGGGCTGTCCATGGGCCGATTCCGCGGATTTTAGTAAGTTCCTTGATGACTTCTTCGTCCGACTGCCCGGCTAATTTGTCCAGGTCCAGTTCTCCGCTTGCTACCTTCTGTCCGATGCCAATTGCATATTCCGCTTTCCGCTGACTGAATTGCAGCTCCCGCAGTTCTTCCACAGTAAGTCCGGCGACTGTTTCCGGTGATGGATAGAACCACACTCCGTCTTTTTGCCAGCCATATTTGGTGACGAAACGATGGGTCAGGGTGAACGCGAATTTCAGGTTCAGCTGCTGGTGGATGATGCTTTTGATGATTGTGGCGAACGGGTCGAACTCCAGGATGATGGGTGTGCCGATATGCTCTTCGAAGATCGGCTTAAGATCGGTTTGCAGGAAGTGCTCGTGCATTTTGTTAAGACCGGTGTGCCACTGGAAAATATCTGAGATTCGGTCCTGCTTTTGTTCAAGGAATTCTTCATGTTCAAAGGTGATGCTGAATTCAGGTTGATCCGTGGTGCCTGTCGCCTGAACCATGATGACCTCGCCTTTCCCATCCGGGAGATAATATGGAACCTTTACGCTTCGGTCTTCCTGATCCACTGCGTTCAATGGATCCAGCGACAGCCGCTCCAGTACCCGGTCGAAATCATACGGACCTTCAATCTTAACATTCCTACTTACCATCGTCCTCATCCTTCCGCACAAAACTTGTATGTGTATTATAGCATAACGGGAGTGTAACACTTCAACGTTGTCGTTCGTCTAATACATTAGAAGAGAGGGACGGACCTCTAAAAGTGGACGGACCTTATGGAATTTCTGAAAGGGTGATTGGATGAAGAGATTGATGATGGCTGGTTTGTTCCTTGTGCTGGTCGCTGGTTGTAATGAGCATGGAGATCAGGTCGAGGTTGGATTAGGTAAGCAAGTAGCGGATTATGAACCTGCAGAGACGGATATTGTAAATACACATGGTGATGTTCTAAATCTCGAGCAATTTGAGGAGTTTTACGGTAATGTGAAGAATGGCGTTGAGGATCGTGTCCGAATTGTCAGCTATACAGATGAAGGCGATCCAATCTTGCATGACCTTGAGTTTGATGGAATACTGATTCATTCAGTACGAGATTCTCGTCAGGATACATTTGGCAACGGTGAAATCATGGAAATGACATGTAAGAAGATCGAGCATGTCGAAGATGGAACAATGGCAAAGAATATGTATAACCTGGCCGATTGCAACAAGAATGATGCCGATGATAGCGTCCTTTGGTATTGATGGTTTGGAGGGACGGACCTTCCTTCTTGACTGAAAATCAGATCTGCTGCATGGGAAAGCGTGAGACCCTACCTACTATGAAGGATCTCCCCCTTTTTGCTCTCTCTTAAAAAGAAGATTATGTTCCACCCTATTTAAACTGGCAAGAGCTTCCGTCTCAAGTTCTGTCATTCGCTCTTCGTACCTTTTCGTTTTCTTCCTAATGAATAGTAGCTGTCCCAAAATGATACCTGCCAATACGATAATGACTACTGTAAGTATGACTGTGTTTTCCATCAATAAGCCTCTCCTCTATATTCTTTTCATTCTATTAACCAAAAAAAGAGGGAAATGTCCCCCTTTTTCGGAATCCTTACTCTAGAGTGTTTCGTACAATGTTTTTACTGCTTTTGATCATTGACATGAAGCAATTCCACTTTGGTCGGTGTATACCCTGTCCCGTCCAGCCATGATACGTAGACCCGGTAGGTTTCTGTTTGAGCTTTATTCGTCACTGTAGCAGTGGCACTATCAGAACGATCGCTTTCCACCCACCATAGAATCATATCCTCTTTTGATAAGTCTGCTCCTCTTGAAATGGCAGTCGTCATCTCCTCCCAATCAAGGGAGCCTTCATCCAATGTCACTCTCGTATGGTTTTTCTGATTGGTTGGTACTGACTGCCAATCTTTCGTGATGACTTTATCAACGTTCGGTTCGTCGCTATTCTTGACGGTTATCCCGTCCGAATCTTTAATTTCTTTTTGTTTATCAGACTCTTCCTTGGCGTCATCACTGGGAGTATCTTCTTTCTCCCCGCCTGACCCTGTATCGTTTGGTTTAGGGGAAGTCGCTTTTTCTTCTTTGACATGATCAGTCTTATTGCCTGAACTGCTTGTTTTTCGATTCTCTTCTGGCAGTTTTGAATCGCCTTCAAGTTCCAAGTGCTTTTTCAGCTGATCAGAAATGTCATGAAGCTTTTCCTTATCGGGTATGTAATAGTAGGTACCCTTCATGGTTTTGTCTTTACCATCGATTTTGTGCTCCTTGATGTTTTCCCGGGCTCCCTTATAATGAGATTGAATATTCCACATCTCGATCAAGGACATGTTTGTTTTGATATTTTTTTCAAGGACCTTGACGACTTCACCGAATTTCGTGATCGAGGATATATTCTCCCCTTTTTGCATCAGTTCTTCAATGACTTGACGCTGACGTTTTTGACGGCCGAAGTCTCCTCGTGGGTCCTTCTTTCTCATTCGGGCATAAATCAATGCCTCTTTACCATCCAATCGAATCTTACCTTCGGGGAAGTGGACATGTTTGTCAGTGAACTCTAAATCATTGTTCACTTCCACCCCGTCAAACGCATCAATAATGCCCTCGAACCCCTCCATGTTTATTTGCAAGAAATAATCCACGGGAACATCGAGGAGATTTTCTACAGAGTGGATGGTCTCCTCTGGCCCTCCCACTTGATAGGCACTGTTGATTTTGTTCAGGCCGCCTTCTATATTGGCATACGTATCGCGGGGGATACTGACCATATGCATCGATTGGGAATCGGGATTGATCGTTAAGAGAACCATGGTATCGGCTCGGCCGCCCGCTTCACCCGGTCTCGTATCGACTCCCATCAACAGAATCGAGATGGGGTCCCCATCCTTCAAGTGGATCGTTTCCACATGTTTCTCGAATGATTCTTTCCTGTCGACCTCTTCGTCCATACCGGCTTCGATCGAGGTGACAAATTGGAATGTAAAGCTGATTACCCCCAGAATCAATACTGTCACAGAGGTTAAACTGAATAGCAGAAATTTTTTACCCATTATCTGTCCTCCACACTAAAGCCTGCTACAATGATGTCGGCTCAAAAATGCGCCTGTTGACTATGCGGCGGGTTTAGAGCCTTCCTGATGATAATTCCGTCCTGTCCGGGACACCTTGTTCCACTTTTTGTTGAAGAAATAGGAGATGCTTCCATACATGACAAAATACATCGTGACAAATCGGTAGATGAAAATATCAAACAAAATCGCAAAAAACAGACGGAAACGATCCTTCATAGAGAAGGTGAAACCGTACCGCTTCCCTTGGCGTATCGCCACCACGTCATACATGAAACCAAATAAGAATATCCAAAACAAATAAAAAAACAGATAATCCACATATGTATTTTGAGGGTCGTATATCATATTGAAGATCACGATTCCTGTCATAATATAAGAAGCAAGGGTACCGATCAGAAACGCTTCAAATATATAGAAGAAAGAAACGGTCTTTGTAAATAATGTTTTTCCAAAGAAGGCGCTGAAATGAATGATGCAGTCGATATAGGCTTTCTGCCAACGTAACCGCTGCTTGGTTAAGTCCCTCCATGTTTCCGGTAGTTCGGTGTACCCGACGGCATCGGATATAAACTTGATTCGTAAGTTTTTATGTTTCGCGATGAGTTTTTGGATACGGAGTGTGATGTCAATATCTTCTCCTATTGTCTTGCGATAGCCCCCGACATCGAGTAGTGCTTGCTTCCTGAAAATCCCGAATGCCCCGGATATGACAGCTAAAGCTCTGAATCGTACAAGAGATAGTTTTGAAATATAAAATGCTTTAAGGAAATCCAGCACTTGAACCCTTAATAGCATGTTTGTATGCCTTAAAGACAGTCGGTTCGAAGGTTCATTTGTCTTTGCTTGCAAAACATGTACCATCCCGCCTGCAGCAACGACGTTCTTATCTTCGAACGCATCATTGACAGCCGATAATGCTTCTTCGGCCAAAATCGTATCAGCATCCAACGTAATGATGATGTCATGGCTCGCGTATTCAATGCCGGCATTCAAAGCGTCCGCTTTTCCCCCGTTCTCCTTATCAATCACGAAGAAATGTGGGTAAAGTTTCGATCGGTATACTCCTTCGACTTTTTCATATGACAGCTTTCCGATTGGATCTATGGAACATGATTTCAACTTAAGCCGTTCAAATAAATAATCCATTGTCCCATCCGTTGAACCATCATTAATATACACAACCTCCATTTGAGAATACGGCAATGATTTCATGCTCTCAATGGACGTGTCAATAATACCCGTTTCGTTATAACAGGGAATCAAAATGCTCATTCCCTTTTCATCTTCATACCCATGTTCGATCATCCACTTTTTCAAAGCAGGGTTTCGCCTCGACCTTTCGTCAGGATCACGGAACAATGGTAGACAATGATATAGATGCAGCACCGGGAACGTCACACTTAAAAAGAAAAACACGATGATGACTATTTCCAAAAAAAAACACTCCTCTTTGACCGAATATCCCTGATTTTCCATCAGACGACTATCGAAAAATGATAAAAAAAGTATGTCAACAATCACATACATGGACATTCTCACCCTTTTACAAAAAGAAAACGCCCTCCTAAAAAGGAGGACGAGTATTTATCATTATTAAAATGATAGCACACTTAGAGTGGAACCAATACAGTAGAAGGTTCTAAAAAAATACTCCGCATACCTAGTGCAAACTGTGTATATCAAGGTAACCTTTTCCTTTTCATCCACCCACAGTAGGCATTTCACATTACCTCATTCATTAGAATTGGAAACAAATATCTCATCAGGATATTTAATGAAGGTTGGGAGGCATTTTCTTTAACTGCTTTTCTGCCATTAAGTATGAATGTGAGTCTTCGTACTTACAATATACAAATGATAGGGTTTTCTTTATTTATAACAATTAGCGCTGTAAGGAAAATTGATCATGTCCTTTGTCTGAGCATCGAGGGACGGACCTCATTTCCTAGGACCAGGTCCTAGGAATGAAGGTCCGTCCCCCTTATTTTTTCATCATTGGATGTTCATCCAGGCTTTTGAAGGTGTAGCCCCTTTTCTTTAGGTCTTTTATGGCTTTTTCCATGGCGTCTGCGTTGTCTTTGGAGACGGAGTGCAGAAGGATGATTGCGCCTGGATGGGCTTGGGCCATGATATTGTCGTACGAGTATTGCCAGCCTCTTTGCTGATCGGTTTTCCAATCGATGAAGGCGACTGACCAAAAGACGTGGGTGTAGCCTTCTTCTTTCGCGATTTGAAGCGTACGTTCAGAGAATACGCCTCTCGGTGGACGCAAGTAGTTCATTTCTTTCTGACCTGTCAACTCTTTCGTTTTCACTTTTACTTTTTCCAACTCTTCACGGATTTTCTGATCGGAGCTTGCCGTGAAGTCCGGGTGATGCCAGGAATGGTTCCCAACGATGTGCCCTTCCTTTACCATGCGCTTGACCAGGTCTTCAGCGCTTAGTAAGTAGTGCCCTGTCACGAAGAAGGTGGCTGGCACTTTTTCCTGCTTCAATACATCAAGGATCTGACCTGTGTAGCCATTTTCATACCCATTATCAAAGGTCAGATACAGGACTTTTTTATCCGGTGATCCTTTGTAAAAAGCATCATATTTATCAAGCAGCTGATCATGCTGAGCCCCTGCTTCTGCAGGAGCTTCATTCTGACTCTTCTTAAATCCCCAGCCTATCGGGTTGTTTGAAACTGCATAGGCTTGTGCCGGGATGAGCAATACTAAGATTGACGCTATTATCAACACTTTTTGTGATTTCCGCAAGTTGAACCCTTCTTTCACATTCCGTTTCCCTTAGTTTTTGAGAACGGGAAGGATTCATGTGTACTAAAAGTATCCAATAATATAAGCGGTTATCAAACCTCAACCTTTATTTCGTTTGCAAACTCGCTTCAAATAGATCGATGATTTCCAGGAATCGTTCTGCTTCTCTAAATGTGTGATCAGCCAATAGTGGATGGATATTACTTTTGATCCTGCATTCTTCAATTAATTCTCTTGCCGTTTTCTTGAAATCACGTAATGACTTAACTGAAACCTTATTCTGATTCAGAAATTGATTCAACATCGGCTTTGTTTCTGATTGTGGACGCATGGAGTCTAAATCAATCGCTTGAAAAACCAGTTGATCGAAATCCTGGCTGAATTCTCTTGCCTGTTCAACTAATTTCCGTTCGGAAGGATCCAATAGATGTCCGATAAACTTCGCGTGATCGGCCATGATTTTCAGAAAGAATACATTTTCCTGGATTATGGAATCCTGTTCTGGTACAAGTTTCCCCTCATTCAATTCCTGCAGACGCTTGGCAAAGAATGCTGCCTCTCTGCTAATATGATCCACTAACAAGGGATAATTATTAGAGCGAATTTCACATCGCAATGTCAAACCTAATATTTTCCGCTTATAGTTCCAAATCGCAGCTGCCGCTTGATAAACTTCGCTGTTAAATGCCTGGATTTGCCGCACATCCGTGTTGATAGAGTATTTATTCAGCTTCTCCTCGATTCTTTCGAAAACCACAATGAATTGTTGTGCTTCTTCAATTAATTGCTTCTGATCATACGTGAATCCCAAGCTCAAAAACAACGCATGCTCCTTCATAATTCTCGACCAGAATTGAATCTCATCTAAAGATCGGGCCACGATCGGATTTGTCATATGTTCTTCCCCCTTCACTCTCACTCTTCCTCCTCATACTTATGTAGATGTATTTAAGATAATACTTTAAATATGTTGAATTCATATAGTTCATAAGTAAAAAAAAGATTCCTTCTATTAGTACAAAAGGAATCTTCGAGTGGGATGACAGTAGAATAAAGTTTAGATGATTATAACTTGCATACAATACAAAAGCTTGGGCAGGTCACCCTGATCTTTCATTTTTCGTCGAAGAGAGACATGTTTCGAGATAAGGTCCGTCCCTCACTCAAAAAATGTCTGATACTTCGTCGCCATTTCGGTTAGTTTCCCGTTATGTTCATCGATGAATTCAGACACGACTTTTTTATCCCAGATGGCCTCTCCTGTTGGGAATTGCTCAAATTCATCCTGGAGGTTCTTGACCATTTTGTCCCTTGAAACGGATACCATGGATTCGTCTATCTGGAAATGATATTCCCGGGCATTCGGAACGAGTAGGGTCATGTAGATGGCGTTGTAATAAAAGTTCTTGCGGTCGGCATGATTACCGTCAAACCAAAACTCATCCACATCACTTTCAGAAAGGCCCCCTTCTTTATTGCCGTAGGTCACCTTCACCATTTCTCCTGAAAGATCGACTTCCTGAATGGTCTCTCCACCGGGCAATTCCTGAAGGATCGCACTGACCTTGGAGTTATCCCCGACATAGGTTCCACTGTTTTCTTTTAACGTATCAACGTTCACATCTTCTATTGAAGTGATATTGGACTTTTCACTAGTGCTTGCACACCCTGTTAAGAACACCATCAAGGAAAGAAACAACATGCTCACTAATTTATTGAAAATCATCATAGCCCTCCAGCTCCTGTTTGTATGTAATACGAACGAACGCTCTTTAAAGTTTCAACCTGATTTTAACATAAATAACCAATAAAATAACCACCCCGTATCCCGTACGAGGTGGTTCCAATTTCTTATTTAAAAACTGGCTCTTTAAACTGAGCTAATTTTTCCAATGACGATTTATCCACTTCTTCATGAAGGCTGTTACCATGTGAATCCATCGTTACAACCGCTGTGAAGCCTTCCACATTCAGGTGCCACATCGCTTCAGGAATACCGAACTGCATCAGATCCACTCCGTCTACGCCTTTAATGCAATCTGCGTAGTACTGTGCCGCTCCACCGATGGCATTCAGGTAAACACCGCCATGATCTTTCAAGGCAGCAAGGGTTTTCGGTCCCATTCCGCCTTTCCCGATGACAGCACGGATGCCGAATCGCTTCATGATGTCCCCTTGATAAGGCTCCTCACGAATCGATGTTGTCGGGCCAGCCGCTTTCACGTGCCAGTTGCCCTCATCGTCCTTCAGCATGACCGGACCACAATGGTAGATGATTTGGCCATCAAGATCCACCGGTGCATCATTCTCACTCAAATGTTTGTGGATCGCATCACGGCCGGTGTACATGCGCCCGTTGATTTGAACCACGTCTCCCACTTTCAACTCACGGATCTTTTCTTCCGTGATCGGAGCTTGCAGTACCACAACATTCGGCTGTTCCCCGGATGAAGCCGCTGCCGTTTCAAGCTCAGCCTCAGATCCTTGAGTAAGGTCAATCTTCTCGCCTTCCTGGTAGAACCATTCGTCGATACCGCCTGATTCAACATCAAGCTTCACCCCTAAGCGACGGAATGCCCAGCAGTTATAAGCAACGGATACGAAGAAGCTTGCAGGGATACGATTCATCACACCGACTTTACAGCCAAGCAGCGTCGTTTCACCGCCGAATCCCATCGTGCCGATTCCAAGCTCATTCGCATGGTCCATTACGTACTCTTCTAACTTACGTAGATCTTCATTCGGATTCACATCATCAACGGAACGAAATAATTGTTCTTTTGCCAGGTCATAGCCTGAAGAACGATCTCCTCCGATTCCAACTCCGATGAAACCGGCACTGCAGCCTTGTCCCTGAGCCTGATACACCGAGTGCATCACGCATTTACGGATCCCATCCAAGTCACGTCCGGCACGGCCCAGTCCTTCAAGCTCACACGGAAGGCTGTACTGGATGTTTTTATTTTCACAACCGCCGCCCTTTAAGATCAGGCGCGCATCGATGTAATCCTTCTCCCACTGCTCGAACTTGATGACCGGTGTCCCTAAGCCAAGATTGTCTCCAGAGTTTGCCCCGGTCAATGAATCAACTGAGTTAGGACGAAGCTTTCCGTCCTTCGTCGCCTGTACCATCGCAGCATAAATCGCTTCTTTGATGTCAAGCTGATTCACGCCGACCGGTGTTTTTATTTTAAAAGTCGGAAGCCCTGTATCCTGACAAATCGGTGATACATTGTCATCCGCCATCTTTACGTTATTTGAAATCGTGTCCAGGCTCATAGCCGAACGCGTGCCGGCGTTCTCACGGGCTTTCGCCGTGCGGATCGCACGTCTAACATCCTTTGGCAGGTTTGTGGATGTTTCCACAATCAAATCGTACATACTTTGCTGTAATGTCTCTTTATTCATCGTTCTCCCCCTCTAAAGATCTCAAAAACAGTCTTAATTTTCATACATCATTATACTCCTATAAGAATAAGATTGAAAGGGATTTCACAATGGAATTTCCTTCTCAAAATAACATGAAACCTTGTCTTCTTCCTTATAGGTGTACCCGTTACTCTGGTAAAATTGGATGGCGTCCGCCCAGTGCTTGTTGGTTTCGAGGGTGAGTGTGCGTGCACCAAGAGAATAAGCTTTTTCTTCTAAATGATTGAGCATGATGCGGCCAAGACCTCGTTTTCGAAATGGGGATAATACAGACATTCTCACAATCCGATACGTATCCTGGGTTTCTTTTCGGATAGCGCCTGTACAGATGATCTTGTCGTTATCTTTTCCTATAAAAAAATGATGGTGCGTCCCATCGTACTCTACAGAAATATCATGAATATCGGGATTCAGGGTATGATCGATGAAGCCGAACCGTTCGAGGAAACCGGACAGGATCACGTCTTTGGCTGCTTGGCATTGGTGTTTTTCAATGGGTGTGATGATCATGGGGATGATTCGCTCCTTTAATAATAGATGTTTTTATTAAAGTTTGACGTTTTAGCGGGGAAATCCTGCTTGGTATTCTTGTCTCCTATTTTGCATAGGATGAAGGGTGAGGTTTATGGGGCGGATAAAAAAATTGTAGACCGTTATGAATTCTTATCGACCGTTATTAAAGTTTATCGATCGCTAATCAGATTTATCGACTGAAATCATCCGAATATCAACCGTTCTACAAAATCCAACAAATTCCGCAAAAAATCACCTTCACCATCGCTATTCACCTCACCCCCCAACCCCAATCAAAGGTCCGTCCCTCAAAAAAAATAAGAGCCCCATCAAGGACTCTTACTCACTCTTCTTAAATTGCTCGCATTTTACTTCTATATCATCGATCATCGCAATAAGGCGGTCGATATCGTCTATATCCGCTTGTTCAGGGTCGATTGAGTCCAGAACGTCGACGAACAGGTTCAGGCGTTGTTTTAAATAGCTCACTTGTGAGTCTTTATCGTTGATAGCTTTACCCAAGAGTTCTCTCTCCTTTCAATACGTTTACTATGGTAACCAATAACTTTCGGATTGACAAGGGCTGGGCGTTTCTCAATAATGGATAGGTGACTTACTAATAAAGGAGCTTTTACGAATGAAAACTGATACTCTCTCCAAGAAAATGTCGATTGACCATGATCCTTGGGAGGCTTACTTAGATGTGGATGAGCATGGTGATATCACGCTTTCCAATATAGAATTCACCACCACAACGCTCTGTAACATGAGATGCGAGCACTGTGCCGTCGGTTACACCCTGTCTCCGAAGGATCCAAGCGCTCTTCCCATAGAATTGATTCTCGAGAAGCTCGACGATATTAAAACACTTCGTTCCCTTAGTATTACCGGCGGAGAGCCGATGATGTCAAAGAAATCCGTTGAAAATTATGTCTTGCCATTACTCAAGTATGCACATTCCAGAGGCGTACATACCCAAATCAATTCAAATCTGACCCTGGATCTTGACCGCTATTTACTTATTGCCCCTTACCTGGATGTCCTGCACATCTCTCACAATTGGGGAACGGTCGATGAGTTCATCGATGTCGGCTTTGCCAATATGGAACGAAAGCCAACAAGGGAGCAGCGTCAGAAACTCTTTGACCGCATGATCGAAAACAGCCGTGCACTTTCTGAGCGTGGAGTCCTTGTCTCGGCAGAAACCATGTTAAATAAAAACACCCTGCCCTACTTGGAAAAAATCCATCGTCAAGTAGTAGACGAAATGAAGTGTGGTCGTCACGAAATTCACCCAATGTACCCTTCCGATTTCGCTTCAAGCCTAGAAACTCTTTCATTGGAAGAAACACGTGAAGCAATTAGAGACATTCTTTCCTTCCGTGATGAAGACGTGTGGATGCTATTTGGAACGCTGCCATTCTATCCATGCAGCTCTTCACAGGAAGACTTGGATTTTCTGACTGAACTCTATGCAGCTAAAAATGTTAGCGTCCGTAATGATCCCGACGGCCGTTCCCGTCTGAACGTAAATATATTCACCGGTGATGTCATCGTCACTGACTTCGGCGACACGCCACCACTTGGAAACATAACAAAGGATACGCTTCCTGCCATTTTTGAAAAGTGGAAAGAACAACCTCTTGCGAAAGAGTTGAACTGTCACTGCCCTATGGCCCGCTGCCTTGGACCGAACGTCCTGGTGAAGTCTATGTATTATGGTGATGTTGACTTTTCGGAGCGTGAAGCGAAGATTTCTCGATAAAATAGTGTGAAGGCTCAAATCCATTATAGATTTGGGCTTTTTTCATGTAATTTTGGATCTGATTTTCTATTAGTTGACTAACTTTAAGGGCTTGTTGTGCCAGTTTGACTGTTTGTTGTGCAACTCTCCAGGTTTGTTGTGCCAATTTGTGAACCAATCGCAACTCGTACACCAAATACCCATTCATTCCAAGCACGCCAATAAACCCCACTTCTCCCCTAAAAACATGGTCCGTCCCTCTAATCCTAAATATCACGCCATTCTTCCAACTCAAGGTCCGTCCCTCTCATACACAAAAAAAAGCACAACGGACATTTATCCGGTGTGCTTCTTATCCGATTGGACCGCGGTGATTTTCTTTCACGGGCTGGTCAATCTTCTGTAGTGCTGGGTCCATTACGTTATACTTTTGATTCTTGAGGCTTTCGGCATATACTTTAGCCCTTTTCGCTCCGAACCAAATTCTCATAGCTGTGTACGCAATCAGGATCCCACCAAAAATAAGTAGATACTCCATGATATCCCTCCTTCAATTCTGAATATTCTAATTATTATAACATATCAAAGAAAATAATAAAAGAGTGAAATTAAGGTTTACCCCATTTCACTCCTCTTTAAACATTTATCTTGGTGTTTCGCTTGCCATGAAGCCAAAGTGGACATGATCCTGAACTGGAATCCACGCTCCAACTCCTTGAGAGGTTACGTTTTTCACGACGATGGAGCGTTTCGTACCCTTCATGACAAGGAACACTTCACCGTAGGTCACTTTTCCTTTTTCGTTAATCGCTGGTGCGTAGGCATATAAGTAACCAAGTCGTTTAGGTGAAATATTGTACACTTGGTCTTTCTTCGTTCCTGCTCCTACAATTGTTTGAAATGCGAGTGGCAGCTTTGATTTATCCATTGCTTTAATAAGCATCATTTTCTCCACATCTTCTGCATGTGGAACTTTTGCCGTGAGTCCGCCCTTCACCACTTTTTGTGCTTCCTGGACGTAATGAATTTGATAGTTGGATTTTCCGCCACGGTTATCGAAATAGTTCGTATTGACCTTTTGATACTCCCAGTTAGGAGATGTCTCCGTTGAAGCATAATTTAAAGGCCATTCCCCTAAATAAATGGTTGCACGCAATCCAATCGTCGGTGCTTTATTCATCGTGGATTCGTTCAGTATCCGAATCAGGTTCGGATTTTCAATTTTCACATTGGATGTTTCAATTAGTTCCTGAGACCATTCGCTCGGTTGAAGATACGGCTGATCCTGTGTGGAATTGGGATACGTATTTTCCTTGGCGATATTTAAAACCGAATTCGGGATCTTTACACTGGTATCTTCATTTGCTTGCGGAGCTTTCTCCGTTGTTTTCGGTGCTTTGTCAGTTGCTTTTTTAGGACTATTTTCAGCATGGATACCAGTGGTTGCAACGAAAAATGCGAGAATGACCATAAGAGCAGTGCGCATGATTTTCATAAAATTGACTCCTTTCAAGCTTAACTTAAGGGTTTGCCGTTAGTTTTTCCTAGTTGGAATAGCTTATCCAAAAAACTTTATTTGAAAGAATATTTACAAAATTCAAATATTATATTATACTACTTTTGAAAAGAAAACAGTCGGGCATACTGACCGTTTTCAATCATTCCTACATTCCCTAAAAAAGAAGCGGAGTCCGTAATTGGACTCCGCTTCTTTTTTTATTATAGTAGATAAAATCCGATCCCCATGATGAAATAGGCTGCGAGTAGGGTCAGTCCTTCAAACCAGTTCGTCTCCCCGTCATTGGATATGACGATCGTGACAAGTACTGCTGAAACCATGGCCACCAGTTCCGGTAACGTAAACACCAGCGGCATGCTCGTTTCGAAAAACAGTGAAATCAATACAAGAACCGGCGCTACAAACATCGCGATCTGCAAGGTAGATCCCACTGCAATCTCCACAGCGATATCCATCTTATTTTTATAAGCCATTATGATCGCCGACGCATGCTCGGCAGCGTTTCCGACGATGGCTACGATGATGACCCCTATGAACAGTTCGCTCCAGCCGAATGTGTTCCCTACTTCTTCAAAGGTATGAACGAGGCGTTCAGATACATAGGCAACGGCTGCTGTAGAGGCGGCAAGGATCAGTAATGCTTTCCCTTTACTCCACTCCGGTTCTTCATGAGCGTGCGCACCTTCTTCGCCTTCATGCTGATACACCCCGCGGTGAGTGACTAATTTAAAGAATAGGGCAAATAAATAAAGGGCGATTAAAATAACAGACACACCAATTGAAAGGGACATGGTCTTCGCTTCGTTCATATCCTGGGCGAATACTTCCGGAATCACGAAAGCAACGATAATGGCAAACATAAGCAGCCCCGAGTTGTGACGGGCATCAAACACATTAAACTTCTGACGTTTGAACTTGATTCCCCCAACAAAGAAGGACAACCCGGCAACTAATAGAAGGTTTCCAAGTACGGATCCAGTTAAGGAGGCAAGCACGACGCCAACCAAACCAGCTTTTAACGCAAAAATTGAAATAATGAGTTCAACCGCATTTCCAAAGGTGGCATTAAGCAACCCGCCGATACGGGGTCCTGACACAACGGCCAAACTTTCCGTCGACCTTCCCATAAATGCTGCAAGGGCAATGATCGTCACACAATAGATTACGAACATAATTACATTCGGCCAATGAAGCAGTGAACCGATGACTGAGATCGGAACTCCTGCAAATACAAGCAGTGCAAATATTTTGTTCATGTGTAAGATCCTTCTTTCTAAAAGAAAATTTGTTTAAATCAAGTGAGATTAGACACATTATAGGTAGAACCTAATTAGGAGGTACCACCCATGGCACAAAACTTAAAAGATAAGATCGTTGAGTTGTTTTCCAACCATAAAACGGGCACCCTTGCCACAATCCGAGACAACAAACCATATTCACGCTTTATGATGTTCTACCATGAAGACCTTACTCTTTACACCGCAACCAATGAGCATGCGCACAAAGCGGAAGACATCGCACAAAACCCTCATGTTCATATTCTTCTGGGCCATGACCGAGATTCCGATCATGAGCACTATGTAGAAATTGAAGCAGAGGCAACTGTAGAAGAATCCAAAGAGCTGAAAGAGAAATTCTGGAACGACCAACTAAAATCCTGGATCGCAAGCCCCGATGACCCGGAATACATGCTCCTCAAACTCACACCCAAAACCATCCTCTACTACGAAAAAACAGGCAAAGAACCACAAGAACTAAGCCTATAGAGGACACCTAAAGAGGGACGGACCTTCAATCAGATGAGAACCTTGTTTGATGGGACTTATGCTGATTTTAGAGGTCCGTCCTTTAACAGTTTACTGTAGTGAGGGACACGGACCTTCATCTGGTTGTAAGCCTTGATGGAATAGGGCTTAAACTGATTTGAGGTCCATCCCTCAACACTCTACTGCACTGAAGGACGGACCTCCCATCTAGTTATAAACCTTGTTACAATAGGATTTATGCTCGTTGAATGGAGGTCCGTCCCTCAAAATTTCACTGCACTAACTCAAACGTTTCTTCGATTTTGATGCTGTCTTGTACGGATTGGACCATGGAGCAGTTTTTGCGGGTGAGCTTCATGGCTTTTTCGATTTTGTTTTCGTCGAGGTCCGTCCCTCTGATGGTGAAGTGAAGGGAGATGGCTTCGACTCTGTTTGCTTCGGCTTCGTTGCGGGTTACATCTGCTTTGATATGTATGTCGTCAAATTCGATGCGCATTTTCTCCAGTACTTTTCGGAGCACTCCCCCGCTGCAGACTGCTACGGAAGATACCAATAATTGGAACGGCCGAAAGCCATACTCTTCGTTACCCGAAACCTCCAGCTTCCCAAACCCTAAATCTGTGAAAAATCCGCCTTCTTGCATGTTAAATTCCATTTTTACATCATTCCTTCCTTATTATGTTAGTAGATGTTTTGATTTTACTCTATTCGTTTCGTATTGCCAAACAATGAAATTGGGGGTACCATCTAATAAGTAATCATCATTGATTGGGAGTTTTTACAAATGAATCAAACACTGACCTTCCGTTTCTGGGTCCTTGTCGGAATCGTGGCAATTTCAGGATTCTCACAAGGGATGCTCCTTCCTTTAATCGCCATCATATTCGAGCAGGACGGCATCTCTTCCTCCCTGAACGGATTAAACGCAACTGCACTATATATCGGAATCTTACTCGCCTCTCCATTAATGGAAAGGCCACTTCAAAAAATCGGATACAAGCCTATGATCATCATCGGAGGAATAGTGGTCGCAGCGTCACTTTTACTGTTCCCGGTTTGGAAATCCTTCTGGTTCTGGTTCTTCCTGCGTCTTTGCATTGGAATCGGCGATCACATGCTGCACTTCGCCACCCAGACATGGATCACATCGTTTTCACCAAAAGAACATCGCGGACGTAATATATCCATCTACGGGGTCTCTTTTGGAGTCGGTTTTGCCGTGGGACCGATGATGACTCAGCTCATCACCATCCATCAGGCATTGCCGTTCATCATCTCTTCCTTATTAAGCCTGACCGTGTGGATGTTCGTCTTTAAATTACAAAACGAATTCCCCGATCAGCAAAATATCGGCAGTGCCTCGTTCCTTGGATCGTTCCAGCGCTTCGGAAAGGTTCTCAAATATGCATGGGTCGCCCTGTTGCCTCCGTTGGGATATGGTTTCCTTGAAGCTTCATTAAATGGAAACTTCCCTGTGTTCGCCCTTCGAAACGGTCTTTCCATTGAAGCAGTCGCCATCCTCCTGCCTGCTTTTGCCGTGGGAAGTATCATTTCCCAGGTACCACTCGGGATTCTGAGTGACAAATATGGAAGACAAAATGTCCTGCTCATCGTCATGATGATCGGCTTTCTCTGCTTTTCTGCCGCAGGAATCGTCTCTGAATCCACCATGGGCTTATTTATCTGCTTTACGTTAGCCGGGATGGCTGTCGGATCGACTTTTTCACTTGGTATTAGTTATATGACTGATCTTCTGCCAAAAGAATTACTTCCTGCCGGAAACATCATGTGCGGGATCTTCTTCAGCTTCGGAAGCATGATGGGTCCATTCGTTGGAGGGATCACCATCGACTGGTTCAAAGGCTCAAGCTTCTTCTACTTAATTGCATGCATGATGCTGATGATTTTTGTGAGCCTACTCGTCTTTTCCCTTCAAAATCGACGTAGTGAAATAACCCAGAATAACTAGCACAAAACTCTTTCCATTATCATATACATGTGATAGGATTAGATTATAATAATTATAAATTACTAACTTCATATAAAATCATCTAAGAGCACGTGCAGTTTTGCTGTCACCTTTCATTGGTGGCAGCTTTCGTCGTTTTATAGGGGTATTGACGTTGATTATTATTCTCAATGAGAATCTCGTATTTTCATTTATCTGAAGGAGGAATACGCTATGAGCTCACAATCCAAAGCCTTATCCATGGGAGCACCAAATGAAAAAATACACTTCTTTGAAAAAATAAAACCTCATGCAGAATTGATTGCCGCATTGGTCAGTGGTGTGTTTATTTTACTGGGATGGTTGACATCAAATGACGACTCAAGCTTGAGCATCATCTTCTATCTCCTCGCCTTTGTCATCGGCGGATTCGCGAAAGCCAAAGAAGGAATCGAAGAAACCATCGAAAACAAAGAGCTGAATGTAGAGATGCTGATGATTTTTGCCGCAGTGGGGTCTGCCATTATCGGTTACTGGACAGAGGGTGCCATCCTGATCTTCATCTTCGCTGTCAGCGGCGCACTTGAAACGTATACGATGAACAAAAGTCAGAAGGAAATTTCCGCACTCATGCAGCTTCAGCCTGAAGAAGCATGGCTCGTGACAGGATCTGGCGAAAAGAAAGTCCACGTTTCAAGCCTTGAAATCGGAGACCATATTCTGATCAAACCGGGTGAACGCGTGCCAACGGACGGTATTGTCGTAAAAGGAACAACGTCCATCGATGAAGCAGCCATTTCAGGGGAAGCCGTCCCTGTAACTAAAGGTCAAAGAGATGAAGTGTTCGCTGGAACGGTCAACATCAACGGTGCCATCACCATTGAAATGACCAAACCAAGCAGTGAAACCCTTTTCCAAAAAATCATTGACCTTGTGCAATCCGCGCAAAGCGAAAAATCGCCTTCACAGCAGTTCATCGAACGCTTTGAAGGAACGTATGTAAAAGTAGTGCTTGCCGTTGTCTTCCTGATGATGTTCCTGCCCCACTTCCTACTCGGATGGAGCTGGACGGAAACATTCTACCGGGCAATGGTCCTACTCGTTGTTGCTTCACCTTGTGCCCTGGTTGCCGCTATCATGCCGGCGAGTTTATCGGCGATTTCAAACGGTGCCCGTCATGGAATTCTTTTTAAAGGCGGAGCTCACTTGGAAAACTTGAGCAACATCAAAGCCATTGCCTTTGATAAAACCGGTACGTTGACGAAAGGAAAACCAGTTGTGACGGATATAGTGGTTGCGGATCATGTGGATAAACATGAAGTGATGACTGTCATCGCTTCGATTGAAAATCAGTCGAATCATCCACTTGCTCAAGCCATTGTGAAACACGCAACTCGTGAACGTAACGCGGAACTTTTTCAGCCTGATTCCCTCGAAGACGTATCCGGCTGGGGAGTCAAAGCGCTTGTGAACGGAACCGAATGGAAAATCGGGAAAGCAGATTTTGTGGATAAAGTGTTGGCAGAACAATTTATGGATGGTGCCTTTGGACGAATCGCTTCTGAAGGTAAAACAACGGTCTTCGTTGCCAAGGAAAATCAGATTGTGGCATTGATCGCATTGAAAGACGTGGTTCGTAAAGAAACCATCGAAGCTTTGCAACTCCTTAAAGATGAAGGCGTCCAAACGATCATGCTGACAGGGGACAACGAAAAGACGGCCCGTGCCATTGCAGAAGAAGCCAAGGTTGCCTCCTTCATTGCCGAGTGCCTGCCGGAAACGAAAGTAGACGAACTGAAAAAGCTGAAACGTCAATTCGGTACCGTCGGAATGGTCGGGGACGGAATCAACGACGCACCTGCACTTGCAACGGCCAACGTAGGAATCGCCATGGGTGAAGGAACCGACGTCGCACTGGAAACAGCCGATGTCGTGCTAATGAAAAACGATCTTACCCGTATTGCTGAAGCCATCAAGCTTTCGAAAAAAATGAAACGGATCGTGCAACAAAACGTGGTGTTTTCCATCGCTGTGATCATGCTGCTGATCGCGTCGAACTTCCTGCAAATCCTGGATCTCCCTTATGGGGTCATCGGGCATGAAGGTAGTACGATCTTGGTTATCTTAAATGGTCTGCGATTGTTGAAATAATGTTTAAAAACATCCAATCTTGAGAGGTTGGATGTTTTTTTGTGAATTGGCGGTGAATTCGTGAGGGATGTAATTGCAGTGATTGAAATTGAATGGCGGTCCAGCGATTCTCTGACACTTATCCACACCCCTATTTCATCCACAATAGATCAACCCATTACACCT
The DNA here is from genome assembly GCF_042666755.1 of Rossellomorea sp. GCM10028870. NCBI lineage: Bacteria > Bacillati > Bacillota > Bacilli > Caryophanales > Bacillaceae > Rossellomorea > Rossellomorea sp. GCM10028870. The sequence continues at coordinate 310,928 of NZ_JBHTGN010000004.1, read as the reverse complement.
CCTGAAAATTATCCACAATCCTCATCCCATGAATATATCCCCCTCTATTCCTCCCACTACTAAACAACCAGAATAGTTATCCACACCCCCTGTAACATACCCTCACCTACCAAGGTCCGTCCCTCAAACTAATAATATTTTACTAAAATAATATTTTGTTGTTGCTTTCTTGAAAGGGATATCATAAAATGTGTTTAGTTAGTGCAAACGGTTGCATCTATTTTCATGATACATGCACTCTAATGATAAAGACGCACCAATCAGCATTTCACTTAATCTGAAATGTAAACGCACACATGTAATCCAATGTAAAATATATAGTCGAATAGATTGATATTAAAGGAGGAAACGGGTTTATGAAGAATTTATTGTCATTTGATTTTTGGCAGAAGTTCGGGAAAGCATTGCTTGTGGTCGTGGCCGTCATGCCAGCTGCAGGGATTATGATTTCCATCGGTAAGTTGATTGCAATGATGGGTGGAGACATCACATTAGTGCAAACGATTGCAAGAGTTATGGAGGATATCGGTTGGGGAATCATCACCAATCTTCACATCTTGTTCGCAGTAGCCATCGGTGGCTCATGGGCGAAAGAACGTGCGGGCGGTGCCTTCGCTGCATTGATCGCCTTTGTCCTGATCAACCGTATTACCGGAGCGATCTTCGGAGTCAATGGAGATATGCTTGGAGACCCCGAAGCAACGGTCTCTTCTCTTTTCGGACAAACGTTAATTGTTTCTGATTATTTCACATCGGTTCTTGGTGCACCCGCTTTAAACATGGGTGTATTCGTCGGAATCATCTCAGGTTTCTTAGGAGCCAACCTTTTCAACAAATATTATAACTATGATAAATTACCAGATGCCCTTTCCTTCTTTAACGGAAAACGTTTCGTGCCATTCGTCGTTATTGTAGGTTCTGTTGTAATCGCTGTCGTAATGTCCATTGTATGGCCATTCATTCAAGGATTACTCAATGACTTCGGTCAATGGATCGCAACATCCCGTAACACAGCGCCAATCATTGCGCCATTCATTTTCGGTGCGTTAGAGCGTCTATTATTACCATTCGGTCTGCATCATATGTTAACGGTTCCAATCAATTACACGGAACTCGGCGGAACGTACAAGATCCTGACTGGTTCAGGAGCAGGTTCGACGGTTGCTGGTCAAGATCCACTATGGCTCGCATGGATCGCTGACTTAAACAACTTCCTGGCTGCAGGAGATACGGAAAGCTACAAACAATTATTAAATGACGTCACACCTGCACGTTTCAAAGTAGGTCAAATGATTTTATCCACAGCTGCTTTAATCGGTATCGCTTATGCCATGTACCGTAATGTGGATAAAGACAAGAAGAAAAAATACAAATCCATGTTCCTATCAGCTGGTTTAGCTGTATTCTTAACAGGTGTTACAGAACCAATCGAATTCATGTTCATGTTTGCAGCTCCGCTTTTATACGTTGTGTATGCCATCATGACGGGACTTGCTTTCGCGATTGTGGATATCGTCAACATCCGTGTTCACTCATTTGGATCCATCGAGCTATTGACTCGTGTTCCGATGATCCTCAAAGCCGGCCTATGGGTCGACCTTGTGAACTTTGTGATTGCGTGTATCGTATTCTTTGGCCTTAACTTCACGGTTGCCAACTTCTTGATCAAAAAGTTCAACTTCCCGACACCGGGTCGTAACGGGAACTACATTGAAGACGAAGCAACTACCGGCGGCGGGACAGTAAGTAAAGATTCCATCGCGCCGAAAGTCGTTGCCATGCTTGGCGGTAAAGACAACATCGTAGACGTGGATGCATGTATGACCCGTCTTCGTGTAACTGTAAAAGACACAAGCCTAGTCGGGACTGAACAGGAATGGAAGAAAAACGGAGCATTGGGGCTCATCCTGAAAGACAAAGGCGTACAAGCCATCTATGGTCCGAAAGCAGACGTCATCAAGTCTGACATTCAAGATCTACTGGGAGCGTAATACATGAAATTACTCACGTTGAATTGCCACTCATGGCAAGAAGACAGCCAACTCGAAAAAATCTCGATCCTGGCACATGACATCGCGGAGAAATCCTACGATGTCATCGCCCTCCAGGAAGTCAGTCAGCTGATCGAAAGTGAGACTGCCCAGGGCTTAGTTAAAAAAGACAATTTTGCCCTTGTCCTTCTTGGGGAACTGGAGAAACTTGGCGTGAAGGATTATTCATTAGTATGGGACTTCGCTCATATCGGGTACGACGTCTATGAAGAAGGCGTCGCCATCTTAACGAAGCACCCGGTCGTTGAAGAACACCGCTTCTTCATCTCAAAATTCCATGACCAATCCTACTGGAAAACCCGTAAGATCGTAGGGGCCACGATTTCATATGAAGGAAAGCCCCTCACCTTCTACTCCTGCCACCTCGGCTGGTGGACGGACGAAGAAGAACCGTTTAAGTTTCAGGTTGACTCATTGATCGAGCAAGTCACCACTGAATTCCCCTTCTTTTTAATGGGCGACTTCAATAATAATGCATGGGTTCGTGAGGAAGGATATGATTACCTTCTTTCCAAAGGACTCATGGATACATTTGATGAAGCTGTTGAACGTGACAACGGGATAACCGTTGAAGGGAAGATTGCCGGATGGGATGAGAATAAGGTCGATTTAAGGATTGATCTTGTGTTGTCCAGTGAGAAAGTGGACGTTCGGTCGTCCCGGGTCATCTTTAATGATGTCAATAAGCCTGTTGTCTCGGATCACTTCGGGGTTGAAGTGGTTTTGGGTGAAGGGGTAGGCAGCTGATCTTAGATCGGCTGCTTTTTTTGTGATTATAATGAGGTTTGTGTTGTTTTGGGAGGAGTTTGAACGGGAATCATACGAGTTTTGGGTGTCGGAGTCGTTTTTGCCCAGGGGGATTATGGGCGCTTTGAGATTTATCGACCGTTCTACTATTCTCCGTCAAAACTACACGCCCTCCACCCGGCGGAACATTTAGTCCAAAGCATTCACACACCCTCAAGCCTCCCCACACTCAAAACCTAAACAAAAAAGCACAGCGCCCAAAAGACGCTGTACCCAAACTTATTTCAACTCCACATTATCAATCACCACATCATGTGCGCCAAGCACCTCTCCAGTGGCACCAAGTAAAAACTTCAAACTCGTTTCCTCCCTCAAAGGGGTGGTAAACGTATATTCAAAGCGACCCAGATTTTCATTAAGTTCAGCAAATTCCGAAAGGTACCTCGTATATTGACTGTTTTCCAGCGTCACTTCCATCGACCGTGCTACTGAAGAGCTTGCATCGAAGGATAGCGTGTATTCTTTCCCGGGCTCTAGCACCAGATTCCCTTGAAAGAGTTGAACGCTCCATGCTTCCTTCCCTTCATTCCCGATGGAGATATGTGCTTCACCATCGACATGCTGAATACTTGCCCCTGCATCAAAATGGATGTAAGACTCCCAGGGATCTAAAGCATTGTCGAATGTCCCGTTTTTAATAGGAAACGGATCAATGGGTCCCACTTTTTTCAATAGTTTCATATTATCCAGTTTCACTTTATGAGTGCTGCCCCCAAGGTGGATGACCAGCTGCGCTTCCAAATCCGTTACATCCCGCATCTTGAAAGCCATGCCATGACTCTCCCAATCACCATTCAGAGGAATCGTTTCCGCTGCATAGGAAACCTCTCCATCCTTGCTTCTCATCTCAATCTGAATATCACGGGCACTTTCAGCCATCCCGTCCAGTGTCAGTTCATATTCACTTCCAGCTTGAAGCTGAACACCTTTTTGCACTAATTGTACTTTGTCCGTTTCATTTAAAGGCTTGGCAGAAAATACCCGCTCATCGGGATCCACCCCGATGAACTCAGCATTCTCGGAATCTACCAAATTCCAATAAAGCAAACGGTCAGGGAATCCTTGGTCGAACGTCCCATTATAGACAAGGTTCCCGTCAGGAAGCGCAGACTTGGAAGCATCCGGATCCACTTTCACAGGAGGGATTTCCTCGACCCGGACATTTCCGATCCAGACAGGCAGGGTGGACAAGCCTACATTAAACTCCAGTCGGGCTGCAAGATCGGTTTCCTCCGTCATTTGGAACACCGTTTCATAGGTTTGCACCTGATCTGTTAACTCAAACGACTCACTTCGTGAATACGTGGCATATCCCCTCTCTGGACCCCCGCTGACTTTTACATTGATCGGACGCGCCTCACTGGACTTCGCATCAAAAGACACACGATAATAACGTCCTTTTCCAATAGAGGCATCTTGTATCAGCTGGACAGAATAAGGTTGATTACCGGGCTCCTGTATATCGACTTTTGCGTAGTTCACGCTATCCAACTGATCAAGGGACACATTCGCTTTCCCTCCAAAGTCAGGGACGGTCAAGAAATACCAGTAATCCGTATTCTCCACCCCTTCAATCCCTTCAACGTCATCCCAGTCCTGATCAAATCCATTATTGTAAATGAGATTTCCGTCTTCGAGGGGTTGTTTCGCTTCTTCCGGTAATGGTTGCTGTTCGAATACAGGCAACTCCGGCGTTTTATACGGTCTTCCCGTCAGATCATAAACCCGCACATAGTCAACGTCCATGGATTGAGGGAACATGGTATCCTCTGTTGGATCCCCGTCAAAATTCCCGCCGATCGCCACATTCAATAACATGTGAAAAGGCTGATCAAATGGTGCAGGATACGTGAAGTTGGCCGCATTGCCTGTCCCTTTGCTATACCAATTGTTTTGGGTTTGGCGGAGCTTTCCATCCACATACCAACGAATTTCCCCCGGCTCCCATTCAACTGAGTATACATGCTCGTCGGCAATGGTCGATCCATCTTCAAAGGCATAGTGAGCGCCGGTGTATTTATTGTTCGGCCAGGTTTCACCGTAATGAATAGTCCCGATCGCTTCTTGTGGATTACTTCCCTGGGCTTCTAATATATCGATTTCACCGGAGGCTGCCCATCCTCCATACTTATCATCTTCCGGGAGCATCCAGAACGCCGGCCAGTAGCCTTTCCCGACTGGAAGCGACGCCTTCATTTCGAATTTCCCATACGTTTTTGAAAAAAGCCCCTTCGTTTTCAGGCGTGCGGACGTATAAGAGTGGCCTTCATACTCTTCTTCTTTAGCCGTGATGACGAGCTTTCCATCTTCTGTCTTAGCGTTATCAGGGCGGTCTGTGTAATATTGTTTTTCATTATTCCCCCACCCGGGTATAAAGATACCATTGGCATCGGTAAACCCGTTGCCGATATCGAATGTCCATTTCGAACGGTCAATTTCGGCCTGATTGAATTCGTCATTCCATACGAGGGACCATGGTGAAGCAAAAGAAGATGCATCACTTGTTTCTTCTCCCTTATATGTAACGGTGCCGTTCAAAGTTGCTTTCTCCACGTTACCGTCTCCATCGATAATCGACCCTTTACCGGATGCTGATACAGTAAGTTCCTTTACTAACGCATCCGTAGCAAGGATGACGCTTGAAAGCGCGTTCATTTCAAACCGATCTGCAACGCCGTCAAGCTCTACTTGAGCCCCTCCTTTTTTACCAGTGGTTGTAATGGTTTCGAACTCGCCTTTCAAATCAGCTTTCTTCGTTTTGACCGTGGATGCCGATACGGTTACGTTCTGGAATCCAACGGACGAAAGTTCTCTTTCTTCAAGCTCGGCATTTCCATCCAACAGGGTTTCTTCGACTATTGATTCCCCAGAGACGGTGATCTTTGTAGGGTGACCAGGTCCTTGAACCGATAGATTGTGTAACTCCGAATCGGACAGCTGAAGGGTATCAGGCGCTTCCCCTTTGATAAGGGTCTTCCCGTGAACCGTCACGTTTTCAAGGGTGATGTCTTTTCCGGCATCAGGTGTGATCACCAGGTCGCCTTCAATCGTTTTATCTATTAATGTCGAATCCTTGAGGTGAAAAGGCTTTTCTTTCTGCGTTGCTTTTCCTATGTTTCCTGGTGTAAGACTCATGATGAGACATGCAGCGGTAAAAGAGGTGACAGCTTTTTTAATCATTGGAACGCCTCCAGTTTTGATTGATGTCTCACGTGGGACATTTGTATATAACTATAAAAGCATCACCACTCTTTGACAACATTTTTTTACAATAACAATTCCATTTTTAACGAAAAAAAATGCCTACTCCCTTGGGAATACAGCATTTTCTCTTCTTAATCTTTTTGACGACAGGAAGCTCGTTTGACGAGTGCAGCTTGAAATGGACTCATCTTTTCATAGGGAATCTCCTCGATTCTATGAATCAGCTGCTCCACCAGAGCCACCGCCATCTCAACTCTAGGTACATGCATGGTCGTTAATGCGGGAGACGTATATTCCGTAAGCAATAGATTATCAAAGCCAATGAGAGACACATCGTCAGGGACATTTTTGCCGGCTTTTTTTAACGCCTTGAGGGCACCGAATGCAATATGATCATTCGAACAAACGATAGCTGAAGGAAGAGTCCCCCGCCCGATCCAATGATTGACGGCATCCCGTCCTGACTCCTCGATGAACTTACCTTTATATATGTAATCCGTTTGCACGGGAAGCCCTGCTGTTTGCATCGCTATTTGATAGCCTCTCAAACGCGCCATTGCTGCAGGATTATCTTCATCACCCGTAATGATCCCGATCGCCTCATGACCAAGCTCAATGAAATGATTGGTCGCCCCCAGTGCACTCACCTCGTTTTGTAATACGGGCATCGGGATCTCAGGTGTCCACCTTGACACGTTGTTTTGATCAAAGACCCCCACCAAGAAGCCCGCTGCGGAAATTTGATCCACGATTGATTGGACGTTGCTCCAACTGATGATGATCCCCGCATCGATGCTCTTTTCACGGTAAAGTTTTAAAACCGGGGAGGAATCATTCAGATCCGTCATAGTCACCAGCATATTATAGCCCCGCTCTGAGCAGGCATTGATCATGGCCCCGATCACCACACTGTAAAATAGGTCATCCGAATATATACGATGCTTCGAAGGATCTTGAATGATAAAAAGGCCGATCGTGTACGTCTTTTTTTTCACCAGCCTTCTCGCTGACACATTGGGCTGATAGTGATTCTCCTCCATAATCTGCAGAATGCGTTCACGGGTCTCCGCTCGTACCTGATCCGAATTGTTCAATACACGCTGTACCGTCTTCCGAGACACCCCCGCAATCCTCGCAATATCAAATATATCCATAGACTCCTCCTGAATGGTTGCTTTCTTTTATTATACCGAATGATGCTTAGGTTGGATATATAGCCATGATCGGACGATCGATCCACCCAATCGAACACTCAGTCAACGCTCCTAAAAACAATTGAAACCTCCCCACCCCCTCATCCGTATATACACTATAAACAGAAGCACTTGAAAGGGGAACACTATGGGAAATATATTACTATTTTCAGTCATTGTCGGATTGGTCATGGCCTTACTCGTCGTACCGATGGCAATCATGAAAAAGCAGAATAAAAAAGAGGGGTATCCGTCATTTGCAGCACTGTCCGGAGCCACTCTCCTGATCACGACGATCATTGTATTCGTCTTCTATTACATGACGAATCTTGATCAGAACTTTACGAGCATGTGGATCTTGCTCATCGTAGCTGCAGGATTCGGCGCCACACTTGCAACCGGGACCGAACGAATGGTGAAGGGCGCATTGTTCCTTGGAAGTCTCCTCATCGGGGCTTACTTCCTGACTGCCTTTGTCTTCAACGCCGATCAGAAATTTGAATCAGCGAAAATGGACGTAAAAACGGAAATCGAAGCGTTCGATGAGAAGGAAACGCCGGCAAGCGTCCCTCCACAATTCGCCCGTAACAAAATGAAGAAAGCATTCGGTCAGGTTCCGAATACGAGTTACTATGAGCTTGGACGACTGCAGATTCAAAAGGTCAATGGCGAGTACGTCTACATTGCACCGGTTGAATTCTCCGGATTCTTTAAATGGTTCAAGGGGGATGAAACACCTGGTTACTTCACGCTAAGTGCCACCGATTCATCAGCAAACCCTAAATTCATTAAAGAGGAAATGGTCTACACACCATCTGCCTTCTTTAATAAAAAGATCGAGCGACACATCCGCTTGAACTATCCGAAGCAGATCTTCAATGGTGATGTTCAGCTTGAGGTCGATGACGAAGGAAAGCCATTCTATATTCGAACGTACGGTGAGTTCATTTCTGCACGAAATGGATTTGAAGCGAAAGGAATCGTCATGGTAGATCCAAAATCCGGTGATACCAAGTCATACAAAATCGATGACGTACCGGATTTCATTGACGGCGCGATTTCACCGGAAACCGTCAGCCTCCAAAACAGTTATTTCGGTAACTACGTTCAAGGATTCTGGAACAGCCGCTTCGGTAAATCAGACGTCAAGCTTCCTTCAGATGAAGGGACCGAAGCCAATGTGAGCCCTATTTTTGACGAAAATGGTGACATGTACTACTTCACCGATTTCACCTCGCCAAAAGAAGGTGTCGATTCCATGCTCGGTTACTCCCTGACGAACTCAAGAACGGGAGAAGCGACATTCTACACAGGAAATCTTGAAGAATCCTACATGGATTCACAAGGAGCCCTACAGATCATCCAGAAGAAATTCATCGAGAAAAAATGGGACGGCGAAATGCCGGTGCTCTATAACTTCTACGGAGAAGCAAGCTGGCTGACCCCGGTGCTCGATGCGAATGGTTTCTTACAAAACTACTTCATCGTCTCGGCAGCCAACCCGGAAATATCAGCCTATGCGGGCACACCAAACCAGGCATTGAAGCAATACAAAACCGCCCTTCAACGAGGAGGCGGGAGCGTTGACGGCAGCTCAAAAGCCGAGGAGAAACAGACAAATGGTACAGTCGTCCGGGTCTATAAAGAAAAGACAGGCGACTCCACAGTCGTATCATTCTTACTCGACAACGGCAACAACTATATCGTCTCCTCCGAAAACAGCTTACTTGCGATCTACCTGAAGGAAAATGACAAGGTGAACGTGAAGTACATGGATACAGGGGAAGAATTCCTGCCAGTGAAAGAACTGACCATCGAAGGATTATAATAAAAAAACGATGAGGGCTCATGAGCTCTCATCGTTTTTTTATGGTTCACCGGCATTCACATAATACACCAGATTATCCGTCCACTTCCCAAACTCATAAATGAATCCTTCCCGCGTGCACTCATACTGCATGCCGACACCTTCTGCAAGGCTGATCGATGGCGCGTTATCGAGATTGATATGGGCCTCGATCCTGTGGTAATTCAATTTGACAAAAGCCAGCTGAAGGGCTGCCTTCACAGCTTCTTTCCCGTAGCCCCGGTTCCAGTAACGATTATGTACCGTGTAACCGACCCTTCCCCAGTTAAAGTTGTACCGCATCAGAGTGGAGAAGTCGATGGTCCCAATATTCGCGCCACCTTCTTTCAGAAAGATCCCCAGAACATAGACCTGGTCCCGATCGATCATTTCATCATGCTTCAGAAGCATCTCCCTGAACCAGAACTCCGTGCACTCACTCATGTCCTGATAGCCAACATCATATTTATGCTGGGATGGGAGCCTGTTCAGGTGTTCCCTTAACCAGTTTTTGTAATCCCGGTTTACAAAGGGTCTGATGACCAATCGGGGTGTTTCGATGATTAAGTCCTTATATTTCATCTTTGCCCCTCCCTTTCGTTTATATAAGTCATTTTTCTTCTAATTTTGATTGTATCTTCTTTAACCATTCGATCTGCTCACGCTGGCTTTCTACCAGTCTGCTTGTTTGCTTCTCAATGGTGACTGTTATAGACCATAGCGATAGCACTAGGACCAAAATGATGACAAAAGCCCCCACTTCCCTCACCCCTCATACGTTTAATTGTATCAACCGGCCATTTAGATTGGTAGTCTTTTTTCATAAAAACGGAAGGCGTTCCTCTGAGGAGAAACGCCTTAGTCATTACTTATCATTATTCCATTCTTCCTCTAATTCCCTCTCGATTTGCTCATCGGATAAGTATTCTTCATCCATTTGCTGCACATGCTCGGTGATCCGGTTGAGCTTGGTATGCACGACCCAAAGGCTGATTACCACGAATACCATAAACAAAACGATGATGAGTTCAAAATCCATATAATCGACGCCTCCTTTACCTATGTTTATTAATCAAACACGATAAAAAGACGACTTTTGTAAGAAAAAGGACGGAAGAACCAGTCTTTTGTCTCTTAGTACGCTTTTGCCCAATATACTAGGTGTTTCGCACCTTTTTCACAGCACACACACGTTTCGGACACCTGCACCTGCTCAAATGGCATACATCGTGATGTAGCACTCGTTTCTTCTTTGATCTTGTCTTCGCAGGCACGGTCTCCACACCACATGGCTTTGACGAATCCGCCTTTCTCGTTCACCGTCGTTTTGAATTCTTCAAAGGTTTTCGCTACCGTGGTTTTTTCTTCACGGTGAGCTCTCGCTTTTTCTAAAAGATTGTGTTGAATGTCCTCTAGAAGTTCTGTGACTTTCCCCTCTAGCTCTTCCATGGCAACCGTGATCTTCTCACCCGTATCTCGTCTTGCTAAAATCACCTGCCCGTTCTCGATGTCCCGTGGACCGACCTCCAGGCGAAGTGGGATTCCCTTCATTTCATATTCATTAAACTTCCAGCCGGGCTTTTTATCACTCGCATCGATGTTAACTCGTGCAGCGCCGGCAAGCTGGCTTTTCAGATTATAGGCAAAATCAAGGACGCCCTCCTTGTGCTGGGCAATCGGCACGATCATCAGCTGAGTCGGTGCGATTCGTGGAGGAACCACCAGCCCCCGGTCATCCCCGTGAACCATGATCATCGCACCGATGATGCGGGTCGTGAATCCCCAGGACGTTTGCTGCACATGCTGAAGCTTTCCATCACGGTCCGTGAATTGAATGCCGAATGCTTTCGCAAATCCATCACCTAAATGGTGGGACGTTCCTGATTGCAAAGCCTTCCCGTCATGCATCAGGCTCTCGATCGTATACGTATACTTCGCACCGGCAAACTTTTCTTTTTCCGTTTTCTGCCCCTTGATGACCGGGATCGCCAGCAGCTCTTCACAAAGCTCCGCATACACCTCAAGCATTTTCACCGTTTCATCATGTGCCTCCTGGTCCGTTTCATGACACGTATGTCCCTCCTGCCAGAGGAATTCCAATGTTCTCAGGAAAGGACGGGTCGTCTTTTCCCAGCGGACCACATTGGCCCACTGGTTATAAAGCTTAGGCAGATCACGGTAGGAATGGATAATGTTTTTATAGTGCTCTCCGAACAATACCTCGGAAGTCGGACGTACACATAATCGTTCCGCCAGCTCCTCTTCCCCTCCATGGGTCACCCATGCCACTTCAGGCGCGAAGCCTTCGATATGATCCTTCTCCCGTTGCAGGAGGCTTTCAGGTATGAAAAGTGGCATATACACATTTTCATGCCCTGTTTCTTTTATTTTCGCATCAAGGGCATCTTTGATATTTTCCCACAGGGCGTACCCGTAAGGTCTGATGATCATCGACCCGCGGACGCTTGAGTAATCGATCAGCTCCGCCTTCGTCACGACATCCGTATACCATTGGGCAAAATCCTCATTCATGCCCGTAACATCTTTTACAAATTCTTTTGCCATTTGAAAGCACCTCTTATTTTTAATTGGATTGGTTTAGTTATCAGCGAAATTTTCATTTTATCAGCGGAATCCTGGATTTATCAGCGAAATTTTCATTTTATCAGCGAAATACCGGATTTATCAGCGAATCGCCTGATCGACACCCATAAAACAAAAAAAGCCCTGCTTCTCATCAGGGACCATTTCTGGCGGTACCACCCTGATTCAAAGCAAAGCTTTACACTCATTCCATGATAACGGTTTCGGACCGCTGATATCTTCATTCGATACAGAACTTAGAGGCAGGTTCAAAGGTTCATCTATAGGAGCTTTTCACCAAAACGCTCCCTCTCTATAAAGACAAGATCCCTTTACTGATCCTCGGCAATGTTTCACATATTTTAGATGATTATATATAGATTTGATGGGGGTGTCAATATTTGTTACAAAGAATAAATTCTCTCCATCTCCCGACTAAAGAAATCATTCCCATTCCTCTCATCAAAATCTCCGGCGATCTCTTTCGCAATTTCACTCATCACATCAATGGCAAATCCCGGACGATGACCGGCTTCCACAAGCTTACGGTGAAGAACAATCGCACTCATATAAAAGTAAAACAACCCGTAAGGATCCTTCCCGCTATCCGCATACTCGATGTGACGCTCCAATACTTTAATTCCCCTGACAGGTTCCGTTAAAGCAAGAAACCGGATATGTTCGGAAGCTTCGACTAAAAAGTGTGGCTTATCATAGATGAAAAAGTATCCTTTTGACTGATAGCGCGAGGCTTCCTCCACCTGACCATCTTCAACATAAGGCAAGAGCAGCTTACTATAGGTCAAGTGGGGAATTTCACCACATGTCACTTCTTTTGATAATAAAAGCATTTCAATGGGGCGGGCTTTTTCCTTTTCCCCGGTAAAATAAAAATACTCAAGCTGTGTCTGATATTCACAGGCTTCACAGTCTGAAAGCGAGTCTCTTTCCGCTGTCATCCACTTTTGATAATACTCTTCCGCTTCCTCTACATTCCCTGTTTTCAACGCACGTTTATGCTGATGCTGGTAAAAGGGGCCTAGACTGTAGCCATAACGGTCATACGCTTCTTGAAAGTCACTGAAAAAGGCATCTAACAGTTCCGTGTCAATGCCGGGCATCTTCACCAGATGCTCCGCCATCCATTTATAGATCCAAAAGAGGCTTTCCACCCAATCCTGCAGGCTCTCTTCATTATCTAAAAAGAAGCCGTTGCACCACTCGAAATGATCGAATAATTCCTCATACTCCCCAAGATAGTTGACGGTCCTCATGATCCCGAACCGGCAGCAAAACTCCTTATAGAGGTCCTTTTCTTTCTGAGCAATGGACAACAGATCCTCTAAACCGTTCCATTTCTCATAACTTGCTTCTTCCTGGCCCATCAACTCTTCCCACCGGTCCCAGTATTGATCAGCCGTCATCTTCATCCACTGACCCCCTTTGTGCCTTTTTTATTTATTATAACATTCAGAATTACGTCTTAACTGTTTTTCCCAATAATTCCTGGTAGAGCTAATATACAAAATCACTGTAACCCCAAGCATGATCATCGAACCCGCAATCACAACAAATCGAATCGACACCAACTCGGCTCCCACTCCAATAAGCACCGTGGAAAGGATGACCAATACCCCTTCCAGCAATCCATAAATACTGCCTACCCGCCCCATGATCACAGCGGGAATATGTTCTTGATAAAAGGTTTCAAACCCTGTCGTCGCAAAGGCCAGGGCAAATGATAAAACAGCAAACCCAATCGCCGCTAATAAGAAACCTTCTGAGAAAGAATAAATCAGATATCCTCCGGAAACGAGCAGAGAACCAAATCCCATCAGATGCATGTGATGGAGCTTATGGGAAAGGGACGCGTTCAGGATCGACCCCAATACAAATCCACCCCCTGCAACGCTTACAAGATATCCATACGTACTGTTCGAAAGCTGCAATACCTCTTTAGAAAATGCGGCCTCAAGGGAATCGATGGCTGCCGTCATCACAAGCAGGATGCTGAACAAGACGTAAAGAACCATCACATAAGTAGCGCGCCGGCTGAACCTCCACACCATCCGCCAATCCTCTTTGATGACTTCCCATTTGGTATCACCTTTATCAACTGGGATTCCATCCTCAAGCTTCGGTAGAAACAGGGTGATCACTCCTGATAAAAAGAGGGCCAATGCATTCATATAAAGGGCAAACGTAGGTGTCCCCATCATGAACATCAGTCCGGCAATTCCAGGTCCAATAAGAAACGCACCCGATCCGATCAGCCCCCTGATAGCATTGAATCGCTGTCTATTACCCCGGGGAATGATGGTCGTGATGTACGCCATGGACGCCGGATAAAACATGGCGCTTCCCATATTGATGATCAACACAACCGCATACACCCACCAATTGGACGAAAGAAAAGGCAATGCCGCAATCAACACCCCTCTGAAAAAATCAAGACCCGCCATCAGATTCCGCTTGTTGACCCGGTCAATCAAGCTTCCCGCCCAGCCATTTGTCAAAATGGCCGCCACAGGCTTCAAGACATATAAAATCACCACTGCCAGAGGTGATCCCCACTCGTCTAAAACAATCAAATTTAGGGAGATTAAATAAATCCACCCTCCTACATTCGAAATCCCGATGCCTGCCAGCAGCAATAAAGGATACTTCCACTTCCTCATTGGTTATTCCTCCCCGCGATATGTCTAGAAAAACAAAAAAAATCCCACCCCCAAGACGTTGATCTTGGGGGCGAGATTCGATATCGCGGTGCCACCCCAGTTCGTTAATATGTCGCCATACTAACCTTTTCGGGTACGGCCAACAGGCTTATACCCTAGCCCGATAACGGGAGCTCCCGTCACACCATCCCCATTGCCCGGTTCCGATGCGCTGCTCAGAGTCTTGATTCAATACCGTCCCTCTTGCTCCTTTTCAGCTGCCGGAGCTCTCTGTTAAAGATTTCAGGATATCTACTCTTCTCTTCATGGCATTTAATTGAAATTTTTATTATGATAGCATGATAGAGGGAGGAAGTAAATGGAATATTCACATAAAAGTGATATGGATGATCAGTTCACGAAGTCGTCGAGTTCCCTAGTGCCTGCTGTCATTCATCGCCCAACCGACACCCCGAAACATCACCAGTAAACAAAAAAAGAGCACTCCCAATTCCCGAGCGCTCTCCCCCATTAACTCCCCATCTTACGGCGAGTATTGCTGGGCTTCTTCGTTTGTTGGCTTTGCATGCGTTGATTCGACGCTAAACCGCCTGTTGATTGTTTCCCACCGGCTTGTGCTTCCTTTTTCTTTGCCAGCTGCTGCTTCATTGCTTCCTGCAGGCTGATTTTTTTCTTTTCTGGCTGTATTTGCTGATCATTATTAGACATAATGGGATCTCCTTTTGAGACAACTAAATTTTTGAAACTACTCCTATTATAATACATCCTCCATCAGAAAACATCTCGAGTTCCAAATTAAAAAGCCAACCCGTTAAGGATTGGCCGTCATTTTCTAGTGATATCCATTCTGCCCGTTAGCAGAACCGGATGTTTTCTGTTTCGGCTTGTGCTTGCCGTTTTGCTTTGTGCCGCCGTCTTTTTTCGTTTTCTTTGTCATGCTGAATCACTCCTAATAAGTAGTCGTCATCAAGAAAACTTGTGGTTTTTGAACCATTCTTATTTTGTGCAAAAAAAGAAAAGAGTTCCCCGGTAATTACCGGAAAACTCTCTTTTCTAATCAAGCTGCTGATTGAGGAACGTCTTCGTCGACTTGAATGACAGATCCATCGTTTAAGCGCTTTCTTAATGTGTAAATAAAAGCTAAGATTGCGGCGATGGTTACGACTGTTGCTCCCATATAGGCTGTACCCATGGATAAACCGAAACCGATTGGTGCATTCAGGATATAAGTGAATGTCACCATTGTCATGAAGATCGCTGGAATCGTTGCGACCCAGTGCGGTTTCTTTTGAAGGGCCAGATACATGGCACCTACCCAAAGAGCAATCATTGCTGTCGATTGGTTCGCCCAGGAGAAATATCTCCATAATAGATTAAAATCAATTCGGGTCAATACGACTGAGATCACGAACAATGGAATCGCAATCCAAAGTCTGCTCGAGATTTTCACTTGTCCTACTTTGATATAATCGGCAATGATCATACGCGCACTTCTGAATGATGTATCACCAGACGTGATCGGAAGAATGATTACTCCAAGGATGGCGAGTGTTCCACCGATTGATCCAAGCATAAGGATCGATACTTCACTTACAACCGCTGCAGGTCCGCCTTCTTTCAGGATGGCATTCAGTTCACCAGGCTGGAATAAACTCATGGCAGCTGCTGCCCAGATCATCGCAATGATCGCTTCTAAAATCATCATACCGTAGAAAATTTTGCGTCCGTTCTTTTCATTTTGCGTGGTTCTTGAAATGATTGGTGATTGTGTGGCATGGAACCCTGATAGTGCCCCACAAGAAATTGTTAAGAATAATAATGGGAAAATAGCAACTGAATCAGGATGCATATTCGTTAAGCTGATCTCAGGGATATCCGCCCCTGTAATCACTAATCCTGCACCGATCCCAACCGCACTCACTACAAGCAGTGCTCCGAAAAGCGGGTAAACCTTACCGATGATTTTATCAATCGGTAATAGGGTTGCGACAATATAATAAATAAAGATTGCGGCGATAATGACACCAAGTGAAATCCAAGCCGGCGTCAGATTCGCGATCAGTGCTGCAGGTGCTGTAACGAAAACCGTTCCCACCAGCACGAGTAATAAAATCGAGAATGCGTTCACCACATGCTTCATCGTTTTGCCTAGAAATCTTCCTGCAAGCTCCGGTAAATGAGCTCCACCGTTACGGATCGAAATCATCCCCGTTAAGTAATCATGCACCGCTCCGGCAAAAATCGCACCGAGTACGATCCAAAGGAAAGCGACCGGTCCATAAAGTGCTCCCATGATCGGACCGAAAATGGGTCCTACACCCGCGATATTCAACAGCTGGATCATAGAGTTCTTACCCGTCTTCATTGGTACATAATCCACTCCATCCGCCTTCGCATAAGCAGGAGTCGAACGACTTTCATTAATTCCAAAAATCTTTTCAATTAATTTTCCATATGTGAAATAACCGATAATTAATACAACAATCGAGACCAGAAATGTGACCATGCTTATGATCCCCTTTCGTTCATTTGTGAATACGCTTTCATTATAGCAATCAAATTCACAGTTTTGTCACATTCTGTTCAAGATGTCGTAAATCAGGGTTGAGATGTTCTGAGCGGGGGTTAATGTGCATGGTGGAAATGATGGGTGCCTGGCACTATTAGATGGTTTGGTGCCTGGCACTGATGACGGGTTTGGTGCCTGGCACCAGATGCTTGATTTGTACCAGGTACCAAAAGCCATATTTGTACCTGGTACAATAAACCGTATTTGTACCTGGTACAAGTCCATTAACCTGTACCCATTACAAACAACATCAATTGCACCTGGTACAAACCAAACTCTCAAAAAAACACCCCCACCTACAACTCCAATCGCTCCCTCAATTCTTTCACATAATTCCGGCTCACCGGAATTGCCTCAACCGCTCCATGAACCTTCAGCTGATACACACCGCTCCCCCACGGGATGAGCTCCTCCACGAAGGGCAGCTGAACGAGGTAGCTTTTATGAACCCGGAAAAATGGATATGTACTGAGCTTCGATTCCAATTCCTTGATCGGCAAGCGGCACGTATACTTCTTCCTCTCCGTACAAATAAAGGTTTCCCGCTCTTCACGGAAGATATATAGAATGTCTTTCGGGCTAATGAATACAATTTTGTCTTCATCCTGAACTGCCAGTTTCCCCATCGACGGACTCTCGCTTTGCTCTTTCACTCCCACTTTCAAAAGATTCTTCAACCGCTCCATCGTTTGCCCGAGCTGATCTTCTTCAAATGGTTTCAATAAGTAGTCAACGGCCTCAACCCGGAACGCTTTAAGGGCATAATCCGGATACGCAGTGGCAAAGACGATTTCCGGTTTGTGCTTCATTTTTTGCAGGGCTTCTGCTAAGTCGACCCCGCTCATGCCCGGCATTTCAATGTCAAGGAATAAGACATCAGGTTCTTTTGTTAAAATGATTTCCAATCCCTTTTCGGCAGAGCTTGCTTCTCCGACTACTTCCACCCATGTATAACCGCTTAATAGATGTTTCATTTCCTCCCGGCTATATGGTTCGTCATCAATAATGGCGACTTTCATTCTTTATCACTCCTTACCGTAAATTCAACGGTGGTTCCATTTCCTATTGATGAAGTGATCGATAGACCTGCTTCTTTCCCCATCATCATTTCCAATCGTTTGTTCACGTTATAGAGTCCGATACCTGTACCGGACTGTGATTCCACAGGCTCAAGCAAAAGCTTCTCCAGTCTCTCTTCATCAATCCCCGCTCCGTTATCCTCCACACGGACAGTCACCTCATCACCATTAAGCGCAATCGAAATCTTGAGCACAAATCCTTCTTCAACATTCTTCATCCCGTGCTTAATCGCATTTTCAACAAGAGGTTGAAGGGTAATCGAAGGGACTTTCGCCGGCAGGGCATCTTCATCAATCTCATACACCACTTCCAGCCGGTCAAAAAATCGTGCTTCTTCAATGGCGAGATAGGCCTTTACATGCTGTCCTTCTTCTTTAAGAGTCGAGGTGGATTTCGTGCTTCCTGTCAGATTCTGACGTACAAACTGAGATAGTGAAATCAGCAGGGTCCTTGCCTTATCGGGATTGATCCTTGTCAACGACACGATGACATTAATAGTATTGAACAAAAAGTGCGGATTGATCTGTGCCTGCAGCGCCTTTACTTCTGACTCTTTCGCAAGCTCTTTATGGGTATCGATTTCAGCAAGCTCCAGCTGATGGCTAAGCAGGGTCGCAATCCCTTTCGTTAATTCCATCAGGATAGGCGAGATTTCTTTTTCCGAATGAAAATAGAATTTAAGGGTTCCGACAATTTCATCCCCTTTTAAAAGGGGCGCCATGATCGCCGCTCCCAATGGACAACCATTCCGGTCGCATTGAATATCCTCTCTTCCCACCTTCATGAGCTCTCCCGTTTTGATGACCCGTTTCGTCGCTTCGGTTTGAATCGGGCGCCCTTGTTGATGGTGATCCGAGGCAAGACCTACATGAGCGAGGATGTGGGAAGTGTTCGTGATGGAAACTGCCAGCGCGTTCACATCTCTCATCAGGATCTCACACGTTGCCTGTGCAGAGGCGGCATTCAATCCTTTTCGCATATATTTCACCGTGCTATCAGCCAATCGAAGTGCTTTCTGGGATTGAGCCGCTCCCATCCGCTCTTCTTCATAAAAAACGCTTTTAATGATCAGCAGGAAAATCCCGGTTCCGACTCCATTTGCAAGGATCATCGGCCATCCGATATCGGAAACGAGTAAATACGCATCATCAAACGGCTTCGATAATAGAAGAATGAGAAGCATCTGCATCCCTTCTGCGACAAAGCCAACCAAAAACGCTTTTTGAGGGGAAACAAGCCTGTTCTTCTTTTCCCGCTTCCCGATCCACCCCGCCAGTAATCCAGCTAACACCGTCGAGATCCCGCACGAGAATGCCGTGAATCCTCCAAGAAAATACCGGTGGACCCCAGCGACCAATCCAGCTCCTAGTCCGATCCATGGACCACCCAGTAACCCGGCGACCACGACACCGATCACCCTTGAATTGGCAATCGCTTCATTCTGCTGAAGATGCCACTGCCATTTTGTATATTCCTCTTGAAACGGATTCACGATCAATCCTGTATATGTACCAACGATCCCGAAGAAACCAAATAGCAATATGAGCAAAAAAGTCTGGGTTTTCTTCACATGGGTTCGTTGTTCAATAAGATGACGGAAGAAGCTGATCCTGGTCATAATAAAAGCAATCGTCACAATGATACCAAGCCTCTCCACCATCGCAGCTATCAACAAGGGGACCACCTCTCTTTCTTATATACATAAAAAAAGAAGACCTACTAAACGTCACGTTTAATAGAATCTTCCCCTACTTTGACCTGTACTATGTCCGGGGAGTCTTTCCCCTATTTTAACATGAATCTTTGTCTTTAATCGTGACCAGTGCATTGATTTCTCCGCCGATCATGATGATGATTCCCGTTAAGTAGAACCAGATCATGAGGACGATGATCCCTCCGATGCTGCCGTATGTGGCTGAATAATTCCCAAAGCTTCCGACGTAATAAGAAAAGGCCAAGGATGCGAGTACCCAGCCAAGCGTCGCAAAAATCGCCCCCGGGAACGCACTTAAGCATTTGATCCGTTTGCTTGGAGCAAAGAAATACAACCCAACGAAAATAATAAACAGGATGATGGGACTGATCGCCCAGCGAATCCCGTTCCATACCGTTAAAAACTGCTCTGAAAATCCGAATTGAGAAAATAATAAAAGACCGATCTGTTTCCCGAACACCGGAAGTAAAAGAGCTATGACAAATACGAGAATCATGGCTAGTGTCAATAGAATAGACATGAGACGGGTCGCAATGAATGATCTTGTTTCCTCTACATCATAAGCACGATTTAAACTTTTCACGATGGCATTCATCCCATTGGATGCCGACCATATCGTGGCGATGATACTGACAGACAGTAAACCGGAATTCCGGTTCGACATGATGTCCTGTAGCGTTTCCTCGATCATGGACATCGTTTCCCCTGGTGCAAAATCCCTGACCAGACCCAGTATGTCCCCCTGCTCGACAGGAAGGTATGGCAAGAGTGTTACGATAAAAATCAGCAGTGGAAAGAGCGATAAAAGAAAGTAATAGGCAATTTGTGCGGCCAGGCCCGTTACATCATTCGCACTAATATTTGAGAAAAGACTTTTAGAAAATCCTTTCCATCCTCCTTTGACCGTCTCATCCGACATGTTCTCACCTCGTTTAATTAATATCCCTTGAATGATGAAGCAATCGGTTGATTTTCTTCATCCTGAGTTGTTAGTTCATTTGATGTTTCCCTATCTGAAAACGTATCTTTATAGGTTTCTGAAGAGTCTTCAAAGGTTTCTTTTGTTTCCTCGATGATTTCTTTCACCTGTGGAGTCATCCCTTTGATTTCATCTACCTTTTCACTGATGAATTGAATATCCCTGCTGACCTGATCAGCTGTCGTACGTAATTTCTCATACACTTCCTTCGATGACTCGACCAGTCTTTGAGGATTTTTTGAGTATGTTGAAATATAATTCCCACTGTTCTTTAAAGATGTACCCATTTCCTGACGGGTCGTTCTATCCAAGAGGGAAAGCAGCCCTCCTGCCACGGCACCTAACAAAACCCCTTTGAAAAATTTATTGCTTCCCATATGTATTACCCTCCTTCAAATGATTGTCTTTTTTTATTTTTTCTAATAATAGGCTGCAGCCGGACTCCACTAGATCATACACTTCTTGAAAATTCCCCGTGAAGTACGGATCGGGAACATCTTTCTCCCGGCTTTCTTCCACCAGGTCCAGGAGCTTGAACACCTTTCCGTGATGATCACGATCAAGAATCTTCTTCATGTTTTGTTCATTCGAAGCGTCCATGGCCACGATGTAATCATATTTCTTATCTTCACCATGGAATTGTCGCGCGAGCAAGCCATCACTCTTTATATTATTTTCTCTAAGAATGGCTAAAGTTCCTTCATGAGGTTTCTTACCGACATGCCAATCTCCCGTGCCTGCAGAGTCAACCTCAATCACGCCATCCAGATTCCCTTCTTTAACCTTTGACCTGAATATCGCCTCCGCCATAGGGGACCGGCAAATATTTCCCAAACATACAAATAACACAGATACCATGAACGTGCCTCTCCTAACGTTTTAACTTACCTACTCATTTCCCATTCCTTAATAGTGTAAAACATTCTCAGAAAAAAATCCTTCTCGGGTGGAAGTTATGTTGACAGGTTCAAGGAATCATGGAAAGATAAATATAATGAATGCACGTCAGAAAGGACGATTCCATATGGATTTATCACAAAATACAACGGAAAATATCGAATTCATGGTCACTGCCATTAAAGAAAAATTAAAAATTGTCAATGCCGGAGCCGTAAAGCCTGAAGACTTCAATGAAGAAATGTATGAAGATCTTCACGACCTTTACGTAATGGTCGATCGCAAGGACAGATTCAGCCCGAGTGAAATGACTGCGATCATTGAAGAAATGGGTAACCTGCGAAAATGATATGTAAAAAGGGGACATTCCCTCAAAGGTACAAAATACCTTGGGGAATGTCCCCTTTCATTTACTTGTCCTACTTACTAGAAAGAAGCGCCAGTGATTCACGGTTGAATGCTGGAATATCATCCGGTGTCCTGCTTGTCACAAGCTGGTTCCCGCATACGACAACTTCTTTATCCTCGTACGTCACACCTGCATATTCCATATCAACCTTGATGGACTTGAAGCCAGTCGCTTTGCGTCCTTCCAGTGCTTTTGCCGTAATCAATAATTGTGGACCATGACATATGGCGAATACCGGTTTTTTCTCATCCATGAAATGCTTCGTAAATTTCACGAAACGGTCATCTGCACGCAGCTGATCAGGAGAGAATCCCCCTGGTAATAATAGGGCATCAAAGTCTGCAGGATTAACGTCATCGATGCTTTCATCAATTTTCACCGTTGCATCGCCCTGCTTCCCTTTCACTGATTTCCCTTTTTCTTTTTCAATCGTCACAACTTCGTGACCTGCTTCTTTAAACGCTTTTTCAGGATCTGTAAATTCTACGTCTTCAAACATGTCTGTGATTAACGTTGCTATTTTAGCCATAAAATTGAAACACTCCTAGTTATCGTTTGTTTTTTACCACACATGTACTTTACCCTTTGTGCATACATTCAAACACAACACCCTTATTTATCCATCGTGAATTGAGAAAAAATCGTGTTCCTCTGCACTTCATACACTTCTTCACCCACGATATCATTGATGATTTGAATATTACGGTCCACAGCCAACCCTAAGTTCGTTGCCCCTGCACCGTGAGAATGCTCCAGGCTCGTCACCGTATAGAAGTGATGATCCCGGTCTCTGTTCTCTTTGAATTCCAGCTTATAATTTCGGGAGACTTTATACTTCTTCTCATCCTCCCAAACGATTTTGTCCTCGAACTCCTCAAAAAACCAATCAGGAATATTCGGCTTATAACCCGTCGCCAATATCACTTTATCCGTCTGATATGAAAAATCACGCTCTTCCTGCCATTGACGGCAATTCAGAACGTACTGATCCTCCTCTTTCCGGATCTTACTCACTTCCGTTAAAGGCTGAATCATAATGTCCGGTGAGTGATCACTGACCGAATGATTATAAAGGATGTTGTAAATATTATTGAGGGTATCGGGATCAATCCCATTCCGCAGCTGATCCAATGTTTCTAATGCCTCCACACGCTTCTCATACGTCAGCCCATGAAAATAATCCACATAGTCAGGGGCAAAGAATTCCTGTCCAAGCTTCGACGACTCGAGCTGCAATATTCCTTCTGAACGGGTCAGCCATGTAAGCTGATATGAATGATTTTCCTGCTCCTTCAATAAATCAAAGAACACCTCGGCTGCACTTTGACCGGATCCCACAATTGTAATCGCGGAACCTTCCATTGTTGTGTTTTTATGGAACAGATACTTACTCGTATGATGTACGTCCACATCCGGCAGACCATCCATCCCGTCTAAAATCAACGGCTTACTTCCCGTCCCCATCACCACATGCTTCGCATAATAGATCTCACGCTCGTCGGTCAACCGGTTATCGATCACAACCTTATAGCAGTCGCCCTGATCCGTGACCCCGATCACTTCACTATGAAATTGACAGCAGCTTAGCTGACTCACCACCCAGCGGGCATAATCATTGTACTCCTGCCTGGGCATTTCAAACTTTTGAAAAAAGAAAAATTTATATAAACGATTATGCGTATGTAAGTAATTCAAATAACTGTACCGGCTTTGTGGATTCGCAAACGTCACCAAATCCGCAATAAATGGAACCTGCAGATCCGTCAGATTGATCAACATCCCCGGATGCCACTGAAACTCAGGTGTCTGATCAAAAAACTTCACCTTCAAATCCGTCTTCTCCTCCATCAACGCCGCCAAACTTAAATTGTATGGACCAATCCCAATACCGATACAATCATATACATCCTGTCTACTCAATTGGCTCTCCTCCACATTTGTAATCATCTTTCTATTTTTACCCTAAAACGATGGGGGATTACCCTTTTTAGTGAAAATAATTGTGACGGATGTGTGTGGTGGGCGAATATTTTGACTGGTGAATTTCGTGTGATATTTAACAGTTGATTTTCAATCGGAATTTGACTGTTAAAATATACCCGATATTCAGCTGCTGAACTATTTTAATTGATTCGCTTTAAGAATTGCACCCTTAACGGTGTTTTTTATTATTCGCGATTGAATATTGGTTAAGGAAAGGGACAAATGTGTATAGATGCGGTACTTCAAAGGGGATGCGAAACTTTTTATTATCGAGTTTCCACTATATAATATTATCGACTTTCGGATTATATTATCGACTTTACTCCATATATTATCGACTTTCCAGATATATTATCGACTTCGGCACTTTTATTATCGACTAAGGATAAAACGACACAAACCGACATACACCTCCGCCACACACGCCAGCACCACATACCCAAACAAAAAAACCAATCCCACCACAGGATCAGTTCTTCCTGAATATCATCACATACCATCCGCCTTCTTTCACGATCGGTTCGACGGACTCCACTTTGAAATTTGTTTTAGCGGCCAATGTCTCCATCTCCTTCTGCGACGGAATCGGATACAGGTTCTGGAAGGTCATGAAGAAGCTGTTGAAGGCGCTGGAAAACTGCTGACCGTGCTTTGATTTCTGCATAGGTGTCAGAACAAAGAACAAGCCTTCTTTTTCAAGCCAAGTCGATGCTTTCTCAAAGAATTGCAGTCTCTCGGACGGATCGATATAGTGAAAGAGATTATTGGCCATGATCATGTCAAAGAGCTGACCAGGTTCATATTCATGGAGGTCCTTACAAAGGATTTCAATATTTTCATAGTCACTGAGCGATTCTTCAGCAGCCTTTGCGACGGCTTCATGAATCTCGATCCCTACCATTCTCTTATCAGGATAGCGATCTCCTATTCTTTTCACATACCCGCCTTCACCACAGCCCAGATCCAATATCGAATTCACATTGTATCTTTTAATCGCCTTCTGTACCTTTGGAAAGGCAAAGCGCTCTAACAGAATCGACGTTTTGGCTACAGTCGAGCCATGGACATCGGAATTGAAATGCTGCTTCGTTTGATTACGTAATAATTGTGGATACGACAAGAGGGCCGGTATGTGAAGCTCCATCATTTCTTTCAGCAAAATACCTGACGAATGAGGGTCCCTCTTGGGAGTCGGAAGCTTCCATCGGTTTCTCGTGGTGACTTTCTCATCCTCCACCCGCTTCATATGCTTGATGGTGATGCCAACTTCTACCCACTGTTCAAGGAGGTCCATTTCGATATTTTTTTCAAGCGCAACTTCCTGAATGGAGGCAGGCTTTGTAAAGCTTTCAAAAAGATCCATTTCATACCCTACATAAGCGTGCCAGCTGTACAGAAACGGCACATTCTTTTTCATCCATGTTCTTGCCCGCCATACTTTCACCATTTCTCCGATCATCGTAGTGCCTCCTTTCCTTTCCAGGGATAATCCTGAACTTCCGTAAATTTTGTGTTGGATTTTTCTTCTTCTGTTAACGAATCATTTCTGATTGGAAGCACTCCCCCCTGGACCATCCGGTCGTACAGGGTTTCTCTCCACATGCCGAGACCGGATATGTTCAGCATCTGCTTGTAATGGGAGATCGAATCCCTCTCCATGCGCTGAAGGCTCTTATTTCGCAGCCAGCCAACCGGGCGATACGGATATGAATAAACCAGGGCCGATAAATGACTGAGATGCATTTGATGGGCCACCCTTCTTTTCCGGACCTTTGGGTACCACTCTAAATTAGCAGGATCTAATTTACCGGCCGAATACATATCACACAACAATTCTCCAAGAATGCTCCCATCCTGTATCGCCATATTCATTCCTTCTCCTGCCATAGGGTGAACCGTGTGGACGGCGTCTCCTATGAGGGCAAGATGATTCTTCACATAGGTTTCCGCATGATATTTCAGGGGTACCATCAGCTGAATTTTTTTCCAGTCCTCTATTTGGTTCACATACCCATCGAGATCCGGGCACATTTGGATATAGAGCTTATGAAATTCTGAAATCGGTTTTTTCCGAAGAGACTTATATTCCCCTGCTGGAATGAGATAAACGGATCGTACTTCATCGTTTGGTAACGGGAACAGACCCAGGAATGATTGATATGTAGAAATGATACGTCCCTTCACCATTTCCTTTGGACGTGGAAACGTCACCGTCAAGAAATGATGGTTGTACTTTCTTTCCTTTACATCCACTTCCATATAGTCACGGGTGACAGAGCTTCTTCCTTCAGCCCCTATAATGAAATCACTATGAATCTCGTGTATCTCTTTCGTCTTCCGATCCTCGATGGTCACCATGTGACCGTCTATTTTCTTACAGGCTGTATTTGATCGATAATGAAATGTTGGATACTCCTGCCCTTTATCTCGTAAAATCTCCTTTAACGTTTCATGATGGATCATTAATGAGTAAGGGTATCGACTGGGAAGAATCGAGTAGCTCATCGTGGAGTTCTCCGCTTTTGATTTCGCACGTTTCAATTCAATGAGTTCCAAATCGGAAATGATATGGCCGTTTTCGGAGACGGAGTCAATGACCCCCAATGAATCGAATATTTCCAGGCTTTTTGGCTGGAGGAGTTCGCCTTTGTATACGGAACCTGGACCTGGTAACCGTTCCACTACCGTTACGTCTATATTGCACTGCGCTAATTTCAAGCCGAGTGTCAGACCGCCGATTCCTCCACCACTAATAAAGACGTTTGTCTCCATTTCTCCTCACCTCTTTCTCTCTCTTTAACCTTTTTCCAGGATGTTGAAACGTGGCGATGTGCTCTCATCCAATCGCCACGAGTAGACAAGTTCTTAAGAAAGAAAAGAGAAATAAGAAATTTGTAGAACGTACTATTTCCCGGAAAATATCAGCATTTCAAGAGTCCACCTTATCTGGAATTTACATTTTTTGTCGGATGATTTCCCTTAGTTAAATCGACAATAGCCGAGGAAATAAAAAAACTCCACGACAAGAGTTCCCTCTCATCATGGAGTTTCTTCTATTCTATTTTTCATTTGCAATCGGCAGCAAGATCGTAACGGTCGTTCCTTCCGATACATTGCTTTGAATCGATAGTGAGCCGTGATGTTCTTTGATGATTTTTTGGCAGATCATCAATCCGAGACCGGTCCCTTTCTCTTTCGTGCTGTAGAAAGGTTCACCTAAATGCTTCATTCGCTCAGGCGGGATTCCATTTCCATTATCCTGAATGGAGATTTTCGCATAACCGTCTTCTTTTTCAAGTTGAACACTGAGGAGACCCCCACTTGGCATGGCTTCCAGGGCATTTTTCATGACATTTAATATGACCTGTTTCATTTGATGGGAATCACAATAAATTTCCGCTTCTTCCACGGAGAACCTTACATCGACTCCTTGCTTCAGGCATTCCATCTTAATGAATTCGACAGAGCTTGTGAGCAGGGTCGTTAAGGAGGTCAGGGAAAATTGAACGGCTCTTGGTTTCGCCAAGGCCAGAAACTCATTGGTGATGATTTCGATTCGATCGAGCTCTCCCTGGATGACCCCTAAGTAAAAGTCATCCTTCGCATTTTCTTTCATTAGTTGAAGGAAGCCTTTCAGGGTCGTCAGCGGATTTCTGATTTCATGGGCCACTCCTGCTGCGAGCTGTCCGATCATCGCTAACTGTTCCGATTTCTTCAGTAAGTCTTCATTTCGCTTCTTCTCGGATAGGTCCCGGATGATGGCTGAAATACCGATCAGGTTTCCATCGTCATTTAAGATCGGGTTCATGTTAAAGGCAATTTCAATCGGCGTGCCGTCTTTTCGGTACCGCACCGTTTCATAATCCTTTATTCGCTTCCCGGCCTTGATGGTCATTAAATTCTGTTTGAATTGTCCTACCTGGTCTTCCTGGTGAATAAAGGTGATTTTATTTCCTGTAATTTCATCTTTATTCCAACCGAACATCGATTCAAACTGCTGATTGACCTTCAATACGCTTCCCTCTGGATCTAAAAGAACAATTCCATCACCGGCATGCTCAAAGTACGCTTCCAGTAATTCTTTCGCTTCTTTTAGTTCTTCTTCCATCTTCAGTTTCTCTGTGATATCCTGTCCGAATCCATAAATTCCGATGACCTTGTTTTTGACCCGGATCGGGATGTTGGTGACCGCTACATGGCTTTTGCCACCTTCACCATTTTCGAAGGTGGTGACAAATCTTGACGCTTCTCCTTTTAGGGCGACTTCAAAGTGATTGATGGCTGAATGCTTACTGCCTTCCGCGATGAATTCACTGAAGTGACTGCCGATCATATAAGGAGAGATATGATTCCATTGCTGTTTCACAGCAGGGTTCACTTCCTGGATGATCCCCTTCGTATCAACCATATAAATATTATCAGGACTGTATTTCACAATTGACTTATACTTTTGCTCGCTTTCGATCAGTTTTCTCTGAATATCTTTGATCAGGGAAATATCTGAAATGGAGCAGATGATTTCCGCTACTTTTCCATCTTGTACCACTGGGACGATGGAGGCGATATATTCTAAATCCTTGTATTCATCCTCATACGTCAACTCTTCCCCTGTTTCCCATATACGCTTTAGTTTAGGTTGGATTTTCCCTAAATGATGGGAATCAAATACTTCTTCAATGGTTTTACCAATCACCTTTGAAGGAGTCAGATTTAATTTTTTCAATAGCTCCCCTGCCGCCATCTCGATGACAAATTCATTGTCCCTCTTATTAATCTTATAGGTGATCGTCTTTTGGAGGCGAAGTGTGTTCTCAAGTTCCGCCTTCAATGAGACCAGTTCGTTTTCATAGTTTTTCTTCTCCGTGATGTCGTGAAGGATGATTCCGACACTGTCTACAGTTCCGTCACTTTTGTAATTGGCCGGGGAAATGGTAATATTGCATGTAATCTTCCGTCGATTATCCATCATGAAGGTTACTTCTTCCCCGGTCGTATTCACTCCCCTTATTCCGTTCATCACTAAGTTGATAAAGGCTTGATTCTGAAGGGGTGTTTGATTGCACAGGGACTCACCCAAAACGGTATCGGAAATATGAAACAGCTCCTGAAAGGATTGATTCATCTCCACTACTTTCCCTTTGTTATCAAGAATACAAACACAAGTCGGGGTGTTATAAATAAGAGACTCATATATGGCCGAACGGGAGTTATTTGAATAATCATGGGATACGTGCTTCTCTCCACACACCTCCGGAACAATCATCACTAATTCTTTTTGTTCATCGATCTGTTTACGTTTAACTTTGTAGGTATAATGATTTAATCGGATGGAACAATTCTTTTCTACTAATATTTTCTGAAGAAGATTATCTTCTTGCAGGGTCAAACCTTTCCATTCTTCATTCTCTTCTATAAAATTTTGGTCTTGCACATCTATTATTGCAGCCGGGACTGGAATCGAGTCAACACTCAATGCATGATAGGGTTGCATATCAGCCATAGTACCTTCCTTTTTTGTATCGTTATTTACCACCATTTTACCCTACCTCTTCAAACATATAAACGGTCAATATATTTCATATAAAAAACCCGGGCACAACCATCTGCCCAGGTTTCTCCTATTTTCACAGTATTAGAAGGTTTTCACCTTCGCAAGTTTGGCATAATGAACTGCAATATCTGCCCCTACATGAGCATTGTTCTTCACGAGTTCGATATTGGCTGTAAGGCTCTTTCCTTCTGTTAATTCTTTTACTTTCCCAAGGAGGAAAGGCGTAGCTTCCTTACCTGAAATACGTTGTTCTTCCGCTTCGTTTAACGCTCTTTCTATGATACTATTCATCTCGTTTTCATCCAGTGCGTCCTGGGCAGGGATCGGGTTAGCGATGACCACGCCTCCTTTTAATCCAAGGTCCCATTTCGCTTTTAGAATATCAGCCGTCTCTTGGGCGGTCTCTACTTTATAGTTCACTGAAAAAGGACTGCTTCGTGTATAAAAGGCCGGTAAGGAATCTGTTCCGTATCCTAAAACAGGCACTCCTTTTGTTTCCAGGTATTCCATCGTCAAGCCTATATCCAGGATGGATTTAGCACCGGCACAGACAACGGCCACGTTCGTCACAGCAAGCTCCTCAAGATCCGCCGAAACATCCATCGTCACTTCTGCATTCCGATGCACACCCCCGATGCCTCCTGTCACGAAAACCGAAATACCAGCAAGCTCCGCGCAGATCATGGTGGCAGCAACCGTAGTCGCCCCGTCCTTTTTAAAAGCAAGGATATAAGGGATGTCGCGGCGACTTGCCTTGATCACGTCTGAAGCCTGTCCTAAATATTCAAGCTCTTCATTAGATAAACCAATCTTGATCTTCCCGTTCAAGATGGCAATCGTTGCTGGAACTGCACCCTTTGAACGAATGATACCCTCCACTTCACGAGCGGTTTTCACATTTTGTGGATAAGGCATTCCATGAGAAATAATCGTTGATTCCAATGCCACAATTGCCTTTCCTGCCTTTTTGGCTTCTGATACTTCCTGCGAGTATTCAATATATGAGTTGATATTCACGTACATTTCCCCCTAATCAATAGTAATGACTAAACTCTTGTTGAAGCTTGGACTTGTTCAGCGTAGGTGCCACCGTAAATTTGGATTGCAGTGTAATGGACGAGCAGATCACTCCGATCCGGCAAGCTCCTTCTGTATCGGATCCTTTTAAATAGCCAAATAATATTCCCGCAACAAGGGCATCTCCAGCACCGGTTACATCAGCGACTTCAACTTTGGGAGGTAACACGGCTCTCGCTTCTTTATAAGTAGTGTAATAGACCAATCCCTGATCTCCCCGTGTAATCACGACCCTTTCCGCACCTCTTTGGGTGATGGCTTTGGCCGCTTTAAAATAGTCGCCCTCTGTCTCAATCGTCATTCCTACATACGTTTCCGCTTCCCCTTTGTTGCATATGAACCAGGAAACCCCTTCCAATGATGTAGGAAGCTTCAACACTTTCGGTTCAGAAACCGGGATGATCGTAAGGGGCACTCCCTCCGTTTGGCACCTGCGGATGATGTACTTCAGTACATCCTCTGGAAAATTGGTGTCGAGCAGCACCATTTCAGATGAAGAAATCAATCCCCATCTCTTATCAATAAAACCAATGTCAACGCTTTCATAAATGTTCATATCAGCCAGGGCAAACAGCATTTCCCCTTCTTCGTCCAATATGGCGGAGTAAGCCCCGGTGCTTTCATTTGGAAGCCGCTGGGATGCGGATACATCGGCATACGACTTCGTTTGAGATAAAAGCCAGCTTCCTTCCGTATCTTCGCCTACAACCGTTATCAAATTGGCCTGTTTTCCCAGCCGGCCTAAGTTTTCGGCAATATTGCGTGCCACGCCGCCACTGGATTGCTCTGTTCTCGCAGGGTTTGAGGTTTCAGGAATAAACGTACCGTCCAACTGAAGCTTCCGGTCGATATTTGCTCCTCCGATGCACGTGATCCCGTTTTTCTTCGGAAGAACATACGCACGCCCCATGATTTTCCCCTGCTTCACCAGATTCGAAATATACCCTGCAACCGCTGAGCGTGACATCCCACTTCGCTCGGACAATTCCTGTTGAGTCATAAATGGATTTTCCTCAATATACGTCAACAAAAGCTTTTCTTTTTCGTTCACAAGCTCCCACCCCTATAAAGAAAAATAACTTTTGTTAATATTTTAAACTTTTGTTTAAATTTAGACAAGAAGGAAAATAAAAGAAAAAGCGTCCCGATATACCTCAGGACACTTCTTTTCACTATTTACTTGCCTTTACCTCATACACATGTTGACTCGATTCAAGAATATGGTCGGGTTTAGGCTTGCCGGCACTCGCTTTATGACCTGCAATATGCTCAGGGCTCTTCTCCCAATTTTTCCAATCCGCTTCCGATTCCCATTGAATCATGACAATCACTTCTTCGTCGCCGCGGCGTACTTTTTTGACGAGGACTTTTAAGTCGATAAACCCTGGCTGTTTTTCAATTAATCCCTCACCGGAAAACCTTTCAACCACTTTTGATGATGCTCCCTCTTTCACTACCAGTCTCTTTATTTGATAAAACATATTATAAACCTGCCTTCGCATCTTCAACCATTTGTTTCATCGATTGAAGTCCGCCTCCTGAAAGGTACCATGGGCCCCCATTCAGATAGACGATTTTTTCATTTTTGTAGGCGTTCGTTTTTTGTACAAGTTCGTTTTCAATTGAATCTTTGACGCTTGCGTTTGGATCAAAGGCAGCATCACGGTCGATCACAAACAGAACATCGGGATTTTGTTCCAATACATATTCAAACGTCACATTTTGACCATGAGTGGATTCCTCTATGTTTTCATCAGAAGGCTTGAATCCGAATACATCATGGAGAATTCCGAAACGGGAGCCAGGACCGTATGCACTGACTTCCCCTTCATTCCCCATCAAGATCAACGCTTTGCTATCAAGGCTTCCAGTCTTCTCTTTAATACCGTCGACACCAGCTTGAACATCCTCTAATTCCTTCTTCATTTCATCTTCTTTATTAAAGATTTCTGCAATGGTTTTCATGTTGCTTGTGAATGATTCCATGTAATTTGTGTAATCCGTCTGAACATACACGGTGGGAGCGATTTTCGCGAATTCTTCATACATTTCCGATTGGCGGGCAGAGATGAAAATCACATCCGGTTTCATGGAGCTGATCGCTTCAAAGTCTGCTTCTTTCAAACTTCCTACGTTCGTGTAGTCAGAACCGCTGTATTTCTCAAGGTATGGAGGAATGGTTGCTTGCGGTACTCCCGCTACTTCCACTCCAAGCTCATCTAACGTATCAAGGACACCGAAATCAAACACGACGACCTTTTCAGGATTTTGCTTAACCTTCGTTTCGCCAAGTTCATGCTTGACTGTGATTTCTTTCAGTTCTTCGTTTCCACCGGAACTCTCCGATTCTGTCGTTGATTCTTCCTTTGAACCGCACGCTGCCAATACTAGTAAAACTGTAAGTAATAGTGTTATTAATGACCATTTTTTCATTATCTTTTCTCCTCTTTTTTATGAATTAAAATAAACACAAATCCGATTTTCGTTCATCTGTTGTACAGGAATGTCCATATCATAGATTTCCTTTAACGCTTGGGTTTGAATGATGGTATCTGTTGAACCTTCATTTATGACCCTGCCATTTTTCATTGCAACGATTCTGTCTGAATACACCGAGGCAAAATTGATGTCATGCAGGACAATGACGACCGTCTTCCCCAGATCATCCACTAATCTGCGCAGAATTTTCATGATCTGGACGGAGTGTTTCATGTCCAGGTTATTCAGGGGCTCATCCAGGAGAATATAATCTGTATCCTGGGCGATGACCATGGCAATGAAAGCACGCTGCCTTTGCCCCCCGGATAATTCATCTAAGTAGTTCCCCTCTAACTCCCCCAGATTCATATAGTCAAGTGCCTGATTAACTGCCTTTTCATCTTCTTCCTTTAATCGGCCTTTCGAATAAGGAAATCGTCCAAACGATACCAGTTCTCTCACCGTCAAACGGACGTTAAGGAAGTTCGATTGCTTTAGGATCGCGACTCTTTTGGCAAGATCATCTGATTTCATTTTCTTGAGATCAGCTTGATCCAGTATGATTTCACCACTATCTGAGTCAAGCAGACGGCTTACCATTGATAAAAGGGTCGACTTCCCGGCACCATTCGGTCCAATAAACGAAGTAATTTGACCAGGCTGAATCGTGACAGTCACGTCTTCAACCACCAGCTTTTTCCCGTACGACTTGGATAGCCCTCGAATGTGTATCATTTGGCTTTACTCTCCTTTAACAAAAGATATATAAAGTACATTCCTCCGATGAAGTTTACAATCACACTTAGGGTCGTGGAAAACGTGAAGATCCGTTCTACCACCCACTGTCCGCCAACGAGGGCAATGATACTCATCAAGCCCGCGCCGGTAATGAACATGCTGTGTTTGTAGGTCCGGAAGAATTGATAAGCTAAGTTTGCGACGATTAATCCGAAAAAGGTAATCGGCCCGACCAGGGCGGTTGAAACAGCAATGAGTACAGACGCAATCACCAGCATACGACGCACCATTCGATCATAAGGCACACCAAGATTAATGGACATCTCCCTTCCCAATGACATGACATCCAGGTAATGGATCTTCCTCCAGCCAATCATCATCACGATGGTTACCACGATAAGGGCAAGCCAAACCAGATCCGCATTCATGTTATTGAAACTCGCAAACATCTTATCCTGAACCATTAAAAACTCATTGGGGTCAATCAACACTTGCAGGAATGTGGTGATGCTTCCAAAGAATGTACCAACGATGATTCCGATCAACAATAAATAGTAGATGGGTTGATTACTATGACGGAATAATAATTGATACAGGATAAGAGCAAATACAATCATGGCTGCAACCGATAGTAAGAAGTTTATATTCTTGTTGATGACAAGCATGTGATCCGATCCCAGGAAGAAAATGATCACCGTTTGAAGAAGGAGATAAAGAGAATCAAGCCCCATAATACTCGGTGTTAAGATCCTATTATGTGTGATCGTTTGAAATACGACCGTTGAATAGGCGATTGCGATTCCCGTAATGACCATAGCAAGCACCTTCATCCCCCGTCGAGGCAGTGCATAATCATAGCTTCCATTTAGCTCGTAGAATAAATAAATCCCGCAAAATAACAGGGCTACAAATAATAAAATAAGCATTTTCCACCGATTACGCATATGCCTTCCTCCTTACCAGCAAGTATAGGAAGATGGCACTGCCGATGACCCCAACCATTAAACTAATCGAAATTTCGTACGGGTAGATGATAATCCGGCCTAAAATATCACAGACAAGAAGGAAGATCGCTCCAAGTAAGGCCGTATGAGGCAATGTCTTCTGTAAGTGATCTCCTTTAAAGATGGAAACGATATTGGGTATGATCAAACCCAGAAATGGGATCATCCCGACAGTCAATACGACTGTCACCGTAATGAGGGCCACCAGAACGAGACCAGTATTCACTATTCTGCGATAAGAAACACCAAGGTTCCTGGAGAAGTCCTCCCCCATCCCGGCGACAGTAAACCGATTCGCATAAAGATAGGCAATGATCATAATGGGAATGCTTATGTACAAAAGTTCATATCGGCCTTTCATGATCAATGAGAAATCACCCTGCAGCCATGCCGCCATATTTTGAATCACATTTGCCTTGTAGGCAAAAAACGTTGTCACCGAAGACAACACATTCCCAAGCATCAACCCGACGAGGGGGATAAAGACTGCATCCTTGAACTTGATCCGATCGAGTATTTGCATAAAAAGCAATGTGCCGGCTAACGCAAATGCAAAAGCAACAATCATCTTCTCAAGTAAAGAGGCGTTTACAAACACAATCATCGATACAAGGATCCCCAGCCGGGCAGCATCAATCGTCCCCACCGTCGTAGGGGATACGAACTTGTTTCGACTCAAGCTTTGCATGATCAACCCTGCAATGCTCATTCCCGCACCGGCAAGTAAGATCGCCAATAATCGGGGGAATCGACTGATGAGAAAAATCTGTGTCTCTTCGGATTGAAATTGAAGTAAATCCATCGGTGTAATATGGCTCACTCCTACAAATATAGACAGGAGTGACAGCAAGATGAGCGCAATAAAAAGGTAACGTTGTTTCATGACTATCCCCAAAACTTTCATTGATTTTACTAAATTTCATTGATATTGAAAATCATTATCATTTAGCACATGACTATCATATACTGCATTTTCAAAAGGTGTCAACACCTAATTGAAAATGATTATCACTAATTCCATAATCATCCACGAACCAGAAGTAGGTCGCAATGCGCAGGGCAGCCAGAATTCCATAAAAAAAAGACTTGCTTCCCCACTCGGAAAAACAAGTCTTTTGGACTATGATATTTTCTTTTCTTTTACCTTGCCGGTGTCTTTCATGTAATACTCATCCGACGTAAAGAACTCATGTGTAAGCCTCTTAACTTCTTTACTTAAAAGAAGAACCGCAATGATATTCGGAATTAAGATCGCTGCAAGGGCTAAGTCAAGGAATTGCCAAATGACTTTTGCTGCACCAACTGAACCAAGCACGATCGCAACCGTATATACAACCTTGATTCCTTGTGCCGCCTTCCAGCCAAATAGGAATTCCGCTTGCTTTGCTCCGTAAAAGACGATGACGATAATCGTCGATAGTACGAAGAAAATCAATGAAATCGTAACGAGGATTCCACCAAATTCCCCGAAATAACTTGTGAATGCTTCTGTCGTAAGGGCTGACGGGTCATCCAATGCATTCTCTGCTGTCCACACCCCTGATGATAACACTACGAAGGCCGTTGCCGTACAGACAATGATCGTATCAATCACGATCCCAACGATCGCCCAAAGCCCCTGCCTGACGGGATGATCGGTTTGTGCCGCAGCGTGGGCAATCGGCGCAGTTCCAAGTCCTGCCTCATTTGAGTATAATCCACGGGCAAATCCCCAACGGATCGTTTCAGCCACTGCTACCCCGGCGAACCCACCCATTGCGGACATGGGTTGGAAAGCGTTTGACAGAATCAGACTGAAGAATTCGGGCACTGCACCAATGTTCATAAATAGAATGACCAAAGCGCTTCCTACATAGATCAGAGCCATGAATGGGACAAATATTTCCGTTACTTTACCAATACGCTTTATTCCACCAAATACGATTAATACAACGATGAGGGCCACAACAATGCCCGTGATAAGCCCATCTACATTAAATGTTTCTTCTACCGTTGATGCCACAGCATTCCCTTGCACCATCACACTTGGAATCAGCTCGATCATAAGGGCAAAGGCAAACCATACACCGAGCCATCTCATGTTTAATCCTTTCGTCATGTAGTACATGGGACCGCCAACATATTCCCCCTTTTCATTCTTCTCACGATAGCGGACCGCAAGTACACTCTCGGAAAACTTAAGAGCCATTCCAATTAAGGCAATCACCCACATCCAGAAAACAGCTCCCGGCCCACCAAACATGATCGCTGCCGGTACACCGACAATATTCGCCGCCCCGATGGTGGACGATAGAGCCGATGTCAAGGCCTGCAACGGCGTCACCGTTCCTTCGCCTTTCGGCTTCTTAAAAACGCTCCCTATCGTTTGTTTAAAGATGTAGAGAGGATAGCGAAATTGTATGAATTTCAATAAGAATGTCAGGTACAAACCCGTTGCACCCAGGACAATGATTAATGGGGGCCCCCATAACCATGCCGAAACTTTACCTATGATGTCAAAAAACGTATCCAATCGTGCTCCTCCTTTTAGTAGAGGCAGTGGCTAAGGTTTGGAATTGTTGGTTGGGGAAGGCGTAAATGATGGTGGAAAAGTATGTATAATGCCCTTCCTCCGCATATAGAGACCCCTGTTCCTGAAAAATTAGCCACTACTTCTAAATGGTTTTTCAAACTTTTCCCTAAATTTGGTGGTGTGAAACATATTGTTTAAAAATGAGGAAGGATGAGGATGATTTAGTTGGTTAAAACCAAGGTCCTTTCGACAAAACCCGTTCATTTCCCCGGAAATACGGCAATTTCTGACCAACAAAAAATCTGCAGCCAACTTCTGACTGCAGATCCTGTTTCTTAATCTGATACCCTGGGCAGAATCAACACTTCCACCCGGCGATTTTGGCCCCGGCCTTCTGATGTAGTGTTGTCGGCAATCGGTTCAAATTCTCCGAATCCTTTTGCACTGAACCACTGGGGATCAAGCTTTGGATTGTC
Organism: Rossellomorea sp. GCM10028870; assembly: GCF_042666755.1. NCBI lineage: Bacteria > Bacillati > Bacillota > Bacilli > Caryophanales > Bacillaceae > Rossellomorea > Rossellomorea sp. GCM10028870. The sequence goes on along the minus strand of NZ_JBHTGN010000004.1, from coordinate 273,099 downwards.
CAAAATGATTTTCATGAAATTAACTGCCCGCATGACGCTTAGCTCCCAGTTTGAATCGTATTCCGCATTACTGATGGGCACGTTATCCGTATGGCCGCTAATAATAATGTTCCGTGGAGGATTCATTTCAAGCAGCGCAGATAATTCCCCGGCCACGCTCAGGTCATTGCCTTGGACAATGGCTGATCCCGAGTCGAATAAGACATTGTCCCGAATCGTGAGAAGCAAGCCTTCATCGGTAAGCTTCGTGACGAATTGAATTTCCAGATTATTCGTTTTGATGTACTGATTTATTTTTTCCTGTATTTCCTTTAGCTCTTCCTGATCCTTTAGAAAAGCCTGCTTATCAAGTTCTTCCTTGCTTAATTCCTTCTCTTTTTCCTCTTCATTCCCTGAAGATGCTGCCTGTTTGCTTTCCTGATCGCTCGACTGCTGAGGTGCTACGGGACTGGGGTACTCCATCATTCCCGTCCCTCCCGTGAAGATTTCACTGAACACCTGGGAAAGTTCCCTGAATTTTTGAGCGTCCACCGAGCTTGACGCATAAAGCACGATAAACAGGGCCAGCAGCAGGGTGAGTAAGTCAGCGTATGGAATCAGCCAGGACTCGTCCATATGCTCGTCGTCATGTTTCTTCTTACGCCGCCTCATCCTCATCCCCCTTTAATAACAATAATCGTTCACTTGCCGGTAAATAGGACGCCAGCTTCTGTTCAATCACCCGCGGCGATTCTCCCTCGATGATCGACAGGATCCCTTCCACCATCATCATTTTCATCTGTACTTCAAGCTTTGACTTGCGCTTCAGCTTGTTGGCAAATGGATGCCAAAGAACGTAACCCGTAAAGATACCGAGGAGTGTTGCAACGAAGGCCGCTGAAATCGCGTAGCCAAGTTCATCCGTATTGTCCATGTGACTGAGGGCCGCTATAAGTCCAATCACCGCTCCAAGCACACCGAGTGTCGGTGCATAGGTCCCTGCTTGTGTAAAAATGAGCGCCCCGGCACTGTGTCTCTCTTCCATGGCATCAATTTCTTCATGAAGCACATCCCGTATATAATCAGCACTTTGTCCATCCACCGCTAATGAAAGTCCGTCCCTCAAAAAAGGATCTTCGACTTCCTGTGTTTTGGCCTCGAGTGCAAGCAGTCCTTCTTTTCGGGCAAGATCTGCTAATTGAGAGAAGAATTGAATCGTTTGTTTCGGGTCCTGCAGTTTTTGTTCCTTAAACAGTATGCCGAATAGCTTAGGTACTTTTTTAATTTCATGGGTTGGAAAGGCAATGGTCACTGCTGCCACTGTTCCAAGCAAAATAATCAAAATGGCTGCAGGGTTCAATAAGGCAACAGGGCTTACTCCCTTGAAAACCATCCCCACTCCAACCGCTATCAATCCTAAAATGACTCCTATTAAAGACGTCTTATCCATCGATCGCTCCACCTTACTCATCGTAGTCTACTACTAGTATCGGATGGAATTTCTAATTATTGAGAGGTGAAAGTGTTCAAAATTTTCTTATAAATTACCGTAAATCGTTATGAAGTACTACCTGATCTTGTCGATATATGTACTATACAGGTGTCACTATTAAAGGAGAGAAAACGTCATGACCCCAGAGCAATTGAAAGAAATCGATAGTAAAAGAAAAAACCTGCTGTTCCTGATCACGTATTCCATCAGTCTGGTCGCAGCCCTCACGTATTCCATCATAAATGAGTCAGGAATCATCGCCGTAACCGTCTTCGCTTCCCAGATTCTATTTCTTACAGGATACTTTATTGTGCTGCAAGTAATCTTGAAAAAGCCACATTCCTATGTTTATTTCAGCATTCCTACCGTTTATGCCATCATCGGAATCTGGCTATTTTTAGAAGGATCCAATCCCACAGAATTAGTCATCTTATTATTTTTGGCTGTCATCAGTGCGATTCACTTTAATCCAGTGATCTTTGGAATCGGATATGTATCGGGACTTGCATTGTTCATCTTAAATGGAATCCTTGCGCCCGACAACGACCCGATTTTCACAGAATTATTCATTCCGGCATTGCTTGCCTATGTTCTGTTGGGGACGGTCCTTGGAGTGGTGATACACTTGAACCGCAATCAATTCAAGCAGCTTCAGGAATTGATCAAAATGACAGAAAGCGACAGCATGAAAAAAGAAGAACAACGAAACTTCCTACAAACAGAATTAGCGACCATCTCTACGAGCATTCATCAAATAAACGAGCAGATTCAAACCCACCTCGTCTCACATGATGAAATGAGAACCGCCGTTAATGAAATATCGGCTGGAAGCGTCACACAAAGTGACCAGATTAACAACATTGCTGCCGTTTCGGAAACGACGATGAGTAAAATGGAGGAGGTTTCCAAGCTTTCAAACAATCTCACTGTTCATTCTACCCAAGCGAATTCTATCGCCGTTTCAGGAAGCGAGCGTGTCACATATCTGCAGGAAAACATGATTGAACTGAAAAACATTATTGAAGGACTACGTCAAACGTTCAGCGAATTAACAAGCAAAATAGAAGAAACGAATACGTTCATTGGAAGCATTCAAGACATTACGGACCAAACCAATTTACTTGCCTTAAATGCATCTATAGAAGCGGCGAGGGCAGGAGAAGCCGGGCGGGGATTCAGTATCGTGGCCGATGAAATCCGGAAACTTGCAGAGATTACACGAAACACAGCCATCCGCATTAACGACAATCTTGCTTCCGTTAACTTAGTGAACTCTTCTGCTGTCGAAATCATGAATCTCAGCTCAGAAAAGCTAAATGAAAATGTGGGAGCAACGGGAGAGGTAACGGAGTATTTCACGACACTTCGCGAAAAGCTTGATTCCCTTTCAAACGAGTTCAAGACCTTGACCTCTACCGCATCAGAAGTAAGAGGCCAAACCGAAGAAGCCGAACTATCAACGAAAGAGCTTGCAGCCGTCATTCAGCAAACCTCTGCAGGACTCGAAGAAATCAGTGCCACTATCGAGACCCTTCATGGTGATAACCGTATGATTGCTCAATATGTTCAAGATACCGCCACAAGTGCAGAGCGAATTCAACGCAGTGTAGAGTTGTAAAATATGATAAACTAAAAGCATTATTAGAGTACTAAAGGATGTGGCACCTTGAAACGAAGAATCATCATGATGATCCCCATCATGTTTATCGTAGCCGTGGTAGCGACTTGGATGATCGGCAAAGGATACTCTGAAATCCCTTCTGAAGCCAAAACCATGATCATCATAGGAGCGGCACTCTTATCCGGAGTGATCTCATTCTTCTTATTTAAAGATGAACCCGAGAAGAAATAAAGAAACACCACTTTCATTTTCTGAAAGTGGTGTTTTCATTATTTCAGGAGCTTGTTTTCTATTTTGTGCTCATAATTTTTGAATAAGGAACCATTCGTATTGATTCTCTTCCTGGAAAGCATCGCGTTGTATTTCAGGATGTTTTCATTCAGATTCTTCTGCAGCTCCCGCTTCTCCAAGTCGTCATCGCATGCTTTAATCAAGTCTTCTATGCGCATCATTTCTTTTTTGAGATTCATTTCATCTGTTGTAAAGCCGGCATTCTTCATCATCCGATGGGCCATCTTCAACTCCTGGGGAACTCCTAAATCATCGTCTAAATTAAGAGGTTTACCGAATCCCGGAAGCTCTTTAAACTCCCCCTCTTCATAGGCCTTCTTAATTCGTTGCTCGGACATGATCATCGAAAAATCCAATTCTACCCCTCCTACTCCAAACTATAGTGGACGCGGCTGGTCTTAGACGTATCGTTTACTACCCACTTGTTACCATTAGTATATCCAAAAGACTCCGGCTTTGAATGCTTTAGATACGTCTATTTTCTGACAATTCATCTCACATATTTTCGTACGTGCTGGAAAAACTACCTGTATCACGAATTAAAAGGAGTGGATACCATGGCACGCGGAAAATCGTTCGAATCAAAGAAAAAGGGACATCCAGGAAACTTTCCTCAGTATAGTACACCAGAGGGAAAACACTCAGAAGACGCAGCAGGGGATGAAGAACTGATTGTGACCCAGGAAGCGTTTAAAAACCGGGTGGATGAGGACGAACATCGTCTGTAAATACACAAAACGCCAGGATTTCCTGGCGTTTTTCCGTTTGATTGGCTGAAATGAGGGCAAATTGGAATGTTGAGAGAGGCGAAAACTGATTTTATTTTCAATTTCGGCCCATTTATTTTCAACTTTCCCATTTTATTTTCAAATCCAATTCCCGATCCGCTTTTTAAACATTTACACTTTCCTTCTTCGATAAGTCCATGGCTGGTCCGAAGAATTCGAAGTGGATGTTAGATTCAGGGACCCCCATTTCCTTCAGCGTTGTGATGACAGCTTTCATAAATGGTACCGGTCCACACACATAGCATTCCGTTTCTCCATCCACATAGTGTGAAAGAATTTCTTTGTTCACATATCCTTTAAAATGACCTTGAGATTCGTCACGGGGATTTTCGTAAACATAGCACGCTTCCCCATTCATTAATTCTTCCATTAAACCGTCGACATCTTTTCTAAAGGCATGTACCCCTTCATGTTTGCTCGCATGAATAAAGGCAGTCGGGCGTTCCGGCTTCGTTCCTGCCACCGTTTCAAGCATACTCATCATAGGCGTGATTCCCACACCTCCGCTTATAAAAGCAACAGGTGTTTCAGCGTCCGTTAAATAGAAATCCCCTGCTGGTGCACTGACCTCAATCTCACTTCCTACGGCAACTTTGTCATGTAAGAAATTAGACACCTTCCCTTCCGGATCAAATTCTGCTTCTCTTTTAACAGAAATTCTGAAGAGATTTTCCACTGGCGCGCTTGATAAACTGTACTGACGAATATGGGTGAACTCTTCACCAGGGATGGTCACTCGTACAGAAATATATTGACCTGGCATGTAGGCTGGGACATTGCCCCCTTCTTTTGGTTGAAGATAGAAAGAGGTTATGCAATCGCTTTCAACTACCTTTTTCGCTACGACAAACGGTTTAAAGTCTCTGTATCCAGCGTCTTTGTTCTCCGTTTCTTGGTACATCTCTTCTTCTACATCAATAAATACCCCGGCGATGACACCGTATGCTTCTCCCCACGCTTCAAGGATCTCATCTGTCGCTGCATCTCCAAGTACTTGTTTGATGGCTTGAAGTAAGTGCTCCCCAACAATCGGATAATGCTCGGGCTTAACTCCTAAACTTCGATGCTTATGAGCGATTTGCTTTACAACGGGCAGGATCATCTCGAGCTTATCAATATTCTGTGCAGCTGCATAAACCGTATTGGCTAATGCTGTTTGCTGTCTTCCCTTTTTCTGATTGGCATGGTTGAAAATATTCAATAACTCAGGATGATTCGCAAACATATTTTTATAAAAAGTGGACGTAATTTCTGTCCCTTTCACTTCTAACACAGGCACAGTTGACTTCACGATTTCAATGGTTTTTTGAGATAGCATATTGGTCACCTCTAAAGATATATTTTAAATACATCTTTAGCGTACTCCTCTTTTTTCCATAAAGCAATATACAAAATACACCTTTAACAAAACAGCCACATTTAGACACAAACATGCTTCCTTCTGTATAATAATAATAACGGATCGGAAAGGTGAGATAAATGAGACTAACTTTATACACTGACTACTCACTGAGAGTCCTAATCTTCCTGGCATCTAAACCAAAGGAGGAACTCTCTAATATAAAAGAAATCGCTGATGCCTACAGCATCTCAAAGAATCACCTGATGAAAGTGACGTATGAACTGGGGAAAAACGGTCTGATCGAAACGATCCGCGGCAGGAACGGGGGTATCAAGCTTGCACAATCCCCGGAAGATATAAATATCGGAAAACTTGTCAGGACAACAGAAGAAGACTTCCACCTTGTCGAATGCTTTGATGCAAAAAACAACAACTGCGTCATCACTCCAGTTTGCGGACTAAAGCATGTACTTGGAAAGGCGTTAAACGCCTATCTCTCTGTCCTTGACGAATACACCCTGGCAGATTTGATCCAAAACCCGATGGACTACCGGTTTTTATTTCAAGAGCAGCAGAAGGGTGAAGCGTCACCATAAGGTATGATTACTCCTCTCCATTTAGATGGGGAGGAGTTTTTTATTGGGGATATGAGTGGAGTGGTCCCTGGCACCTATTGTCCAGATTGTACCTGGTACATTTCACACGATATGTACCAGGTACAATTTATCCACAAATCACTCACAGTCCCCAAAAAAAAGCCTGTCTTTCATCATGAAAACAGGCTATCTCTTACTTCTTACTCTCACTATATTTAAATGTCATACATACAAATAGAAAAAAGCTCAGAAGTAGCGTACTGCCTCCTACTATGTAGAAGACCATCGTGAAGCTGCCTGGCAGATTGAATGGATTTAAGTTGTACATCCACATTCCGACTGTTAATCCGATTGAACCGATCATCGCCGTCCATACATGTGCAAATGCCAGTTTAGAAGATTTCGGTACTTGATAGGAACGATAATAGGATGAATACGCAAATAAGCTCAACCAACCAACTACTAAAATATGAGCATGAATGGGCTTAAACGCATACGATCCTGCTCCTGCCATATGAGACCCGAGAAATGCTCCAATAAACCCATAGATGGCGGACATTCGTAATAAAAGGACATTCCACGCCAATGTTCCTTCCCCCTTTTTTTGTCTAGAGTATTGCTTCAATCATTATAGTATAGTTATCCAGGACAAGGCTATGATTCTTGTTTGAATGCCATAGAACTTTCATATTCTTCATGCGCCAAAATAATTTTCCATTCTTTCGCGTACGATAGAAAGATGGGTGTAAACACTTGCAAACGATGCCCGCACTGATACAATAAGAATGTAATAGAACATTCTGAAAAAAGGAGAATACATATGCCTAATTTCCAACAAAATCTTGAGAAATACGCAAGCCTGGCTGTAGAAGTCGGTGTCAATGTTCAAAAAGGTCAAACCCTGGTCATTAACACGTCCATCGATTCTGCAGAATTTGTTCGTTTAGTAGTAAAGAAAGCCTATGAAGTTGGGGCTAAGCACGTATACGTTAACTGGAATGATGATGTGGTCAATCGTACGAAATATGATCTTGCTCCAGATGAAGCATTCCAGGAGTTCCCTCAGTGGAAGGCACGTGAAGTCGAAGAGCTGGCTGAAGGCGGAGCTGCATTCATGAGTATCGTGTCTTCAAGCCCTGATTTGCTTAAAGGAGTAAATCCAGATCGTATCTCAAACTTCCAAAAAGCAGCTGGAAAAGCAATGTCCAAATATCGTCAGTTCATTCAATCGGACAAAGTGAGCTGGTGCGTACTGGCTGCTCCTTCGAAAGATTGGGCTGCAAAAGTATTTCCGGACGCTTCTGAAGAAGAGCAAGTGGACCTATTATGGGATGCGATCTTTAAAGCAGTCCGCGCTGACCAGGCTGACCCTGTTCAAGCTTGGAAGGATCACGACGCAAACCTTCATGAAAAAGTGGCATACCTGAACGACAAAAACTACAAAAAGCTACACTACACTGCACCAGGGACGGACCTTACGATCGAGCTTCCTCAAGGTCACCTGTGGGTAGGAGCTGGAAGTGTAAACGAACAAGGAACCACTTTCATGGCGAACATGCCAACGGAGGAAGTATTCACGGTTCCTCTAAAAACAGGTGTAAACGGAACAGTATCAAGCACGAAGCCGCTTAGCTACGGCGGAAACGTGATCGACAACTTTACGATTACATTCGAAAACGGCCGCATTGTGGACGTTAAGGCTGAGGAAGGCGAAGAAATCCTGAAGCGCCTTGTGGATACAGATGAAGGATCTCATTACCTTGGGGAAATCGCCCTTGTTCCACATCAGTCCCCAATCTCTCAATCGAACGTTTTATTCTACAACACTTTATTCGATGAGAACGCATCAAACCACCTTGCGATCGGTAATGCCTATGCATTCTGTATTGAAGGCGGAAAGAAAATGAGTGAAGAAGAGCTTGAGAAAAATGGCTTAAACAACAGTATCACTCACGTTGACTTTATGATCGGTTCAGACAAAATGAACATCGATGGAGTGAAAGAAGACGGCTCGACTGAAGCAGTATTCCGCGATGGCGGTTGGGCGTTTTAATATTTGACTGTGGAGGATCCCGGAAGGTGGTTTGGCTGCCTTTTGGGATTTTTTTATGGAGATGAGGACGGGCTTGGAAGAAAATCGGTTGACTGAGCGCTCAATCTGTTGGGTGTAACTGAAAAAAAACGCATATATCGAAATTTTGACGCATAAATTTGAAAAACCACGCATAAAATTATATTTTGACGCAAAAAACCTGAAAAAAAGACGCAATTCTCCCCTTTCAATCGGTGTATCCTTCTCCCGTGATTCCATCTACCTTCCATTCATCATGTAATTAGCACATTTTCCAAACAAATCCTCCTCTTTCGATCAAAAGCTCACCCATACTGCTTCGTTAAAGCAATGGCTGCAATCGTCGCACCGGCTGCCTGGGCATAGCTTCCGAATGCGGTGATCTGCAGCCCGATTTCCTTCATTTCCTTTAGAATATAAATTTCTCCTATCGCTTCAATTGCTGCACCAAGGGATTGAAGTGAATTTCCGGCTGCAAGGAGATCTGAAAACTCCCGCGTACTCAACGTGGCCCCATATGCTTCCAGCCCTGCCCCTAAGGATTGGACGGTGTCTCCAAAAATATCAAGGTTCAATCCTTCCACTTCTCTCCCTGCGAATTGGAGTTCAGCTGCTGCGACGTTTGTTACGTTTCCTGAAGCTTGAATCCAATCACCGATCACTCTTAACGTTTCTCCAAACGAACCGTCCGAGAGCTTTTCAGCTCCCACACCTTGAAGTGCATTTCCTGCCGCTTCAAATCCATTTCCGATGGAGACTAACCGAAACCCGAGAGGCTCTTGACTGTATCGTTCTTCTTGTATGACCATGGTTTCGCCAATTGCTGCAATCACCGTTCCGATCACTTGCGTCCAAGCACCAGTAATAAGGATAAGCCTATCAATCACCTCCACCCACCGTTCCTTTCCCCTGCGATACTTTTAATGTATTCAAAAAAGGGAAATTGGTATCATTCGCATTCATTTCACCTCCAGTAAAAAATTTGTAAATACCAGTAAATCAGTCTTGTTTATTTTGTCCTATCGAGCTATGATATTCTAGTTCATCTAGCGTTTCATGAGGGGAGGAATATAGATGAGAATTCGGGATTGGGACCGTAATTTAAAGGTCCGGCTGTTTGGGGAAGCAGCGATTAATATCACCTTCTGGATGTTCTTTCCGTTTTTGACGATCTATTTTACAGAGTCATTCGGAAAGCAAACGGCAGGATTACTATTGGTTCTCTCGCAGGTATTTGCAGTATTGGCGAACCTGATGGGAGGCTATTGCGCAGACCGTTTCGGCCGCAAGCGTATGATGGTCATCTCCGCTTTCGGACAAGGCTTTGCTTTTTTAATCTTTGGGCTTGCCAGTTCACCTTGGCTCGATTCTGCCATGATCGGATTTATCTGTTTCAGTTTAGTAGGGGTATTCGGTTCGTTTTATTGGCCGGCAAGTCAGGCGATGGTAGCTGATGTAGTGGATGAAAAGGACCGTAGTCACGTGTTTGCCGTCTTTTATACGTCCATAAATATCGCAGTAGTCGTAGGACCGATACTTGGCGGGATTTTCTATGTTCACTACCGCTTCCAGCTATTAATTGCAGCTGCGCTTATTTGCATGTTCTTAGCTCTTCTTTTATATAAAATGACGAGAGAAACTGCACCTCGAGATAAAAGTAAGCTTTTAGTGACAGAAGGTGAAAAGAAAGCCTGGCATAGTGTGATATCAGATCAGATGAAGGATTATAGTGTTATTTTTAAAGACAAAACGTTTTTATTATTCATATTAGCAGGGATTCTCGTGGGTCAAACCTTTATGCAATTGGACCTGCTGATTCCCGTATATATTAAAGATGTGATGGATCAAGCCACTCTGTTCAGCTTCGGGGACTGGTCATTGACCCTTGTGAGTGAGCAGGTATTCGGGTTAATTCTATCTGAAAATGGATTCCTGGTGGCCCTTCTTACCGTGGTCATCACTCGCTGGATCACGAAGTTCCGTGAACGTAATGTGTTCATCCTTTCTTCTGTCATTTACGCCATTTCGATCTTTATGTTTGGACAAACAAGCTCGGTTTGGATGTTTGTGATTGCGATGGCAGTATTCACTTTCGCAGAGCTCATGACAGCAGGTATCCAGCAAAGCTTTGTATCGAAGCTTGCACCGGATCATATGCGGGGGCAGTACTTTGCAGCAGCAAGTTTACGCTTCACGATTGCAAGGACCATTGCACCTCTATCCATCACCCTGTCACTTTATCTAGGGTATGATTGGACGTTCATCATCCTGTCGATTCTTGCTCTTGTGAGCGCGGGACTCTTCTTCATCATGTTCGAGCGTTTTGAAAAAGAAGAATTGGAATTGAAGAAAGCTGTTCATTAAAAAAGGAATGATCCGATGCGGATCATTCCTTTTCTTTCAAGTTACAGTCTTGAATCAAAACCTTTATCATCTCACTGCAACATTGTATTAAGACCCCTTCATTTTCCTCGAAAAATTTTCAGAAAAGGATGAATCCGAAAAATTCCCTTCACCCCCTTTTTTCATAAAAAATGAGATGTTACAATGTACAACCGTAAGCAATCTTAGCGTAGCTCATGTGAAATGAGCTAGTCGGAGATTCCAATCAATACTACGCAAAGAAAGGATGTTTATTTCAATGCATATCGGAAGCAAAGGCTGGTACGTGGAAGAACTAAAAAAAGCAGGCGTTCGCCGCTACGAGGAACGCAAAGTAGAATCCTATAAAAAACATGTTCTGGCAAACCTATTAGAACGCATAAAATAAAACATAAGCGAGGGACGGACCTCGATTCCTATGACCTGGTCATAGGAATGAAGGTCCGTCCCTCCTTTTTATTTTAGCAGCTTTGATGAATAGATTGGGTTCAGGTTTTGCAGGGAGTATTTTTTGGTTCGGTTTAGTTTGTACGTTTTGTTTTTCAGCAGGTAGGCTTGGTATTTCCGGGTCCAGCTCTTCATTGACCAGTAGATCAATCCTGTGGTGACAAGGGCCAATCCGATTGTGGCTGGCCAGAAGTAAGGTGAAATGACACTTGTTTCATATGCCAGTCCAACAGGAGAAAATAAGAAATACGTTTGCACTACGGACGCCATGAGCACGATGGACAATGGAATGCTATATTTCCAAGGCATCATATCCACCTTGGGATTGTAACGATATTCGTATGGTTTCTTCAACGGCTTCCACCAGCCGATCAAGACCATCAGTACAATTTCTGAAACAAATAGGATTCCATAGATATGGATAAAGTTAATGTTTATCGTGAATCCAAATAGATGCCCTGTTCCCCATACCAGCATATAGTACGTGAACACGTGAAGAATAATGACTGTTTTGGCGGCTAAAGCCGGGATGCGTTTTGAGAACACTCCCACCAATAGAACGACGATAATCGGAATATTGAAGAATCCTGTGAACTTTCGAATCAGGTCCCACAAGCCATCTGTCGCGTTTATTAACATAGGTGACACACACATAGAAACGACTGCGAGTGCAGCACCGAACCATTTACTGATCGTGATCAGCTTCTGATCACTGACATCGGGATTGAACTGAGGCTTATAGATATCCAGTGCAAATAAAGTCGCTGCACTATTTAATAGAGAATTAAACGAGCTCAACACCGCTCCCAGTAGCACGGCCAAGAAGAAGCCTGTTAAGTAAGACGGCAGGACCGCATTGATTAAAGCCGGATATGCCAGATCCACACTTTTCAAAGAATCTCCATAAAGGTGGAATGCAATGACTCCCGGAAGCATCATCATGAACGGCACAAGCAGCTTATAGAACCCCGAAATGAGGACACCCTTCTGTCCTTCTGCTAAGTTTTTAGCCCCCAGAGTCCTTTGGATCACGTACTGGTTTGATGCCCAATAAAATAAATTCGCAAAAATCATTCCGGTAAAAATCGTTGAAAACGGCACTGAATCTGAAGATGAACCAATCGAATTCAGTTTTTCCGGATTGTTGGTGGCAATCTCTTTCACACCTGATAGGAAACTTCCTTCTCCTAAAGCATAAAACCCCAGAATCGGAACGAGAATCCCGATGATCAGGAGTCCGACTCCATTCAACGTATCGGAAATCGCAACGGCTTTCAGTCCGCCGAAGATGGCATAAATGCTGCCGATGATCCCAATCACCCACACAATCATCCAGATTGATTGTGTATAGGAAATGCCCATGAGGTCGGGGACATCAAATAATTTTAATACGGCTAGTGCTCCTGAATAAAGCATGGAAGGGATCGTAACAAATACATACCCCAGCATAAAGAGGATGGTTGTATACTGACGAACCCCTTTGTCATAGCGCTGATTCAGAAACTCGGGCAACGTCGTGAAGCTTCTTCCTAAATACTTCGGAAGCAAATATAAGGCCATGATGATAATCGCGATGGCGGCTGTCACTTCCCACGCCATATTCGAAAGGTTCGCCCTGAAAGCTTGTCCATTCAAACCAACTAACTGTTCAGCTGATAAATTGGTTAAAAGTAAGGAACCAGCGATAAACGTTCCAGTCAATCCTCTTCCGGCTAAAAAATATCCTGTCGAGTCGTTCAATGATCCTTTGGTCTTTATGTATGAAACCCAAGCAACCAGCCCCATAAAAAACACACAGGACAATAGAGTAAATAGCAATCCACTTTCAAACATGCATCCTCTTCCCTTCATATTTACTACATGTGTTGGTGAAAGTTCCCCAAATGTTATACTAGTAAACTATTATTTTTGGAATTTTGCTAAAAACAGTAAAAATGAACCACCACGTTTTTCCATGCTTTTCTTTTCAAAAAAACTATTGTGATAGTCTTCAATCGTGTGATAGAGTAGAAAACATATTTCAAATCAACTTCATACGAATTCCTTATATATCTATGGTGATATGGACCATAAGTCTCTACCTGGCAGCCGTAAAGTGCCGGACTATAAGGAAAGTCTTTTCTATATGCTGTTTGTGTATGGAGACTTTCCCTATTTTTTAGAGAATGTCTTCATGCACTTTTTTATTTCCCCGAGAGGTCAGACATCATACGACGTAAACCTGAGAATTCGTTGAAGATTACATGTTGGGGGATTGGTATTATGAGTTTAGTATATGGCGTATTATCATTACTTGGAGTTCTATTTTTAGCATGGCTGTTGAGCAGCAACCGCTCAGCCATTCAATGGCGTACGATCATCATCGGGATCTGTCTTGAGTTCCTGCTTGTCTTGTTTGTATTAAAAGTCCCATTTGGACAAACCATTTTGAAAAAAGCAGCCTTAGGCGTACAGAAAGTCATTGATTACAGCAATGAAGGAATCATGTTCGTGTTCGGGGGATTCTTCGAAAAAGGGACGAATATTTCATTCGTTTTCGCGATCAATGTCCTGGGTGCGATCATCTTTATTTCTGCACTCATTTCGGCTCTTTATTACTTGCGAATCATCCCGTTTTTCGTAAAATATATCGGAATCGGGTTGGGGAAAACCCTTGGTACAACCAAGGTTGAATCCTTTAATGCCATTGGGAATTCCTTTCTCGGATTAGCAGAGGCTCCTCTTTTAATTAAGCCTTATTTAGCGAAGTTGACTCGTTCAGAACTTTTTGCCGTGATGGTTGGAGGAACAGCTTCAGCAAGTGGAGCGATATTAATCGGATATTCATTGATGGGGATCGACATGAAATTCCTTCTTCTATCCGTCTTTAGTGTGCCAATCGTCTCTCTTGTGATGGCCAAAATCATCGAACCTGAAACGGAAGAGTCCAAGACGAATGGAGATATTTCGTTAGGAAAAACCACTCATACGAACGTGTTTGAAGCTATTTCGGAAGGTGCCCTCAGTGGTACACAGCTGGCGATCAATATTGGTGGACTGCTCATCGCATTTATCGGGATCCTTGCTCTCGTCAACGGATTACTGGGTGCTGTCGACATGAGTCTTTCCACGGTCTTCGGCTACCTGTTCTATCCACTGGCACTACTCGTCGGTATTCCAATGGATGAAGCGTTCCGTGCAGCCTCCATCATCGGGACGAAGCTTTCTGTGAATGAGTTCGTCGCATACAAAGAACTATCAGGAATGATGAGCGAGCTTTCCCCTAAGACCGTTGCCATTCTTTCCGTTGCCCTTTGCAACTTTGCGAACCTGTCTTCGATCGGACAATTGATTGTCGGCTTGGGTTCTTTAGAGCCGACACAACGACCTATGGTTTCTAAATTAAGCTTGAAGGCCATCATCGCAGGAACACTGGCGAGCTTCATAACGGCCATTATCATTAGTATATTTCTATAACTTTTTCTGTTTTCATGTTTCTTCCACCCCACTTTAGTGAATAGTATAAGGTAGCAATCTTTTTGCACATTGATAACGGAAGGTGAATTCATTGAGAGAAAAAAAGTTCATGAAAGAAACGAAAACAAGTAAAACGACCCACGTTCTTCCACCCGACACCAACCATCACGGTACATTGTTTGGTGGAAAACTGATGGCCTATATAGACGACGTGGCATCCATTGCCGCTACCCGTCACGCCCGCAAGCCCGTCGTCACGGCTTCAACAGATTCCGTAGACTTCCTGCAGCCCATAAAAGTCGGGGATGCCGTGACGTTGGAAGCGATGGTGACGTATACCGGACGCAGCTCAATGGAGGTATGTGTGAAGGTCACTTCAGAGGTGCTTCTAACAGGGGAAACCAATGTGGCAGCCATCTCCTTCTTGACCTTTGTTGCTTTAGAAGGCAATAAACCAGCCGTCATTGCGGAAGTCGTACCGGAAACAGAAGAGGAAAAATGGTTGAACGAAACTGCCAAGAACCGTGCAGAACATCGTAAAGCCCGCAAAAAACATAGTCAGGAACTTGCGGAGTTTTTCCGTAAAGCGTATTAATGAAGGGGAGATGCTTGATGAGAGCATCTCTTTTTTTGTTGGGAGAGAACTGGTAATTTGTCTGTTCGCCGTTATAATTGGATTTTCGCCGTTAAATCAGAGATTTCGCCGTTATATTTAAAATATCGCCGTTATATTCTGATTTTCGCCGTTATCTTGGGTTCTTCTCCTATTACGCTTATTAAAAGTAGGAGAATTCATAGTGTTATTTAAGAAGGCGAAATGGCAGTTCGCTGATATATTGAGAATTCCGCTGATATATGGACCGATTTCGCTGATATATCGAGAATTTCGCTGATATATGGACCGAGTTCGCTGATATATCCAGAATTTCGCTGATATGTGGACCTAGTTCGCTGATATATGAACCGACTTCGCTGATATATCGGGAATTCCGCTGATATCTTGAATTCGTTACCTAAAATTCTTCTCATTTTCCATCCAAAATCCATCTCCTCCCTCTTTTCAGCCAACATTAATAGCGATTCCACTCCAAAAAAATGCAATTCCCTATGTTAATTGCCGATTCCACCCGATTTTCCCATTTTAGTTACAGCCCAAAGAAAACTCGCCTACCTTCGACACCCTCCCACACCTCCTCTCTACTTTTGCCCCACACCCTCCTCCCAAAGACCAATCCAACCTTCACAAACACTCCCCTCACCACCATCCGACTACTCCAAATCTCCCCACCTATATTACAGAACGTTTAAATTTTTTTAACGAACAATATTTCAAGGTCCGCCCTTATATACACACCCAGGTATACAAAACACCTCCGTACAAGCTTTTTATTTTTTCGTTAACGCTTTCATATCTGTCATACTTTGTAACATTTTGTCGGTGGTAAATATCTCCACCTTCATAACCGACAGAAATCTCCTATACTGTATAGAAGGATATACTGTCTAGAATTCTTATAGTTGGAGGAATATTGATGTTATCAAACTCTGAAATTGGTATCGATTTAGGAACTGCAAATATACTTGTTTATAGTAAAAATAAAGGAATTATACTTAATGAACCATCTGTTGTGGCGATTGACACAGAAAATAAAACGGTATTGGCGGTTGGAACCGAAGCCAAGAGCATGATCGGGAAAACGCCAGGAAAGATCGTGGCTGTACGCCCACTTAAAGATGGTGTGATTGCCGACTTTGATGTGACAACTGAAATGTTAAAACAAGTGATGAAAAAAGCGAGTAAAAAACTTGGATTTTCCATCCGCAAGCCAACGGTTGTCGTGTGTACGCCTTCTGGTGCAACGAGTGTCGAGAGAAGAGCGATTCAGGATGCAGTGAGAGGAAGCGGCGCGAAATCAGTGACACTTATTGAAGAACCTGTAGCTGCTGCGATCGGTGCTGACTTGCCTGTAGGCGAGCCTGTAGCCAACGTAATCGTTGATATCGGTGGCGGAACAACGGAAGTTGCGATCATCTCTTATGGCGGTGTTGTTTCCTGTAACACGATCCGTATCGGCGGAGACCAAATGGATGAAGACATCGTTCAATACGTACGCAAACGCTACAATCTACTGATCGGTGAAAGAACGGCTGAATTGGTAAAAATAGAAGTGGGTCAAGCACTGATCGACCATGAGGAAAGAACGATGGATATTCGTGGACGTGACTTGGTTACCGGTCTTCCAAAAACGATTGAACTATCGTCCAATGAGATTCAAGATGCGTTGAAAGAATCTCTTCTTCACATCCTGGAAACGATCCGTGCAACATTGGAAAATTGTCCTCCTGAACTAAGCGGTGACATTGTTGACCGCGGTGTAATCCTGACTGGTGGCGGAGCATTATTGAACGGACTTCAAGATTGGTTAAGCCAAGAGATCGTTGTACCGGTTCACTTAGCTCCTAACCCGCTTGAATCAGTGGCAATCGGAACAGGACGTTCTTTATCAGTGATTGATAAGTTACAAAAAGTAAAATAAGCTGGAGAAATCCCCCAATGATTTGGGGGATTTTGTTTTGGGGAATATTCAAATGCTTTATCGCCGCATAATGAGATAGACAAGTCCAGCTCCCACTTCAAACTCATTTATATACCCCACTAACAATTTCCCCAAACATTTATGATCCAAATTCTTATTTCTTACGTTAGCTTTTTAAAATTGAGTTCAGCTCCGTTGTTTAGTATCCTTATTGTATTCATGTCAAAGATAAGGAGCGTTTTATGCCCAATGATCGTCACGATTTAGAACTGTATCAACAAGTGTTAGCCAAAGATTCGACTGCACTGCGACAGCTTTATCAACAATATGAAAAACTGATCTATTCTTTCTCATATAAAATGACAGGAGACCGTGAAATCGCCGAGGAAGTGATTCAAGAGGTATTCATGAAGCTCTGGAAAAAGCACTCTCCGTATGATCACAGTAAAGGGAAGTTTTCGTCCTGGCTGTTAACGATGACAAGGAACACTTGCCTCGATGCAATCCGCAGACGAAAGAAACATGAGTCTGTTGAATATATTGAGAAGGACTCCCTGCAGGTCACCTACGAAACTCCGGCTGATCAATTGGAATGGAAGGAAAAAGGGGCAGCGATTCGGGAGTGTATCCAATCGTTAAAAGAAGACCAGCAACACATTGTGCAATTATTCTACTTTAAAGGATTGACTCAGCAATCCATTGCATATTCCACCGACACTCCACTAGGGACTGTCAAGGGAAGAATACGTTTGGCGCTAAAGCATTTACACACGTGTCTTAAAGGGAAAGGAGGTCAATTCGAATGACTACACACCAATGCGAGCACTTACTGGATTACTACAACGGTCATTTATCTGAACTTGAGAGAGCCCAATTTGAAAAGCATCTGGAAAGCTGTCCCCAGTGCCGGGAAGAGCTTCATGAACTGGAGCAGTTAGCAGAATATATGCCTTTCGCATCTGATGTTGTCGAGCCCCCCAAAGACCTGGAAGACCGTGTTTTGGCTAACATTCTGGGTGAAGAGAAGCCAGAAGCTGAGGTCGGACCTTTCTCCAATAAGAAAAAGAGAGCGTGGTTCCTCCCTTCTGTCGCAGCCGCCCTGGCCCTTTCCTTAGTCGGGAATGCGTACCTGTTTATGCAGCTTGAGGATCAAAACGAAGTGGTGGAACAAGCAACCATCGATCAGGTAGTACAATATGTCGACCTCGCTGCCGTCAGTGGAAATGCCAAGGGAACAGCCAGTATCATTAAGCAGGGTGAACAAACAAGCATGGTTGTCCAGGCTTCTGAGCTTCAGGATCTTTCTAACGAAGAAGTCTATCAGGTATGGCTCATTAAAGACGACAAACCTGAACGTGCCGGAACATTTGTCACGAGTAAAGATGGCAAAGGATCGGTTGCATTTAAGTTTAACGAAGAGTTCACAAAGAAAGATTGGGATACGGTGGCCATTACACTCGAACCGGATGCCGATAGCCAGCTTCCACAGGGAGAAATTGTGCTGGCTTCAGAAATTTAATAATCTTTTCTCCTCGCCCTGCAGTCCATTACTGCTGGGCTTTTTTATTTTCAATAAGAAAGCACCCATATTTTTTTAGCACATCTGGATGTTCAAGAAAATAGAACTAGGTAATTTAGTCCTATTAGAACAGAAGTTGTACAAATCTATTACAGATCCCGCTACAATCTTTTCTACTCTTTTATTAAGGATACATAGTTAAAGAAGACCCCACTCTCTACATACTTTCACCCTACTTTTATCTCTTTCTAAAAAAAAGTGCAAAAGTTTTTTCAAAAAAAGTGATCCAAGTTTCAACTCCTCTCGTTAGCTCTATGAAAATATAAAAAAACCAAAAGGAGAGATTCCAATATGAAAATGAAAAAAAGTTATTTAGCGGTCCCATTAAGTATGACATTACTAGTACCGACTGTAGGTACAGTTTCAGCCCACAACGGTGAAGATCATTCACACGAGGTGAAAGTGGATACTCCAGCAGGAGAATTAAGAACAACATTAGATCACTTACTTACTGAGCATGCATACTTAGCAGTGGAAGCGATGAGACGCGGAGCTGAGGGAGCTGAAGATTTTGACGCAGCAGCCGGTGCCCTGAATGATAACGCAGCCGATTTAAAAGGAGCGATCGCTTCTGTTTACGGTGAAGAAGCCGGTAATCAATTCAATACGATTTGGACGAATCACATCGGGTTCTTCGTTGACTATGTAAAAGCAACGGGTGCTGATGATCAAGCGGCAAAAGACGAAGCACTTGCAAATCTCGCAGGCTACAAAGAAGAGTTCTCTAACTTCCTTGAAACGGCAACTGGTGAACGTTTAAAATCTGATAGTTTGGCAGAAGGACTTCAAATGCATATCAATCAACTGATCGGTGCATTTGATAGTTATGTAGCCGGTGACTATGAAAAGGCTTACGAATACGAGCGTGAGGCTATCGGACATATGGGAATGGTATCAAAAGGATTATCAAGTGCCATCACAGATCAATATCCTGACAAATTTGAAAATACGATGGCTGTCACACCCGCAACGGATTTACGTTCAACCCTTAACCACTTATTAACAGAGCATGCTGCCCTTGCAACGATGGCCATGCAAAACGGGATTGACGGATCAGAAGATTTCGATGCTTCTGTTGGTGCCCTGAATGCAAATACTGAAGACTTATCTGCAGCGATCGCATCGGTCTACGGTGAAGAAGCAGGTAATCAATTTAAAGATATGTGGTCCAAGCACATCGGATTCTTCGTTGATTATGTAGAAGCAACAGGTGCTGAAGATGAAGCAGCGAAAGAAGAAGCCCTTAAGAACCTGGATGGATATCGTGCAGAATTCTCCAAATTCCTTGAAACGGCGACGGACGGTCGTTTAAAATCTGACGCCCTTGCAGAAGGACTTCAAATGCACGTGGAGCAACTGGTTGGAGCATTTGACAGCTATGTAGCCGGGGATTACGAAAAATCCTGGGATCAAATCCGCATGGCGTATGAGCATATGCTGAATCCGGCAAAAGGATTATCAGGAGCATTTGCCGATCAGTTCCCTGACAAATTCAAAGCCAATATGCCTTCAGAAATGCCAAACACAGGTATGGGTGGAACAGCCGGAAACGAATTCCCGTTCGAGTTCCTTCTTGCAGCGCTCTTAATCATCGCTGGTGGAACAACACTCGGAATGAAAAAATACGCTACACACAAAAAATAATAGGAAAAGATGAGAGGGACGGACCTATTAAGGTCCGTCCCCCAGTGTGAAGATGAAAGGAGTGGCTTCACATAATGTATACTATGAGGGTTGTACTACTTGTGCTTGTACTATTGCCCATTTCTGCCTGTTCTGCAGGATTAAGTTCAAGTTCTCAAGAGGATAAAGCGAAAACACAAACAATCGAAAAGCAAGAGGAAAAGCCAAAAGCTCAAATGGCGAGTACCACTACTTCCCCTTCCCCATTTGCTGAAACGATCATTAAAGATGAGCGAAGTGGAATCGTGCCAACGACCATTGAAATCCCGGCGATCGATTTATCGGCACCTGTAGAAGCTGTCGGATTAAAGGAAAACGGGGAAATGGCCGTAACGGAAAGTTTCGAAAAGACTGGATGGTACGAAGGTGGATATATGCCGGGTGAACCGGGTAATGCCGTCATCGGGGGTCACGTAGACAGCCGGAATGGTCCCGCTATTTTTTATAACCTGAACAAGGTTTCAAAAGGTGATGAAATCATTGTAAAGAATAAAGATGGCGAAGAACGAACCTTCGTTGTAACAGACATGAAGGAATATCCTTGGAATGACGCCCCCCTTCAATCAATCTTTGGATACTCCCATGCCAGTACCCTTAATTTGATCACTTGCACTGGTGACTTTGACCGTTCCTCAAGAAACTACAGCAAGCGCCTGGTCGTTTATACAGAATTGAAGCAATAAAAAACAGCACGGACTCCTTCCGCTGCTGTTTTTTTATGGATATTTTTACAAGATAGAGAAAACCTATTAGTAAGGAAGGTGAAGATGATGAATGAACAACAACTGCAAGATCTGTTTAGCTTTTATGGATATGAGGATTTATACAAACGATTCAAGACGCCTCTTTATGTGACTGGCATTATGGATGATGCCGACGCAGAATTGCTTGAGGATTTCTTTGAGAATTTCACATTCGATGGTCCTGTCTTATTTGATGAATTCAGGTTTTGGTTTCAATACTATGAGGTGTCCAAACGCCCGCCCTTTACGTATTGAAAAAAGCTGCTTTCTGCACGAAACAGAAAACAGCTCCCCTTAATAAGGTCTATCCTGATAGAAATAATTCGTCGTATTCCACGTATTGTCGTATTCTTTATGAAAAATATGAGTCGTTGCCGGTGACACAGGCGGAATCAACCATGTCCAATCCCCGGTCACATCACGGTCAGCGCTCTTCTCGTTCTCTTCAAACAAGCGGAACTGCTGGGCAGCCGTATGATGATCCACGATGCTTACCCCATCTTCCTTAAAGGAATGGAGCACGGCGATATTCAACTCGATCAGCGCTTTATCTTTCCACAACGTTGCCGCTCTCGACATATCCAACCCCATGCAGCTCGCTACTTTCGGCAAAAGATTATAGCGATTCTCGTCCGCAAGATTCCGTGCGCCGATTTCCGTTTCCATATACCAGCCGTTAAACGGAGCCGCTTTATAGGAGATGCCTCCTATCTTCAATTCCATATCAGAAATGATCGGGACTCCATACCACTTCAACCCCAAATCCTGAAACCAGTCAAATTCAGGGTGACGCAGGGAAACCTCCAATCTCAGATTAAGATCAATCTCTTTCCACTGTGGAGGTCCGTCCCCGATCTGCACGACGAAAGGCAGGACATCAAAGTGAGTCCCCTGCCCTTTCCAGCCGAACCCTTCGCATTTCTTGGTAAACGCAATGGAATGGGGATCGCCTATATATTGACCATCCTCCACATAGCCAGCATATCTGATCAATTGATGATTCCATATTCGGATGTCCGGTTGATGTCGCTGTGACGGTCTGAAGATGGTAATCGTCGGACGTATTCTACCGTTATTAGAAGCATAGTCAAGGTGCCGCTCTAACGCTCCGAACACCTCATCTTCAGTGGAGGCATCCCGTGCGTCAAACACGTTTAACGAATTCCAGAACAACCGGCCGATACAGCGATTGCTGTTTCTCCATGCCATCTTGGCTCCGTGCACAAGCTCTTCCCTCGTATGGGTATAAGTCCCTTCTGTTTTTAGTTCATCTTCTATTTGTTGTAAGCGAAGTATCATGTCTGATTCGCTTTTATTCAGTTCCTGATAACATTGCTCAATGAAGGCCCTCGCCTCATCCAAAATCGGTGTCAATATAATCGCTTCCCTGCTATCTTATTCAGCGCATACTGTACCTTCAAGTATACCATTTATCCTATGTTCTTTTCCTTGGTACATATGAACAACCATTGAATCTTAGAGAGTCAGGGCTTTCTCATAGCATCGATATTCTTGATGTCCCTCTGGTTTAGAGGTAAAATAGACCGATCCCCGGTACTCATAGCCCATTTTTTCATAAAGGGAATTGGCTCCCGTGTTCCTCGAATACGCATCTAATCTGATACTCTCGAACCCTTTTTTACGAGCGAGCTCTTCACACTTCCCCATGAAAACTTTCCCCAATCCATTTCCCTGCTGAAGGGGATCAAGAAACAATGCATGAATCACCCACTCCTTCGCAAATCTCCAAGGAATCTCGGACCATTCCGGGGACTGCCATTCATTCAGGGTCGCGGATCCTGCTATTTTTTCATCTATCATGAGTACGTACAGATTTTCATTGGTCATTTCTTCCTCAAAATATTCACGGCTCGGGTAGACTTCATTCCATTGAAGTAATCCTTTTTCATCCAGATCCTTTTTACATCTCAAGTAAACGTCCATAATCGTGTCGAGATGGTCAGGGTTCGCTTGCTTTAGTTGTATGTTCATTTTATTTCCTCTTCTTATCATTGAATTAATGTACTCTTCTAGTGTTTCTTGATGATAAGGTGGTTATACTGAACCCCCACAATCAACCTTACACAGTTCATGTTCCCTTCAGCTTTTCTGCCACTCTTTCCCCGGCTGAAATCCCGGATAAATAAGCACTTTCAAACCGTGTTCGTCCTGCTTCATCCTTTTCTCTTAAAAAGGCATCTCCACAAACCATAACCCGCTTATCACTTCCAAGTTCCACATAAGGAGAGCGAACGACTTCTTCTGCCTCAGCATATTTCCAACGTTTCAATTGAGCATCGACCAATTGATTTCCCTCTCCCAGATGAAGCTCTGCAACCTTCTGAATTTCACCCAAAATGGTGTCGTCCTCCAGGTCAAAGCGCTTCTTCGACCAGACTCCCGTCATATACACACTCACCGTTACGGTAGAAGAAATTCCTTTCTTGTGATGATCCACCACCCGTTCTACTCCCGGGGGCAGCTGTTCGTCTTTATGTCCCGGTGCAGGTACGATGCTCTCATTAGCAAAGGTGAACATACCTACGAAGCATGGAGCGAATGTGATAGTGTTCAACAGCTCCGTGCCCCTGACTTCAGACAGCAATGTAAGGGCCTGAGGTACGGGAGCCGTTACAATGATATGTTCCCCAATGATCTTTTCACCATTATCCAGCACCACTTCCAGAGGTCCGTCCCTCCCATCACGGATGGAGGAGACTTTTGTGTTGAGGTTTATAGGAAGTGTTTCGGCCAGTTTTTGGGCAAGGGCGTTCATTCCATTAACGGAGGTGTATCGCGGGTAGGGGTTGCCGAACCATCTTTTGATCCAGCCTGATTGGAGCCAATTCTCTACATCCTTTTGAAGTCCTGCGGAACGCACTGTGAAGAATTGGGCACCGTGATCCGCTTTTCCTTTTTGTATCCTTCTTGTGGCGAGTCGCCCTCCGACACTTTTACTCTTTTCAATGATCAGGATATCCGTTATTCCATTTTCTATTAACGTTCTGGCAGCCATGATTCCCGACAAGCCGCCACCTATGATAATCACTTCTTTCGTTGTCATTTCTTCTCATCCTCTCTTTTTTCATTATACAAAGGTCTTTGGAAATAATGGAAGGGAGATGACTCCGTCGTCATCCCCCTTCTTCCCTACGCCAATAATTCTTCTAACTCCTGATACATTTTGTCCCGATCCTGCTCTTTCTGTTCTTTTTCCCTATATAACTCCTGAAGAATGTCCAAGTCCCCTTGTGCGAGAAGCTTCTCTTCAATAGCAAAAATTTCTTCTTCAACCTGTTCAAGCTCAGCTTCTATTTCCTCCATCGTCCGCGACGCTTTTTTCGGCACAGCTTTAGGGGCTGCTTGTTTTTTCACGGGTGTTGCAGGCACTTCCTGGGGAACCAGCTCAGGCAGCTTTTCTTTTGCCCAGCTATAGGGTCCATCAAAGAAATAGAGCTCCCCTTTATGAATCCAGTACGTTTTCTTAAATAACTTATTTAAAAAATACCGATCATGAGAGACAGCCAATATCGTGCCTTTAAAGTCCTCCAGGGCATCCTCCAACACCTCCCGTGAATCAATATCCAGATGGTTCGTCGGCTCATCAAGGACAAGGAAATTAATGTCCTGATGCATCAATTGTGCAAGGCGGAGTCTCATTTTTTCCCCACCGCTCAGCTGACCTACTCGTCGAAACACATTCGGTCCATAAAATAAAAATTTAGCTAGAATATGCCGTGCATCCCCCTCTGTCACGGGAACCTCTTCCCGAAACGCATCAATCAAACGAACACTAGGATCCGCCACCGTAAAGTGTTGAGAAAGATAGCCTAATTTCACATTGCTTCCGATCTTCACAACACCTGCATCGGCGGTTTCTTCTCCGAGAAGCATTCTGATAATCGTTGATTTACCGGTTCCATTCTGCCCGACAATCGCCGTGCGATCCTTGAAATGGACGAGGAGATCGGCGTCACTGAACAAGCTTTTGTCTCCATAAGACTTTGAAACATCTTCCATGGAAAACACGATTTTCCCGCTTCGATCACTTTCTTCAAACTCCAATCCCATCTTCTTGCGGTCCAGAATCGGGCGCTTGATCTTCTCCATCCGTTCTAACGCCCTCTCCATGTTACGTGCCCGTTTATGCAAAGCTTCATTAGGAGGATTGGCCTGATTCGCCCATTCCTTCAATCGTTTGATGGCCTCTTTCATTTTCTTAATTTTCTTCTGTTGCTCCTGATAGGCCTGAAATTCGATCATCAGACGTTCTTCCTTTTCCTTCACGAAACCGGAGTAGTTCGTGTGATAAATCGTTAATTCCCCATCCTCTAAGTCATACACCTTTGTAACCACGTTATCGAGAAAATAGCGATCATGGGAGATACAGACGACGGCTCCTTCATACTCCTTCAAAAATTCCTCCAGCCACTCGACGGCTCCAATATCCAAGTGGTTCGTGGGTTCGTCAAGGAGCAGGAGGTCAGGCTTTTGCAATAGGATCAACCCTAAACAAAGCTTTGTTTGTTCACCGCCGCTGCAGTCATTGAAGTCCTTCTCGATCAGTTCATGAATATCCAATCCATTGACGATTTTTGAAATGTTGGATTCAATTTCATATCCCCCGGCAAGGGTGAATCCGTCCTGAATTTTGCCGTACTCCTCTAATAAATGATTGAGAGTATCAGCATCCTGCTCCATCCCCATTTGAAATTCCAACTCTTTTAAGCGCTCACCAGTCTTGATTAAATCTGAAAACGCAGAGCGCAATACGTCGAGACCTTTCGTCCCTTCCTGATAGTGAGGGATTTGCGCAAGATAGCCTACCTTGGCTCCCTTTTTTAAATGAACGAGACCTTTATCAGGGGATTCTACTCCTGATAATAATTTAAAAATCGTCGTCTTCCCCGTCCCATTTCTGCCAACGAGACCGATTCTTGTTCTTTCCGGTATTTCAAAGGATAATTCCTCAAATATTAAATGTCCTCCAAACATCTTGCTTAATTCCTGTGCACTGCATAGTATCATTTTCCTCTTCCTTTCGGTCATCTATTTTAAGGTAAGAGGTTTTTATCACAAAAAAGCCATGAGGAAGCAGAAGGCTCACCCATGGCTGACATGAAATGCGATTGTACGCATTTCCCCCTTTTATAAAAGAAGACATAAAAAAAGAGAGCGAAAACGCCCCCTTTTTCCGATTCTTTATAGAAAAGTGATTGGAATTGAGACCTCTTACCGTTCAGTATTCATATTCACTTGCTGAAAAAGGGCATACGTGTCCCCTTGAACGCAAATGCATGAAAAATTGCACGGCAAATGTAAATATAGTCTAAATACTTTCCACGCAACCCTACAGAACGATTCATCTCAATTCCACCTCCTTCTCCATTACACGTTAGTTAATATCATCATTATATAATTATTCTGAAAGCTTTTGCAATGTGTTTATTTCTTTTTATATAAAATTCTTGATAACACAAGACCGATCGCCCCGATTGGAATCAGGATCATGGCACGGATCGTGAAATCCAGGAACACGAGATCTGCCAGGAAGAATTTGATCAATGCCAGAGCTAAAAAGCTGATCCCCACCCAGCGGTAAAAGGTGTCCTTCCTGCTTTCACCGAAGATGAGATAAGCAATGGACAGAGCCGCAATCGCTACGGTGAAGGCGGTTGTCCGCGGGGTATATTCCCAGCCGATCACAATGAAATCCGTTAAACGTAATACGAAGAACATCACAAGCCCCGTCAACACGACTTTAATCGCCGTTGTCGACACGTTTAAGAACGAGGACTCACTCTTATTGTAGCGGGAAAACAGATGCACATACCCAAAAGCGATCACAAAAATCGGCAGCTCAATCGTAAAGAAATCATCAGATGCACCACCCGGTACCCCGAGGAATGAACCCATCATCAAAAGAATGGAAGCGATCAAACCAAGATAGCTTTCCCTTCTTCCCGCAAGCCATAAAAGGGCAGTAGCCTGAATGCCGACTAAGACAAAGCGCCAATCGTATTCGAATAGTTCAAGTAAGAAGAGGAGCACATGCAGGAAACCTAAGACCAGCAGAACATCCTTTGTTTGTTTCTTTTCCTTCGGTTCAATGAACGATACGCCGATATACACCGCAGCGAAAGTCACATAATAAAAGAGCGGGATCACTGCGTA
This sequence comes from Rossellomorea sp. GCM10028870, assembly GCF_042666755.1. NCBI lineage: Bacteria > Bacillati > Bacillota > Bacilli > Caryophanales > Bacillaceae > Rossellomorea > Rossellomorea sp. GCM10028870. Next base: position 245,918 of record NZ_JBHTGN010000004.1, on the reverse strand, counting down.
AATATCATTCAACAATCCAAGAAGGATAAATGAGCCTGATACCAAAGCAGGAATCATTTCGGCACTTACCCGCTCATCCCGGCCCAGCACGATCAACAGTAAAACATAGGCATGCTGAATCGCAAATGGAATCAGAATGGTCAGCGTCATCGCCCCTACCCCGAAGGCCGCAAAGAAAAACAATGAGAAATAAAGTAAATAATAGTGTATATTCCAGGCAATCCGGTATCGTTTCACCGTACTGAACGTCATTAAAACAAAGAACAATACTAACTCATATCCGTAAAACAACCACTCATTCCGCTCATCCCCTGCAAAAAGAAACGGAAACAGATACGCTCCTGCCCCGATCAAGCACAGGATCACTTCAGAACCATGCTTATGGGAAGTCCACAGTCCGAGAGAAATAATGACGAGTAATAGTAGATTCGTGATGAGTCCACTTATATATCCATATAAGATGTTTGCTGAGAATAACGTAATGATCGCAAGGACGATGCTTCCCGATAGCAGTGTGAGGGCTAATTTCCTCTGATCCCTGATATACCGTTCTCCTAAGAAATACATCCCAATACTGATGACAGCCCCCGTTAACACCCTCAATCCGGGCGTAACCCAGCCATTTTGAGAAGCAGCCATAAAGCCCCAGATACTGCCTATCAATAACACAAACAGAAACACTTTCGGAAGCCAGCGTTCCACTGAAAAGTCGAAGGGCTCTTTTTCAATGAAGTGCTCATTTTCCTCAGCAGGGATCTGCTTCTCAGGTTCTTCATACACTTCTGCTTTTTGAATGACAGTCGCTTCACTTTCACTTTTCGCTTGAATCAACTGCCTTTTCACAAGGTATAGCTCTTTTTCCAGAGTGCTGATTTTTCGTTCCAGGCGTTCAAACTCTTCTTTCTCCATATTTCCACCCCCTCCCTTCTATTTATACAGGAAGAGTCTAATATTTTCCTTTATTTTTTTGTGGTCGAAAATTATTTTTGCACATAAAAAAGCTCCACCCTGTATAAAGGTGAAGCTTCGTTTCTATGCCAGTCGTTTAAAGTTTTGACCTAGTATTTCATTCATCGTATGAACCGTGATGAAGGCACGATTATCGACCTGGGTGATGAACCCTTTTAACTTGGAAAAGTCCTTGCGACCAAGGATCGTTGTAATAACTTCCTTTTCGTCGGAAGTGAAGGCTCCCGTTGCCGTATGGATCGTCGCTCCTTTTCCAAGTTCATGGACGATGTAAGATTTGATTTCATCGCTGTATCGGCTGATGATCACAATCTCTTTATTTGAATTGAATTGTTGCAATGCATAATCGATAACCAGACCGTTCAGGATGACACCGAAGAATGCATACATACCGACTTGCGGTCCGAATAGTACGGCTGAGGACATGGCGATTGATAAATCTGCCAGTAAAACGCCTCTGCCAACATCTATATTGAAATATTTATTAAAGATCAGGGCCACGATATCCGTTCCACCCGTTGATGCCTGCTGGTTGAACACAATGGCCATCCCGGTTGCGGCAATGCATTGACCGATGATCAATTGAATCAATATATCATCACTTAATGGCGCACTCATCGGAGCAAATTTCTCTAATAACCAGACATAGAATGAAAGGGCGAAACTTGCGTAAATGGTTTTCGCACCGAAGTTAAACCCGAGAAAGATCACACCGACGATAAATAACACGATATTGATAATGATCATGAACAGTCCAAGTGAAAGACCCGGAAATAGATCGTTCATGATGATCGACAATCCACTGACTCCCCCTGTCGCTAAATTATTAGGCGATAAGAAAAAATGGACATTCACCGAAACAAGAAATGCACCGAGATTCATCATTAAGAAGGAAAATATTCTTTGTCGCATCACCGCAACCTCCTTTTTCTTTAAAATTTTTTTGGTTTTCCGTAAAGAGTTGAACAACGGGATTATAAAGCCCATAAAGACCCTTTGTAAAGGGAATACGGGTAAAAAAATAAGGTTTAATAATTGTGAAAATTGGAAGGGTTTGCAGATGTGATGAGGATGGGATTTAGGTTTAAGAGTTAACATTCAGGGTATAAGAGGAGTTTTAGCCTCCACCGTAAAGCAGCTCCCTTCATCATAGAAGAGAGCTTCCTTTTACCCGTATTGTTTCCGTGGTTGGGTAGGTCTTATATGAAACTGGGGAATGGCAATCCCGATTAATATGAGCAGGATGCCAATGAACTGCAAGGGAAGGACCTGCTCCTGCAAGATCCACATGGCTGCAAGGATTGCAGCCGGAAGTTCCGCTGCCCCCATGATGGTCGATAGACTCGAATCGATATGTGGTGTGCCAATGGCGAAGAATACGACAGGAAGGATGCTTCCGAATATCCCGACAAGAAAGCCGAAGTCAGCCATCTCTACAATTTGCACCGGTTCTGTTAGAAAAGCCGGGCGAAACGCGATAAGGACGACGAGCAGACCACCAAGGGTGATCATCATGCTCTTCTGAATCGTCGGTACTTCTTTCGCCACTTTTCCGCTGAAGAAAATAAACAGGGCGAAGGTGATGGCTGCAAAGAATCCAAATAGGATCCCCATACTGTTTTCCATCCATCTGAAGCCTGATGAAGAGCCGATTCCGCCTGCCAAGAGAGTTCCCATCCAAAGAAATAATACAGACACCAACTTTTTATTGGAAGGAAGTTTCTTCATATAGATGGATTCAATCAAAACGCCTATCCACGTAAACTGAAAAAGCATGACTACCGCAATGGATGCAGGTACTGCATGAAGACTGAGTCCATAAAAGATCCCCGTCATACTGAGTAAAACCCCGACTCCAAGGAGCGAAATCCAATGTTTCTTACTTAGGTTAATTTTTTTCGTAAAAAGAAAAGCAAGGAATAGCATCGCCACTCCAAATAAATATTGAACACCCGTCACTTCTGACACCGAGTATCCTTCATCAAATCCAAGCTTCACGACAGAAGCATGAATTCCGTATGAGCTGGCACCGATCAGCACACAAAGAGATGCGTTTAATGGTTTCATCCCGCTCCCTCCTTTTTCTAACTCTCTCGCAAGTATAGCCCTCGCTATTTATTTCGGCAATAGAAATATCAGCCTATCATTAAACAAAAAAAGAACGATTCCTTGAGTGGAATCGTCCTTCCATACTATCGATTATCTATCTTCTCAGGATACAAGTCATGATTCATCAACCGGTGGTCGGCCATCGTTTCGTATTTGGTACCAGGCTTCCCGTAGTTGCAGTATGGATCAATGCTTATTCCACCGCGTGGGGTGAATTTCCCCCATACTTCGATATAACGAGGGTCCATTAATTCGATCAGATCGTTCATGATGATGTTCATGCAGTCTTCGTGGAAATCACCATGATTTCTGAAGCTGAATAGATAGAGTTTGAGTGATTTGCTTTCCACCATCTTTTCACCTGGTATATAGCTAATGTAGATGGTAGCGAAATCCGGTTGACCTGTTTTCGGACAGAGACTTGTGAATTCAGGACAGTTGAATTTCACAAAATAGTCCCGGTTTGGATGCTTATTGTCGAATGCTTCCAAAATGTGTGGAGCATACTCGAATAAGTAATTTGTTCCTTGATTTCCTAATAATGATAGATCTGTTAAATCTTCGTCTTTTCTTCCTGACATGTAAAAATCCTCCTCTTCAGAGTGCCTCGAATGAAGGAGGACATAGCATTAGCCTAAGAATCGGAGTAACAGGCAGTAAAATTGCAAAAATTGTTATATCCTGTTACGCTTAAAGGATAACATGTTTAAGAAAACCACATGTTTGATTCATAGAACCATAGTTTTTTATAGAGGGTTAATGCTATGAACCTCTCTCAGGTACTTGAGCGATTATTAGTGATACAGAGGTTATATTAAATAAGAATATAGGGAAAGTCAATCCAATTATAGATTGAAATTTGTAGCAGGAATTTCAATTCTATCTATTGAATATAGTAATTGGTATTTTTGCTGGGAGTGATCATAAATGAATCAGCTGGTCAAGGCTTTCACCAAGTCTATTCTCGCAGGAGACGTGCATTCATTAATGGAATTACATTCGTCTTCTATTCACTCAAAAATAGATAATTTTACTTTTTACGAGAAAATCATAAAACCATCTATGTATAGAATTGGTGATCTTTGGGAGAAGAATCAAATTACCGTTGCAGATGAGCATCTGGCTACTGCAACTCTTAAATATTTACTTGCTACCGTATTTACCCATCAAGAAGCTTTAGAAAACCACCCTAAAGCTCTTTTATTTTGTATAGAGGGTGAACATCACAGTCTGGGGTTGGAGCTTGCTAACGAAGTATTCAAAGAAAAGCAATGGAATACTCGTTACTTAGGAGCCAATGTCCCTGTCAAAGATGCATTGACCTTCATTAATGCTTGGAAACCTCATGCCATTGGAATATCCATCGGTATGACAACGGAACTAACTCGATTGAAAGAGTGCATCGAAGAGATTAGAGAGCATAATCAAGAAGTTGAAATTCTAGTTGGGGGCCGATTGATTTCAAACTATACCCTCGATTTTCTGGAGAAACCACAGGTAGAAAGCTTTAATGACTTGTTAGAGCTCAATGCGTATCTGACAGATATGTCTGAACAGCTTGTCTTCCAGAAAGGCTAACTCCTTAATCCTAAATAGCCAAACATAATAAGGTTCACTGAATGTTATCCCACATGAAACCTTCTCTGTAGCGAGGAACGGGGCAATGACGTCCATTAACCTGCCCAAAGGAGTGATCATGTGGAAAACCTGCATTTATGCCCGATTCCTTATTTACTATTGGATAGGCAATTTAATTTAATTGATGCTTCCAATACAGGGTACGACCTTTTAAAGCCCGGGGAAAACTTCATGTCTATTATAGAAGAAGAAAGTTCCCCAAAGTTCGCTCGGATTATTCATAAAAATCCCTTCGGTGAAATTGAATTGAACCTGAAGAAAAACAGCACATTTGAACTGTTCGATATTTTTTATCAGTTTTCAGATATGCAGCAATATTTCCATGTAGCGGTCATTTCAAAAGATGATCAGTATAAGAAAGTGTCAGATCAAATGAATGGCTTATTTGACCTCATGGGTAAATCCACGTATCCACGAAAAGAACCGAATTTGACAGAAGTATTGGCTAAAGTATCTTCTCTTTATTTGAAGCTTTCAAATACTTCTGATTGGAATCGACAAGAAATTATGGATAAAATAAAAGAGATAGAAAATCACCTTCAACAAAATGTGAAGTGATAAAAAAAATTTTATAGGAGATTGGAGAAGACGACATGACATTATTAACGAACATACTTGATTACAACCAACAGTTTGTACAAGAACAATCGTACGAAGAGTACAGAACAACCAAGTTTCCAGACAAACGCTTAGTCATTCTTACTTGTATGGATACCCGTCTAGTGGAGCTTCTGCCTAAATCCATGAACATGAAAAATGGCGACGTGAAAATCGTTAAAAACGCCGGTGCGGTAGTGAGTCACCCATTCGGTAGTATCATGCGCAGCCTCCTCGTTGCGGTGTATGAGCTTCAAGCCGACGAAGTACTCGTAATCGGTCACCATGACTGCGGCATGAGCGCCATTGACAGCCACAAAATCCTGGACAAAATGAAGGACCGTGGGATTCCAGAAGAAACACTCGACACCGTCAACTACTCCGGCATCGACCTCCACGACTGGCTGAAAGGCTTCAGCTCAGTACAGGAAAGCGTCGCCCACAGCGTCGACATGATCAAAAACCATCCATTGATGGATAAAAAGATTCCTGTCCACGGACTTGTCATCAGTCCTGAAACAGGGAAACTTGATTTGGTAGTAGAAGGATACTAAGAAAAGCAGAAGGGCTTTGCCCAGAGGCGACAAGCATTACCCAAAAATCCCTGAAGGCGAATTTGCCTTCAGGGATTTTTTTAGAGGGACGGACCTCCAATTTTCACAAAAGCCCGTCCCTATAGCATTCTTGCCAATTGATTATAATTTAAAGTGCGCCTCCAGAGAAATTCTTCAACTCCTTCAGAATTGGCATCTTCTCCATTTCGTCTTCGGTTACGTGGTCCCATTCGATGCCGTGTGGTTTTGGGTATGGAGTGCGGGTTTCTGTAATGCCTTCTTCGGTGATGATCCAGTCGACGGCCAGGTCATAGGAATCTCTTGGGATGTCGTCACCTACAAGCTGCTCACTGTTAATGGTGGTGATGACCGGCACTGGTTTGTTTCCGATTTCACGCAGGATGGCATATTCACGATCGGCATATCCCTCTCCTTTTCCAAGCCTTCTCCCATCACGATGAATCGCAACGGAACCTACGACGATTAGGTCAATGGGAGGTATGTCCGTGAGCGGCACGACTTGACCGTAAGAGTTCATATGCTTGATACTCGCTGCCTTTTTCTCTTCTCCCCGGGGCACCCATTCAGGCTTAATCATGACAAATCCGTCCTTCAAGCGCGGTGTTGGAATGAGCAAGGTTTTCCCGTCTTTCAACACAGTTGCCCGAAGTGGAAGCTGCGGTGCATCTGGGTTTACTTTTACCACTTGAGCATCCTTGTAAATATCCATACTCTGAACAAACTCGGCTGCCTTTTCTGCCCCTTTGAAATTCGGAATCCGGCCAACTAACGGAAATGGAAACCGGCCTAATTTATTTTCCGTCAACCGATTCCATACTTTATGCCTGATTTCATCTTTCTCAATCATACTTTTGCTTTCCCCCTTTTTTTCAAATCGATAGAACTAAAACTTTTTCAGTATCATTATACAAAATACTGGAATGATTAAAACAGGCGCAATACACTATCTTTATCCATTCCCGGGCTTGCATTATCCACCTTGAATGCAACATTTTCCGTCTCTTTAACCTCTTTTTCAGATCTTACCTATTATTCTTCTCGAGAACAGACCTTTTCCTCCCCTACATCATTCTCATCATCACAAGCATGTTCTCTCCCCACTCTCATAAAATAATGTATATAGGGAGGGATTGGATGAAGGTAGCTCGGGCACGACTTTCAGACTTAGAAGGAATTGTGGACCTTTTTAATTCTTATCGTATGTTTTATCATCAAGTGACAGATAGGTCTGCAGCAAAACGGTATCTTGAAGAACGATTATCACGGGATGAATCTGTCATTTTTGTTGCGGTCGAAAAAGAAAGTTATGTAGGCTTCACACAGTTGTACCCTTCTTTCTCCTCTATTTACATGGAGCGGATATGGAAACTGAACGACCTCTATGTTTCTCAAGAAGCACGAAATCAAGGGGCCGGACAGATATTATTAGACGCTGCCAAAGAGTACGCTGAGCAAACCAATGCAAAGTCGCTTATTTTGGAAACCGACCGGGACAATGTTCATGCCCAGGCATTGTATGAAAAGAATGGTTATATAAAGGAAGAGACCGTGTATCACTACACTCTTCCCTTGAAGTGAAAAGGTTGCCGGAGTTCAATCGACTTGGCTCAATTTATAGGTTCACACAAAAAAAGAACCGGGCGTTCAACCCGGTTCTTTCGTCTATGCTGTAGCTTCTTTTGATGAGACATTCCTTACACTTTCTTTGTTTGGTGTTTTTTTGATTTTTGGTACTGGAATGAAATAACTGCTAAATGGAACCTGCTGGATAAGTCGGATCAATCCTACACAAATTACTAACACGGCGACAAATGTTACTGGCAAATACATCATATTCCACGTAGAAGCAGGTAAATAAATTTTCATCAAGTGAAGAACAAAGGGGTGAATCAGGTATATCCCCATAGAATACTTTCCTAATAACGTCAGAGGCTTTTTCAAAACACTCCAATGAGAAAGTAAAGGATACATTCCAATTGTAGCAATGCTTAATAGAGGTATATTTAATAAATTACTTGCTCTTCTGTTGGTCAGATCTCCATTGAGTGTATACTCTACGATTGCTCCTGCTGTTATGAGTAATGATAAGGCTAACATCATCCAAGGAAAGTCTGTTGCAAAATCCCTAATATCCTCCCAGAAGAAGGCCAATAGTCCACCGAATGAGAAATAGAAAATCCATAACGGCATAAATGATTTACTTGCCATAAAGTTTCCGATAAATCCTTCAATTCCAGGGTCAAACCCGATCATATTATAACTGATAAAAAATGAGATGACGGTTAATATAATCAATCCCATTTTCGTTCTGAATACTTTTTGCAGAATAGGAAAGATAAAATAAAATTGAACGATAATAGCAATAAAATAGAGATGATAGAAGTGACCGCCTGTAAAGATCTTCACAAGTTCTGTCTTTATTGCTCCAATCTGTTGATTATCAAAATAATAGAGCAAGAAACGATAGACCAAGCTCCATAGTATCAATGGCATAATGATTTTTGATATTCTGGAAGTGACAAATTTATTAAAGGAATACGTGTTTCTTTTTACTTGATAGAATAATAGAAAACCGGCAATCACAACAAATATAGGCGTTCCAAAACGACCTACTTGATTTAAGAAGTATGAAAACCAATTAAACGTATTATCATTCATGGAGTAATAAGTAGCTGATACGTGAACTCCTAAAACAGCTAAACAAGCAAATGCTCTTAAAAAATGTATTTCAAAGAGGTATTTTTTCTTTTTTGTTGACACAGTCTCTCCCCTTTCTTGCTGACAATAACATAGGTAATTGTAATAGAATCAGGCATGAAAATCCCTGTACAAATTTAAAAGGCAACTTTGGTTCTAATTTCGTTTGGAATACTTTCATACCACAATACCTTCAAGGAATCCTTTGTAATCAGGGTTAAATCTATTTAAATTAAAATAGTTGTGCATTATCATTTACTAAAATAAGAACAATGTCTTATAGGGTACACTAGCCATTTTTCAACAAATAACGACAAATTTCAACATCAACTTACTTGAAGAAGAGGAAATAACTGGATTATATACACTTCTAACTCCAAATAAAATAAAACCGCTTGATCACTCAAAGCGGTTAATACCTAAATCCACGACCCCCGACACCGATTCCTCCCACACCGATCCCCCTGACACGTAACCCTTGTCTGGAGCTTCATATATTGATAAAGAAGAAAGGCATGCCTTCCTTTTTGAGTCTCCGGATTGATTTCGTTCTTAAGTCTTCTCATGAACATCCGATCACACCGGCAACTTGGACCGTATTGCTCATAGCATAGATCATGGGCTTTACATGCTGCGTCAACTGAATTGATGGGGGCACCGGGGCCGCTGCATCCCGGTCCGCACCATTTGTATCCTGGGAACACACACAGATTCGGACCTGTCTTATTTCTTCTCATACCCTTCGTCCTTTCTACTCACTTTACACATTCATACGTTTTGTTTCTTGCATGAAGGGAAATACACTTCATGTAAGCAAAATATATTACTTTATTGTATGTTCATGATTTGGTTAGGTTTGTCCTAACGCCTATCTGACTAGAAAGAAAACAAATAGGAGGAATGAATAATGGCAACTTTTCAATTAAATGATACGGTACCAAATTTCACGCTCCCGGCAGTTTCAGGTGAGACGTTCTCGTTCGAGGACCATCAAAAAGAACATCAAAGCTGGCATCTTATCGTTTTCTTCAGGGGCTCATGGTGCCCGGTATGTCAGGAAGAGTTAAGAGAACTTCAAGCAAACAAAGAGGATTTTGAAAAACATAATGTTCACATAGTTGCGATTTCCAGTGATAAACTGGAGGACTTACAAGAGTTTGCGAACAAAGAGGATTTAACATTTCCGGTTTTAGCCGACGAAAAACTAGAGGCTATCAAAGCTTATGATGTGTTCTATCACGATGAGGATGCCCCTTATGAGGATCACGGACAGCATGGTGAACCGGCTTACTTCCTTGTGAACGAAAAAGGACAAACCATGTACCAGCAAAGACAAACGAGCCCCTTTGGCCGTCCACACGCGAATGAACTGAGAAAAATCGTGAAGTATATTCAAAAGAACGTTAAATGATATCTGAAGAGGGACGGACCTTGATGTTACTCATCAAGGTCCGTCCCTCTTCTTAATGCACGTTCTAAACTTTTCTGCGCTTCTGCAACTGTATGAGGCTGCTCTTCATGATAGCCATAAAGAAGCAGAACAACGTTTGTGCAGATGGCTTTGAACCGGGCATATTCCAACTCAACTTCCTCTACCTCGCCATATTCTTTAAAAAACAACTCCCGTCCCGCGGGATTGAGATAACTGTACGCGAGGTTAAGATCAATGGCTCGATGGCCAATATGAACGTCACCCCAATCCAGAATCCCTGATAAGATTCCATTCTCATTCACAACCATATTTTTAAAATGAAGGTCGCCATGAACCAGTGTGGTTTCTGATGGTAATGGCTTTATTGGTACGTATTTAAGATAGTCTTTTAACTTTCCAGCCTGGAAAAAAAGGTTTAGTTCTATGATTTCCTGAATGTTTTTCTCCAAAGCAGGGATTCGTTTTTCAACATCTAAACGATTCAATTCATCATAAGGTACTCCCCGTTTCAAGGCCTCTGAAACATCCGTCAGATGAAGTTTCTTTAGAAACCATGCCAACTTAAGGGCTGACTCCCCTTCTCTAACTACCCCACTTGCTCGGGATGGAATCGTTCCTTCGACATACCGGTAGCCTAGAAAAGGCCATTTGTATTGAGGGGAAGACTCTCCAAAAAAGGTCGGAACCGGAATTCGGAGTCCGAGATTCTTTGCATCGAGCAGCGGTAAGAGCTTTCCTTCTGTTTCTAAAAGCTTCACGGCGATTTCCCGTCGTGGAAATCGAAAGACCCAACTACTGTTTACATTCATGACCGTGTTATCGAATCCATAGTCAATGATGTCAATTTTTGCTGGATGAAGTTCCGGGAATTGATTCTCGATTAATGCTTTTGCCTGTTCAATGGTGACAGCGACCTCCGCATCCCAACTATTCGCCACATTCACCCCACCTTTCTCAAGTGTTATTCTTTGTAGAACCTAAACTCCATGTGATAAGTTTCAAGTAATCGGAAAATATATTCTAGCTTAAATTACGGGGAGGAATCATGATGTTACCTGAAAAGCAGCAACAAATTCAATTAGTCGCCCGTCCTGAAGGAATGCCTGTTAAAGAGGATTTCAACTTTAAAGAGATTGAAGTTCCTAAACCATCCGAAGGTCAAGTATTAGTCAAGACTCTTTATCTTTCCGTGGATCCTTATATGCGGGGCAGAATGTCTGATGCCAAGTCGTATGTAGAACCATTCCAATTGAACGAAGCGTTGGCTGGCGGAGCCGTTGGAGAAGTCGTTGAGTCAGAATCCGGACACTTCCAAAAAGGAGATTTCGTTGTAGGAATGCTGCCATGGCAGGAGTATTCCCTTGCAGACGAAAAGCAGATCCGCTCAATCGATCCTGAAGTCGCTCCTATTTCTACTCACCTTAGTATACTGGGAATGACTGGATTGACCGCTTATTTCGGACTCCTTGACATCGGTCAACCGAAAGAAGGCGAAACCGTGGTTGTATCCGGTGCTGCAGGTGCAGTCGGCTCTGTAGTTGGACAAATCGCCAAAATCAAAGGAGCCCGTGTCGTCGGGATTGCAGGTTCGGATGAAAAAGTAAGCTATCTGACAGATACGCTTGGATTCGACGAAGGAATCAACTACAAAACAACGGACAACATCTATACTGCGTTAAAAGAAGCGTGTCCAAACGGCATCGATGTGTATTTCGAAAACGTTGGTGGTGAAATTGGTGACGCTGCCCTTAGTTTACTAAATAAGCATGCACGCGTACCAGTATGCGGAGCGATTTCTTCTTATAACAAAACGGATCGTGACCTGGGCCCCCGCGTACAAACCAGATTAATCAAATCAAGCGCACTCATGAAAGGCTTTGTCGTCAACGACTACAATGACCGCTTCAAAGAAGGGGCAACAGAACTCGGCCAATGGCTTTCCCAAGGAAAACTCCAATACGAAGAAACCATCACAGAAGGCTTAGAAAACGTAACCGACGCCTTCCTCGGACTCTTCCAAGGCAAAAACATCGGCAAACAACTCGTCAAAATCGCAGAATCAAGCAAGTAGCCCTTCTGAGGGACGGACCTCCATTTTTACTCAAATCCTATTAAATCAGCGTTTCGATTGAAGGATTGAGTGGATGAGGTCCGTCCCTCTAATCATTTTATCTCCAAAACCGAACCCACAAACTCACTTAGCCCCCTTTGTATTCAGATTTCAGAGGTTAATATATGAGTGATTGAGGTCCCTCGCACATCCCCATGTTTATCCCTCCCCATTGAACGGGAAAAGGAGGAGATATGATAAGAAAGAGTTCTACAAGGAGGAGTAATCGTGAAGAAGTATCAGATGTATATTAATGGTGAGTTTGTGGATAGTACGTCGAAGGATACGCTGGACGTGATCAATCCTGCGAATGAGGAGACGATTTCTTCCATTCAGATGGGGACGGAAGAGGATGTGAATCACGCGATTGATGCTGCTCATTCTACTTTTCTTTCGTGGGAGAAGGTCCCTTCCAAGGAGCGTGCTTCCTATTTATATAAAATAGCCGATAAGCTGGAGGAACGGAAAGACCAATTTGTTCAAATGCTGACAGAAGAAAACGGGAAAACGTTGGATGCCTCTGAGGGTGAGCTCGATTTTGCCATCGAGTATTTCCGGTACATGGCGGGTTGGGCGTTAAGATATGAAGGTGAAATCCTTGAAAGTGAGCGCTCGAATGAAAACATCCTTGTTTACAAAAAACCGATCGGTGTCGTAGCAGGAATCGTACCGTGGAACTTTCCGATGTTCATCCTCGCCAGGAAAGTTGCCCCTGCGATTGTGACAGGTTGTACGATTGTAATGAAACCAAGTCAATACACGCCAAATACCGCATGTGAGTTTGCTAAGATCATAGACGAAGTCGGATTGCCAAAAGGAGTCTTCAACCTGGTAACGGGTAAAGGGTCCGATATCGGAAACCCAATGTCCAGCCATCCTAAAATACGCATGGTATCCATGACGGGAAGCTACCCGGCTGGTTCAAAAGTGATGGAGGCCGCATCGAAGTCCATTACAAAAGTAAACCTGGAGCTTGGGGGGAAGGCACCTGCCATCGTCACCAAGCATGCAAATATTGATCTTGCCGTTGAAAAGATCAAAACGTCGAGAATCACCAACTCCGGGCAGGCATGCACGAACGCAGAACGAGTGTATGTCCACGAGGATATAGCAGAGGAATTCATAAGCAAAATGACCGAAGCGATGAAAAATACGACTGTCGGAGATCCGACAAACCGGGATAACGACATCGGACCTCTTGTGAATAAAGATCGACTTGACACCGTAACTGAAATGGTTAATACAGCCGTTGAAAAAGGAGCAAAAATCCTTACCGGCGGGAAACCGCTCAATATGGATAAAGGTTTCTACTACGAGCCTACCATTCTCGTAGATGTAAAACAGGATATGGAGATTATTCAGGAAGAGATCTTTGGACCGGTCCTTCCAATTATGACATACAAGGATTTTGATGAAGTCATCGAGCTTGCCAACGATACTGAATATGGTCTTTCTTCATCCATCTTCAGTGAAAATCTTCATGAGATCATGAGAGCCTCCAATGAACTTCGATATGGCGAAACCTTTGTCAATCGGGAAAATTTCGAAGCCATCAATGGTTTCCACGCTGGTCGAGGTCAATCCGGAATCGGCGGAGCAGATGGAAAACACGGCCTTAACGAATACCTGGAAACTCATGTTGTTTATCTTGAGTATGATGAAAATTATAAAGGATAACAACTAAAAGAAAAGCCTGCCCGCTTTATTCCTAAAAGCGGGCAGGCTATTTCAATGGAGAGTTTCGCCCAACAAAAAAAGCCCTGCTAAGCGTACAGGACTTTTCCGATCACAACAATATGATTAGGCTAGGATAAAGAAATTTGCTAAAGCGAGTAATAATAGAATAATGGCAACTCCGGAACTCATCCAAAGAATATCGTTAAAATCCATTTTCAAATCGGCTAATTTGTCCTTGTTTAGCAACGAACTTCACTCCCTTGAAGATTTTCAATAAATCCGATGACTTTAAAAATTGAAAGGTCCAATTTAGGATCTGTAGATGTTGAACAATGTGAGCACTCGATTTGGTTGACATTCATCGATGAACGGAATTCATTCTCACAATGTGTGCACTCCAGAATATGTAAATCCTTTTCCTTACCCTTTCGATCAAATTGAATACGCTCTCTACCCTGGTTAATATAGCTCACTTTATTCTCTCCCGTCGTGTGTTATTTAGTACATATTTACCCGATGGAAAGAACATAAAACATGATTTATCTGATTTCTTTAAGAAAATGGCTTCAAAAGCATATTGGAGATTTTATAGAAGGAACCTACAATCGAAAAAAAAGCAACCAGTCCCGGCTGGTTGCTACAATCGTTTCTCCATAAAATACTGACTTTGGCCCTTAGGAAAATCTTTAAGGACACCAAATTCCTTATACCCTAATTTTTGATAAAAATGAGGGGCCTGAAAGCTGAATGTATCTAATATAACGAGATGGCATCCCTTCTCCCTGGCGTGCTCTTCTATCCTGTGAATCAGTTTGGAGCCGTACCCTCCATGCCGATAGTCATCTGCCACCCACAGATAATCAATATGGAGATGATGCCAGAACATTTCTCCGACCACTCCGCCAACGATTTCATCTTCATCGTTTCTCATAACAAAACTGATTTGCTCCAGGGGTGTCTTTGTCTGCTCATCTACTTGTGACATATTGTATTCGATTAATTTCTTACGTATGTAATCGCTATCTTCCTGGACCCACTGCTTCTCTATATTCATTGGTTCTCCTCCCTTATCCCCTCCTATTTTTTCCTATAAAATCCCTTTCGTCAATTCCTTTTTTTACAAAATGATGTTTAAGAGGGGTCTCTACCGTTTATATGAAAAGTAAGCATTTTATAAGGAGGAATTACATGCCTTTCAAAAAAACACTGAGCGTACTGGAAAACTTGTACTTACAAAAACCTGATAAATTATTGACTGTATACTTGAATACGGACCGCAGCGATCCCGATCAACAGGGAGGCGAATGGAAAATCGCCCTCAAAAACGGATTCAACCGCCTGGAAGAATACCTTGAAAGTGCTCCCGAGGAAAAAGAAAGGCTTCAATCGATCCGTCCGAAAGTAGAAAACTATGTATATAGTTTAGAACGTGAACTGCCAAGAAGCTTTATCATCTTCGCCTCAGCAGATAGCGGTATTTGGGAAACCTTCGAACTTCAAGTACCCGTTGAAACGAATTTCTATTGGGAGGAGAACCCTCATCTGGATCAATTAAAATCCCTGCATAAAGATTATCCTTACACAGGACTCGTGCTTCTTCAGCAAAATCAAATCAAAATCCTCACCTCTGCCTTTGGAGAGATTCAGTCCAGCGAATTTATGGAGTTCGATTTAGAAACAGATGATTGGCGAAAGCATGAAGGTCCTCACCACGCAGACGTCAGCATGGGAAGCGGCGGCGGAAAAGCCAATCAGCAGGAAGAATTCGAAAATCGCCTCAAGGCCAACCAACAACGCTGGTGGAAAAGCCTCGGCAGCATCCTGGACAAAAAGGCCGCCGATGAAAAATGGGAACGAATCGTCCTCGTCGGGGATAAAGAAGAAGCCGCTGTATTGGAAGATAGCATGAATAAAGAGGTTCACGAAACAATCGGTAAAAACTTGCTGAATGAGAATGAACATAAGGTTATAGAGAAACTTCTGGCATAATCGTAGAGCCCACCTTCTTAGAATGAGAAGGCGGGCTCTATTGGTTAGAGAACAAGTTAGGTGAGAGTTGCTTTCCGCTGGGTATTTCGAACTGCCATTTCCGGGATTTCCATGCCATATTTTTCATTATATATGCCATTCTATATACATAGACAAATTCAGCCCAATGCCCTCCTCCACCAATCTTCCCCTCCCCCAAAAACAATTCCCTCAAACAGGCACACGCCCCCCATTCATTCATACACTGAAATAAGGAGGTGTGTGTCCGTGCTTTCACGAATTAAATGGTTGTCCTTTTCAATCGAATTGTTTTTAGCTGTTCCTATCTTTGGCAATATTGCTGGAGATGCTATCCCTTTTCTCCTGTGTTTAGTGGCTCTGTGGCATGCGAGCGTGTTGTATATCTCAAGATCAGAAGATCAGCCGATCCTTGGAAGTGCCCTTGGTATCCTTGCTTCCTTCTTAAACTTCTTCCCGGTCATCCGATTGATTGCCCATGCGATCACTGCAATTGTACTTATTTTTGAAATTCAGAAGGCTCCGGGGATGGAGTAAATACTGGCACCAACGGAATAACGGATGATTCTCCCATGAGAACCATCCGTTTTCATTTATAAAACCCATCCCACATCTTCACATTTTTATTCTCCAACCCTTACTGCACAACCCCACCAGCATTCACATACCTCGCGTTAAACTCCTGCAGGAATTGATTCGTGATGGCATCATCATGGATGATAAGCATGTTTTCATCATTCACATTATTACCGTTTTCACTCCAGTTGGTCGATCCTACGATGACGGTCGGGTCGCTGTTTGTGCCGGCATCAATGAGCATGGTTTTGGCATGGAGCTTCCGGCTTTCATTTGCCTGGTACACGGGTGCAGGGTTTGCCCAGCGCGTGTTTGGATTGTTAGTGCTCGTTTGCGTAGCCGTTCTTCCTGTCATTTCAATGCTCGCCGACCACCATTGATTCCAGAAGCTTGCATCGAATAGACCTTTCACATCAAAGCCTGTCAGCGCCCCCTGGTTATCCACATAGCTACCTTCCCACTTGTTCTTTAATTCGTCCACAAGGGCCTGGTCGCTCCAAGCGAAAATCGTAAAGTAGGCATTTTCATCTGCCTCTGTTTTTACAAGTTCTGTCATACGTCCAACGGCATCGTCCCCGGATGAGAAATATACTTCCACCCTATCCCCTCCGATCGTCACCGTATGAGGCGTGTTATCTACTTTCCGTGTGCTAAAGTTGGATACCGTGTTATTTGGCGTCGTGGTTCCACTTCCCCACATTTCGTCAAACTCTGTCTTATAAATAGAAGCGAGTTCCGGAGAGTGAACCTCCACGACATGCTGCTGGTTTCCGTCGAGGATCCCCTGGTTCATGTTTTCCTCAGAACCATATAAGCCTGTTACGGTGAAATTCCAACTTCCTGTGAAGACCCACTTTCCATCTACCACGGCAAATTTATTATGCATTTGATTCCCAGGAGAATAATAGTTGTCCGTTCCTTTCAATTCTCCTTCTACAAACATATAGCCCGTTGTCACCGTGCTGCCAACCGCCACGTTTCGCTCTGGGAAATCACTGAAGCTTGCAGGTAAATTATAAGCTGCCCGCTTCACGGTATCTTCGACTACAAACATAGGGGAATCTGATAAGATATGAGCGTCATCCGCTGATCCCACTACTCCATCCTGACCTCGGACAAGCTTTTCCAAGTATAGACGCATGGTTTCATAGCGTTCAGCGTAATGAGGATCCGATCCATCCTTGGCATCAGCCAGGATTCGAACGTCCACACCTTGTGCTGCTTTTGCCATCAGCGTATCGACCACTCTGGGCAAATTGATTTCATAAGTGGCAAAGTCAATTGACGTGGTTGCTTCATTCAAACGTTCAATGAGACGATCTTCTAGGTTCACGTTGTAGTTTGCTTCGTTGCCCGGCATTGCGTATTGAGTGGAGGCGCTTTTGTTGAAATAAACGTTGATGGCTCCAAGTTCCTCGCTTACATTCGTGAGGGATTCGCTGCCATTACTGCTTGGAGCCGGTGAGTTAGCTGCTTTAGGAGTACCAAATCCACCTTCATAGGAAGCCGTTGCTGTGCTCCAGTTGGCCGGATCCGTACCGCTGATAGAACGGTCGTTTCGTTCCATCGTGGCTTTCGTGGTGTTGTCACCAGCGTACCAGCTGTTCACTTCATCGATGATGGAGCCGGAGGTATCTTTCAAATACAGAACTTCATTGGAATTCCCAAGGCTTCCTGTATAGATTTGATCCGCTGCGACATTTGAAATCGTTCCATCACTCGTTCTTTCCAAAAGAAAATAGTCGTTTGGCGATACTGTACCGCTTAACCCGATACTCGGTGATCCATCCTGGGCTCCAAGCACCCATCCATCTATGGATAGATCTGATGAGGTTGTATTGTGCAATTCAATCCATTCATTGTTATAGGATCCCGTTGTCCCCATCCAGGCCACTTCATTGATGACAGCAGACCCGGGTGCGGCCGCCATACTCTTGTCCATATATTCCTGAGGCTGGATGAAACCTCCAGTAAGTAAAAACAATATACTGACAATTGATAAAGATATCTTTTTCGTCCTCATACCCTTTCCCCTTTCAATGCAAATAACAAATATATTTATATGATTACAGTACAAGTATATTTTGTCGCATTTTGTAATGTAATGGGATAATGGACACTATTTTTCTAATTATTTTGTAAATTACGTTTAGTGATTGTAAACCTCTATCACCATTATCCTACTATATTTAATTAATTTTCTATGTCATTATCTAATTTCTTGAAAGATTGCTTTAATAGCCACAAGGAATCTTTATCAGGTATAAAGTCCTTGTCATCTGACAAATAAAAAAACAGCAAAGCCCTCTCCAGACTCTGCTGCTTTCTACCATTCAAATTCCCACTCTTCGCTTAATGCCAGGTATAAAAGGAGAAGGGTATCCTCAAGCTCCTCATAGGTTTTATCCTGTATTTCTAATCCCAGTTTCGGATAGAGGATCAGAGCAAGCTTTTTGGTTAATTGGTTTCGTTCTGAAAGGGGGAGCTGAACGAATCGGTTACTGTACGTTTTAATCAGATTCCATTCTTTCGCACCGAGCTGCTTTAATTCCCACTCTTCCACCGTTAAATCCTCTTTCCTCAAGCCGCGTCGGCGGATTTCCTTCACGATGGCTTTTTCTTTTCGTTTCCCTTTGACGCGTCGCTCATGAACAACGATGGTTCCGGCTACAAGATCCCCCACCCTCTTATGTTTAGAATGAAGGAAGATCATGACCATACCTATGAAATAGGAAACAGGAAGCATATCGATGATTCTTAATAGATTGCGAATAAAACAGGATAAGAGAGTAACACTGTGTCCGTTTTCCTGCATCACCCGGATTCCCAATAATCGCTTCCCTACCGTCTTTCCACCCCAGAAGAATTCTAAAGCAAAGAAATACCCCCAGTTGAGAAAGAAGATGGCGATGATGGCGATCCCCCACAGTGTCGAGTTGATTTCCAACATACTAAATATGCCATTATTCCCCGACGTCACAAAAAACAGGAGCACAAGGATCAGGATGTTTACGATTGTTAACAGCAGCTGATCAATCATCAGGGCTGCAGCCCTGCTCCCTAAACCTGCAGGCTGAAATTGCAGGGAAACATATTCGGGGGTTCTAATATCGACTTGTTCTTCATGCATTACAATCCCCTCCCTTATGGATGAATTTACCTTTAATGGTTTCTATTTTTTTCTTAACTTACTATAATAAGAGATAAGAAATCAATAGAACAAGTAGGTGTCAAAATGAACGTGAAGCAATTCGTTAAACAGCACCGGGACGACTGGAAGCAGTTAGAAGATCTCCTCGGGACTCTTCGCAAGAGGAAGAACACAACGGGTCCTGCCATTGATCAATTCAACCGTCTTTATCAAAAGGCTGCCCAGAATTTATCGTACAGTCAGACCTATTTTCCCGGTGAAGAAGTAACCGATTATTTGAACGGCCTCGTATCAAAGTCTCACAATCTATTATATAAAGACCAAATCTCAAGTGGAAAACAAATTAGACATTTTTTCTCCACTACCTTTATCGGATTACTGCTTGAACAGTGGAAGTTCGTTGTAACGGCGATGCTTTTATTTACGATCGGTGCACTCGGTGCCTTCATTTCTGTCGTGAATGACCCTCTTCATCTTTATTCCATTTTACCCCCTGAGATGTCTCAAGGGGTGGATCCCCCTAATCTGGGAAAAAGTGACGGAAAGGTGGATTCTTCACTTATGTCGGCTGCCATTATGACCAATAACATCAAAGTCGCCTTCCTTGCCTTTGCCGGCGGGGTGACATTTGGTCTTTTGACTGTCTATATGCTTGTGTACAATGGAATCATTGTAGGTGCCCTGGCCGCTGTCTTCTGGCACCAGGGTATGAGCTATGAATTCTGGGCTTACATCGTCCCCCATGGAATGATCGAGCTTACAGCCATCTTCATTGCAGGCGGTGCGGGACTCTTAATGGGCTATAAGCTCTTTGTACCTGGACGATTCACACGAGGCTACCAATTAAAGCAGCAAGCGAAACGATCCGTCCAGCTGCTCCTCGGAACGGTACCCCTGTTTGTGATCGCCGGGATCATCGAAGGATTCATAACGCCTGCTGCCATACCGCTACTCGCAAAATATATGGTTGCCTTTTTAACGGTTATCGGTCTGATTCTCTATATGACGATCGGAAGGCTTCGGCTAAAGGCAAGCCTACAGTAACCCTCGATTCATCATATCAATATAGTACGAAACAGCCGTAGCGGCCAGTTTCTCTTCACGGGCCTCCACCATCAGGAGGCCCTGTTTTTCCCACTTGGCTTTCTCCCTTTTCTTCACGAGCATCTGCTTCTGGGCCATACTCTTCATCATCGCCTGCTCTGAATCAACAGGCTCTGTCTTGATCCTCTTGACCAACGTTTCGTCTTCTATCCCAATCGTTAAAAAGAGATGCTGTTTCCGCAGGCGCTGTAAATAAAACAGGGCACTGTCTTCATGAAGAAATGTGTGTACATCACTAAATAATAACAGCAGACTTCTTTTCTTTTGAACCGTCTGTACATAATGAAGAACTGCTGCATAATTGGATTCGGCTGCGTCTACCTTCAAATTATAAATGCGGTGAAGGATCGTTTGCAGATGCGCCATCCCTTTTGCCGGAGGGATATATACCTTAACACCTTTACTGAAAGCAAGGACAGACACATAGTCCCCGTTTTGAAGGGCTGCTGCCGTCACGGTCAGGGCCGCCTCCAGGGATTTTTCCAACCGGTTTGCTTTTTTCATTTCTGCTCCCATCATTCTTCCGCAATCGATGAGAATCGTGATGTACTTCCCATGCTCAGGTTCATATTCATTGGTCATCACTTCACGAAGCTTAGCGGTTTGACGCCAGTTAATCTTTCTGGGATCGTCCCCGAGTACATAATTTCTAATCTTGGAGAATTCTCCGGCACCGCTTTGCTGCTTACGGATCTTTACCCCTTCATACAGTAAGAATTGCTGTGCACTCTCCAATACTTTCTTCGTTTCAGTGAGATCCGGAATGACTTTCACCCCATCCTGGAGCTCCATTGTTTTTTGTTTTTCCCATAACCCGAGGGAGCTTCGATAGCGAAGATACAGCTTCGTCAGGTTATAGTCTCCTCTTACCGGTGTCACCACATCATAGGTAAGGGTCCCGGCTGAATCCTGTTCAAGCTTCCCTTCTAAGGGAAAGGATGTTTGAAAGCTTTGAGGGGTACCATCCAGGATCCGAAACTCCATTTCACGGTTAGATCTGTTTATGATTTCCAGATCGACGAGATAATCAAGTCCCCTTTCCATTTGATCAGGGATACTGCGCTTGATGTCTACTTCCTTTTTGGGTGGCGATAGGGTCAGGTCAATGAGACTCACGACGATAAATAAGCCGTTCATTATAAAAATCATCGTCCATGATAGTCCAATAAACGTTCCTGCCAGAAGGATACCGGAAAATAGAAGGTACGAGATCAATAACTTCGCAGTCGGCAATATTCCCTTATCTTGGAACAGGAATCGACCCAACAAGCTCTTGGATGACTTGGTCAATGGTCACTCCCTCCAATTCTACATGCGGGGATAGTTGTATGCGGTGTCTTAGGGCCGGTCTTGCGACGATCTTGATATCATCCGGTGTGACATAATCACGCCCTGACAGATAGGCCCACGCACGTCCAGCTTTCCCAATCGAAATCGCTGCCCTTGTACTTGCCCCGAAGCGGATCGACTCCGTTTCACGGGTCTTTCTCACAATCTGCATAATATAATCCAGCACCGCGTCACTAAGTGTGACCTCGTCGATTTCCCTTCTGATGGAAAGGAAGGTTTCAATGTCTAGAACCGCTCCCACTTCACTTGAATCATAATGATTCTCAATCACTTGTTTTAAAACGCTTTTCTCTTCCTCAAAGGAAGGAAAGTCAATGTCGAGCTTAAAGAGGAATCGATCCTGCTGTGCTTCAGGCAGTGGGTAGGTTCCTTCAAATTCAATCGGATTCTGGGTGGCCACCACAAAAAATACCTCTTCAAGTGGATACGTTGATCCTTGAATCGTCACCTGCTTTTCTTCCATGGCTTCAAGCAGGGCCGCTTGGGTTTTGGCCGGTGTCCGGTTGATTTCATCGGCTAATAATACATTCGTGAAAATCGGCCCTTTGATCGTCTGGAAGCTGCTATCCTTCATGTTGTAAATCGTACTTCCCGTGATATCGCTCGGTAACAGATCCGGTGTGAATTGAATCCGGTTAAAGCTTCCCCCGAGCAACCTGGAAAGAGTCTTCACCATCTGGGTTTTCCCAGTGCCGGGTACTCCTTCAATCAGCACATGCCCTCCTGCTAGGATGGAAGATAACAAGAGTTTGAGATTCGTGCTCTGTCCTACTATACGCTCTTCATATTTCTCCATTAAGGATGTGATTTCTGGTTTCAACGATCCTCCACCTCTTTCCTGAATAGTTCGATCTTTTTCGACCACAGTACGTATTCCTGTTTACTGATGCGCTCTTTTTCTAATACAACCCTTATTCCTGATAAAAACGAATCGATTTCTTTTTTAGAAACGGTGGTTAATTTTCTTTCCAACGTCCCGTTCAATTCCGACCATTCCTTGCTTGTCGGGATCCCCCACCGTTCTTGGAACAGAACTCTGACATACTCGGCTTGAATCACTAAGGATTCTTTGTATTGGCGCCCTTTTAAGTACCAGGCTGAAAGCGCCTTGATTCGCTCATCACTGAATCGGACCGTCTCTTCTCTTGGAACAAGAATACTTCCAAACCGCTTGCCCCGCATCCAGAGCCATAGGATGGTGAAGATCAGTAATTGAAGTAAAATAAGCAGCAGCCACTGGGGATAAAGTGAAGCCAGGGTCGCCTGACTCTCCCCTCCGTGAAGATATTCATCGATGAGGATCGTTTTCCGGGCAGCGAGACCGCTTTCTAATAGACTGAGAATCAGCGGTAGATGATCCCTATCAAGGATATTCCCGTTCATCACCCAGCCCGGTGAAGTAGAGACAATCAATTGACCCTTACCCATAGGAGAGCTGTAGGCAATCGTCCCCTCCCGATCATCTAATAAGATGGTATCTTCATCCGTCGTTTCCAGTCTTATGTCCGATAAAATATCCGTTTGATATGTATTCCCTTTTCCATCACGTATAAGAGGATTATCGAGCCCTTCCCCTAATAGGACCGTCTTTGCGCCAAACATTCCTTTTGGATTATCTTTTAATAATAGTATGGTATTGCCTGCCCTCATGAAACTCTCGTAAGCTTCCATTTCTTCTTGCTCAGGGATTGAAAAAGGTTCTACCATAATCAGTAATTGATCAGATTCAGTTGCAGGCAGCCCATCTGGTGAAAAAGACCACCGTTGTATAGACGCACCTTCGTTTTCCAAATAGGTATAGAGGGCTTTGATTCCTGACGGGGATGGAGACTCGGAAACATAAGCTGGATACTCCTTAGGCTTTTCAGGAGAAAGAAATACACCGATGATGATAAATAAGCTTAAAAGTGTGGTGAGCCAGACCCACGCCTTTCTATTTGTTTTCAATGCTCGTTCCTACCTCCTTTCTCTTATGCGTAAGGCTGTGAATCCGTTTCATGTTCCAACCAGCTTAGAGCTTCCTGTTTATAGGGAAGATACTCTTCTTCCTCCACTTCCCGCTCACCGTAGGTCACCTCATCAAACAGGAGGGCCAGCCTGTAGAATCGCTCTGCCCAATCCCGATTCACTTTACGCAGTTCATCATAATACTCCCAATTTGTTTTCCAGACCTTTGCTTCGAGATAGTCTCTTTCATGAAAGTATAAAAGGAGGGCCAGGAACATATGACGGGTTGCCCTCGAATAATCTTCGAGCCCCTCTTGTTTATGAGCTTCGTCTAAATGTCTCTCGTAAGACCACTCCATCTCATTCATGGACTGCAGTGGTTTATTCGAGCGGAATTTCCGCTTTCGGACTCCATTCCGAATGGCAAAGAATGCAACAACGAGGAGAATGGCCACTGCAATGACAATCAACATGATCAGGATGCCTGATGCCGCCCCGTCTGTCGGTTCAAGGGAAGGGAACAGTTTTCCCAGCTGTTCTGAAAGCCATTCCTTTGCCTTCCCCCACCAGCTGGCCAGCAGCCCCTGAGATCCATCACGATAGGCCTTATATTCCTCCCCATCCAAGATTTCTTCTAATTGATCTCTTGCTCTATTTTCATTCAACATCTTTTTCACCTAGCTTTCAGATCAAAAGCCCGGAAGCATGAGGTTTCCGGACCCAGACTGGTTACTTCGATTTTTCAACAAAGCTATTGGATTCCGTTGTAATCATCGATCATTTCATTCAAATCATCTGCATCATGTCTCGTTTTAAGATCAAGGAACATAACCCCGAATCCGACGGCAAACAGCATCGACGTAAATAAAGTTACAACGTTTATAATCATGCCGTACAGGACACTATTCCCTAAGACCAGTCCAAACGTCAATTCGAAGGCAGAACTTACGATTCCAATGATCAAGCCGAAAACAATGAATAATCCAAGAAGGGTCCATCCACGTTTCTTCGTCAGCCTCCAGCTCCTGCCGAGACCGGGTGCGTCATTTTCTATGGCTGCCGCTCCAAAGTAGAAGCTCCAACGCGTTAATAGGTAAGCTACTGCAACCGCGAATGCAAGCAACAGGACAACCCCTGCGATCACAATCCCGACGCCCGGCTCCAGAAGTGCAGCACCGAATACTCCGGCAAAACCAAATATGAAAATCGGAACAAAAACGATACCGAATACGATCACACCGAATAGGAGACTGCTTCCGATAATCGGCCAAAAACGGATGAATGCTTCCTTGATCACAAGCTTCACCGTAAATTCTTCATTTTTCCTCATATGATTAAGGGCAAATAAAATCGCCGCCTGAGCGATTGGAGCCAGAATTATACTGATGAGTCCAATAAGACCTGTACCAAGCTCTGCTGCCAGATTTACTTCCTGTACCTCTTCAGCAGTAAACTCGCCTGAAAAGCTGTTGACTATCCCATCGAACCAGGTTTCCCCTGTACCGACGGTTCTAAAAAAACTGACTCCTGCTGCCAGTTCAATGAGTGCCTGCAGTAAATAAACCGGCCCTAACAGAATAAGGAAAATAAGAAAAAAGTCTTTAAAGCGGTTCTTGCTTAATCGAAATGTGTGGTCCAGTATTTCACCGAACCCTTTAGGCTTACTGAATTTTGCGTTCACGTTATATCCCCCTACAGGTTATTTTTCAATATTTGACAATATATCGCTTATTCTACCATTATTCCTCCTTCCGTTGATGAAAGAATTGTATTTCTTTCATACTTGTTACCCAAAAACATCAAGCCTTAATAGATATATATTTCACGTTGGAATTCTGATGCTTTTCCTTTGAAGATGAAAGGTAGAATTGCTTTCTCCTTCTCTATACGAAAAAGTGACCCAAAAAGTTTTCTTTTTGGGTCACTTTGCACGATTATTTAACTAAATCATGTTTAAAGGCATATATTACAGCTTGTGTTCTGTCTTGTACACCCAGCTTCGAGAGGATATTGCTCACATGGGTTTTCACTGTTTTCAGGGCGATGAATAGTTCATCGGCAATTTCCTGGTTCGTTTTCCCTTGCGTCATCAGGAGAAGGATTTCCAGTTCACGATTGGTTAGTTCCTCATGGGGATGAGAAACGGTCTTCTGTCTCATGCGGGTCATCATTTTCCCTGTAACTTCCGGTTCAAGAATCGATTGGCCGTTATACGTCTTACGAACCGCTTCTGCAATCTCACTTGCTTTCGACGTTTTCAGCATATAACTGACCGCCCCCGCTTCCAGGGCAGGGTATACCTTATCATCGTCTAAGAAGCTTGTGACGATGATAATCTTCGCTTCTGGCCACTCTTGAATGATTTCCTTCGTCGCTTGAATGCCATCCATCTCTTTCATCACAAGATCCATGAGAATAATATCCGGGCGCAGCTCCAGAGCAAGCTGGACGCCTTCTTTTCCATCTGACGCTTCCCCCACAACATCGATATCCGCCTGAGCAGATAAATAAGAAGAGACCCCGATCCTGACCATTTCATGATCATCGACAAATACCACTTTAATCATTATTTTCACCTTCATTCTCCACAACGGGAACCTTTACTTCCAAGCGTGTTCCCTTATTCGGTACACTGATGATTTTAAACGTACCACCGATTTCAATGGCTCGCTCCCTCATATTCTGAAGCCCATAGGAGCTTGTTACTTTTGATTCATTCACATCAAAGCCCTGACCATCATCCACTACCCGTAAAATAATGATCGATTCCCTTTTAATCAATCGAATATCCAAGGAAGTCGCCTTCGCATGTCGCAGGGTGTTTGACACCGACTCCTGCAGAATTCTGAAGAGATGATCTTCGATTCCTTTATCAAGGCTCATGTCTTCTATTTTCCACTCGATATCAAGGGGGACCTTCTGAGCTAATTCGACTAATAATTCCTTCATTCCTTCTTGAAGATTCTTTCCTTTTAACGCAACGGGGCGAAGATGAAGGAGGAGTGCCCTCATTTCAAGCTGAGACTGATGAATCATCTGCTCCACCATTCCAAGCTGCTTCTCTTCATGTGGAGTTCGGCCGGATGATGGTGTTTCCGTGATGGCCGACATCAGCATGGATGCTGCAAACAGTTGCTGACTGACCGAGTCATGCAATTCTCTCGCCAAGCGGTTCCGCTCCTGGGAAACGATTTCCTGGATTCTCTTTTCCTGCTCCTCTGCCTTTTCATTGGCAAGCTTCTGGGAATATCGCGCTTGATCCGTTAAATGTTTTCCTAACGCATCGACCTTTTTCCAAACCTGCTGAACTTCCGTGGTTGCCGTTTCAGGGAGTGTGATCGAGCGGCCCTGCTCTACATTCATAAGGGCATCTTCTATCTCCCTCAGCTGCCGTTTATCCTTCACCCCTGTCCGGATGCCAAACACGATTCCGATAAGGATACTTACAACGAGGATAAACCCTGCTCCCGGTATATCCATGATTTCCACTTCCCATAGCAGGGACCAATCCTCTAAAGGATACAAATAAAAGAATGAAAGAGATAAAAAGACCACCAAACCAAGAGAAAAGAGAATGCCTGCTGCGATCTGCTTACTGACTGTACTCATATTCTCTTCACCTCTAAATCACCAATCCACATAGAGGTTACAATCTTCACCCGCTGGACAGCCGTATCATAGCCTGGCGTTTGATAATAAAGGGACTGATTGATCGCTTTCGGCTCCACTTCTTCAAAAACCTCAATCGAACCGGCAAGTACCGAGTGATGAACACTCACTTCCACATCATACGGAATCAATATTTCAATATTGCCTAAAATGTTTCGAATTGAAACGACGGACGTCCCTTTAGGAAGCACCGTATTTCCAATGTCGATGACCGAGTCTCCAATCACACCCTGGATGTTGATATCATTCCATTCATATACGTCTTCCGGAGTCCGTTTCGGCCCGAACCATTCGTTTTGAAGAGCGGACTTTTTCATGACGAGTGGTTCACTTGTGTGGGTGAACGTTTCCTTAATCGCCGGAGTGATGTATTTAGGATGTTTCTTCGAATCAGCAAAACGGACAATGATAAATAGAAGAATGGCAAACAATAAAAATTTAAATGCTACGGTATTAAAGAGATTGACCGCTAAGCTGATGATCCCAAACCACAGCAGGAGCTTTCCAAGAGTACTCGGAAGCTTCTTTCTTCCAATATAGATACAGAAGGCCGCAATCGAGAGAAAGACGAGAACCCCCCCATCGTAGAATGATACTTCCAACAGTATTAAAAGGGTTCCTATTAAAATGATCCAGCTGATCCCATCTGAGCGTAAACGATTGAACAAGGGGGTTCCTCCTTTCTGGTTATGTATTTTTTATGAATGAAGATTATCCGACAAGAGGTTCATATTATTTGATGATAAAACGGGGTGAACCCGGTTGGGCTCCCCCTTTTTTATCGTTATTATGTTTTTCTTAACCTAGAATACCATGTTTTATGAAGGAATGGCTTCCGTTTCCTCTTTTTTTACTTCTTTTTCTAATTTAGCGATCTTTGCATCGATCGTATTTCGATAATAAGAGGAGTTCACACCATGCTCTAAATGATCTAAGTATGTTTCAATTTCATCGAATTTAGAGAACGCCTGGTTGTTATAACCGGAAGAAGATTCAAGCACAGAATTCACCTTGTTATGGGCACGGGCAATATTCTCTCTTCCCATCAGCTCCATCCGCTTGATGTACATATCCTTTAGCTTGTGTTTCATCTCTTCATATTTTCTCTCAAGTTCCTCAAGCTCTTTCGTCGCTTTCAACTTGGATTCCTGGATGCGTACGGCACGCTCTTCATAGTATTTTTGTTCCTGCAGGGCAAATTCATACAGACCCTCTTCATTTGCCTTCGATGCAACCTCAGCCTGGTATTTTCGTTTGTCAGCTAATGCAGAAGCCTGCTGATACTCTTTTTGAAATTCTTCTTTTAATAGATATTGTCTTTCCACAAGCTTACTTACTTTTTCTACTTCCTGCTCACACTGTCTTAAATAATGATTTAACACAGCTATTGGATTTTTCTTTTCCTTTTTATCTAATGCTTCGTGCAGGTCGGACATGACTGTATTTTTAATTCTTTGAAATAGGTTTGCCATAGTGAAATCTCTCCTTTAGTTTTTTAATTGAGACCATTCTCTTTCAAAATTAGTGAATGGATCCGATGATTTTTCTTCTATAATGACTTCTTCTTTTTTCCAGTTCTTGTAGATCACATACAGAACGTATAGAGCAACCAATCCGATGATCGCCGGGAAGTTGGATATCGAAGCACTGAATGCCGCAAGACCGATCAATGCCCATAAGATCTTCTTCATTGTGGAATCTGTTTTCACAAACCCTTTAAAGCTGTAATACATGATCACTAAAGAGATGGCGAGCCCTACGATCGGTCCCAAATTGGCAAGCAGGACAATGGCTGCAATCCCTCCAGCTAAGAGCAATCCGAATTTTTTCATTTGTTGTTGCCTCCTTTCTTCTTCATGTCTCTATCCTATCTATTTTCCGGATTTCCCATAACGAGCCTGAGCTTTATTTTCGTATCAGACTTGAGGCTTAGGAGTGGTAGGACTTGTCGTTTTATTGATGTTTTGGCGGAGGGATCGCGAAGTTTGTCGTTTGTTGGTGTTTGACGGAGGGGTTGAGAAGTTTGTCCTTTTTATAGAACGGTCGATAAACCACAACAACAGTCGTTCCACTACAAAAATAAGGTCCGTCCCCAAAACGGAACGGACCCTACCAGCATTATTCTGTTAACTCAAGAAATTCTTCCACATCGGCTATGCATAGCTTGATCCCTTTTTCCCAGAAGGCTTCTTTGGTGATGTCTTCACCGAGGTGCTTCATGGCCAGTTCTTCGACATTCATGACCGCTGTGTCACGGAGTAATGCCATGTAATTTTCTTCATAGCTTTCATCCGATTCCAGTGCTTTGGCGTAAATACTCAGTGAGAACAAGTATCCAAAGGTGTATGGGAAGTTATAGAACGGCACTCCTGTAATATAGAAATGGAGCTTCGATGCCCAGAAGCGCGGATGAACCTCTCCTATGGAGTCTGAGAATGCTTCCTTCTGAGCGTCCACCATCAGTTCGTTGAGTTTATCAGCAGATACAATCCCCTTCTTACGTTCTTCATAGAAACGTGTCTCAAATAAGAAACGGGCATGGATGTTCATGAAGAACGCGACACTCCTCTGCAGTTTATCTTCCACCAGGGCAATCTTTTCGGCCTTCGTCGCCGCTTCTTTTACGGCAGCATCCGCCACGATCATTTCAGCAAAAGTGGATGCCGTCTCCGCCACATTCATGGCGTAGTTACGATTCAATGTGTGCATCGGTTTTAATGCATAAGAATGAAACGCATGCCCTAACTCGTGTGCAAGGGTGGAGACATTCGACATTGAGCCTGAATACGTCATGAAGATACGGGATTGATCACTTAACGGGAAGGATGTGCAGAATCCACCCGGACGTTTTCCGGATCGGTCCTCCGCTTCTATCCATTGGTTCTCAAATGCTTTTTCAGCAAACTGGGCCATCTCTTCTCCGAATCGGGAGAACTGCTTTAGAATGAATTTTGCCCCATCGTCATATGACATGGTACTCGTCGACTCTGCCACGGGTGCGTCAAGGTCATACCAATCGAGTCGGTCTTTCCCGATTAGTTTTGCTTTTCTCTCCAGGTACTGGACGAAAGGCTGTTTGTGCTTTGAAATAGCTCCCCACATGGCATCCAGCGTTTCTTGCTTCATACGATTATATTCGAGGGGCTCCTTCATCAATTCGTCCCAGCCACGCTTCTTATAAACATTCAAGCGAAAGCCGCCCAGGTGATTAAGCGTCCTTGCAAAGAGTTCCTCATTTTGTTCCCAGGCATTCTCTAATTTTTCAAAAACCTCTTTGCGCGTATTGGCGTCTGGACTGGAGAGCAGATTATTCGCCTGACCAACCGATCGCTTTTTTCCATCATGTTCAATCTCCATGGCCCCCACGATCGTGTCATACATCTGTCCCCAGCCGTGATAGCCATCGACAGCTAACGCCTGGATAAGTGACTCTTCTGTGCTGGATAACTTATCTTTCGCTTTTTGTCTCCACTCATTGAGGACGAATGTAATTTCACTCAGTTGATCATGTTGAAGCAGTTCATTCCAGACCTCCTCTCTGCAATCCGAAAGCTGCTGCTGAAACTTTGTAAAAGTAGAAGAAAAGTCCGCACTCAGGCTTGTGACTTCCCCGCGGAGAGAATCTGCTTTTCTGTCATGCATATTTTGAGCTTCAAGACAGCTCACGAAAGCACCTGCCTGACGCAAATACAGCATCACTTCTTTTGCTTCTTCTATAAGCTTCCATACCAGGTCAGCATCACCAGCCGATTGTGGCGGATGGAAAGCGAGTGCATTTTCTTCAAAGTCATTTTTCTTTTTTTCTAACGTATCGAGATGCCTTCTGAATTCCGGTGATTCACTTCCTCCTTGAAAAAAAACATCCAAATCCCAAACATCCGAATATGTATGATTTGTACGGTCCATAATGTCCCCCTAATAAATTTTCTCATTGTCCCTATCCTATTTCTAATTCTCGATAAATCCCTTAAATCCTTCCTGATCTTTCACTAATCCTTTTTTCCTAACTCTCTTCATTTGGTTTTTAATATGATAAGAGTGGAATAGTATATAACACCACTACTTACAGGGGGTTACACGCAATGAAACTGATCTTGAATATGTTAGCATTCGCTTTAGTGATCGTGATGAATACGCTGGCTGTGACTTTGCCTTTGAATAATCAATCGACAGGGGAAATCAGTGACAGGCTTGATATCATGATTACTCCTGCAGGGTATGTCTTTTCCATTTGGAGCCTGATTTATCTGCTGCTTGCGATATGGATCATCCGACAATTCCCTAAAGACAGAAGAGATCTCCCTCTTTATCAGGAAACAAGCGGACTTTTCATCCTTAGCTGCTTATTGAATTCAGCATGGATATTCGTTTGGCATTACAATTATTTTCTCGTTTCCGTATTTATCATGATCGGACTCCTATCAACTCTCATTGCCCTTTATAGACGGGTGAAGAGCACAGGTCCGTCCCTCTTGGATAGAGCCCCTTTTTCCATTTACTTAGGATGGATTTCCATTGCCACGATTGTCAATATCACGTATTACTTAACGGATATTGGCTGGAATGGGTTCGGCATTTCTGAATGGGTGTGGGCTTATCTTGGACTGCTTGTCGCTACGGTACTCGCGTTCTGGTTCCGCATCGGGCAGCATGACTTGCTTTATCCACTTGTATTTGTTTGGGCATTTGTCGGTATCGGAGTAAAGAACTTGGCAGAACACTCAACCTATGCCTATACTGCCTACGCACTCGCCGTTATCATCCTCATTCTTGACCTGGTCTACAAGAGAACACGACAATCCTAATGTGCACGAAGGTCCGTCCCTCGGGCCTTTTTTTTGTATAGGAAGCCTTCCGATGACTTACATTAAGTGATAGGGGGTGTAGTGTATGAACCAGCAGAAGAAGAATGTCACTCGTTCCGGAACGGATATTGATGAAGTCAAACGACTCAATCAGCATTCAGGGCTGACATATAATCAGGTGAAACAGTTATTAGGGGAGCAATATAGTGGAAAGAAATAAAGGATTGCAAAAAGAAAGCGTCGACTTAGTCGGCGCTTTCTTGATTCGTTTCATTTTGAGCTTTTATGATTTCTTTTTCACGTTGAACCGTAAGCTTCTCCTGAATTTTATTCTTTTCCTTACACGGCTGGGTGAGACTGACTATCACATCTCCCTGCTCAATCTTAGGAGAAGTCCCTTCAGTAAAGAACTCGATTCTTCCTGTAGGTTTAAGGGCAAACATCAATAACGTATTTTCATCCCGCTCCTGCAGGTAAGATTCGAAGGTGTACTTTTCAGTAATATTCGTTTTTCTGAATACGTCTCCCCTCTCAACACGCTTGTTCAGTTCTTCCCACGTTACGTGGTTTTGGAATAAAATCCGTCCCCCAATCGTATGAACCATGTCTTCAAGATCATCGTCCCTCTGGCTCCGCAGACTCAGTTGGAACAGGTTATTACGGCCAATCTCTGGAACAAATGTCGTACAAACCAGAGCGTTGTATGAATCCAGCTCCGTAGCCGCAATCATGTATTCATACGGCGTCATATCGAGATAGTATTCCGTTTGTTCGGATAAGATTTCACCACGGTAGAATGGGATTCCCGCTTTTCTGACTGAAAACAATCGCTGCCAGGATGAATCCGAAATTAAGACTGGAATCTTCAGGTCTTGAAGGGTCTTGGCAAATTCAGTACTGAATTTACTTCCTCCCACAATCATAACCCCCGGTCTTTCATCAATGGCAAGGTCCAATTTCTTCGCCAGCCATTTAATGGAGAAGCCATGTGCACATACTGTAGAGAAAACGAGTGCAAAAGTTAGGGACGTCAGTATAGCCGCATCTTCAAAGCCTTTCTCTAATAGGACTGAAGCAAAATAACTTGAGACCGTCAGTGCGACAATTCCCCTTGGGGCAATCCACCCAACAAGTAACTTCTCCTTATTAGAGAGGTCCGTCCCTATCGTAGATAACCAAATCGATAATGGTCTGACAATGAATAACATAAGAAGCACAAACGCGACGATGTTCCAGTTAAAGATTCGTAATAGCGTATCTACGGTTAACGATGCTGTCAGCATGACGAAAATCGTAGAAATGAGCAGAACCGAAATATTTTCTTTGAAGTGACGCATATCGTCAATGGATGAGATATGCATATTCGCAAGCGTCATCCCCATGGCGGTCACCGCTAACAGTCCTGTCTCGTGGGTGATCTGATCTGAAATCGTGAAGCAGGCAAGTACAAGTGCAAAGACAACAGGTGATTTCAGGAACTCAGGCACATGTCCATTTTCAAATATAAATCCTGTGAATTTCCCCAGGGCCCATCCAAAGACCACTGCAAATAGGGAAGCTGCAAAGAAGAGTAATAAAGTTAATCCCGTGACATCATCGCTTATAAGAAAATTAATAATTTCAAAAGCAAAAACGGCAAGCAGTGCACCGAAAGGATCTACGACGATCCCTTCCCATTTCAGGATAGCTGCCGGTCTTGGTTTCAGCTTCGCCTGTCTGAGCAGCGGCAGGATAACGGTTGGACCGGTTACGATGAATAATCCACCAATCACAAAGGACACAGCCCAGGACAAACCGGCTACATAGTGAGCACCGAGTGAACCTAATATCCAAGCGAGTAAAGCTCCAAAGGTCACAATTCTAAATAAAGGCTTGCCTAATCCCTTTACCTCTCGAAAATTAAGATTTAAGCTTCCTTCAAAAAGGATGATGGCAACTGCCATGGATATAATGGGTTTAAAGACTTCACCAAAATCGTCCTTTGGATTAATGAGACCAAATATAGGACCCACCAGCAATCCGACAATCGACATGACGACGATGGCAGGAAGCCTGAATCTCCAGGCGATCCACTGGGAAGCGATCCCGAGTACTCCGACTAACATGATGTTGAATAAAATAGAATCGATCATAGCTTTCTCCTTTGAAGGTTATGAAATCAGCCATCATAACAGTAGATAGTATGTACGTGTTTCCAGGATAAAAGATTTGTCCCTCTTTGTGCAAAACAAAGAGGTTCAAAAGGGCACATTGTGTTTTTTATAGTTTACATTTTAATTGCCGATTTTAACCAGAGAGTCGTTTCCAATTCTCTGCAGATCGTAAAATAATGAAGCATGGTGATCAGAACGGCTCCCGCATTCATGCCAAGAATGACTCCTTCCATTCCATAACGGGATCCGAGCAAGTATATCAGTGTAAAAGAAAATACACTCGACCATATGGTATGAAGGAGGGCATCTTTCACCAATCCCAGTCCGATCAAAAAGGCTTGGAGTGGAAACACCAGGAAATGAAACAGAAAATACGGCCAGAGCAGCTTCAAATAATAGGCCGATGCCATAGAATGAAAGAACGTTTCTGTAATATAATCCCCAAGCAAATAGTATATGAATACGGCAGGAATCCCATATCCTAATGTAATCCACATGACTTGCTTAAGATGGGTCAGGATCCCATCAAAGTCCTTTGATGATACTTTTTCCGATACAGTCGGAATTAACACGATTAACATCGAAAAGGCAATAAATGATGGGAAGAAGCCGATGGTAAGGGCAATACCAGCCAGCATCCCGAAATGCTCATTCGCTTCCAGAGCTCCCATACCTGAAAGAACTAGCGCCCATTTGATCAAAAATGGCTGAACCGCATGGGTGAGAGCGTGGAAAATTCGCAACACGGTCGTCGGTATCGATACAGATAATACTGACTTTCTCATTTCAATTGTTGATAATGTAGAATGGCTCTTCTTTCTTTTACCCCTAATCTCGAGAACGTAAGCATGAATTAAATAAACAAAAACGACCGCTTCACTGGCAATCAGTGTCCCAAGGGCTATGAAGATTGACGTGTTGATACCAAACGAGAGAAAATTATAGATCGAAACTAATAAAAATAGCTGAATGCCTTTACGCAGAAAATTAGCCACTGCAATTTTGCCCATCTGCTGGATCCCCATAAAATACCCTCTCGTAATCGAGGTAAACGCAACAATGGGAATCACAATCAAGATGAGCCAGCGAATCCCTGGATGGTATCCCTCGAACAAAGGAGTCCAGGCAT
Source organism: Rossellomorea sp. GCM10028870 (assembly GCF_042666755.1). NCBI lineage: Bacteria > Bacillati > Bacillota > Bacilli > Caryophanales > Bacillaceae > Rossellomorea > Rossellomorea sp. GCM10028870. The sequence goes on along the minus strand of NZ_JBHTGN010000004.1, from coordinate 210,223 downwards.
ATATAAGGACCATAAGAATTAAGAGCATGCACGTCGTGATGACTGCAAATCGAAAAGCATAATGAAGCATGCCCCGATGATACTTTTCTTCCCGTTCGGCAAAGAACTTGGAAAGACTGATCGGCAGCTCCATGCTTGATAAAATCACAATCAGAAACACAGTCGGCAGGATCGACATATATGTGCCAAGACCTGCTTCCCCAAGCTCACGAGCCAAAATCATATTAATCACAAACTCCAAACACTCACCTAAAAAAGCCGTCACCACCAGCACCAACGTACCCCTTAAAAACAAACTCATATGTTTGCACCCTGCCTTTGTTTTAGATGGTCTATTCTATGATGGTTGTCCCGGTAATATGTGAAGGGGTGCCTGTCGATGATGGAGTTAGTGCTTTTTTATCGGTTTTGTCATTCGCTTTAGAATGGTCCTGAGGGGTATTTTTTGAGGGTGAGGGGACGGTTGTGAGGTTGTTGCGGCACTTTTGGCGTTTGTTCCGGCATTTTTGGCGTTTGTTGCGGCACTTTCAAGCAAAGTTGTGCCAGTTTGGCCGTTTGTTGTGCCACTTTCAGGCAAACTCGTGCCACTTTTTCGATTTGTTGTGCCACTTTCGGGGAAACTCGTGCCAAATTGTGAACAAACCGAACAACCACTAGGCTATCTATTTTCAAAACAAAAAGCAGCCCTCTCCAGGACTGCTTTCAATCTTTTATCTAATAATGAATGTAGCTATAGAGTGAGAAGGGAGCGTAGTAGTCATCGATCCCTCGGCACAGGAAAGTGAAATTTCTTCATCCCCACTATTCGCATTCATCACAACCACTACAATCTCCCCATCTGGATTTTCAAAGGAAGTAGCCAATACAGAGTCATTTGAAACATGACACCCAATACGTCTCGCTCCCGCTTTGATATATTTACTAAAATGACCGATGTAGTAATAAGAGCTGTTATAGTGAACTTCATCTTTAGTGGTATCTACGATGACCGGCGCATCACAATAGTTCCCTACATGATTGGGTCCGCCTTCTTCATTCAATACCAGATTCCAATCGATCCAGGCTTCAAGATAATTGTTCAAGTCACCGATGATATTTCTGCCATACCTCTCACCGGTATCCCATGAACCTACTTGGACCCCTCCTTCCATGCACCCTTCTGTAAAAATCAGATGCTTGTCCGGAAAAGCATGATGCACTTTAGAGAGATTTTCAAACTCCTCGGATACATACCAGTGCAAACCTGTTCCCCAGACGTATTTAGCTGCTTCAGGATCAGATAACACAGCATGGGCACGCTCATAAATCACATCACGATTATGATCCCATATGATGACCTTCACATCATCATGGCCATTTTCCGCCAGGGACGGACCTAAATGGTTTTTGATGAAGTCGCGCTCTTCTTCTCCCGTATATAGACAAGAATCCCAAACCTGCTTTGCTTCGGGTTCATTTTGGATCGTTACTCCCCAGATCCGGATCCCCTCTTCTTCCATCGCCTCTATATACTTTGAATAATAATCAGCCCAAACAGATTCATATTCTGATAAAAGTTTTCCGCCATTGTTCATTTCGCCGTTCGTCTTCATCCATGACGGCGGACTCCAGGGTGAAGCTACAATGGAAAGCTCTTCATCAGCCACTTCCATCGCCTCTTGAATAAGAGGAATCACAAGCTTCTTCTCCCGTTCGATGGAAAAGCTTTCTAACGACGTATCTCCCTCTTCCACATACGAATAGTTCCCTAATGAGAAATCACAGCTATTGATATGTGTCCTTCCTAAGCGATAGCCCAAGCCTTCTATCGGATCGAAGTAGCGGTGAATGATCTCTTTCCTTTTCTCAGGGCTGATGAGGGAAAGGCTGTGAGCCGCCGCTTCTGTGAATGCACCGCCAAACCCCAACATTTCCTGATATTTACATTCTGGATCAAGCTGTATATGGGTAGAAGCCTGACCTGCAGAAAAAGAAACCGGTTCTTTTTCAGAGAACCGATCTCCTGTTTCTTTGGCTGTCAAAATTACCTTTACTTGCTTCGCATTCATTGTGCAACTTCCTCAGCATTTGTATGATGGCCATGCTTCTCTTTATGATCCCGGATGATTTCAGCGTATCGGAAGGCGCTGTCCTTCCAAATTCGCTCCTGTGTATCGAAGTCGACATAAAGGATGCCAAACCGCTTATCATAACCAAAGCTCCACTCAAAATTATCCATCAGTGACCATAAATAATAACCCTGGATGTTCATGCCTTCCTCATTAAGGTCAGAAACTGCTTGAAGGTGAAGATTTAAATAATTAACACGTTCGTGATCATGAACTCTTCCATTTTCCAATACATCGTCATACGCCGCTCCGTTTTCCGTGATATAGATTGGCAGATCCGTATATTCCTGTCTCAGGCGGCGGATGAGGTCTTTGAATTCATTGGGCGCGATATCCCAGCCCATCCCTGTTTTCTCATAATCGGAGTAGGCTCCTTTGTGCATAAAGTCATGGGCTGCACTGAACTCCACGATCCCACGGCTGTAGTAGTTGATCCCGAAGAAATCACATTCCGTTGAAATCAGTTCCATATCCCCTGGTTTGATAAAGTCATAGGAATGGACGTATTTTGAGAACAAATTCATCATGTCTTTTGGATATTCGCCTTTGAATACAGGGTCAAGGAACCAGCGATTCGAATAACCATCTGCATTATTGGCAGCTAAAGCATCGTTCACGGAATCCGTATTTGGATACACCGGTGATAGGTTCAGTGTAATACCGATATCGGTTTGGGACTGGAATTCTTTCTTCAGCATCTCAACCGCTTTTCCGTGAGATAGCAGCATATGGTGGACCGCTTTTACTGCTTCATCCATATTGGTATGACCAGGAGCATGGACCCCTTGATGATAGCCTAGGAAACCTGCACACCAAGGCTCATTATGGGTGATCCATGAATCAACGACCGCATCAAGTTCTGTGAAGCATGCTCTTGCATATTCCAAGAACCATTGTACGGATTCACGATTCACCCATCCGCCTTCTTCATGAGCCCAAACCGGTAAGTCCCAATGATACAACGTAACAGCAGGTTTGATTCCTTCTTCTTGAAGTCTTCTCGCGAGCTTTTTATAAAAATCCATACCTTCCTGATTGTATTTCCCCTTTTCAGGAAAGACCCTCGGCCAGGCAATGGAGAAACGATACGTATCCACTCCAAGGCGTTTAATATGCTGGATGTCTTCTTCAAACCGGTGATAGTGATCACACGCGACATCACCATTATGCTGCTTGTATACTTTCCCTGGAATGTCACAGAACATATCCCAAATGGACGGTGTTCTTCCCCCTTCCTGATGTGCCCCTTCAATTTGATACGATGATGTTGCGGTTCCAAAGGTAAATGTTTTATCGAAATGCATATGTTTTTCTCTCCTTTATTCTTTGATCGATCCTGCTGAGATGCTGTTGACGATATATTTTGATAGAAATAGGAATGCAATCATGATAGGGACCACTGAAATCGCGATACCTAAATACATCGATCCTAAATTTTGTGCCACTTGAGATCCTTTCAAGAATCCCATTAATACTGGCAACGTATATTTCTCAGGTGAGAACAGTATCACGAGTGGCATGATGTAGTTATTCCATGAGCCGATGAACGTGAAAATCGACATCGTTGCAACAGCCGGCATCATGATCGGAATCGCCACTGTATGGAAAATCTTGAACTCACTTGCACCGTCGATACGGGCAGCCTCGATTAAACTCGGATGCAGGGTCGTTTTGATGTATTGTCTTAGGAAGAACACAACAAACGGACTTGCAATGGTAGGTACGATCAGCGGGATGAAGGTATCTAATATCCCAAGGTTCTTACTTAATTCATAAAAGCCGATAAGACCCAATTGTCCTGGAACCATCATCATCACAAGCATGAAGACGAATAAGAAATTTTTCCCTCTGAATGTGTAAAATGCAAATCCATATGCAGTCAACGCTGAGAAATATCCTGATAATACGGTTGTGAGGACAGAGATGATCAGACTATTCTTGAAACCCGACCAAATATTTACGTACTCCATCATATTGGCATAGTTTTCGACTAAGGAACTGCCTGGGAGCAAGGTGAATCCTGAAAGAATTGCTTCATTTGATCTTGTTGCATTCACAAGCATCATCAGGAATGGGATGAAGCAAACAATTGCCATCAACACAAGCAGGGTATAAATGATGCTCTTCACAATGGTATTTCTGGTCTTTAGTTTGGACTCATGTGGCAGAAGTTCAGGCTTTGATTTTTCTGCCTTCTGGGACTGTACATTTTTTTCAACGGCTGTTTTTCCCAACATGCTTTACACCCTCCTTGCTTGTTTGCGTTCATTTCCGTACATCCCTTTAAAGACAATCGCTGAAAAGATCAGGGTGATGACAAACAATCCATATGCAACAGCTGATGCATATCCATAATTGTTAAACTTGAACGCTTGATTGTACAGATACAGAACCATCGTGTTCAGTGATCCATCCGGGGAACCGATTCCGTCTGTCAGAAGCATCGGCAGATCAAACAGCTGAAGGCCGCCGATCAGGGATGTGATCATGATATAGAGTAAGATGGGTTTCAATAAAGGTATCGTGATTTTCGTAAACGTCTGCCACCTGTTGGCTCCATCGATCAATGCAGCCTCATAATAGTCTTTCGATATACCGGAAACACCCGCCATGACAACAATGAACGAATGGCCGAACCACATCCAGGTTAGGATCAGGGATACAGAAAGCTGGGCAGTCGCGGGCTCGTTCAGCCAATTAATCGGTTCTGATATAAGACCTATATTTAATAGAATCATATTTAATGATCCATGCTGCCAGTCCAGCAAGATACCAAACAGCAGAGCGACTGAACTAATCGTGATTAAATTAGGTAAATAAAAGATCGATCTGAAAAATGCCAAACCTTTCAACTTCATTCTCATATCAGAGAAGATTAATGCGAGTACAAGGGCAAGACCAATTTGCAGGGCAAAGTTTATTCCCCATATTTTCCATGTGTTAAAAAATGCTTCCACAAAATAACTGTCCGAGAGTAAACGGGTATAGTTTGCAAGACCGACAACCTCTGCTGTCCCGCTCCCTGAATAGTTCGTAAAGCTGTAGTAGAAAGTAAGCGCAACGGGATAAATACTAAATATCAAAAAGATGATCCAAAACGGGGCAATAAATACATAACCATATCGGTCTAATTTCTTCATTCCCCAGCCCCCCTTAGTTGTTAGTAGATTGGGCAAGTGGCATGGTCCATGCCACTTGCCCTTGATTTTTACGTGTTAATTTTTTGGTACTTTTATGTCCGGATATGCGTTTTGTGCTTTTTTATAGAATTCTTGAATGGCTTCTTCTTTGGATTTCTTCCCGTCTACGTACTGCTGAACAGCGTTTCCATAGAACGTATCAAGCTGCTGGTCGTATTTTGTTACAATGCCAGGCTCGATTTCTTTCGCTTGCTCAAGGAAGAATTGATAGTTATTTTGACCGCCAAGGAATTCGTCACTGAAATCATCCTTGATTTCGTTTGTTACAGGCAGGTAGGACAGAACATCCCCTGTTTCTTTTGCCCAATCTGTCAGGAACTCATCTTCTTGAGTCATCATTTTTACAAAGTCATACGCAAGCTCTTTGTTCTCTGACTTTTCGTAAACCCCTAACCATGTTCCACCCCAGAAGTATGGGCTTGGTCCATTCGTTACTGCCCAGTCCCCAGCAGATTCCTTCACGTTTGTTTTCAGAACGCTGTGAAGACCCCATGTAGGAAGAACATACGAGAATACTTGGGTTTCTTTCTCTTTACCGTTTTCTTTTACCTTGATTGGCTTATCCATTGCTTCGAACCACGATGGAGACCACTCAGGAGCAAGTGCCGTATAGCTGTTCTCACGGAGTTTTTTAGCATAATCCATAAACTCGATCTTCTGTTCAGTCAGCTTTAACTCATTCTTGTCGTTCACCCAAGGTTGTGGATTGTCTCCTTGCGAGAACCAGCGGATGGACCCTTCATCAGGGAACATGCTGTAGCCTTTTTCCTTCATCTTCTCTGCTACTTTGAATACATTGTCCATGGAGTTAAGCATGTTGCCTACTTCAGTTGGATCATCTGTACCAAGTACCTCTTTAGCGATACTTCTCTTATAAAAAACTCCCCCTGGCGTCGTTTGCCATGATAGAGCTCTTACATTTCCGTCTTTATCTTTACCTAAGTCAAATACGTAAGGAACATATTTATCTTTGATTTCGTCTACATTGTATGGGTCCTCTGATAAGTTCTCCCAATACCCTGCATCTACCCATTGCTTAAGGAATGCAATTTCGCCAGTGAATACATCCGGCGCCCCTACTCCGCTTTCAAGAACAGGCTTTAATTTTGTCGGGTAGTCGGCAATCGGAACAATCGTCAACTCTACTTTCACACCATTTTTCTCTTCAAATTTCGTAATGGGTTTCTTTAATTCATCCGTGAATGACCAAATCTTCAAATCTACATCTTTACTTGATTTAGAATCACCTGATGATTTGGAATCTCCGGAGCAAGCTGACAACACCCCTGCCAGCAGTACAAGCGTCATAAATATTGCTAAAAACTTTTTCATCATTATCCCCCTTTGTTCTTTTTCAACAATATAGTTTCGAAAGCGGTTTCGATTCATTTCTTATAAAAATTCCGAAACCGGTTTCGGAATTACTAAAAAATAAAAATTAATTCTTTTTTTCTTTTTTTGGTGATGTACATGATTCTCTGATGATTAGTTCTACTGGAATGATTTCCGTTGTTATGAGTTTCTTTTTTTGAATCATCTGTTTAATTAGTAACTGTCCTGCCCGAGCACCGATTCTATCCGTGTCTTGTCTGACTGTGGTTAGTTTCGGAGTGACATAGGCTGACATTTCAATGTCATCATACCCGATGATCGAGATATCTTCCGGTATTTTTAATCCCTTTTCTTTAATGGCTTCCATTGCTCCAATGGCCATATGGTCACCTGCTACAAAAACAGCGGTAGGTGTGGTTTCCAGTTCCAGGAGGGACTCCATTGCTGCCCTACCTTCTTGAATGGAAAATAATCCGCCATTCACAAGGTATTCTTGATGAATCGGAAGGTTTAAATCATTCATGGCCTTAGAAAACCCTTTAATCCTTTGTGCTCCTGCATCGATCTTTGGATCTCCTGATATATGAGCGATTCTTGTATGGCCCAATGAATGAAGATAGTTTACGGCAAGCCTTCCTCCCTCGATGTTATCGGAATAGACGACGCTGCAGTTCTGATTGCTCATATCAATCACGACAATCGGCACATGATTATTGATCATGTCTTGAACCTGCGGGTCGTTAGGATCTGAACAAATCACGACGATACCATCCACGGCACGGTACATAAAATGTTCTAAATAACTAGTATCCCGATTTCGTAGATTCCGAGAAGCAAAGATTAAATCATAGCCTTCCCGTTCTACATGCTTTCGAAAACTTTCAATGAGGGCGCTAAAGAAAGGATGTTTCATCCCGACCTCGTTGTCCTCAGCGAACATTACTCCGATCGTCCAGGATTTTTTTGTCGATAAAGACTGGGCGTGGGCATTTGGTAAATACCCCATTTCAGCTGCTGCCTCCAGGATTTTTTGTTTCGTTTTCTGACTCACATCTGTGTAATTATTGAGAGCTTTAGAAACTGTCGTACTGGAAAAACCAGTCCGTTTTGCTAAGTCATAGATTGTAACCATTGTTATCTCCTCTTCATCGAAAGCGCTTTCGTTAATGTTATTATAGTCCAGACTTTTGATGGAATCAATACAATTTTTAGAAAAGTTTAAAAAGTGCCGGAAAGTTTTTGCAATCGTGATGATGACGTGGTTTTTTTGTCATTTCATCAAGAATTGCCTCTCTTCTACGTAAACAACGCAGGTATTTTCTTTTTTGGAAGGTATGACAGGTGCTTGTTGTGCCAGTTTGGGGTAAACTGGTGCCACTTTCGGCAAAACTTGTGCCACTTTCCATCAAACTTGTGCCAAATTGTGAACAAACCCCCAAAAATACCCCAAACCCCATATAAAAAAACTACAAAAAAGCAGCCCCGCAACAGGACTGCCTTCCTCAACTTACTCTTTTACTGCCTTTCGCTTCCGTCGACCAATCTTCCCTTTCATTTTCATCAGGATTTCATACACGATCGGCACAACGACAAGTGTTAATAGTGTCGAACTTGTCAGACCGCCAATCACGGTTACGCCAAGTCCTTTCGAGATCAATCCACTTCCTTCAAGACCTAATGCCAATGGGAACAGTGCCCCGATTGTCGCAATTGCTGTCATAAGGATCGGGCGAAGTCGGGTGGCGCCGGCTTCCAGTAAAGCTTCCCTTGTGGATAGACCTTCGTTTTCTTTATGAATCACCCGGTCGATCAGGACGATTGCGTTGGTTACAACGATACCAATCAGCATGAGGGCACCAATCATGGAGGAAATACTGATTGTTTCTCCTGCGATCAATAGTCCAACCAATGCCCCGATGATCGTAAATGGCAGCGAGAACAAAATGGCAAATGGTGCAAGCCCTCCGCCGAATGTGATCACGAGGATCAAGTACACAATGGCAATGGCTGCAAGCATCGCTAATCCCAGTTGTGTGAAGGATTCCTGGATATCTTCTGTTACTCCACCCATGTCTACGTTGATACCGGCTGGCAAATCAAGCTCTTCGACTTCTTTTTGAATGGCTTGCGAAGCTTTTGATACATCATCCGATTTTAATTCTCCGCTTACTTGAGCAAATACTTTTCCGTCGCGTCGTGAAACAGTATCGGATGTCTTACCTTCCTGCACTTCAACGACGTCTTTAATCGGAACTTCAATGCCCAGTGGAGATTGAATCGTTTTGTCCGTCAAGTCGTTGATGCTTTCGTACTCTTCTTTCTCAACGTCTAAATAGACATTTACCTCTTCTCCATCCTTTTCAATGGTGGTGAGGACGGGACGTTGACGTGTCTGACCAAGTTCCATGGCGATTTGACCTGCTGTAAGGCCAAGCTCACTCAATTTTTCCTGATCTGCAATGAACGAATACTCATCGTACGATTCAGAGATACTTGATCCTACTTTTTTGAAATCTTTTTTATCTTCCATCATAGCTTGAATATCGTTTACGACAGGTTCGATTTCTTTCAGGGTTTCACCGTACACGTACACGACAATTTCATTGCTGCCGGCACTTGCGGAGAAGTCTTGTGAAGCCCATTCCCCTTTATCTGTTGTTTCTTGAAGTTTTTTAATGACTTGTTCTTTTTCTTCAGAGAAATTCTCTGTATCATCGCTGTATTGAACATAGAATATTGCATTGTTTGAGCTTCCCGGACTCATCGGGTTTTCCCCGCCAACCGAGTACTGAATCGTTTCAGTCCCTTTACGTCCTTGGAAATACTTTTCAGCTTCTTGAGCGATTTGATTTACATCTTCTTCAGTTTGACCAGGTTCCGGTTTATACGTGGCCATGATCATTTTTTCTTCGTCTGATGGCAGGAAGCTCACACCGATGAGCGGCACCAGGAACAAGCTTCCGACAAGCATCGCGACAGCCAGGAGTGACGTGATGATTTTATGGTTCAGCGTCCAATTTAATACGCCTTTGTACCAAATCGCTAAACGGCTTTGCTTTTCCACATGCTTCTTCCCGACACCTTTTTTAAACATCGAGTGAGCAAGCATCGGTACAATCGTTACTGCCACAAGAAGTGAAGCCAATAGGGCAAACACGATCGTCAAGGCGAATGGAAGGAATAGTTCCCCAATCATCCCTTGAACCAATCCTAACGGAAGGAACACAGCGATCGTTACAATCGTGGAAGACGCGATCGGAACGAACATTTCCTTTGTTGCTTCCCGGATCAATTCTTTTCCTTTAAGCAGTTCACCTTTCAGTGACATTCTTCTATAGATATTTTCTACTACTACAATGGAGTCATCGATTACCCGTCCGATGGCTACAGTCATCGCTCCAAGGGTCATGATATTCAATGTAATGTCCATTTGTTTTAAGAGCAATATCGCGATTAACAGCGATAATGGAATCGATACGACCGAGATTAACGTCGATTTAATATCCCGCAAGAATAACAGAATGATGATGACGGCAAATATGGCACCGAATAAAGCTTTATTCAGCATGGTGCTGACAGACTCTTCAATCGGTTCTCCTTGGTCAAAGGTAGAGATGATTTCAACCCCGTCCAACTCTTTTTCAAAAGCTTTCACTTCTTCTTTTACGGCATTCACAACGTCTACTGTATTGGCATCTGCTGTTTTCACCACTTGAAGTCCGATGGATTCCTTCCCATTGGTTCTGGAAATGGATTCGGCTTTCCCTTTCAGCTCGATATCAGCAATGTCTGATAGTTGTACGGTTGGGATCTTCATCCCCGCAGGTGCTTCCTGAGCCTGAGGCGTTTCTACAGGTGGACCTTGAGAAGCTTGACCACCAGGCTGTTGTCCTTGCGGCGCTTCCATACTCCCAGCTGAAGGTGTCACAGGGATCTTCATCTCTTTCAAATCTTCGATCGTTGTGATATTTCCATCAACCATCACAGATTTCTGACTGTCTTTAAACGTGTAAAGCCCTAATGGTGCTGTCACATCAGACCCTTTGATCATATTTTGGACCGTTTCTTCGGTTAAGCCGTATTGAGCAAGCTTTTCTTGATCGAAAACGACTTGTGCTTCTTGAACTTGTTGACCTGAAGCTTGAACAGATGCTACCCCGTCCACTCCTTCAAGTTGTGGTACGATGGCTTCTTCAACTGTTGATGTTAATTCAGCTAAAGATTGGTCTTCATTTGCAACACTCAGCGCAATGATCGGGAAAGCGTTAAAGCTCAGTCTTGAGACTTCCGGTTCATTGACCCCTTCTGGAAAAGAGAGATCCGAAAGAGCATCTTCCACTTCAGTCTTTGCTTCGTCCATATCTTTCGAAAACTTGTATTCTATCTGAACGGCTGAAGCATTTTGATAAGACGTGGAGCTGACAACATTAACTCCATTTAAATTCTTCAAACGTTTTTCAATTGGTTCTGATACCTTTTCTGCTACATCTTCAGGCGTAGCTCCAGGGTACACCGTCGTAACACTTACAATCGGTGTATTAATATTTGGCAAGGTTTCGAGTTTCATATTAAATCCTGAATATAAGCCAGCAATAATGACGATGATGGTCATTAACCATACGGCAAACTTATTCTTGAGTACGAAATTAATAATACTATTCACTCTTTATTCGTCCCTTCTCTCATTTTCTGACCGACTAGTCATAACACAATCTAATATAACTGACCGTACAGTCATAAGTCAATATAGTTATAAAATTAAAGGTTTATTTATTGTGACCAATCGGTCATAATAGAGTCAAGGAGTTTATCAAGGAGAGGAAAGCATGAAGGAAAAAGAGAAATTAATTATTGAAACATCGATTAAGCTGTTTGCCACGAAAGGGTTTAACGCCACCTCGGTGCAAGAAATCGTGAACGAGTGTGAAATATCTAAAGGTGCATTCTATTTGTATTTCAAGTCAAAGGAAGCCCTTCTATTGGCTATCATGAAATACTATTTTAAAATGATCACAGCTAAAGTGAATGAGATTGAAAACGAGGATCTGCCTCCTTATGAAAAATTCCAAAAGCAATTAGAATGCCAGCTTATTGAAATCTGTAAACATAAAGAGTTTATCATTATGCAGATCAGAGAGAACGCCATGCCGTTTAACGATGAAATCCATGATCTCCTCAGTGAAATGAAAATGGACACCCATCGTTATTATAAAAAAAGATTATATGGGATTTACGGAAAAAAAATCGAACCCTACTTCTGGGATATCACTATGATGATTCAAGGTTTTTTCCATTCTTATTTAGAATTGGTGATGCTTGATAAAATCGAATTGGATTTTGCCTATTTGTCCCGATTCATATTGAAACGTACGGATGATTTAGTGGAAGGCTTACTAAAAAGCGGGGATCAGCCTGTTCTTTCCTTTGAAAAAGTGGAGGATCTGGTGAAGGATTTCACTTTATCTAACAGGATCAATGAGTCTACACTTGTTCATATGATCGAGGATGCACGTGAAGTAGCAGAGGATGAAAATACCAAAATTTCTCTGGAAGTCATTCAAGAGGAAATTCAAAAAGAGGAAACCCGGCAGGTCGTCATTAAAGGAATGATTGTGAATCTTGAAGAGGACCCATCGCTGAAGCATCTCGTGAATGCCTTGAGACATTTTTATGCATTCTGACCCGAAAGACCCGCTTAGCTCAAATGCGGGTCTTTTTTATTTTATAGGAGAAAGTAGTAAGAGAGCCTTCTCTTAAGCCAGAACTTTTTCTCTCAGCTTCCCGATCCCTTCCTTACAGACCCCATATTCAAGCCAGGAGCAGCCTTTACATAGATGATCAAGATCCTCAGGTTTCACTTTATTAGCCGTTCGGATAATCAGATCTGATTTCATATAGGTTTCCCCGTGTTTCAGCTCTAAATGCCGGAGGACACGGCTATCTAATGATAGAACATGATCATTGGAGTTTTCACTTTTTTCACATACTGTTTTCCCTTTATGTGGACATGCTTGACAGGCGTCATCAAAGGCTTGAACGACCTGAATGGGAAGATCCCTTTCATCATTTCGTATTTCTCCCACTATTTCCGTCATAACGTTTACAAAATCAGGACTATACCCCATGCCTTTAAATCCGTGGGTGCAAAGAAGATGATGTCCCCTAAGTACTCTCTTCATTTTATCCTCCTCTTTTTACAGCTGCTGAATTTGATCCGATTCATGGAAGGTTACTTTTTCACTGACATGGCCATTGGCGGCACGGTACATTCCATAAGCCACTTGACCACCTGAGATGCTTCTGTACTTTTTTAACTTACCTACCATTACCGGGCGGATGGCTCTGGAAAAGATTTCTCCCGCTTTTTCCCCAAGGCGGAATTCATCTCTTTCCCCTAAAAGAAGGGATGGCCTGAAAATGTGCAGGGCAGGATAATTCAGGGCTATTAAGTCTTCCTCGAGCTCCCCTTTCACCTTACTATAAAAGAACGGTGAACCGGAGCTCGCCCCAATAGCTGATATGACCATATATTGTTTGGCCCCATGGTCCTTACCGAGGTTTCCTAGCTGAACGGGGTATTCGTAATCTACCTTTCTAAATGCTTCCTTCGTCTGCGCCTTCTTGATGGTCGTTCCAAGACAACAAAATACATCGTCGATTTCCTCGTGGGGCAGGAGCTTCATCTGATCGAATGGGATGATTCGTTCATCCAACTTCTCATGCTTCACCCCGCTGCTTCTTCTCACGAACGAAATCACTTTTTTATACTCGGGACTCTTGATGAGTATTTCAATCAGGTGTGAACCAACCAATCCAGTGGATCCTTCAACCAAGGCTACTTTCGGCATCTTTCATTCCTCATTTCTTCTTTGTCTCTATTCAGATAGATCCTTCCAGCTTCTGTGATGATGAACTGCGATTCCATTATAGGAAGAATATGTACCATACTGGGCATCAACAAGAGCAAGTTCAGCAAGCATGATTTGCTCTCCATTTTCATGAAATGTCAGGAATTCCCCTTCAGCAGATGGAGCTGTTTCCACTCCTACCTTCACCTTTTTCCCTGCAGCCTGGGCAAATTCCATCTCATTCCTGACAAGTTCAATGATTCCATTCTCCCCATTCGCCAGATCCCGGTATGCCATAACACCAACTTCATCCGTCCTCCCAATCACCCACTGAGCAAGGTTACCTTTTCCTAATTCATTGTTAAATGTTTTCCCATCAAACCAAAATGGAATATCCATCCCTAATGGAAGCTGAAGCGAATCAGATCGAATCACTGCTTCATTCACCATCTTCTGATAATTCAACACCGTCTTGCCGTAGGCGGTTGACCATCCGGATAAAAGGTAAGGCTCCACATCCAAATGAACACCGGTAAATCTTTGATCCTCACTCGTTTCAAACTGGTATTCCTCCAGCCAATCAAAAAAAGCAATGAGGGCGGATTGTCCTTTTACGGTCGCCCATTTTGGAGCCCCGTCCAAGGCGTACACGTGTATATTTTCTAAAGTCGCCATTTGAATAAATAGTTGATAGTGTTCCTTCTCTATGTTCGGGTTCACTTGCAGATACACTTCATCTACTCCATGAACTTTAAAAAATCCGATGATTTCTTCTTTATGTCCGACGATGTCAACCGTATTCCAAAGCCACGTGCTTTTCCCTCTCACGTCCATACCAGCTGCCTTTTCATTTGATTGGTAAGAATTGATACTCAACAGGATCAGACAAATACTCATCTTCCATATTCTATTCATCTTTCATTCTCCTCTTCTTGAGCCTTGACTCTTGTGAGGAGCCTGGCAGCTTGGCGGCCATTCGAAAGACGGGCAGGCCGATAGCTTTTTCAGTCCTTGCTTTTCAACAAGTTTGCCTTTTTCAGTTTGTTTTATTCTTCCTCTTTAGTATAGTCCTTTTTCCTTTATTGAAAAGATGTAATTTTCAATTAATAATCATATCAAAAAAGCGCCAGTCACTTTCGGATTGGCGCTTTTTTATGTACTGCTCATGACACTATTTGCTTATAATTCTTCATCCTCGAAAAATTGCTGTAATTTCTCATCTTGTTCAGGATCTGCATTTTCAGACGCATACGGATTATCCTTGACTCCTGCTGTATCCATATTTGTTTTGATGGCGAGAAATGGTCCTTTCGGTTCCTCTGCGATGACACGGTCGTTTAACTGTTTGAAATCGGGCATGTCTTTATTTCCTTTTTTCACTTTATCTTCTTCCTTCAATCGTTTCACCACCATTCTTATAAGCGATTAGAATAATATCCTCTTCCGTTTGCTGGCGAAGTTCACTTTCCATGTTTCTCACTATATTCAAGGTATCTTCAGACAGGTCCGCTACGGGAAATTCTTTCGTATTCATTCTTATCATCTCCTACCCATTTTCATTGGATTGTCCGATTTCCTTTTCTGCCATGAACCCGTTTCCTTCCTCTACTGCATGATGTTCCTCCACAGACTCTCCCGGAACATAGACTTGACTGGGATTTCGAACCTCATTATTCAAAGTGAATTCCGGGTTTAACGGCGTGTCCATTCGTAACTCTTCAGGTTTCTTATGATCTCTCATCTATTCCACCTCCAGTATTTAGTATGGCTACTGAATACATAATCATGCAAAACACGAAAAATCGACTGGCATCGGGCAGCAAAAAAAGCGTTAAGCAATAACGGTGCTTAACGCCATGAAACTGATTCAAACCCACGTATAATCCCTTCCCCAGCTATCCCGGGCAAGATCTTTGATTTCATCGACAATTTCATTTTCCACAGCAAAGGCATCTCCCTGTTCATAAGGGTTGTAGTGGAAAGCGTATAGGCGGGAAACAAACTCGTGAAACGGAAGTGAGCATTCTCCTTCCAGTTCCCCGTTTTCCATGACGGAAGGTTCGATGCCCTGCCCCCAGTTCTGTGATCCATCATTATTCGGATTATAAAAATAGATCCGGTATTCGCCCTTGGGATCCTGGGTGATTCTCAAAATCGAAACGGCATGGAAGCCAAGGAGCTTTCCATGAACATTTGTGATGAAGATCCCGACTGGATTCGGATAGATCAATCCGTAGTCATCATTGTATTCCGGGTGGTGAGTGGCATAGAATAGGCGAACGAATCCCGGATAGTCAGAAATGAGGCCTGTTAGTGAATCAATGACTGTGCTAAACCCTTTTTGAACCCAATCTCCATAAAATTCCGGATTCACCCAGCGGTGTCCATCTTCCCCTCTAAGCGATACACGTCTCATCATCTCACTATAAATACGGTCAAGATGAGGAACGAGAACAAGTGACACAGGATCAAGCTCTTGATGAAGCTCAGGCGCCAGCCCTCCACTTAATTCTTTCGAATGGACCGGCGTTCCTTCAAACATTATATCGATATCTCCGTCCCTCGCTGCCCGTGGAATCAGTTCGAGTAAGTACCCAGGAGCATGCTGTGCCCAAAGGCTGATCCCCCGCGCTGTTTGACAAGTCGGGTTTAAGCCTTGGCCAATCCCGATCGGTTGACCGAGGACATTGATGACACCGGCCAGAAGGACAGAATTTGCTGTAATTCCGTCTCCAGCTTTACACGAATTAAGGAGCGTCTTCCGTACTTCCGGTCGAATATCAAGCTCTATCAGCCTTTTCAATCCCGGTGATACAGGAGAGGAAGATAATACACCCCGCTCAAGCATAAGGGCGAGTCCATAAACCGATTGCTTTGTGGCTGGATAGATCGCCACTTTAATCAGCTGGAATACGAGCTCCGCATGTTCGTCTAGGTTTGCTTTTCCTTTGTCGTTTAACTGAAGGGCAG
This sequence comes from Rossellomorea sp. GCM10028870, assembly GCF_042666755.1. Taxonomy (NCBI): domain Bacteria; kingdom Bacillati; phylum Bacillota; class Bacilli; order Caryophanales; family Bacillaceae; genus Rossellomorea; species Rossellomorea sp. GCM10028870. Next base: position 193,765 of record NZ_JBHTGN010000004.1, on the reverse strand, counting down.
CCGGAACAAGCTCTTGAACCTTTCTGCTCAGGAACCTTAGTAGTATCGCATGCTGGGGAGCGACAAGCCCCGTTTCACGCATGGACTGCGCAAAGGCAACAGCTTCCTTCTCCAGTTCTTCCTTAGACAGACTCATAAGCTTCTTACGGTATTCACCCGGCTGGACAATGCTTTTGCTTATGAGGGACGGACCTTCAATAGCAGACACATACTTTTCTAAAACAAGTCGTTCCGCTACACTTAAGTCTGAATGGAGCATCTTTTTCGCTGTTTCAATCATTGACACTGTCCGCTTCACCATAATCGGACGCTGTGCGGTCAAACGTTCGATTTCTTTAATCAGTGTAGTTGTAAGTGCTTGATAGGAAAGCTTATCCGATAGAAATCGAAATAATTCCGTTGCCCTTTCACTCTGCTCTCCACCTTCAATCCGTGCTGCTTCCGTTGCTTCAGGAAAAAGCAGGTTCAGATTCAGAACCATTACTTCATTGAGGAAATCCTCTGCCATTTCAGTCGAAACATCGGGATGTTCATATTGACCCTCTGCGATGGATAGCATTCTTAACTCACTAAGAATTTCAATGATCGAAGGAAGCCCCTTTGCTTGTAGTGACCCGGCCACAAGAGGTGGTTGAAGCTTGGACGCCTTTTCCCAGGGGCCGTCCTGGAAGACCCCGGCCTTTTCAAAGCGGCTTGCGCTTCGATATAGAATCTCCAATCCTTCATCCGTATCCAACAATCTTTGCGCTTCCTGATACACGTCAGTTTGATACATTGATTTCGCAAATGAAGCTGCGCTCTCCAGTTCATTAAGCGCTTGCAGAAAACGATCTTCCAGCTTAGACGTTAATTCAAATGCCATTTCAAAACTCCTTTATCAATCAAAATACCAGTGGATGAGAGAATTAAATATAGAAGTTAAACTGTTCGTATTCCTTTAATAGATCCCTCATGATTTCACTGTCTTCCCCGTAGAAGAAGATCGTTCCGTAATGATTACCGAAGCCGATTCGCTGAGCTACCTTCCCTTGGGCAGGACTGAACATATCATGTTTTTCAAAATAGGCATGGTTCTCCAGTTCATCGGGTACCTCCAGCTTCTCCACATAATTAACATGAGGATGGACCATTAAACAACCTGCATGGGCTTTTGCTTTTTCACCTGTAGAAGGGAAAAACTCTCTAAGCTCTTCTTCTGTTGTATTGGGGTCACTGCAAAGGATTTGAGCTTGATATGCATTAAATCCATAAGCACGTTCAATCAAATCAAAGATATGTCCGCCGGGGACTCTGGCTGCGACTTCGCCGAAATGAAGAGTACCATCTGATGTAATGAAATATTCGGGATGAATAACACCGTATTCAATCTCAAACGCATCAATGAGCTGTTGAATCGCCTCACGGATGATCGGACGCTTTTCCTCAAGGCTTGGAGATGCCGGTACGAAATTAGAGTAGCCTAATCGCACATACTCCGTTATATTTAAAAATTGGATCTTTCCATTATGAATAAAAGCTTCACACGAGAATTCCTGTCCGTCTAAATGACTTTCCATCAGAAGCGGAAACTCCGACTCGGTGAGAGCATCGATATCTTCCGGATTCTCAATGGCACGGTGTCCGACAGACCCTGCTTTATCAAGAGGTTTTACGTGAATGGGGTCGTTCTTATCTCCTTCGACTTTCAGAAGGGCTTCATTCACACGTTTCAAGAACCTTCTTACATCTTCCTTATCCCTTGCTTCTTCGAATACACCTACTTTGATTCCGGCAATTTGCGCTTTACGCTTCATCATCCCTTTATCTCTTAATAGAAGAGAACGGTTGAAGACGCGTGGTTCGTTACGGAAACGGGAGTTTAATGCCCCGGACCACTCCACACACTCTTCATACAAAGGAACAGCCACTTCCGCACCCATTGCTTTCAGCTGTTTATAAAGATGATCTGAACCTTCATTTAACCGATCGAAGTCCCAACCGATAAAGGCAATATCATGTTTTTCTGCATATGCCTCAAAATCAGGGGGGCCAACAACCACGAAAGGCCTGTTAAGCTTCGTACACGCTTCGATTGCCGGCAGACTCCAACCGATCAATGCCGTTAGATAGGGTTTGGTTTTTTCCTTTCGATCCACGTTCTGTTCTGCTTGCTGTAATTCAAGTTGATCTAGTCCCATATTTTCCTCTCCCCTTGTCACGTATTTATTCAGATTCCTCTTTAGCATAACAAAGCAGATAGGAAGAATGAAGTATTTTGCTGAATTTTCAATCTATTCGACAAATAAAGTGGTAAAGTGACATAATCAGCGGGGATGTTCTCCAATAAAAAACCCCAAATGCGCTCAGCATAAGGGGTCCTTTCTTCTGTTATTCACCTAAATCAACATTATGATATACCTGCTGAACATCTTCCAAATCTTCGATCGCATCAATCATTTTTTCGAATTGAGCTTGACCATCTTCTGGAAGTTCGACATCATTCTGCGCAAGCATAGTCAGTTCCGCTACTGTAAACTCAGTCACACCTGCACCTTTAAACGCTTCTTGAACCGCATGGAATTGATCTGGTTCAGCGTATACGATCACAGCATCATCTTCCTCGATAATATCACGTGCGTCTACATCCGCTTCCATCAGAATTTCCATTACTTCTTCTTCTGATTTTCCTTCAATACCGATGACGGCTGTGGCATCGAACATATACGCTACAGATCCACTCACACCCATGTTGCCGCCATTTTTGCCGAAAGCAGCACGCACTTCGGATGCAGTTCGGTTTACATTGTTCGTCAGTGCATCCACAATGACCATGGAACCATTCGGTCCGAAGCCTTCATAGCGTAATTCGTCATAGTTCTCTTCTGAACCACCCTTTGCTTTTTCAATGGCGCGGTCCACGATATGTTTCGGTACGCTGTATGTTTTCGCACGCTCAAGAACAAATTTCAGCGTTTGGTTCAGCTCAGGATCCGGCTCACCTTGCTTGGCAGCAACATAGATCTCACGACCGAACTTCGCATAAATACGACTAGTATTCGCATCCTTAGACGCTTTCTTTTCTTTAATATTATTCCACTTACGTCCCATATTGTTTCACTCTCTTTCACATTTATCTATAGATACTTTCAATCTTAAAAGGTATTTTCCTTTCTATTATACATGAAAAAAACTATTTTTGGCTAAGTGATTCCTTGCCACCCTCACCTGAAAAAAGCCGACTCATATGAGTCAGCTCCCTTCCTGATAAGCACTGATCGCTTCATATTCGGCTTCTAATAAACGCGGTACACGAATAAAGATCGGCATGAGCTTACGATATGCTTCTGTAGCCTGTGGATCTGGTTGATGAGAATGTACAGAACCGACCATTTCACTTACTTCCTCAAGTGAGTCGATCATTCCGCTGCCATACATTCCGAGCACCACCGCCCCAAGACATGAGCTTTCGAAGCTTTCCGGCACTTCCACTTCCTGATCAAATACATCAGCGAGCATTTGACGCCAAATTTCCGAGCGGGCAAATCCACCCGTTGCCTGGACCCTTTTCGGTGTTCCGATTAATTCTTCCAGCGCCAGAAGAACGCTGTATAAATTCATGACAATTCCTTCTAATACAGCACGTATCATATGCTCTTTTTTGTGATGCATGCCGAGTCCGAAGAAAGACCCGCGTGCTTTTGCGTTCCAAAGAGGCGCACGCTCCCCGGCCATATATGGATGGAAGAGTAACCCTTCCGAGCCCGGTTCTACTTTAGAAGCAATATCCGTAAGGACTTCATAAGGATCTTTCCCTAACCGGCTCGCCACTTCCACCTCTGCAGAAGCCAGTTCGTCCCGCACCCAACGGAAAATCATGCCACCGTTATTGACAGGCCCTCCAATCACCCAATGATTATCCGTCAAGGCATAACAGAAAATACGTCCTTTCGGATCCGTTACCGGACGGTCCGTTACAGCACGGATCGCACCACTCGTTCCGATCGTAACGGCTACGACACCGGGTTCAATGGCGTTGACGCCAAGATTCGATAGAACCCCGTCACTTGCTCCGACGACAAACGGTGTGTCCGCTGATAAGCCCAACATGTCCGTGTACTCGGATTTCAATCCGACTAAGCTTTCAGTTGTTGAGACAGGAACCGAAAGTTGATCATTGGTGACACCTGCCACCTTCAACGCTTCTTCATCCCAGGCCAGGTTTTCCAGATGGAACATACCTGTTGCAGATGCAATTGAATAATCCACAACATATTTTCCGAAAAAGCGATGGAACACAAATTCTTTAATTGAAATGAACTTAGCTGCTTTCCCGAACAATTCCGGCTCCTCATGCTGCAGCCAGGCAAGCTTCACGAGTGGGGACATGGGATGGATGGGAGTCCCGGTTCTACGATAAATCTCCAATCCGTTCATTTCTTTTTTTATCTTCTCTGCCCACTCGGCACTGCGGTTATCAGCCCAGGTAATGGAAGGAGTCAATGGCTGGTCCTTATCATCCACTAAGATCAAGCTGTGCATAGCAGAACTGAACGACACAAACGAGATATTCTCACTTGTATTAGAGGTCACTTCCTTTATACAACTGATGACTGCCCGGAAGATTTCTTCGGGATCCTGTTCAGCCGTTCCCGGTGCTGGTGTATGTAATGGATATTCGACCCCGTGACGATATATCGCTTTTCCCTTTTCATTAAAAAGTACCGCTTTTGTACTGGTTGTCCCGATATCGACACCAATCATAAATTCTGACATCTTTGTTCCTCCCAAAATAAATAGAGAAAAGGAAGAAGCGACATGGCTCTTCCCTCTTCCACTATTATTCTATCCTATTTTATCCGATGAATATCCCTATAATGAATACTACGGTAAATCCTACAAAACCGATGAGCGTTTCCATCATTGTCCATGATTTTAACGTATCTTTCACATCTAATCCAAAATAACGGTTCACTAGCCAGAATCCGCTGTCATTCACATGAGAGAAGACAGTTGCTCCTGCTGCAATGGAAATAACCATTAAACCAAGGACCGGCCCTTCTAAACCAAGAGTGGAAATTAATGGACTCATTAATCCTGCTGCCGTGACCATGGATACAGTCGCTGAACCTTGTGCCACACGTACGACCATTGCAATTAAGAAAGCAAGGGCAATCGGAGGCAAGCTTGAACCGGCCATCATTTCACCAAGGACTTCACCGACACCTGAGTCGATCAGAACCTGCTTGAACACTCCACCGGCACCTGTAACAAGGATGATGATCCCAGCCGGCTCAAGTGCTTTTGTCGCAATATCCTGAACGTCTTGACGGGAATATCCACGTCTCGTTCCTAATAATGTAAACGTCAATAGCGTCGCAATCGTTAACGCTACGAACGGATGACCCAGGAACGTCAAGATTGAACGAATGGTATTTCCTTCATCTAATAGAACACCCGAAAGCGTATTCAATAAGATCAACACTAAAGGAATCGAGATAAGTGACGCAATCATTGCAAAGCTCGGAAGCTCTTTATCATACTCGATCTCTTCCACTTGCATATAATCCGGAACCACAGCATGAATTCGTTTCGAAATGAATTTTGCAAAAAGTGGACCAGCGATGATCATGGATGGAATACCAGCAAGAGTACCAAATAAGATAACCCAGCCAAGATCCGCTCCAATTAAATCAGCAACAGCAATCGGTCCTGGAGTTGGCGGAATGAAGCTGTGTGTAACAGCAAGACCTGCTAATAATGGAATCCCATAGTATAGTAGAGACTTTCCGGTTTTCTTTGCCAAACCATATACAATCGGTACAAGAATGATGAATCCTACATCGAAGAATACAGGAATGGCAACCAAGAAACCTGTGATACCAAGGGACCATTGCGCTTTATCTTCACCAAATTTATTAATCAATGTTTGAGCTAATCGTTCCGCTCCCCCTGAAACCTCAAGCATACGACCGAACATCGCACCTAAACCAACAACGACAGCGACAAATCCAAGGGTCCCGCCCATTCCATTTTGAATGGAGGTAACCACTTCCTGCAGCGGCATTCCAGCGGCGATCCCCACAATCAAACTCACTAATAATAAGGCAACAAAAGCATGAAGCTTTGTTTTAATAACTAAAAATAATAGAAGAAAAATTCCGGCTAATGCAACTAAAATAAGCATTTGATCAGACATCTCTATCCCTACCTTTCTTTCATGACGACAGCTTGGCTGCCAGATTTTTTATAACGGTTGATCCTGACTAATTAGAAAGTAAAACGTTTACAATTCACTCTATGTAACTTCTACTCTCTGATCTACTAAACGGAAATGGCTTAAAGGAAGTTCATTTCGTCGTTTAAGATAATCAGGAAAATTTTTTTCTGTATACCTCTATTATAAAAAATATTTTTCTTTTTGCAACCGTTTACAGAAATTATTTTTATTTTTCTATTATTCTTGTATAATAAAACTATGAAAACCCTTACAGGAGTGATATCTATGAGTCAACACCAGCATTGTTTAGCCAGTATACGCTCACACTATCCTCAATTTAGCGTGACCGAGAAGAAAATTGCCGACTATATACTTGAAAATCCAACTGAGATTATTCATTCAACGATTAATGGTTTAGCAGAAGATTTAGGGGTCGCGGACTCCACTGTATTCCGCTTTTGTAAACGAATCGGCTTTAAAGGATATCAAGCGATGAAAATCGCTCTTGCTTCAGAAATTGTGACGGGACTTAAGGACATTCACGAGCGCATCGATGAAGGGGACACGGCTCAAACGATTGCCACAAAAGTATTCCGATCGAACATCAAAACCATCGAAGACACGTTAATGGTCGTTGATGAAAAGAAACTATTGAAAGCCGTGGACATCATGATCAACGCACGCTCAATCGAATTTTTCGGAAGTGGTGGATCCGGTGTCATCGCCCTTGACGCCTATCATAAATTCATTCGAACCGGCTTACGTGTGCATTCCGCGAGCGACAGTCATATCCAGTTGATGACCGCTTCCCAAATGACGAGTGAAGATTGTGCTGTATTCATCTCCCATTCCGGTTCAACGAAAGATATCCTCCAGGTTCTGGACATCGTCAAAGAAACCGGGGCAAAGACGATCTGCATCACCAATTTTGCAAAATCACCATTGAGCCAAAGAGTCGATACATCACTCTTCACCGTATCCGAAGAAACCGACTATCGCTCCGAGGCCCTCTCTTCCCGTATTGCGCAATTAACGTTAATTGATGCTCTCTATGTAAACCTGATGATGAGAAGGGAAATGGAAGGTCAGGATGCACTCCGCAAAATGAGGAAGGCTATTTCGGTTAAAAGACTATAAAAAAGGTTGATCAGTGTGAAACTGATCAACCTTTCCTTATGCTATGGGAATTTAATCAAGATGGCTCATTAACGATTCTTCGTACTCCGTTATAGCTTCATCCAACATTCGCAGTCCATCATCAATTTGTTCTTTCGTTACAGTAAGTGGCGGAATCATACGTATCACTTCACTATGATTGCCGCACAGGTAGAATAACACTCCTTTTTCAAGAGCCAGGTCAAGGATGTTCATCAAACCTTCCCGATTCGGCTTCCCTGATTGAGGATGAACGATTTCAATTCCAATCATCAACCCCACAGCACGAATACTGCCGATTACGTTATGTTTTTCCTTCAGGAGTTCAAGCCTTGATACTGCATAAGCCCCCATCGTTTTCGTATTATCGAGAAGATTCTCTTCCTTCATAACTTCTAATGTAGCAAGTCCAACGGAACACGCAATCGGATTTCCACCAAACGTGGTCCCATGGCTCCCAAGTGGCCATTGTTTCATGAGCTTATTCGATGCGACCGTCGCGCTCAGGGGCAGCCCCGAGGCAATCCCTTTTGCAATCGCCATGATATCCGGTGTTACATCAAAGGTTTGAGCGGCAAACCAATTTCCCGTACGTCCAAAGCCTGTTTGGACTTCATCGAAAATCAGTAAAATATCGTGACGATTACAAATCTCCCTTACTTTTTTGAGCCATGCTTTCGGAGGAACGATGTACCCACCTTCACCAAGGACAGGTTCTAATATGACACACGCTACCTCTTCAGGAGTGACCTGATGATTAAAGAGAGTTTCGAAATCCTTTTCAAGCTTCTCAACAACATATTGGACTGAGTCAAGTCCCTCGGGACACTCTCTTTCGTTCGCATATGGAACCTGATACGTCAGGCCAGATGGCTGCATAAACTTTCGATACTTACTTTTAGAAGTCGTGACACTTAACGCACCAAGTGAACGCCCGTGAAAACAGCCGGTAAAGGAAACGACATAAGGACGCTTCGTTACATATTTCGCAAGTTTGATTCCTCCCTCGATCGCTTCCGTGCCACTATTGGCAAAGAAGAAACTATCTAAGTCTCCCGGAAGAATCTCCGCAAGCTCATCAGCCAATCGAAGGATCGATTCATACATTATGACACCTGATGGGCCGTGCATAAGCCCATCTGCTGCATCTTTAATCGCTTGTACAATTTTTGGGTGACGATGTCCAACATTCGTTACGGCAATTCCAGAGGTGAAATCAAGATATTTCTTTCCGTCCAACCCGTAGTAATAGCACCCCTCTTCTTTTACTACCGGTAAGTTCGGGTGATCCTTTGCCATACTGGGTGCCAGACGATTAGGCATATTTTGAATAAGCTGTTCAAACGTTCGTTCCATTCTAGTAACCTCCATATATGTGGCTGACAAATTTGTTTTATATTAATTTTCTTACATAAAGAAGAAATGAGCCAATAAAGCGACGATAGGTAATGTAATTATCGTACGTTGGATAAAAATGATGAATAAATCTAAAAAGCTGATCGGAATCTTGGATTTGATTAATAGAATACCAATCTCGGACATGTAGATTAATTGAGTCAAAGACATGGCAGCAATGATGAATCTTGTTAACTCACTCTCAATTCCGCTCCCTACTACAGCAGGTAAAAACATGTCTGCAAAACCAACGATCATGGCAGGAGCCGCATCTGCCGCCTGGGGAATTTGTAATAACTCTAATAGTGGAACAATTGGATAAGCCAATATGTCAAACACTGGAGTATATTCCGCTACCACTAAAGCGATCGTTCCAAGGGCCATGACTAAAGGAATAAGACCAAACCAGATATCCAGAACGTTCTGGAATCCTTTTTTCGTTACCTCTCCGACACTTTTCACTTCTGATGCTTTTTCTACTGCTTTTTCAAACCCCCACTGAAAACGGGAAACATTTTCAGGAACGGTTTCGGATATTTGCATGCCAACCGGCTCATAATAGGTGTCTTTCTTTCGGGAAAGAGGCGGGATACGCGGACATATGACCGCAGCTGCTATCCCTGCAATCACCACTGTCCCATACAGTTGAACAAACATTGATTCCAATCCGATGAAGCTGACAATCACAAGACTGAAAGCGATCGAAGCAACGGAAAAGTTTGTCGCAATGACTGCTGCTTCCCGCTTTGTATAGTAGCCCTCTTCAAATTGTTTCGTTGTAATCAATACGCCGACGGTGCCACTCCCCATCCAGGATGCAAGAGCATCGATAGAGGATCGTCCCGGCAATTGGAAAAGCGGCTTCATGATTTTCTGCAGCAGAGTGCCGAAGAAATCCATCAATCCAAAATCTAAAAGCAGGGGCATCAATAAGCCTGCAAATAAAAACCAAGTGGCTAAGACAGGAACTAACGAATACAATACGGTTCCTCCCGTAAAGTCAGAAATAATCCACTCGGGACCACTCCCATTTACCGTCATCACCGCAAATATCGAACCGAGGACACGAACAGCGATCCAAAAGTATCCTACGTCGAATAGTCCTTTTAAAAATGATTGATTGACAATCCACTGAGGTTTAAACATTTTCGTATAAATAGCCATAAGAGCCGATACACCAAAAACCACAGTCATGAATAATGGCAGTACACCTTCCAGCAACCCTTGAAAATAAGAAGCGAATATCCCGACCCCGATAGTCATATTTCCTTCATACGTAACAGGCACAAGGAACAAAAGTACCCCTAACAAGGACGGTATGATAAACTTCATTGCTTCTCTTGCCGTTCTGCCTGACCGGGCTTCTAATTGACTAACATTTTGTTTTCCGACTTCCATTGTCAAACACCCCTTTATAATTTATCCATAACCCCTAACCATTCGAGAATCACTTATGCGTCGTATGAATATCCCCCTTCTACACCTTCCAGTTCTTTTCACCTTAGTACATGCAAGTTCCATGCCAATATTTTATTTAATTTTGTATTTTTTAAGTTTTCTGACTACTGAAGGCTGACTAATTCCCAGGTTTTGAGCCATTTGAATAGTAGTCTTGTGCTTCTCCCTCGCATTCTTTAATACTTGTTCTTCGACTGACTCAAGAATGTCTTTTAATGATTGACCATTGTACTCAAATCCTGAAATATCAGCACTATGCTTTATGTATGGACCAGGGAGATTTTCCATTTCAATTAATGGCTTGGATGATGTCACAATCAGCCTTTCAATTATATTCATTAGCTCTCTGACATTCCCTTTCCAATCTTGAATCAACAACTGGTGAACAACCCCTTCATCCAGCTCTCTCTGGCGCTGATATTTATCACAAAAATGATTTACAAAGTAATCGATCAACGTAATAATGTCTGATGTTCTCTCTCTCAATGGAGGAATCGTAATAGGAACCACATTCAAACGGAAGAATAAATCCCTCCTGAATTCTTTCTCCTCAACAGCTGCCTCTAAATCCTTGTTCGTAGCTGCCAGAACCCGGAAGTCAACCTTCCTTTGCTTTGTACCGCCTACGCGATAAAATTGTTTCTCCTGGATGAACTTTAGAATTTTGACCTGGTTCGATAGAGATAACTCCCCTATTTCATCCAAGAATAGAGTGCCGCCTTCAGCGAGTCCTGCTAATCCTACTTTCCCTTTGCGGTCCGCACCCGTAAAAGATCCGGGTTCATAGCCAAAGAACTCTGCTTCAAATAATGAGTCTGGTATTGCTCCACAATTGACCTCAATGAACGGACCCCTTTTTCGCTGACTTTTGTTATGTATGAATTTCGCGATATGGGACTTGCCGACACCGGATTCCCCTAGGAGCAGGACGTTCACATCGACTTCTGCTACTTGCAGGGCGACCTGTAACACCTTTTTCATCTCATTACTTGTGGCAATGATCCCCTCCGAATAATAATGACGGCTTCTAAGGATTTCAAGCTCGCTTTTCACCCTCTCCATCTCATCTTCCATTTCTGTTAAATACTTTTTCATATTCAATAATTCCGTTACATCATGGGAATAGCTTACGATTCTCACTAATTCACCCGTTTCATTGAATACCGGGATCCCTGTAACCAGCAGTTTCTTGCCTTCTTTACTCGTCTGGACCAACGTTATTTTTTTCTTTTCTTTTAGAACGATCGGAGTTAATATCGGAGAAAAAACGCCTTCTTTTTCCAGATCATATACAGATTTCCCTACCATGTCTGCCGAGTTCACATTATAAATATCCCCGGTTGCGTCACTTACTTTCAAGATGATCCCATCTGTATTGGTTACTAAAATATCATCTTGAAGCGAATGAAGAATCGCCTCATTTTCATTCCAACTTTTTTTCTTTACAGTCACAGACAGCATCCCCTTTGCCAGTCTTGAAATTATTCAATAATGAATAATTATCCTGATTAATTTTATATTAATTCATTTATACCAAAGTTTTTTGACTTTTTATACATTTTTGAATAAATTATTCAAAAATAAATATTTTTGCTTAACTGATGTGTAAAAAGCTATTACTTAAATTCAAGAGAGCAGTAGTTGATTTCCGCTACAGGTGCTCGCTTTCCGCGGGGCGTGAGTTGAGCCTCCTCGGGCTTTGCCCTGTGGGGTCTCAACTTTCCCGCTTCTCCCGCAGGAGTCGAGCACCTTCCACTCCAATCAACTTTTTAAGCATGAATTTTCATTATAGCTAAATAAAACCAAAATATTTGAGGAAATCACTTCTCTATTTCTTTTTTGTTAATTACTAGTATTCAATTTTCTTAAGGTTGTTTTTTCACCACTTTTAAACTCTGTCATTAGATACTCTTATAGATGGTGAGGGGAACTGCGCAGACTCCTGCGGAAGAACGGGCGTGCCGAGACCCCGGAAGCGAAGCTGAGGAGGCTCGGCCGTACGTCCGCGGAAAGCGGAGCAGTTCCCCTCACCATCTAGCACACTCTGGTTGACAGGACTCATAGCAATTTTAATGACGTTAAACCACAAATTTTGGTGAATAGAACCTACTAAAAAACCATTATACTATGACAGACCTAATAATTATTTTACTATTCAAATCATTTCGATTATCATTTTGGTAAGACTGTTTAAGGTGGGATAGGGATGACAGATGGAGAGAAGTTGACGTTGGAACACGCTAAGGAACTGGACAGGCAGGACTCATTGGCCCAATTCCGGAATGAATTTTACATAAAGAAAAATCACTATTATATGGATGGGAACTCCTTAGGTTTATTATCTAAACGGGCTGAGAAGTCGTTACTGACGTCATTGGAAGATTGGAAGGAACATGGGATTGATGGCTGGATGGATGGCGAGGAGCCCTGGTTCTATTATTCTGAGAAACTTGGCGAAATGACAGCCCCTTTAGTTGGGGCAGAAAAGGAAGAAGTGATTGTGACGGGTTCCATTACGACGAACCTTCATCAGTTACTCGCTACATTCTATAAACCAGATGGAAACCGCACCAAAATCCTTGCAGATGAATTGACTTTCCCTTCGGATATTTACGCGATCCAAAGTCAGCTGGAGTTAAAAGGCTACACCTCTGATGAACATCTGATTCAGGTAAAAAGCAGAGACGGATACACATTAAGTGAAGAGGACATCATCAGGGATATGACGGATGATATTGCTCTAATTCTGTTACCATCCGTTCTCTATCGAAGCGGACAGCTCCTGGATATGAAGCGATTGACGAGCGAAGCCCATAAACGTGGAATTGTGATTGGATTCGATCTGGCCCATTCGATAGGAGCTCTTCCTCATCAATTACATGATGACGGAGTGGACTTTGCCGTGTGGTGCAATTACAAATATTTAAATAGCGGACCGGGTGGTGTAGGTGGATTATTTGTTCATAACAGGCATAAAGGGAAGAAGCCTGGCCTTTCCGGATGGTTCAGCTCCCGTAAGGATAAGCAGTTTGATATGGATCATACGCTGACCCATGCAGATTCTGCAGGTGCCTTCCAAATTGGGACCCCGCATATATTAAGCAGTGCTCCATTACTTGGCTCGCTTGAGTTATTTGAAGAAGCCGGTATTGAGAACCTGAGAAAAAAATCCCTTTCTCTTACACGATTTATGATGGATTTATTTCAACAAGAACTTTCACAGTATGGGTTTACAATCTGTAACCCACGTGAAGATGATCAGAGAGGCGGGCACATTAGTTTAAAGCATGAAGAGGCGGCAAGAATTTGTAAAGCCTTGAAGGTGAACAATGTCACACCTGACTTCCGTTCTCCAAATGTGATCCGACTGGCTCCCGTCGCTCTCTATTCTTCGTATGAAGATGTGTGGGAGACCATCCAAATATTGAAAATGATCATGGACAAGGAAGAATATAAGAAGTTTGAAAATACGCGGAATGTTGTAGCGTAACTTCTTTTAGGAAGGATGAAGCCGCTTGAAGATCATTGATATTTCCCGCCCGCTGCACCATGATACTCCTGTTTGGCCAGGGGACACTCCCTTTTCTTTTTCTTTGAATTGGACGAAGGAGGAATCGGGATCCGTGAATGTCGGTCAGCTTACCATGAGTTCTCATACTGGAACACACGTCGATGCCCCCTTCCACTTTGACAATGAAGGAAAGAGAATATTGGACCTGCCATTAGAGAGGTTTATGGGGCCGGCCATCGTTGTATCGGTGGAGGATGCTGCAGAGATAAGCAGTGAACGATTGGAAGAGGTCGACTTGTCAGGAGTTAAGAAGGTACTTTTCAAGACGAATGCATGGAAGAATCCCGAGCAGTTTCCTGAACGCATTCCTCACATTGCGAAAGGGCTCGCACCTTTTTTGAAGGAAAAAGGGATTGATTTGATTGGAGTAGATCTTCCTTCAGTCGATCCATTGGATAGTAAGGAGCTGACTGCTCACCATTCATTACGGCATCATGACATCGGAATATTGGAAGGGATTGTTCTTGACCATGTAGAGCCTGGACGATATGAATTGGTGGCTCTTCCCCTTCCTCTTAAAGAAGGAGATGGATCTCCCGTTCGAGCAATATTAATGGACCTGACATGATAAGATTCCTTTACAGGTTTTCCCTACATTTTGTATAATATAAGAGAAAAGTTCATTGATTAAATACAGAGTCCTGGCTGCCACCAGAACTCTGACAGTATACATTGCCGTGAGCAATTTATCCTTTAATAAAATAGAAGTAACCTTTCCCTTGCAGTTGTCATAGTGGGTGGGTTACTTCTTTTTTTGTTGCGTGACTGCGATTATTGCTACTGTTAATGTACCAAAGGCAATCATCAATTGTAGTACGTCTGCCGTTTCGATCATTCCTGCTCATCACCTCCCATCTTCAGGGAGCTGCCTCTTGCCCACCCAGCTATGTACACCGTACATATATTTTAACATAAAAAAACGAACATATGTTCTATAATTATGAGCATATTTAGAAAATAGTTCCTTTTTACTGAATTGATTCTGCCTATAAATGATATTAAATCGCATATATTGCCTCCTCCTATTCATAGACTAACGATATAGAGGTTTAAAGTGATGGAAATTGGACCATAGTTATGTTAAAAAGGAGGCGGCAAAATGGGAATTACAATCACTTTGGGTTTAGTCGTAATGCTTGGGATGATTTTGGGTATTCTTATTTATTTCTTAAGACAAGCTTTGGATTCAAATGATGCGAAAAAAATCGACTCTCATGATCATGATCATTTTTCACAATGATGGTTTGGTCCTTCAATGACCGCTAGTGAAATTCGTCATTTTTTGTAGAACGGTCGATAGTTTGAAAATACGGTGGATAAATTGAAAGAACAATTGATAAATCCTAATAAAGGTTGATATCTTTCTATAAAGGCCGATAAATTCGTATAACGGTTGACATCTTTACGGTCAGTAAATCAAAAAGCCCGGACGTCCTGTCTTCCAGGACGCCCGGGCTCTTTTTTTATTCAGTGATTTCCTTTTCACCAAGCTTCATGGGACTCGAGCAAAGGGGACAAACCTTGGATTCCGTATCCTCATGGGTTTCCGGTCTCTGCCAGGCAATGCACTTGGTATTTGTGCAAACCCAGGCCAAGATTTTACTCACCTTCCCACTCCTCGCCTTTTTAGATGTTTTCGGCTGATCCGTGTGGGGTTCATTCCTAAATAAGTCCGCAATAAAGCGTGAACACTTCCGCGTCTCCCCTTGATAATAAGCAGGAGAAGAAATAAATAATTTTTCTTTTGCTCTTGTGATGGCCACATAAGCGAGCCGCCTTTCTTCCTCTACTGCACCCAAAGCCTTTTCCCTTTGATTCGGATCTTTGTATACCTTATCTTCAAGCTTATTGGCATTCAGGGCTGAGCTATGAGGAAGGTTCCCTTCAATGGCCCCGATTAAAAACACGACGGGGAATTCCAAACCTTTGGAACGATGGATCGTCATGAGGGAAACGCTGTTCGTGTTCTTCTTTTGACTCTGATTTGTATAGATTTCCTCATACTTTGCTTTCATTTCATCAATAAAAGTAATAAAACTGGAAATCGTATCAAAACGCTTCGCCGATCCTTCAAGCTCGTCCAGCATTTCTTTAATGAGTTCCTTCTGTTCTGTTACCACATGAGATTCCTGGGCATCGATGTATTGATGATAGAATTCCTTCCTGATCCGTTTGATTGCAGCTTCCGGTGACTGGTCTCCGATCGACTTTAGAAATTTCATCCGTTCTTTTATATTCTTTATCTGAAACGGCTTCAATCCTGATAATGTCGTTAAATGGATAAGAGGATATTTCTTTCTCTCCTTACGATCTTCCTCCAGAATATGAGCCATCCCCCGGTCCCTTCTTATAAAAAGAGTCGGCAGTAGTGATTCCATGGCTGAAAAGTTCCTTGGAACCATCGATAGCCGTAAGTAATCCACCACCGGTTTCACCGTCCAGTTTTCATAGAAGAGGGAATCCTTTTGATTATATGGCGTAAAAGGAATTTCCTTTAATAGCAGTTGCTCAAAGACCGCCCGCCCGCTGCTCATCGTGCGGTGAAGAATCGTCATATCCCCGTACGTATAGCCTTCTTCTATTAACCGATGGATTTCTTCTGTGATCCAAACGGCCTCTTCATCAGCAGTTGCCGGTCTTGAATAAAGAGGCTTCTGCCCTTCTATTTTCGTGGCAATGAGCTCTTTTTTCCGGCGGTGATCATTCCTTCCAATTACTTCATTCCCGAGCCCTATAATATAGGCATCAGATCGGTAGTTCTCCTTCAATGTTACAACCCTTGCATCCGGGAACTCTTCATCAAAATCCAAAATAAATTCGTTTCTTGCGCCGTTAAAGGTGTAGATCGTTTGATCATCATCCCCTACTACGAACAAATTCCGATGAGCGGCAATCAACTTCATAAGCTCATATTGTACAAGATTCGTATCCTGGAATTCATCTACCATCACGTACTGGAAACGATGCTGAAGAGAGGTCAAAAGGTTGGGATTCGAAAGTAATAATTGATATGCCTCTGTCAAAATATCATCAAAATCCATCTTATGATTCATTCGCTTCCACTCTTCATATTTTAAGAGAATGTCTCGCACTTCTTTTTCTGATTTGGATTTCTGTGGAAGGTCCCTGATATCTTTTTGATTCAGCTTATAATGAGAGAGTTTTGCGAGGAGCGTCTCCGCATCATAAGGGTCATATATATTCATTTCTCTCTGAATTTGCTTCAAGATAATTTGTTTATAGCGCTCGTTCCCGATCACTTCTTGTGTGTAATGACGGGATCTCAATAAATAAAGAAACAGAGCATGAAACGTACTGGCATGAACCTGTCCGCCCGCTTCCGTCCCCGGCAGGCTTGAAATCCTCTGCTTCATTTCTTCTGCCGCTTTCTTTGTAAATGTCACAAGTAAAATATTCCTCGGCTGAATATCTTTCACGGTCATCAAGTAGCCTGCCCGGCAAACGAGAACTGTTGTCTTTCCAGTCCCGGCTCCAGCAAGGGTTAAGCACGGTCCCTTCACATGACGCACAGCCTCTATCTGAGAAGCATTCAAATGAATGCCTGCCTCCTCCATCGTCCGAAAGAAAAAAGCGTCCTCTTCATGAGAGGATATCAGCTGTTTCGTCGTTTCGCCTTTATGTAGTGGCGCTACCGGAATTTCCTTCTTTTCCGCTTCATATGGGTAAATAGAATAGTTCGTCAATACTTTATTCAAAGCTCATTCTCCTAGCTTTCCTTTACGATTCATAACCTTCTCATCATAACAAGAGCCCTTCAAAAATAGCAATGACAATCTCAGGACGATAGGGATAGACTACTAGATATGTAAATACTGTTAAACGATTGTTTAATCCCTTGAACCCTAGTAGAATAAATGTTTTGTAGAACTAATCAAACGTTTGTTTAAATCGGATATGCTCCTTGAGGATTAACATATTGAAAGAAAAGGTAATAAAACATTAGGTGATAAATGATGAATCTAACAAAATGGGGCTTTACCCGCTTCAACAGTATAAAAGCAGAATTCGATCACTTCCCCCACTCCCTTGTCATCCTCAGGAAAATCAGAAACTATTACTTCGTCAATAAAGTTCACTGGTCCCACCTCGATCCCGTCGTGGAAACACATCATCTAGAACAAATGGAACTGCTAGTGAATAGGGAATTGGACTTGGAAAAATATTATCTTAATAGAAGATTAGATTAATGGCTCTGTTTTTTCTCATTTCATATTTTCAAAATGAGCTTTAATGTTTTTGTCTGTCCATATTTATAGGCAATAAAAATGTAGTTGCATAGAGTGGATTGGAGCGGAAGGCACTTTACTCCTGCGGGAAATAGAGGAAAAGTCGAGACCCCACAGGGCAAAGCCCGAGGCTCGACTTCCTCCCCGCGGAAAGAAAGTGCCTGGAGCGGAAAGGAACGGTCAACATTATATTGAACTTTTTTTCAGAAGCTATATAAAAACCACGGGAGAGAATCTGCAGCCTATATTGGGGATGCTATCCGCCCGCCCCGCGGAAAGCGAGCACCTGTAGCGGAAATCAACTACTACTCGCTTTATTAGAAAAAGCTTTTTAAAAATAAGAAAGATTGAGATAAAGTGAGATAACCCACTATTTCATCGTTAAAAACAGCCCAGATCCCATTATATTGATTATTCTGAACATTTGCATTAATTTTATAATTTGTTAATATATAATTAATAAATGATTAACAAACACAAACTTTAAAGGAAGGCGTGATTCCAATGAAGTAAGCTAGCAAAGCATGTCAGCATCACATCTCGCTTTTGAGATCGGCCCGTGAAAACTGATTTCAAGATGTGTGGATATGCGGGAATGCGCAATCTTATTTCAGGAGATGATTCCAATGAAGAGTGTAAGCGAAGCATGCTAACATCATGGTACGCAAGAAGATAGCCCGTGAAAACTATCTTCGTAACATGTGGGCGTGTGGGGAAATCAGCGGCAAGAGAAAATAAACTAAATAATACATGCAATACCATTAATTCAAAAACAATGTTAAGTATGTGTATTAGTAAGAAAGGATAGTAAAGTTAATTGAATAAGGTTTACTTAAGTTAAGGCGCTGTTTATGTGATATAGACATAAGCAGCGTCTTAAATTTTGTTTAAAACTCTTCTTTTAACAGGGAACAAACAGCTGCATCGCAAAAGATACCCTTTTCAAATGCCGCTTTTCTCAATACTCCTTCAAACGTAAACCCCGCTTTTTCAAGGCAATTCTTTGAAGCTGTATTTTCCGGATCATAAAACGCTTCTATTCTATTAAGAGACATTTCTTCAAACCCGTACTGCAGGATCGGTCTTAAAACCTCGGTCATAACCCCTTGTTTCCAATACGTTGGATGAACTTCAAATCCCACCTCGGCCTTGAAGTGTTCTTTTTCCCATTGATGAAAACCGCAGCTTCCGATGATTTCGTCTGTTTCTTTTAGAGCAATCCCCCATCTGATCCCTTCATTCACCTGAAACCTCTCGCTCCATTTATTGATGATCTCAACAGCTTGTTTTTCTTCTTGAAACGATTCTAAGTCATAATATCGTGTAACTTCATCTTTTGAAAAATAATCAAATACTTGGGGAGCATCCCCTTCTTCCATCTGTCTTAAGCGGAATCTTTCTGTTTCAAGTACAGGGAA
Organism: Rossellomorea sp. GCM10028870; assembly: GCF_042666755.1. NCBI lineage: Bacteria > Bacillati > Bacillota > Bacilli > Caryophanales > Bacillaceae > Rossellomorea > Rossellomorea sp. GCM10028870. Next base: position 174,325 of record NZ_JBHTGN010000004.1, on the reverse strand, counting down.
GGTTCTTGTCAGCATAATCATTCTCCTTTTCTTCTTGTTCTCTTTTACTATTCAACATTGTATTTTTTAATGCCTTCTTGAAAATTGAATTTTTCATAAAACCTTATACTCGTGATGAGAAACGTTCGTTTGTATTTTTTCCTTATTCTGGTTACAATCGATTTAGCATCTTGAAAAAGATTGGAGAGGCGAGGATGGATCATAAAGCTCATAAGATCATTGTAAGTAAATCCATATTTACGGGAAATGCTGTGTTCCCTTTTGATGGGTTCGTGGCCGTTCGGGATGACCGTATTATTGGAGTTGGTCCCCGTACAGAGATGATAAGCTTTACAGGACCATCGACAGAAACATGGGATGTTGGAAACCGCCTGGTGATGGCAGGTTTTCATGACTTTCATCTTCATTTGTTTTTAGGGGCGATGTTCGAGGGATTCTGTCAGCTGACATTCGGCCATTCAGAAGAAGCGACGGCAAAAATGGTTGCGGAGTATGCAAAGGACCATCCAGATGAAGAATGGGTCCTTGGATTCGGCTGGCATCACGTACGCTGGCCTGGGCATACTCTTCCCTCCCGTCACTCTCTGGATCAGTACATGTCCCACCGTCCCGTTGTGCTTCTGAATGAAGAAGCTCATAGTGCATGGCTGAATACAGCTGCTCTTCAGAAATTGGGAATTCATCGGGATACTCCTGAACCCCCTTTTGGAAAGATTGAAAAAGACGAGCATGGGGAGCCGACCGGCTTTTTGTATGAGACCGCTGTTCAGTATGTCATTGAAGCTTTTAAGTTTGATGAAAAAAAGAAAACCAGGCTGATGAACGGGATGTTGGCTAAGACTTCATCCTACGGCATAACCTCTGTTTCTGATATGCTTCCTCTTCCCGGATATACTTTGGGGGATCCAGCTTTTTATAGGACCTTTGAGGAAAAGGGAACACTGACGACGAGAATTCATTTTTTGGATGTTTTGAACGGAAACCTTGAGCGTGGTATCAGATTCAGGGAAAAGTATCAATCCGATAAACTTCAATTTTCCGGCTCGAAGCAGTTCCTGGATGGTGTCCCCCTCACCTATACGGGCTTTTTGCTTCAGCCGTACTCGGACCGTCCTTCTGAAACCGGCGGCACAATTTATGATTCTCACGTTTACCAAAAATGGATTGAAGACGCAGACCGGGAAGGTTTCAGGATCCGCCTGCACGCATGTGGCGACGCTGCGGTCCGGTTGGGACTGGATTTGTATGAGCATGCCCGGAGTGTAAACGGGGTGCGGGATTCACGCCATACAATCGAGCATATTGAAGTATGCAGTCCAAGTGACTTCGATCGGTTTGCGAAGTTAGGCGTCATTGCATCCATTCAGCCTGAACATCTGACATCAGGGTCTATGGATACACATGCCTACTTAGACAGGCTTGGTCCGGAAAGGGCTCGATTCACCTGGCCGATTGGATCCTTGCAGAATCATAGGGCCAGTATCGCTTTCGGAACGGACTTTCCGATTGTGGACCTGAATCCCATGCTTGGTCTTTACCGGGCGGTTACCAGAAAGCATGAGGACGGAACTCCTCAAGGCGGCTGGAATCCTCATGAAAAGATTTCATTAGCAAATGCATTGATTCATTATACGAAATCCCCTGCCTACGGAAACTTCAGAGAGCATGATTTAGGAACGATCGAAGTCGGAAAGAAAGCGGATTTAGTCGTCTTGGACCGGAATTTGTATGATGTGGAAGCAGAGGAAATGCTGGAGACTGGTGTTTGGATGACATTGATGGATGGAAACGTTGTGTTTGGAAGTTAGGATTATTATTTGGGATGGGTAGACATCACCACATCCAGTTAAAAAACAGAGGTCCGTCCCTCAACGGACCTCTAATTATTTATTTTACTTTTGTTCCGGTGCTTGAAGTCCCCCGCCTCGAATGGTTTTTTCTTGGAATGGGAGGTTGAGTTCTTTGCTCAGTTTCTCGAGGAAGCTCAGCTCGCGTTTGGATACGAGACAGATGACGGTTCCTTCCGCTCCCATGCGACCGGTTCTTCCTGAGCGGTGAATGTATTGTTTTGTATCGCTTGGGAAGTCGTAATGGACAACGTGTGTGACGTCTGTGATATCAAGGCCGCGTGCTGCCACGTCTGTTGTCAGAAGCATGGAAACTTTTCCTGAACGGAAGCGGTCCAGTGATTGCTTACGCTCCATCTTGTTTGATTCCCCTGCCAATACTTCCAGCTCGACTCCCTTATACTTCAGCTTTTCTTCTATTTCAGAGAGCTTCTCCAGTTGATTGAAAAATACAAGTGCTTTGATTCCTTTGAAATATGAAATGCTTCTTAGAGCTTCCATTTTGTCTCTCAGCTCACTGTATACATACACATGATCCACTTTCGGGTTATCGAGATTGGCTTCCATTTTGACGATTTCATGGTTTTGCAATAATGATTCTGCTACGTTCTCGGTTTCGTCTGATAAAGTGGCCGAGAAGAATAGAACCTGACGCTCTTTTAAGGTGGCTTTGATGATATCCTTCACTTCACGGATATGTTCTGATGAGATCATTAAATCGAACTCATCGACGACGATGGTTTTCACTTCATGCATCTTCAGCTTTTTCATTTTCATCAATTCGATCAAGCGACCCGTTGTTCCCACTACGATATGTGGCTTTTTCTTCAGTTTCTCTACTTGCTTCTTAATGTTCGCTCCTCCAATGAACGCCGCGCTCGTGACGTCGGTACCCTTCGCCCATTTCTGGATTTCCTGCTGGATTTGCATGACAAGCTCTCGTGATGGAGCAAGGATGACAGCTTGAGCCTGTTTTCTTGATGGATCAATGGCTTGGATGATCGGAAGCAGATACGCAAGCGTCTTCCCTGTTCCCGTCGGAGATTCACAAACAACATCTCTCCCTTCCATGATGAGAGGTACTACACGCTCCTGTACAGGGGTTAATGAGGTGAAGCCGGATTCTTCCCAGTTCTTCTGGATTGACGGTGTCTTAATAATGGTTGATATAGAGTTCATGCTATTAGTCCTTTCTTAATCCGCGAGAGGCGGTCAGAATCTCTTGATCCACGATTGGCAAGCTGATTTCCACTGCGGTTCCTTTTTCTATTTCACTTTGAAAGTGTAAATGTCCTTTATGTCGTTCAATAATCTTTTGACAAACGGCCAGTCCAAGGCCCGTCCCTTTTTCTTTCGTTGAATAGAATGGTTCTCCAAGGTGCCCGATTCTTTCAGGGTCCATGCCGACTCCATTATCCGTCACAATTACATGGGCAGCCGATGCCCGCTCTTCCAATGTGATCGAAACGATTCCATCTTTATAGTCAGGTATGGATTCAACCGCATTTTTAATAATGTTAATGAACACCTGCTTAAGCTGATTTCCTTCCCCCAACACATATAACGGTTTTTCCACCTTGTTTTCATATTGAATGGATACATTATCAAGATGGGCTTGGGCTTCCATTAGCACCAGTACTTGTCTGAGGATGTCATCCAGCTTTTCATGACGAAAATGGACTTCCTGCTGTTTACCAAGTATCAGCATCTCCCCTGAGATCAGGTCAATCCGATCCACTTCAGAGAGCATAATGTCCAAATGATCATGGTTGATTCTATTGCTTGTTTGCATAAGCTGGATGAACCCTTTCAAAGATGTGAGGGGGTTGCGGATTTCATGCGCTACGGCAGCCGCAAGCTGTCCAATGACAGAAAGCTTTTCGGAAGCGACCACCATTTCTTCATTTTCACGATGAAGAGTGATGTCCCTTGCAATGGCAAAAATTCCTGTCACTTTTCGATTAATGATAATCGGGACAAGAGAACATCGCAGGATTTTCCGTTTGTCATTGGCTAAATGAATGGTCGTTTCAAAGGTTGACGCCCAGCCTTTGAAGGTCTGAAAAAAGTACTCAGTTACTCGTTTCATCTCGCCTTCATCCAAAAATTTGCTGAATTTCACTTCTTTCAGCTCTTCATGGGTGGATTCAAGCAATCCTTCTGCTTCAGAATTCACGGACACCACATTTCCATCCAGGGTCAGCTCCAATACCGCGTCAGGATTTTGTTCAAATAAGGAATGATAATGCTGATTCCTTATTTGGAGTTGTTTCTCTTTCTTCTTTAATTTTTCATTGGAGAGTATTAATTCATAGGTTCTCCTGTATACCAATAGAAAAATAATCATACCTGTTACAAGTGTAAATAACCAGCCTTTATAGCGCTGAAAATATATATACATACTTAGCTTTTCATGAGCGAGAATCATGGAAAAATAGTCGGACAATATAATCCACACAACGCCTAATAGCACATAGGTGACAGAAATTCTTAAGGCAATGTCTTTTGCTTGTTTCATTTTGGAGGTTTCACCTAAATTCAAAATAGTCTTTCTCCTATGGTTTCTCAGTTCTTACCAATTTATCATAAATTCTTTGACGACTTATTTTCTTTTCAAAAAGAAAGTAGACAAAGGGTAAATTCCTACACTTTGAATGATGAGAGAAAGCAGGATGACTCCAAATGTTAAGGAGTTCAGAAGCTGGGGTCCTTGTCCATCCATGCCAAGTAACAAGGCAACAGACATGGTGCCTTTGATGCCAGACCAGGTTAATATGAATACTTCCTTCCATCCGTACGTTTTTCTCCACGTTTTCTTCATTTTGACAACACCAATAATAATAACATAGCGCACGAGTAAGGAGAGTATAAATAGGAAGAAGATCCACCCGAATAATGAGAAAGACAAATACTGTGTCGCCTGGATCCCGATTAGTAGGAACAAAAAGGTTAGAATGGTCGGTTCAATGACGGACCAGAAACCATCCAGATCCTTCCTGAAATGATTTTCTTTAATCGTTCTTCCGTATTCATAAGAAAGCACGATCCCTGAGGATACTGTAGCCAGCACACCTGAAACGCCAAGCTCTTCCCCTATGTAAAAGGTTCCGTAAGCAAGAATGATGCTAAGCATGATCTGGTACCTGGAGTCCGTTGTGAAATGGATGGCCTTACTCGCCAGCCAGCCGAGTGTAACACCAATCACGACTCCTCCTAAGGAAACTAAAAGAAACTCCCAAAGGAACAAAGAAGCTGAAAAAGTTTGTTCCCCAAAGTAGATACCTGCCACGACCGTAAAGAGAACGATGCTTGTACCATCATTGATCATTGACTCCCCTTCTACTATATCTGCTATGTCTTGGCGACTGGAAGATTCCTTCAATATCGACACAACGGAAACTGGATCAGTAGGCGTTAGGATTGTTGCGATCAAGAGAGCTTCTACATATGAAATAGAGAGCCACGGATGTAAACCGTAATAGAAAAGCACACTCATTAAAAGGATCGTGATGATGATGCCGATCGTACTTAAGAGAGAGATGATTCCCGCATGCTTTTTTAAGGCTTTTGGTGAAAATTGGTATGCCGAAATAAATAATAGTGCGGGTAAAAACCATTCAAAGATAATGTCTTTCGTTAGGGTGACGTCAGAAAAGGCAGGTATGAACGACAGTCCGATTCCAAGCAGAAGTAAAACAACCGGAACAGGAACATTCTTTTTCTTTTTATCAATGGTATATACACTGTAGCCGATTACAAGCAAGAACAGGATGTGGATTGGTTCGATGGGTAGCACCTCCAAACAATGGGTTATACCTTTTTATTCCTCTGTCCCCCTCCTATTAAACGTACCCAACCATCTTCCTGTTTTTTCAAAATTGTGTTTATTTTTCATTTAAAAGGAAAATAGAGAAGCAATGATAGTGAAAGCAGGTGATGCGACATGTTGAGCATGATGTATGGAAGCAAAACATTCAGTAAGAGCGGATCAATCACCCTCCCACATAAATGGAGACAACAGTTTGGACTAGTACCCGGAAAACTTGCGGAACTCGTCTATCAAAACAACTGCATCTATATTAAGAGAGCGTTCAAAGACTCCACACATAACAAGCGATACATCTCAGAAAAAGGTACCGTCCACATCCCAAAGGAAATCCGTGAAGAAATGGGCATGACTCATCAATCATCCTACTACCTGATCGTAAATGAAACAGAGAATTGCTTTATGATTACCCTGGAGAAATAAAACAAATAAAGCTCAAGACTGCTCAACAAAGACCCCAGGACCTGGAAGAACAGTGCGCAAAAACAACACAAAACAAGGTCCGTCCCTCACTCGTTTAAAGCGATGAGGGACGGACCTTTGGTTGTTGGGTGGTGATGCTGCTTCCCGATGAGGAGATGGATAGTTTCCGGACGTCCATGCTTGGGAAGGACTGTTCCAGCTGCCGTGCGAGCCAACCACTTGCTTCCCGTTCCACAAAACAGGCAATCGTCGGCCCGGCACCACTTAAGGCGACACCGAATGCCCCGAACCGGCCCGCTACCACTTCTACTGCATCGTAGTGAGGAAGCAGCTTTCTCCGGTGGGGCTGATGATACCTGTCTCGCTTCATCATCTTCCCAACCGTTTCCCAGTCACCGGTCAGGAACGCAGCCACCAATACGTTTGAAATCGCGCCTGCCTCCACGGATTCTTCAAAGGAAAGACTGGCCGGAAGTACATTTCTGGATTCCGATGTTTTCAGTTCAGCTTTAGGGATTACACAAATCACATCAATAGGAAGATCAGGCACCGATAAGAGACTCACACCCGTTTCATGCTGACAGCTGACCACAAACCCACCATAGAGTGACGCCCCTACATTATCGGGATGACCTTCAAATCGATTCGCAAGTGCCAGTTTCTTTTCTTGTGTGAGATTCAGCTCACACAGGGCATTGGCAAGTTCAATGCCCGCCACAACCGCTGCTGCACTGGAGCCTAACCCTCTCGTTAAAGGAATATCACTCGACACGTAGAGGTGACAAGGAGACGGCTTCTTACCATAGTCATCTGCCACTTCTTTCACGATTTCAACAATAAAATGTGTCTCATCAGCAGGAAAGACCTCAAGGGCAGAAGAAAGGGGAATCACTTGCCAATCTTCTGCTTCATGTGCCTCGACCGTTAAAAATACATTTAACGCCAAGCCCAGAGAATCAAATCCAGCGCCTAAATTGGCTGTGCTTCCCGGGACAATGATCTTCCAGGAGCGGGGATCACGTCTTTTCATACGCCGATTGTCCCTTTGATGTAGTCCTTCACGATTTCACGATCGTTTGGCAACTTCGCCGGTGTGACCGGACTGCAATCCATGGCCGTAACCGGATCCTTTAAGCCATTACCTGTCAGCACCGCCACTACTTTTGATCCTTCTTTAATCAATCCTTTATCTAATGATTTCTTTAGTCCTGCAATCGATGCACATGAAGCGGGCTCGGCAAAGATCCCCTCTTTACTTGCAAGCAGCTGATAGGCCTCTAGAATTTCGTCATCGGTTACTTCATCAATATGTCCGTTTGATTCCTCCAGAGCGTCTACAGCTAATGACCAGCTTGCCGGGTTCCCGATTCGGATCGCAGTGGCAATCGTTTCAGGCTGAGGAAAGACCCTGTCATGGACCAGAGCTGCTGCTCCAGATGCTTCGAAGCCAAACATTCGTGGTAAAGTTGAAGCTTTAAGATGGTGATATTCTTTGAATCCTTTCCAATAAGCTGAAATATTTCCTGCATTACCGACAGGGATCGCAAGCACATCAGGGGCTTCACCTAATCCTTCAATGACTTCAAAAGCGGCCGTTTTCTGTCCTTCCAAACGATACGGATTCACTGAATTCACAAGAGTGACAGATTCGGTTTTGCTTAACTCACGGACGATTTCCAGAGCTTCATCAAAATTTCCCTCGATCGAAATAACTTCGGCACCATACATGACAGCTTGAGCTAATTTCCCTTGAGCGATTTTCCCCTCGGGGATGACCACGATACATTTGATTCCTGCCCTTGCTGCGTAGGCTGCGGCTGAAGCAGAGGTATTTCCAGTAGAGGCGCAAATGACCGTCGAACTGCCTGACTCTACCGCTTTGGCAACGGCGAGAACCATTCCGCGATCTTTAAAGGAGCCGGTAGGGTTTGCACCCTCTACCTTTGCATACAATTCGATGCCCCATTCCCGGGACAACGTCTTTAATTCAACTAAGGGAGTATTCCCTTCATTTAAAGTTAAAAGAGGAGTGTCATCATTTAATGGAAGATGTTCCCCATATTGCTCCAATAACCCTTTCCACCTCATCCTTTGTCTCCCCCTTCTACACGGTATGAACTTTCAATCGAATGAATGGCTTCATAATCCTTAAGCTCCATAAGAATATCTTCGTAATGATCAAGAGATGCTTTATGAGTCACAAGGACAATTTCAGCAAATTCGTCACTGTCTAACGGATTCTGAAGAATCTTTTCGAAACTGACGCCATGATTGGAGAAGATGGAAGTGAGTTTTGCTAAGACGCCTACTTCATCCTGAACGTGCAGCCGCAAGAAATATTTTGAATGAATTTCATTCCGTTCTTTTAATTTTTTAGGGAATTGCGGATTCACGGCACTCTTACCAGTGACTCCCAATCTCATATTCTTCATGATTCCTACCATATCTGATACAACGGCTGTGGCAGTCGGAAGACTTCCCGCTCCCGGGCCGTAAAACATCGTTTCACCAACCGCTTCCCCGTATACGTAGACTGCGTTATATTCATCATGAACCGATGCCAGTGGATGCTCATTTTGTAGCAAGGTAGGCTCCACACTCACCTCGACACTTTCCCCTTCACGGTGAGCATAGCCGATGAGCTTCATTGTGTAGCCGAATTGCTCGGCATATTGGATATCATCACCCGTCACTTCTGTAATGCCTTTCACTTTCACATCCGCTAAATCAACGTTCATGGAAAACCCTAACGTTGAAAGGATGGCCATCTTTCTCGCCGCATCCAAACCGCCGACATCTGCCGTCGGATCCGCTTCTGCATAGCCTAAATCCTGGGCTTCCCGGAGGACATCATCGAAGGTCCGTCCCTCTTTCGTCATCTTCGTCAAAATAAAGTTGGTTGTTCCGTTGACGATTCCCATCATTTTAGTGATTCGATCCGAGGCGAGGCCATCTACTAAACTTCTTAAAATCGGGATACCGCCTGCGACACTGGCTTCGTAGAATAGGTCGCAGCCGTTTTCTGAGGCTGCTCTCAATAATTCCGGTCCGTGAAGCGCCATAAGATCCTTGTTTGCCGTTACGACATGCTTCTTCTGGTGCAGCGCATGGAGGAGGTGTTCCTTCGTTTCTTCAATTCCTCCCATTACCTCGACCACAATATCAATTTCAGGATCAAACAGGACTTCCTCAGGATTTAAGGTCAGTATGTTGTTTTCCATTTCCAGCCCTCTATTTTTCTCTAAATCCTGAACAAGGGCTTTCTTTACCTTTACAGGGCAGCCAATTTGATGGGACAGTTTATCCTGATGATTCTCTACAATCTTCACCACTCCGGCTCCCACCGTTCCGAGTCCTAAAAGTCCGATTGAAATTGATTCCATAAGCCGAAAACCTCCATTTGTTTATTTCTGATGTACATTTGTTCTTTTATAGTGGACATTATAGTAGAAAAAATTACCTATTACAATAGGTATTTACGTATTTTTAGAATGTAAGAGCTTTCAATTCCGGTAGATTATAAGCTTGTTTTGTTTATAAATCTTTCTATTTTCACTCTTTTGTGACATGAACAGTGTTTCGTAGGGAACTTCAGGCAAAATTTGAGCTGATTTTGTACGCCTTAGAGTGCTATCCCTCGGTTGTTGTGCCACTTCCCGCCAAACTTGTGCCACTTTCCGACTTTGTTGCGCCAAATTGTGAACAAAGTAAAAACCCCTATTAATAACAGAGGACCGCTCCTAACTAACACGCAGTTAAGAGCCGCCCTTCTTTTACACAATATGATGCAGCTGTCTGGCCATTTTGGATAGATCCCGATACACAGGAATCTTGCTTGGATCGGCATTACCGCCACTGATGACACAGCCGACTTTCTTTCCATGTACCTTGAGCTTTTGGCACATGGCTGCCGCTAAGGATGCTGCTCCTGCTCCTTCAACCAGCGTTTTTTCCCGTTGAAGCATAAACATGATGCTATAGGAGATTTCTTCATCCGTAACGGTGACCATATCGTCTACAAGTTCTCGGATGATCGGAAACGTGAGTTCTCCAGGCTTCTTCACCAGGATGCCATCGGCAATGGTGTGCACATGCTCCAGGGATCCTTTGTTTCTGCCTGTAAAAAAGTTATACGTAGCCGGTGCTCCCAGTGCCTGTACGCCAACGATTTTCACTCGCGGGTTAAAGGTTTTAACGGCCAGTGCCATTCCGGCCAACAGACCGCCTCCGCCAACAGGTACCAGGATCATGTCTAAATCACTGAGTTGCTGAAGCATTTCCAGTGCGACTGTCCCTTGCCCAGCCATCACTTTATGATCATCAAATGCATGAACATACGTTGAGCCATTTTTGACTTTCTCTTCAAGTGCTGCCCCGTAAGCTTCCTGATAGGTGTCTCCAGTCAGGACAATTTCAGCTCCGTAATGTTTCGTTGCCGCTATTTTTGTGGAAGGTGTTCGTTTCGGCATGAAGATTTTCGACGGAACTCCGCGCAGGGAGGAAGCCAGTGCCACACCTTGGGCATGATTTCCTGCAGATGCGGCAATGATGCCTCTTCCCGCTTCTTCTTCAGACAATGACATGATTTTATTCATTGCGCCTCTTACTTTGAAGGAACCTGTTCGCTGCAGGTTCTCCATTTTCAAATAGATCTCTCCACCAGTGAACGTATTCAGCGTCGATGATTGCTTTAACGGTGTTCGATGCACCTGATGACTGATTCTTTCCATCGCTTCTACAACTTCAGTGTTATCCATTAAATTCCCAAGCTACTCACCTCATAATTTTTTTCGTATTCTTCAATATTATTTCCGTAATGTAACGTCAAATCAATCTCATCCAGTCCTTTCAGAAGCATCGTCTTCCAGTAAGGATCAATGTCAAAAGAGACGCGTAATCCTTCTGAATCACAAATCGTCTGATGCTCAAGGGACACTTCAATTTTATATAAATCTACATGGCTCTCATTTTTCAAAAGGGCATCCACTGTTTTTTCATCCAGTTGAATCGGAAGGATCCCATTTTTCAAACAATTGTTATAAAAAATATCTGCGAAGCTTTTCGCTATGATCACTTTAAACCCATAGTCCTGAAGGGCCCAGGGGGCGTGTTCCCTCGAAGAACCGCACCCAAAATTCTTTCCGCCAAGGAGAATCTCGGCGTTTTGATACTGAGGTGTATCTAATGAGAAGTCGTCTCTTAGCGATTTCCCGTCGTCTTCAAACCGCCAATGATAAAACAAATACTGACCAAAGCCTTTACGCTCGATCCTTTTTAAGAACTGTTTTGGTATGATTTGATCGGTATCTACATTGTCTCTCCTAAGAGGAAACACTTTTCCTTCCACATGATTGATTGCCATCTTTTCACCTCCTAAGAAATCGGCATTTTTTCAAGCTTTCGTACATCTGTCAGTTTTCCGGTCACGGCAGCCGCAGCGGCCATGGATGGGCTGAGTAGATGCGTTCTAGAGCCATTACCTTGCCTGCCTTCAAAGTTCCGGTTGGAAGTAGATGCACAGCGTTTGCCTGGGGGCACGATATCATCATTCATAGCCAGACACATGCTGCAGCCAGCTTCCCTCCACTGGAATCCTGCTTCTTTAAAAATGGTATCAATGCCTTGCTCTTCAGCCTCTTTCTTCACTTTAAACGAGCCCGGAACAACCAAAGCGGTCACGCCCTGCTTTACAGTATGCCCTTTTACCACCTCAGCCGCCGCTCTCAAGTCACTCAAGCGTGAATTCGTACACGAACCAATGAACACATAGTCAACCTCAATGTCCTCGATTCTCATTCCCGCCTCGAGCCCCATGTATTGAAGCGCCCTTTCAACCCCTTCTCTCTCAGAAGGATCCCGGTACTCCCCTGGGTGAGGGACGGACCTTGAAATCCCCGCGCCCATTCCAGGGTTCGTTCCCCAAGTTACATGAGGTTCGATTTCTTCACCCTTCACCTCAATTTTGTGATCATAAGTTGCGTCACTGTCGCTCGTTAGCAATCGCCACTCTTCTCTACATTGTTCAAACGGTTTATCCTTAGGCAGATATTCTCTTCCTTCTAAATATTCGAAGGTCGTCTCGTCGGGACTGATTAAACCTGCCTTGGCTCCTGCTTCAATGCTCATATTACAGACGGTCATTCTTTCTTCCATTGATAGATTGCGGATCACGTCACCCGTGAATTCGATGACATAACCGGTTCCAAATCCTACCCCGTAGGTAGAGATGATGTTTAAGATTACGTCTTTGGCCGTGACACCGAATCCCAACTCTCCGGACACTTCGACTTGAAGTGTTTTTGGCTTCGATTGCCAGAGGGTTTGGGTTGCCAATACATGTTCCACTTCACTCGTCCCAATCCCAAAGGCCAGTGCTCCGAACGCTCCGTGTGTTGAAGTATGGCTGTCTCCACATACAATCGTTTTTCCTGGCTGTGTCAAACCGAGCTCAGGTCCGATAACGTGGACAATCCCTTGATCAGGATGGTGAATATCGGCTAGAGTGACGCCGAATTCCTGACAATTTTTCTTCAACGTATCCATTTGCAGCCGAGCAATTTCATCTCTGATGATGTGACGCTCTCTCGTCGGTACGTTATGATCCATCGTGGCATACGTTAAATCCGGTCTTCTCACCTTGCGATTCTTTAAGCGAAGACCTTCAAATGCTTGGGGAGACGTTACTTCATGTACAAGGTGCAGATCAATATACAATAAATCCGGCTTTCCCTTTTCTCTGTGCACAATGTGTTTTTCCCATATCTTTTCGATGATATTTTTCCCTGCCATGAACTCCCTCCTGGTTTCGTAAGATTATTATTCAGTTAAGACTGTTTTGGTTGAATGGTTGCTGAGTGAGTAGTGATTGCTTTCCGCTCCAATCAACTTCTTTATTATCTAATTGCTTACACAAAAGCAATCCCAGCAAATTCTATCCTACAAGTACGCCGCCAAGATCGAAGACAGCGCATGATCCGCTTCCAACCTCTCCACAACCAGCTGACTCATGGCACCCGTTCCTACAACGGTTCCACGACCCATCGTCCAAAGATCTCCTGTACGGTATCCGGCATTCAATACTTCCTGAACGGCCATTTCAATCATTTCAGCTTCTTCTTTTAAGCCAAAGGAATGACGCAGCATCATGGCAACCGATAGAATCATAGCCAGTGGATTTGCTTTTCCTTTTCCAGCGATATCAGGTGCAGACCCGTGTACCGGTTCGTAAAGACCGAAGGAGTCTCCTCTTAAACTGGCGGAAGGCAGCATTCCCAGTGAGCCTGTGATCATGGAGGCCTCGTCACTCAGGATATCCCCGAACATATTCTCAGTCACCAGTACATCGAATTGCTTCGGCTGATACATCAGCTTCATGGCAGCGACATCGACCAGCATGTGCTCCACTTCCACATCCGGGTAATCAGCCGCCACTTCATTCACGACTTCGCGCCACATTCGACTTGTTTCCAAAACATTTGCCTTGTCAACGGACGTTAATTTCTTCTTGCGTTTTTGAGCCAGCTTGAAGGCTTTATGAACGATCCGTTCGATTTCACTTTTTTCATAGACCAGTGTATCGACGGCTACTTCATCCCTTTTTCCTTGACGACCCGACGGCTGACCGAAGTACAATCCCCCTGTCAGTTCCCGGACAATCACTAAGTCTACTTCTTCAACGATGTCACGCTTTAACGGGGAAGCACCAAGTAAACTTTCAAATGCTTTAACCGGGCGCAGGTTCGCGAATAAGTCGAACTCTTTACGGATGGCCAGGAGCCCTTTTTCAGGACGAAGCTCTTTCGGAAGATGCTCCCATTTTGGTCCTCCTACAGCCCCAAGCAATACGGCATCACTATTTTTACAAAGCTTGATTGTTTCAGGAGGTAATGGTGTACCGAAGCGATCAACGGCAGAGCCACCGATATGACCCTTTTCTACCTCGAACTCATGACCGAACCAATCACCCACTGCTTTCAGTACTTCTAATGCCCCGTCCATGATCTCTTGACCGATACCGTCTCCTGGTAGTACAGCGATTTTTTTCTTCATTAGAATTACCTCCTGTTTTTGGTTTGTATGAGGAGCCTAGAATGACAAGGCTCCCATAGTTTATAAGCTCGCTTCCACCGCTTCGGGCTCCCTGGAGTGTGATTTCCGTTGAGCTGAGCGATTCACGGCATTTAAATAAGCCCGTGCCGATGCTTCTAATACATCCTGGGCGGTTCCTCGTCCACTAGTGTTTTCTCCGTTATATTCGAGTCGGACATATACTTCTGCAAGGGCATCCCGGCCCCCTCCGACTGAGTTGATCTTGTAATCTAATAATCTGGAAGGACTCGGCAGGATCTTTTCGATTGTATTGTAGATGGCTTCTACACTTCCTGACCCCGTTGAAGCGAGCTGGGTTACGCTGCCGTCTTCAAACTTCAATTCGATCGTAGCCGTCGGGATATTGCCCATGCCGTATTGGACCTGCATTCTTTCTAATGTAAATCCGACAGCTTCGGCCATTTCAGTTTGCTTATTCGTCAGGATGCTGAAGAGATCTTCATCGACGATTTCCTTCTTCTTATCAGCCAGATCCTTGAATGCATGAAATGCTTCATTAAGCTTCTCATCTGAAAGTTCAAATCCTAATTCAACCACTTTATTTTTAAAGGCGTGACGTCCTGAGTGTTTTCCCAGTACCAGTCGGGTTGCATTCACTCCGATCAGTTCAGGGGTGATGATTTCGTACGTAGTTTTTTCCTTCAGCATTCCGTCCTGATGAATGCCTGATTCATGAGCGAAAGCATTATCACCAACAACCGCTTTGTTAGCCGGTACTCTCATCCCCGTCAGCTTACTGACAAGAGAGCTTGTTTTCTTAATTTCATCCAGCTTCAGGCGGGTTGTCGCACCGTAAAAATCTTCCCGGATTCTAAGAGCGACTGCGATCTCTTCCAGAGCAGCATTCCCAGCTCTTTCCCCGATCCCATTGATCGTTCCTTCGATTTGATCCGCTCCGTTTTCAATGGCAGCCAGTGAATTGGCTGTGGCCATTCCCAGATCATCATGACAATGAGCAGATAGCTTTACTCCGTTGATATTCGGAACGTTTTCTCTTACGTACCGAAACAATTCACCGTATTTATGAGGGGTAATATACCCTACCGTATCAGGAAGGTTAATGACCGAAGCCCCTGCTGCAATGACTCTCTCCATGATCTTCACCAAGAAATTCAAGTCTGTCCGGCACGCATCTTCTGCCGACCACTGAACCACCGGGAAAAATTTCTTCGCGTACTGAACGGCCTGGACCGCTGTATCGATGACCTGATCCGGTGTCATCTTCAGCTTATGAGTCATGTGAATGGGAGAGGTGGCCAGGAACACATGCAGCCTTGGTTCTGCCGTTCCTTTAAGCGATTCCCATACCGCATCGATGTCCCGCTGTTGAGCACGAGCAAGCCCCGTAACAGAGCTGTTCTTGATCGTGGAACCGATCCGCTGCACGGCATCGAAGTCTCCTTTGGAAGCTGCAGGAAACCCGGCTTCAATGACGTCTACTCCCAGCCTTTCAAGCTGCTTCGCAACCTCGATTTTTTCAATCGTATTCAGATTTACGCCCGCTGACTGTTCACCATCTCGTAGGGTTGTGTCAAAAATCTCAATGGTTCGCACTCGCAACCACTTCCTTTTCTTTAGTAGAAGGTTTCTGTACAAAAGGCATCATTTTACGAAGCTCTTTTCCAACCACTTCAATCGGGTGCTGACTTTCACGCTGGTTGATCGCGTTAAACTCTGGACGGTTCGCCTGATTCTCCAAGATCCATCCCTTCGCAAATTTCCCTGTTTGGATATCCGTTAATACTTCCTTCATGCGGGCTTTCGTTTCTTCGTTCACAACTCGCGGACCTGAAACGAAGTCTCCCCATTGGGCTGTGTCGGAGATCGAGTAACGCATTCCTTCTAATCCTTGCTCATACATTAGGTCAACGATCAGCTTCAATTCGTGTAAACACTCGAAATAGGCGACCTCTTTTTGATAACCGGCTTCGACCAGCGTTTCGAATCCTGCTTTTACAAGGGATGTCACTCCTCCACACAGAACCGCCTGTTCCCCGAATAGATCGGTTTCTGTTTCTTCCTGGAAGGATGTTTCAAGAATCCCTGCACGTCCGGCACCTACCCCTTTTGCATACGCAAGGGCCAGTTCACCTGCTTGACCTGAAGCATCTTGATAAACCCCAAAGAGTGCTGGTACTCCGGCTCCCTCTTCAAATGTTCTTCTTACCAGGTGTCCCGGTCCTTTCGGCGCTACCAGGAATACATCTACATCTTCCGGAGGAACGACTTGATGGAAATGGATATTAAATCCGTGTGCAAATGCCAGTGCTTTACCTGGTGACAGGGCCGGTTTGATTTCTGCTTCATATACTTTCGGCTGATGCTCATCCGGCAGAAGAACCATGATGACATCTGCCTGTTCACTTGCTTCGCGGACGGAGTAGACATCGAATCCGTCCTTTTCCGCCTGGTCCCACGACTTTCCTTTTCTCAATCCCACTACAACATCAAATCCGCTTTCCTTCAGGTTTTGAGCATGTGCGTGACCTTGTGAGCCATAACCAACAACCGCTACCTTCTTCCCTTTTAAAACCTCTTCATTCACATCTCCGTTATAATATACCTTTACCATTTCCCTCATCCTCTCCATTTTTTGAATAGTAAGTTTTTTTTAAATGTGATTTTCATCGCTACAGCTTCTAATTCACGATTGAATACTGTTTTATTTCCGTAACTGATTTCCCATTGCCCCTTGCGAAAGCTGTGATGCCTGTTCGGGCGATTTCTTTGATGCCATAAGGTCTTAATAGATCAATGATGGCTTCTATCTTGGATGTTTCACCTGTTACCTGGACGGTTACGCTGTCTCTTGCCACATCAATGATGGCGGCTCTGAAGGGTTCTACGATCCCATTGATTTCGGATCTCGTCTGCCCTGTACTTAACACTTTGATGAGTGCCAATTCTCTTGCGACGACTCCTTGATCGGTGATGTCTGAAACCTTGAGGACATCAATTTGTTTATGCAGCTGTTTTAAAAGCTGTTCGATTTTGCGATCGTCTTCTACATTGACGACAAAAGTCATTCTTGAAATTCCTTCGACTTCTGTATAGCCGACTGAAATGCTTTCGATGTTGAACTGACGCTTTGTAAACAATCCGGTTACTCGATTTAATACACCGCTCCGGTTATGAACGAGAGCCGTTACAATCCGTTTCCTCATGGTTTCACTCCTAACATTTCGTGTAATCCCTTACCTGGAGCTACCATCGGGTAGACATTTTCCTTTGGATTCACCCAGCAATCAATGAGCACTGGTTCATCACTCGTTAAGGCTTCTTTTAAAACAGAATCGACTTCCTCCTGGGTTTTCACTTGATACCCCTTGATTCCGTACGATTCAGCCAGTTTCACAAAATCAGGCTGGGTGGAGAACACCGATTGAGAGTATCTTTCTTCAAAGAAGGTTTCCTGCCACTGTCTCACCATTCCCAGTGTACCGTTATTAAGAATAACCACCTTAACGGGAAGGTTCAGCTCTTTTAGCAGTATCAGCTCTTGCAGAGTCATTTGGAATCCGCCATCTCCTACAAAGGCAACCACCGTACTTGATGGGTTTGCTAACTGGGCTCCGATTGCTGCCGGAAATCCGAATCCCATCGTGCCAAGCCCTCCGGATGTGACCCAATTATTCGGCTTTTTGAAGGAGTAGTATTGTGCCGCCCACATTTGATGCTGTCCCACGTCCGTGGTGACAACCGCTTCCCCGTTCGTCATTTCGTATACCTGTTCAATCAAGCGTTGAGGAGAGAGCACATCGTGAGCCTGGTTATACCAGAAAGGATATTCCCGTTTATATGACTTAAGATGCTGATGCCAGGCATCGAAATCGGGCTTTTCCGTTTCATGTTGAAGGAGTTTAGCAAGTGCCTGTTTCGCATCGGCAACGATTGGTATCTGTGTTTCAACATTCTTCCCGATCTCAGCTGGATCGATGTCGATATGGACCACTTTGGCCCGTGGTGCAAAGGTAGCAAGATTCCCTGTTAACCGGTCATCAAATCTTGCTCCGATATTGATGAGCAAGTCACATTCATGAATGGCCATATTGCTTGCATAGCATCCGTGCATCCCTGCCATACCTAGAAACAACGGATGATCAGCAGGAAATCCGCCTAAACCTAAAAGGGTATGAATCACAGGAATGTCATATTGCTCTGCGAAACTCTTCAGTTCTTCTGTTGCCTTTCCGTGAAGTACTCCTGCCCCGGCTAAGATGACCGGCTGTCTGGAAACCTTAATGGCATCCACCAGTTTCTTGATTTGGAGGGGATTTGGATAAAAGTTAGGCTGATACCCCGGTAAGTCCATTTCTACTTCGTGTGCCGGATACGCTTGCTGCAGGGTCAAGTCTTTCGGAATGTCGACGAGTACGGGTCCAGGCCTTCCGGTTGATGCGATATGAAAGGCTTCCTTCACAATCCTCGGTAAGTCTTTAATATCCCGAACCTGATAATTATGCTTTGTGATCGGCATCGTAATGCCAACAACGTCCGCTTCCTGGAATGCATCAGTTCCGATCACCCCTGAAGCCACCTGCCCAGTAAAGACCACCAGAGGCAATGAATCCATCATGGCATCTGCAATCCCTGTCACAAGATTCGTAGCTCCCGGTCCCGATGTGGCAATCACCACACCCGGTTTCCCTGACACCCTGGCATATCCTTCCGCCGCGTGGATGGCCCCCTGCTCATGGCGGGCAAGTACGTGCTTGATCGGGGCTTTGTAAAGAGCATCGTAAATCGGCAAGACCGCTCCCCCAGGATATCCAAACAGAATCTCAACCTTTTCCTCCCTTAAAGCTTTCATGAGCATATCAGCACCGTTGACGTTTTCTGTTAGTGTCTGTGAAGCCGGTTCTGCCTCTACTTTCGCTCTCATTTCCTATCTCCTCCTTTTATTAAAAGCACAGGCGGCTTGGTCAGGCCCGACATGCATAAGGCAAGGTCGCTGAAAAGGCGCCTTTTGCCTTTTTGGCGAGATTGACTTATGACCTCGAGGGCCTAGCCGCCGGAGCTGGATATATTAAAAGCACCGGCGGGGAACCGCCTGAGCTATATCAATCCAATTTCCCAAACAAAAAAGACCTTTTCACCCACTACGACAGAGTTCATCTTTCGCAGGGGCGAAAAGGTCTTCATCCTTTCCACGGTACCACCCTAATTCAGAGATAACGGATATCATCTCCCTTTGCAGGCTGATCGGTTTCACCAGCCTTTGTTTTTGTAACGAGTAGCATCTACTCGATCGTTCCTACTTTTAGAGGTTCAGAACGATACTCAGAGGGGATGTCGGTATTGGATGTATTACTGGTTTGCAGCACCACCAGCTCTCTGAAAATACGATTTCCAACCCTTTTACCTCTTCAACGCTTTACTTTATTCCGTTTTCAAAATTCCACCTGTACTAGCTGATGTTACAAGCTTGGCATATCGTGCTAAGTAACCTTTTCTGATCTTCGGAGGGGGCTGTACCCACTCCTTTTGCCTGAACTGAAGTTCCGTTTCTGAAACCATGAGGGAAATCGTTCGATTCGTTAAATCTATGAAGATGGGATCTCCATTTTCAACAACACCGATTGGTCCTCCTTCAGCAGCTTCCGGTGAGACATGACCGATTGAAATGCCTCGTGATGCTCCTGAAAATCGACCGTCTGTCATGAGTGCCACTTTCTTTTCCAGGCCTCTTCCTGCAATGGCTGCCGTTGGTGCCAGCATCTCCGGCATCCCCGGACCACCCTTTGGCCCTTCATAACGGATCACCACTACATGCCCTTCTTTCACTTCTCCACTTTCAATTCCAGCAAGGGCGTCATCCTGGGATTCGTATACAATCGCTTCACCCATAAAGGTTTTGATGGACGGGTCGACTGCTCCGACTTTGATGACCCCACCATTTGGAGCAATATTTCCAAAGAGTACGGATAATCCTCCGACTGGACTGTGAGCGTTGTCCCTGCGACGGATGACATCGTCATTTTGAATATGAGCATCTTGTACGTTCTCATAAAGGGACTTTCCTGTTACCGTGATTCGATCCTTGTGTACAGCCCCCATTTCACATAATTCTTTAATAATGGCGCTGACCCCTCCAGCATTATGAACGTCCTGCATGGAGTAATCAGAGGCTGGGCTTATCTTGGATAAATAAGGTACTCGTTCTGCGACTTTATTGATACGGTTGATGTCGTAATCAATCTCCGCCTCATTCGCAATGGCTAGTGTATGAAGGACGGTATTGGTGGAACCTCCCATAGCCATATCTAAAGCAAATGCATCGTCGATTGTATCTTCCGTAATGATGTCTCTTGGTTTAATATCCTTCTTTACCATTTCCACTAAATATTTGGCCGCATCCTTGATTAACTGATGTCGCTCATCAGAGGTGGCAACGATTGTTCCATTTCCCGGAGGAGCCATCCCGAGCATTTCCATCAGGGAATTCATGGAGTTCGCTGTGAACATCCCCGAGCATGATCCGCAAGTCGGACATGCATTGGCTTCTATGTCAAGAAGCTGTTCAGCCGTCATCCTTCCTGACTGATGGGCCCCAACTCCCTCGAAAACGGATACGAGTGATAATGGCTTCCCTTCGCTCGAAACCCCCGCTTCCATCGGGCCTCCCGATACAAAGACAGAAGGGACATTCGTCCGGACTGCCGACATGAGCATTCCCGGTGTGATCTTGTCACAGTTTGGAATGTAGAACACTCCGTCAAACCAGTGAGCATTGATGACGGTTTCTGCTGAGTCGGCGATCAGTTCCCGACTTGGTAATGAGTACCTCATCCCGATATGTCCCATGGCGATCCCATCGTCAACACCGATTGTATTGAATTCGAATGGAATGCCGCCCGCTTCCCGGATCGCTTCTTTTACCACTTGGGCAAATCCGTTTAAATGCATATGACCGGGAATGATATCAATGTATGAGTTACACACCCCGATGAATGGTTTTTCCAAGTCTTCAAGCTTCACTCCCGTAGCGTACAGTAAACTGCGGTGAGGAGCCCGGTCGATTCCTTTTTTGATCATGTCACTTCGCACGTCATCACCTCCAACTTAGCCAACTTGAGCATTTTGTTTGTAAACTTTTCTTCCATCTTGCGTGACAGTGTTTCTGAACTCCTGCAATAATTGGGTTGTATACTTTCCAGGTTTCCCTTCACCGATTACGCGGCCATCAACCTTTACAACGGCAATGACTTCTGCGGCTGTCCCAGTTAAGAACACTTCATCCGCTGTATATACATCATGACGGGTGAAGACTTCTTCCTTCATCTCGAATCCGAGCTTTTCGGCAATCTCGATGATTGCATTACGGGTGATTCCTTCAAGGGCCCCTACATATCCGGGCGGGGTTAAGATTTTTCCTTTTTTGACAATGAAGATATTGTCGGCTGATCCTTCAGCTACATATCCTTGATCGTTAAGCATTAACGCTTCACTTACACCAGCCAGATTGGCTTCGATTTTTACCAGAATATTATTTAAGTAGTTTAAGGATTTAACTTTTGGTGAAAGAACATCTGCACGGTTACGGCGGCTTGCTACTGTAACGATATCGATGCCTGTTTCGTATAAGCTTTTAGGGAACAGGGCTAATTGTTCTGCAATGACAATGATTTGTGGTTTTCTACAAGTAAATGGATCCAACCCTAAGTTTCCAACACCTCTAGAAATGACCACACGTATGTAGGCATTCTCTAGTTGATTCTTTTTCAATGTATCGACGATAATGTCACACATCTCTTCTTTCGATACTTCGATATGCAACATGATTGATTTCGCAGAGTCATAAAGGCGATCAACATGTTCTTCTAGACGGAACACATTCCCATCGTACATTCGAATCCCTTCGAACACTCCATCTCCATATAGAAAACCATGGTCGTACACAGATACAACTGCGTCTTCCTTTTTTACGTATTGCCCGTCTAAGTAGATCCATTGTTCGTTCATGTTAATCATTCCTTTCCTGGTGAGAATTTATTTAATTTTTCGAATTTTATTTTTGCACTGAAGGACGATTTCTCCAGTTGCTTTGGAGCCTGTTGAACAGCAGTTTGGAATAAGTTGTGGTTGTTGCTTCCTGCTGGTTCATATTTTTTTATTGAGGACAATATTACTCCCGTTTCCCGGGAAGGTCAACAGGCTTTTCGTAAATTTTTTGACTATTTAGATTTATCTGATTATAAGTAAACGCTTACATCTTTGTCCTTATAGAGTTTATTGGGAGAAAAAAATATTTTGGATTTTTTTTATTAACAGGGTGAATGACGCTTCAGATCCCATGAGGAGCCCAATCAGATATTTTTCGACAAAATCCTATGGGAATGGGGGTTTAGGGGAGTTTAGACCTGTGTGTATCTGACTGATATATTCTCACTTCTTTTTCATAATTGAGAATTCATTTTTCTATTAATTTGTAGGGATGAATGATTATTAATCTGGTAAGACGATCACCAATATGTAATGAATTCTATTAAAACCTTTCATTCCCATAATCCGTAATGCCTTTCAAACCAGAATGTAATTTTATTTTTTCTACAGGAATGAATAATCTTTCATAAAGAAATATATTCTCCCAAAAAGCAGTCGCCACTATTTTAAACTGTATATAAATAAAAAAGAATCAACCCAAGTAACCGGACGGTCTTTGGATTGATTCTTCCTTTACACCCATGTAAACATATAATTCGGATCTTCGACATCCTTTGCTTTTTTAACGATCTTCAACGGTTTGAAAGTATCGATCATAACGGCAAGCTCCAGGGTTTCTTTTTTCCCGATACTGGCTTCTGTCGTTCCTGGATGTGGACCGTGTGGAATCCCGCTCGGATGGAGGGTAATCGATCCTTCTTTGATTCCCTTTCTGCTCATGAAGTTTCCTTCCACATAGTACAGCAGCTCATCGCTGTTCACGTTGCTGTGATTATAAGGAGCCGGAATCGATTCCGGATGGTAGTCATATAGTCTTGGAACAAATGAGCAGACAACGAAGTTATGCCCTTCAAACGTTTGATGAACAGGAGGCGGCTGATGCACACGCCCTGTGATCGGCTCAAAGTCCTCAATGTTGAATACCCAAGGATAAAGATAACCATCCCAGCCGACAACGTCCAGTGGATGATGATTTAACACATGGGAATGAAGCGCTCCCCTTGATTTGGTGATCACTTCGAATTCTCCTTCTTCATCCATCGTTGCAAGCCTCTCAGGTCCTCGTAAATCCCGCTCACAAAACGGACTGTGCTCCAGTAATTGTCCGTACTCATTTCGATAACGGCGAGGTGTGGTAATCTGACTGAAGGACTCGACGATCAGCATCTTCGTCTCTTCTTCAGGAACGACACGGTAGATGGTCCCGATCGGAATCACCACATAATCCCCTTTTCCATAGGTGAGGGTTCCGAACATCGTCTCTACCTGCCCTTTACCAAAATGGATATATAGCATTTCATCTCCATCACCATTTCGGTAAAAGCTTGTCATCTTTTCTGTGACATAGGCTGTTCCAATCAATAAGTCCGAATTACCGAGTAAATATTCACGGCTCTTTAAGGCACAGCCTTTTTTCTCGACTCTGTCTGTAAAGAAATGTCGATGACGGAGAGCACCCTCTTCCTCAAACTCCGGCATATAACTCCCTAAATACTCTGTCTTCGCCACAGCCGTCGGCAAATGATGATGATACAGAATCGACTGTGTTCCCGAGAACCCCTTCGTCCCCATGACCTGCTCCCTGTAGAGCGTGCCATCATCCTTTTTAAACATGGTGTGACGTTTGTGAGGTATTTTCCCCAGTTGACGATAGTACATGGTTCTCCTCCTCTCTTTTCTTTGCAATCGTATTACTCAAGACTCCTAATCCTCTAATCTCTAATTCCACCAAGTCCCCCGACTTCAACCATGGATGCGTTTCAGGACCCAGCTCCAATATACATCCTGTTCCAACAGTTCCAGATCCAATCACTTCGCCGGGATACAGGGTGACGTCTTGCGAGGCGCGCTCGATCATGTCTGCAAAAGTATAATGGATGTCCTGATAATTCCCCTCGGATAAAAGTATCCCATTCACTTTTGCCGACATAGGAAGATCAAAACGGTTTCCCTTGCGATAGGTTTCCAGTTCATCCTTCGTCACTAAATAAGGACCGAAAGAAGTGGCAAAATCCTTTCCTTTCGCGGGTCCAAGTCCTACTTTCATCTCATGCTTCTGGATGTCTCTGGCACTCCAATCATTCATGATGAAATAGCCGTATATATGGTCTTCTGCGTTTTCTTTTGAAATGGTTTTTCCTTCTCTGCCAATAACGCAGGCGATTTCCAATTCATAATCGAGCCACTCACATCCAGCAGGTTTTGCGATGTGATCGCCAGGACCTTTTATAGCTAAGTGATTGGTAAAATAAAAGACGGGGATGTCATACCATTCTGGAACCACATCGAGTCCCCTCCGTTTACGTGCCGTTTTCACATGCTCTTCAAATGCATAGAAATCACGTATGCTGACAGGCCTTGGAATCGGCGACAACAGGGTGACATCACGTAGTGAATACACTCCTTTGTCTTTTTCTGAAAAGGTGCCGAGCTCCTTCATCCGTTTTAGGCCTTCGTCTCCAAGCTCGATGATGGATAACATATCTTTAGGGAGCAAACCTCCGCTCACAGCATGGATGTCTACGACAAGTTCATCCTGAACTTTTCCCGCTCTTACTTCTCCTTCTTTTAAAAAGCTAACCAGCTTCACGTGTCATCACCTTTTTCGGATCAATTCAAATGAATCGGATAATGGTTTGGTGTACATTTGTCCAGCCAGTCTTCCTACCGGCTTTAACTTCTCTGAATCTATTTTGCCGTCGTAATAGAGTTCGTCATCGATTCTGACGCATTCTACCTTCCCGATCACAAGACTCCCTGCACCAGGATGATCGCCGAAGTGGAGAACCTCATGAAGAACGCATTCTAATTGAACCTTGCTTTCAGATACTCCAGGAGGCTTTACCATGATGGACTCTTCCTTCGTCAGACCGACTTGTTCGAATTCATCAACGCCAGATTCATATTCGATGGCACAATTATTCATTTTCTCCACGAACTCTTCACTGACGATATTGATGACGAATTCCTTCGTCTTTTCGATATTTTCAAGGGTATCTTTTTTGCTGCCATCCTTTCCCTTTCTCATGGGAGAGAAGCAGACGAGCATCGGGTCGGCACAAATGGCCGTAAAAAAGCTGTATGGTGCAAGATTCGCATTCCCTCCTTCATCAAGAGATGAAACGAACGCAATCGGACGCGGTAAAATCGAGCCAATCATTAATTTATAAGCATCCTGCCACTGAAGAGTATGCGGTTTGATATCCATCTATTTCACCCCTTCACTTTGTAAAATATCTTCCAACGCTTGTATGAACCTCTTGTTATCCTCTTCTGTTCCAATCGTGACCCGTACGGTCGTTGGGTACCCAAGAAGAGTTCCTGAACGGACGACCAATCCCCTTTTCACAAGCTCATATGAGACCGTGTCACCATTCAATCCGGTATCCACCATGATAAAGTTCGATTGAGAGGGGAAATAGGATACACCCAGACGGTCAAACTCCCCTTCTAAAAAGAGGCGACCCTGCTCGTTCTTATGAGTACACTCTCTTATAAATGCCTGATCTTCAAGGGCGATGACCGCTGACTTCTGAGCAACCGTATTTACATTGAAGACATCTTTCACTTTTCGGAGCTGTTCAGCTATTTCTTGGTTCATGACGCCGAAACCGACTCTTAATCCCGCAAGGCCATATATCTTTGAAAATGTTCTAAGAACAATCAGATTTTCGAATGTTGACAGCAGCGGCAAGGTTTCTAAATAATCATCGGTTGTGACGTATTCCATATAGGCTTCATCCACTACCACCAATATATGCGACGGTACCCTCCCGATAAATTCCAGGAGCTCTTTCTTTCCGACGATGGTCCCGGTAGGATTATTGGGATTACACACAAAGATCATCTTGGTGCTCGGGGTGATCTGGTCGTGCATCGCTTGCAGGTCATGAGTACCGTTGACTAAAGGAACGATAATCGGGGTGCCCCCTTCTAAGAACACATTGGTTTGATACCTGGGAAAAGTAACGTCCGCCATAATGGCTGCGTCACCGTTACTCAAATAGGCCCTCGTCAATAATCGGATCACTTCATCCGAGCCATTCCCAAACACGAGCTGTTCCTTAGGCACTCCTAAAAATGTCGCTACCTTATGACTAAGGTCGACGGCAGCTCCGTCTGGATACAAAAACAAGTCGCTTCCGTTTTCTTTAAACCACTGCTTCACTTTTGAAGAGCAGCCATATATGTTTTCATTTTCTGATAGCTTTCTGATAGAGCTCAGACCATGCTCCTTCTGTAAGTCTGAGAGCGTTTTCCCCAGCACATATGGAGCGATATGTGAGACCGCTTCTCTTGTTTTGAACTTCAGTGCCATACATGAATCCCCGCCTTCCTCATGGATGAAGGGGGTTGACTCACGTGTTAGCTTATCTTCTCGTTCAAATATAGTACCCGCAATCTGTACGATATTATGAGTAGAAGCAGCTAATCTCTTCATGAGTTAACCCCCTGACCGGTCCTTTGACCCCCGTTATATATGTTCTATCTATCTATTTTTTTATTTTTATAGGTTTCCTCTGCGTTCCTGCTCCCGCTCGATGGATTCGAATAATGCTTTGAAGTTTCCTTCTCCGAATCCTCTTGCACCTTTTCGTTGAATCACTTCAATGAATAGGGTTGGACGGTCCACGATTGGTTTTGTGAAAATTTGAAGCAGGTAGCCTTCGTCATCACGGTCTACTAAAATATTCAACTCTTTGATTTTAGAAATCTCTTCGTCGATTTCCCCTACACGCTCTGAAAGCATGTCGTAATAGGAATCCGGCGTGTTAAGGAATTCCACCCCGTTTTCTTTTAAAATACCGACTGTTTTCACGATGTCTTCGGTTAAGATGGCAATATGCTGAACGCCGGGACCACCATAGAATTCAAGGTATTCCTGGATTTGTGATTTGCGTTTTCCTTCGGCCGGCTCATTGATCGGGAATTTGATTCGACCGCCGTTATGCATCACCTTCGACATAAGGGCAGAGTATTCTGTTGTAATATCTTCATTCGTAAAATGACGCATTTCCTTAAAGCCCATCACTTTTTCGTAATACTCCACCCACTCTTCCATGCGCTCCACGTTTCCTACTACATGATCGACAGCGATGATGCCTGCATCTTCATTTTTCAGCGAAGAATCATACTTTTCAAAGCCTGGCATGAAGATCCCCTTATAATCTTTACGTTCTACAAGGGTGTGAATCGTATCCCCGTATGTACCAATGATGGCTTTTTTCAGTTTTCCGTTATCATCTTCGAGCGTAGAAGGGGGCATGATTTCAATCGCGCCGCGGGACACCGCTCCAGTGTAAGCCTTTTCAACATCATCCACCACAAGGGCGATATCTTTAATGCCGTCCCCGTGATGCTTCACGAATTGGGACACCCGGCTGCCTTCGTGCAGGCTTCCTGTAATCACCAATCGTACTTTATTTTGTTGCAGTACATAGGATACTGTGTCACGATTTCCTGTTTCCAGTCCTGAATAGGCAACGGTCTTAAATCCGAATGCCGTACAGAAGAAGTGGGCGGCCTGCTTTGCATTTCCCGTATAATACTCTAAATAATCGACATCTCTTACCGGGAAGACATCTTCTACTTTAACCTGCTTTTTTGCTACATTCTCTTGCATCCTGAACCCTCCATTAAACGTTAATTTATTCTGAATATTATATTAAATAGTTTTCTAGAACTTCTCAAGAGTCGCTAGTAAAGCTTAAACGCTTCTCTGCGTAAAAGCGTGTCCCTCACTTTATCTCGCCAGCTCTTTTTTTCGGGGAGGCATGTGCACGGCGTCTCCCTTTAATCCTTCAACCGCTTCTAATAAGCTTTCGTTCATACTTGGATGAGGATATACAGGAAAGCGAAAGTCCTCATCTCTCGCTGCCATTTCAAGGCCAAGCACCCCTGAGGTGATCAACTCGGCTGCTCCCATCCCCATTATATGAATCCCAAGAATCAAATCCGTTTCACTGTCTGACACGACTTTCACGAATCCATCCTTTTCATCCGTCAGCTGAGCGTACCCGTTTCCTCTGACAGGGTTCTCACTCACTCTAACCGAATAACCTTCCTCTCGTGCTTCCTCCTCGGTAAGGCCCGCACACGCAATTGGCGGGCTCATCTGCACCACCGTCGGCACAAACTGCAGATCTACCTCCACCTCTAGCCCAGCCATCGCCTCTGCAGCCGCCTTCCCCTGTTTGATCGCTTTGACTGCGAGGGACGGACCTTCCGTTACATCGCCGATCGCCCATATAGTTGGAATGGAGGTTCTTCCCTGATAATCCGTATGGATATAGCCTTCTTCTGTCAGCTCAAGGCCCAGACGGTCAAGGCCAAGGTCGCTTATATTCGGCTTTACTATTCCGCTCCCCACAAAATGAGAGCCTTCCAAAGAAACCACTTCCCCGTTCTCTTTGTCCAGCCTCACCATGACTTTCCCTTCTGTTTGGCTCGCAGTTTGCACGGTCGAATTCTTGATCACATTGATTTTCTGCTTTTTCAATTGCCTGAATAGCTCTTTTGAAATAGAAGAGTCAAATGAAAATTCATCATTTAAAATAAGCGTGACGCTGCTGCCCAATAGGGAGAAAACAGACGCGATCTCTAAGGAAATATAATCGCCCCCGTATACGATGAGTTCCTCTGGTATTTCCTCCAGCTGAAAAATTTCTCTCTCCTTCAGTACAAGAGTCGAATCAAATTCTATCCCCTCCGGGTAATGAAATTCACCACCAGTCGCGACGATGGACTGCTTGAAATTAAAGAGGGAAAACTCATGACCGTTTTCAACTCCAATGCGGGATTCTGACAGGAAGGATGCAGAACCCTTTACGATCTCAATCTTATTCGCTTTACAAAGGGATTCCACACCTTTTCGAAGCTGTGTGATTTTTTTATTTTTATAGCTTTGAAGAGTAGAAAGATTTGCTTCTACTTCCCCAAACTCCATCCCCATCTCTTTCAGGTGCTTCGTCTTTTTGAATTCTTGGGCAAAATGGGTAAAGACTTTTGATGGAATGCAGCCTTTATTCAAGCAGGTCCCGCCCAGCTCTTCTCTTTCGATCAGCGTCACATTCAGTCCTAAACCCGCAGCTCGAATGGCTGCATGATAGCCGCCTGGACCTCCCCCGATGACGACAATCTCTTTATCTTCTGTGATCTCTCCCACTACCATTTACATCAACTCCAAAAGCATGGACTCGGGCTGTTCGATCAAATCCCGTAATCGATTTGTAAACTTCACGGCCGTTCCGCCATCTACCACTCTGTGGTCAAACGACATAGACACATTCATCATGGAGCGGACGACAATTTCATCCTTATCATTCACCATAGGGCGTTTCTTCGTCTTATGGAAAGCGAGGAGGGCAACTTCCGGTTCGTTAATGATCGGAGTGGCTCCGATCGACCCGTTCAGGGGCCCTACGTTACTGACCGTGAAGGTTCCGCCTTTGATATCTTTCATCGTTAACTTGCCTTCCTGTGCGTTAATGGTCAGTGTCTTCATTTCTCTGTGGATGTCCTTCATTGTTTTCCCTTCAACATGTTTTATGACGGGGACAATCAGTCCTTCGTCTGCATCTACAGCGATTCCAATATTGTGATGGGACTGGAGCTCGACACACTCCTCCTGTTCATTGAGACGGGCATTGAAGATTGGAAACTCTTTCAAACAGATAGAAATGGCTTTGATAAAATAAGCTCCAACGGAAATGGACCCGCCGCTCACTTTCATGGTATCTTTCCAGGATAGCAGATTCGTAACATCGATTTCTTCAAAATGGGTACAGTGCGGGATCGTTCTGAGTGACTGTGACATTTTAGAAGCAATTTGTTTGCGTCTGCCTCGAAAAGGAATGGTCTTTGTGCCGGATTCTTTTGATGCTGCAGGTGTGACGGATTTAGATTCTTCCACTGGCTGTTGAGATGTATGACTTTCTCCTTTCATATAAAGGAAAATGTCTTCATCAAGTATTCTGCCTCCCACTCCGGAACCAACCACTTCCTCTATGTTGATACCATTCTCCCTTGCTATTTTCCTCGTATACGGGGATGCAAGGATCCTTCTTTTCTTCAACACTTGAGTTGTTTGTGAAATGGATCGCTCGCCTCCAGTCTGTTTCACTTGTTCATGATCCATTAACAGAACAGTGGATCCCACTGGAATCGTTTCCCCTTCACTTACCGTAAATTCCTTGATCACACCTGAAAAAGGTGCCGGAATCTCCGCAGTCATTTTATCTGTTTGAACCTCTACTAATGGTTGATCGGCTTTTACGACATCTCCCACTTTTACAAGAAAGTGATTGATATTGGCTTCGGTCATGCCTTCCCCAATATCATGAAGCTTAACTTCCATGGACTCCCTCCTTGTCTAATAGCGTGCTACTTTTTCCACTGCAGCTAATACACGTTTGCTGTCAGGTAGATAGAAATCTTCAAATCCGAAATAAGGAACAGGGGTATCGAATCCAGTCACCCGTTCAGTCGGCGCTTTTTGATATAAAAAGGATGTGTCATTGATAATCGCCAGCACATCATTTCCGACTCCACCGGTGGCATGGGCTTCATGGACGATCACGGTTCTTCCCGTTTTCTGGACAGAACTTGAAATGAGGTCCTTATCCAGGGGATAGAGTGTCCTTAGATCAAGCACTTCGCAGGAAATGCCTTTACCTGTCGCTTCCTTAGCAGCATCCTCAGCTATCTTCACCATGGCCCCCCATGCGATGATCGTGACATCTTCACCTTCCTTGACTACTTTTCCTTTCCCGATTTCCACCGTATACTTTTCCTCCGGTACTTCTTCACGTGAAGATCGGTAGCATCTCATAGGCTCCAAGAAGAGAACGGGATCCGGATCTTCAATGGCAGCAATCAACAGTCCCTTCGCATCATACGGTGTTGCGGGACAAACGACTTTAATTCCCGGCATATGTGTAAATAGCGCTTCCGTGCTATCGGAGTGAATTTCAGGGGCTCTGACTCCAGCACCATAAGGAGCGCGTATCACCAATGGACAGGTGAAATGACCAAGAGTACGGGAACGCAACCGGGAAGCATGGGTCATGATTTGTTCGTATGCTGGATAGATGAACCCCAGAAATTGGACCTCAGCTACAGGACGAAAACCGTTTAACCCCATACCAATAGCCGCTCCAATAAACCCTGCTTCACTTAAAGGTGTATCGAGAACCCTGTCTTCCCCAAATTCCTGTTGAAGACCGTCCGTTGCCCGAAACACACCACCATTCGTTCCGATGTCTTCACCCATCAATAGGACATCCTCGTTTTCCTCAAGCATCACCCTCATACCGTCCGTGATGGCTTGAACCATCGTCAGCGTCTTCATCTTTGTTAAGGTGCTCATTCTACTCACCTCTCAATAGCTCAAGGAGCTTTTCTTTTTGTTCTTGAATCGTCCACGTTGGGGTGGCAAACACATAATCAAAGATCACACTCGGATCTGCTGCTGGATAGGCTTCTAACTCCTCGACGGCAAGATCCACTTCCTTCGCACATTCCTTTTGAACAGACGTCATCCACTCTTCATCGATCCAGCCTTTATGCTTCATGAATCTCGTTAAGCGATCAACAGGATCGTTCTCCCTGCGACGGCTCTCACTTTCCAGCTGATCACGGTATTTGGTCGGATCATCGGCAGTCGTGTGGGCACCATATCTCCACGTCACGGACTCGATCAAGGTAGGTCCGTCCCCATTTCTCGCTCTCTCCAATGCTTTCAACGTTTCAAAATAAACAGCAAAAATATCATTGCCGTCGATTCGAACACTTGGAATGTCATAGGCAAGAGCCTTCTGGGCAATGGTTTTCGTTTTCATTTGCTTGTGCATGGGAACGGATATGGCATAGTGGTTATTTTGATTAAAAAAGACAACCGGGGCCTCCCAGACGCTTGCCAGGTTCAATCCTTCATGGAAATCACCCTCTGAAGTGGCACCATCTCCAAAATAAACAATAGCTGCATTACGTGTTCCTTTTCTCTTCTCCGCATAAGCCGCCCCTACCGCATGTGGAAGCTGGGTCGCTATCGGAATACCGGGAGTGAAAATATTCTTTCCTTCCGGGGGCACACATCCTTCATTCCGGCCTTTCCAGAATAGGAGGATATGAAGCAGGGAATGTCCGAATGTCATGGTTGCGCCATGATCACGATAGGATGGGAATAACCAGTCTTTGTCCTTTAGGGCAAGTGCGCTCCCCACCTGGGACGCCTCCTGTCCTTCATAAGGAGCATACGTCCCGATCCTTCCCTGACGTTGGAGACTCACCGCCTTCCTATCAAAGGTACGGATCCTGATTAAATGCCGATAAAATGTACGGGCCAAGTCTTCTGAAATATCCTTTTCATACTCCCATTGAAGTAATTCTCCTTGTTGATCAATTACCTGAACCAATTTAAATTCCTCGATCATTTCATCACCTCTTGTGGTGCTTTTTTGTCGTTACGGTAAACTCTTGATTTGCTTTTTTATGTCCTAACCGACCATTTCGGACGTTTTGCGTGGGAGAAAAAGCTGTTTCTTCTTGTGCGTGAATGAATGCGGTCTTCACAGAAACGATTGGCTGCTTCGACTGTGGTCATGTGCTGGTTTTCTGATTGCAGGTAAATATTCTGGAGGCTGTTATAGATGGCACTTGTTTTTTGGAGTACGCGTTCTTTGTTAGGTTCGTATAATTCGTCAGCTACTTGAATCAATCCGCCTGCATTGACGATATAATCAGGTGCGTAAAGAATCCCTTTTTCATGCAGCTGCATTCCATGAGACAGGTCCAATAATTGGTTGTTGGCAGATCCTACAACCGCTTTTACTTTCAGCTGATCAATCGTATGATCGTTGATGATCCCGCCAATTGCACATGGTATGAATACATCCGCATCAACTGAGTAGATTTCATCCCCGCCTACGACCTTGATCGCTGCTCCCATACTTTTCGCCTTGGAAACCAACTGATCGATGGATTTCTGGCTAATATCCGTTACGTAGAGGTCCGCTCCCTCTTCCAGTAGACGCTCGGCTACCTTATATCCCACTTTTCCCAACCCTTGAATGGCGTAGCTTTTTCCATGAAGATCCTTTGAACCCCACACGTTTTGGTTGGTTGCCTGCAAGCCGTAGATCACTCCCATGGCAGTCGGGATGGATGAATCTCCACTACCTCCGTACTCTTCATTAACGCCTACAATACAATTCGTTTCTTTTAATGCATAAACAAAATCTTCAGGCGTGGTCCCCATGTCTGTCCCTGTATAGAATCGTCCGTTAAGGGATTCAACGAATTGACCGAAGGCACGGAACAGTTCCGGATGTTTGTCTTTTTCAGGATCCCCGATAATAACCGCTTTTCCTCCTCCAAAGTCCACATCGGCCGCGGCACATTTGTAAGTCATTCCTTTTGATAAACGTAAAACGTCCTCCAATGCTTCATCCACTGATGCATAAGGTCTCATTCGACATCCGCCCAGTGCAGGGCCGAGAGTGGTATTATGTATGGCGATGATGGCTTTGAGTCCTGTTTCTTCATCGTTGCAGAATACAACCTGCTCATGATTTTGTATTTTCTGAAACATATCCATTTCTATTCCCCCCACAAGCTCTCTTGTTGGAACCGCTTTCATTTTTGTCGTTACGTTAGGCACTAAAGCTTCCTCCTTTTACATTCTTATTCAAGAAGTGGTCAAAACTAGTTTTCTTTTATTCTTTCTTTGATTTTTTCTTTTGGCAGGACCACTTGCTTTACTTCACCTTTTCCAATGAGTCTGTCACTCTCTCTATCTCTGACAGTCACTTCGGTTACGATGATATTTCGTTCATATTTAATAACGCTCGCTTTAATTTCAAGAGAGGAACCGATTTTCGCCGGAGCCATATGCTCAACGTTCACTTTGGCTCCCATACCTTCTTCATGTTCTTCTAAATAGGGTAGAATGATTTTTCTCGATGCCCATTCCATGTGGTAAACCATCGAGACGGTTGAATACACAGGATGTACGACGTTTCCTTCAAACTGGGCATACATGCTGGGGATTACTTCTGTCGTGACGACTGCCGTATGTCCTTCTGCTAATCCAGACTTCATTGCTTTCCCCCTTTAAACCAACAAATTATATATTTTTATATAACGTTAATTCAACGATATAATAACATTTTGTTTTATAAATAGTCAATAAATTGTTAAAATTTAAAATATTATATTAATATAATTTATGCAGAGGGACGGACCTATCGGCGAAGCCGAAGGTCCGTCCCCCACTCAAATGCGAAGGCGGCTTGCTCAGAGGCGACAAGCATAAGGTGAACCTGCCGGAAAGGCGCGTTCTTTGCCTTTTTGGCAGGTTCACCTTATGACCTCGAGCCTCTAGCCGCCGGAGCTAGACGACTCCCTTTTCTAGATAAACAATTAAAATATTCTAAACACAAAAAAGCAACGGAACAAAGTCCCGTTGCTTTTTGTAGAAGGTTGTTAATCTTATGAAAGAAGTGCCCGGTCGCTTGCGAGTTTGCTTCCACGGATCCGTTGGAATTCATGTAGAAGTCCTTCGACTGTGAGGTGCTTCTTCTCTTCTTCATTTACCTCTAATATGATTTGACCTTTATCCATCATGATCAATCGGTTGCCAAGGTCAAGCGCCTGCTGCATGTTATGGGTAACCATTAAGGTCGTGAGCTTATACTTCTCTACAATCTCTTTTGTCAGGTTTGTAATCAGATCAGCTCTAGCAGGATCCAATGCCGCCGTATGCTCATCCAGCAATAAGATCGACGGCTCGGTAAATGTCGCCATCAGTAGAGAGAGCGCTTGCCTTTCCCCGCCTGATAATAATCCTACCTTTGCATTCAATCGGTTTTCTAACCCTAAGTGAAGAGTTTCCAGTACTTCTTTGAAAAACACTCTCCGTTTTTTGGTTACCCCCATTTTAAAGGTACGCGTACGATTTCGTGAATACGCCATAGCCAGGTTTTCTTCTATGGTCATGGAAGGCGCCGTTCCTGCCATGGGATCCTGGAACACGCGACCGATGAGCTTTGATCGTTTATACTCGGAAACCTTCGAGACGTCATGATCATCGATGAGAACATTTCCGATATCTGGCAGAAGCACACCTGAAACGATGTTCATCAATGTCGATTTCCCAGCTCCGTTACTTCCAATCACAGTGACGAAATCCCCTGGTTTCAGAGTCAGCTGGATGTCATCAAGGGCGATTTTTTCGTCAGGTGTCCCTTCATTAAATACTTTGTGAATTCTATTTAATTGTAACACCGCTCTCACCCTTTCCATCTGTGATAGGAGCCTTGTTTATTCGTTCTGCCATTCGCTGAGCTTTTCGTTTCTTATCCTTGTAGCGATCCATCACTTTAGGCATCACAAGTGCAAGAATCACGATTGTCGCCGTGATCAGCTTCATATCTCCCGTTTCCAGGAAATCGACACGAAGTGCCATGGAAACGACCAATCGGTAGATGATCGCTCCTCCAATGACAGCCAATGTAGTACGGGCGATTGTTTTCGTTCCAAATAGGGCTTCTCCAATGATGACGGAAGCAAGTCCAATGATAATCATCCCGATACCCATTCCAACATCTGCAAAACGGCTATACTGAGCAATCAACGCACCGGATAGTGCAACCATCCCGTTCGAGATTCCCAAGCCAAGAATGATCATTAGATTCGTATTAGCGGAAAAGCTGCGGATCATTCGCTGATTATCTCCTGTCGCTCTAAGGGCCAATCCAACTTCCGTTTTCAAAAAGCCATCCGTTAAAAATTTAATGACAAGGGTAATGATCGTCATGATGAATAAAATGCTCCATGTTCCCGGTACAGGCTCCCCGAGTCCGACCGCCATCCACAATTTATTGAGAGCGGCATCGATCCCGAGTGGTGACCAGAATCCTTCCACCCCTGTAAAAGCAGTATCCTGACTAAGTAAAGGTACATTCGATCGTCCCATTATCCTGAGATTGATTGAATAAAGAGCAATCATCATTAAAATCCCTGATAATAAGGCATTAATCTTTCCAAATGTGTGAAGTAATCCTGTTATACATCCTGCAACAAATCCGATGACAATCGCTGTAATGGTTGCGATGACTGGATTTACGCCACTGACAATCATGGTGGCAGCGACAGCGGCTCCCGTAACGAAGCTGCCATCGACTGTTAAATCAGGAAAATCCAATATCCGAAAGGACAAGTAGACTCCGAGGGCCATAATAGCGTAAATGATTCCAGATTCAAAGGATGCGAATATTGCTGTTGGCACGAATCATCATCCTCTCTTATTTCTCTTCGTAAAACTCTCCTAAATCAGACCATGCATCCTGGACTTCTACACCTTGCTCTTCAGCAGCTTGCTTATTGATCATTAACTTAAAATTCTTTGGATACTCAACATTGATTTCAGAAGGTTTCTTTTCACCTTTTAAAATTTTTGCAGCCATCAATCCCGTTTCGTACCCAAGATCTTCGTAGCTGAATCCACTAGCTGCAATCGCACCTTTTTTCATTGAATCCAGTTCACCCACAAATAAAGGAATATCTTTATCATTTGAGACACTGATGACTGATTCCAATGCAGATACTACCGTATTATCAGTAGGAACGTAAATCGCATCCACACGACCTACCAGTGATTCTGCCGCTTGCTTTACATCAGCTGACGTAGATACAGAAGCTTCAACAACTTTTGCTCCCTTTTCTTCAGCAAGCTTTTTCACTTCTTCAGCCTGTACAACGGAGTTTTGTTCACCTGAGTTATAAATAACACCAATATTTTTCGCTTTCATTTCATCTGTAATAAATGAAATTGTCTTAGAGATTGCTTCAGGATGAGTATCTGTGGTTCCTGTGATATTCTCACCAGGCTCCTCGAAGGATTTCACTAATTCAGCACCAACGGGATCAGTCACTGACGTGAACACGATTGGAATTTCCTTTGTAGCATTTAATGCGTGCTGAGCACTTGGGGTTGAGTTTGCAAAGATGAGGTCGACGCCATCACCAACGAAGTTCTTGGCAATCGTTTGTGAATTTGTAGGATCCCCTTGAGCAATTTGAACATCAAACTTCACATTTTTACCTTCTTCAAGGCCATTTTCAGCTAAAGCTTTCTTAAAACCTTCAAACGCTGCATCTAAAGACGGATGTTCCACAATTTGGGTTACCCCGATAACATATTGTTTTTCACCATCTCCTCCACCTGAGCTTGTATCACTACCACAGCCCGCTAAAACCAGCATTCCCAGCATCATTGAGATGACAACAAGTAATAAACTCTTCTTCTTCACAGAAATCCCCCTTTTTCTCTTCCTAATTTATGATCAGTAGTCTAGTAGACTAGCAAACCCAAGTATGATAAAAATGATCTTCAGCGTAAATACAACGTTATATTATCACTCCTGTCACAAAATAGTCAATAATATTCCGAAAATTTAAAAATTAATACTAGTATAGTCGGTATTAGCAGTGATTTCTAGAGGGATTCGGGGGAAATTTTTCTGAAGGACTCCAATTATCCTGGATATTCGATAGTTTCTTGCTATAGTTTTTCTACTTCACGCTCTTCTTTTCATACTGTTGTGCTGAAATCTACTAAACTTGTGCCACTTTCACCAAAACTTGTGCCAAATTGTGAACACCACCATAAAAAAGACACTTTCCCAATTAAGGAAAAGCGCCTTTCACAACAATCTATTAAGATTCCACACCGCTGCCCGAAAGCTTCCTAAAAATCCCCTGGGCATCATTTATCATTCTCTCTACCAGTTCCTTCACAGTCGGAACATCTGACACAAGGCCAGACACCTGCCCTCCGTTGATAAAGCCTTGATCCAGCTTGCCTTCAAGTGCCCCTACACGATGATAATCCTCCGAGGTCATTTGACTGAACTCTTCAAGTTCGACCCCCTCTTGTTCTTTTTGAATCAGTTGTGCAGCATAAGGCGTTTTCATGACCCTTCTTACCCTTCCGATAGAACGCCCGACGATGATCGTGCTATCATCTTTTGCTTCCACTAGTGTCGATTTATAGTTTTCATGAAAAGGAGCTTCCTGTGTAGCAATGAACCTCGTTCCCATTTGCACACCACTGGCACCTAGCGCGAGCATGGAAGCGAGTCCCCTTCCATCACCTATTCCTCCTGCTGCGACCACAGGAATGTCCACGGTATCCACGAGTTGTGGAATTAGGGCAAGCGTTGTCGTTTCCAGATTGGAGTTGATCCCGGCAGCCTCATAACCTTCCGCCACGATCACATCTGCACCTGCGTCTTCCGCTTTCTTTCCCTGCTTTTTAGATGCGACGACACAAATCACCTTAACATTGTGCTCATGAAAGTACGGGATGAGTGGGGCGGGATTTCCAGCTGACAGGGAAACGACTGGTATTCGATGAGTCACCACTATGCGAATCATTTCCTGCAGGTGTGGGGTGATGGAGATCGGGATGTTTAATGCGAATGGCTTGTTTGTTCGTTTCTTGGTTTCAACAACAATCCCTTCCACTTCCTCCATACTCATCGTTCCGACTCCGATCGTACCGAGTGCCCCGGCTTCCGAGATGGCTGCGGTCAACTGGGCATTGCTGATGTTCCCCATTCCCCCTTGAATAATTGGATATTTTATATGTAATAGTTCGGATAGGTTATTCATAAAAATCCCCCTTCGTTAAATTAATGTTATACTTTTTGGAATTGTTAGACAAGTATATATTTTGTAGATTCCGGAGGTCCGTCCCTCAAAAAAACCACTTGCCGAAGCAGCAAGTGGTTTTTTGTCAGTCTAGTAATAATGGATGGGTCATGACGTTGTAGCTTTGGTCTTTGTTTTTTAGCTCGTTTCCGTCTTCGAAGACACTTTCGAAGAAACGGGAGGCTGGTTCTGCGAGTTCTTTGTAGTATTCTCCGAACAGGGAGGCTGCGTGTGCTCCCAGCCACTTTTCAGGCAACAGCTCTTCTGGTAAGCCTGGATCGACGAAAAGGAATTTGCGGTATTCATGGACAAGCTTCGTTCGTTCAACGAAGCATTCAGCATCGCTCATCTGTCCTTTTCCGATTTTACTTTTATCAATCATGTATTTTTGACTGTAGTGAGAAATGAATTCCTGGTAGCGGTCATTGATTTCTTTAAGGTCCCAGCTTTTCTCGATCAATCGTTGATTCTCATTGGGCCCTTCATATCCAGCAATGAAGAAATCGACGTATTCTTTAATATCGTATTTTCCAATTAGGGTTTGTACTTGTACTTCTAGATTGTTGGGAGAAATCCACGTGCTCGTCGAAAGAGTTCCGAATCCGCTCCAAACCAGTTCCTTTCTCAGTTCATCCCGGATGCTCCTAATCTCTTCAGGAATCGAGTACATAAGGATTCTCCATTTACCGTCCCATTGTTCGGGTTTGAGCTTAAAAATCCTCTTTGCCGCTTCTTCCATACGGGTCACTCCGCGTTCAGTCAGGGAGTAGTAGCTTTTGTTCCCCTGTTTCTCTGCCTGAACCCAACCTTGCTTATTCATTCTCGAAATAGCTGCCCGGACCGCTTGATCGTTGTGACCAAATTCATTAAGCAAGCGAATCAAACTGCCAATCCATATCTTGTTGCCATAGTGTCGTATATAATCCCCATATAGTGTAAAGATCATTGATCGTGTATTCATCGGTGCCTCTCCTTTAGATATATTCCGTTTGTTTATGACGTTTAATTTACGTTTAGTTTATATATTATCATAAACATTCTATGAAAATAAATGAATATTCTTGATTTTTCTATTTCTACAGCACAAAAAAATCAGGCTCATTTACAGAGCCCGACCCTCAATGATACATCCTCAACATCTCCAGCATTTTCACAAAATCATACGTATTTACAACCTGCTCTTTTGACCAATTCGTCTCGATCCATTCCACAAGCTCTTCCTGGCTGTTGAACACTTCCCCGCTCGTGTCGGCTTTTCTTACCATGAACCTGCCGTTGTCCTCATCAGCGACGACCAGACATGGAATCTCACTTTCTTTTGTCATGATTTCAAATTCCATTCTCTCACCTCACTTCTATCTTTTCTAAAAATCAAATGTTCTAATCACAAAAAGAGCCCTGGACAAACTGGGCTCTTAAGACTCTATATTCTCTACTAATGTCGCGATTCCCTGGCCTACACCGATGCACATGGTAGACAAGCCGTACCGTACCTTTCTCTTTTTCATTTCATACAGAAGGGTGGTAAGGATACGTGCTCCACTTGCTCCCAAGGGATGACCGAAGGCAATCGCTCCTCCATTCACATTGACGATTTCTTCTTTCAGCCCAAGCTCCCTGATGCAGGCGATGGATTGAGCAGCGAATGCTTCATTGAGCTCCACTAAGCCGATTTGGTCCAGGGCAAGGCCAGACCGTTTCAGTACCTTCTGTGTGGCATAGATCGGTCCCAGTCCCATCACTGAAGGTTCAAGCCCTGAGGTGGCTGATGTCATGTAGCGGGCCAGCGGTGTAACGCCTAATTCTTCAGCCTTCTCTCTGCTCATTAATAAGAGAGCAGATGCACCATCATTGACTCCGGATGCATTCCCTGCCGTCACTGTTCCTCCTTGGAATAAGGGTTTAAGCTTCTGCAGTTTGTCACTATTGGTATCGGGTCTTGGGTGTTCATCGATCTGGAAGATTGAGATATTCCCTCTACGGTCCCGTAATTCGACGGGAACAATCTCTCCTTTAAACCGTTCTTCATCCATGGCACGTTTCGCTTTCATTTGGCTCCAGTAAGCAAAGTGATCCTGTTCTTCCCTTGAAATGCCGAACTGTTTTGCCACGTTTTCGGCTGTTTCCGGCATAGAATCGGTTCCGTACTTTTCTTTCAGGCGGGAATTAACGAAGCGCCACCCTATCGTCGTATCGAACATTTCCATATTGCCCCTTGGGAAATCCTTTGAAGGCTTTGCCATGACGTAGGGAGCACGGGTCATACTTTCAGTCCCGCCTGCAATAAAAACATCCCCTTCATTAGCCAAAATGGCTCTAGCCGCATAGTTCACAGCGTCCAGTCCAGAACCGCATAAACGGTTGATGGTGGTAGCCCCGACTTCAACTGGGAGGCCTGCCAGGAGTGTCGACATCCGTGCTACGTTCCGGTTGTCTTCCCCGGCACCGTTTGCATTTCCAAGTACCACCTCTTCAATCGTATCCACCGGGACGAGGGGATTTCGTTCGACGAGGGCTTTAATAACATGTGCACCCAAATCATCAGGACGCACCTCTTTTAAAGAGCCTTTGTACTTTCCAATCGGAGTACGGACAGCATCGACAATCACAACCTCTCTCATGACTGGTGCTCCTTTTCCATTGTTTCCGAGTAATCGTAAACGCCCTTACCAGTTTTTCGGCCAAGACGTCCTGCCTTCACATACTTTTCTAAAAGAGGGGCCGGGCGATACTTTTCTCCAAGCTTTTCATGAAGGTACTTAAGATTATTCAATCGTGTATCCAGTCCGACTAAATCTCCCAGCTCAAACGGACCCATGGGATAATTTAACCCGAGCTTGATCGCTTTATCGATTTCTTCAGGAGAACCGAGTCCTTCCTGGAGCATGTAAAAGGCTTCATTCCCAACGAGGGCAGAGATTCTACTTGTGACAAAACCAGGGAACTCATTGATGACCACCGTTTCTTTCCCCATCAGGCGGGCAACTTGCTGGATGACCTCCGCCGTTTCATCACTTGTTTCCAATCCCTTCACGATTTCAACGAGTGGCATTTTATGTACAGGGTTGAAAAAGTGCATGGCAATGACTTTGTCAGGCCGTTTTGTAAAGGAGCCGATTTCAGTCGGGCTCATGGTGGAGGTATTCGTTGCCAGGTAGCAATAGTCCGGGGCATGCGCGTCCAGCACTTCAAATACGCCACGCTTGATGTCTGTCTTTTCCGGAACGGCTTCGATGACCACATCGGCATCCCGTACGGCAATCAAAAGATTCGTTGAATAACTCATAAGCTCTTTTGCTTCTACGTACTGCTGCTGAGTGAGCTTATTCCTTTCTATTCCTTTTTGAAAAATATGCTGAATCTCATTCCTGGCATGATCCAACTGTTCTTGTTTAATATCAACCAGTGTGGTCCGGAAGCCTCCAACTGCACTTACATAGGCAATTCCTCTTCCCATTACACCGGAACCTACTACCACAATATGCTGTGTCATGTTTTGTTTCCCCTTTCTTGCAATAAGGGGTTGACCCTGATAGGACAACCCCTGCTTGTTAATGTCTTCTTATACACCAAATGGATTTAACGGACGGTTACCGAAGTAAGAAATGATACTCTTTGTTTCTGTGTAAAGGTCGAGCGTTTCAACGCAAAGCTCACGGCCGAATCCGGACTGCTTGTAGCCTCCGAATGGAGTACCCGGGAATGCGGAGAACGGGCAGTTCACCATCACGATTCCGGCTTGGATCGCTTTCGATACTCTTGTCGCACGGCCATGGTTTTGAGTCCAAACAGCTGAACCGAGACCATATTCACTATCGTTGGCCATTTTGATCCCTTCTTTTTCATCTTTGAATTTCATTACCACAACGACTGGTCCGAAGATTTCTTCTTTTACAACCTTCATATCGTGATTCACGTCCGTAATGATGGTCGGCTCATACCAATAGCCCTTTTCGAAACCTTCTACTTTTGCAGGACTTCCACCAACCAGGATTGTGGCTCCTTCTTCTTTGGCAGATTGAACATAACCGTCGATCGTATCCAGCTGCTCCTGGTTGATGATCGCACCGATATGAGTTCCTTTATCGTTGGGGTCAGCCAGTTTCAGTTTCTTCGTCTTTTCAACGAACTTTTCCATGAACTCATCGTAGATATCTTCGTGTACATACAATCTGGAGCGTGCTTCACAGGACTGACCTGTATTATAGAAGATTCCGAACAGGGAACCATCCACTGCTGCATCAACATCTGCATCTTCAAAAACGATATTAGGTGATTTCCCTCCTAATTCAAGAGTCACTCTCTTTAACGTTTGGGACGCTTTTTCCATAATGTTTTTACCGATAGGTGTTGACCCTGTGAAGGCAACCTTATCAACCTTTTCATGCTCAACTAAGTAATTCCCGACAGTGGAACCTGCACCAGGAATGACGTTTACAACCCCTTCAGGAACTCCTGCTTCAATACAAATTTCACCAAGTACAATGGCTGTCAACGGTGTAAGAGTTGCAGGTTTTACGACAACCGAGCAGCCCGTAGCAATCGCCGGTGCAATTTTCCACGCTGCCATCATCAATGGATAATTCCACGGAATGATTTGAGCACATACACCGACCGGCTCTTTCTCCGC
Organism: Rossellomorea sp. GCM10028870; assembly: GCF_042666755.1. Lineage (NCBI taxonomy): Bacteria > Bacillati > Bacillota > Bacilli > Caryophanales > Bacillaceae > Rossellomorea > Rossellomorea sp. GCM10028870. The sequence goes on along the minus strand of NZ_JBHTGN010000004.1, from coordinate 130,614 downwards.
AACATTCATGAATTGACCCGGTACATTATTGACCGTGCCACGATGGCCCACAATCGCTCCTGCATAGAATTCAAAGTCTTCGATCGCTTGCATCACTTGACCTTGTGCAGCGGATAGTGATTTCCCGCTATCCATGATCTCAAGAGAGACAAGTTCATTAAAACGTGATCTCATAATGCCTGCAATTTTATTGAGCACGCGGGAACGCTTATTGATCGGGAACTTCTTCCACTTACCGTAGTCAAACGCGTTTCTCGCTGCTTCAACCGCTTTTTCAGCATCTTGGGCGGATGCAAGTGATACGGTGGCAATGGCTTCACCTGTTGCTGGATTATACGTCGTAAAGGTTTCACCCGAAACGCTTTCCATACGTTGACCGTTGATCACCAATGAATAATGCTCTCTTTTCATTTCAAGGACTTCAAAGCTTTGCTCTTTAACTGTAGACATAACTCCATCTCCTTTTAGGTTGATTTATTTTCCGTGAAAGGCTGGTCTTCGTTTCTCCATGAAGGCTGCCACACCTTCGCGATGATCTTCTGTCTGACCTGCGATCCGCTGGGCACAGGCTTCTTTTTCTAAGTATTCGTTAAAGGATAGATCCGCGCTTCCCTTTAATAAGCGCTTCATCAAGCCGATTGCTTTCGTCGGCATGGCGGCGATTCTTTCGGCAAATGCAGCTGTTTCTTCCTGCCACTGGTCGAGAGAGATGATTTTTGTGACCAAGCCAAGCTTTTCAGCCTCTTCTGCTTTTATTTTTTCGCCAAAAACAGCCAGTTCCAGCGCTTTTGCATAGCCAACAATCTTCGATAAGTAATAGAGGTTACCTGAATCCGGTACTAATCCAACGTGAACAAATGCTTGCACAAAGCTCGCCTTCTCTGAAACGAGCCTGAAGTCACACGCCAGGGCCAGGCTGAATCCCGCTCCTGCTGCCACTCCATTGACGGCGGCAATCACCGGTTTCTCACACTGCTCAATTTCTTTCACCATAGGGCCGTAATTATTTCTAAGCACCTCTCCATGATCCATGGATTCATCTACTTCACTTAAATCCTGCCCCGAGCAAAAAGCCCGGCCTTCACCTGTAATCACGATGGCTCTCACTTCTTCATTTCGTGAAGAGTCCTTCATGGCCTTTTGGATTTCCAGATTGAGTTGACGAATGAAAGCATTCAGTTTATCCGGGCGATTTAAGGTAATCCAGGCTACGTTATTTTTCACTTCATATTTAATGGTTTCGAACATGATGCAGCCCCCTTATTTTCCTTTGAATTCCGGTCTGCGTTTTTCCACAAAAGCCTTCATGCCTTCTTTCTGATCTTCAGAGGCAAAAAGAAGATAGAAGTTCTTCCGCTCATATTGCATCCCTTCATAAATCGAAGAATCAACGGCTTTATGAACAGATTCTTTGATCAATCTCAAGGAAAGCGGTGGCTTGGCAGCTAATTTCTTCGCAAATTTCTCTGTTTCTTCTATTAATAATTCTTTCGGAATCGCGCGGTTGATGACTCCCCACTCAAGGGCTTGAGTTGCTGTAAACATGTCTCCCGACAACAACCATTCCATCGCCCTTGATTTACCTATCAGCTTGGTGAGCCTCTGGGTTCCGCCCGCTCCAGGCATGACTCCAAGATTCACTTCAGGGAATCCGAAGCTTGCATCCTCAGAAGCGAATAGAATGTCGCAGCAAAGAGCTAACTCAAACCCGCCCCCTAACGCAAACCCCTGGACCGCCCCGATGATCGGTTTCTTGATCCAGGCAAGGCGGTCCCATTCCGTGAATTGATTCAAGAGCTCTAAATCTATGGCACCGTCTTCCGCCATTTCATCAATGTCTGCTCCTGCAGCGAAGGCTCTGCCCCTACCAGATAAAACAATTGCTTTTACACTGTCGTTCCGGTCGAATGCCTCGAAAGCATTGACTAACTCCGATACCATAGGACGATTGATGGCGTTAAGAACTTTAGGTCTATTCAATTCAATAAAACCAAGTCCGTCCCTCTCGCTCACTACGATATATTCGTACTCTTTACTCATTCACTTCTTCACCGATCATAAGAGTGACTAACTCTGCGGCGAAGCCCATAAGGTCCTTCCCGGAAGCTTTGCCTTCATCGGATTTCATGGCTGCTTTCATCGCTTCATGATTGTCATAATACATTTCGCACATTAAGTAGTATTTGCCTTCTCCGCCCATAGGTGAACCGACGATTTTCGTTACATCCATCTTTTTAAGGCCAGGAATTTTTGCTGTGATCGGAGCGTGGGTTTTGAAGTAATGTTCATCGAACTTCTCTTTGTTTTCAGGGTGCTTATACAATGCGATTAGTTTTACCATAGTGGAATCTCTCCTTTGATTTTCAGTAGTTTTATAGATACTTCACATCATTGTCGATATTGGTTTCATGGCTTCGAACGGGTTGCGGCATTGCTTGCAGTATAGAATGCTTCTGCAGGCGGTGGGACCGAACAGATTCTCCATGGAGGTATAGGGGGAATCGCAATATGGACAATGAATCTCCCAATATTCTTCCCCATTGAATTGTTCAGGCGGAGGTGCAATGCCGAATTCCTTCAGTCTCTCCCGGCCATTTTCGGTTAACCTGTCTGATGTCCAGGGAGGAGAATAAACGAACTGAACCTGCACGGATTGAATTCCAAGCTGATCCCGACACGCCTTCTCCACATTCCCTTTAATTATTTCCAATGCAGGGCAGCCTACAAAGGTTGGCAGGAGTTCAATCATCAGGGCATCTTCCTGGTGATGTATGCGATTGACCATTCCAAGATCTACAATGCTGATGGAATCAATTTCAGGATCTTTCACTGTTTGAAGAACTTCTAAAACGGTTGCAGTCATATTCCTTCATCCTTTACCAGCTTGCTGCGGGATTTGTGTTATAGACTTCGCTTAATGTAGAAAGTGCCGTATCCAGTTCAGGGGTGTGTTCACCTAAGCGACCATTCCCTTTTTTCATGTTTACATTCGGAGGAAAGGATAGTTGAGTAGATTGGAAGACAGGTTGAAGGGCCAGCTCCCATCGTTTCGTTAAGCTTTCTTCTCCTTCGATCAGAGCCATAAGGGACATTTCTTTCCCCATTGGCCCCAGGGTCAGAACTCCCTGGAATTCATTTAATACTCGTTCAATCGCCTTATTCATTCGCTCCCTTGCTTCCCCGCCGGCATTCATTAATTGAATGAACCAGGTTTTCCAGTGCAGCAGGTGATAATATAATTCTGTGTTGATTTTGATCGCCATTTCGGCAAGTGGTTCATAGGAGGAGTTCTTTAACGAGTCAATTCGCACCTTTTTGGCGACGCTGTAGAAATAATGTCTTACAACAGCAAAGGCCCAGTCGTAACGGGGTTCTTGTAAGTAGTTTCCGGGACCATTCACTTCTTCCAGTAAGATGGCATTTCTGCGTTCTGACGCCTTCCTTCCATGTGCCAGATGGTCCTGATCCCCTTCCCCTAATTCTTCAAGGAGCTGATAGAACATGGTGGCATGCCCCATCGTGTCTTGATTAATGGAGGAAAACGCGACATCCTCTTCAATATGAGGAGCGAGTCCCAGCCATTCAGAACCGCGGTAAGCAAGGATGAAATCATCGTCGGCCAGTTGATAGAGCAGGCTCAGAAGCGCTTCTTTATAATCTGCGTTCGGAAGGTCATTTGGACTTTTCACTTTCATTTCTTCTTCACCAACTCTCCCCATGACATGATTTCTTTCTCATCCAGCATTTCCTGTTCGTACTGTCTCCACTTCTTCTTCAGATAACCGTAGCCTTTGGCGTTTCGGTAATCTTTATTATCAAGACGACCGACACTCTCTCTTTCCTCGGGTGTCATCATCCGGACGTCCGACCGCTTCACAACCCATATATCCGAGACCGGCTCTCTTCTCATGAAATTCTCTTGAGCCATCACCATGGCAAGCTCATGGTTGGGTGCCAACAGACTGAATTGATGCTGCATCTGCGCACCGTCCGTCCTCTTACTAAACACTTCAAATTCCTGATAAAAGTTCTGCCCCTTGTCAGACATCCAACTCATTCCTTTCTAGCTTACTTGGTCACTAGGGCTTAATGCTTCCCGAACCCACGCATTATTGTCGTAGGATAGTTCTCTTAAACGAAGGCGATCCTTTGATTTCGGACCCTTGTTCCGAATGATTTCCTTGAAGCGGTCCCAGTCGGGCTGCTTATAGATCCATAAATCCTGCTCTTCATCGAAATACATTGTCTCATCGGGAAGTGTCAGTCCTAACGACAGCATCCTTGGAACATATTTCGTGAAAAAGTCCTGTCTCAGCTGTTCATTTGTTTTCGTCCGGATGTTGTATTTAATAGTGATGTCCTGTTTAGAGGAACCTGTCGTTTTCGCATCACCCGGTCCAAAGAACATAAGAAGCGATTCCCACCAGCGGTCCACTGCATCCTGAACTAATGCCCTTTGCTCGGGAGTTCCTTCTGCCAGGGCCATGATGATGGCTTCACCATGCTGTGCGTGGAACACTTCTTCCGCACAAATCCGCTTTAGCGCACGGGCATATGGACCGTATGAAGCATGGAGCATATTCGTCTGTGTGATGATCGCTGCCCCGTCCACAAGCCAGCCGATCAATCCAGCGTCTCCCCAGGTAGGTGCCTCCATGTGAAAGACGTTATGAAACTTTAAATCTCCTGAAAACAAATCTCTCATAATGTGCTCACGTGTTTTCCCGTAAGGCTTCATTAAATCTTCTGCTACACGAAGCAAAAGCTGTCCATGGCCCATCTCGTCCTGAACCTTCGCCATGATTCCAAGCTTCCTTCTTAGTGTAGGTGCTTTCGGTACCCATTCCTTCTCGGGAAGTGCCCCCATGATTTCACTGATCCCATGCATGGAAATCAGCTTGATCAGTGCATTTCGATATTCATCCGGCATCCAATCATCCGCTTCGATCTTTTCGTCATTTTCAATCTTTCTCATAAAATGAGCCATACGCTCTTCGTCCGTCAGTTGTTGATTTGATAATACGTCACTCATTGTATCTCCTCCTTTATCACACAGTTACTACGCGGGAACTTTATTGTGTGATAACTTTTTTTCTCAAAAAAATTTATTGATACATGGCTTCTCCTCTAAGATCCACAATCCGGATGGCTTTCCCTTCTGAACGGGGGATTTCTTTCGGTCCCCTGATTTTCACATCCATGGAAACATAGCAACGATCTTTCATGAGGCTTTTCACTTTTGCTTCCAATTGATTCAAGTGTTCATGATTTAAATCGTTAGACACTCCTTGAAAGCATTCATCTGTGACTTCAACCTGCAGCTCCACTAAATCGAGTGCCCCTTTCTTCTTTAAGTGAACCTGATAATGTGGTGCAAGCTCATTTATTTGAAGCAGGAAGTGTTCCATTTCAGATGGAAACACGTTCACACCTCTGATGATGAGCATGTCATCCACTCTTCCTTTCACTCTGGACATCTTTACCGTTGTTCGCCCACATAAGCATGTTCCGTTCTGAATCGAAGCGATATCTCCGGTTCTATAGCGGATGATTGGAAAGGCTTCTTTTGTTAAACTTGTAAACACAAGCTCACCAATTTCCCCTTCTGGGAGAGGCTCTAATGTATCAGGATGAATAACTTCCACGAGAAAATGATCCTCTGCAATATGGAGACCATCCTGGACTTGGTGACATTCCATCGCAACCCCTGGTCCAATGACTTCGCTTAAGCCATAAATGTCGCACGCTTTAATATCCATCTTTCTCTCCAATGTTTCTCTCATCGCATTAGACCAAGGCTCGGCCCCGAATATTCCATATCGCAAGGATAGTGAAGCCGGATCCTTCCCCTGTGCCTCCATTGATTCTGCTAAATTGAGAACGTAAGATGGCGTGCCGCATATGACCGTGGGCTGAAAATCTTCCAATAATGTAATTTGTCTGGACATGTTTCCGCCTGATACCGGCACCGTGATCATCCCAAGCTTCTCACTTCCATAATGAAGTCCCAAACCTCCTGTAAACAGTCCATATCCGTATGCATTATGCAGGACGTCCCCCGGTTTTCCACCTGCCATGGCAATGGCCCGGGCCACAATTTCCCCCCACATGTTGATATCGTTCTGGGTATACCCTACAACCGTTGGCTTGCCACTTGTTCCGGAAGAAGCATGGACCCTTACCATTTCTTTACGCTTGACCGCGAACAGGCCAAAAGGGTAATGCTCCCGTAAATCATTCTTTTTTGTAAGCGGTAACATTTTTAGGTTTGACAAAGACGTTATATCCTGTGGCTTCAGACCTCTCTGATCAAATTGCTCACGATAAAAAGGGACTCGTTCATACACATAAGCAGCAATATGTTGTAATCTCTCCAGTTGAAGGCGTTCCATTTGCGATCGACTGGCAGTTTCAATCTCATGCAAAATCAACGTATCGGCCTCCTGTCACTATATAAAAATATATTTATATAACGTTATTAATTCGTTTATGTAATTATGTGTTATATTTATCTACTCAAAAGATAACGTGTCTGTTGGAAATTGTCAATATATTTTCAGAAAATTTCATCAAAACGCATTCATAGGCTGCTGAGTGAGAAGAGATCTTGGGGAAAGGTATCTTTCTGGTGCGAGGCATAGAGGGGCGTGAGAATCCGTTTCGCCGTTATATTTGGAATATCGCCGTTAAAATGAAAATTTCGCCGTTATCCTATCGGAGGTTTCTATGAACCAAGTAAAATATAGCTTTTATTTGATAAGTGAGTAAAAAGATTATATCATTTTCTATAAAATAACGATTTTCTCGCATAGGATTCTTACTTATGCCAACCGAGGCCGGAAAAACCAACAAAAAGCCTGCTTTGAAATCACTCCAAAGCAGGCTTTTCTTATTATTCAGTGGCCGGTTTAAGCGTTGTCTCCTCTTTGATCGCTTCTTCCTGCAACTCTTTATCTCGTTTGATTCTTCCATTTCCGACTGACAGGGCCACTCCCACGCCAATCGCGATAAAGATTAAACCTGTCAAGAATACAGTTGTGAAGGCATCAGACCATGCTGTTTCAATGGAAGCAATCACGATGCTGCCAATCTCTTTCGGAACTTCCAGTAAACCAGGTGTGACAAGCAGGCCGAACAGGGCATCTGTTTTCTCACTTAACCCTGCAAGGATTTGACTTGCAGCTGGATTATCCTGCTGTGCCGTCACTTCCTTCATATTCTCTTGAAGTGACTGATTCATAACGGCGTTCAATACTGTAATCCCAATCGTTCCACCGATCGAGCGGAAGAAGGTGGCCGATGATGTGACAGCCCCCAATCGGGACTTAGGAAATTCATTTTGAACAGCAATCATAAGTGTTGGCATCACCAGACCCATTCCAAATCCCATGACCACCATAAAAAAGTATGCTGTATATTCTTTAGAATCCGGACCCATCGTACTCATCAAGAAAAAGCCGACTACAGTAGTGAGCATACCTGCCGTAAGGACGGTGCGGTATTTCAGTTTCAGCAATAATCTGCCTCCGATGATACTTGCCATAATCATCGCGATCATCATTGGAGTCATCGTAGAACCTGCCTGGGTTGGTGTAACTCCGAGAATACCCTGCATGAACATCGGTACAAACATAATCGCTCCGAACATTCCCAGACCAAGAAGGAAACCTAACGCATTCGTCGTCGCAAACACTCTATTCTTAAACAGGCTTAGATCCAGGATTGGTTCTTTTGCTTTGTTTTCGATGAAACCAAACAGAAGCAGTAACACGATGGCACCACCAAAAATCAGAAAGCTAGTTCCTGACGTCCTCTCGAATTTGTCTCCTCCGAAATTCAACCCTATCAGTAATAGCACTAACGCCGGAATCAGGGTGATGATCCCCAAGTAATCAATGCTTACCTTATCTGTCGGGCGTCCTACATTTTCATACTTCAAACCGATGAACAATAGGAGTGCCGATAATAAACCAAATGGTACGTTTATCAAGAAAATCCAGTGCCAGCTGATGGTGTCCACAATGAAACCGCCAATAAATGGACCGATCACGGAGCTTAATCCGAATAATGCTCCAAATACCCCCTGCCACTTTGCACGCTGTTCAGCTGTGAAGATATCCCCAATAATCGTTTGGGACAGGGGCATGATCATTCCTCCGCCAATCCCTTGAAGACCGCGATATAGAACGAGCTGCTCCATGGAAGTGGCCGTTGCACACAAGCCCGATCCGATAATGAAAATGATGACCCCAATCAAATACAATAAACGTCTACCATATAAATCCGATAGTTTCCCCACGATTGGTGTAACAGTGGTGGAAGTAATTAAATAAGCCGTGGTTACCCACGCAAAAATAGAAAAACCGTTTAGCTCAGCGATAATAGTTGGCATTGCTGTCCCAACTACGGTTTGTTCAAGTGCACTAAAGAACATCCCGATAATTAAACCGGTTAGCACTAAGCGTTTATTAATCCCTGGTTGTACTGACATATGTGTTCTCTCCTTATTCTTCTGTATTGTTCTCAACAGCTGCAGCGAGCTTCTCGTAAATCGTTACCAGTTGATTTACATCTTCTTCATCAAGATAAGCGAGATACTTTGAAAAAATTTCTTTCCTTTTAGCTTTTCCTTTCTCGAAAACCTCATGTCCTTCAGAGGTTAGTTCCAGCTTCACAATTCTGCGATCCTTCTCATCTCTTTCCCGGATAACAAAATTGTTTTTAAGTAAACGGTCGATCATCACCGTGATCGCACTGGGTTTTACATCGAGCTTATCCGCAAGTTCCGTTGATTTTGTTCCTTCCGATGTGGAAAGGAGATAAAGAATATAAAACTGGGGACCTGTTAAGTTCATTTCTTTTAATGAGGAAGCCAGATCTTGTTGAATATGACGATTCGAAATTTGAAAAGCTGTAAATAAACGATCTATATAGGAATGTTTAATATGTTCTAAGTCCACTTTACCCCTCCATCTCTTTTCATGTCATTAATATTTAACCTGTTTAAATATTAATTAGGTTACGTAAAAAAGTCAATCCTTTTTTCTCCATGTATTCTGCTTAAAAAAAGTCAGAAAAAATCCATAATAAAAACTTTTATAAGTAAATGCTTACATTGGATTTTTCCATTTACATCCCAGTTTCCACTCTTTATAATCGGGTTGATTGTTTTTAAAACTACCGTTACTGAAAGGAGCTTGCTCCAAGATGAAACAAGTTCAATCCTTACTAAATATAACTTTGGGCGCTTTTTTGATTGCGCTGAATATACATTTTTTCTTATCACCAAATAGGATCGGCACAGGTGGGACCAGTGGTGCAGGCATCGTTCTATCACAATTCATGGATTTACCTGTTGGAGTGATTATGTTTGCACTCGATATGATTCTATTTATTCTCGGCTTACTTCTGATCGGCCCCAGCTTCGGTCTGAAATCGGTCTTCGCAAGCCTCTCACTAAGTGGCATGGTATGGGCTTTAGAGGTGTATCATCCCCTCCATAATCCCATTGGTCATGATGTTCTCATTCAAATTGTGATTGGTACGCTCATTGGGGCCATTGGAGTCGCAATGATCTTTAATCAAGAAGCTTCCGCCGGTGGAACGGGGGTTCTTGCCAAGATCATTCACAAGTTCACAGGTCTTGAGCTGGGACGCGCAGTCCTCGCATCTGATATTCTGATCGTCATTTCGTCTGCCTACTTATTCGGACTTCAGATTGGTTTGTATGCATTCTTTGGATTGCTATTGAAGGGAATGATGATTGACAGAACTCTTCAGTTTTTCAATGAAAACAAAGAAGTAGTGATCATCAGCGAGCATAGTGAGGAAATTAAGCAATTTATTGTCGGAGACCTGGAAAAAGGAGCAACGCTGCATTCAGCTAAAGGCGCATTTTCAGATGATCAAAAAGAAGTCATCACGACCATTCTTGATCGCAAAGACTTCTCGAAATTAAAATCATATATTCAATCAACCGATGAAAAAGCATTTATTACCGTACACAGCATGAATGAAATATGGGGACAGAATTTTAAATCCTTCGCTTAAGAGGTTTTTAAGTGGATGATTCAGTCAGGTGTTTTCTCAAATCTCAACCGATTTTGAAGACACGTGATTATGGATCCTCCTCTTTTTCGTATATGATAGGTACTATGAAATATTAGATTGAATGGATGATGAACGTGAAGAAGAGACAAACCGCAGAGTTTAGAGTATATGGGCAACTGAAGGATGCCTTACTGGCCAGAAAGATCGCCCCGGGAACCCAGCTTGTCGAACAAGTCATCTCTATGAAGATGGCTGTAAGCAGAACCCCCATTCGACATGCGTTGAAAAGACTTGAATTAGAAGGACTGGTTCAGATCATCCCAAACCGGGGAGCTTTTGTCGTCCATCCCACAAGAGAAGAGATCATCTCTTTCTTCGAGTTAAGGAAGGAACTTGAATACCTTACCGTTAAGTATGGTCTGCCTAAAGTTAAAAAAACCGACATGCCGAGGCTCTACACCTTTCTTAAGGATGAACAGGAAACCTATAGACAAAAGGACCTGTTAAAATATGTAGAACTCAATAAGCAGTTTCATCTATTCCTGGCCGAAGTCAGCGGGAATAAATTCCTGATGCGCTACATGGATGAAATGCTTACTCAGTCCAACGTCTATCTATTCTTATTTGATGTATTTTATCATGTGGAACCCGGCGAAAACGTACGTTTCAGAGAACACGAAGAAATGGTCAAAGCCATCGAAAACCGCGATCAACAAACCCTGCTGGAATTAATCGACCTTCATATGAAGCATAGTTTTGATGACTTACGTTTAGAGGATAATGGATATTCATCATTGGAAGATGTTTTGGAGGACTAACATAAAAAGGCGGATTCTCAAGCTTTAAATGCTTGTGAATCCGCTTTTTCATTTAGAATAATTTCGTCGTCCAGTTTTCACAGTTCCATACTTCCGTCGCCACATCCTGATAGAATTCAGGTTCGTGACTGATTAAAAGGACGGTACCTTTATATTCTTTAAGGGCACGTTTCAATTCTTCTTTTGCCTCTACGTCTAAGTGGTTGGTCGGCTCGTCAAACACCAGGACATTCGATTCTTTGTTCATCAATTTACATAGTCGTACCTTTGCTTTTTCTCCCCCGCTCAGTACTTCTACCTTGCTTTCGATATGCTTTGTCGTCAGTCCGCATTTTGCAAGGGCGGCACGCACTTCTGCTTGATTTAGGGATGGGAACTCATTCCACACCTCTTCGATGCACGTATTATTATTCTTTGTCTTGATTTCCTGCTCAAAATAACCAATATGAAGATAGTCTCCCAATTCCACTGAGCCTGATATTGGTTTGATTTCTCCTAAAATACTGCGTAGAAGAGTCGTCTTCCCGATCCCGTTCGCTCCAGATAGGGCAATCTTCTGACCGCGCTCCATCTTGAGATTGAGTGGCTTCGACAATGGTTCATCATATCCAATTACAAGGTCTTTCGTTTCAAAAATGACCCTGCCAGCGGTTCTCGCTTGTTTGAAATGAAACTCTGGCTTCGGCTTTTCGGCAGCCAGTTCAATCATATCCATCTTATCCAGCTTCTTCTGACGTGACATCGCCATGTTACGGGTCGACACACGCGCTTTATTGCGGGCAACGAAATCCTTCAGCTCTGAAATTTCCTGCTGTTGTCTCTTGAATGCAGATTCGAGTTGCTGCTTCTTCATTTCATGAACCCGTTTGAATTCATGATAATCTCCCGCGTAACGATTCAATTCTTGATTTTCCATATGATAAATAAGATTAATGACACTATTTAAGAATGGAATATCATGTGAGATCAGGATAAACGCATTTTCATATTCCTGCAGATAGCGTCTCAACCAATTGATATGCTGCTCGTCAAGGTAGTTAGTAGGCTCATCGAGTAAAAGAATATCCGGTTTTTCCAGTAGAAGCTTGGCCAGTAAGACTTTCGTTCGTTGCCCTCCACTTAAATCGTGGACATCCTTATCCAACCCTATATCATCTAATCCAAGGCCACGGCCAATTTCCTCTACTTTTGCGTCTATGATATAAAAATCATTATTTGTCAGGGCATCCTGTAGTGTCCCTGTTTCCTCGAGCAATTCTTCCAGCTCTTCCGGAGATGCTTCCCCCATTTTGGCAAAGAGCTCATTCATTTCTGTTTCCATATCAAACAGGTATTGAAAGGCTGTCTTCAACACATCCCGGATTGTCATGCCCTGCTTCAACTGTGCATGTTGATCCAGATAACCGATACGGATCCGCTTCGCCCACTCCACTTTTCCTTCATCGGGCTCAAGCTTACCTGTAATGATATTCATAAATGTAGACTTTCCTTCTCCATTGGCACCGATCAAGCCGATATGCTCACCCTTTAACAAACGGAAAGAAACGTCATTAAAAATCGCACGGTCACCGAACCCGTGAGTTAAATTTTTGACTGTTAATAAACTCATATAGTAAACACCTTTTCTTTATATACTAAACTTCGCTCTCTCTATTATAAGGGTCATTTTGCTTAGAAGATAGAGGGAAATGAGCTGATGCTTTTTTCTTCCTTTACTCCATCGCACCCGCTACATCGTAGTCGGAAGGATCCAGTTCTGTAGGTTCACCGAGTGCAAGCTTCGCAAGCTCAGAACCAAGATATGGGCCGACCGTCAGTCCGGATGCCCCAAGTCCATTCGCTACCAGCACCCCAGGAAGTCCAGGCATCGTTCCGAAAACGGGGAGAAAACCTGGAGTGAACGGGCGAAACCCCACCCTTGTTTCCATCACTGTACTGTCATGGATGCCGGGTGCTACTTCCATCGCTTTGTGAAGAACTTCATGTAAACCACCTGCTGTCACCCGGCGGTCGAGGCCGACATCATTTTCATGGGTCGCACCTGCGACAACTCTTCCCTCAGGAAACGCGAGAAGGTATTGGTCATTCGGTGGCATGACAACAGGCCACCCATTCGTTTCTTCACCCTTTACCTGTAAATGAAGAATTTGCGCTTTTTGCGAAGATACCAAGAAGTTTATTCCCACCGGTTCAAAAAGTTCCTTCGCCCAAACACCTGCTGTGACAATCACTTCATCTGCTGCAAGCTTTTGTTCGCCTATCGTGACACCTGTGATCCTGTTTTGTTCTTTCAGAAGCTTGGCATCCCCTTGCCGGAATATCGCCCCGTTCTTTTTGGCTCCATTAATAAGCGCCTGCCGCATCGCTCTTCCATCAACTCGTGCAGCCCCACTTACATGAACAGCTTGATACTCTTCAGATAAAAGCGGGAAACGTTGACGTGTTTCCTCAGCCGTAAGAATAGTGAGTTCACCGATTTCAGGTGCATCTTCCCTGCGCTTTTCCGCTCTCTCAACCATTTTTCGAAGCTTATTTTCATCTGTATGCAGACTGATCGCTCCTACTCGCTTATACCCTGTTTCTGATTCTCCGTCAGCTTCCAGCTGTTGAATGATGCTCGGATAATACTTCGCCCCACCTTTGGCCAGTCGATACCACACTTTATTCCGACGCTGCGACAGCCATGGACAAACAATCCCCGCCGCTGCATCCGTTGCTTGTCCAGGGTCCTGACGATCTACCACTGTGACCTCTGCCCCTGCCTTAGCAAGATGATACGCCGTAGAAGCACCAAGTATTCCCGCACCCACAACAATATATGATTTCATTTAAAACACCTTTTCATTACGTTTTTTCTTTATTTTACTTGAGAAGGAGGGTGAACTCAATGGAGGTGCGGGTTTCAGCGAGTGGATTTAGTTGTACCAGGTACAATTCAAAGCATCTATCCCGCGGTACACATACATCATGACAACACCAAAAACCACCAACAATTCCAGACAATTCTCACTACTTTTTCCGAAATAGATTGACAAGTTGTTTTGATTCATGATAAAAATTGTATAACCTAATATTGAATAAGCTTTGATGGAAACAAGTAGCATACATTTCCCTGTTAAAGAGAGCCGGTGGTTGGTGTGAACCGGTACAAAGATGATTGGTGAATTTCGATTCCGGAGCTTCTTTTGACGAGATCAAAAGACGGTTAAGGCCGTTATGTGTGAAGAGTGATGAGAATTGTTTTCTCATAACTAGGGTGGTACCGCGATATCCAAATCGTCCCTACGATATGTAGGGGCGATTTTTTTATTTTGTTTGGCATCGGCTCCCCCCACACGTCAATAATACAGAAAACAGAAAGGAGAATGAGAATGAGTCAACGCGAACAATGGTCATCAAAGATTGGCTTTATATTAGCGGCAGCAGGGTCTGCGATTGGATTGGGGGCAATTTGGAAATTCCCTTATATCGCTGGTCAAAATGGAGGTGGAGCATTCTTCCTGATCTTCATTCTATTTACTTTATTACTCGGACTTCCATTACTATTGGCAGAATTCTCAATCGGACGGACAGCCGGAAGCAATGCCGTTGATTCGTATCGAAAAATCGCTCCTGGTACGCACTGGCACTGGGTCGGGATTCTTGGAATGGTTACATCCTTTATCTTACTTTCCTTCTACAGCGTGATCGGGGGATGGATTGTTGTTTATTTATTTAAAGCCATTACGGGTCAATTGAACAATCTTTCCTCTGACCAATACGCAGAAGTATTTGGTGCGACGATCTCAAATCCTGTAACAAGTGTATTCGTTCAATTCCTTTTCATCTTGATGACCATCTTCGTGGTTGCTAAAGGGGTTCAAAAAGGTATTGAGCTGGCCAGTAAAATCATGATGCCGGCATTATTTATTTTATTTATTCTCTTGGTCGTTCGTGCTGTAACCCTTGATAATGCGGTGGATGGAATCACATTCCTGCTGCAACCAGATTTTTCAAAAGTGACATCACAAACGATTTTGGAAGCGATGGGACAATCGTTCTTCACACTAAGTGTAGGTGTATCGGTGATGGTGACATACAGTTCTTATCTGCCGAAAACACAGAGTCTGCCCAGATCAGCCATTTCCATTGTGGCTATGAATATTTTCATTGTACTGTTAGCAGGATTGGCCATTTTCCCTGCGGTCTTTGCCTTTGATTTAGAACCTGGGGCTGGCCCTGTACTACTGTTTAATGTTTTACCAACCGTTTTCAGTCAAATTCCTTTTGGGATGTTCTTCTTTATTGCGTTCCTTGTTCTGTTCTTGTTCGCAGCGTTAACATCTGCATTCTCCATGCTCGAAATCATTGTTTCGGTCATTTCAAAAGGAGAACCTGAGAAGCGCAAGAAATGGTCTTGGATCATCGGACTTGCCATCTTTGTTTTCGGTATTCCGTCGGCATTATCGTTTGGGATTCTTGGGAATATCACGCTATTCGATAAGACCATTTTTGACTTGGCTGATTTCGCTGTCAGCAATGTGCTGCTTCCGATTGGATCACTGCTTATTGCACTGTTCGTACCTATGAAAATGAAGAAAACAGCACTTTACGAAGAGTTGAAGCAAGGAAGTGGATTGAAGCGGGGATTATTCGAAGCCTGGTTCTTCCTGATACGTTTTGTGGCTCCGTTGCTAATCGTTATTGTCATGCTTGATGTATTGGGCCTATTCTAATAAATGATAAAAAAGGGTTGACCTGTCAATAAGGTCAACCCTTTTTCGTTAGACCCCATACCCCATAATGACTCCGCATGCGAGCCGTTTCCCCGCATCTCCCGAGGGCTGGGATCTGTAGTCATCCGGGCTTTGATGGATGATGACCCCTTTGCCTATGACGTCTTTCACTTTGAATTTATTTGTAAAAAAGGACATTTTAGCGTATCCGTCATTTGAGAACAGTACAGGAAAATCACCCGCATGATTACCATGAGGCTGGTTCGTCGGATTCCAATGTCCCCCGGCAGAAGAAAAGGGTTCCTTTGGGTCCCCTATTTCACAGACTCCCTTTTCATGTAAGTGAAACCCATGAGGCCCGATCGGATTTTGATCACCTTTTCCTTCCCTATATGATGGTAAACCTGTTATCTCTGCATATACTTCCACCCCATTTTGCACTTCCCGAAAAAAAACATACCCTTGCAATCCTGGTGCTAATGGACCTCCCTGTATTTGAGCGAAGGCCATGTCAGGTGCGTTTCGATAATATGAATAGCCAGGATAGCCATACTGATAATAATTCATCATTGGTTCACCTTCCTTCAAGACATTTTATGTTGAAAGTGTGGGTGACATGATGAAAATACCAGAACTTCTCTTTTTAACCAAACGTTTGTTTAACCTCTAAAAACCTTGTCTACGCAATGGTTCATCCTCTCAATCAAACGTTTGTTTAAATTTCGGCTAATGGGATTGATACATTGACGGCTAACCCGTAAGTCCTCACCCATTCTTCTATTGGATCCTACCTTTAAAAACTAAAAAAATCCCCACCCGTATGCTTAAAGAGAGAAAAATATGATTGGTTTTATTTTCCTACTACTATTATCCCTTTTCATTTTGTCCAAAAAATGTTATATTTTCAGAAACTTCAGATTTTTACTACGCAGTACCATTTTAGGAGGGATTGATATGCAAGGTGAAATTAGGTTAATTCCATATTTCATGGACGAAATGATTGTTGATGCAAATGAAATTCCTAAAGGCGTTGATTTAATCCAAGCTCCTAGTATGTGGAAGAATGGGTACAAAGGAAAAGGAACGACAATCGCTGTCCTGGATACAGGCTGCGATATGAACCATCCTGATCTGGCAGGGAAAGTGAAGGGATTCCGCAATTTCACCGACGATGATAACGGTGCTGAAGATAACGTTACCGATTATAGCGGACACGGTACCCATGTGGCGGGTACGATTGCTGCAAGTGAAAATGGTAATGGGGTTATCGGTGTTGCGCCACTGGCCGATTTATTGGTCATTAAAGTACTTGCAGGCAGCCGTGGAAGTGGAAAATACGATTGGATCGTGAACGGCATTCTGTATGCAATCGAACAAAAGGTGGACATCATCTCCATGTCATTGGGAGGCCCCACTGACCACAAGCCTCTGCACGAAGCGATCCAAAAAGCGGTGGATGCAAATATATCAGTTGTTTGTGCAGCAGGTAACGAAGGTGACTCAAATAGCAGTACCGATGAGTTTTCTTTTCCTGCTTGTTACAATGAAGTGATTTCTGTAGGAGCCATCGACCTTCAAAGAAAATCTTCTTACTTTACGAATTCTAATAATGAAGTTGACTTAGTGGCACCTGGTGAACAAATTTTGTCTACCATTCCTGGTGAAAAGTATGCTAAGCTCAGCGGTACCTCCATGTCGGCTCCACACGTGTCCGGCGCATTAGCCCTCGTCAAAGAATTGGAGCAAATATCTTTTGACCGTAAACTTTCAGAAACCGAAGTGTATGCACAACTCATTAAACGCACCGTTCCACTCGGATTCCCAAAAACATTGGAAGGAAATGGTCTATTGTTTTTAACAGCACCTGACTTACTGAGAGAGCATTTAAGAAATCAGCCGTTAGCTCAGATTGGGTGATGGACTTTAGACTGGTTGATTTTTGGCTCATTTCTGCCTGAATGAAAAGAACCCCCAGCATAAATGCATTTATGCTGGGGGTTCTTTTCATTCAGGCGACCTTTCAGCTTTGCTGAAAGGCGAGTGAAACGTACGTTTCACTCGAATGAGCCAAAAATCGTGCACTCACTCTTCTTATTACTATACTGAAAAAGAACAGCCATTACTGACTGTTCTTATTGTACTACACAGCTTTTCTACTATTGTAGTCTGCTCTCAACTTGCTGACACACTTCATCAGCACTTAATCCGCTTGCTTCAATAACAGATCCTTGGGTAGCCACGTTTTGAATACCCATTACATTGGAATCCATTCCTGTCACTACGCAGCAGTCACAGCCATTTGCATCTGATTCCTGCTTAAGTTCAACAACGTCATGCCCCTTTTCACGTAAGGCTTGTACAACGTTCTGCAGGGATTGTTCAACACCAATTCTTCTTGTCATGCCTTTACACCTCCTGGTTCTACATATAGGTTTTTCTTTCAGGGAAAAAGATATTCGTCATTTATTTTTTATTTACTTGTTTGCCACTTTTTTTCTGACTTTGACTTTTTGAATTCCCTACCTGGATATCAGATCCGAATTCCACGTCATTCTTGGCTTTTTGCTTAGCCAACTGTTCAGATGTTTGGTCCATACTCTTCTTTCCTTGTTTAGACATTCTCATCCCTCCTCTGACTTTTATAGAATTAGAATCCCCATTTCCAGGCAAAATATTTGAGGAGCATTCGATTCATTTGTGAATGTTTATTTTTTCTCTTGCCTGGGTAAATAGCCTATATAACAACACACAAAAGGGTGGTATTTTAATGGATGAAGCAAAATTAAAAGAGTTAATTGATGGACTAAATGAAGATTTAGCTAATGAGTATGCTGCAGTTATTCTTTATACAAACTACGCTGCTGTTGTGAGCGGTTTATATCGTCAAATACTAAAACCGTTCTTCGAAGAGGAAATTCCTGATGAGCAGGGACATGCTTTATACTTAGCTGAAAAAATTAAAACATTAGGCGGAGATCCTACAACAACTCCGGCTTCTGTTAAGCAAACAGATAATGTGAAGGAAATGTTAGAGGAAGGCCGTAAAGCCGAGGCTGATACAATCGAGCGTTATAAGAAGCGTAAAGAACAAGCAGAAGAATTGGGTCTCGTCGAGCTCAGCATCAAGCTTGACGATATGATTGCAGATGAAACCCATCATCTTGAAGAATTCGATCGCTTACTAAAAGATCCTTCTTTTAACTGATATACGAAAAAAGGCCGCTATATGAGCGGTCTTTTTTCATGTGATGATTTGATAATCCTTCCATTCTTCAAGCAGTAATGACTGATATTTCTGTGACAGATAGCGGTCGTCAATCAATCTGAGGACTCCCGTATCCACCTCTGAACGGATGAGTCTCCCTCCGGATTGAAATACTTTATTTAACCCCGGGTATACATAGGCATAGTCGAATCCATTCAACCCCCGTTCATTAAAATAGTCCTTAATGATTTCATGATCCCTGCTTGGCTGAGGCAGACCTACTCCTACAACAATTACACCCTTTAATCGATCTCCTCTCAGATCGATACCCTCTGAGAAAATCCCTCCCAATACGGCAAATCCAATAACCGGGCGGTCTCTGCCGCTTCGATACTCATTTAGAAATTCCTCTCTGTCCACTTCTTTCATATTAGGCTCCTGAATGATGAAATCTGCATTCATTGCATCCTGATTCATTTCCTCGAAGGCTTCCTGCATATAGGCGTAAGATGAAAAAAAGACTAGATAGTTTCCTTTTTTCTCATTGAACGCTTCTGTAATGGAACGTGTAATCGAGGAAAGGGTACGATCTCTATCCTTAAATCGAGTTGAAATCGGATGGATCCCCACCTGCCATTGTTCTCTTTCAAATGGGGAAGGAATCAGAAACCGATAATCGTCTTCACTTCCACCTAATTGCTGAAAATAATATGAAAAAGGGTGAAGGGTAGCTGAGAAAAAGATCGATGAGTGAAAAGACTTGGTTATATGTTTAATAAGCTTTGAAGGGTCTATGCAAAAGAGCTTCACCTCTATTTCATTAGAGCTTTTAGTAATCACAAAGCGGTGCTCGTCAGAAAAGAGGTTGGCAATCCTCACAAAGCTTAACGCATCAAAGTATAACTGAAGAAAGCCTTCAGACCAATCTCCATCTGCTTCTCCCAAGCATTTTTCTGATGCCTCAACAAAACTTTCCACCGCATCGACTAATTGTGCATCCAGTTCAATCCGCATGTCTCCTTCTTGTTCATTTTTCAAACGGAGAAATTGTTTGTTGACCGTTGTCAAGCTCTGCTTTAACGCAACTTGCTCAGGATACATTCTTTTAATTTCTAAAAAAGCGGATTTTTTCAGGGTTGCTGAATACATTTCCCGTCCCCGGCCAACAAGATTATGTGCTTCATCAATGAGAAGAGTGGTCTTTTTCTTACTTTCTTCGCTTATTCTTTTTAAAGAAACTTTAGGGTCGAAAATGTAGTTATAATCACAGATGACACCGTCTGCCAAATAGGAAAGGTCGATTGAATATTCGAATGGGCACACCTTGTGCTTCCTGGCATACGATTCAACAATTGGACGTGTGATGGTGGTTTCACAGGTCAATATATCAATGAGCGCCCCATTAATTCGATCATAATAGCCATTGGCAAATTCACAATACTCTTTCTGACAAATCGTTTCTTCTTTAAAGCAGATTTTGTCTTTTGCCGTAATCGTAACGGTACGCTGTGACAAACCTTCCCTTTCTAATAGGAGTAGCGCTTCTTCTGCCACCGTACGGGTAATCGTTTTTGCCGTGACATAAAACCATTTCCCGCTCATTGCTTTAATGGTCGGGAATAAGGTTGAAATGGTTTTTCCTGTCCCCGTCGGTGCATTCGCATACAGGGATTTGGATTCAGCGACCGTTTTATAGACAGCACCAGCGAGCTTTTTCTGGCCTTTTCGATACACAGGATACGGAAAGCTTAGGTCTGCAATGCTCTTTAATCGACTATCCTGGTTTGTCAGTAACATGGAAGCAAATGGACTATAGGCAGCCAGGGTCTCGTCAACGATATGCTCCAGCTCTTCAAGGGTGTACGTGCGGATGAATGACTTCGTTTTTTCCGATTCAACCTCTATATACGTGAGCTGTACGCTAATATGGGTGAGCTGCTTTTCTTTCGCCAATAAGTAAGCGTAGCATTCTCCTTGTGCCCAGTGGACACGGGATCCTTCTTCAATCTGGGACAGGGTTCTTGCCGTTGACTTAATTTCTTCGACAATGACTTCTTTATTTTTATAGTGGATTCCATCACACCGGCCTTCAAGTTGATAGAGAATATCCTCAGCCACTCTTTCTCCCTTCAGAAAGACTTCTTTCTCATCACCTTCTTTGTATTCTTTTTGCAGTTTTTGATGTAGCTTTGTTCCGATGGTCATGGAGGAGCGGGCTTGAAACCTGACATCTATGCTCCCTTCTTTATACACAAACTCAACTAATTCCCTGATTGAGATCTTGACGCTTTTCATCATGTGACGTTTCACCTCGGGCTTTCTCACATAAATTATCATTCTAACTTTTTTTCAGTGAACATATATATTAGACAAGCTTTTTTTGGAACGGAGGATTCTGGAATGAAGGCAAGATTCATCTTTTACTGTATAGGATTACTATCGCTATCATTAGGTGTGTCCCTGATTATTAAAGGAGATTTGGGAGCGGCTCCGTGGGATGCACTTGCCGTAGGGGAGTCTACCTTGTTCCACCTTTCGATCGGGACATGCATCTTCATCAATGGATGTATTCTCATCTGTATAAACGCATTGTTATTAAAAGAACCCATTCAATGGTTAGCTGCGCTCTCGATCTTTGTGATTGGAATGATGGTTGATTATTGGATTTCGGTTGGCCTTAAAACACTTGAACCGGTAGGGTTTATTCAACAGTTGTCTCTCGTACTGACTGGCATTTTGCTATTGGGTATCGGAATCTCCATTTACCTTCAAGCCAAGCTTCCTTCAAGTCCGATGGATACCTTCATGGTGGCCATTCATCGCAGGTTCGGTTTGAATTTACGCAATTCACGTTTATTAAACGAAGCAATTGCCATTACGCTTGCCATGGTGTTTCATGGCGCTGTTGGCATTGGAACAGTGATTGTCGCCTGTACATTAGGTTTTATCATTCATATCTTCTATCCTATCATGGAACGTATGTACGGGAAATGGAGATGAAAGATTTTATTTTCCCTTATTTCTTAATTAAATCAAAAAAACACTTAGATGATTTCCTAAGCGTTTTGATTGTTCATATGCGTGTTTGCAAGATGCGAATCAAATTTTGCAACCTTGTCTCTGTTCAAAGGAAGATTGATTGTAACGACCGTTCCCTTATTAACAATGCTAGAATAATGAATATGGCCACCCATGGCTTCAATAATCCTCAGGGACACTGAGGTTCCTAAGCCAGTACCGTGGTCTTTTGTTGTAAAGAATAGTGTTCCAAGTCTGGCGATTTGTTCTTTTGTCATCCCTTTTCCTGTGTCTTCTACCGTAATGACTGCTTGGGTATGGGTGACTTCTAAATTTACGGCTACGTTTCCTTGAGGGGGAGTGGCCTCAATGGCATTCTTAATGATGTTGACGAAAGCCTGCTTTAATTTATTCCGATCCGTTAATAGAAAACCATCCTCTTTCAGGGCAGCATCAAGGTATACACCATCTTTCAGGGCATATGCGTTTAGGAGAACCGTAACATCTGAGAGAACATCTTTCACATTTACTTTCTCTAACTTTTCGAATTCCGGCTTGGCAAAATTCAAGTAATCATTGATGATCTCTTCCGCCCTTCCTAACTCACTTAATACAATCTTCAAATACTCATCATGATCCCCTGTCGCCTGTTTCTTCATTAATTGAAGAAATCCCTTGACGACGGTTAGAGGGTTCCGAACTTCATGAGCAATCGAAGCAGCCAGCTCTCCCAATGTGTTGAGCTTTTCAGATTTCAAAATTTCTTCTCGCAGCAATCTTTTCTCGATCATCCACTCATTGAGCTGTGCTGCAACTCCAACCCCTAACACCTGAATCCCACCGAATATAAGAACATAGATGCCCATTTCTTTATTACCTGAAACAGGAACACCCGAAATGAGAGCGAAGGAAAGAAGAATCCCTAACATCACCAGGGCAGGCCAGAATCCAAGTAACACGGCAAAAGTCACCCGTTTCTTTGGAGGAAACGTCCAGAAGCGGTTTGAAATAAGAAAAGGCAGGGTTCCTGCTAAAAACGCACTGATAAAACCGAAAACGATGGCGTCTCCGCCGTTAATCACCCGAGCGGTTAAAATAAAGATGAGTACAATGACCCCGGCTTTTCTCCCTCCATATAACATCGAAAGGACCAGTGGAATGTAACGGAAATCCCAATACAACCCGAAGCTTTCATAAGCAAAGATCAAGCACATAAACGCGGCGATCCCGTGTAATACGCCGATAAAAACAGGAGATTTCCCTAGCCTATGATTTTCAAGGAGTGAGGTTTGAATAAGAACGGGAGCCAATATAATCAACACATGTAATAATAATTTCTCGATAATCATCGAATTGTCTCCCACTAAATAAAGTCATTACTTTACACATACGACAAATTTCTCGGAAATCCTCTTTCCTCCTACACAAAATTAAGAAAAAAGTAATGGCAAAGGGACGGACCTAAGACATTTCTGTCGAGGCCCGCCCCTATGCGATTTTCATTTACACGAATGGGATCTGGAGGTCCGTCCCTCAGTTCAGTTTCCCTTTGTAAGTTAGGTCAGTTGGTTTGATGTGGTTGTAGTTGCCTTGGAGTATTTTTTGGATGTCTTGGATGGTGTCTTGGATATGGACGGTTTGGCCTTTTGTCTTGGTGAATTCTTCTGCTACGTAGAATGGCTGACTCAAGTAGGCTTCCAATCGCTCTCCTATATGAAAGAGTTCGAGATCTGCTTCAGGTATTTTATCTTTACCAATCGTATTCATGAGGACGCGTATTTCTTTGTAACGCCTTAGAAGTTTCTTTGCTTTCTTGTGAATAGCCGTGTGGCTTGCGTCCAGGGCATCGTCTTCTATTAAAATCGATGTAGATTGTACGGGATGTATGGCTGGATAAATGCCCCTGGTAGCCAGATCTATGTCGAAGTAACATAAGGTGTCGAGTGGACCGAACGGATCATCTTCATCGACCGCTTCTCCACTTGGGTCAAACAAAATCGTGGTGATTTCAGGGTAGTTCTCTGCTTCGAATCGTTCTCTTAATTCATATAAGTCCCCTGACACGATAAAAGAACGATCAATATATAGAAGGATGCTCTCTTTGTCCTCAACAAGGGCTACTTCTGCAAAGACATCGTCTATCGTGTGGCATTTCGAATCGACGAATCCTTCAAGATCACTCAACCCGGGAAACGATTTACTTGATGTCAATAAAATCGATTGGTAGCCTTTGTCTTTCAGTACTTTCGTTAATTCTGCCAGTACAACAAATTGACCAACTTGTGATCTGGCCACAAATCCATTCGTACCACCTTGAACAATGGGAGCAAACAAATCAAGTGGTTTAATCCCCGTTTCAATCATACTTAATTTCCCTCCTTGAATAATTAATTCGTCCAGCGTGCAGTTGGCTAAATTCGCTAACGTTACCATCGTTTTCACCTCGGCGCGACCTACAGAAATTTTTCCGGTACACAAGTTCGATACCGTCGCAGCCCTTAGCCCTACCGTTTTGGCAGCTGACGTTAAATTGGGTACACGGCTCCTAAGCAACGATACATTCAACCTTAAATTCTCTTTCATGGTAAATATCCCCTCCTTACTTTAAAGAGTAATCTATTTTACTTCTAAAAGCAATAGTTATTTATCATTCAAACGTAATTTTTTTACTCTTAAAGGTAAATTATATTTCATAAGGCTTTTTTAGAAGGCTGCTTTCGTACACATTGCAGCTATTTTCACAGAAAAAGCAGTCGTTTATTTCCGCTACAGGACGCTCGAACAAATTACCCTAATTTATTGTCCTAAATAAACCCGGTCGTACTTATAATAGAAAATAAGAATCTTCCCGAAAAAAGGATGACAGTTTATGAAAAATACGAATCCCGAAGTCTTAAAACCTTCTAAAAAACAGCGTCAAATCGTCATAACGATGGTCGCTGCTTTCCTTATGATATTTTCTACTTTCGTCTACTGGCTCCCCGTTAATAAAGTGAATCCACCACCATTCCTGCAAAAAGAAAATGGGGAGCCCCTTGTCATCGCTCACCAAGGCGGAAAACTTCTTGCACCCGGTAACACAATCGAAGCATTTCAGACTGCCGTTGATTTAGGAGTGGACGTCATCGAAACGGATATACATATTACGAAAGACGGCCATTTGGTAACGATTCATGATCCAACCGTTGATGCCACAACGGACGGCAGTGGATTTGTTAAAGATTACACGCTGAAGGAGCTTCAGCGACTTGATGCTGCTTACACCTTTCAAGATCTGAATGGTGAATACTCATTCCGCGGAAAGAATGTATACGTTCCTACTCTTGAGGAAGTGTTTCAACGGTTCCCAAACATGAGGGTTAACATTGAAATTAAAGACGACAATCCTGATAAAAGGATGGAGGAAATCGTACAGAAATTATTGAAGCTCATCCAGGAATATGATATGGAAGAAAATGTTCTCATCGCTTCATTCGATCAGAACATTATTAATCTATTTGAATCATACTCAAAAGGTAGAGTGGCCACTCAAGGAGGGAAACAAGAAGCGAAAAAATTCGTCCTCCTTCATACTTTTTTTCTGAGAAACCTTTACAACCCCACTGTCGATGCCTTCCAGCTTCCCCTTCAAGAAAGGAATATTGACTTAACCCGGCCCACATTGATCGAGGGAGCCCATCGTAAAGGCATTCACATTCATTATTGGACGATTAATGACAAAGAAACCATGGAAATGCTCGTAATAAGGGGAGCAGACGGTATAATCACAGATCGCCCTGATTTATTAATGGAAGTACTAAATAGGAGGTGAAAATCCCCTGTAAAAAATAGTCATTTCCCTCTATCATTCAGAAAGCGCATAAAGATTAACCCCCATAAATCAACAAAATAATTACAATTATATTTGTAATAATCATACTATTTACCTATATAGAAAAAAGTCAAACTCTGTTAGGCTTAAATTAAGTCAAATGACGAAAGAAGAATTAATATGACAGTAAATGTATTTTTAGACGATTATCGCCACTGTCCTCAAGGGTACATTCTCGCGAAAGACATCGATGAATGTATTGACCTGCTCCTGAATTTTTCTATCGCTCATCTTTCATTGGATCATGACTTAGAAAGCAAGACCCGTAATGGATTAATGCTCGTACACTATATGGTTGAAAAGCAGCTATTTGCAGAACGGATCACGATTCATTCCGCCAACTCTGTAGCAGGCAAACAAATGTTCAAGTATTTAAAAGAGGCTCAGAGTGAACACAAGATGCCTAAATCAATCAAGATTATTTTACGACCTTTACCTCTAAGATGAGTTATCATATAAAAAAGGACTGTTCCGGGAACAGTTCTTTTTTTGTCCATTTATTTCAATTGGGTTTTTCTTACTTTATAATGAAGGCGACAGCCATTTATAAAAGAGGGTTAAATTATGGAGTTTCTCAAAAAAATTCAATTTGTCGGAGGTAGAATTGCCAAGACCGGTATTGCCGTTTTTTTAACGGCTCTTGTGTGTGAGCTTTTAGATTGGCCAGCGACTTTTGCCGTCATTACAGCCATAGTCACCATCGAGCCCACAGCCGCCAATTCAATCAAGAAAGCATTCATTCGTTTTCCCGCTTCAGCTATAGGAGCACTATTTGCGGTGATCATTGCTTCCACATTCGGGGATCACCCCATTACATATGCACTGGTGGCACTGCTCACAATCATCACCTGCCACAAACTTCATTTAGGGGCAGGCATTCTGGTCGCAACATTAACAGGGATTGCCATGATCCCCACCATACACGATCACTATGTAGCTACCTTTTTCATTCGACTGGGCACGACCACGATCGGGCTGATTGTGTCTACATTAGTGAACTTGTGGATCCTTCCACCAAAATACTCGAAAACGATCACGACCAAGATTCATAATCTCTATTTCAAAACGGGCAATTTATTAGAAAAAAGAGGATCTGAAGTTCTACAGAATCACTCTCTTCACCGGGATACAAAAATGATCTTCAACGATATTTTAAGAGACATAGAATCGACGGACACCCTTTGCGAATATCAAAAGGAAGAATGGAAGCTTCACCGCTCCAGTCGTGAGGAATTGCGTTATTTCCATTATGAGTACAAAAAACTTAACCTTTTAAGGCAGATCCTTTTTCATATTGGGAACTTAATTTACTTACCGGTTCAGTATTCATTCAGTGAGGAAGAGAAAGATCGCATCTTACATGCCACCCAATCGTTAAAAAGCATCATGCATCATCCGTCGTTTCACATACCTGAACAACATTTCACTCTCATGAAAGATCTCCTGGAGGAATTCTGGGAAGATCAAGAGGGGCTTCATACGAAACCTTTTCAGTCCATGAAGCATCATTTTTCCTGTGAAACGGTCATGCTATACGAACTACTATCCATTCATGACCTGATAGAGGAGCTTAGTGAAATACATGTGTTAGAAGCTCAGCATCAAACTGTACTGGAGAAAACGTTACACCCATAGACACTCATAAAGGTATAGACAAATACTGTCTATACCTTTTCTATTGAAATCTTATTTTAATGCGTTATTCGCTAACATTCCAATCACCATATCATCCATGGGCGGATTGTGAAGGCCTGCCCTCACATCACGATAATAACGCTGCATCGGGTTCGAGAGGAACAGACTTTTTGCTCCAACGATCCTCATGGCGATGTCCACAATGTGAAAGGCGCTGTTCGTCACAACATGTTTTACAGAAGCAAGCTCTAAAGCCATATCTTTCCGTTTTTGAGGCTCCATCACCCACTTGTCAGCTACTGAATAGAGAATTTGCCTGGCCTTAAATAGTTCTAATTCTATTTCACCAATTTTCCGTTGAACTTCAGGTACATCCTTGATCGGTCCCGGTAAACTGTTTGGTGAATAGTCCTTCGCAAATTGGATGGCATAGTTGCGTGCTGCAATCGCAACTCCTATATAGCAAGCCGGAATGTGCAGGAGCCATGCTTTAGGAAGATCATTCTTCCCTCTTGGATTTGCACGATCACGTTCTACCAGGGCAGAAGATGGAAGAAGGACATCTGTTAGGACGAGATCATCACTGCCCGTTCCCTTCATGGAAATCGTGTCCCATGTTTCTTCCAAACTTACTCCTTCCAGATCATGATTCACCAAGAAGAATCCTTTTTCTTGGGTGTCACCGATTGTTGCCGATACTAAAGAATAATCCAGAATTCTCGCCATAGAAGTAAAAGATTTCCTGCCGCTTACTTTCCATCCTTCTTCCGTTTTCACTGCTTTGGTTTCGGGAAGTCCTCCACGAGTGGGGCTCCCCGTTGCCGGTTCAGATGCTGCCCGGTTAATAAGAGCATTGTTCACTATAATCTCCTCACAAAGCTCCTTAAACACCCCTTCATCCCACGTCCGGGTTTCCGTCAGTTCCATCAATCCTCCGAGATGCCAGCCAATGGACAAAGCCGTTGCTGCGTCCCCTGTAGCAAGCCTTTCTTGAATCATCACCAGCTCATATAAGCTGATTTCTTCTCCGCCGTACTCTTTAGGAAGAGATAAAGTTCCATATCCCTTTTTCTTCAGGTCATTGAAATTTTCATAAGGAAAGGCATCTTCACGGTCATACGCTTCCCCTCGTTCATCAAACGCATCAGCCAGCCCACCAGCTAAATCAACCAGCTTTCTTTGACGGTCATTCTGTATATACGGTTCATATAAGTCCAATGAAATAGCACCTCCTGATAAAAGTCACGCGTTTACTTCTTCTAATTATCATAATCAATTTAGACGTCTAACTCAAAGATATTGTCTACTAATCTGATGGGAATACATTTTACTGTTATCCGTATAATTCTATTTTCATTAAACCAATCTATGAGTAAGGTATCTCGTCATCCTTTAGGAGGAGTCACCGTGGTTCATAAAAGAAATGAACTGTACATACTTTTTTCTGATGCTCGTTTCTTGGGTATTCCTCTTACTAGCAGGAAAAGAGAGCTTAAAAAAATATTTACCTGCCTCTATATTTATGTCATTACTCGTTTATTCAGAAAATGTTTTTGCAGAAAGGGTGAAATGGTGGACCATCACCACCACACCAGGCTTTTCCCGAAAGTGAATGGTATTATGCCTTTTGTGATTGGGGTATTTTTGAGCGGTTCTGTTTGGATCCTCAAATTCACCTATAATAATTTTTATCTTTATGTGCTTGTTAATTTTCTGGTCGATATGTTCTTTACATACCCATTTTACTCCTTATTCAAAAATCTTGGTGTATGGAACCTGATCCGTTTAAAGCAATACCAGTTAACTGTCCTGTTTTCCATTAAAGCATTGCTTATGTATGTATTTCAGAAATATGTCGGAGAACGGCTTTATTCTAAGATTGAGAGTCCTGTTTCAAAATAATGTGACTGTTTTATGAAAGGCTGTTTCCGTAAACGTTGTTGCTGTAAAAGGTAAGTGCTGGTTGATTTTCGCTACAGGTGCTCGTTTTCGCGAAAAGAACAATAAAAAAAACCTGTTGCCCATACAGGCATCAGGTTTTTTTGGTAGGTTAAGATGCATTTTCTTTATCTTCTACTTTATACTCTTGCTCCCAGAACTCTGCATTCTTGATACCGAGCTTTGTAGAGTTGAAGACTGGGTCAAGACCTTGCTTCTTCTGTTCTTCATAATCCTTGAGTGCTTTTAAAGCAGGTTTGGCCAGGATAAGGATGGCGATTAAGTTCAGCCATACCATGATTCCAAGACCAATATCACCCAACGCCCATGCTAAAGCGGCTTCTCTCACTGCTCCGTAGAATGTAGCAGCAAGCAGAACAAACTTTAAGATGGTCATCGCGACTTTTGAATTCTTACCTCTCAATAGGTAGGCAACATTCGTTTCCGCCATGTAGTAGTAAGCCATAATAGTTGTAAAAGCAAAGAAGAATAATGCAATCGCGACGAATGATGCTCCGAATCCAGGGATGACTGATTCAATCGCTGCCTGTGTATAACCAGGCCCCGCTTCGATGCCTTCTAAATTGTTCGCAAGCATGGTTCCATCAGGTGCTTCTGTGTTGAAGGATCCAGTAAACAAGATCATGAATGCTGTTGCCGAACAAACCAGAAGAGTATCGATGTAAACGGAGAACGCTTGAACCAGACCTTGTTTAGCAGGGTGGGACACTTCAGCTGCCGCTGCAGCATGCGGTCCTGTACCTTGACCTGCTTCGTTGGAATAGATTCCACGTTTCACTCCCCAAGACACAGCCATCCCGATGATTCCACCGAATGCTGAATCAAAGCCGAATGCACTCTTGAAGATAAGAGCAAAAACTGCCGGGATTTCAGTGATATTCATTCCTACAATGATAAGAGATAGAAGAATATAGGCAATCGCCATAAATGGGACTACGTAAGAAGCTACTCCAGCGATCCGTTTGACCCCACCGAAAATGATGACCCCGATTAACACGACAAGACCAATACCCGTTACCGTTGTGCTAAGACCGAATGCATTTTCAAGACCTAATGCGATGGAGTTTGATTGAATTCCAGGCATTAAAATACTCATTGCAAGCAATGTAGCAAGTGAGAATAGCACGGCATACCATTTCCAGCCGATCCCTTTTTCAATGTAATAGGCTGGCCCTCCACGGTATTCCCCATCCTGCTTCACTTTGTAAATTTGAGCAAGTGTGGACTCAATGAAGGCACTGCTTGCGCCGATGAATGCAATCGTCCACATCCAGAATACCGCCCCTGGACCACCGAAAGCGATGGCCGTTGCAGTACCGGCGATGTTCCCTGTCCCGACACGTCCTGATAACGACAGCGCCAAGGCCTGGAATGAAGACACACCTGCTTTGGAGCTACCACCCTTAAACATTTGAACCACCATATCTTTAATCAACCGGACTTGTAAAAACTTCGTTAAAATAGAAAATAATAATCCTACACCCAAACAGAAGTAAATCATGACCGGAGACCAAAGTATTCCTACCAACTTGCCAACTAATTCTTCCACGGCATTTCCCCCTTTTCTTTTTAAAAATAATCTAACTATTAAGAATTATATTTTATTTGACACAAATTAGACAATCTTTTTTTGTGACGAAATTTTCTTAAACGTGGAAAAACCCTTATATGTCAAGACTCTATACTCATAAAAAAATATTTGGGCAATCTAAAAAAGGGGTGATAATATGTCGAAACGAAAACTTCTTGTACCTGAATCCCGAGCTGCAATGGATCAATTAAAAGCCAAAGTTTCCGGTACGCAAGATCCCAAAGAAGCGAAATATGAAATTGCCAGAGAGCAAGGCATTCCTCTTCAAAGAGGATATAACGGAAAATTAACATCGGAGCAAGCAGGAAAAGTTGGCGGAAGGATTGGCGGTAACATGGTGAAGGAACTTGTGAGAATGGCTCAGGAGAATTTAAACAAGAATTAGCGTAAAGGAGGCTGACACTCCATAGATGTCAGCCTCCTTTATTATGACTTCTTCCCAGTATTTCTTTCAACTTATCCAGGTCTTTGTATATTTCTTTTTCTAAAGAGCGATTGTAGAAAATCGATGCAGGATGAAAGGTTGGAAAGATTGAGTAGCTTTCTTCACTCATGATCCACTCATTTGACTGAAGATCTTTCAACCTTCTGACTTTCGATTCAATTAACTGGCCGTGCGCTTGAGAAATGGTATAGCGTTTCCCCAGCAGCCTCTGTAACCCGATATTCCCCAATGTCACAAGCTGTTTTGGCTTAATATGCTGCAGCTCATAATCCAGAATGGGTGCATGTGCCAGCTGTTCCTTCAGATTCGGGGCCCTATTGTACTTCTTCTCTATGATCTCATCCCCTACTTTCTTAGGGACAACTTTATAAGGTCTGCTTCTGACCGACGAGGTAAAATATATATCTTCCCGTGGAACCTCTATATAACGAAAGAACTCATCCAGGACTTTTCCTGCCCGTCCGCTAAATGGCATTCCATTATGAATCTCGGTTTCACCCGGGGCTTCCCCGACAATCATGATCGTCGGCTTCACTGGGCCGCGTCCGTATACAAACCCCTCACAGGGATAGGGCTCCATCCTTTTCTTACAGATATCGACTAATTCTTCCGGTATCACGCTCATCATCCTTAGTTTCATTGTTATTTCCGTTATTCCCGGACAGCACCCCAATTACACATTCCCATGTTTATTTCACCTTAAGAAAAGGAATAGTATGGATATAAATGAACCATTAAAGGAGATGGATTGAGTGTCACAAGCTGAACTGAAACAACAAATCTTAAAAGTGCTCGATGAAAGCAAAGTAGGGACACTGGCAACGGTTAAAAATAATAAGCCTCATTCCCGTTATATGACGTTTTCTCATGATGACCTGACTCTGTATACGCCAACAAGCAAGGAAACACATAAGACAGATGAAATTGAGGACAATCCTAATGTACATATCCTTCTTGGTTACGAAGGAGAGGGGTATGGGGATACTTTCGTGGAAATCGAAGGTCGTGCCTCCATTGAAGAGTCCACTCATTATAAGGAAAAACTTTGGAATGACCATATGAAAAGATGGTTTGAAGGTCCGGACGACCCGAATTACATCGTCTTAAAAATTCAACCCACCGCCATCCGCTTAATGAATGACGATGAGGATTCGCCGCAGTCGCTTGAATTATAATCGAAATTCCCTTGACACGTTTTAATATTGATGTTATATTTATTTATTGTAACCTTGTAACATACATTGAAACGATAGAGAAGATAATTCGTAATTCTATTCTGTTTTGATTTAACAACTTATTCACACTGGATCGGCTTCGGAGCCGTTAGGATGTAAGAGAGGTAGGGCTTACGTCGTTTAGGTATATCAAACGACTCAAGGAATTGCCCGCGGCTGTTTATTATCTGCAAACAACGTTCAAGATATAAATATATTACTTGTGATGTTGCAAGTTACAGAGTTGCCTTTATCCGATTAAGGCAATATCAGAGGGATCGCTAACGGGATGATTAGCCCCTCTACAAGGTAATAACACCTCAAAAGTGCTGACTTTTGAGGTGTTTTTTTATGTTCTGGGTGAATGCAGTTCGTATCTCTCTCTGTTTCGCAGTCGATTTCCATTTTATTTTCAAAATCTCTACTTTTATTTTCAAATTTCGCATTATATTTTCAATTCCACCGATTTTACTTTCAAATCTAAGAATTTATTTTCAAAACCGGTATTCCCTCGCAAATTCACACAATCCATCAACTGCTCTCCTTCAGCTGACTATGAAACAAACCATGATAGAACCCTTTCTGCTTGAGAAGCTCATCATGAGAGCCCCGTTCAATGATTCTTCCTTGATCAAGGACCAGGATTTGATCAGCCTGTCGGATGGTATTGAGACGGTGGGCCACCACTACGCTCGTTCTTCCCATCATTAATCGTTTAAGAGCTTCCTGAATCTTCAGCTCTGTAATCGTATCGATGCTGCTCGTGGCTTCATCAAGTATAAGAATGGAAGGATTTGAAAGGATCGCTCTTGCAATCGATAATAATTGTTTTTGCCCCTGGCTGATTCCACTGCCATCATGTCTTAATAAAGTATCGTAGCCCTCTGGCATTTTTTCAATGAAGGAATGGGCATTGGCCAATTTAGCCGCTTCCCTTATTTCTTCATCCCCCGCATCGAGTCTGCCGTAGCGGATATTGTCTGCAATCGTTCCTTGAAACAAGAAGCTATCCTGCAGGACAAATCCCATCTGCTGACGAAGACTCTTTCGTTTAATGCTTTGGATGTTCTGGTCATCTATCTCAATGGTGCCATCATTCAGTTCATAGAAACGGGACAGTAGATTGGTAATCGTCGTTTTACCTGCTCCTGTCGGTCCGACCAATGCAACGGTTTCACCCGGTGTTATGGTGAAGGATACATCCTGAAGCGTTTGATCCCCTTTTTCATACGAGAAGGATACATGCTGAAATTCCACTTTCCCTTCAACGGAATCGATCTCCACGGCATCACCTTCATCCTTGGCCTCTTCCTCTTCGTCTAAAATTTGAAACACTCTCTCTGCACCGGCAATGGCAGATAATAACGTGTTATATTGGTTCGCTAGCTCATTCAACGGACGGGTGAATTGACGGGCATATTCAGCAAAGATCACAATCACTCCAATGGTTATCATGCCATTTAATGCGAAGACCCCTCCGACTCCGGCAATGACGGCAAAACTTAAATTGTTCAACACATTCATAAGCTTCGGAATAAACCCGGAATAGGTATCGGCCCAATACGCGGCCGTTCTCAACCGCTGATTTTTTTCTCCAAAGTCCTTTATGGCAGTGTCCTCACGGGAAAAGGTTTTAATAATACTATGACCTGAAATCGTCTCTTCTATATATCCGTTTAACTCACCGATATTTTGTTGATATTGTTTAAACAAACGTCCTGTCCTTTTCGTAATCCACTTCATACCGAGAACCATCAGAGGTACGATGGTCAACGTGATCAACGTTAGCAACGGACTTAGCAAGAGCATGATCGAGACAGTCCCCACCAACGTCAGGACACTGGAAATGATTTGAATGAACGAGCTATTCAATGTGGCACTCACATTATCAATATCATTTGTCACTCTGCTCATTAACTCCCCATGTTTCCGTTTATCAAAGAATGGGATCGATAGTTGATGCAATTGATGAAAAAGGTCCTTCCGCAAGCGGTAGACCGTATCCTGAGCCACACCGATCATCCAATAATTCTGGAACCATACGGAAAGGGAATGGAAGATGTACACGGCTATTAAACCTAAAACAAGCTCAATCAATCCGGAAGTCTCTTTCGTTACAATGTATTCATCAATCGCTTTCCCTACAAGGAAAGGTCCCAGAAGAGCTGCTGCTGAACTAATGAACACCATTAAAATCACGAGGTACAGGATCACTTTCATTTCGGAAAGGTAGTCCCAAAGACGACGCAGCGTCCCTCTTGCATCTTTCGCTTTATCGTTTTCCCCCAGTTTCTTTCGCATATGCCTAGACATGATGTATTTCCTCCTCTCCGAATTGAGATTGAAAAATCGCCTGATAGAGGGAGGAATCTTCTAATAGGGATGTATGGGTCCCTTCTCCGATTAACACTCCATCTTCAAGGAGCAGAATCGTATCAGATTCCATGGCCGTACTTATTTTCTGTGTAATGATCATCGTCGTACATTCGTATTGCTTCAGAGCTTGGAGTAATTTCGATTCTGTTTTCAAATCCAAAGCACTCGTGCTATCGTCCAGTAATAAAATCTTTGGTTTTCGAATGAGTGCTCTCGCAATCGACAGACGCTGTTTCTGTCCTCCTGAAAGATTGACCCCTTTTTGACCGAGAACTGTGTCATATCCATGAGGAAGATTCAGGATGGTCTCATGGATCTGGGCATCCTTTGCGGCTTGGATCATTTCTTCCCTGGTTGCATCTTCTTTTCCCCAGAGGAGGTTTTCGGATACGGATCCAGAAAACAATACCGCTTCCTGGGGCACGTACCCAATATTTTTCCTTACATGAGCCAAAGGGATGGACCGTATGCATTGACCATCCAGTTCAACAGACCCTTCCGTCGCATCGTACAGGCGGGGAATGAGTTGGAACAGTGATGTTTTGCCGGATCCCGTTGCTCCGAGGATCGAAACCGTTTCGCCAGCCTCCACTTTAAACGATACACCCTCAAGCACCTTGCCGCGGGTTGAAGGGTATTGAAACGACACATCTTTGAATGTAATCTCTCCGTTCACCACAGTGTTTTCCAGTCTGGCACCTTCTCCGTCTTTTAGATCTACCTCTGTTTGGAGAACTTCTTCTACCCGCCCGGCAGAAGCCCTTGCTCTTGAAAAACTTGTAATGATAAATGAGAAAATTGAAAAAACAGAAGAGATTCTCGTAACATAGGTGACGATCGCTACGACTTCTCCAACATTCGCCCCACCTGAGGCAACATCTATACTTCCGAACCACAAAACGGATAAGAGGGCAAGATTCATCACGAGCATCAGAAGAGGCATGATAATTTCCATGAAACGAAGAGCCCGGACAGTCCGATCCTTCAAATCTTCATTTGCACCATGAAATCGGCCTTCTTCATATTTGCTTCGTGTATAAGCTTTAATTAACCTCATCCCGGAGAGGTTTTCCTTCATGACCTCGTTTACTTTGTCGAGACGGGATTGAACTCTTTCAAAAAGGCTCCATCCACGTTTCAGGACCCATATCAGGAACATCCATAAAACCGGAATCACGATTAATAAAATAAGGGCCAGACGGACATTGACGATAAGTGCCATGATCGCTGATCCGACAACAAGCAGCGGGGCTCTTAGCATAATACGTAAGCTCATGAAGATGGTATTCTGCAGCTGCCTTACGTCATTGGTCATCCTGGTGATCAAGGATGACGTCGGAAGCTTATGAAAGCTTGCAAAGGAAAATGACTGAACCTTTTTATATAAGCTTTCCCGTACATCATAGCCAAATCCCTGACTCGTATGAGCGGCGAAAAATGAATTCGTCACGCCTGAAATAAACGCGAGGAGAGACATCCCCACCATGATGAAGCCCCATTTCATCACCACGTCCAAGTCTCCATTCATAATGCCTTCATCAATAATCCGTGCCATAAACAGCGGATTTAATAATTCAACAGCAAGCTCTACCAGCATTAAACTCCAGGCAACCGCCATGGCAACACGGTAAGGCTTTAAAAAACGTATGACCTTCAAATGAACACCCCTCTTACATTAAACTTCCATTATGTATATATATGTATCATCATATCGTTTTTTTATACCGGGTGGTAGTTGGAAGTGTTCATGCAGAAGCTGAAGGTCATTTCCGTGGGATTTATCGAATCCACCATTATCCCCTAACAAAAACCACACGATCTAAAAGAATCGTGTGGTTTTTACACTTATTGATTAAAAGGTGGTGTATCTGTACCACCATTATTAGGTCTGTTCTTTTCTTCTTCAATTTTCCGATCGAGTTTAGATAGATATTTTTGTGCAAAGTCCTTTCCACCCAGACCAAAGGCCAAACCGAAGGCTAGTGCCAGTCCACCCAGAATCAGCATGAATGCAATATTGACGATGGAATCAGCTACTTTTAATTGATCCAAGGCCATAAAGAAGCTCAAGGCAATGATTGCATATTTCGTGATGGTCGATAGTACTTGGAAGTTATCACTCAATACATTGGATATGATGCTCTTGACCAAGTTACCTAAGTATAAGCCTGCCCCAAGAATGACGATGGCTGCCAATACATGTGGTAAATACGCAAGGACACCCGTTGCCAGAGCGACCAGGAATTCCAATCGCACAATTTCCAGGGCTTCTACAACAAATAGGAAAACAATGATAATTTGAACCACTCTACCTACAAGCCCTGATAGATTCATATAGGATGAGCCCGTTGGTTCATACGGATTCTTATTGACGTTCATACGTCCAATACCCATATTACGTAATAGAGAATTGAATCCTACCCGGTTCAATAAACGGGCAACCATGGCTCCAACCCATTTACCAACCCAGATTCCTGCAAGAATGAGTAGAATTGCAATCGCAATATTCGGAAGCATCACAAGGACCTGATTCAGCATGTTAATCGCCGGTTCTGAAATCCCGCGAATGTCCAGCTGATCCAATGCAGAAATGGTAACCGGAATCATAATGAGCACGAATATGATCGTACCAATGACCGATGAAACCGTTGTTCCTTGAAAGAGCTTGCCAATG
The DNA here is from genome assembly GCF_042666755.1 of Rossellomorea sp. GCM10028870. Lineage (NCBI taxonomy): Bacteria > Bacillati > Bacillota > Bacilli > Caryophanales > Bacillaceae > Rossellomorea > Rossellomorea sp. GCM10028870. The sequence goes on along the minus strand of NZ_JBHTGN010000004.1, from coordinate 93,043 downwards.
CCGAATCGTTCAGCGACTCTCTCTGTTCCAATCGCCTGTAAAAAGTTCGTGACGATATCCCGGACGATTTTGGCTACAAACCAGCCAACAAGGAGAATGATAGCTGCGGCAAACAGTTTAGGAATAAACCCTAGGAAGTTTTGGAGCATTTCCGTGAAAGGCCCTGAAACCCCTGTGATATTAAGAGCTGCTAACACTCCCGGTAAGAATATGAGAAGCACGAGATAGAATACAATTCTAGCAGCCGTATAGACGTATCGATGGACATCATTTTCATCTTTTGCTAATTTAGATCTTACCAGCGTGCTTTTAACTGCAGGTCTCGTACCCAGTTTCTCAATCAATACCTTCAGTACAGATGCAACAATCCATGCAAATAATAGAATGAGTGCTGCTTTTAATACATTCGGAATCGCTGCCGCCATCGTACTCAACATACCGACTAAAGGTGAAGCAATGAAGTTCAAGTCAAGCATATTGAAGAAGGCAATAAACACAAACACAAGCAGAATAAAGTACACAATTTTACTAATGACTTTCTCCGATGTCCATTTCCGTTCTCCGTTCCTGCTGCCAAAATAAAGGTTATCATCGATCTTCACCCGTTTTAATATTCCGTAAACGGCTTTTTCAACAGCCTTAGCAATGATCCATCCGATCAATAACACTAATAGAGCTAATAACAGATCAGGAAGCTTCCCTAAGTACCCGTACCATTCTTGCGTTATATCATTGTTCATTCGATGTTCTCCCTTCAATTATGGAAATTGTATAATGCTAATAGTTATCTACCCAAAGATTTTTTTTCAAAACCTGACAAAAAAAGATAGTCTATTTGATTCACCAAGGAGTCTTAAGTAATAGAAAACCCTTAAGGCAAAGCGCCTTAAGGGTTTTCATCACGGGAGGTCAATCGCGTTTTCTTTAATGAAATCATCTAAAGAGTAAGCAGTCACTCTCTTATGTGATACTGTATACAGCTGATCATCAATATATAGGAGTCTTTGAATCTGGTCTTCCCACTGTTCGTAATATTCTTTGTGTTTGTTTTCTTCTTCTGTGAGCTGAGACTTTAAGACGATTCCTTTTTCAGGTGTGATTTCATACAGGATTGCGCCTTGATAGTCAAAATCCAGTTCATGCCGGCTTCCTTCTTTTTCATGATAAACAGAAATGGGAAAGCCATATAGATTTCGTGAAGGTTCATGAAGCAGTGCTTTGTGATCGTCCAACAAATATGAGTGAGTACCCTGTCCCCCTATTATTTCAGTATCCGTCTCCTTTGGCTGCTGAAAGTCTGTAATATCGAATAATGAGATCTTCATTCCTTGTCGAACGATTCTGGGTTCCTCATTGGTTGCTTTGTCATCGTGCACCACTTTCGTATCAAACCCAAACCCGATGAGGTGATGTTCGTCAATGGGGTGAAGATAGGTGCTAAAACCCGGAATCTTCAGCTCCCCCAGAACCTTTGGAGCTTTCGGATCTGCCGTATCGATGACAAAAAGGGGATCGACTTGTTTAAAGGTCACCATATATGCCTTATCTCCCATAAACCTGACAGAATAGATTTGTTCTCCCCTGGCTAAATCCGTTACTTCCCCAACATTCTTCATGTTTTCATCCAAAATATAGAGAGCGTTGGATGAAGGGGAGTCACTGTTCCACACCTCCCCTTTTGTCGTTGCAATCCGAAAGTAACCTTTATGTTCATCCATGGAAAATTGATTTAACACCCTTCCTTCTACCTGACCTGATGAAGCATATTCAATCTTTCCATCACTTACGGAAAATTTATAAATCTCCGTGTTTGAAGAGGTCCATTTTTTCATAGCATCTTCATTGTATTTTTCTACAGCCACATAAAGATTATTTTTAGACATATACACTTTATCGCCGCTTCCAAGATAGGATTGAACGTTTAGAGAAGCCTTTGGATCTTCCATATTCATTCCCGTCAATAAGGTATAGTTTGGGGACTGAGACTGTGGAAAGTACTTAATATCTTCTATTGGAAGGGGTGTCGTTTCACCACCTGATAAACTATCTTTCACACGGGGTCTCAGATCAGGATTCCCCCCCTGTTCAAGCATCCAGTAGTTTGGATACAGATTCGAAATCAAATATACAGTGGAATCAATCTTCCTGGACGTTACATATTGACCTTCAAGCTCAACATGCCTGAGAAGGGATGGTTTGGCTTTGTCCGAGATATCATAAAGAAGCGCAACGGTCGTTCCGTCTACAGGCATAGTGGAAGCAATTGACTCTTGTTTACCCTCTTGAAAATGGACAGGCGACCAGCTATTCCCGATGACGAGCAGCTTATCCTTCTGTAGAAACAGATGATGCGGCTGCATATTTTCTTTATAGCTGGTAGAGGATACCACTTTCATTTCTTTCACAGGATTTGCCTTTGTAATCAGCAGCCTGCGGTCGGTTAATTGGTAAATATAGCTTCCATCGGTCTTCACGATATCCCCTTCGTCAACTCCTTTAACCTGATTATTCGTTTCAGAAAAATTGGATTCCGATTGAGACGACTCCCCAGCTGCACTATCTTCCGATGATTTGGACTCCATATTCCCTTCTCTTCCGAACAGAGAAAACTCCGTATCTTCCTTATTTTTCTTTAACATTCGTTTAAAATAGTTCGTTAGTTCTTCCTTGGATTGAATACTGGGTAGTTTAGAGGTGACAGAAAAGGGTATTTCTGTATCTCCATCATAAGAAAAACCCCATTTGGTTTTCACTTTAGGAGAAATATGAAGTGTATACTGGTGTGGATCAGAAGGATATCCTTCTGGCGGTGCTTGAATTTGCAGTGTCTTTCGATTTTCATCCACCTTCAAGGAGACATTGATCCTCTCTCCATTGGAGTCTTCTACATAAATGTTCTGGGGCGTCACCGTTTCCTTATTCAGGGCCGTTGAAAATTGCAGATTCCATGAGTTATTCTCCATCACGAGAAGGTCGCCCTCCATCTTCCCCTCGGCCTTCACGACAGGTCTTTGACTATACACAAACGTTCCAAGTGCTACCAGCAACATAATACCAGCAATGATGAGCAGATACGATTTCTTACTCATGCTATGACCCTCCTATATGTTCTATTTGTTGATTAGACGTCAGGAGAGAGAAAATGTTACATGGGGTGTGAGTTTGCAGGGGATTCATTACGCCCGACTTTGTTCCTGTTCTCTGCTGAAGCCAATAAAAAAAGACCCCACAAAAGTAAGGTCCGTCCCTCTATCTCATTCGCCTTGCACTTACGTTCAGCCGAGCGTTTCGGATGACTTGGTTGATGACTTCTGAGAAGATGAGTCCGATGGCGATGGAGCCTGAAATCATAAAAGCTTTAGCTGCCAGGTTGATGGCGGCATTGTAATCGTTTTGAACAAAATTTCTCATGGCATCGTACGCCAGTCCTCCAGGTACAAGAGGTATAATGCCGGCTACAGAGAAGATGATGACCGGGGTTTTATACATTTTCGCAAACACCTGACTGATCACGGCCACGACAAAGGATGCAAGTAACGTCGCAAGTACCGCATCGGCGTCGTTTAAACTCATTACTATGTAGATGATCCAGCCTAACATTCCAACAATTCCGCATTTGAAAAGGGACTGCTTTGGAGCATTGAAGATAATCCCGAATGCAGCAGCGGAGATGAAGCTGGTCACTAATTGTTCTATGATGAGCATTCCCTTTTCACCTCATTCTTTTTTCCTAATACTAAACAAAGTCACCCTACGTCAGAGTGAAAACTACGGCAATACCCGTCCCGATGGCAAACGCCGTTAAAAAAGCTTCTGCTCCCTTCGATAAACCCGACACCAAATGCCCTGCCATTAAGTCCCGGACGGCATTGGTAATGAGGAGCCCGGGAACCAGAGGCATCACTGATCCAATAATAATCTTATCCAGCTCCTGTCCGACTCCAAGCTGGACGAACCCATAGGAAAGCATTCCGATAATAAAGGAAGCGAGAAACTCGGCGAAGAATTTAATGGGCACGAGTCGATGAAAATAGATCAGGCTCGTAAACCCGACTCCACCAGCGAAAAGCGCAGGAATGAAGTCATTCCACATTCCCTGGAACATGATGAGAAAACATCCGCTTGCAATCGAAGCGGCCAATACCTGAATCACAAAGGAATAAGAAAGATCAGATTGATCAAGCTTTTCCAAAGCATTGTATGCTTCTTCAAGGGTGAGATGACCCTTACTGATTTGCCTTGAAATACTATTCACTAGGGTTACTTTTTCAAGATCGGTAGACCGTTCGTTTATTCGAATAAGCTTCGTTTTCGTTGGTTCAGACGTTTCAATCGAGAAGATGATCCCTGTTGGTGTAACATAGCTGTGAGATTCTGAAATCCCATAAGAAGCGGCGATCCGCATCATCGTATCCTCTACGCGATACGTTTCTGCACCACTTTGCAGCATGATCTTACCCGCCAGCAAACTTACCTCCATAATGTCATATCTTCTTATCATTTTTGCTTCCAATATAGATCTCTCCACACGTGCTATTTTTTGAATAGGTCTAGTTTATAGGAAAGAATGGGTGTAAGCAATGAGGAAGGGGATGATTTTACGAAGATTTAATCTGCGTAGAGGGTTTTAGGATTGAGTTTTTTTGTAACTTGACGAAAATTTTTCAGTCTCCGAATCTTTACTAATCATCCTTCTATTCCCTTTTCTCTTCCTTTTAAAGAGAATGTACAAAACAGTTACCAGCACAAATCCTGTTAGAACCAACAGTTGATATTCTTCTACCAACCCCAAGATCACTTCTCTATCACCATCATAGAACTTGCCTATACTTAAGAAAAAAAAGGTAGACGGAGCTATCCCAAGCATAGTAAGGAGAGAATACACTTTCAAATCCATTTTTGCCATGCCTGCCATGAAGGGGATGATATTTCCTAAATGAAGGGGACTTGCAATTGCTACGCTCCAGATTCCGTAACGGTTGAACTTTTCCTGAGCTTCTTTGAGCTTCTTCCGTTTTTCAGGTTTCAACCTTGCCTCAAGCTTCGCACCTAATTTTGAACTGATAAAATAAGGAATATAGCTACCCGCTGTATAAAGAAAGCTTCCTATTAGAGAAAGCACTCCTATCTCCATCCACGTTAATTCTAAAATAAATCCCATTGTTACGATGAAAAAAGTGCCCACAAAAGGGAAAGCACTTCCTTCAATAAATAGAGAAAGCAATACACCCCATATCCCCCACTCTGCCGAATAATTTGCCATGATTTCTTCCATCGAGGTCACTCCTATATGAACGAATAACTTAAGTATAAAAAAATCACCAACATGCAAACAGAAGCCGTAGAAGTAAATACTTCTAAGACCTGGGATGTATTTTCATAGAAAAAAGACCAGCCTCTTTATAGTGACCGGTCCAAATAACTTAGGATGCCTTTCGGTTGCTTTCTTGAGGAGATACCCTTACTTTGATCAATCTTGGCACTGTGTTGAGTACGATCAGCAGAGCGATTGAACAAAGAAGAGCTGAGCCCAACATGGTGATTCCGTTTGCTGCTAATGAAAAAAGTAGCGGCGACATGCCTTTTGGCGCATATTCTGCAAAGAAGACATATCCTGCGATGAAGTGCCAAAAATATCGACCCAGACTACCTAAAAACGTAGCAGCCACTACCCACATGACCGCTCTAGTTCGACGGTTACTTCTTACTGAGGATTGGATCTTACCGGAAAAGAATCCGGCAAGACCGATAAAGGCAAAGGCGATGAAATATTCAATTACCATTTGCACTGGAGTCGCAATCCAAGCGTCACCCAAGGCAATCTGCAATAGGCCCCATACAAATCCAGCCAGTATACCAGCCTTCCATCCTCTTCGATATGACAATAGAAAAATAGGAACCATTGCTATCGAAATGGAGATACTGGGTGATAGCTTAATAGAAGGAAGCATATCAAGGATAACGGCGAATGCCGCCATCAATGAGGCTTCAAGTAAAACGACAAGACGCATGTTTTTCATAAAAGAATCCCCCTTGTAAGATGAAACGAAACCATAAGGGGGCTGAATGTAAAAGGAAAAATAAGCCATGCTGCTTACTATCCACATCCCTACGCTAGTACTAACTAACAGGTTCAGAGGGTCAGAACAGATTGTTCACTCTCAGCTTTCGCTCCCCTTGTGGTAACGTTTATAAAGTTGTTTGGTTTTATTATACATGAAGAATGAAATGATAAAAGATAGATAGGTTCACTCTTTAACTTCGCTATTGATTAAGGTGACTCATTAAGAGGATCGTGAAGTATGATGACGGGCATTGACTTAGGGGTAACCATGAATCCATAGACTTTTCCGTCCTTGTCCTTATACGCTACAGAATAATCTCCAAACTGGGGTGAGAATTCGACGTTCTGGTATTCGAGGTCCAGATCTTGATACTTCAGGCTGATATACAGGTTAGTGGCAATTCTTGCTGTCAAGTGTTGTACACTGGAAATCCGGTTGGCTACTATTATGAGGATGATTGCTAAACCAAGTAACATGACTTTCTTTGTCCTGGACAATCTGATCATTCATCAAGCCCCCTTTTATTTCTTCATGACTACTATACTCGTATACTCTCTATTATATACCTATTCACCGAACCATGACAAAAGAGCTACTTTTTTAGCAGCTCTTTTTCATTGTCTATAATCCCCAACTTAAAACAGCTCTCGATTTTTAATTTTCACAGTATTAAACAACCGTTTAATACTGTAAACTTTGACAAACCAACAACTTTCACGCTTAATCAAACGTTTGTTTAGTTGTCTAACATCTTCACCAGACGGGACATTTGGGTATGTAACTCATCGATTGGAACGAATCGGGCCTTCCTGAACATTTCTTTTCCATCTACAAATACGATGACCACCGGCACAGTAAAGATAGAGAACCCACCAGCTATTTCCGGTATTTCCCCTGCATCGGCATGAATGGACTTTACATCTTGAAACTCTTCCAGCACCCCTTTCACTTGGGGCAGTAGAGCGTGACAAACAGAGCAATTGGGTCTGGATATGTATAGTAACACCATCTTTTCTCCTGCCAGAGTAGCATTGATAGTTTCTAAAGAATGAACTTCTTCCATATCTAACCGTCTCCCTTCTTTCATTACACACACTAGTAATATGTATACCCACATATTCAAAGGTTTACTAATAGGAACCCGCGGGAAAAGATAAACGACGACAAAATAATTTGAAAAATGGAGGAGATTGAATTGAAACCGACTGTTAAGGAATTTTATGACGATAAGGAATTAATTACAGAAGTTGAAAAGCTTTCTTCTCAAGGTATCGACAAACACAATCTTTATGTATTATCCCATGATGATGACCGGACGGACAGAGTCGCTGATCGGGCTGACGCCAATGAGATCGGTGTTAAGGAAACAGGCATCGGGACTGCAGTAGGGAACATGATTCTGAATAAAGGCGACGAACTCCGAAACAAGCTGATGGAAGTTGGATTTTCCCACGCAGAAGCGGATCAGTACGAAGGAAAGCTCGATGAAGGAAAGATATTATTGATTGTTAAGAACTGACCTTATTGAACAATGACTTAGGATGATTCCCCGGAATCATCCTTTTTTGTCTTGAAAAACATATAGCTTCCCGTTTGCTGGTCTTCTAAACTTAGGGCCATTAAACCCTCGTTTAATCAGCTCTTTTCTCATAAACATCATAATCCCGCCATGCCCAACAATGAGAACGTCCTCACCCTCATGTATGATCGCTTCGACAATCCTGTTGATTCTTTTAAGGATTTCATTCTTACTTTCAGGCTGAGAACGATGATTAAACCACCAGGCTACCCGGATCATAAACAAATGTAAAAACAGAGGAAGCTTTCTCTTGTAATTGAATAAGGGAGATAGTCTGATTTCACGTAGTTCCTTCAACGATACGATATCCCCGGCATAGACTTTTCGAGCAGTTACTTCTGCCCTGGTTAAGTCACTTGCGTAGCACTTCTTCCATTCAATATCATGAAGATCAACCTCATTCTCTTCTACATCAGACTCATCGTACTCTTCTACCCACTTCATTAGTTCTTCGGATGTTACAAATCTTTCAGGGTATCCTCTTTTTACTTTAAAATGCCTTACGAGACCAATCTTCACATTTTCACCCCCTTCACTACCATTATACTTTTATTAACCCAACGATACGTCCAGAATCATCATTACAACAAATCCCAACATGAGTCCCAATGTGGCCAAGTCTGTACTTCCAGAGGATTGAGACTCTGGGATCAGCTCTTCCACTACTACGAAAATCATTGCCCCTGCAGCAAAAGCAAGTGCGTAAGGAAGCAATGGCTGCACTAATAGGACAGCAGCTGCACCAACTACGGCAGCAATGGGCTCAACGATAGCTGAAAGCTGACCATAGTTGAAGGACCTCAGACGTGACATCCCTTCTCCGCGCAATGGAATAGAAAGGGCCGCCCCTTCAGGCATATTCTGAATACCAATTCCGATCGCGAGCCCGATCGCCCCTACCAATGTTGCGTCACCAAGTCCCATTGACGCTGCCCCAAAAGCCACACCGATGGCTAAACCTTCGGGAATGTTATGAAGGGTAATCGCAAGAAATAGTAAGGTTGATTTTTTAAATTTAGTCGGAGGTCCCTCCGCTTTTTCTGCTGAGTTCCCTAAGTGTAAATGAGGTACGACAAAATCTAATAGTCGAATGAAAAGGCCGCCAAGCAAAAAACCGATTGCAGGAGCGAGCCACGGAATCTGACCGTTTTGTTCACTGAACTCTATTGATGGAGCAAGAAGTGACCAAAACGATGCTGCTATCATGACACCTGCAGCAAACCCAAGCATCATGTTCAGAGTATGCTTTTCTATTTTGGTAAAGAAAAAAACCGTCGCGGCCCCCAGTGCGGTTAATCCCCATGTCAATGTACCGCCAAAAAGTGCCTGGACGGCTGGGTTGAATCCACTTAACCAATCTAAGAACATAACCGACCCTCTCCTCCGATCAAAAATTTTAATACCACCATTTTGCATCAAGGAAACTTTCTTTGTCAAAGGAAATGTCATCTTTACCATGCTTTATCACTTTTCTATATATATGTTATTCATCTCAGTTTGTGTTTGTATCATTCTTTTTACTCCCAAACCTGGAGTCCTTATTCACAAAAGTCAAAGTGAATACCACACTTACCAGCTTTTCAAGAATATTTTCATTTCCCCTCTTCCCAAACTGGTAGAACTTGTTATATACTTTAACTGTATTAAGACACATAGTACACTTTATACGGTTGGGAGGGTGGATATGTTTGAGCTTGATTTAAGAAGTCGAAAGCCCATATATGAACAATTAGTCGAGAAATTAAAAGAGTTGATCATTAATGAGGTGTTGAAGCCTGACGAACAATTGCCTTCCGTTCGTGCATTGGCCCAACAGCTGACCATAAATCCAAACACAATCCAAAAAGCTTATAGGGAACTAGAAACTCAAAGGTTTATTTATTCGGTGAAAGGACGGGGTAGCTTTGTTAATCCTTCAAGTCACATTCAAAATGCGGAGAAAATTATGAAAGTAAAGGAAGAGTTGTCTAAACTTTTGTCTGAAGCTCTTTATTTAGGGATTACGCCTGAAGACTTAAAGCAGATGATTGCTGACATCGAGGCATCGGCAGGAGGGAATCAATCTGATGATAGAGATTAAATCATTAAGTAAATCCTTTGAAGGTACTACAATTATTCATGACGTTTCGTTCTCTGTTCAAAAAGGATCGATTTATGGACTGCTCGGATCGAATGGGGCGGGAAAAACGACACTACTCAAAACCATTGCGGGAGTGTTAAAGCCGGATAGCGGGAACGTTCTCTTAAGAGACCAAGCGATCTTTGAGAATATCAAAACGAAAGAAACCTTGTTTTTCATTCCTGATCAACCCTTTTTCTTCGCTCACTATACCTTGAATCAAATGGCAAAATTTTATCAAAACACCTATAGTCGCTGGGATGAACATCAGTATCAATCTCTAACCGGCCTATTTGAGGTAAACCCTCATAAAAAGCTTCATAAATTTTCGAAAGGCGTCCAGCGTCAAGCAGCCTTCATTCTAGGATTATCCACTCAGCCGGATGTGCTCATTCTGGATGAGCCCCTTGATGGATTGGATCCTGTCGTTCGTAAGAAAGTAAAAAGCGTGCTGATCACAGAAGTTGCCAATCGGGAGATGACGATCCTTATTTCCTCTCACAACCTTCGTGAAGTGGAGGATGTTTGTGATCATATCGGAATTTTGCATCAAGGAAGATTTCTATTGGAGAAAGAGCTTGATGATTTGAAATCCGGGATTCATAAAGTTCAGTTGGCCTTTAAAGGCGAAATGCCGCAGAAGCTCTTTACCGAACTTGACCTTCTGCACGAAGAGACCAGGGGAAGCGTATCCCTCTGCATCGTTCGAGGGGATGAACAACAGGTAAGAAGCAAGATCCAACCTTATCATCCAGTTATTTTCGATATGTTACCGTTGACCCTTGAAGAAATTTTTGTTTATGAAATGGAGGACGTCGGATATGCCATCCAAAACATCATGGATCAATAAGGAAGTCATCCTTCAAAGCCTTAGGAATGTTGGATGGGTAGGGATCGTTTATTTTATCGGACTTCTCTTTTCGTTGCCGGTTGACATTATCGGTAAACTTTCCAACGACAATCAACCCTATCCGATTGCCATTTACGAGAACCTGTTTAAAATGCAATACCCGATTCAAATGGGTTTGATGCTGTTCGTTCCGGTCATCTTATCCCTTTTCCTTTTCCGTTATTTACATGTAAAGCAGGCTGCAGACTTCATGCATAGCCTTCCGCTGACACGCAGCAAATTATTTTATCATTTTACCGTTACAGGAATCGTCATCCTCATCATGCCAATTGTACTGAATACAGCGATTTTACTTTCCTTTTATTCATTTACGGATCTTCAGCAATTCATTGATGTTCAAGACATTTTAGTCTGGTGCGGCATCACGATCCTAATGAACATCCTTCTGTTCACAGCCGCTACCTTTGTGGGCATGATAACGGGACTAACAGCTGTACAGGGAGTAATGACTTACATCCTGCTCCTATTACCGGCTGGAATGTTTATGCTCGTATGCTTTAGCTTGAAAAATCTTTTATATGGATTTCCAGAGGATTATTTTTTCAATATCAAAATCGAACAATATTCCCCTGTCATCAAGGCCGTATATCTTGAGAATAAAATCTTTTCCGGATTAGATGTAACACTGTTCATAGCTATCACTCTCCTACTCTATGTTTTATCGTATGTATTGTATAAAACGAGAAAAGTAGAAGCAGCGTCACTTGCTATTGTATTCCCTGTCCTCCGACCCCTATTCAAATATGGAGTCGCATTCTGTTTCATGCTGGTCGGCGGTATGTACTTCAATGGAATCTATCAAGAGACGGGATGGACCTTATTCGGCTATTTCATCGGTTCATTCATAGGCTATTATCTTGCAGAAATGGTTTTACAAAAACATTGGAGAGTGTTCCGTCATTGGAAGGGCTTTGCCGGGTTTGCCGTGTCCATCTCTCTTATCGGTTTATTCATTCAGTTCGATTTATTTCAATATGAAAAGAAGATTCCTGATTTAAAGGGCATAGAAAAGGTCCATATCAGCAACAGCTATTATTCCCTGAGGGACAATCCAGATAGCCTTATCAAGGATCACTTTATAAACGACCCTCAAACCATTAAAGCCGTCCTGAACCTTCATAAGGAAATCGTCAACAATCAGGATCGTACCGTTACAGACGAGGATAGCGAACAGGTCTTCCTCTATTACAAAATGCATGATGGAAGCAAGCTAGTGAGAAACTATCGGATAAATATAGAAGAGATTAAATCACATTATACTGCTTTATATAAAATGAAGAGTTTTAAAGAAACAACAGAAGAAATCTTCTCCGTAGATCCAAACAGTGTAGACAAGCTGTCGATTTATGCTGACATGGGCGGGCGAAAGCAGATATCTATTATCGATACGAAACAGATCAAGGAAGCCATCAATCTATTAAAAGAAGAAACATATAATGGTACATTTGAAGACCGGGACAAAGTAAACCTCTACAACGTCGAATTTCTCCTATCAGAGAATCGATGGATCAATGTTGGAGTGAAAAATAACTATAAGAATTTTGAAACTTGGTTGCAGAACAACGGGTATCTAGATGATATTAAAGTCACTTCATCGGATATTGAGTGGATGTATGTGATCGATCAAAAGAATTACAGAAATCGTCTATATAACGTCATGGACCAACAACAAGCGGCACTTGAGTTAAAGAAGGAAGGTAAAGGGATTGAAATTACGGATTCCAAACACATCGAAGGAATCATGAATGAGTTCGTCTACCATTCCATAACAAACGAATATATGGTCATCATTAAGTATAAAAACCATGGATATGTGGAGATACGTGGATTGGAAGAAAAGGATGCTCCTCCTTTTTTAATAAAGGAAATGAATGATTTAGAATAGAAAGTCGAGGTTAAATCCTATGGACACACTTCAGCTACCCTCATCTCCCCCCTCATTTGAGGAGATGTATGAACAATTTCACAAGCTGATTTATCATATTGCTTATAACTTAACGAAAAACACTTACTTATCACAGGACATCGTCCAGGAAACATTTCTTAAAGCGTACATCAAAATCGATACTTTACTGGATTCGACCAAAACGAAGTCCTGGCTCACTTCTATCGCAAGGTGTACAGCAATCGATTTCATCCGAAAAGAATCGAAACGCAATGAAGTCTATATGGAAAATGATGAAGAGGTTCAATCAATACAGGATTATAACCCTCTGGAAATGGAAATTGAAGCACAGTTTCTTAAGTACAGCATCCAGGAAAACATTAAGAGGCTGCCACTTTCTCAGCAGGAAGTCATGTCATTGAAAGTGACACAGGATCTTAGTGATGGGGAGATTGCTTTAAAGCTGAACCTCACTCCTTCCACCGTCAAAACCCGTTTTCACCGGGCAAGAAAGCAGCTGCACTCGATCATTTATGTAGAACATACCGCATAGAAAAAGGAGCCTTGTTGAGAAGGCTCCTTTTGTTGTGGAATTCAGGATTTGAAAATAAATGTTGAAAGTTGAAAACAAATACACTGAAATTGAAAATAAATCCAGTATTTTGAAAACAAATCATCTAAAGTTGAAAATAAATGTTTTTCAACTTTGGACATGACCTCTAAATTTAGAACGCTTCCCCTTCATTTGACTCAAATTATAACACTTTACTTAAAAACGCTTGAGTTCTTTCATGTTTGGGGTTCCCGAAGAGTTCAGACGGTCTGTTTTCTTCCACGATGTACCCTCCGTCCATAAAGATGACACGGTCCCCGACTTCTCTCGCAAACCCCATTTCATGGGTGACCACGACCATGGTCATGCCCTCTTTCGCAAGCTGTTTCATTACCTCCAGCACCTCTCCTACCATTTCTGGATCAAGAGCTGAAGTAGGCTCATCGAACAGCATGATCTCAGGCTCCATGGCCAAGGCCCGTGCAATGGCCACCCGTTGCTTCTGCCCGCCTGATAAGGAGTCCGGGTACACATACGCTTTTTCCCTGAGTCCCACCTTATCAAGTAACTCTAATGCCTTCTTCTCCGCCCTATCCTTTTGCCACTTTCTTACCTTCATCGGTGAGAGCATAATGTTCTGGATCACGGTTTTATGAGGGAAAAGATTAAATTGCTGAAAAACCATTCCCACATCCGTACGTACTTTATTGATATCTGTTTGTTTGGCCGTTATATCCCGGTCTTTAATATAAACATGACCATCGGTAATCGATTCTAAAAGGTTCAAACAACGCAGAAACGTTGATTTTCCTGAACCTGAAGGCCCTATTACTACAACCACTTCTTGCGGTTTGATATTGACGTTAATATCTTTCAATACTTCCAATTCTCCAAAGGATTTCTTAAGGTTCACTGCTTTAATCATTCGGTTGCCATCCTCCGCTCAATATAGTTTAGTAGATACGTAAGAGATAGAGTAAGGATTAAATAGATAATAGCGACTGCTAAATACGGTTCCCATACACGATAATACTGCCCCTGCATGGCACGCCCCCAGTACATAAGCTCAGGAGCTGCGATAACCGCTGCCAGGGAAGAGTCTTTCAGTAACACGATAAACTCATTTCCAAGTGGAGGAATCATCCGCTTAAATGCTTGAGGGATAATGATATGCCTCATCGCCTGGATATTGGTCATCCCCAATGACCTGGCAGCTTCCATCTGCCCCCGGTCAATGGACTGAATACCCCCGCGGAATATTTCGGCGATATATGCCGTGGCATTCAACGATAGTGCCACTAACGCAGACACGGCCGGATTAATCTCCGTCATGATCATTGGCATCACACCAAAATGAATGAGAAGAATCTGTACAAATAATGGAGTACCTCTAAAAAAGTTTATGTACCAAATGAAAGGCGTTCGAACGAGCAGGTAGGGAGAAATCCTGAATATCCCCATCAGCAGTCCGAAGATTAAACCTAAAAAGATAGCTCCCACGGATAAACCGATTGTTAATAATGCTCCCTTTAGAAAAAAAGGCAGGTATTCCCCAATTATGTCCCATCTGAAATCCAGCATATAATAACTCCTTTTGTCTCGGTAGCAGCTTTAGCCACTTTCCTTTTCAATAGTAGTAAATAGACTCATATAAAAGGGGCAGGTGAAGAAGGAAAAATCTTCTTTAAAATCTATAAAGAAGATCTTCCATACCTTTCACTACGCCCCTTGTTCCCTTATTCTGCTTGTTCTAATAAAGCGTCAGTGTTCGGCTCTGTACCAAACCATTCTTTATAAATCTCAGCATATGTTCCATTTTCAATCACTTCTTTTACCGCTTTATCAAATTCAGATTTCAACTCACTGTCTTTCGGAAACATTAAGCCATAAAATTCAGATTCGAAGTTTTCCGGATCTTCTACTGTGTTGAAATTGTCATCTGGATTGTTTTTCACATATTCATTTACAACCGTATTATCGGTTACAACAGCATCTACTTGACCTTGCTTTAATGCCGTAATGGCTACTACATTGTTTTCGTATTTAGAAATATCAGAGCTGTTTTGCCCAACAATCTTCTCTGCTGCCGCCTGACCGGTCGTTCCATTCTGAACCCCGATCTTTAGCCCTTTTAGGTCATCTGCACTCTTGATATCCACACCTTCACCAAACATGATCATGTGTGTGGATTCGAAGTAAGGATTGGAAAAATCAAACGTTTCTTTACGATCATCATTAATCGTGATTCCGGAGATGCCCATATCTACTTCCTTGCCGCCTTGTACTGCTGCAAACAGTGGATCCCATCCAATGTTCTTCACTTCATACTCATATCCGGCTTCTTTCATGACAGCCTCTAAAAAATCGATATCAAATCCGACAATTTCCCCTTTATCCATATACTCAAATGGAGCAAAGGCCGCATCGGTACCCACTACAAGCTTCTCTTTTTTATCTTCGCCTGAGCTCGCTTCTTCGCTTCCGCAGGCAGTCATTATCCCTGCCATCCCTATCATCAATACTAGAAATAATCCTCTTACTTTCTTCTTCATCGTAGTCCCCCTGAAATAGTTTGTATTTTCTAATAATTATAATTATACATATATTTTACTAGAAATCCAATAAATATTATAAGATTACTAGTATTCAGACTAATTCGTATCTACTATTATGGATTTTTTTGCATATTTTTTCGCATATCAAAAGAAGTGCCTTCTCCTCTTTTATATTTATTTGCATAATTAAAGAAGTATTTTATTTATTTGTTTTACCTTTAACATTGACAGTCTCCTCTATAGGTTTCAGAATAAGAGTATAAGCCAAGTTTAAAGGGAGAGTTTATGGATACACATTCGTCCGATTTATATGAATACTTAGTTGATCATGCTTTAGATTTCACTGAAGACTGGTTGAAGTTCCAGAATATTAAATCCGGATCTCACTATTCGCCTGATTCTTCGCCAGAGGTACTCAACAAAATAAAAGAACAAAACTCTAATTATGTGAAGATCATCGCCAAGTGTCTGTTACTTTCTCAAACAGAGTCAAAGGAATTGATTTCTAACTGGACTTCACAAACAGCTGCAGATCGAAGTAAATCCAGTACGACTCTCGATGAGGTTGTTCGTAACTCAGGTGTGTTCAGAAGAGTGTATTGGACGTATGTCGAAAAGTTTGTAGAAGAATCGAACGTAAACATCCAGTTGAAAGAAGTATTTGAGTGGGAACGAAAGATCAACTTCGCATTGGATTATGTGCTGGAAACATTTACTTCCACGTTCCTGAATATATTAATGGATCGACTACAAGCACAGTCTACCCTGATTAAGGAATTAAGTACTCCGGTCATTTCTTTAACTTCAGAGGTAGGACTTCTGCCTATCATCGGAGATATTGATACGACGCGCGCCCTTACGATATTAGAATCAACCCTTCAACAAAGTGCCGATGCCCATTTATCCATGTTGATCATTGACTTATCAGGTGTGGTATTGGTTGATACCATGGTCGCTCAGCAAATCTTCCACCTTATCGACGCCTTAAATCTACTTGGAGTAAAATCCGTCATCACCGGCATCCGTCCCGAGGTAGCTCAGACAGCCATTCATCTTGGATTAGATTTCTCTACCATTCACACTAAAAATTCTCTTGAACGGATTATTGCCGAAGTGATTCAGGAAAATAGCGAATTCTTGCAAATTTAGAAAGGTAATAAATAAAACGCTCTTTCTTTAAAGTTTGTGGCTATTGTAGAGAAGAAAGTAATAGTTGATTTCCGCTCCAGGATGCTCGCTTTCCGCGGGGGCTGGCGGTGAGCCTCCTCGGCTGCGCCTCCGGGTCCTCACCTGTCCAGCTCCAGCGGCTAGCCCCTCGAGGTCATAAGCTAAATGGTCCAAGAAGGCAAAGAACGCCTTCCCGGTCCATTCATCTTATGCTTGTCGGGGCTGAGCAAGCCGCCTCCGCATTTCGGACTGTCCAGCTATTCCCGCAGGAGTCGATCATCCTTCCGCTCCAATCAACTTTCTGAGCATGTATCCTTAATGAAAATCAATATAAGTAAGAACTTTAGAAAACAACCTTATTTAAGGGTAGAGATTGTTTTCCCTTTTCTGAAAGAAGAATTGTTTTTTCTAGTTACATGGTCTTCTTGCGCAAGTTGAAGCTCTGTCACAAATATTCTGTTAAAGATGGTGAGGGGAACTGCGCAGACTCCGGCGGATTTTGGGCGTGCAGAGACCCCGTTCGGCTAAGCTGAGGAGGCTTGGCCGAACGTTAGCTGCAAGCGGAGCAGTTCCCCCTCACCATCCAGCACACACTAATTGACAGAGCCTTGCAGAACGCATGGTAAAAAGAAACAATTTTTGGGAAAAGAGCCAAATAAAAAGACTGATTCTAAAAGGGGAATGCCCTTCGAATCAGTCTTTTTTCTTATGAATAATGATGAGAAGCTTTATAGCTGGCTTTCACCATGTACTCTTGCTGAAGCAGTTTCACTTCGAATAGAGTGATCGGATCGAAATATCGTTCCGGATCGGCTTTCATTTTCTTTAGTGTTTCTTCGTCTGATGCAATATCTGTTTCTGTATCTTTAATCGTGATTTCCAGTTGATTAAATGGCTCAGCGAAGAAAGAGTGAACATCCTGCTGCAGTGATTTTTCGAACAAATCAAACTGAAGGAAGAATTTATTAACAACAGATGCCGTGATATCCTGATAATCTTCGTTCTCTAAATAGCGTTTATATTGGTTGTAGAGTAAGGACTTATTCTGAGGTAAAACACCTAACAGCTTCCCTGCACTCTTTAATAAGAACTGTGCCGGTTTAAATCGCAATAAGATATTCTCTTTATCAATCTGCGCTCTCGTTCCCATTCGGCTTACATCCCGACGCCAGTCGTCTATTACTTGAAAATCACATTGTAAAACGACTTTATCCTTACCGAATAGCTCGTTGAAGGTTTCACTCATTTCATTCAAATAATTCTGGCTGTCTTGAAGCTCCTCTTTCGAGAAGGCAAGCCACTCCTCAAGGGATTTGACATAACGAGGCATGAGATCTTCTTGTATATAGGCTTGAATACGGGTATTCATGGCTTCATTCAATTCCGTATGAATCTGTCTGAAATCACTTTCTTCACTGATCAGATCAGAGCAGCCACTAAGGATACCAGGGATCTTCTCAGAGATTTCCTTTTTCATGGCTTCTTTCTTTTGATAGAAGGAATCCTTAATGACGGAGACTTTATCGCCTTGCATGTCACCCAGGTAGTTTTCAAAGCCATTCAAACGCGACAGGATATCTTCATTCTTCTCGATTGTATCTTTCAACTCATTTTCACGATTCTTACGCTTTGAGTAAAGATCTCTTAATGTTTTTCTGACTAGATAAAATAGTTTGGCCCCACGTTCCGCTTTGAGCGCATTTCCATTCACCCTATACTGTTCCTTTAGAAATGCCTGAACATCCTGTCGTTGCAGATGAACGGCTTCCAGGGATGAATACGGTAATACCTCTGCGTCCGGGAACCATTCCCGGGCTTTGTTTCGGGCTGATTCGATGATCTCTTCTGTACGGTCAGAATGAGATACTTTGTCCATCTTATTTAATAAGAAATGAACGTTCACAGGCTGGCCGATTTCCGTTAATTTTCTTAAGGTTTGTCTGTCCTCTGCATTAAACGGGGCATCAGCATTCAATACATACAGTAATCCATCAGCTACAGGATAAAAGGCTGTCAGATCATCAAGATGCCTTTTGCCTGTTTGAACGTCAATGATGGCACTTCTATTTTTCTTAAGAAACTCAGACGGAAGCCTATATTCTACAAATGCTTCTCTTTGCATCAGTTCTTCAAAATCAGCGATGCTCTCTACTTTGTGAACTCCATGATCGTGAATCTCCTTTACTTCTACCTGCTGATCATGATAACTATAAATGATGGTGGAGTCTTCAGCCTCACCGACGCTCTCACCTAAAACGGATTGAACGAAGGAAGACTTTCCGCTTGAGCCACTCCCTGCGATTAATAAGTGGTGTTCACTCAGATCCATTAACTGCTCCGCAATCCATTTAGTTTTGTACCCTACAGGAGCTTCATTTCGTTCTGACCAATCAATAATTTTATTTAAGAAAAGGATAATGTCTTCAAAGCGTGCTTGATAGGAGTCCCCTTCCAGCAGGATCGTTTCCGCCTCTTCCGTCACCATCGGTTCAATGCTGTACGAGAATACATCGTTCCAGGCTAAAACGGCAGCTGCCGGGAAAAGTGGTTGATGATCCCTGCTCACTTTGAGCCAATTGCTCAGCATGCTTGGCATAAAATTTTCCAGGTCTTTCACTAAGTAGTTGCCTTCAAGGAATCCTACGTATGCTTCCTGGAATTGGGATAGGATGTCCTCCCATGATTCGTTGGGGAGTATTTCCACATATTCAAAGATTGTATTTACCGTCAGCATCCATTCAATATGGGCGACCGGATTGCTTCTGTAGCTTGTCCATAGAGAAGTCACGAGACCTTTGAATTGTTTACGATCCTTTTCATAAACCGCAATCAATAAATCGTAGAAATAGGTAGGCGCAAAGGAGGTCGTGTAGCCTTGATCACCATATTCCCTCAGAATCATGAACCAAGCGGGATCCTGGGTCCGGATCGATTCCTGAACCGCCAGTTCCACGGCTTTATTCCAGTCCTCTTGTTCTTCATAAAAAGTCCGGGCGAGTTCAGTTACGTTAGGATAGTCCGGATCAATCGTCAATGCTTTCTCAATCGTACGATAGGCTGACTTGATCTTGTTCCGTTCGATATAAAGGGAGAATAGCTGAAGGGAAACTTCCAACGTTAAAATCGTGCTTTCCGATTGGATAGCTGTATATACATCCTCCGCTGAAGATAACATCCCCAGCTCATAGTAAGAATCCGCGATATTCTTCTTTGCCCAAGGTTCTAATTCGTTCTGTATGCTTTCCCATTTGAATATAGCCGCTTCATAGTCCTTGCTATGAAAATAGACCTCACCCTGAGCATAGCGAATGAACGTTAAATCATACGGTTCATTTTGCTGCTCTTCTACAAAAGCTTGACCAAGAACTTCAATTGGATGACGGTTCGTGTCATAGTCTACTAAAAAAGTTCCATAGAATGACTTTTCCATTAGTAATTTTTCTTCTGTCATAATGTCCTCCGTTATATGTGGATCTCCTTATTAAAGAAACCTCACAGACTAGTCTATTTCTATCATTCTAACAGAATTTCATTGGGATAAAATTTCATTTCCTTTTCAATTTCCGATTGATACTTTCTGCCGTGATTCATAGGAATCACATCCATTACAGAAGAAAGGACTATCCGTTACTAAAGGCGGCAAACACCTTCAAAAACAGATAGTCCTTTCTACTTACCACCAATATTCAGTCATCAAACTACGCTGATGTCTGGTGAACAAACTTTTTTTGTTTGCGCCCTTCCAGTATCGCTACGACTAAAGCAATGAGCAAGAATAGGCTTGATATCTGGAATAAGACACCCGTCTCAACATATTGAGCCAGCACTCCGAATACTAATCCGCTTAAGCCGATCCCAAGATCAATGGAGGAGAAAAACATACCATTTGCCACTCCCCTTCTATTGTCCGGGGTTAACGACAGTGTCCAGGATTGGAGTGTTGGAATAAGTGAACCAAACCCAACTCCAAACAAAATACCTGATACGACGATTAGGAAATCTGAATGAGCATAGGATAATACCCACATGCCGATAAAGGTAATCACGATACAAAAGAGCACAAGACCTTTAGGTCCACGTTCATCGAACCATTTCCCGGCGATCGGTCTTGATAGGGAAGCCATGATCGCATTACATAAATAGAATAAAAAGATATGCTGTATTCCACGCTCTTCTCCAAAGATGACGATAAACGTTACGATCGATCCGTATCCAAAGGTCACCATAATTGTAATAAACGCAGGGAACCAGCTGGATTTTTCAACTAAAGAGCCAAGATATGAGAACTTCAGGTCTTCCTTTTTCGTTTCTTTGACGACTTGAGGTGTTCGGTAATGAACGATTCCTAACAAAATAATCGCGATGACACCCAGAGCACTGGAAGTTATGATCAGATTCGTAAACGTCGTTACCTGGAATAAATAAATTCCGAGACTCGGAGCTATGATCATTCCAATCGTAATCGACAATCCGTAATACCCCATCCCTTCACCCAGACGGGATTTCGGTACCACATCCACTGCTGCCGTCCCATTAACCGTTGTAGACCATCCCCACGCCAATCCGTGTACAAACCTGAATAAAAGAAAGATGAAGACCACACTGGACAATGGATAAATAACCGTTATCAATAATAACGAGATCCCTCCTATTAAAACGAGAGGTTTCCTGTCTCTATATTCCAACATAAATCCAATAAAAGGCCGACTTAAAACAGCACCTATGGAAAATAACGTCGTTACTAATCCAATTTCCAAACCTGAAGCCCCTATCGACTTTATATAAGGAGGAAGTGTCGGAATCAGCATCTGAAATGACATAAACACAAACAAGTTTCCTACCATTAACATAATAAAAGACCTCGTCCATAAAGGATCCTTTACCTTATCCATAAGAAAACCTCCTTCCACCATCTATCAATAATCCTCACAATACATTCAGGAGGATAATATTTCGGATTACTAAATAATAGCACATAAAACACAATTGCGATACGTTTATAATCGATGAAAACATGCTAGTTTTTTACAAATATTGCGAAGTGGAAATTGAAGGATTTTATGATTGAATTCAAGTATTTAAAGGGATAGTAGTACTAACTGTTTTTTTGGCTCATTCCGGGTAGAGAAGAAGAGCCGATAGAGCAAATTCATTTGCTCCTCTCGGCTCTTCTTCTCTACCCGGCCTTTCAGCGCACGCTGAAAGGCGAGTGAAACGTTCGTTTCACTCGAATGAGCCAAAAAAACAAATGCAGAATACCCCTCCCTCCACATACCATGATTCTTGGAAGAACCAACTAATTCCCAACCTTTTATTGAAAACACAAAGAATTATACTATAATAACAACATGGCTTAAATTTCTGAATAATCATATTTGTACGCCTACTCATACATAATTATTTTATATTTTTTATAATCATACAATCACGAATGGAGGTAGTTCTTTGAATTTTACGTTACGACCATTGGGCGATCATGCCGTCGTTATACAATTAGGAGATTCAATTCAGCAAGAAACACACGAAAAGGTTAAAGTCGTCACCGCCTTTTTTGAAACCCGGAAAATCGACTGGCTAGTTGAATACATACCCGCATTTACAACCGTCACACTTTATTACGACCCAATCAAAATCATAGAATCTCAAAAACCTTTTCAGAGTACATTACCGTACACAATTGTCTGTTCAGAAATTGAACATATGCTTTCCCAACTTACAATCAGTGAACAATCAGATTCCCGAATCATCGACATTCCCGTCTGCTACGGTAGAGAATTCGGACCGGACCTTGAAGAAGTCGCGAACCACAATCACATGTCTACCGAAGAAGTCATCGCGAAACATTCCAATGGTGACTACCTCGTATACATGATTGGATTCGCCCCGGGATTCCCTTATATCGGAGGCATGTCCCCGGATATTGCGACACCGAGAAGAGAATCCCCCCGCCTCAAGATCCCGGCTGGCTCAGTTGGGATTGCCGGAAAACAAACAGGCGTTTACCCAATTGAAACACCTGGAGGGTGGCAGCTGATTGGCCGAACCCCCTTAAAATTATTCAAACCAAATAACGGCGACTCACCAAGCTTACTAAAAGCAGGTGATCGAATTCGTTTCACCCCCATTTCATTTGAAGAATATAAAGCATTGGAGGAGGAACAATGATTAATGTAATGAAATCGGGCCTCCTTTCAACGATTCAGGACCTTGGAAGGTATGGCTATCAAAAATATGGCGTCATCGTGAGTGGAAGTATGGATCCACTTGCCCATAAAATCTCTAACCTGCTGGTAGGGAATGATGAGAACGAGGCCACTCTTGAAATGACACTTATGGGTCCAATGCTTGAGTTCCAGGAAACCTCCCTCATTTCGATTTGTGGAGGAGACTTATCTCCAACCATAGACGGGAAGCCGGTTCCTTTAAGGAGATCACTATTGATCAAAGCTGGAAGCGTTCTTAAATTCGGGGCATGCAAAAGCGGCTGCCGCAGTTACCTTGCGATTGCAGGTGGATTCAATGTAGCAACCGTCATGAACAGCAAATCAACTTACGTAAGAGCCGGGATTGGAGGATTGAATGGTCGTTCCTTAAAAGAAGGTGACAACCTGAAAGCCGGGACGCTTTCGAAGGAATCTGAAAATATGATCGACTATTTACTTCCCTATTTAGAGGACAATGATTTCACGGAAATTGATTGGTCGATTTCTTCTGAATTCATCTCGGCTTATCAACAGAAGAAAATCATTCGAGTGATGACCGGGGCCGAGTACGATTTATTTTCAGCAGAAAGCCGGGAACACTTTTTCAATGAACCCTTTAAAGTGTCTGCTCAATCAGATCGCATGGGCTACCGTCTGGAAGGTCCGTCCCTCCATCTCGAGAAGGATTTTGATATGATTTCAGAAGCGGTTGCCTTTGGAACCATTCAGGTTCCTTCGAATGGGAAGCCTATTGTTCTGTTAGCGGACCGGCAAACGACGGGAGGCTATCCAAGAATCGGTCAAATCGCATCAGTGGATCTTCCACTGATTGCACAGGCAAAGCCTGGAGAAGAGTTGACCTTTACGATGATTTCTCATGAAAAAGCACAGGAACTCTACATAGATCGCGAACGACAACTTAGGCATTTAAAACAAGGAATTTCCTTGAAATTCAACTAAGCAGCTATTCACATGACAGCAAAGGAGCGAACTTATTGAAGAAAAAATCAAATTTCAGCGTATTGTTAGGGGCTGCGTTCTTAATGGCCACATCCGCCATCGGACCAGGCTTCCTGACTCAAACAACCGTATTTACTCAAACCTTGGCGGCAAGCTTTGGTTTCGTCATCCTTGTTTCAATTCTCATTGATATTGGTGCCCAGCTTAATATATGGCGCATCATAGCCATTTCTGAAAAAAGGGCTCAGGATATTGCCAACGATGTCTTGCCGGGATTAGGCTACTTTCTTGCCATCCTAATTGTGCTGGGCGGATTGGCCTTTAACATTGGAAATATTGCGGGAGCTGGATTGGGTACGAATGTCCTGTTTGGTATTTCCCCTGAAATGGGCGCATTATTCAGTGGAATTGTCGCTGTAGGAATCTTCCTGGTGAAAGAAGCCGGTAGATTAATGGACAAGTTCGCCCAGATCCTCGGGTTACTCATGATTATCCTTACGGTATACGTGATGTTTACAGCAAATCCTCCTGTAGGAGAAGCCGTTACGAAAACATTCGCCCCAGACACCATTGATTTCCTGGCCATCATTACGCTGGTAGGCGGAACCGTTGGTGGATATATCACATTCGCCGGTGGTCACCGGTTATTAGAAGCCGGAATAACAGGGAAACAGGCAATTCCTGAGATCACGAAAAGCTCAGTATCTGCCATCGGTATCGCGTCCATCATGCGAATCTTCCTTTTCCTTGCTGCTTTAGGGATTGTGTCACAAGGTCTGCAATTGGACCCTTCCAACCCGCCAGCCTCCGTATTCCAACTGGCTGCAGGAGATATAGGTTACAAGATGTTCGGGATCGTCATGTGGTCCGCTGCTGTTTCATCCGTTGTGGGCGCTGCCTATACATCAGTGTCCTTCATTCGGACGTTCAGCCCGCTTCTCGAGAAATATCATAAGTGGCTAATCGTTGGATTCATTACCGTTTCAACACTAGTATTCGTCCTTGTAGGTAAGCCTGTCGCGATTTTAATCCTTGTTGGTGCACTTAACGGATTGATTTTGCCCATAGCATTAGGTGTTATGCTTATCGCCGCTCATAAAACCAAAATAGTCGGTGATTACAAGCACCCGATCTGGATGACCATTTTCGGGGCCCTCATTGTCGTGGCCATGTCTTACATGGGTGTATACTCGTTAATCAAGGGCATTCCTCAATTGTTTAGTTAAATGTAGAAGACGGACCTCAATTCCATAATGGATCGAGGTCCGTCTTGTTTAGGGATATGATGTAGTAGTCTAGTTTGGTACTTGGAACCCAAATACATACATACCGAAAAAGATGATACAAGAAACAAACCGTCCCTCTACTCTTCAAAATTGATTTACTCATAAATATGACAGAAAGGTCGAGGGTCACAACTTTCCACTCGCACTCTTCTCTTTTACTCTCATCCCGTCTCAATCGTATGCCCTTCAATATCAACTAACATTGCAATGGATGTGTGACGAATCAGGCGAGGGAGAACGTTAAACGTATATGGTTTATAAACGCGCTCTGTCCATTTGTGTCCGTCTTTTCCGTATACTCCCATATTTATGGAAGGAATGTTTAAATCCCTTATTTCTTGGATTGGCAATGGGAATGTCTTACTCATTTCTGGAAAGTTCTCTACAAGTGATGCAATTTCTTCATCCGTTTCATGAATGGATAAGAAACTTCCGTCTGCTAAGTATGGAAAGAATTGTTTTAACTCAAATTCCTCACCTGTTTGGCGGGACACGGTTTCCATAGATTCTTTTACAATTCTCGCTAAGTTCCAATCACGTTCATTTTCCTCATCTAAATAATTGTGCGGCAAATATGGAGGTGCATAAAAAATAATGACTCTTGGCTTTTTATCGGGATCTAGCTGTTGAAGTGCCTCTACCATTTTAAATGATAGTTGCCTTACATCCAGCCCTTCATTTTCTAAAAGAGCTTCTTTCATCACCTCGTCTACATCAATTCCTTTTAACATCAACTCTTCAATAAACTCTGCTAAACTGGTCACTTCCACTTTCCAGGAATGGTACTTTGGAGGCAAACCTGTTCGTTTTATAAACTCTTGGTAGTTGTAGTATAAATTAGCTTCAACTTCTCGACATGCTTCTCCTGCAACCGTCCTTAGTTTATCCATCACTTCTTTGGCCGTTGCCTCATAAATAAAATAGTTAAAGTATAAAAAGCTTCTTTTAGCTGTTTGTACATTATAAACGTCTTTCTCATCTTTCTGATGAAGACAAGATGGGGGCAAAATTAACTCGCCGGGGATATTTTCTGCTAATTCGATGTTGTTATTTATCCTCCGATTAATTTCTGATGAAATGTACGTCGGATCAATTCCCGACAGCGTATCCCCGACATGCGTTTCTCGTCCAAAAATATAAAAGCTTGGCATCAACTTACCTGCTGCCCCTGTATAAATATACCGATTCGTATCGCCGTCATAGAGCGGTGTAATAAAATCTGTATTTATGGCTACAATATAATCCAGTTGTTTTTCCACTTGTAATCTCTTCAATTCCGTAAGTGACGCAATCACACCTTTATGTTGACTTTCTTCATCGGGATTTGCCATGAATAAAAGGTTGCCAGGAAGCTTGCCTGGATTTTGAGAAAAATGGAGAATGTTCATTAAGTGAACAGCAATTCCGCTTTGCATATCGACCGACCCCCGGCCAAATAGCCAATCACCGGATTGTGCATCTTTTTTTACATCTTGATCGAATTCATATTGCTTAAAGTATTTTTCTAACTCATCTGAATGAAATGCATAAGGCTTTAAGCTCCCAAAATCCTCAATTCCCACTGTATCCATATGAGCGTGATACACAACGGTTTTGTTAGAGGTAGAATAGCCTTTAACAAACGCAAACACATTCTTTCTACCAGCCGAATCATTTGGAATGGGCTGTTCCCACACATGTGAAGGATTCTTTTGAAAATAAGGAAATGTAAGGAGTACCTGTTTAATAAAATCAGCAACGTGAACTTCCCCTTCTGTTCCATTAATGCTGCTGATTTCGATCAATTTACGCGTAACTGCTTCAATTTGATCGTTCATCGTCATATCTTTAATTAGTTCATACATGATTGCTCACCTTCCGCAATATATCGAATTATGTTACGAAAAACTTTTTTAATTCATCTTTTCCTTTTTCAGTTATCACGCATCCTCGTACTCCTCTATTTACTTCTATCAATTGTTTTTCCTTTAACTGTTCAAGTATTCGCTTGACTTTACTCTCTCCGATTTTCAGCCCTCTATTTAAAAGCTCTTGTACAATTTTCCGTCGTCCAATTCCTGATGTTTCGTCAATGATAAGCAGGACCTCTTCTTCTTTAGTGAAAATTGGATTGACGCATTCTTTTTCTATTAGATTTCCTTCCTTTAAAATATAGAAGGGTAAGTCATCCAGTGAAATCTTTTTTCGGGATGACTTCACATTCACCATGTATTCGACAATGTTTACTAATTCTCTAACATTCCCCGGCCATGGATGAGAAAGGAAAAAATTAATCACCTCAGCCTCCATATACTCATGCACGTGATAAATCTCTTCCCCTGAAAGATGGGTTAAATAATGTTGCATAAGTGGCAATATATCTTCTGGACGCTTTCTAAGTGGTATAGTATCTAGTGGAAGAACGTTCAGTCGATAGTATAAATCTTCACGAAACATACCTTCCTTCACTTTTTCTTCCAAATTTAAGTTTGTTGCAGCAATGATTCGCACATCGATTGGCACTTGTTCATTTCCACCCACACGACGAATTACTCCTTCTTGCAGCACTCTGAGTAGTTTAACTTGTAAATCTAATGGAGCATCGCCAATTTCATCCATAAAAATGGTGCCTCGATGCGCTTCTTCAAACAAGCCCCGTTTTCCGCCTTTTTTTGCCCCAGTAAACGCTCCTTCTTCGTAGCCGAATAATTCACTTTCTAGAATAGAAGAAGATAAAGCTGCGAAGTTAACCGCAACAAATGGTAAGTCGTAACGCAACGAATCGTTGTGTATTGCCTGTGCCAATAGTTCCTTACCTGTCCCACTCTCACCTTGGATAAGAATAGTCGAGTCACGTTTTGCCATCCTTTGAGCAAGCACCACCAGTTGCATCATTTGATGATTACGTGAATACAGGTGTGAAAAGCTATAGCGGGCTACAAATTTTTTATGATTCACCTTCGTCCGAACCACTTTATCTAGCTTCTTCAATGTGTCGTAATTTTCAAACTCCATTAAATAGCAAAGAACATCTCCTGTTTTCTTCACTGGATCCACTGAGACAATATATGTATGATCATTTAAGACACATACCGTATCTTCATGTTCTTGTGCAAAACGTAAATCAAACTCAGATCCCAGTAATTTCAATACATTAGTTCCCAGTAATGACTGCCCTTCAAAAATCCATTTCATTTTTTCATTTGTATAGGTAACACTTCCATCTTTATCACAAAATAAAAGCGCTTTTGGAAATTTATCAAAAATCGTAGAAAGTAACAAATTCGAATCATCCAACTTTTGATTTAAGTGCCACAAATGTCTGGTTAACTCTATAACATCCCTAACAAACTCAGAAGACGCAAGAACACCCGAATCTCGCAGTATACCAAACTCAAACATAATCTCTGTTATCGTTGTAATATCTACTTGCCGATTTCCAATATCAATAATATGATTGATGCCATTTGGAACTAAGTGTACTTCCCCCGGTGTCACTGCCACATTACATTCTTTGAAGGAATTGATGCCGGGATAGTAAGGAAAAAAGTTTAACGATTGAAAGCCGTGACTTTTGAGTTGTTCAATCGCTTCAAAACAACTCTCTTCCGTATCATTTACTAGCAATACATTTGTTTGCTCCTTTAAAGAGAAGACTTGATTAATTTTCTCATAGCTCAACGCTCTTCTCGCAATGATCACTTTTTTAGCACCTTGAACGTATTTTGAACTATACTGAAAGACAATATCACCTGTAATTAAAACGACTTGATTATCAAATTGTTGATTTAATCCCTTTTCGATTGAATAGCCTTTAATTTGTACGTGATTTCCAATGTATCGCTTCACTTGTTCGAGCACACTTCGGAGCGTATTCTCTCCTAGCGATATGACGATTAACTCTCTCACCTTTATCCCCTCTTTCATCTTCCAGAAAATTCGATTTTATCTCCTTATTATGAGAGAGGTCATAAAAAAGTGTCAATGACTCTACTAGATGCGAGATTGAATACCTATTGAATGTTCAAATGTACCTTTACGAAGTAGCTGACCATTTCTCATAAACGCGGTTCCATTAATAAATACATCGCGAACTGTCAATTGTTTATCCAGAAGAACAACATCAGCATAGGCATTTTCGCCAAGCTGACCTCTGTCCGGATACAAACCCAGTCCTTTGGCAGGGTTAACTGTAAAAGGTAAAAGCGCTTTTTCTAAAGATATTCCTTCGTGAAGAACAAGTTCTTTTAACGTTTCCAGATTTGGCTCGAAGCCCGCTACACCTAGACCCGTTAGTTGCCCCTCTTCATTAAAGACAGGGAGACTGCCATTTGCGTCAGAACTTACTGTAATCTGGTTCAGGTCCACGCCATGCTCACGCAAGTAAGAGATTGTTTTTGCAGGTGTATACACTTTATCTCCTTTCACAAGATTGATATTGGATGTAACATCAATTAATCCTCCTCTCCTGGCAAACTCATCAGAGGCATCTAACAACCTTTCGTTTCGGTTAATGTGAGTCGGACTAAACAAACTAATTGGTAAATCGGTTTCTTTTAGTATCTGATAGATTGACTCGTACAATCCTTTTCCATCCCCCATATGCAAGTGAACAAACCCTGGCTTTTTAGCAAGCATCGATGCTACCCGTACATGTGCCGCCATTCTTTTTAACTCTTCAGTTGTTACATAGGAAGATCGGTGGTCTTCAATGGCTAATTTCAACCCTAATACTTCGTCAATAAATAAAATATCATCTCTTACTTCGCCTGTGATTGTGGTTGGAGGATAGCCATACCCTCCCGTTAAAATATATGCATTCATTCCTTCTTCTTTTAAAGATTTTGCTTTAGCTAACAAACTTTTCGAATTCCTTGCAAGGTCGTTTGTTCCTAGTAGCCCCACAACGGTCGTAATACCATTCTGAACAAGGCTACTCAATTGTACTTCAGGCGTACTTGTTGAAAAACCACCCTCTCCACCACCGCCTGTAATATGAACATGGCGATCAATAAGGCCCGGCACGCAATAGGTATCGCTTCCATCAATTACTGGAACTTCGATTCCTGTTATTGTTATTTCATCGTCTATTTTCACAAGTCGATTTCCTGATAATAGTACATCTTTTTTTCCCAGGTATGTTGGTGTATATAGTTCTGTCTGTTTTATAAGTGTAAACATGATGATTCTCCTATTCTTTAAGACTTGACGTCTATTTCTTCCTTTTTATTCACTTTACTTAATGAACCATGGATTTTTTCAATTGAAAAACCTGTATAACCAAAGATGATGGCAAAAATAAAACCGACGTAACACATCACTGCCCACGGTAAGTACTCAAGAACAGGTACGCCAAGTGTACTGGACATATATACCCCTGCCATGGACCAAGGAACAATTGGAACAACAACTGTACCGGAATCCTCTAATGTTCTTGATAAGTTCTTCGCATGAAGCCCTCTCTCTTCATAAACCTTTTTGAAGAGTTCTCCTGGGATTAAAATGGATAAGTATGAACTTCCCGTTGTAACCGCCATTGTGATACAAGATAAAACTGTTGCTAAAACAAGACTTCCAGTTGTTTTGGCTTTCTCATTAATTTTTTCTAGTACAACCTCTAAGCATCCAATTTTACTGATGATCCCAGCGAATGCAAAGGCACAAAAGGCAATGAGTGTTGTTCCCATCATCGCATTCATACCCCCACGATTTAATAATCGCTGTACATCTTCTGATATCGTTCCTGGATCAATTCCTGTTCCTGCTGCCATGGTTACATTAAATCCTTGGACTGTTGAGATAAAAGCGTTCTCTAGAGAGATCCCTTGAAAAAATACTGCTAGTGAAATAGCCGTTATACACGAAAGTAGCATGACCGGAATGGTCGGATATTTTAAAACAGAGCCAGCCAGTACAATGACGACCGGAATAAGGAGTAACACATGCCAATCAAACATAGTCGTTAATGTCGACATCATTACCTCTAACTTTTCAGGGTTAGAAACTGTTCCTTCTTGTGCCATGTTTCCTGCAAAGAAGTATACAATGATCCCAACCACTGCAGCTGGTACGGACGTATAAAGCATATGTCTAATATGTTCATATAGATTACTTCCCGCTGCTGCGGGGGCTAAATTTGTTGTATCTGATAGTGGTGATAACTTATCTCCAAAATAAGCACCTGCGACGACTGCCCCTGCTGTTATAGGTAGTGAAACCCCTTGGGCGATTGCAATACCCATAACTGCTACACCAATCGTACCGGCTGAACCCCAAGATGTACCTGTAAACGTTGAGATAATAGCTGTAACAATGAACGCTGTAATAATCAAGTAACTAGGATCGATTAGTTTAATTCCATAGTAGATCATCATAGGAATTGTACCTGCCGACATCCATGTTCCAATTAAAATCCCGACTGTAATTAAGATTAGAATGGCCGGCATCGCTTTTGTTGTCTTTTCAACAATACCATCCAGCATCTCATCCCAGCTTACCCCTAATTTTTTCCCAATTAATGCCGCAATGATTGCAGCGATAATAAGAAGCGGTTCAGCTTTTAAATGAAACACCCCATACCCGATTCCTAATAATAGAAGCATCGCTATAATAGGAATAACAGCTTGTAAGAAATTTGGTTTTCTTTTCATACTTTTTCCCCCTCATCTTAATAAAAATTGTTTCTTCCATTAATTTGCAAGTTTCGTGCCAACTATCTTTATTTATGTATAACTCCCTCTATCTCTTATTGTTTCAAGTGTTACACCACTCTTATATTTTTAAAAATATAAAATATTCAGTATTCTAATGGTATTAATTCCTCCCGTTATCCCATTAAATGACCTTTTCCATCCCACTATAAATTCCATTATTCAAAAAACATCAAGTATTATATTTAGAATAAGATGAGATGTGTCATACGCTAAACTCTTGTTGAAACACCCTAGATATAGGCGCTTTTGTGTTGTGTTCATGAAAAAAATATCTCTCTGAAGTGCGCCTGATCCTAGATAATTAAAAAGCGGCCTTAGACCTTAGTAATACAGGGCTAAAACCGCTTCATTTTATTATTTGTTAATTCACTGTTTACTTGACAGAAAGCAGCTCACACTACTGAATAATATTCTTCACTCGCCCGACTTGTCCATCTTCTAAACGGACTTTAATACCGTGGGGATGATTCGGTGAGTTGGTTAAAATATCTTTTACAACCCCACGTGTCAGTTTGTTTGTTCTTTGGTCTTTTTTCAGGACGATATCCACTTCAAGACCTTGTTTGATATTGGAACGCTGTTGTCCGCTCATTGTATTTCCCCGTTTCATTAGGTAATTTCCAAAAGGCTAGTCTTCATCCTTCACATCGATATCTTCCGGAATCGGTTCACTTAGATATTCAGCAAGCTGACGCTTCATTTTTTCCATCTGCTCCAGATGCTGATTGAATTGGTCCCGGTATAATAAATATTGATTTCCGTCGTGGACCGCCCGAATTTTATTTTGCTGAATGAGGCTCTCAATATACGTTTCCGGCAGTGACAGATATTCGGCTGTTTCTTTAATTGTGAGATACATCGGCTTTCTTCCTCGCTTATTCTACTAACTCAATCTTCGCAACGGCTTCACAGTGCATCGTTTGCGGAAACATATCAACAGGCTGGACCTCTTTTGTTTTATACCCGCCATCTTCTAATATTCTAAGGTCTCGTGCAAGTGTACCGGGGTTACAGGATACATAGACGACCTTCTTCGGCTTCATGGCCAGGATCGTATTTAGAAGTGCTTCATCACACCCCTTACGTGGAGGGTCCACGACAAGGACGTCAGCTCTGATCCCTTCTTTATACCAATCAGGAATGACCACCTCGGCAGGTCCTGCTTTAAACTCTACATTGGTCATTTCATTTAACTCGGCATTTTGCTTCGCATCTTCTATCGCCTGCGGGACAATTTCAACCCCGTACACTTTCTTCGCTTTTTGGGCAAGGAATAGAGAGATCGTTCCAATTCCGCAATACGCATCGATGACGGTTTCTTCTCCTTGTAAATCAGCGTATTCCAATGCTTTATCATAGAGAACCTTCGTTTGCTCAGGGTTCACCTGATAGAAGGATCTGGCGGAAATCGCAAATTTCACGTCTCCGATGTAATCATAGATCACTTCTTCCCCCCATAGAACCCGAGTGGTATCCCCCATAATCACGTTCGTTTTCTTAGGATTCACATTATGAACAACCGATTTCAATCCTTCAATATTCTCAACAAGCTCCTCTACAATCCGATTCTTATGAGGGAGCTCAGGCGTCCTTGTTACCAATACGACCATCACCTCTCCAGTCGTATACGCCGTCCGGGTCATAATGTGACGCAATATCCCCTTATGATTCTTCTCATCATAGGGACGGACCTCCAGTTTCTCGCATATATTCTTCACATGCTGAATCACTTCATCATTTTTTTCATACTGGATGATACATTTGTCCATATCGATGATTTCATGGCTTCGTTTTTGATAGAAGCCCGCTACAAAGCGCCCTTCCTTTTCCCCTACAGGCACTTGGGCTTTGTTACGATAACGCCACGGTTCTTCCATCCCCATTACCGGATGGACATGAATGTCTCCAAGCTTTCCGATACGCTGCATGACATCACGAACATTTTTTTCTTTTGCTTGCAGCTGTCCTTCATAGGTCATGTGCTGAATCTGGCAGCCGCCGCATTCTTTGTAGATCGGACATGGAGGCTCCTGGCGAAACGGACTTTCCTTGGTGCGCTCTGTCAGCCGCCCAAATCCATAGCCTTTACTCGTTTTCACCACTTTAACCTTGCCTTCCTCACCTGGTAGTGCATTGGGAACGAATAATGGGTATCCGTCCACCTTCGTCACCCCATTCCCGTCATGGGTCAGATCTTCAAATACTGCTTCATCTATATAATCATTTTTTTGAACTGGCGCTTTTTTACTCACGAATATCTTCCTTTACGAATTCCTTTTTAAGACTCTACTGATTGTACCATAAATGGAGGTGGAGAATGAAATGGATGAAGGTCCGTCCCTCTCTATGTAAAAAAGCAACGAACGCGGTGGTTCGATGCTTTTATCGTTTAGGATGATGGCATGTTTCTGCGATCTGCCTCTTGAATGGACTCTATTGCTTCGTTCAGATAAAGCTTGAATTCTTCGCCTTTTTCAATATCGCACTCTTTAAGCGATTCGTTGATACAATTGAAGTTATCAATGAGATGATCAGATTTCATGCCTCTGATCACCAGCACGCTGTTGAGCCAAAGGGCATAGTCAGAAAAAACCTTTGATTCACCAACATCAGATGCCGATTCCAGATAGTTGAAATGGTGAATATTATCTTCATAGCATTTCTTTCGTCCGACTTCGCCGTACTTTTCATCTAATTCAGGATATCGTTCGTACAGCTTTGCCACCGCTTCTTCTATGACACTCTTATACTTACTTTCCATTAGTACGCCACCACCTTAAAGCGATGAATGGAAGGGATAATCGAAGCAAGCTCCTGATCAGGGTACTTTTTCTCCAATTCGTGAATCCGTTTATAGTCTTCACTTTGCACCCACGTCATAAAATGTTCCTTCGTATCCCATTCCATATGAACCGTGATTTCTCCCGGTTTTTTCTCATTTTGCAAGAGCAGGAATCGTTGAAACCCTTCCGCCTTGTCGACTATTCCTGAACGGGAATGGTAGATTGAAATCACCTCATCAGCCTTCTCATCAGGAACTACAAATGTTGAATGTACAATATACATTGAATTCACCCTTCCAGTGGCACTGTTGTCCGACATGCTTTTTATCCACTGTAACATAGTCGTGGAGTGGTGGGGAATACAAAATTTAACAGGAGTTATCGATTGAGAATACTTTCTTCTAAGACGTCATATTTATTTTCATAATTTTTTTCGATATGCTTCTCTCCCCATACACAGAGTGCGTCCAAAGCATCCTTCAAAGTCCAACCGTACTCTGTCAGGGAATACTCCACTTTCGGTGGAACCTGGTGATAGACCTTTCTCTGGATCAATCCATCTTCATCTAATTCCTTCAATTGCTGTATAAGCATCTTCTGTGAGATTCCACTCATTAATTTCTTAAGTTCGCTTGTTCTTCTCGTTCCAAGAATCAAGTGGTACATAATGACCACCTTCCATTTTCCACCAATAATATCCAAAGTCGCTTCTATCGGTAAATGATACTTCTTCATTTGGACCTCCTAAGATGAATTTTCAATATGAAATAAAGGATTTTATTAAAAGTTACCGCTTAGTACCTATATCACCGGTAAGTATCAATATCACTGGAAAGTGCGTACTTTTCAAGTCTGGCAGCGTGTTGCATACTTATGTTGCTAGCGGGAAAGAGCTCAAATAATAAAATGCTTTGAAAGTGAGATGTTTGAAATGAATTAAGTTTAAAAGATAAATTAGTGCTTGTTACAGGTTCTACATCAGGAATAGGAAAAGCAACCGCCATCAGTTTCTTAAAAGAAGGAGCTAAAGTCATTATCAATGGGCGCTCGGACTCTACAGTCGATGCTACCGTAAAAGAGTTGTCCTACTTTGGGACCGTTTATGGCATCCGTGCAGATGTTTCGAAGAAAGATGAGTCAGACGAATTAATTTCGAGAGTAAACGAACTAGGAGATCTGGATGTACTTGTAAACAACACCGGCGTCTTCACAGTAAAACCTTTTGAAGAAGTCACGGATGAAGAATGGCTTGAATATTATCAGATCAACGTCATGAGTGCCGTTCGCCTCTCACGGGCATTCCTTGGAAAAATGATGGACCGCAATGCAGGCCGTATCATTACGATTGCAAGTGAAGCAGGAATTAAACCGTATCCTGAGCTTATTCCGTATGGTGTTTCTAAGACTGCTCTTATCACGTTATCCAGAGGTCTTGCTGAGGTGGCAAAAGGAACAAATGTAACTGTCAACTCTGTTCTGCCGGGACCAACATGGACAGAAGGATTCGGCACATTCATCACAGACTTAGCGATCATGAAAACGGTCAGGATCTGGACATATTTATCAGTGAATATTTTAAAAACGATCAACCAACTTCCCTTTTACAACGCTATGCAACAGTGGAGGAAGTGGCTGATACAATTGTTTTCCTGGCTTCCGAGAAAGCTTCCGCCATCAACGGTGCAGCTCAACGTGTCGAAGGCGGCATCATCCAGAGTATTCTATAAGACCTATTCTTTTAACAGGTTCATGTAATTCTTCATTTTACTAGATTTGATGTTAAAACTTACCTCGTTTTATCCGATGAACAAAGGGTAAAATGGTATGTGCAACAATTCTAGAAAGAGAAGGTAGATAAATATGAACCCAGACTTCTTAGTAAACCTTATCCTCGTAGGAAATGTTTTTCTTGGAGTATTATTCGCTCTCAAGTCAAGAAGATGGTGGCTACCCTACACCCTGATTGCAGTCACTTTTTTAACCTTGACCTTTGGTTTTGGGATTTCCCTCTTACTAAATAAAGAATCCATCCTTGCTTATTTATTTGTGTTTGTGGTGGGACAACTCATTTGGGTCTTTACATTTGTGATTGTGGCCCACATTCTGTCTTGGATTGTGAGAAAAGTTCCTTTCCGTCATAAACA
Source organism: Rossellomorea sp. GCM10028870 (assembly GCF_042666755.1). Taxonomy (NCBI): domain Bacteria; kingdom Bacillati; phylum Bacillota; class Bacilli; order Caryophanales; family Bacillaceae; genus Rossellomorea; species Rossellomorea sp. GCM10028870. Next base: position 56,142 of record NZ_JBHTGN010000004.1, on the reverse strand, counting down.
ACAGATTGGATGGGGTTTTCTAATTGGTTTCCCATTGTCTTTTAGTGTGTTTTTGTTCGTTAACTAGAGAATCAAATATACAAAAAAGGAATGCCATAACCCCCATGGCATTCCTTTTATCATTATTCAGCTTTATCTTCAGGGCGAATCTTATCAAGAGGGACAAATACTTGCAAATGGCGGTAAAGGTTTTCGAATTCTGCTGGAAGGACACCTCCCAGCTCACCATCTACATTCAGCTGTACTTTTTCTTTTGCTTTGATTTTAATTCGATTGGCTTGGGTGTAAATCACGTTAGGATCATTTACGTGCTCGCCACGAACGGCTAATGTCGCAATGCGGATAAACTCAGCCAGATTTGTTTTCTTTAAAATTAAGAGAGAAAATAAGCCATCATTGATCGAGGCATCCGGTGCCAACTTTTCAAAGCCCCCGACAGAGTTCGTTAAACCAATGAGGAATAGCATCGCTTCTCCTTCAAATAGCTTTCCATCATACTCAATGGAAACATCAGTCGGCTTGATGGATGGAAGCATTTCAATTCCTTTTAAATAGTAGGCCAGCTGCCCCATCATCGTTTTAAGCTTACTTGGCACTTCATAGGTCAATTCTGTGATTCTTCCTCCACCGGCTATGTTAATGAAGTAGCGTTCATTCATGCGCCCGATATCGACAGGAATGGATTCACCCTTAGTGATGACATCAATGGCTGATCCAATATCCTTTGGAATGTGAAGAGCCCGTGCGAAGTCATTCGTTGTCCCCATTGGAACAATTCCAAGTTTCGGTCGGTAATCCTGTTCGGCTAAACCGTTGACTACTTCATTTAGAGTGCCATCTCCTCCTGCAGCGACAACAATATCGTACTTGCGTTCTACAGCAATGCGCGCAGCTTCTGTCGCATCTCCTTCGCAAATGGTTGCGTGAACAGAGGTTTCATATCCAGCTTGTTCTAATTTAATTAATACTTCTGCAAGGTGCTTTTTAAATAGCTCTCGGCCAGAAGTAGGATTATAAATAATTCTTGCTCGTTTCATACCCCATCATCCTAATCTGTATTAATTCCAAAAACTCGTCCTGTTATATTCCATCTTTTAACATCATATACTAATTATTTTTTTTCATGCAATTTTAATTCAATAGGCTATCTATTATAAAGCGTCTACCGGTCAATATCATAACTCTTTTCGCTGGAAAAATCTAATGAAAAATGAAAATTGTTATGTCGTATAGCAGCCTCCCCCGCTCATTGTTATAAAAAATACATAAATCGGCACTCTCTTTCGTAATGTTTATAGATTACTCATCATGGAGGTGCTCAGATGGAATGGTTGATTCTTTTACATGTACTGTCTGCCATTATCGGGGTTGGGCCAACGTTTTTCGCACATGTATTGACCCGTCCTGACAAAAGCGTTGAACAATTGAAGGTGACGACAGAATTGAATAGACGATTAGAATATTTCCCTAAAATTGGTGGAAGCATTGCCGTGTTAACAGGATTTATCCTTTTTTATAAAGGGGATTATGGGAGTTTTGCACAGTTGTGGATTCTGGGGTCTGTTATACTTTATATTCTCATTCAAATCATCGTCATTGGTTTCATCACACCCCTCTCCAAAAAAATAAGCGAATGGATATCCTTGCCGGAGAATGAGCACCTTACAGGGGCGCCACCCGAAGAAATCCAGCGTCACTTAGTGAAAGTTGACCGTTACTTTTATATGGCATCCACTCTCGGGGTTCTACTATTCATTCTTATGATTATGAAACCTTAAGTATAAACAAAAAAACCATCCAGAATATCAGTTCGATATTCCAGACGGCTTATGGGAACAGTTTGATATTCCGCTGATGTAAAAACTGGATGGATTCCTGTAGGGACGAAGAATCAAAGTGGTAGACTTCCCCGACGATATCTTTCCACTTATCAAGATCCTTCATCTGATATTCACGGATGTTCCGGTAGGTCATCACTTTCAATGTCTCATTACGCAGGAAGTAGCACTGATTGCCCTGGAAGCGAACGGCGGTGATTCTTCTCATTGTAATGTTATCATCGGAATCCAAGTAGGATGCTTCTATGTCGGCTTCTAATTCTTCTTCCTCTAATGGGATCCACTCAATGGTTTTTTTCACAAAGGATTTGCCATTTGAACGGCGATCCACTTCAAATTCACGAATGTCTTTCTGGGTGAAAATAATTTCTTCCCCGAAGCCGTGAAGAAGATGTCTTTGTCTCGCTTCAAGCTCGACAGGCTTCATGATCGGTGACCCATATCCCACATCCACGTAGAGCTTACGGTTATCAATGGTAATCATCAATCCAAGGTGACCCGGCTGCACTCTGACAAATTGACAATCAAATCCTAATTTCTTCAATAGTCTCCCAAAATTAATATTTAATGTAAAACAGGTGCCTCCCCACCCTTTGGAGTGGAGATTTTCTGCGAAGGTGTGTAAAGAAGGCACAAAGGATTCACCTTGAGAGAAATAATAAAATTTACTGAAGGTTTCATATGGAATCCTGACTAAGTGCTGCTGGATTAGTCGTTGCAAATAGTTTAACGTTGGGGGCTCTATATCCATATTTAAATAGTTTACATATTTTTTTACTGCTTCCAATCCGATCACTCTTTCTACTTTTTCATCAGGCAGACTGTAAACTGGTGCTGAAGAGTAAACTCATGAAGAGCATCGTAACGTTCGGACAGGAACGTATGTAATGATTGCAGTAATCCCTCTCTCTCACTATCCTCTAAATGAGTGAGCCAGGATAAGGAGCCTACTCGCTCACACCAAGACTGTAACGTAAAGTCGACTGGGTAATAAAATGTGTAAAAATCTTTCAAGTTAAAGTCAGCTTCCTGCCATTCTAACAGCCATTCCACTGGAAATCCATTCAACCGTTTCACTGAATCGACTTTTGATCCTGGTGGGGTTATCTCTATATGTTCATGTAAAAACGTCATCGTATCCTTTACCACTTCGTGATGTGGAAGGAAGCTTGAATCACTCACAATGAACATTCCTTTTTCCTTAAGTATCCGCTTCATTTCGCTAATCGCTTTCGGGCGGTCGAATAAATGCCAGCTTCTGTGGATCATGGTAATATCATAGTATTGATCCGGCAGATTCGTAGATTCAGCTGTACCTGTAAGATATGGGATTTCCAAGTATTTCTTACTCTCTAATGCCTTGGCAGCTTTCCTAAGTTCAATAGACGGCTCGACCCCTATCACTTCGGCTCCACGCTTGTGAAGCTTTCGAGTCATAGCACCGGTACCAGAACCAATTTCAGCCACTTTTCTGCCTTCCCACACAATTCCCCTGACCTTTAACGTATCAAAAAATTGATGCGGTATATCATCACAAGACGCAGCATAACGAGAGGTCACATGACCAAAATTAACTTCCATTTACTCTCTTCCCCTATCATAATTGATTTTCACTAAAATGAACGTTACGATTTCATTTCAACTCCAACACAAAAACCTGGCTATTCCATACATACTACATTCTGTATCCTGTCCCAAAACTCCTGCTGTCTGAATGTTAGAGGGACGGACCTCCATGGTCTTTATATCGTTATAGTTAAAAAACTGCTAAATTATTACTTACCTTAAGGAATTATCCTGTTTTGACTAGTTGTAAACCTTGAAATATATTATATTTCTATCATTTGACATGGGGATATGAATAAGAAATAGAGGTCCGTCCCCAACCTAAAAAAAACGGCCATCAGAAATGACCGTTTGAGATGCAATGATGTTTAGTTGTTTGCTCCAGCTGCGATTCGCTTTACATTTTGTTCAGCGGTTTTTGTCAGGTCAGGAGTAAATCCGTTTTTCATTCGTTGATTTTCTTCATTGAAGTAGTTCCGAACTTCTTGATCAAATTCTATTTCGATGAGATCACGAATGTCTGTAATTCTAAGGGCGATCATAATGGAAACAAGATGAGCCACCGTTAAGGATTTCTTCTTGAAATTCACTAGCTCATTGATCGTAGCCACTCTTAGCCCTGTTAAGCGATGAAGATCGCCTTGTGTCAATCCTCGTTCACGCAGGATTTCTCCCAATTTAATGTGAATTTTATGGGGAAATTTATTTAGCGCTTCTATAACAATTGTATTTGTCTTTTGGTGAATCATGATGCTTCAACTCCTCATCCTATACCATATTAACGCGAATTCCGTCATTCGTGAACCGGCAAAAAATCCCATGTCGACGGGTACTTTTTACCATTCTATTTTGAGTGAGTATGAAGACATCATGCCTTTTAAAAAAGAAGACTCCAGAAACGACCGGATGTCTTCTTATATTCGGATCCTTTTTACATCAGCACATTCTGGACAAGACTTGTTTTCAAGCTTTCATACACTTCCTGCCATACTTCTTCATCTTTCGAATATTGAGAAGTTAAGCGTTGAATCATTTCCCTCTGCTTTTTTGGGAAAAGCTCATGATCCTTCGGTGGCAGCTTCGCCCGTTCATCATCCACGATCTTCTTTACCATAGGGGCTCTGGGTCCCCATACCAGCTTTTCATTTCCATCACGATCGATGAAAATGAAAATGGGGATCGCTCTCGAGATGCCATTCGTTAAGTATTGATCCATCAGTTCAAGGTTTTCATCCCGTAAAATCATCCGTACGTCCATGTCAGCGGATTTTGCCAGTTTCAACAGAATCGGGATATTCAGCATGGCATCTCCACACCAATCTTCCGTGATGGCAATCACCCGTAAGGAGTGTTCTCCGAGTTTAGCCAAAACTTCTATGTCTTCTTGTGGAATCGTAAAGTTCTTCCTGATCGCTTCGGTATTTTCTTTATGTACACTCATATATTCCAAGTAATCTTCAGGTGTCATCCCTTTAGTGAACCATTGCTCTAAGTTCATGTTTCTTCCTCCTCCAGCCCCACACTCATTCCAGTGAAGCACCAACATCTTTTCTCTCTTAAATTCTCCTTATAGCATATTCATGTTTCTCGTATTTCACAAGGAAAATATAATTTTCATTCTATTCAAAATTTCAATTGTACGATTATGCCTGTAGGAATATAATATAAGAAAAGCACCGTAACGGGCAGGTTTACAGGTTCTTATGAACTCTATTTCTTATAATCCTTCAATCTAAAAAAAGGAATAGCATAGTGCTACTCCCAGACTATTTTTTTCCAGAGGGGGATGGAATAAGTAAGTATGTGAAGAGAACTATCTTTCATACATCTTTTCTTAACAGAAAAAAAGCTGACTCAATTGTCAGTTTCACCCTCACATTTTTTGGTTAAAGTAGATAGGTATAGGACTACTCTTGAATTGAACCATCTTAAACATTTTGTGATTTTTCTATAATTTTTGCCACTTTATTATAGTAGTAGTTCAGCTCGACTAGGCTATCTGCCTCCTTCAGTCTTTTTAGATAATGATTTGCTTTTTCATAATCTTCTGGTGGCAGCTCAACCTTGATTCTCTTTTTCTTCCACTTCGCCAACAGGTTTCACCTCATTATGGTTTGGAGTCCCTCCCTTAGAGGTCGGTTCGAGCTGATAATGAGATAGCTCTTGAATATAAGACGCTTTGGTGCTTGCTAAATTTTGTTCGATTTTTCGTGTGATGACGGAACTTCCCCCGATACCTGATAATAAACTAATATAGATGACATACCAGATCGGGACCGTTTCAACAACCGGTAATACTGACAGATACCCTGCTAGAATGCCTATGATAATATCCTTTGTTGAACCAAAAAGATAGTGCCTCTCACCTTGGTCATCGATAAATTTTCGCGGAAAAGTGAAATGACCATTTTTGAAAACCAGAATATGTCCTAAGCCTCCAATACCACCCATTAACATTGGCAACAAGATCACTTCGAATAAGGACATTCTATCCACCCTCTGGAATCATTTACTATTATTATACATTATTTACAGAAAATTCAGAATAGATAATTGGACGCAATTTTGTCCACTAAAGGAGTGCCGAAATGAGAAAAATTGTGATGAAAGTCTCGTCCGTCGACAAACTTCGATTCCAAAACTATATGATGCAGCTAAAGAGAGCTGAATCAAAAGTCGAAGCGGATACGTATTATCGATTAGCCAAGAAGATTCTGGAAAAAGCAAAGAAGAAACAAATATAACCATGACCACATGTAGGATTCAAATAAAACCCGCACCATATAGTACCAGGAAGAACAAAGAAAAGAAGAGCCATTACAGCCCTTCTCCTCATTCAGCATATTTAGTTGACGCCAACCGCATTATACGCGGCATTCACACTCGCCACCTCAGCACTTCCTGCACCATATAAATCTGTAGCAGCTTGAACCGCTGCTGAACGAAGCTGGCTGAAGTTTGAAGATGGTGTTAAGTATTGAGTTAACGCACGGTAATAGATTGCCCCTGTTTTATCGGTTCCGATTCCCGTCACCTTCACACCATAGTGAGTGCCACCTTGACTTAGCAAGTAGGCTGCTTTATTTCCTATTCCACTATTGATATGAACCCCACCGTTGTCCTGCGTCCCTGTGTATCTTACAGAATAGTGGTCAGGATCACCGTATTTTGCCGGATCTGACATGGAGCGAAGTGCATCGCCACTCTTATTAGGTGTGTAAATGTCTTCCCCGATTTCCCAATCCGGATTATTATTCGTATCGTATTCTACCAATGTTCCAAAAATATCGGACATAGATTCATTGATAGCCCCGGACTCATTTTGATAAATTAGATCCGCTGTTGTATCCGTTACGGCATGTGTCAGCTCATGGGCAATGACATCCAGTCCTCCTGATAATGGAACGAATGTCGTTCCATCCCCATCACCATATACCATTTGCTGCCCATTCCAGAATGCATTATTATAGTTTCTTCCATAGTGAACAGTCGACTTCAGTGCTGCCCCATTGCCATCATAGCTATTACGATTATGTGTGTTCAAATAGTAATCGTATGTCTGCCCCGCATAATAATGAGCATCAACAGCAGCTCCATCATAGCTTGCGTTGAAAAGATTGTCGCTATCCGCCCACAGTGATCCCGGCAGACGTGTCCTGTTCGAAGCGTCATACGTGAACACTCCGTTACCTCTCGTGCGGTCCTGTAAATAATAAGTTGAAGAAGAAAGATACGTGTTCAACGATTTCGTATCGCCCAATACTCCCTTTCCTGAGCCGACAGTATCCGTTCCTCCAACGGCTCCACCTCCGCCGCCTGGTTTACCAGCTCCGTTGTTCGCTTCATGGATATTATTTACTTTGCCTAGAATGTCGCCGGTTACAGCATCAACGAAATAATTCCAGTTCCCTGGTTCCGGAGCAAGGAAATTATAGTTTACGAGATACGCATAATGGGCTTCTCCATCTTTTACATAAATCACGGATTCAGATTTAGGTGCATATTCATAGTCTGGCTGGCTGCCTACGTGTTTCACTAAATCAGTTTCCCCTTTAGAAAGGGCTTCTTTTTTAGATAATTTTTTGGTTTGCTTTAAGTTTTGTTTTTCATCTAAATTAGCTATCGGAGCCCCGGATAATGCAGTCAGGACACCATCTTTATTCACATGAGCAGTCAGGACGGCGCCGTATACAGGCGTTCCTTTATATACTTGTTGAATGCGTAGATATGTATACCCTAAGTCATCTTTACGCTTTTCTTTCACTTGAAAAGATAGCTTTGCATCTCCTTTGAACTTGAACGCCTGCTGTTTTTCCATTAAATAATCAAATACGATCGATTCCGGGGCATTGGTAGATGCCTTTGTTAATTTACCGGATATAAATTGGGGAGTCCCCAACTTCGCATTGAAGTTCACCTTTTCACTCACATTTGATGCACCCAATGCTTCCGGAGAAAATACCGGGCTCATCATTAATCCTGCTGTTAAACCTAATGCTACGACTTTTTTCTTCAATTACAACACCTCTTTATAAGAATTTTCTAACTATTTAAAACATTAAATATACTATAGTACAAGCACTATCCACCTCGAACGAGCAAAAAGACCTACATATTTCCTTTTTCAACATCGGGTTAAAATACCTGCATAAAACGCAGAAAAATCATGTTTTTCAGGAAAACTTGAACTAAAAAAGAGGGACGGACCTTGATTTAAATCAAGGTCCGTCCCTCTTTCACAAAAAAATCACCCCTGGAAATATTAGGTTTCCACGGGCTGCGATTATATTTTTAGCGTTTTTGAATTTCTTGAAGCAGCAGCTTGTTAACAAGCGGCGGGTTGGCCTGTCCTTTTGTTGCTTTCATGATTTGACCAACCAAGAAGCCGATGGCGCGATCTTTCCCGTTCTTATAATCTTCGATGGATTGTGGATTGGCATCAAGCGTCTCCGTCACGATCTTGAGCAAGGCACCTTCGTCAGAGATTTGAACGAGACCCTTATCTTTGACGATTTGTTCTGGATCTCCACCGTTTTCCACTAGTTCCTTGAACACTTTCTTCGCAATTTTGGAAGAAATCGTTCCTTTTTCGATTAATTCGATCATGCCTGCCAGTCCTTGAGGAGTCAGCTTAACATCTTCAAGTTCTTTTTGCTGTGCATTTAAGTAAGCTGAAACCTCACCCATCAGCCAGTTGGACGCAAGCTTCGCGTCTGCACCCGCTTCAACGGTTTCCTGGAAGAAATCGGACATTTCTTTCGTTAATGTCAGAACCATGGCATCATACGCAGGTAAGCCTAAATCTTCTACATAGCGCTTTTTACGCTCATCCGGAAGCTCAGGGATCTCTGCACGGATGCGGTCCATCCACTCTTGATCGATGTGAAGGTGTAATAAATCAGGTTCAGGGAAGTAACGGTAATCATCCGATCCTTCTTTTACACGCATAAGGATCGTTTTACCTGTTGATTCATCGAAACGAAGCGTTTCCTGTTGAATCATTCCTCCGGATAAAAGAACCTTTTCCTGACGGACGATTTCATACTCCAATCCTTTTTTAACAAAGTTAAAGGAGTTCAGGTTTTTAAGCTCGGCCTTCGTACCGAATTTCTCTTGTCCGATTGGACGAAGGGAAATGTTGGCGTCACAGCGAAGCGATCCTTCTTCCATCTTACAGTCGGAAACCCCTGTATATTGAATGATGGATTTAAGTTTCTCAAGATACGCATACGCTTCTTCCGGTGTGCGGATGTCTGGCTCAGATACAATCTCAATAAGAGGAGTACCTTGGCGGTTATAGTCGACAAGGGAATAACCGTCGCCTGAGTGTGTCAGCTTTCCAGCATCCTCTTCCAGGTGAAGACGAGTGATTCCGATGCGTTTCTTCTCACCGTTCACTTCAATTTCGATCCAGCCGTTTTCACCGATCGGCTTGTCAAATTGAGAAATTTGGTAGGCTTTCGGGTTATCCGGATAGAAATAGTTTTTACGGTCAAACTTCGTATCCGTTGCGATTTCACAGTTCAATGCGATCGCTGCTTTCATCCCGAACTCAATGGCACGTTTGTTAACGACCGGAAGAACACCGGGATATCCAAGGTCGATTACGTTTGTGTTAGTGTTTGGCTCTGCTCCGAAATGGTTCGGTGCCGGAGAGAACATCTTACTGTCCGTTTTTAATTCTACGTGGACTTCTAGTCCGATTACTGGTTCAAAGTTCATTGATTTCACCCCTTACAGTTGTGGTCTTTTTGTATGGAAATCTGTAGCTTGCTCGAATGCATGGGCTACGCGATAAATCGTGCTTTCGTCAAAATGCTTCCCGATAATTTGCAGTCCAAGTGGCAGTCCAGTTGAAGAGAATCCACAAGGAACAGAAATTCCCGGTACTCCTGCAAGGTTTACTGGAATCGTTAAAATATCATTGGCATACATCGTTAATGGATCATCGATTTTTTCCCCGATTTTAAACGCCGGAGTCGGTGTTGTTGGTCCGATGATGACATCATATTTCGCAAATACGTCTTCAAAGTCTTTCTTGATCAGTGTACGTGCCTGCTGTGCTTTTTTGTAGTAGGCATCATAGTATCCAGAACTTAATGCAAACGTTCCAAGCATAATACGACGCTTCACTTCGTCCCCAAATCCTTCTGCACGGGTTTTCTTGTAGAGATCAAGAAGATTCTCTGCGTTCGCAGTGCGGTAACCGTAACGGACACCATCGAAACGTGCAAGGTTGGCAGATGCTTCAGACGATGCTAACAGGTAGTATGTTGACACACCAAATTTAGAATGAGGAAGAGAAACTTCTTCCCATGTAGCTCCCATGCCTTCCAACACTTTTAATGAAGCAAGCACTGCTTGACGGGCTTCCTCACCGACACCTTCACCTAAATATTCTTTTGGAACAGCAATCTTTAAGCCTTTCACATCACCTGTCAGAGCTGCCGCGTAGTTCGGAACCTCAACATTGGCTGAAGTAGAATCATTCGGATCAAGACCAGCGATCGCTTGCAGTAGGTATGCATTATCTTCTACGTTACGAGTGATCGGTCCGATTTGATCCAGTGAAGAAGCGAATGCCACTAGACCGAAACGGGATACCCTTCCGTACGTAGGTTTTAAACCGACAGTACCTGTAAATGCTGCTGGCTGGCGAATCGATCCGCCTGTATCTGAACCAAGTGAGAAAGGTACTTCTCCAGCTGCAACGGATGCTGCTGACCCACCTGAAGATCCCCCGGGAACCGTTTCCAGATTCCATGGATTGCTCGTCTTTTGGAAACCGGAGTTCTCAGTAGATGAACCCATCGCGAATTCATCCATATTCAGTTTTCCGATCGTAATCGTATCGGCACTATGTAATTTATTGATAACCGTAGCATCATAAATAGGATTGAAGTTTTCAAGGATTTTACTGGCACATGTTGTACGGAGCCCTTTTGTGACGATATTATCCTTAATTCCGATCGGCATTCCGAAAAGAAGACCTTTGCTTTCGTCTGTACCAAGCTTTGCATCCATTTCTTTCGCTTTATTGCGGGCATTTTCTTCATCTAATGTTAAAAATGCTTTTACTTTATCTTCAACGGCATCAATACGTTTGTATGATTCGTCTACTAGATCTGTAACAGATACTTCTTTCTTATGTAAAAGCTCATGAAGCTCTGATAATTTATGGTCAAATAATGACATGAGGTCCCCTCCTTAGTCCAAGATCGATGGAACGCGTACTTGTCCATCTTGTTTGTCTGGTGCGTTCTTTAATACTTCTTCACGTGGCAGTCCTTCAACAGGCTTATCTTCACGCATAACGTTCTTCATATCCAACACATGACTCGTCGCTTCCACATTTGAAGTATCCAATTCATTCAGCTGCTCGGCAAACCCGATGATCGCATCTAATTGAGTTGTAAACTTTTTCGCTTCGTCCTCTGTGATGGCTAGTCGCGCAAGGTGCGCTACGTGCTTCACCTGCTCTTCAGAAATTCTAGACATCTTCTTCACCTCCGTATATGTTCGAACACTCACAATACTATTGATAATACCAAAATTCGCTTCATTAAAGCAACTATGATAAGAGATAACGATTGTTAGGAGCATGGCTGATTCTTGTCCATACCTCCATTCATTCTACCACGAATCAGGAAGGGGATGTGCCATTTTGTGAGGGACGGACCTTGGGTGGGGGTTCTCTGTATGGTCCCCAAGAAGAATCGAGGATTGAAGATGGTAGCAATCGATGAGTTGGACACGATTTTGGGAGGATTTTCAAAGGGGAAAACTGGTCCATTTGTGTATGGTCTGATGGACGAAGGACCGTCAACGTGGACCAGTGCGCGGGGGATTGCGTCTTTTTCCGGATAATCGCGTCGTTTCAGGCTTTGATTGCGTCTTTTTCCGGATAATTGCGTCATTTCAGGCTTCGATTGCGTCTTTTTCCGGATAATTGCGTCAATTTCACACTTAATTGCGTCAATATCCTTATAATTGCGTCATTTCCCATATAATGGCCAAAACTTCATTCTCTCCTCCCCGTTAAAGGATATCTCATCCCCAAAACCGAACCTATAAAAGAGGTGATTCCATGAAAATTTATAGCTTCAAACAAAATACCGGTAAATCCATTCAAAAATTCAACAGCCGAAACGTGAGCATCCATCCATTATTAAAGCCTAATGAGCCATTTCAGATCGGTTACTTTTATTTAGAAGCAAACAGCGTACTGGGAATGCATCCCGCCATGTGCGATCAGCTTCTGATAATCACATCGGGAAGTGGATGGGTGAGAGTCGAAGGGGAAGAAAAGATCGTAGTGGAACCAGGAATGGCCGTCTTTTGGGAGGAAGGGGAAATGCATGAATCCGGATCTGATGGCGGAATGACTGCAATTGTTGCAGAAGGAAGCAGACTCGACCCCGAGCGATATCTCCCTACCAACTAAAGCATTCCATTTGCTTCCTCTCTTCCATTTGATTACCTTTAAATAGAGTAATGAAATGGAGAGGATTTTCAATATGCACCCCATTCTATTAGCCTTTATAGCCGGAGCTATAGGCGGGTTGGTGTTCACGCTCCTTGATCTTCCCCTGTCCTGGCTGCTCGGTTCCATGGTTTCTGTCTTTCTCATCAACAAATGCACGACCCTTGAGCTCGCCTGGCCATCCTATTTCAGAGATCTTGGATTGATTATCGTAGGCTATACCATCGGGCAATCTTTCAGTCAGAAAACCATGATCGAAATTTTCACTCAGCTCCCTTCTATGCTGACGATGACGATTGCGATTATTGTGTTCAGTATGGTCCTTGCCTATATCACGTCTAAGATGACGGGAATCGGCCTGCCTTCGACGATAACCGGGAGTATCCCTGGTGGACTTTCGCAAATGGTGGCACTTGGGGAGGAGATGAAGAGTATCGACTTAACGGTCGTGACGATCCTTCAGGTCATCCGGCTGCTGTCTGTCATCTTTGTCGTACCGTTCCTCGTCTTCAGTCCCCTTTTGAGTGGAGAAGGAGGCGGCGCGGGGACGGCCGCGCGTTCGTTTGAGATGCCTGCCTTACACTGGGAGTTTGTCCTCTTTTTCACAATTGCCGTCGCAGCAGGGTTCCTGGCTAAAAAAATCCACCTGCCCACCGCGACCTTGCTTGGCCCGATCCTGGTCATCGGCGGCTTCATGGTGGCTGAATCACCGGTCCCGCATATGCCCGGACTGTTCATCATCCTGGCTCAATTATCACTCGGCATTTACTTTAGCTTCATGATGAATTTCTCGTCGTCCAAAACGATGGGCAAGTTTATCATGTGGTCTTTATTCACGTCACTCTGCCTGCTCCTATACTGTGCTGGCCTTAGCTTTTTATTAAGTCGCTGGCATGACATTTCATTCCTGACTGCCTTTATCAGCCTGGCTCCCGGAGGCATGGCCGAGATGGCGCTGGTAGGGCAAGCCGTCAACGCAGATCTTTCCATCATTACCGGGTACCATTTATTTCGGATCCTGTTCATTCTTTTCATCATCCCCGCGACTTTGAAAGGACTGTTTAGACTCTCTATTTTCCAAAAGGGCAGACAAAATTAGAAAAGCTTGTTTTTAATGGATGAAAATAGGCTTTTCTTTTGCTTCTGCTTTGCCTTTGGTTTTTCTTCAGCGGCTTTTTCATTTTTTTTCTTCACATAGATTTCCTCTTTATCAATGGCATGATCATAAGCGAGGACGAGGCCTATATCGGTTTCGATCTCCTTATTGGTCACCATTGAAAAAGAGACATGATACGTATCAGCGAGCTTGATGTATTTAGATAAGAAAGAGTAGCTCATATTACCATTTAATAAAAGCTTCGCCTCAGGATGCTTCTTCAGACTCTCCTGAACTTCCTTGTATACTCCCTTTTCCCTTACCTGACTCTGAGTCAGGGCAACGACGATTCGTTCCCGCAGGCTTCCGAGAAACTTTCTTCTTTCATCAGGCTTTGTTTGCTTCTGGCCATATATTCCATTATCCAGGTAATCATCAATCGTTGGTTTACTCAAAACCACAAGCACCTCCAAAACGGTCTAATTACAGTTTCTCCTACACTATATGTTTACATGTGTTTGTTTGGTTCAGTCTTATTTTCTCTTATGGAAATGCTTTCAGGCAACTAAAAGGTCCGCTTCCATCCAGAAGCGGACCTTTTTGATTTATATGGATGTAACTAGATAACCAATAGCGAGTAGTGGTTGATTTCCTCTACAGGGGTTCACTTTCCGCGGGGCGGGCGGCGGGCCTCCTCGACGCTGCGCTCCTGCGGTGCCTCACCTGTCCTTCTATTCCCTCAGGAGTCGAACACTTTCCGGTCCAATCAACTTATCTTAGGTCGACTTTCACAAAATCATTTATATAAACGACAATCTTTCAGAAAAATAATGATCTTATACAAACAGTGATTGCAATATAGCCTTCTGTACATGTAGTCGATTTTCCGCTTGCTGAAATACGGCAGAACATGGTCCGTCAATGACAGCCGCTGTCACCTCTTCTTCACGGTGTGCCGGGAGACAATGAAGAAATTTCACTTGGGGTGCAGCATGCTGTAGCAGCTGTTCATTCACTTGATAAGGTTTGAAGTCTTTAAGACGCTTAATCGCTTCTTCCTCCTGACCCATGCTTGCCCATACATCAGTGTATACGATATCCGCATTCTTAACTGCTTCTACCGGATCGTAAGAAAGAGTAAAGCTTCCTCCGTTCATTCCGGCAAGCTCAACCGTCTTACCGATAATTTCTTTAACGGGTTCATATCCTTCAGGACAAGAAATGACGACATCCATTCCAAGCTTCGCACATAGAATCATAAAGGAGTGTGCCACATTATTCCCGTCCCCAATATACACAACCTTCAATCCTTTTAGCGTTCCCTTAAGCTCCAAAATCGTGAGAACATCCGCCAATGCCTGACAAGGATGGTACGTATCGCAAAGTCCGTTGATGACTGGGACCTTCGCGTACTGGGCAAGTTCCATAACCTTCTCAGTTTCAAACGTACGGATCATGATTCCATCCACATAAGAGGAAAGGACACGTGCCGTATCTGCAATCGACTCTCCTCTACCCAGTTGTATATCACGGGCATTGAGGTAGATGGCATGACCTCCCATCTGGAGCATTCCCGCTTCAAAAGAGACACGGGTTCTTGTGGACGACTTTTCAAAAATCATCCCAAGTGTCTTTCCTTCCAACACCTTTGAATAAGGATTTTTCTTCAAGTACTGAGCCAGTGCTAAGAGCTCATCTACCTCTTCCGTTGAGTAATCCAACCACGTGACAAGATCTCTCCCTTTCAAGGAAACCGGCGACGTCGCAACATTTGGATTCATCATACTCTGCTCACTCCCTGTACGGATTTTGATGGTGCCAATGAAATGGGGTTCACTTTATTCACTTTCATACTTCGAAAAAAGGCCAATAAGGTCTCTGCTTCCGTTAAAACGGTGACCCCTGCTTCTAACGCTGCAATTCTTCTCTTCTTCATTTCAACAGTTTCTTCATGACTGAAATACACAGAAGCATTGCTTGTTTCAACCCAGTCACTAAACGAAGTTTCCGTAGAAGTCTGATACTGTTTTAATTCTTTCTGGTCACTATCGATATAAACCGTCCCACCAGTTTCTATAGCTTCATGCAGCCCTTCAAATACTTTATACAGGGCTTCTTCAACCGTCTTACCAAGACATAATCCTTCTCCCGTTGACTTCATATTGGCCCCGAGTGTTTGATCGATCTCCGGCAGGGCATGTGATGAAAATACAGGATATTTCACTCCTACAACGTCTATTTCTGCAGGAGGGCTAAAGGCGTCTATCTTCAACGACTCATCGCACATAAGGTCTGTCGCCATATCGATTAATGAGTAACCAAGAACCTTGCTGACCACCGGAACCGTCCGGCTTGCTCTCGGGTTCACTTCCAACACGAATACCTCTTCACCCTGCAGCAAAAATTGAATATTCATGATCCCTTTGTAATGAAGGGAAGACACAATCTTTTGAGCATAGCCTTCAATCGTTCTCTTGATTTCAATTGACAGGGATTCAGAAGGAAAAATAGACATGCTGTCCCCTGAATGGACGCCTGCCCGTTCAATATGCTCCATGACTCCGGGAACATACACTCCGTCTCCGTCCCCCACCAAGTCAACTTCGATTTCCTGACCCTCTTTGAATTCATCAATTAAAATAGGGAAGTACTCTTCATCCGCTTCCTGTATGAACTTCTCGATTTCGGCTTGTGTCGTTACTTTCACCATCCCTTTCCCTCCAATCACATAGGATGGACGGCAAAGAAGAGGAAAGGTTAAATACTGTGCTACTTTTAATGCTTCCTCTTTACTGTGGCAGATATCTCCCTTCACACGAGGAATCCCCAGTTCGTCCAGCAGTTGATAAAAGCGTTCGCGATCTTCTACACGGTCAATGATGTCTGAAGATGTCCCAAATAATTGGATGCCCTTCTTCTCTAAAATAGAAGCCAGGTTTAAGGCCGTTTGTCCGCCGAATTGAACGAGTACGGTATCGACTTTCTCGTGCTGGATAATGGAAAGGACCGATTCTTTCGTAATAGGTTCAAAGTACAATCGATCTGCCGTCTCATAATCCGTACTCACGGTTTCCGGGTTATTGTTCACCATGATGGTCGTATATCCATGCTCTTTCAATCGGTGAATCGCTTTAACGGCACTATAGTCAAACTCGACACCCTGACCGATTCGAATCGGACCCGCTCCAACAATCAGGACCTTTTTCCCTCCTTGTAACGGTTGAATCTCATTGTCTCCATAATAAGTAGAGTAGGCATAATTGGTGATCGCTTCGAATTCACCTGCACATGTATCCACCATTTTAAAGGCGGGCACGATTCCTTCGTCCACTCTCATTTTTTCAATGGACGCTTCCGGTTTCCCCATTAATCCGGCAATGGTTTTATCCTCAAACCGGAATTGCTTTGCTTCTTTCAAAAGAACAGAAGTGAAGTCGGATGTTCTCAGCTTATTTTCCATGAATACTAAGTTACTCAAGATAGACAAGAACAGCTTATCGATTCCTGTCTTTTCATGAAGAGTGTGAATCGAATGGTCTCGTCTCAACAATTCCAACAGTTCAAAAAAGCGGAGATCCGTTGGTATTCCAATCCTCTCTTCAAGCTCTTCCTGAGATAAGCCGGCCAGTTCGCTATAAATGTTTTCTAAGGACAGATCCAACGACTGAAGAGCTTTATGAAAGGCAGCCTCTAACGAACGCTCGATCGACATCACTTCTCCCGTTGCTTTCATCTTCGTTCCGAGCACCCGATTCGCCTCAGGAAATTTATCGAATGGCCATCTTGGAAACTTGACGACCACGTAATCAAGAGCAGGTTCAAAGCTTGCAAAAGTGGTTCTCGTCAGTGGGTTGATAATTTCGTTCAATGTATAGCCAACAGCAAGCTTCACCGCAATTTTGGCAATGGGATAGCCCGTTGCCTTCGATGCCAAAGCAGAAGACCTGCTCACCCTTGGGTTCACTTCAATCACATAGTATTGGTTACTGTTAGGGTCTAAAGCAAATTGTATATTGCATCCTCCCACCACTTCTAGCGCACTGATAATATTAAACGCTGCTGTACGAAGCATATGAAACTCTTGATCTGTCAGAGTTTGAGAAGGAGCGACGACGATGGAATCACCCGTATGGACACCAACAGGGTCGAAATTTTCCATATTACAGACGGATATACAATTTCCTTTCGAATCTCTCATGACTTCATACTCAATCTCTTTGAACCCGGCAATGCTTTTTTCCACCAGTACTTGATGAATCGGGCTAGCCTTTAATCCGGTTTGAACGAGTTTACTATATTCCTCCCTGGTAGAAGCGATGCCGCCTCCTCTTCCCCCCAATGTATAAGCCGGGCGCACAATGATCGGGAAGGAAATCTTTTCAGAAAAAAGGATAGCCCCTTGAAGGTCGTGTACGATAGCACTTTCTGCCGTTGGATGTCCCAATGTGTTCATCAAGGTTCGAAATTTCTCTCTGTCTTCCCCTTTTTGAATCGAATCCACAGAGGTCCCAAGCAGTGTCACTCCATATTCCGCGAGAACTCCTCTTTCATCCAGCTCCACTGCGAGATTCAGAGCGGTTTGACCTCCAAGATTTGCGACGATTCCGTCTGGGCGTTCAGCAGCGATAATCGCAGTTAATGTTTTGACCGTTAAGGGCTCGCAGTACACTTTGTCAGCGTAGGTCGTATCTGTCATGATCGTCGCCGGATTATGATTCACGAGAATCACTTCATACCCTTCATCCTTCAGGGCAAGGCAGCCTTGTGTACCTGAGTAATCAAACTCTGCTGCTTGCCCGATGATGATAGGGCCTGATCCGATTATGAGGATTTTTTGAATACTGGAATCTTTAGGCATACATCTTCTCTCTCCCTGGTTGTTTAATCGTTTGATAGAATTGTTGGAATATCCACGAAGCATCTTCAGGACCCGGACGCGCTTCAGGATGAAATTGAACCGAAAGAATAGGCTTGCTATTATGTTGAAGCCCTTCAAGGGAACCGTCATTGACGTTCATAAAACGCGGTTCTAACCCGGTTCCTGTTAAACTGGCCCCGTTCACGACGTAATTATGATTTTGTGATGTGATAAACACCTCTCCGGTTTGGTTATCAATGACAGGATGATTCGCCCCTCTATGACCGTATAATAATCGTTCGGTATTCCCTCCGAGTGCCAGTGCGATTAATTGATGTCCTAAACAAATTCCGAGGGTCGGAAGCTCCATGATTTTCTCCTTCAGCTTAGGTAAAAGACTCATCATTTCTTTCGGATCTCCAGGACCGTTCGACAGAACCAGTCCGTCAACATTCATCTGATCCAGAAGCTCAAGCTGATGATAGGGAATGACGGTAACAAGACAATCCATCTTTATCAAACTGGATACAATCGATTTCTTCACACCGAAATCGACGACGGCTATATGCTTGTTTCCACTACCCATCTTGCGGATCTGAGTAAGGGCTACCTTTTCAACTTGGCCTGTGAGTTTCTCTTTTCCTGGAAGTACTTCTGTATAAGATATACACGCGTTTTGAGTTCCAACATCTCTGATCGCCTTCACTACCTGCCTCGTATCCACACCTGTCATGAATGGGATCTTCCACTTTTTGAGATAGTCTTTAAGGGAAGAAGTCGCATGATAATGGGAGTACAGCGCAGGTGATTGGAGCATGATGACTCCCTTCACCTGCGGCTGTGAGCTCTCGAAGTCATCTTCGTTTACGCCATATTGACCGATGAGCGGATACGTGAAAACAACGATTTGATCTTTGTAGGAAGGATCGGTCAGTACTTCCTGATACCCCGTCATTCCCGTAAAAAATACAATCTCACCCTGAACGGGATCTTCTTCATCCATTGTGACTTCACCTATAAAGGTCTTTCCGTTTTCTAAACATAAGTAACCTGTCATGAGATCGCCCCTTAAATTGAATTTTTATTTATATTAAAGAATTTTTATACATTTGCTGCTAAAAAAAATAGATTAGTATACACCAGCTGATTGATGCTGTTTCAGCGTATCGACCAGTATGTGAAGTGCCTGATCGAGCTCGTCATAGTTGACCGTTAAAGGTGGTAATAGACGGATCACATGCGTACCTGCCGGCAGCGTCAATAATCCATTTTCCCGCAGCTCATCGATGATTTCTTTTACTTCCATATCGAATTGGATGCCGATCATAAAGCCTATCCCTTTTACCTCTTTTACGCAACGAAATTCTTGTAGTTGATTCTTCAGCTTTTGCATAAAGTACTCAGATTTACTTTGTACTTCTTTTAGAAACACTTCATCAAAAATCGTTTCAAGAGTCGCTTTCACTGCTGCCATCGCTAATGGATTACCTCCGAATGTCGACCCGTGAGTTCCTGGCGAAAAGGAGGAAACAAGATCTTTTTCACCCATCATCGCACCTACTGGAAAACCACTTCCCAGTCCTTTAGCCGTCGTGACGATATCCGGTTGCAGGGAATAATGCTGGTAAGCAAATGGAACTCCCGTACGACCGATCCCTGTTTGGACTTCATCAACAATGAATAAAGCATCCATCTCCTTGCACTTCATTTCTACTGCCTGTAAAAAAGAAAGAATACCAGGATTCACCCCGCCTTCCCCTTGAATCACTTCCACCATGATGGCCGCAACGTCATTTCCTTCCACTTTCGAAAGAGCCTGTTCATCGTTATAAGGAAGATAGTCAAAGGTTGGAACCAATGGACCGAATCCGCTATGAATCTTCTCCTGCCCCGTTGCACTCATGGTCGCAAAGGTCCGGCCATGAAACGATTGCTTGAAAGTCAGGATCTTCGTTTTACCCGTATGCTTTTTGGCTAACTTAATCGCTGCTTCGTTCGCTTCAGCTCCACTATTACAGAAGAAAACAGCATCTAAGCCGCTGGCGGAAGCAAGGAGTGAAGCTGCATCTTCCTGCAGCGTAATCGGAAACAGGTTGGATACATGCCAAAGTTTATCCAATTGTTGTTCAAGAGCCTCTTTAACAACATAAGGAGAGTGACCTAAATTACAAACCGCAATACCTGAAATGAAATCCAAATAGGATTTCCCGTTTTGATCTTGAACAACCGTGCCGTTTCCTGAAACCAATTCAATATCCAACCGATTATAAGTAGGAAATAAGTGACTCATACCGCCCCGACTCCTCCTCCGTCTGTTATACGTGTACCTAGCATTTCGCCATCTTGAAAGATCGTGTCCTGACACCCGACGATCATGACTTCTTTAATGTTAAACCCAAGAACCGACAGGGCTGCCTGCACCTTCGGAATCATTCCGCCGTGGATGATTCCGGTTTCTATATATTGAAGGATCTCTTCCTTTGTTACACGTGAAACAATTTCCCCTTCTTTTAAAATTCCGGGAACGTCTGTGACAAAGACCAGCTTCTCTACCTCCAGGGCTTCTGCTATGGCAGATGCAGCCAGATCTGCATTCACATTTAGCTTTTCCCCATTGTTTGTAGTGGCAAGGGGAGTGATAACAGGCACGTAGTTAAGCGAAAGCAGATTGTTTAATAAGGTAAGATTAACCTTTTCAATTTTGCCAACATAACCTAGTGACCCTTCATCCATGATGCTGGCCTTTAACAAATGGGCATCGTACCCGCTTAATCCGATTGCTTTTATCCCTGCCAGATTGAGTTGATGTGTTAACTCGCTATTCACTTTGCCCTTTAACACCTGTTCGACGACTCCAAAAACCTTCTTTGTGGTTTTTCGCTGGCCATTAATGAAGGTGGATTCGATGGCCAGTTTATTCAGCATGGCCGTGATCTCAGGACCTCCCCCGTGAACAAGTACTACATGGTAGTGTTGCTGAAGGTCTTTTATACTTTCATAAAAAAGGGATGAGAGCTTAGAAAGGACACTTCCTCCCAGTTTGATTGCAATCACTGGCTTAGGTTCGATAACTTGCATTGATTTTGACGTAATCATACGTAAGATCACACCCCCAGGCTTTTCCTTTTCCTTCTCCACCATGCAACGCGATGGATATGTTCACATGTTCAGCTTGCATATACTGACTTACACTCTCTTCATTGAATGGCTGAGGAGTACCATTTGAAAACACGAGTGTTTCTCCAATATAAATGTCACATTGATGGGGCTCGATCGTCACCTCACTGTGTCCCATGGCACCAACAATCCTTCCCCAGTTTGGGTCACCGCCAAAGAGTGCCGTTTTGACTAAATTGGAACCGACGATTTTTTTTGCTAAAATGTTTGCGTCTTGATGGGAGTGAGCTCCTGTGACGTTCACTTCCACAAGTTTGGTCGCTCCTTCACCATCCCGGGCAATTTGTTTGGCCAGATCTTGACATACGTGAATTAACCCCTCTTGAAAGTGATGCCAATCAGGATGGCTTTCATGTAAAGTGTCGTGCTCTACCATCCCGTTTGCCATCGCAATGACCATATCATTCGTAGACGTTTCTCCATCTACAGTGATCTGATTAAAAGATTGATCGATTGCTGTTTTAAGAGCTTTTTGAAGGTCGGTGGATGAAATCGAAGCATCCGTTGTGATGAAGCCAAGCATCGTCGCCATATTGGGATGAATCATACCTGATCCCTTTGCACATCCTCCGATTGTGACCGTTTCCCCATCTATTTTTACTCCATAGCATGAAGTCTTTTCGATAAGATCCGTCGTTAGGATGGCCTGTTGAAAAGACTCTGCACTCTGTTCCGTCGAATCAACCTCGATTTCGTTGCAGCCCTTTTCAATCTTCTCCATAGGAAGCCACTCACCAATGACTCCTGTCGAAGCGACGGCTACGTACTCTTCCGGAATTTGAAATCGCTTGGCCGCCCACTCCCTCGTTTGATAGGCATCTTTTAATCCTTGTTTACCCGTACAGGCATTTGCGATCGCACTGTTGACAACAATTGCTTGTAGAGTGCGTGATTTCAAGATACTTTCTTGTGTGACTTTAAGGGGAGCAGCTTGAAAATGACTTTGCGTATAAACAGCTCCGACTCGTGCAGGTTTCTCACTGTAGATGACTCCAAAGTCTTTCTTTGCGTATCGAAGACCGGTATGCATCCCCCCTGCCTTGTATCCAAAAGGCGAAAGAATCGTTCCTCCAGGAATGTGCTGAACAGCCTTTTCTTTTACTAGTTTCATTGATTCTCCCCCTCTTATGGATAAATTGGATAGTGATGAAGTCCTGTCGTTTCGTCTAACCCCAGCATTACATTCATGTTTTGAACCGCCTGGCCGGCAGCTCCTTTAAGTAAGTTATCGATCACAGACACAATCGTCACGCGATTCGTCCGTGAATCTACTTTTATCGCAATATCGCAGAAATTCGTGCCGAATACTTCTTTTGTACTTGGGAACTGGCCCTTAGGACGAATCCTGATGAATGGGTGAATCTCGTAATAGGCTTGGTAAATGTTGTGTAACTGCTCAGTGGTGTATGTGCTTTTTAATTCCGTGTACATCGTAGCCATAATCCCACGGGTCATGGGAATAAGGTGTGTCGTAAAGGTAATGGGTCCCGCTTCGCTGTGCCACTCCTTCAATTGTTGTTCAATTTCAGGAGTGTGCTGGTGTTGATGAACCTTATAGATTCGTAGATTTTCTTGAGTCTCTGAAAAATGACTGGATTGAGTCGCTTTTCTCCCTGCTCCCGATAATCCCGTTTTGGCATCGATAATGATGGAGTGGGGCTCAACAAGCTCATGGTGAAAAAGCGGAGCCAATCCTAGAAGGGTGGCTGTCGGAAAGCAGCCTGGGTTCGCGATCAGTTCCGCCTCTTGAATGGATTGTCGATTGCATTCTGTGAGACCATACACCGCTTTCTGTAAAACATCTGAAGATGCTGATTCTCCTTTGTACCACTCTTCGTATTCTTGAGGATTCTTCAAACGCAAGTCCCCTGAAAGATCGATCACTTTCGCCTTTTCACCGAGTAGATTCTGAGATAATTCCTTCGATACACCGGAAGGAACGGCCAAAAAGACGAAATCAAGCTGCTTCATTTCCTCGATTTTAATAGGATTCACTACTTCATGTGACAGGTTAAAGAGGTGTGGATATTGATCTGCATATAGTGCCCCCTCCAAAGAAGATGAATACAAAATACAATTATCCACATTCGGATGATTTACCAACAATCGATGAAGCTCCACTCCACCGTAACCCGTACTACCAACAATACCAACATCCATATCTATTCACCACGCAGATTAAATTTAAATTAGCTCTAATTATATGTATGTATATTAATAAAATCAATAGTATATTTATAAATATTTTCTATAAAGTTAATTTATTCACAAATTTGCATCGATAGTACTACCCGGAGAAGCGCCCAAAAGAAAGGTCCGTCCCTCAGGGTATAGCAACCCCCGAGGGACGGACCTTCATTTATATTTTTATGCAATTGAATTCTTTAGAATTGAGCAGCCTCTGTTGAACCTTTAAGGGCTGTTGTAGAGGATGTTCCACCTGAGATCACCATCGATACTTCATCAAAGTAGCCTGTTCCTACTTCGCGCTGATGTCTCGTAGCTGAATAGCCATATTTCTCGCTGGCAAATTCCGCTTCTTGAAGCTGAGAATATGCAGCCATTCCGCGCTCTTTGTATCCTCTCGCAAGCTCGAACATGCTATGGTTCAGTGCATGGAATCCTGCAAGCGTTACGAACTGGAACTTATAGCCCATTTTCCCAAGCTCCTTTTGGAACTTAGCGATCGTTTCATCGTCCAGTTTCTTTTTCCAGTTAAAGGATGGTGAGCAGTTATACGCCAATAATTTCCCTGGATGCTCAGCGTGAATCGCCTCAGCAAATTGGCGAGCTTCTTCAAGGCTCGGTTCTGATGTTTCACACCACACAAGATCTGCATAAGGAGCATAAGCCAAGCCTCTTGCAATCGCCTGATCAAGTCCCGCTCTTGTACGGAAGAACCCTTCAGGAGTGCGTTCCCCTGTAATGAACTGCGCATCGTACGGATCCACATCACTCGTGATTAAATCTGCGGCATTCGCATCTGTACGGGCTACGATTAATGTTGGTACACCCATTACATCAGCTGCCAGACGTGCTGAAATTAAATTCTTCACGGACGTTTGTGTCGGCAGTAATACTTTGCCTCCCAAGTGTCCGCATTTCTTTTCAGAAGAAAGCTGATCTTCAAAGTGGACGGCTGAAGCCCCTGATTCGATCATACCCTTCATGAGTTCGAATACATTAAGCTGTCCTCCGAAGCCCGCTTCTGCATCGGCTACAATCGGCACAAACCAATCAATCGATTCATCCCCTTCTACATAATGAACCTGGTCTGCACGCTGCAGGGCTTGATTGATTCTCTTTACCACGGATGGTACTGAGTTCGCAGGATATAAGCTTTGGTCGGGATACATTTGCCCGGCAAGGTTGGCATCGGCCGCTACCTGCCATCCACTTAAGTAAATCGCTTTCAGGCCGGCTCTGACTTGTTGGACAGCCTGGTTTCCGGTCAAGGCACCAAGTGCATTGATATAGTCCTCTTTGTGAAGCAGATCCCACAGCTTTTCAGATCCGCGTCGAGCAAGAGTATGCTCGATATCAATTGATCCTCTTAAACGAATGACATCTTCAGCCGAATACGGTCGGGATACACCCTTCCATCTTTGATCCAATTCCCAGTTTTCTTGTAGTGCTTTTACGCGTTCGTTATTTGCTTTTACCATTGATAATCTCTCCCTTTTGTTTGCTTATTGGTTTTGTATTTCTATAAGAATTAAGCGAAGTTCTTTGTTGAATTCTATTTAACCGGTGTGCAGTTAGTTTGAGAGGTCCGTCCCTCCATTCACTGCAGCGGTAATTTATTAAAGTAATTAGGCTTGTGTATTCAACCTTTTTAGCTTTGATGATGCTTTTTGCAGGTCCGTCCCTTTAAAGGATACGGTAGCCCGGGATGGTGAGGAAGTCTGTGAATTGGTCGTTCTGGATGAGTTGGTCGAATAGTTGGACGGCTTCTGTGAACCGGCGCTCTTTGTACAGTTGTTCTCCCATTTGGCTTTTGAGTTTGGTTAGTTCTTCTTGCTTTAGTCGTTCGTAGAGATCGATGGTGATGTTTCGGCCGTCGTCAAGAACTCCTTTAGGATGGCGGATCCATTGCCATAGCTGAGCCCGGGAAATTTCAGCCGTCGCCACGTCTTCCATTAAGTTGTGGATCGGTGCTGCACCTTGGCCGCTCAGCCAAGAAGAGATATATTGAATTCCGACGTTTATATTTAAGCGGACACCTTCTTCTGTTATCTCCCCTTGAGGAACTTCAAGAAGATCCTGCTCTGACACTTCGAGATCATCTAAAGTTTTCTCTGCAATTTGATTATCATTTTTCATTTCCTGATTGAAAACGTCCATGGCAACCGGCACAAGCCCAGGATGAGCTACCCAGGTGCCATCATGACCATCCTGCGCTTCTCTTTCTTTATCTGCTCTCACCTTGTTAAACGCCTCTTCGTTTTTCACAGGATCGTTCTTTACAGGAATTTGTGCCGCCATCCCTCCGATTGCAGGAGCTCCTCTTCTGTGACAAGTTTTAATCGTGAGCAAAGAATACGATCTCATAAAAGGAGCTGTCATTGTGACCGTTGAACGGTCCGGTAAGATAACATCCTCTTGGTCCCGAAGTTTTTTAATATAACTGAAAATATAATCCCATCTTCCACAGTTCAAACCCGCTGAATGCTCCTTTAGTTCATAAAGGATTTCATCCATTTCAAACGCGGCCGTGATGGTTTCAATCAGTACAGTTGCTTTAATCGTTCCTTGAGGAATCCCGATATATTCCTGGGCAAATATAAACACGTCATTCCAGAAGCGCGCTTCCAGGTGACTTTCTAATTTAGGTAAGTAAAAATAAGGGCCTTTGTTCGTTGAGGTTAAATGAGTCGCATTATGAAAAAAGAATAATCCAAAGTCGACAAGGCTTGCCGATATTGATTTCCCATCCAGTTCGATATGTTTCTCTTCCAGATGTAATCCTCTGGGTCGAACAATTAATACAGCATGTTCTTTGTTTAATTCATAACGCTTACCATTTGGATTCGTGAAGTCTATTGTTTGATGTACTGCATCTTTGAGGTTGATTTGTCCTTCTATGAGGTTCGTCCATGTAGGTGAAGTGGCATCTTCAAAACATGCCATAAAACATTTTGCGCCTGAGTTCAATGCGTTGATGACCATTTTCCGATCAACCGGTCCAGTGATCTCTACCCTTCGATCTTGTAAAGCTTGAGGAATCGGACTTACTTTCCATTCACTTTGTCGAATCGATTCTGTTTCAGACAAAAAGTGAGGAAGCTCTCCTCCATTGATTCGTTCCTGCTGTTTCTCTCTGTTGTGTAACAGTTCTCTCCGTTTTGCTCCGAATCGGCGCTCCAGTTGTTCCAAAAACTGCAATGCTTGTTTAGATAAAATTTTATCAAAGCCTGGCTGAAGCTCCCCAGTTACCTTGATACCAACCATTTTTGTAGACATTGAACACCATCACTCCTTAGCAGTATTAAACAAGTCTTTATTGTTATAATACAGATTATTTAACATGTTTGTATTATATAACAGTATATTTGGTTTTGGAACAACTTTTTGGTAATTTTCTTTCGACAAATTTCGCAACACCTACAAAGGAGGACATGTATCACAAATTCTCCCCTGAAACATAAATATCAAGACTAGCCAACAAAAAAGAGGTCCGTCCCTCAGCCACTCTTTAGTGACGAAGGACGGACCTCTTATCGATACTCTAATTATTTAACGATGTCTTTGGCAACTGCTTCATCGAATTCAGCTTGGATTTCAGCACTTGGCTGTGGTCCAACCTTACTGAAGATCACGATTGCCAGAATAGCAAGGAAGAATCCTGGAACAATTTCATACAGTTCGAATGGAATAACTCCAGCTGCAGTCAGCTGTTTCCAAACGACGACTGTTACAGCACCAGTGATCATACCTGCCAATGCCCCGTTTCGTGTCATACCTTTCCAGTATAGAGACAACAGGACGATTGGTCCGAACGCGGCACCAAATCCACCCCAAGCGTAACTTACCAGATCGAGGATCTTCGTACCGCCGCCATTCGCAGGGTTACCTTGAATAGCAAGCATAATCGCGATAAATGCAATTAGAAGCACTCCGATACGACCCACCCATACAAGTTCGTTGTCAGAAGCATTCTTACGGATGATCGCTTTATAGAAATCCTCTGCTAACGCACTGGAAGAAACAAGTAATTGGGAATCGATTGTACTCATGATAGCAGATAGAATCGCTGCTAACAGAATACCAGATACCCATGGGTTAAATAAGACATCTGTAAAAAAGATAAATACTTTCTCAGAATTATCAACATCACCTGTAATCAATGGCATATCAGCAAAATAGGCGATACCGGAGAAACCAACCAGTACAGCACCAATCATTGATAATGTCATCCAGCTCATACCAATCCAGCGTGCCTTTGGTACATCTTTGGTGGATTTAAGTGCCATAAAACGGGTGATGATATGCGGCTGACCGAAGTAACCAAGTCCCCAGGCGAGGAGTGAAATGACTCCCATAACCGTCATCGTGTTCATTGTATCAAGATTTGCCGCGTCAACAGAACGAACAGCATCAACTGTAGCATTCCATCCACCCAGCTCTGTAATAGCAACGATTGGTGTAATGATTAACGCAAGGAACATTAGAATACCTTGTACGAAGTCAGTCCAGCTTACTGCTAAGAATCCTCCAAGGAATGTGTAAGAAATGATTACTGCAGCACCAATCCAAAGTGATTGATTGTAAGACATTCCG
The DNA here is from genome assembly GCF_042666755.1 of Rossellomorea sp. GCM10028870. Taxonomy (NCBI): domain Bacteria; kingdom Bacillati; phylum Bacillota; class Bacilli; order Caryophanales; family Bacillaceae; genus Rossellomorea; species Rossellomorea sp. GCM10028870. The sequence goes on along the minus strand of NZ_JBHTGN010000004.1, from coordinate 27,844 downwards.
AACGTTTCCTGGAATAATAACGCTCCGCCTACAAGACCTGAAGATGTGTAGAAGGTAAAGAATACCAAGATAATAACTGCTGAAATAACACGAAGGAGACGGGAACCATCTCTAAAACGATTTTCAAAGAAGTCCGGAACCGTAATAGAATCGTTTGCAACCTCCGTGTAAGCACGTAGTCTTGAAGCTACGAATCTCCAGTTTAAATAAGCACCAATTACTAACCCAATACTTAACCAGATCGAACCTAAACCAATTGCATAAGCAAGGCCAGGCAGTCCCAGTAATAACCATGAACTCATATCTGAAGCACCAGCACTTAATGCTGCTACCCCCGGTCCTAAACTACGTCCTCCAAGAACGTAATCCGATAAATTGCTTGTTAATTTGTAAGAGATAATACCGATTGCGAGCATTCCAACTAAATATACGATAAAGGTGACTAAAGTAGCTATATCCATTGTGTAGTTAGCATTCTCCTTTCAAGAAATTTGTACTGCTTTTCGTTAGGTGCTTAATCTAACTTTCGAACCATGCTAAAAGACCTCTCGAATTGTAAATCCAACAGTTCTTTACCCCATGCATACGGGTTGTAAACTTATTCACTCAATAATGTTTGAAAAAGTTTTTTCTGCGAAGCGACGTTCCGTAACAAGTTCACAACGTTATTAATACTAACATACATTTACCACATTAACAGACGGAATTTTCTAAATACATTCATTCGTATGAATAATTATTCAAGTAAAATGCATATATTTTTATGAAAGCGCTTTTTTAGCTATATCTATTCATAAAAATTTATAAAATTAAGTTACTTTTTGTTCACCATTCTGTTACGATTACAGTTTTTCACTAACGTTAGCATCTTTATTTTGCAACAAATGATACATCCATATACATGGTGAGACGGTGGGGAATAGGAAATTTCCTGGATGGCTTTTTGAAACTGGTTAATTGTCGCTGATGCAGATAGGTCATTTCTCTGTAAAAGCCAAACAAAAAAGCCTGAGATTCCCCAAGCTTTTTACCGATTACATTTTGTCCTCCAATTTCTTCACTCTCTTTTCTAATTTCTTGTTTTGTTCAAGAAGGATCATGACAATCGAGAAAGCCCCTCCGGCTAAAACAAATGCGATTATTTCCATCAGCCTTTTCCCCTTTCCTGTCTTCAATCTATATATGTATTACGTATATCCGTCACATTTGGTTTCGTTTTTTGTAAATATCGTGAAGTACATGACAATGGTAGGATCAGGTTTATCGACCCTTGTTGAGATTTATCAACCCTTACTCAATTTCATCAACCTTTAAAATGATTTATCGGCCGTATTTTCAATATACCAACCTTTTTTATTTATCGAAAGGATCCGCCTAATTTCTGTGACACTTCTACAGTTCTATCCCTCAACAAAAAAAAGAACTAACCTATAAGATTAGTCCTTTTCCTCTTTTATTCATAAATGTGCAAATACGTTTCTTTACTTCCAGGCTTCTTCACGATCAGAGCTTCCGGTCCATAGGACGATGACACGAGGAGTTCCACATCCCAGGTATCTGGCGTCTGCTTGCTGATCATGCTGGAAAGATGCTGGGCAAATCCGATGGTTTCAGCTTTTCCTTGGAAGGACAGGGCAACCTCGAATTTCATATTGGACAGCTTTTGGTTCTGGTAAAGTGCTTGTCCCGTCAGACCCGTGTAAACAGGAAAGTATTTTTCGATATCCGTTTTCAGCTCGTTAAATACTTTGTAATCGTTTGGATGATTTTCTTGTGCTTCCGGTGAAGGGAATAAGTAAAATTCTTCATTGATTCCTTCCCAGTTTTGGATACTGCTTTCGTTCGCTTCAACGGTTGTGTAGGCAAAGAAATGACCCGGGACGACCTGTTCTTTCGGAGCCTGTTTATAAAGTGAGATCATGATCGGAACGTTTTGAAGTTCTTTTTTCTGACGAAGACGATTGAGGACTTCGTCGGCAATTCTCGCTCCTTGTTCCTTTAAGACATCATTGCTAATGTTCTTTACTGTCCTTGTTCCAGATGAGAGATTGGTTTCGTACTGAACAGAATTCAACGAAAGAGCGATTGCCACTCCACCCAGGTGGACCTTGTTGTCTTCTTTTTTCATCAAGTAATTATGTTCAATCACATGTGCTAAGTAGATGGGTGCGCTCTCACCGTTTGCCTGGACAGGGTTAAGCCCTACATTCTCAGACTCTTGAATTCCCTTTTCTTTCAACTGTTCACTTGTATATTTTCGTTGAAGCCAGCTATCAACTGTTTTCTTCGTGAGGAATTGGCCTTCTTTGAAAAAGTATTCATCCGTTGAGAAACGATTTTGGGCTACCCTCAATAAGCCCGTTTCGATTTCATTGATATCGTATCTTGATCCTAAATCATTAACGACCACTCCACGGGTTTTACTCGTTTCATATGGAAGCATCGTCTTGTAGTATTCCTTGGATATCTGGAAGCTTGGAATGATCGCTTTTTTTGCTTCGCTATCTTGATTTTCCTGAACGACCTGATCCTGCTTTTCAAATGTCGGAGCACAGCCTCCTAATAACAATAGTGCGGAGAGAGCGACCGAGATCCCTTTTTTCATTACTCGTTACACCTCTTATCGGTTAAGTTCTTCCATCAGCTTGTCCTCATCCCATACTTCAATGTTCAGTTCATTGGCTTTCGTAAGCTTTGATCCTGCTTCTTCCCCTGCGATGACAAGATCGGTTTTCTTACTGACACTGCCAGTGACTTTTCCACCGAGCATTTCGATCTTTTCTTTTGCTTCATTTCTGCTTAATCGTTCAATCTTTCCGGTTAACACAATGGTTTTTCCTGCAAAATAAGAGTCGACTTCACTTGCAGCTACCGGCTTTGGTCCTTTGTATTCAAGATTGACACCGGCATCCTTCAATTCCTGGATCAGTTCTTTCGCTTCATCATTTTCAAAGTAGGCCACAATGGCATCTGCCATTTTATCACCGATTTCGTTTACATTGGTCAGCTCTTCTTTGCCCAAGGTCATTAACTTATCCATTGATCCGAACTCTTGAGCCAATGTTTTCGCCGCTTTTGCTCCAACATGACGGATTCCAAGTCCAAAGAGCAATTTTTCCAGGGAATTGGCTTTTGATGCTTGAATGGCATCCAATAGGTTATCTGCGGATTTTTCACCCATGCGCTCCAGTTGAAGAAGCTGCTCCCGCTCTAAACGGTACAGATCAGCCACATCTTCAATCAATTTCTCCCTGAATAACTGGCTGATCACTTTTTCTCCAAGACCATCGATGTTCATGGCGTTTCGGGACACAAAGTGAATCAGACCTTCCCGAATCTGAGCAGGACATTTGGGATTGATGCAGCGAAGGGCGACTTCCCCTTCCAGTCTGACCAGCTCACTTTCGCATTCAGGACAATGAGTAGGCATATGGAATTCCTGTTCATCACCTGTTCTCTTTTCTTCTAATACGTTGACCACTTCAGGGATGATATCCCCGGCTTTTTTAATCACGACATGATCACCGATTTTGATATCTTTTTCTCGAATAAGATCTTCATTATGAAGAGACGCACGTTGAACCGTTGTACCCGCAACACGGACCGGTTCCAAAATCGCTGTAGGTGTCACCACCCCGGTACGGCCTACGCTTAATTCAATCTCTTTTAACACGGTTACCACTTCTTCAGCAGGGAACTTGAAGGCAATCGCCCATCGTGGACTTTTTGCTGTCGTTCCGAGCTGCTTCTGATGCTCTAAGGAATTGACCTTAATCACAATCCCGTCAATATCATAGGAAAGATTAGGACGTTGATCGGTCCACTTTCCAACAAATTCAATCACTTCTTCAATCGTGGCACATTGTTTTCGTTCAGGATTTGTTTTAAATCCCAAACCTTCTAATTTATCTAATCCTTCACTATGCGAATGAATTCCCGTATCCCCAATATCCGCTAACGCATATAAGAAGATATCGAGATTTCGTGAAGCTGCAATTTTAGGGTCCAATTGACGAAGTGAACCTGCCGCTGCATTGCGGGGGTTGGCAAAAGGCTCTTCTCCTTTTTCGTCTTTGATTTTATTTAACGCCTCGAAGGATCTTTTTGGCATAAATGCTTCACCGCGAACTTCAAAGGAAATCTTTTCAGAAATCTTCAATGGAATGGAACGGATTGTCTTCAGATTCGATGTAATATCTTCACCTATTGAGCCATCTCCCCTTGTTGCTCCTTGGATAAACACACCATCCTCGTAACGAAGGGACACTGCCAACCCATCGATCTTGAGCTCACAAACATAGGAGAAGTCCTCCCCGACTGCTTGACGGACACGACGATCAAAGTCACGAAGATCCTCTTCATTGAAGGCATTCCCTAAGCTGAGCATGGGCGTACGGTGTTCCACTTTTTCAAAGGCATCCAGTATCGCTCCTCCAACGCGTTGAGAAGGTGAATCGGATGTTTTCAGATCAGGGAATTGATCTTCGAGTTCGATAAGTTCCCTCAGTAGTTGATCATATTCAGAATCTGGCACAGAAGGTTTGTCGAGCACATGGTACTCATAATTGTATTGATTTAACAGTTCATGTAATTCATTTAAACGGTTTTCGGCTGATTGTCGATCCATTTCCACAACCCTTTCTTGCTAAAGTGTTCAGATATTTAAAGATAGCCGAGAGGGAATTCCCTCTCGACAAGCTACGCTTTTTCAATAGGAGCAAATTTGGCAAGAAGACGCTTGATTCCCATTGGGCTCGGGAACGCAATGTCAAGCTCTACACTGTCTCCAGAGCCTTTCACACTGACGACCGTCCCTGTCCCCCATTTCTTATGCTGTGCTTTGTCCCCTACTTGCCATGCAACAGATTCTCCACCGGTTGTCGTTTGAACCGGTCGTGAAACGGGCTTACGCGGGGCAGGACGCGCTGGTGCTTTCGCTGCTGATTTCCCGAAAGGTGTGAAGGCACTCTTCTTTTCTGCCATCACATCATCCAACAGTTCAGCTGGGATCTCCTGAATGAACCGGGACACAGGGTTCATCTTCGTTTGCCCGAAGAGAGTTCTCATTTGTGCATTTGTTAAATAGAGCTGTTCCTCAGCACGGGTAATTCCTACATAAGCCAGTCTGCGCTCTTCTTCCATCTCATCTTCTTCCATCAGGGAACGGCTGTGAGGGAAAACCCCTTCCTCCATCCCCATTAAGAATACGACAGGGAACTCAAGACCTTTTGCAGCATGAAGGGTCATCAAAATAACCGAGTCTTTTGGCTGATCGTCTTCATCAAGCTTATCGATATCCGCCACTAATGCCAGGTCCGTTAAAAATGCAACCAGACTCTTGTCATCGTTGGATTGCTCAAAGCTTTTCGTCACAGACAGGAACTCGTCCAAGTTCTCCAAGCGACTTTGAGACTCGATCGACTTTTCTGCTTTTAACATCTCGATGTAGCCGGATTTCTCCAGTATTTCTTCTACAAGCTCGGTTACGGACAGATATTCCTGCATGGCCGTATAGCCTTTCACCATTTCCTTGAATTCAATGACAGCTTTCGTTATTTTCGGACTGAGCCCGATAAAGTCCGCTTCTTCCAACGCTCTGAACATGGAAATATCATGATCCTGTGCATAACGGGCAATTTTATCCACAGAGGTTGCCCCTACGCCCCGCTTCGGAACATTAATGACACGTATTAGGCTGATGTCATCATCCGGATTCGAGATGAGTCTCAGGTAAGCCAATATGTCCTTGATCTCTTTGCGGTCATAGAACTTGATGCCGCCGACGATGGAGTACTCGATATTCGATTTGAGTAAAACTTCCTCCATCACACGGGACTGAGCGTTTGTACGATAAAGGATGGCGAAATCAGAGTACTTCCTCTTACCGCTTTCCATCATCTCTTTGATTTTACCGGTAACAAATTGAGCCTCGGTCTGCTCGGTATCCGCTCTGAAATACGAGATCTTTTCACCGTCATGATTTTCCGTCCATAGATTCTTCGGTTTACGATTCGAGTTCTTCTGGATCACTTCGTTTGCTGCCTGCAGGATCCTCTTCGTTGAACGATAATTTTGTTCAAGGAAAATAACGGTTGCTCTTGGATAATCCTTTTCAAAGGAAAGGATATTGGCAATGTCCGCACCTCGCCAGCGATATATCGATTGATCGGAATCCCCGACGACACACAAGTTCTGAAAACGGGAAGCCAGCAGTTTAACGAGCATATATTGAGCCCTGTTCGTATCTTGATACTCATCGACATGGATGTATTGGAACTTTCTTTGATAGAATTCCAATACTTCCGGTACACGCTGAAACAACTGGATCGTCGTCATGATCAAATCATCAAAATCGAGGGCCTGATTCTTCCGTAAACGCTTCTGATATTCTGTATACACATCAGATACCACTTGATCGTAATAACCCCCTACTTGCTTGGACAATTCTTCAGGAGTCGTCAGCTCATTTTTTGCAGAGCTGATGGATCCCAAAAGCGAACGGGGATCAAATTTTTTCGGGTCTATATTTTTTTCTTTTAAAATCGCTTTGATAACCGACTGCTGATCGGTAGAATCAAGGATCGTAAAATTACGGTTCATCCCGATGCGATCAATATCCCGTCGCAGGATTCGCACACACATGCTGTGGAAGGTTGAGATCCAAATGTTCTCAGAAGCCCCGCCCAGTATGTTATGAATACGATCCTTCATTTCTCTCGCTGCTTTATTTGTAAAGGTAATCGCTAAAATATTATAAGGATTGACCCCTTTTTCCACCATTAAATACGCAATTCGATGCGTCAATACTCTCGTCTTCCCGGAGCCTGCCCCTGCCATGATCAGTAACGGCCCTTCTGTCGCCTTCACAGCTTCCGCCTGCTCGGGATTCATTCCATTCAACAATCGATCAGTCAAAAATTGCATACTCTCACACCACCATAACGAACGTACGTTCTATATTTATGTTTCCATTATATCCTATTTAGGGACGGATCTCCAGTTCAATCCTTACCCTTTTACTGCTTTTACTGTTTTTAACGCTTCTTTCAAATTGTCATAGACAGCATTTCCTACTACGACAACATCTGATACTGCAGCCATTTCATTCGCCTGCTCGACGGTTTTGATGCCACCACCGTAGAATAATGTTGTGTTTTCCAGTGAATCTCTTACCTCTTTCACCGTTTCAACATCCCCATATGTACCACTGTACTCCAGGTAAAAGATCGGCAGATTGAACATTCTTTCTGCCATCATGGCATATGCAGCCGCGTCTTCACTTGAAATATCTGTATCGGCCTCCGTAACCTGTGCCGCCTTACAGTCTTTGTTTAATATACAATATCCTTCTACAAGGATTTCATCCCAATTCATGATCTCCCCATATTCCTTTACAGCACGGTGATGCAATCCTGTCACCCAGTTCATATCCCTGCTGTTCATCACCATCGGAATGAAATATAAATCAAAGCCCGGAGTAATCGACTCCAAATTTGATACCTCCAGAATACAAGGAACAGTATATCGTCTCACCCGTGCCATCAAATCAAGAACCTTTTCAAGGGTTACACCGTCCGTTCCCCCTACAATAATGGCGTCTGTCCCTGATTCACATACAGCTTCTAAATCTCCATCATCGATTGTCTTATTCGGATCTAGTTTAAATACATGGCTCCATTTTTGGACATCATACATGCTTTGTTCCTCCATTCTTACATCCATCTAACGTATTATATCATTTGTAGGAAGGGGCCGCATCACCTCGTCTATTGTTAAACTTTGTATGATTCTAAGGGGGAAATCGATGAAATCACACAAAAAAACAAAGACCGCTCATCATGACGACAGCGGTCCTTCTTCTATTATTTCTCTTCCTGATGTACACGATCCAATACCAGCTGATAGGCATCATTTCCGTAGTTTAAACAACGCTTCACACGGGAAATGGTTGCAGTACTTGCACCTGTTTCTGTTTCAATCTTATGATATGTTTTCCCATCCTGCAGCATACGAGCTACTTCAAGGCGCTGAGCAAGAGATTGAATTTCATTGATTGTGCAAAGGTCATCGAAGAAACGATAACATTCTTCAAGATCTTGTAGAGATAGAACAGCATTGAATAACTGATCCAACTCCTTGCCTCTTAGTTTATTTATTTGCATTAAAAAGACTCCTTTTTCCATCTATTCTTGATATGATACCGACCCCGCCAAGCCTTTTGAACTTGGAATGATATTGATCCACGTAGATCCTTTTCGCAAACTGATAGGTTTATTATTTTCAAAAGGTAGAATTCTACCTTCTACGTTCTGCCACTGAACTTCCCGGAGTTTTCCTTCTTGAATCAAGTACGCATTCCCGCCGGAATCAAAATCAATGTTTCTCCTGCCAGCATCGTCGACTATTTTATGCGACGCTTCCACTATAAAGAGATTTTCTACTAAAACAGGGTCATTGGAATCGTAATCGATGGTCTGTTCACCATTTGAGTAGCGTTCGTATTTGCCCTCTTCTTCGTTGAAATCATACACTACGTTAAACAGCGGATTATCGTTATATGAAATCATGACCGATTGGGATGCTTCTCCGCTTACAGGCCCTTTGTCACTAAAGTTCAATGCTTCCGGTGGACGTTTCATATCAAAGCCGTTCTGCTCCGCTCCCTCTTTGATATGCTCAAAGGAGATATAGGAATTATGAGGAGCTTTGCGGAAGCTTGCACGCTTAAACAGCGTTCCATCATATTTCATGCCGTTTAAATTGTCGATGAAGCCGCTAGTCAGCATTTCTTGTGCTTCGGGACTATATCCATGAGCTACATATAGACTATCATATCCTTTAGCAAGCTCCACATAGTAATCTCTGGCACTTCGTACAGGACCGATTTCTTTAGGCTTTTGGCTTTGATATATAGCCAGGAACCGAGTGACATCACCTTCTGCTAAGACTTCATATACAATGTCTGCTTTTGAAAGTCCTGATTGTGGACGGGCCTTTGGGTGATTATTCACCATGACCGCAATCGCTCGCGCCGTGGATTCTCTCTCTTGTACCTCACCAGTTAAAGGTGATTGGTTTTTCTCTTCCGTTTCTACTCCTGTCTCCTCTTTCACAACCGGAGTTGCAGCTTCTTTATCAGATTCTTTCTTTATCTCTTTATCTGAACTACATGCGACAAGTGTAAACGAGCTTAAAGCAATGATCAAAGCTCTTTTCAGCATGTTTTTAGACACCCCTATTTTATAGAAATCCTTTTCCCTATACTTTACTATTTTAACGCATTATCGTTGGAAAGAGTACCGTTTTCTTCATTACATCATAGATTCCCTTTTGTGTCATCCGTATATAAGGCAGATGAGTAGACTGAAGGAATAGCAATGTATAAATGGGATCCGAAAAGCGATAGCCCCTTTCTTTTAACAAACCTTTAAGTGCTTTTTCTTCCTCAATAAGCTCCGGCATCTCTTTATGAGAGAGCATGCCGCTTAATGGAAGTGGAATTTCGTGAAGGACTTCCCCCTTCTCCGTCAAAACAATTCCGCCTCCGATTTCCTTCATTCTTTTAAAGGCAGCAATCATATCTGATTTGTTTTTTCCAATTAAAATGATGTCCCCTGTATTCGAATAGGAAGAAGCAAATCCCATGACACCCGTTGAGAATCCCTTGATCATTGTACTGATTCTCCATTCTCCCTTTCGATCAAGAAGCATGAGGAACGATTGATCATGATCAAGATCCAGCTCATCAGTAGATGGATTGATGGATATGGAGTAAGGCTTGGTGATGACATCGTTCACCATTTCAATTCCAAAGGGCATGGAAAACTGGAGGTCATCATATCCCACTTCCCAGTTCAGGGACAATGGCTTGAATCCGTTTGATGCCCAGTTTATTTCTGTCGAATCCTCCATTTCCTCGCCATCTCTACGTACCCAAATCCCCTTTGAGAGAACAGAAATCGGAGTCGGGTCATCAATTGCCGAAAGGAAGTTAATATTCGCCACTCTGCCTGTAGCGATCATCCCATGCAAATGAGTGATGTGATAGTAATTGGCGACGTTGTAGCTAGCCATATTATATGCTTCGATTGGTGGTACGCCCTTATCAATCGCCATTTTTATCATGAAATCCAATACACCTTGTTCATAAAAGCCTGGTGTCGATCCGTCCGTTGTAAACAATAAGGAATCATACGAATCGATGCCCTTTTCTTTTAAGCCGTCTAATAGGACCGGCAAATCCGGCCTGATGGAGGAATGACGCAATGTGACGGTCAGCCCTTGAATAAGCCGCTTGTATACATCCTCACCCGTCATGGCTTCATGATCACCATCAATCCCCAGTAAGCCAAGCTTGGCAATGGTTTTGTCAGATGCCCCCGGCAGATGCCCTTCAACGATCTTGCCCATTCTTTTCGCTTCCTGCATCCAGTGGAGAATCAGGTCATCTCCCTGAAGCAGTCTCGGCCAAGCAGTCAATTCTCCTCCTTGAAGTACGGAATCATGTTCCAGCCATGATTTCACTTCACCATTTGAAAAGGTTACCTCTTCATTCGCCATCTCCGTTTGAGAATCGAACCTTGTCCACCAATACATGGTGACAGGTAGCTTATTGAATTCCCCCAATAAAGAAAACGCTTTCTTTTTTTCCAATTGTAAAAACATCATCAGGTTATCATTTACGAATGTCGTTGTACCAGTTTGGGATGCATACTTGGAAAAAGATTGGGGATTATAAAGCTGAAACGGATGTACATGCGGTTCGATATATCCGGGAACGAGGTACTGTGAGTCACAGTCCACTATTTCGCAATTCTCAAGGTTTTCCGGGAGCAGATCGCCTGTATAGACAATTCGATCACGGTAAACCCAAATGTGTCCCTGCACCCATTTCTTTAGAGTCGAGTGAAGGTACGTTGCATTCTTTAAAAGAAGGCTCGGAGATATTTCTCCGTTCAGTACTTGTACATGTTCTCGTAGTTGTTTGTTCTTCCATCTGTAGCGCTGTTCCAATGTGAACACTCCTCTAGTGGAATGGTATTAGTTTAAGTTTCATTTTATGTTAACATATTTTACTATTTAACGCATTAACGGTTTACAACAATTATGTGAATTTTCTATTAAGGAGGAGTTTATAAATGAAAGTATCATCAAACATCGGCATTATCAATGCCCTGATCCGCATCACCGTTGGTTTCACGATTCTGGCTTGGAGCACATCAAAGCTTGCGAGACGTCCTTGGAGAGACTCTTATCTCGTGATGGCTGTGATTGGCGCCATGAAAGTAGGAGAAGGAATTCTGCGCTACTGCCCTGTTACAGCCTTATTTGAAAAAGGCGCAGAGGGAAATGGCGGAAGCGGAGGATTTGCCGGATTCAAAGCCAAGGATATGATGAACTTTAAAGACATGCTGAAATCCGACAAATCAACAGGTCACCAAGATCACCATCAAGCAAACGAACACAAACAAGACCCGCTCGACAATACAAAAAAAGAATCCAACTTCAATCCCGAAGAGCTCACCAACAAAGAAGTCCAAGCAGCACTAAATGGCGATAATATGGAAGGGAAGGACCTCCGCTGAGGGACGGACCTCTCCCTCCCTTTCCCAATTCAAAGGCATGTTTACCTGAACTGAATTCCGCCTTTGAATTCCAATAATGGCAAGAGTGCCGAGGTCCGTCCCTTAAATGGGGTAGGACCTGGCACTCTTGATTTAATATATTTTTATTAATAAGGAGTTGTTATTTATGTTTTGGGAGTATTTAACGGATATGTCGTATGTGTTGTTTTCCCTGATTGGCGGCATTATTGCCATTGCTTTTGTTTATGTTCGCAGAACTAGGAAGAGACGTGTTCGATAGCTTTCTTCCCGATGTCACTTCTATAGAACAATCCATTGAATTCTACCTTATTTAATTCTTTATACACTTTAGCCTGCGCTTCTTCAACGGAAGCGGCAGAGGAAGCTACAAGTAACACTCTTCCACCATTTGAAACGAGGGCACCTTTATCATCTAACTCAGTTCCAGCGTGGTACACAAGGGTTCCTTCTTTTAATGACTGATTAAGATTTGGGATGGCAATCCCTTTTTCATATTTACCGGGATAACCATCTGCCGCCAAAACGACTCCAAGAACTGCTTCATCTGACCATTCTAATTGCACAGGCTTTCCTTCGATCATGTTCTTTACAACGAGACCGAAATCAGAAGTTAAACGCGGCAGTACCACCTGTGTTTCCGGATCGCCAAATCGGGCATTGAATTCGATGACCTTTGGGCCCTCATTTGTGAACATTAGACCTGCATACAGAATGCCGGTAAACGGACGTTTCTCCTTTACCATCGCTTGAGCCGTAGGATAAAGAACAGTTGAAATCGCTTCTTGCACGACTTCGTCCGAAATATGAGGAACCGGGGAATACGCACCCATTCCGCCTGTATTCGGTCCTTGATCACCATCAAAGGCTCGCTTATGGTCTTGTGCAATCACCATCGGATAAACGGATTCACCATTTACAAAGGCCATTAAAGAAAACTCTTCCCCAAACAGACACTCTTCCACTACCACTTTAGAAGAAGCATCTCCAAATTTTTCATCAAGAAGCATTTCTTCCAATGCACCAATCGCTTCTTCTTCCGTTTCAGCAACTACTACACCCTTGCCTGCTGCCAACCCATCCGCCTTCACGACTATAGGTGCGCCAACTTCTTTTACATATTCGATTGCTTTCTCAACACTTGTGAATACCTCATATTTTGCCGTAGGAATGCTATATTTTTTCATTAAATCCTTAGAAAAAGATTTGCTTCCTTCTATGATGGCGGCTTCTTTGGTCGGGCCAAAAATTTGCAGACCTTCAGCTTGGAAGCTGTTAACGATTCCATCCAATAATGGATTTTCAGGTCCAACAAAGGTATAAGCAACGTTCTCGCTTTTTGCAAAAGCGATTAATTCACTCACATTGGATTCACTATAAGGAAGATTTGTAGCAACACCGGCAATCCCTGCGTTCCCAGGTGCGCAAAACACCTCTGTCACACTTTCACTTTCCGCTAACTTCTTACATATGGCATGCTCACGACCACCGCGACCGATAACAAGTACTTTCATCTTGAAAAGCCCCCTTTTTAAGAAAACCTCTCCTACCAGAGTTGAAGATGAGGAGAGGTTGTATGTGGAATGGATCTATGGTTAGGCGGGGGTAGAGATATGGTAATGGGTATGAGCTTGGCCGAGGTCCGTCCCTCTGCCCACTCTCTGACTAATCACCCAGTTCCCAACAAATCGTTCCCCCACATGGTTTATACGGTAATTTCACAAAAGCTTCTTTCTATAAGGGAGGTCCGTCCCTCAAATTAATGTTTGAAGTGGCGGATTCCGGTGAAGACCATGGTGATGCCGTATTGGTCGGCTTTTTTGATGGAGTCTTCGTCCCGGATGGAGCCTCCTGGCTGGATGATGGCTGTTATGCCTGCTTTGGCTGCTGCTTCTACGGTGTCGTCCATTGGGAAGAAGGCGTCAGATGCCATCGCTGCTCCTTTTGCTTTTTCGCCTGCTTGCTCCAAGGCAATATTTGCAGCTCCTACGCGGTTCATTTGACCTGCCCCGACTCCCACTGTCATGTGAGCATCCGTTACAACGATTGCGTTGGATTTCACGTGCTTAACAACTTTCCAACCTAATTTCATGCTTGCCCACTCTGCTTCTGTTGGCTGACGTTTTGTTACCACTCTCAGATCAGCATCATCAAGGGTAAATGTGTCATCCGCCTGAACAAGCAATCCACCTTCAACGGTTGTCAATTTACGTTCCATTTTGTTTGTGGATTCAAATGGAACCGTTAATAAACGGATATTCTTCTTGCTTGAAAGAATCTCAAATGCTTCATCGCTAAAAGCAGGAGCAATGACAATCTCCAAGAAAATTTCATGAAGCTGCTTGGCCGTTTCTTCATCCACGATACGGTTCAGTGCCACGATTCCACCAAAAATAGAAGTAGAATCGGCTTCATAGGCTTTAGAGAAGGCTTCATAAATCGTCGTACCTACTCCAACACCACATGGATTCATATGCTTTACAGCGACTGCCGCTGGTTCCGTAAACTCTTTCACAATTTGAAGAGCCGCATTCGCGTCATTGATATTATTATAAGAGAGCTCTTTTCCGTGAAGCTGTCTTGCCATGGCTACAGAGAATTCAGAGCCAAGTGGTGCACGGTAGAAAGAGGCCTGCTGATGAGGGTTTTCCCCATAGCGCAACGTCTGTTTTAACTCGTACGTTCTTGTAAAGCGCTCCGGGTTTTCTTCACCTGAAATGTCAGTCATGTACTCAGCGATAAATGCATCATAAGCTGCCGTATGACGGAACACCTTAGCCGCCAGCTTGCGGCGTTTTTCTAATGATAATTCCCCTTGCAGCTTCAAGTCATTGATGACTTCATCGTAGTCCAGCGCATCGACTACCACCGTTACGTATTGATGATTTTTTGCTGCCGCTCGCAGCATCGTTGGACCGCCGATATCGATATTCTCAATTGCTTCTTCTACGCCGACATTCGGTTTAGCGATGGTTTGTTGAAACGGATAAAGGTTGACACATACCAGGTCGATTCCTTCGATTCCTTGCTCCTGAAGCTGCTGGCGATGGCTTTCTTCCCCGCGTTTCGCAAGTAGCCCACCGTGGATATTAGGATGAAGGGTCTTCACACGGCCTTCTAAAATTTCAGGAAAACCTGTTACTTCTTCAACTCCCATAACGTCAACGTCACTTTCCAGAAGAAGCTTTTTTGTTCCACCTGTAGAAATGATCTCGTACCCGAGTGACTTTAATTCTTTAGCAAATTCGATGACTCCGCTTTTATCTGAAACACTGATCAATGCTCTCTTTTTCAATGTCTGATCCTCCTCTGCCTGCTGTAATGCTGATTTTATTTCATTATTTTCTTAAATTGGAGATTGATTAGAGGGCTTTCATAAAATAAAAGGGTGGAAAGGCAGGGCGGGGTTTATGAAACGGTTTATCTGGGCTGTTTTGTTTACTCCATTCCACCCGGATTGGGGAATGTTGTGCCACTTTTGGCGTTTGTTGTGCCACTTTCAGCTTTTGTTGTGCCAAATTGCAAATAACGCACCCAACCCTGACCGTATGCCCACGCTATCACTGCTCCACCCATTCCTTATAATGAAATCAAACCCAAGGTCCGTCCCTCAATACTTTTCCACACTACCACAATAAAGCAATCCCTTTTCACTCTACACCTTTAGTGGCCTGTGGTGAGGAAGAGGTGGTTGAGGGTAGCTGGGTATAGGTGGTGCTCGACGTGCTGGATTTTGTCCTGGAGTGATTGTTTGGTTTCGCCTGTTGTCACCCGGACGATTTCCTGTGCGATGATTTCGCCTGTATCCATTCCAGCGTCTACATAGTGAATGGTGACGCCGGTGATCTTCACTCCCCCATCGATGGCTTGACCGATGGCATCTTTTCCCGGAAAGGATGGAAGAAGGGAAGGGTGGATATTCACGATCCGTCCTCCGAAGCTTTCCAATAAGGTAGGGCCAATCAATCTCATATACCCTGCTAATACAATAAAATCAACACCCAAATGAGCCAGCTCATTTAGGATTTCCTGTTCAAACGCCTGCTTGTTTTCATAATCTTTCGCCCGAAAAATGAAAACAGGGATACCTGCTGATTGGGCGCGTTGAATAACGAACGCTCCCGGCTGATCACATACAAGAAGTTTAATATTCGCTTTCAGTGTTCCACCTTGAACAGCATCTACCAATGCTTGAAAATTACTTCCGCTTCCTGATGCAAAAATGGCAATCTGTCTCATGACTCGCCCCCGATATTGACTTTCTCACCCTTCATTTCAACGAACGAAACGTACCCCGGTTCCACTGGTCACACGTCCGATGATAAAGGCTTCTTCACCCTGTTCGTTGAAGAATTGAAGAATGTCTTCTGCTTCCTTTTCTTCAACCGCTAACACAAATCCAATTCCCATATTAAATATGTTGTACATTTCGCTGCGGGGAATTTCCCCATAGTGCTCAATGGCCGTGAAAATACTTGGGATATCCCAGCTTCCTTCTGTAATGTCTGCTTGCAAATGATCCGGCAGCATCCGTGGGATATTTTCAATGAAGCCTCCGCCTGTAATATGGGACATCCCCTTGATGGAGAATTGCTTCAGTGCAGCTAACACTGGTTTCACGTAAATCTTGGTTGGTGTCAGTAACGCTTCTTTTAGTGTGGTTCCAAGCTCTGGTAATGTTTCTTCCAAAGAGAACGACTGATCTTCGAAGAATACTTTTCGTACTAAAGAGTACCCATTACTGTGTATACCACTGGAACCCAGTCCGACTAACACATTTCCATCAGAAATTTTTTCACCTGTGATAATCTCTTTTTTTTCACAAGCCCCTACCGCAAAGCCGGCGATATCATATTCTTCATCAGAATACATACCAGGCATCTCGGCAGTTTCGCCACCGATCAGCGCACAGCCAGCCATTTCACATCCGTCCGCAATACCCTTTACAATACCTTCTATCTTCTCTGGAATTGCTTTTCCAGTAGCTATATAATCTAAGAAATACAGGGGTTCCGCCCCCTGAACGACAATGTCATTCACACACATGGCCACACAATCAATCCCGATCGTATCGTGCTTATCTGCCATGAACGCAAGCTTCAGCTTCGTTCCGACTCCATCCGTACCTGATACAAGAACAGGCTCTTTTAAATTCAAAGGAGATAAATCGAACATTCCGCCAAAGCTGCCTAATTGACCAAGAACCCCTTCTCGAGCTGTTCTTTTCACATGCTTTTTGATGCGGTCGACTGATTCGTATCCCGCTTCTATATCTACTCCTGCTTGACGATACGCGTTTGCCATCATGATTCCCCCTATTTCACTAACTCTTTTTCATGTGGATGAAGTGTATCCGGGTAGATTTCGGTTGGATACTTCCCTGTAAAGCAAGCCAAGCATTGACCGCGATTCTCTGACGAATCATTTCGGTCAATCGCTTTTAACACACCATCTGTACTCAAGAAGGTCAGGGAGTCGGCTCCGATGATCTGGCGCATTTCCTCCACTGAATTGGAAGAAGCGATCAGCTCTTCATGAGTCGACGTATCAATCCCGTAGAAGCAAGGGTTCTTGATGGGCGGCGAACTGATGCACACATGAACTTCCTTGGCTCCGGCTTCTTTCAGCATGCTGACGATTCGTCTACTTGTTGTTCCGCGTACGATCGAATCATCTACCATTACCACACGTTTCCCTTCTACCACTCCTCTGACTGGCGAAAGCTTCATCTTCACTCCCTGCTCACGAAGAGATTGAGAAGGCTGGATAAACGTGCGACCTACATAACGGTTCTTAATAAGGCCTAATTCGTACGGAATTCCTGATGCTTCTGCATAGCCGATCGCACTGGAGATGCTGGAGTCAGGTACACCCGTTACAACATCCGCTTCAATCGGCGCTTCTTTCGCTAGTTCCATTCCCATTCTTTTTCTGGCGGAATGGACATTGATTCCTTGAATGTTGCTGTCAGGTCTTGAGAAGTATACGTATTCCATCGTACACATCGCATTCCCACCTGAAAAACTGAACCGTTCTGAGGTCATTCCCTCATCATTGATGATCACAAGTTCCCCGGGCTCGATATCCCGTACAAATTCAGCCCCCACGATATCAAAGGCACATGTTTCTGACGCAACACAGTAAGCATCCCCAAGCTTACCAAGTGATAGTGGGCGTAGACCGTGCGGATCCAGGGCCACCATCATTTCTGTTTCCGTCATCACCACAAATGCATAGGCGCCCTTCAACATGGTCAGCGCATTTTTCACGCGGTCCTTCAAGTTGAAATAGCCGCTTCTTTTAATCAAGTGAGCTAACACTTCTGTATCCGAGCTTGTTTGAAAAATACTCCCCTGTCCTTCAAGCTGATGCTTCAAGGCGTTCGCATTGACTAGATTTCCATTATGGGCAAGAGCAAGGCTGCCATTCTGGGAGTTGAAAAGAAGAGGCTGAACATTTTCATAGCCTCCGCCCCCAGCAGTCGCATATCGTACATGACCGATGGCTGCATCCCCATCAAGCTTCTCGATGGTACCCTCCTGGAACACTTCCGTTACGAGGCCTTCCCCTTTTAAGCAACGTAACTTGTCACCGTCAGAAACGACGATCCCTGTTCCCTCTTGTCCCCTATGCTGTAAACTATGAAGTCCATAATACGTAATTTGTGCGGCATTAGGATGTCCCCAAATGCCAAACACTCCACATTCTTCGTTTAAGCCTTTGATTTCAGCAGGCATGGGATGGCTCCTTTCCAAGCTGACTCTAATTCCTCAACTGAAGCTTGTAAGATGATTTCTCCATTTCCTGATGACACCGTAATTGATTCATGATCTGCTACGTTTCCTACTGCCTTGGCATCCGGAACAAGCTTCTCGAACTCGTCTTTGTTTTCAGGTTTAACTGAAACGATGAAACGTGATTGTGTTTCACTGAAAAGGTCCGCTATATTGTTTTCTCCCGAAAGCTCTACTTTTGCTCCTAATCCATTTGTTCCAAACGTGGATTCTGCAAGAGCGACGGCGAAACCACCTTCAGCGATATCATGGGCCGATGCCACAAGACCTTTTTGAATCGCTTCTAAAAGCTGCATTTGACGACGAAGCTCCGTTTTCAAGTCAATTTTCGGTGCCTTACCGAAGATTTTTCCTTCAGTCAGCTTTTGAAGCTCACTTCCGCCAAACTCTTCATGGGTTTCACCAATGACAAAGATATAATCTCCAGCTTCCTTAAAGCTTTGTGTAGTAATATGGTCGACGTCTTCAATCAATCCAACCATTCCAACTACCGGAGTTGGATAAACGGCAGTACCCATTGATTCGTTATAAAGGGATACATTTCCACCGATGACAGGAGTCGATAGCTCACGGCACGCCTCACTCATTCCGTCAACTGATTTTTCAATCTGCCAGAAGATTTCCGGTTTCTCTGGATTCCCGAAGTTTAAGCAGTCCGTAATCGCCAGTGGAATCGCTCCTGAACAAACGATATTACGTGCCGCTTCAGCTACCGCAATCTTTCCTCCGACCTCCGGATCCAGGTAAAGGTAACGGGAATTACAATCCGTTGTCATAGCAAGGGCTTTTCTAGTGCCGCGTACCCGTACGACCGCTGCATCAGAACCCGGACTTACAACCGTACTTGTTCTTACTTGATGATCATATTGATCGTAAACCCATTCTTTACTCGCAATCGTCGGCTGCTGCAAGAGCGCCTTAAGGGTTTCTTTATAATCGTCTACTTTTGGAGATACTGTTTCCATTGCTTGAAACTCTTTGTAGTAAGCCGCTTCTTGAGATGGCTTATGATAAACCGGTGCTTCCTCAGCAAGTGCATCTACCGGCACATCCGCCACGACTTCCCCTTTATGAAGAAGACGTAGACGCTTATCATCCGTTACTTTACCGATCGAAACTGCCTCTAAGTCATATTTTGAAAAAAGATCAACGATTTCTTGCTCACGTCCTTTTTCAACGACGATCAGCATACGCTCCTGGGATTCTGAAAGCATCATTTCATATGCCGTCATGCCTCTTTCGCGCTGCGGGACAAGGTCAAGATTCATTTCGATCCCGGATCCCGCTTTACTTGCCATTTCAGCTGATGAACTTGTAAGACCAGCCGCTCCCATATCTTGTATACCAACAAGGGCATCGTTCTGAACGAGTTCAAGACACGCTTCAAGAAGTAATTTTTCCATGAATGGATCTCCCACTTGAACCGCCGGGCGCTTCTCTTCTGACCCTTCATTTAATTCCTCGGATGCGAAGGTGGCTCCGTGAATTCCATCACGCCCTGTTTTCGCCCCGACATACATCACCGTGTTACCAACACCATGGGCCTGACCTTTTTTAATATCTTTATGATCAATCAAACCGACACACATGGCGTTTACAAGTGGATTTCCTTCGTAAGAGGCATCAAATTGAACTTCCCCTCCTACCGTTGGGATCCCGATACAGTTTCCATACCCGGCAATACCTGCTACGACTTCTTTAAATAGATACTGAACACGAGGAGAATCCAGCTCTCCAAAGCGTAAAGAGTTGAGGAGTGCGATAGGTCTTGCCCCCATCGAGAATACGTCTCGTATAATACCCCCGACACCCGTTGCCGCTCCTTGGAAAGGCTCGATGGCTGACGGATGATTGTGACTCTCGATTTTGAACACCACTGCTTGATCATCGCCAATATCAACAATTCCAGCTCCTTCTCCAGGTCCTTGAAGAACCCTTTCACCTGTCGTTGGAAATTTCATAAGTACAGGTTTCGAATTTTTATAGCTGCAATGCTCTGACCACATAACAGAGAAAAGCCCGGTCTCTGTGTAGTTCGGTGTTCTTCCCAGGATGTTTTCCACCATTGAAAATTCTTCGTCTGTTAAACCCATCTCACGATAAAGCTGTTCTTCTTTCACTTTTGTTGAAGTTGGTTCAAGCATTAACGACATGTTTTTCCCTCCAGTGTTTCACAATCGATTGAAATAGTTTCTTCCCGTCTTCACTACCTAATAAAGTGTCCATGGCCCGTTCCGGATGAGGCATCATACCGAGGACATTTCCAGCCTCATTTGTAATCCCCGCAATGTTCTCCACACTACCGTTGGGATTTTCATCACTATACGTGAAAACAATTTGGTTGTTTTCCTTAAGAGTGTTCATCGTATCTTCATCACAGAAGTAATTTCCTTCTCCGTGTGCTATCGGAATTTGGATTACTTCATTCTTTTCATAACCATTCGTAAACATCGTTTCATTGTTCTCTACCGTTAACGGAACGGTTTTACAAATGAACTTCAAGCTATCATTTCTGCGCATAGCTCCCGGAAGTAAGCCTGTTTCTAGTAAAATCTGAAATCCGTTACATACACCTAAAACCGGCTTTCCTTGCTCCGCCGCTTTCACGACCTCTTTCATGACGTTTGAGAAGCGGGCAATCGCACCTGAACGAAGGTAATCCCCGTAAGAGAATCCGCCTGGTAATAGAATAGCATCATAGTTTTCCAGATTATCAGCATCGTGCCAAACGTATTCGACTTCTTCGCCGATTTCGTCTTTAATCGCATGGTACATATCGATGTCACAGTTAGAACCTGGGAATACAATCACTGCAAACTTCATTGAGCCACACTCTCCTCGATTTCATATCGATAATCCTCAATGACAGGGTTTGCGAGTAGTCGGTGACACATTTCTTCAACCGCAGCCTCCACGTTTTCCACAGAAGATGGAAGAGTAAGCTCCATATACTTACCGACGCGCACATCTTCAACAGCCTTGAATTCCATTGAATGTAACGCATGTTTAACAGCACTTCCTTGAGGGTCCAATACACTTTCTCTTAATGTGATATAAACTTTTACTTTGTACATAGCTTGTTTCCTCCTAAGCGTTCTAAAATAATTGAATATACTTCTGTTAAACTGCCTAAATCTCTTCTGAAAACATCTTTATCCAGCTTTTGGTTGGTCTCTGCATCCCATAAACGGCATGTGTCAGGCGATATTTCATCCCCTAATAAAATTGAACCGTTACGATCTTTCCCAAACTCTAATTTGAAATCGACAAGTGTGACTCCCACTTCTTTGAAAATCCCTTGAAGGACCTCATTTACTCCAAGAGCCATTTCTCTTATCTCAGCGCGTTCTTCCCGTGAAACAATCTCCAGGAAATCAATGTGATCATCCGTTATGAGTGGGTCACCCAGATCATCATCCTTATAGTAAAATTCGATGATCGGCTTCTGAAGTGGGGTTCCCTCTTCTTTACCGAGTCGCTTCGAAAGGCTTCCCGCAATCACATTGCGAACCACGACTTCAAGCGGGATGATACGTACACGTTTGACCAGCTGCTCATAATCCGATAACTGTTTAATAAAGTGACTCTGTATCCCTTTTTCAGCAAGCTTTGAAAATAGCAAGCTCGAAATCTTATTATTTAAAACCCCTTTGCCGTCGATGTCCGCTTTTTTCTCCCCATTAAAAGCAGTGGCGGAATTCTTATATTGAATCCAAACAACATCTTCATCCTGTGTTGCAAAGATTTGTTTCGCTTTGCCTTCATATAAAAGTGTCCCTTTTTCCATATGAAATCCCCCCGTTAACGTAATATTTCCAATCTTCAGTCTATATTTCCATAAAAAAAGGGAGGGATTCTGCTAAAACCCCTGCCCTATTCAATTATCAGAAGGACTTATTCTACCAAGCCGCAACGTTCAAAAATCGTATCCACATGCTTCAAATGATAATTGTAATCGAAACAATCATCAATGTCCGCTGGAGAAAGCTTTGACGTAATCGTGTCGTCTTCTTCAATCAAGGAACGGAATGCCACTTGCTTCTCCCATGCCTCCATCGCTTTCGGCTGAACCGTATCATACGCTTCTTCACGTGTCATCCCTTTATCGATAAGGGCCAAAAGAACACGTTGAGAGTAGATCAAGCCAAGCGTACGATCCATATTGCGCTGCATATTCTCCGGGAAGACCGTCAAGTTCTTGATGATATTCCCAAAACGGTTCAGCATGTAATTAAGAGCAATCGTCGCATCCGGCAGGATTACACGCTCCGCTGATGAGTGAGAGATATCACGCTCATGCCATAGAGGCACGTTTTCATAAGCTGTCAGCATGTAGCCTCTGATTACACGAGCCATTCCCGTCATATTCTCTGAACCGATCGGGTTACGTTTATGAGGCATGGCCGATGATCCTTTTTGACCTTTTGCGAAGAACTCTTCCACCTCACGGGTTTCACTCTTTTGAAGACCACGGACCTCAACGGCAAATTTTTCGATCGAAGTCGCGATCAGGGCAAGTATCCCCATGTAATGAGCATGACGATCACGCTGAAGTGTTTGTGTTGAAACTGGTGCCGGCTTAATGCCAAGTTTTTCACACACATACGATTCTACAAATGGATCGATATTCGCATACGTTCCAACTGCACCGGAAATCTTACCGAATTCCACTCCATCTGCCGCTGCTTTGAAACGTTCAACATTACGCTTCATTTCTTCATACCAAAGGGCGAGCTTCAAACCGAAAGTAGTCGGCTCAGCATGAACTCCGTGCGTACGGCCCATCATGACCGTATGTTTGTGCTCGATCGCTTTGTTCTTTAAAATTTCTACGAATCGCTCTAAGTCTTTTAGAATGATGTCATTGGCCTGCTTTAATTGATAAGAAAGTGCCGTATCCACTACGTCAGTAGAAGTCAATCCGTAATGAACCCATTTTCTTTCTTCTCCGAGGGTTTCAGAAACCGCTCTGGTGAAAGCTACAACATCGTGTCGCGTTTCTTCTTCTATTTCCTTAATGCGATCTACATTGAATCCCGCGTTCTCACGAATCTTCGCAACATCCTCTTTCGGAATGTCCCCGATTTCAGCCCACGCTTCACAAGCCAAAATTTCTACTTCAAGCCATGCTTGAAAACGATTTTCCTCTGTCCAAATTGCTCCCATTTCAGGGCGTGTATAACGTTCTATCATACCAGTCGTCCTCCGATCTTCTCTTGAACCTTCCAAATTCCAGCTTCGTTTATGTTCATCAAGGTCTCTTCAATATCATTTGTTAAAAGAGTGACATGCCCCATCTTACGTTTCGGCTTTGGTACATCCTTGCCGTAAAGATGAATAAACCAGTCTGGATGCTTTGGAACAGCCTTCATAATAGGCTCGATATGCTCTCCTAATAGGTTAACCATCACAGCGTCCTTTAATAAGGTTGGTTGAACAAGCGGCCAGTTACAAACAGCTTTGATATGTTGGGCGAATTGTGAGAAGTCGCATGCTTCAATTGAGTAGTGACCGGAATTATGAGGTCTTGGAGCCAGCTCATTGATATAGATGTCTCCACCCTCCGTCAGGAACATTTCAATGGCCAGAGTTCCGACTAGATCAAGAGTCTCACTGATTCTCTTCGCCATCTCGATCGCAATATCTGCTACTTCTTCACTCACCCTTGCCGGCGCAATCGTTTCATGTAAGATATTATCCACATGAATATTTTCCACTACCGGGAAGTTGGTTTGTTGTCCATCGGGATTTCGTGTCACGATGACGGATAATTCTTTTTCAAAAGGTATCCATTTCTCTAACACACATGGACCGTTCTCCAATAAAGCAGCGGCTTCTTCTATCCCGCTCTCTTCACGGATCACATACTGTCCTTTCCCGTCATAACCACCTCTTGATGTTTTCAGAACCACTGGATAGCCAAGCTTTTCTATATTATCATAGATATCCTCTTGTTGTTTAATCACAGCATAAGGAGCTACTTTCACCCCTGCAAGTGTAAGGGCTTCCTTTTCCATGATGCGATCCTGTGTAATGCGGATGAGCTCTGCCCCTTGAGGTAAAAAGGCACGCTCCGACAACCATTTAAGTGCTTCATAATCGATGTTTTCAAATTCATATGTGATTACGTCACACTCTTCTGCCAATCTATAAAGGGCATCATATTGGTCAAAACCGGCCGTGATCACAAGATCTGCCACTTGGGCACATGGTGATTGTGGTGCCGGATCTAAAACGGCCACACGAAAGCCATTTTGTTTCGCAGCAAGGGCCATCATTCGTCCAAGCTGTCCTCCGCCGATGATCCCGATCATCTGTCCTGGTAAAATCGTTTTTTTATTCAAGGTCATCACTGCTTTCCATCACTTTTTCCCGTAGTGCATCTCTTCTATTTTCCAAAGTTGCAGCCAACTCTGTATTTTCTATCGAAAGAATCTGTGCGGCAAGGAGTCCTGCGTTGGTAGCTCCTGCCTTCCCGATCGCCACCGTCGCCACCGGAACGCCGCCCGGCATCTGCACGATCGACAACAGTGAATCCATTCCGTTCAAGGCCTTAGACTGAACCGGTACCCCGATCACAGGCAATGTGGTCTTCGCAGCCACCATTCCCGGCAGATGAGCAGCCCCGCCTGCACCTGCAATAATGACCTTCACTCCGCGAGCTCTTGCACCTTCCGCAAACTCAAACATATAATCGGGTGTCCTGTGAGCCGATACAACTCGTTTCTCAAACGGAATCTCTAACTCTTCCAATACCTCACACGCATGCTTCATTGTCTCCCAGTCCGATGTACTTCCCATGATTACTGATATCATAATGG
This sequence comes from Rossellomorea sp. GCM10028870, assembly GCF_042666755.1. Taxonomy (NCBI): domain Bacteria; kingdom Bacillati; phylum Bacillota; class Bacilli; order Caryophanales; family Bacillaceae; genus Rossellomorea; species Rossellomorea sp. GCM10028870. The sequence goes on along the minus strand of NZ_JBHTGN010000004.1, from coordinate 2,626 downwards.
TGACAGGCACCTCCCCTAGTTTAATCCCTCTTAACAAAAAATACCCAGATCAATTGTTCTCTACTTTTTGAGAGAAAGCAATTGATCTGGGTATTTTACAGAGAATGGTCCCGTTTTATCCGATAGGGTCCACAAACGAGCTCGTATCCAGACAGCTACTTTCCCTCATAGTCCGACCATTTAAGGTAGTCAGGTAGAAACTCATGGGCCATATTCCCATTATTATATGAGGGTATTCGGTTTATTTGTCTCCATCATAACGTGATATAGAGGCTCTGTCAACGAATAATCGAACGATAATAAAAGTCTGAAAATTAATGTTCGGATTTGAAGCGTTTACTCTTCAATCTTCTTCCCCTCGAAGACAATTGTCTGTTTAATAGGGACATACTCTGTTTTCTTTCCATCTTTTTGTTCTTCAAACACAGGTTTTTCCATCCGTCTTACCGGTATATAACCCATTTCTTTCATACGGTCTAAACAATCCGCAATCTTCTCGTTTTCTTGTACTTCAAATAATAATTTCTTTTTACTCATTCTTTTATTTTTCCTTTACGAATATTTCGGACTGTCTTCACCCAGAACCCTCCGTGAATCGCTTTCGGTTCATACGCAATGATAAATGCCTTTGGGTCAAGCTCTTTAATTGTATTATACAGCTTCATCTCATACTTTCGCGGAGTCAGGATCTGCAGGGCCATCCGGTTTCCTTCCAGTCCATTGGCTTCCCAGTTCGTGACCCCGTAGCCCCTTGCACGGAGTTCATTCGGAAGGGCCTTATCATATTCTTTCGTAATCACATTGACCGTAATATAGCCAAGCGCAAGCTTCTCTTCGATTTTCATCCCTACAATCACCCCGAGGCCATAACCGACCGCATACGCAATCAGATTCTGAATCTCATTCAAATTGTCCAGAACCAGCCCTAGACCCACAACATAAATCACTACTTCAAATGTACTAACAAAAGCAGCAATATATCGATAACCCTTTAACGTCAAAATCATTCTGATCGTAAAAAAGGATACGTATACAACATTGATGATCAAAATAATCGCTACCATCACAAAACTATTGTCTAACACCAAGATGCTCCTCTCTCCACTACTATTTGTAGTATGCTCAAATTAAGTTCCTATTTTACTAGAAAAATTCCATAATATGAACCACTTCAAGAAAAATTACGAATGATTTCCCGATGACAATTTCTAGAAAATCTGATCTCCTACTTTGTGTCTTTCCTATTTTGACCTGATTAAAACAAAAAACGGCTTTATGGCAGCGTGTCATCGCAGCCATAAAGCCGTCTTGCTTTGGATTATAACGATTTTAACTTCTCAACAACCTCAGAAGGTTCCACACGATCTTTATAATCGGCTTTTGTGTATTCGTAAGCAATCGTTCCGTCCTGCTTAATAATATACGTTGCTGAAACAGGAAGCGTCCATGAATCACTGTCATTCGCTTTCTCCAGATCCAGACCTTTGCCTTTGTATATCTCTACTAAGTAAGGAGGAAGCTTATAAACAAGCTTATATTCATCTGCCACTTTATTTCCTTCATCGCTTAAAACAACGTAATCAAGCTCATTCTTTTCTTTTGTAGAAAGGGATGCATCCGGTGTTTGTGGACTAACAGCAATCAGTTCAGCACCCGCTTCTTTAATGTCTTCCATCAGCTGTTGGTATGCACGCAGCTCCATATTGCAATATGGGCACCATCCGCCACGGTAGAATGTAAGGATAACTGGACCCTTCTTAAGCATATCTTCCAGTTGAATCTCTTTGCCTGTCGCGTCAGGTAATGTGAAATTTGGTGCTTTCTCCCCTGCACGGAGACCTTTACCATCATCAGACTTCGCCAGCTCTTCAATCGCTTTTCCCATCTTATCCTGGATTTCCTGAGGAGTTTTCTCTTTGAATTTTGAGATGTATTCATTGTATTGTTCACGCATGTTAGTAGTTGTCATGTGAATTACCTCCTTTAGAACTTGTATATAGTATAAGAGGGATCCATTAGAAAGAAAAGCGATGTGCTTGGCTGGGTATGTTGGTCGATTGGGATGGGGGGATGTTCATGACTTAGGTTTTTTAGTTGGTTTTGAATTTGGGGTTTAATTGGAAAGTTTTGAAAGAAGGATGTGATATTGGTAGTTAACAGAATGGTAGAATTGATTTTTTTACACGTTTTAGTAGAGAATGAGTGAATTATGGATAGACTCTATGAAAATTTAGTAATTTTTGCTTCCGACTTGGGGACAGAGACCTTTATTTCATTGGTTCTTTGGTTCTGACCTTAAGTGATTGCGTCTGAAGTGATAGTTATTGCGTCGTTTTTTAAATTTATGCGTCATTTCCGACAGTTTTTGCGTCTAATTTTCATTTTATGCGTCTTTTTCCAATCATCTCCCAATCCCACACAGAGGTGGAGAGGAAAATTCAAATCACTTATCGATTCACACACAACAAAAAAAGAGTAACCCATAAGAGCTACTCTTTCTTCACATTTGCCTGGCGACGTCCTACTCTCACAGGGGGAGATCCCCCAACTACCATCGGCGCTGAAGAGCTTAACTTCCGTGTTCGGCATGGGAACGGGTGTGACCTCTTCGCCATTGTCACCAGAC